>CAWGFH010000008.1:0-879859 GCA_963821795.1 uncultured Alphaproteobacteria bacterium
CACCGTGGACCAGGTCATCAGCAGCCTGCTGCCGGCTGAATACATAAAACGATCGCTGGACACCACCGACAAGCAATTCCCCAAAGGCGCATTGCATCTGCGATCACCGATGATCATGAGCAGACCCGGGCGGTGGCCCGTTACGGCATGGACGGCGCGCTGGCGGCACAGGTGTTGATGCTGACGCTCGATGGCGTGCCGCTCTTTTACAACGGCATGGAAGCGGGCGATGCCACCGAATCGGCCGATCCGGCCTTGTTTGAAAAAATGCCGGTGTTCTGGCATGCCGGCGGCCGGCCGCCGCTGCGCGACATTTACCGGGACTTGATCAAGCTGCGCAAGCAATCGTCCGCACTTTGCACCGGGGAAGTGGTTTGGCTGACCAACAGTGCTCCGGGAGAAGTTGTCAGCATCCTGCGACGGGATGCGAAGGAAGAATTCCTGGTCCTCATCAACCTCTCCAGCCACCGTGTGACCGGCTCGGTTGAATTGTCAACCGCCGAAGGTTTTGAACCGGTGAAAATCAGCGGCGGGCGACCCAATCCGGTGGACACCGCTCTTCCGAATTTTGAACTCAGCGGCTACGGGTGGTTCATCTACCACCGGACCATTGCCAAATAATGAGATAAAATTGGAAAGCCAAGCTTGAGTTCTGGGCGATATTTAGCTTCAAGTCCGTGATTGTTTCAAATGAAAAATCACCCTCTGTGTGCCAACTCATTGGGAACTTTGGGATAAGAATGGAGCCGTTGTCCGGGATTGAACCACCGACCTACGGTTTACGAATCCGTATTTGATTTTTCGCGACAGGGCGCGATTCGGCACAAACGCCGCGTGAATAAAAGCGACAATCGCACTTTGCTTGAAACTCACGAAATGGCCGTTTCACTCACAGTTTCACACTTCAGGTGTTGCACTGTGTTGCACTAAATCGGCGTTGAAAGTGCGAACCGTTGCCGGGCGGCTTGGTTTTGATTTTCAGGTGCAAGGCAGGTGTGCAACACGTCTCTGTTGCACTGGTTTTAAGACGGGGCGGGAAGGCGTCTGGCTTGCCCGTAGGCGCGTCGGGGCGTTTGGGTAGGGTTGTTGACGGCTGGCGGGGGTGGCGGCTCGCCAGCGGGCTTTACAGAACCGGACGGCGGTTGCTGCCACGGGGACGGAAAGGGTGGTCTGACGGCCAATCAAAGCCACCGGAGCGTCGGGGCATCCCGGCCAGCATGGTTTCGCGCCCAGATAGCCACGGGACACGACGGCGGCTTGCGGGCCGGTGTGTTCGGGCAGCATTGCGCCCAGCACGGCGTCAGCGCGGTCTGGCGATGGCAAGCCACGGCTTCGCATATCCGCCTTTGATTCGAGTTGCAGCCGTCCCTTTGAATCAGGCCAGCCACGGCGGGAAGTGAGTTGCGCGATTAGCTCGCTGGTCGTTTGGCAGGATGATTCCGCCCTTTTCAATTTGCACGCGGGCTTCAAACCACGTTTCCGCGCCCCCGGTTGCAATACGCTTCCGGCTTGCTCGCCGGGCTGCCGTTGTTCGCACGATGGATTGCCCAGCCGTTTTCCGCCAGCCGGTCACAAATCGCAATGCCAAGCCCGCCTTCATCACCGCTGATTTGTGCGGGCATCAAACCTTGCTCGCGGAAAAGCTGAATGAAACGGCCAACGGCTTTCATGGTGTCAGCTTCCCGCCAAGCCGCCACGATTTGAACGCGGTTGCCACGCCGCACGGCCAAAACATTTTCGTCCCTGCCTGCCGCGAAGTCGCAAAACGCTTGCGTGTCGCCGTTGTCAGCGAACGCGGGCGGGCGGGCAAGGTTGCGTTCAACGAACGCCAGCGGGATAACGCAGCCGTCCGCGTCGCCGGTCATAAAGTCGCCGAAAATCATGGACTGAATCAAAGGGTGTTCGCGGCCATACTTTTCAAGCTGCGAATCAATCCACGCTTGCGGGATGTGCGGACAGTCAAACGCGGTGACGACGTGTTGCCGGAAATACTTTCGCCGTGAGTTGAACGCCGCGTGAAAGAATCCAAAGCAACCGCCCGGCGAACTCATACACAGAAAACGTGTCGGGGCGCAGCGTTCCATTGCTTCAAAAATTCCGTCGAGGAATACCGATTTAGATTCGTCGGCGATAATCAGCAAGTGCGGGTTGTGCCAGCCTTCAAATTTTCCGGCGTCGTCAGTGGCAAATCCAAAAATCTTCTGAACCGTTGGCAAGTTTCACGTCCGTTGCGTTGAACGTCCCGCCGGGAAACTTGCCCGCGTGTTCTGTGAAGTGTCGGGAAAAGTTGCTCTGACACTTGGCGATAAACGGACGCGGTGCAAATGGTCATGCTGCCCGGAAATGCGGCGGCGTGCCATAATGCCGCGCTCGCGCCGACAACGCTGGTCTTGCCGCTGCCGTTCGCCGCACGCAAAGCGACGCGCCGGGCGAATTCCAAATCCCAAAGAATTTCTCTTGCCACGGGTAAAGCCGCAAACCCAAAAGGCTTGGCAAAGCCGGGCGGGCTGATTAGGTAGTCGCTGACGTTTGGCATAATTTTTCGGCGTCGTATTTTTGGCGGCTGGCTGCGATTTCCGACAGGATTTGCGGACTGATTGAAACCGCCGTGCGGCGGTCGGATGCGTCAACATTGATGTTGAAAAAGCCGGTGGACTCTTTTCCGTCCAGCCGTTCAAACAAAAGCCGTGCGGCGGACACGTCACCAGCAATCGCGGCGTCAACCAACGTCCGCGCCACGGCTTCAAGTCTGTCCGGCTCGCGTGCCAGCAACTTTTGCAAGGCCAGTGCCAGCGACGCCGCGCCTTTTTTTTGCCACGCGGATTGCCGCTTTTGCCGGGCTGGAAACCAATCCGGCGAAGCCGCTCGCGGCGTGATTCAATGGCGGGGAATTCATTCATGTGAAAACTTCGGCGGTTGGACATTGGCTTGCGCCGATGCTGGCGCGATAGCGCGGGATGTGGCAGCCGGGCAAAGCGGTTGCGGCACAGCCACGCCAGAATTTCGGCGCGATTTTTTCTTTCAACACGGCGGCGAGTGAGTCGGGACATTTCGCAATCGGCGAGACTTCAAGCCTGCCACGGCACGGACGGAATCGCAGTCCGCGCTGGCGACATTCGGCCAAGATGATTTCGAGCGTTGTCATTTCAGCCGGTAGGTTTGCGCGTGACGCGAGTTGCGGCGCCGTCGCCGATTTTTTCAAGCTGCCCGTCCTCGCAAAGTTTGCGTAGCATCCGTGCAGCCGTATCTTTGCTGACGCCCGCCACAAGCCCAGCGTCCCGCGCTCCGATGAAAAATTCCCGGCTCTTGGATTCGGCGCAATGCTGCCGGACGGCGAACAAAATCTTTTCGTGCGGCATTCCATCGCGGGGAAAATCCTTGTGCCGCGTCCAGCGAAGCCATTTTTCAGCGGCGGATTTGAACCACGGCTTGCGCTCGCGCCCTTCGACGCTCGCAACAATTCGCGCGCGGTATTCATCCGGTGAACATCGAAGCGCGGACACCTTGTCGGTGTTCACGCCAGCCATGCCTCAAAAGCCGAGTCAATAAGTCGGGGCGTCAACGGCTCTTGATCCGTTCCGGCGTGCAAGCAAGTGCCATGCCCAAGTCCAAGCAAGCTCCATGCGTTTTGACCGTATCGTCTTGGCACGGGCGCGGTGTTGGCATATGCCGTCCAAACCAGCCCCAGCAGGTCAAAGCCAGATGTCCAGCGTAAGGGAGACACACAGCGAGTGTCTCTCTCTGAATCGCTGTGTGCATCGGGTAGTGAATCGGTAGAACCAGCGGCAGCATGAAACCACAAGCCACGGTCAAAGCTGACGAAACTTGCCCGCGCAACATCCTTGCCGGATTCGTCGGCGTCGTGTCCGTAAATGTTGCGAACATGTAAGCGCGACTTGCTCGAAAACGGCGGCGTGTTGCTCTGCCGTGCAAGGCGGGATTCTGAAAATCAACCGGACGCCTTCACCGCGAGTTGAACGAAACGCCGCAAGGCAATAAGCGTCGGCGACGGCAGCTTGAAGCACGGCAACCGCCCCGGCTTCGCCCAGCCCGTCAAGATCAATTCCGATTTGTCCAGAGTGCTGGACAAGCGCGGTGTTTTCGCGGTAGGAAAAGACGCCCGAAAAGGTGCAAAAGGGCAGGGCGAGTCTTGGCGGATTTTTGCTCCGGTGAATCCGCTGGCAGTTCACGGACACGGGAAACCGGCTCGCGCCATTCGCCGTGCTGAATCCCCGACAACACTTGCGCGGTGTTGCGAGTTTCCAGTCTGTGCGGCTGGCGAACGTTCAGGCCAAACGAAATGTTTGACGGGCAGAGCATCGGTCACATGGCGCATTTCACCGGACGGCCAATCGCCAAAAGAATTTCGTTTGCGGCTTGGCGTTCGTTGCTGGCGGGAGATTCTCGCGGGCGGCTTCCGGTGTCATGCCGGACTTTTCATCCGCGCCCGTGCCGATTATGGAGAGCGAAAAGTTTCGGGCAGCGGACACGAACAAATTCCGTCGCACGCTGAAGGCTCATGCCTTGCTCTTTTTGCGCCAGCGCAATGAGTGCGGCGCGGACTTTGGGCGTGTTCAACATCGCGCTTTGGTTTCCGTTCGCCTGCCACGCCGCCGCGTATTCCGTCGGCGTCGGATTTCCGGGCAATCCCAACAGTCCGGCGGTGTAAGGATTGATTGTCGGCGATTGCGACTGACTGCCGAGCTTTTGGAGGGCCGGTTCGTTCGCCCCGAGAATTTCCTCCGCCGCCACTTGGCGCGGTATTTTTCGGCGGCTCTGGCGTTGGCAAATTCAGTGACGCCGTGGTTTGTTTGGACGCGGATGATTTCAGTTTTCATGTTTTGATTTTTGGTTGTGTGTGTTTGGTTGTGAGATTTTGGAGCGCGGCGCGTGATGAAGTTCGTGCGTGAGGGTCGCGAAGAAAACGCGCCCGCTCCGGTGTTCGCCGCCCGCGCAAACAGGCGGCAAAATGAGCAAGACCAACCGAACCAAGTAAGGTGACAAAAGGAAAGGATGAGTGTCGAGGAGGAAGAGGGCCGGCGCGACGATGCCGACCGGCTCGTGCAAAGTCTGGCCTGGCACGGCTTTGCGGCTACGGCAGAGCGGCTGACGCCTGGCCCGCGCGAGGCCGCCGAGACTTTGATCGCCGCAGCGTGCGCGAAATCAGAACTCCTCGTCCTCGGCGGCTACGGCCACAGCCGCCTGCGGGAATGGGTGTTCGGTGGCTTCACTCAACGCATCCTCGCAGATGCCCCGTTGCCGGTGCTGATCGCGCATTAGGCGGTTTGAGCCTACAACCTCGACGCTGTTCTCTGATCGCCGCGTCGGGTTATTCTACCAAGCTAGGTAAAGGGCCCGTGTCGCTAAACGGTTCAGATCGCTGTGGCGGCCCCTGCAAAGAGCTGTAGATGACAACCGCTCGGCCGCCCTCCGCGACTAGGACGCGCACGCTGCCCGCTCGGCAGACGGGCGAAGGCGGTCCACTGTTTCATGCCGTCATGGAGGCTGCGCTCGACGCGATCATCGTCGTTGATCGTCGCGGCACCATCCGCTCGGTCAACAAGGCGACCGAGCGGATCTTCGGCTACGCTGCCGAGGAGCTTGTCAGCCATAACGTCAGCATACTAATGCCGCAGCCTTACGCCGGTGCGCATGACGGTTATCTCGCAAATTACTTGCGCACCGGGCAGAGAAGGATAATCGGCGTCGGCCGCGAGGTTTCCGGTCGCCGCAAAGACGGCAAGATCTTTCCGATGGACTTGCTGGTCGGCGAAGCACAGGCCGACGGCGAGATCATCTTTGTCGGCATCGTCCGCGATATCAGCCGACGCAGGACGGCCGAGTTCGCGCTGCAGGAAAGGGAGTCCCGACTGCGCTCGATCCTCGACACGGTGCCGGACGGCATCGTCGTAATCGACGACCGTGGGAGCATTCAGTCCTTCAGCCCCGCAGCCGAGCGGCTGTTCGGCTACAGCGAGGCCGAAATCGTCGGCAACAACGTCAGCCTGCTGATGCCGTCCCCGTACCGCGAGGGTCACGACGCCTATCTGAGCCGCTATCGCGAAACCGGCGAGCGTCGGATCATCGGCACCGGCCGCGTCGTCGTCGGGTTGCGCAAGCATGGCGAGACCTTCCCGATGGAGTTGCAGATCGGCGAGTTTCAGTCTGGCGGCGCCCGGTTCTTTACCGGTTTCGTGCGCGACTTGACCGAGCAGCAGCAAGCGCAGCGGCGCATACAGGATCTGCAAGCGGAGGTATTTCACGCGTCGCGGATCAGCGTCATGGGCCAGATGGCATCGACCATGGCGCATGAGCTGAACCAGCCGCTGACGGCCGTGATCAATTATCTCGAAGCCGCACGGCATCTGCTCGAAAACGCGCCTAACCCGACCGAACGGGTGGCAGACCTTATCCAGCGCGCGGTGGCCCAGGCCGAAAGAGCAGGTGGCGTCATTCGTCAGTTGCGTCAGTTCGTTACCAAAGGGGAAACCGAACGCCGGGTCGAGGGGCTCAACAAATTGGTCGAGGAAGCGCTCGCCCTCGCACTGGTCGGCACAGGGCAATCGGGGATTCGGGTCGCGCTGGAGCTGGACCCTCACCTGCCGCCGGTCCTCGCCGATGGCGTACAGATCAAGCAAGTTGTGGTAAATTTGGTGCGCAACGCGATCGAAGCAATGACCGGCTGCAACCGCTGCGAGCTTGTCATTGCCTCGCGGGGGATTGCGGGCGCGGCGGAAATCAGCGTCGCCGACACCGGGCCGGGCATTCCGCCAGAGCTTGCCGACCGGCTGTTCCAACCCTTCGCTACGACCAAGAAAGCCGGCATGGGCCTCGGATTGTCGATATGCCGGGACATCGTCGAGGCGCATCAAGGCCGCCTGACGAGCGCCCCAGGACCGAAAGGAGGCACGATCTTTCGCCTTACCCTCCCGGCGGTGAGAGGCGAGCAGGACGCCGATGCCGGCTGATCGTTTGGTCTATGTCGTCGACGACGACGAAGCCGTGTGTGATTCCCTGTCTCTGTTGCTGGAGGCGCGGGGCTATACCGTGCGAAGCTTTGCGGGAGCGCCGGAATTTCTCGCGGCGGCGCCGGCCCTGCGGCCAGGCTGCCTGATCGCCGACATCCGGATGCCAGAAATGGACGGGCTCGAATTGCAGCAGCGGCTGATCGAGCGCGGGCTGCCGTTCCCGCTGGTCATGATCACCGGCCATGGCGATGTGCCGCTCGCGGTGCGAGCAATGAAAGCCGGCGCGATCGACTTCATCGAAAAGCCATTTACCGCCCAGACGATCCTTAATAGCGCCGCGGTGGCGCTGGCGCGGGTCGCCGAGCCGCACGGCCAGGACCAGATCGCGCTGGCCGCCGCGGCAAGGCTGACCTTGCTGACCCCGCGAGAACGCGAGGTACTGCAGGGCCTCCTGGTCGGGCTGCCCAACAAGTCGATCGCCTACGATCTCGCCATCAGCCCGCGCACCGTCGAGATCCATCGCGCCCGGGTGATGGACAAGATGGGCGCGCACAGCCTTTCCGAATTGGTCCGCATGGGCCTCGCCGCGGGCGTATCGCCGCCTCGGCGTTGATGGCGGCCTCCCGGCCGATCCGAATCAATTCGCGTTTTTCGTGATACGGGGCATAGTCGCCGGCGCAAACGGGGTCGTGGCTCGATGTCCGTCCGTAACCTCGACAAGCTGTTCAAACCCCGGTCGGTAGCGTTGATCGGGGCCACCGAGCAACCAGGCTCTGTGGGGGTGGTGGTTCTGCGCAACCTTCGCCGTGCAGCCTTCCACGGCGAATTGTTGGTGGTCGACCCGCATCAAAGCCTCCTCAGCATGCCGGTCTATCCCGAGGTGACGAGCCTGCCCGGTCCGCCCGATCTGGCGGTCATCGCGACCCCGCCCGAGACGGTTCCCGGTGTCGTCGCCGCGCTTGGGGCAATCGGCACTAAGGCGGCGGTCGTCATAACTGCCGGCTTTGCCGAACCAAGCGACACAGGCCACGGGTTGCGAAAGGCCACATTGGACGCGGCGCGTCCCTACCTGATGCGCCTGGTGGGTCCCGACAGCATGGGCGTCATGGTGCCGCAACTCGGTCTCCAAGCGAGCTATTCGCATTTGGCGCCGGCGCCTGGCGACATCGCCTTCGTGAGCCAATCCGGAGCGCTGATCGGCGCGATGCTCGATTGGGCGGCACCGCGCGGCATCGGCTTTTCGCACGTGGTCTCGCTTGGCGAGATGGCCGACGTCGATTTTGGCGATATGCTCGACTACCTTTCCGCCGATCCGGCAACCGGTGCCATCCTGCTCTACGCCGAGAGGATCACCCATGGCCGCAAGTTCATGTCTGCCGCCCGCGCCGCCGCGCGCGGCAAGCCGGTGCTTGTACTCAAAGCCGGCCATTCCACCGCAGGGGCGCGGGCGGCGGCGGCGCACACCGGAATGCTGGCCGGTGAGGACGCTGTCTATGACGCCGCGTTTCGCCGCGCCGGCATGCTTCGCGTTCGGCACATGGCCGAGCTGTTCGAGGCGGCCAAGACCCTGGCGCTGACCCGCGCCCAGCGTGGTGACAAGCTCGCGATCCTGACCAACAGCGGGAGCGCCGGCGTGCTCGCCGCGGACTCACTAGAGGTCACGGGCGGAAGGCTGGCCGGCCTGACTGATGAAACCATCGAACAGCTTGACCGGGTACTGCCGCCAAACTGGAGCCGCGGCAATCCGGTCGACATCGCCAACGAGGGGCCTGGCAAGCGTTATGCCGATGCGCTGACAGCGCTGCTCGCCGACCGCGGCATCGACGCATTCCTGATCCTCAATAGCCCAACCGCCCTCGTCGAACCCGAAGAAGCGGCGCACGCCGTGATCGACGCTGTCGGTAAGATTCCCCGAGACAGGCTGCGGGATCGAAATATTTTCACGGCCTGGCTTGGGGAACATTCGGCCGAGGCCGGGCGCCGCCTCTTCAGCGCGGTACGGATCCCGACCTACGACACGCCCGAGACGGCGGTAGCCGGCTTCCTTCATCGCGTCAATTATCAGCGCAACCGGTTATTGCTGATGGAGATGCCACCGGCACGCCCCGATCCGTTCGCACCGGATGTCGAAACTGTCCGAACCATCATATCCGATGCGTTGGCCGACGGTCGATCCTGGCTCGATGCGGAGGCGGCGAGGTCGGTGCTTGCCGCCTATGGCATCCCGCAACCGGCCGCTCGGAACGCGGCCGATGTCGAGGAGGCGGTAGCCGCCGCTGTCGCAATCGGCTTTCCGGTCGCCCTCAAAATCAGCTCGCCCGACATCATCCACAAGAGCGATGTCGGCGGCGTTGCGCTAGACCTTGCCAGTGCCGTGGCGGTGCGTAACGATGCGGCAGCACTGTTCGCGCGAGTTCGGGCCGCTTGCCCGGAAGCCCGGATCGAGGGCGTCGTCGTGCAGCAGATGGTCCGGCGGCGCGGTGCGATCGAGCTTCTGATCGGGCTCAGCGAGGATCCAGTCTTCGGCCCGGTTGTCGTCTTCGGTCAAGGCGGCACCGGAGTCGAAATCATACAAGACAGCGCGGTCGCCCTGCCGCCGCTCAACCTGCTGCTGGCGCGCGGGCAAATGGCCCAGACGCGGGTGTGGCGCTTGTTGCAGGCATATCGCGGCAAGCCGGCCGCCGCCATCGACGCAATCGCCGAACTGCTCATCCGCATTGGTCAGCTCGCGGCCGACCACGCCGAGATCAGCGAACTCGACATCAACCCGCTGCTCGCCGACTTCGTCGGGGTGGCAGCGCTCGATGCACGCATTCGCGTAGCTCCGTCGATCGTGGCCGGGGCGGCCCGGCTGGCGATCGCGCCCTATCCGAAAGATCTCGAAAGCAGCGAACGGCTGCGCGACGGCACCATCGTGCAATTGCGCCCAGCGCGGCCGGAAGACGAGCCGCTGCTGCACGACCTCGCCGGGCATATGAGCCCCGAAGATTTGCGCTTGCGCTTTTTCACCCCGGTCCGTGGACTGACCCACGCGGTCGCTGCGCGCCTAACGCAAGTCGATTACGACCGAGAGATGGCGCTGCTGGCGCAAGATCAGCAAACGGCGCTGGGCATCGCCCATTTTTTCGCGGATCCCGATCACCAAAGCGCGGAATACGCGATTGCCGTGCGCAGCGATTGGCAAGGCCGCGGCGTTGGTCACCTGTTGATGACGCGGCTGATCGGCATCGCCCGAGAGCGGGGTATCGGCGAATTGGTCGGCGAAGTGTTGCGCGAAAACCGGCCGATGCTGGAGATGTGCCGGACACTCGGCTTCGCGGTCGCGCCCGACCCCGAGGACGAAGCGTTGATGCGAGTGCGCAAGCCGCTCGCCGCCAACGTCACCTAAAGAGCCGAAAGCGCTGTCCGGCGTAGTCAGGGAGCGTGGTCAGAAGGCATCACGCAGAAGGCGGCGTCTGGCTGATCCGCCTCGATCCCCGGCACGGAGATTTCGCGTTCGCGCCCCGGCGCAGCGGCGCCAGGCACCCTGAACTGCGACTTCTCCAACGGGGTGATCGGCGTTTCTGTCGGCGCTTGGCGCTGCGATACCCAATCATAGGGTGCGCGATAGGCCCTATAGACCATATTGAGGCCGCGGCGGCCCCAATAAGGACTGATGTACTCCCAAACCAGCTCATGGTCACGGGTAACCTCGAAAATACGGCCGTCCGATCCTTCAGTAATCAAGGTATTGTCATTGGGCAGCCGCTGCGCGCTGCTGATGAAGGGGCTGTAGAATCGTGAGGCGTCGAGCGGCATAACAAAACCCGCTTCCGCCGGCGTGTATTGCCAGACAATCTCCAGTGAGATTGGGTCTATTTCCAAAACCCGCGAGTAATCCCGCCTCGCGTTCTGACGGCCGGTCGGCGACGCAGGATTGGGCTGGCCGTAACCGGCCCAGCCGCCATTGTCGAACACCAGTAAGTTACCGTCGCCCGGCAAACCGCGCGGGATGATGTGAGCGTGGTGCTGTCCAATAATCCAACCCAGCTTGCGCTCGGCGTCGCTGCCGTCGTAGCTGGGGCCGAGCCGCCAGACGATATTGCCGGTCCGCTTCTCGATGATGGCGATAATGTTCGCCTCTCTCGAATCCCAGATAATATTTTCCGGATGAAACCGGGTATCGCCGGCATCGAAATGCCGGTTCGGGCCGATATAGGATGCCGAATTGATGTGCAGCCAGTCGCCGGCTGAGCCGCCGGCCAATCTCCTGAGATTGGGATCGCGGAACAGAACTGTCTTTGCCGCATCATCGAAGCCCAGCTCGTCGAAATGTTCGTGAGCGCTCCATGACCAGAGGATTTCTCCTTCCCAGCTCACCTCGATCAGCTTGTCGTCTAGCAGCAACTGATCCGAGATTTTCGGATTTCGCACGTCCTGGTGCACGAGCAACAGGGTATTGCCGCGATCATTCATCGGCGTTTGGCCAGGGACATAATATCCGACCGGATTGCCCTCGCGCTGGAAGTCGTGATGCTGGCGCGCATACCAGCGCGGCTCATTTCCGGGATCGGCGATATGTTCGAGCCGGCTGAACCGCCAAACGATATTGCCTTCCCAGTCGACTTGGACCAGATCTGTTTGATCCTGGTAGCTATGCTCAGGATCGCGGAGCCCGGTGCTGCCAAAGACTTGTCCGCCGGGCAGCAATTTATTGGGGAAGCCCTGCAGGCCTTTCCATAATTGCACTTCCGTTCCATTCATATCGATCAGCAAGGCGCCGAGATCCGCCGCCGGAAAAATCGTGTAGCCGCTCCATGCTTTTGCAGGATCGTACAAAGTGACCCCGGTCGGATAAATGGTTGGGTGGCCCATCGTCTCTGCTGCTCCCTCTTTTAACTCGACGCGGTATGCGGGTAGCCCTACGCCTGCGGCGCGCCGGTCTATCGGAGAAGCTACCTCTGGACCGGCTGCGCTTAATCCCGATGATCCGAAATTTCAGCGCACAAACAGGATGTCACAGGCGAGGCGCTCGACGAACTCGCGCAGCCGGTCGGCATTTTCTTCGCTCTGGCTAGCGTCAATCGCCAGCAGCCGGCAGTTGAGTTCGCCGATCCGGCGGCCCAATGCGGCGAATCCGACTGGCGCGACCTCGATCTGAATCCTGACGCGATGAGAAGTCAGCTGCTCTTCGATCCACTTCTCAAACCCTTGGGTGCCGGCAATGCCGGGGAGGCAAACCACAGTCAAGACGCCGTCCCTCGCCTCGGCGGCTTGCGCCGACGCCTCGATCAACCGAACCGCGGCCGAGCGGCGGTCACCCAGCAACATGACCACTGCGCCGGCGCTGTCCCAAGCGTCCCGGGCGAGCAGGAACGGCGCCGGCGCCGATGCGATCGACGACCACCAGCGGCATGCAACCCGAAAATGGCCGGCGATCGGTCGGGTCAGCCCGCCGGCAACAACGAGATCGCGCTCGGTCGCGGCGCTCAGGGCCGTTTCCAAATTGCCCCGCACGATTTCGAATGAATGGTCCAGCCCATGCCGTTTTGCTGCTGCGTTAATATCGCGCTGGGCCCGTCCGGCTTCGACCTGCAGGTGCAGCTCGATCTGTTCCGTCGTAAACGGCTCGGCGCCGGCTCCGACCGCGATCTGGCGGGCGAACGGCAAGCCCGCCCAGCGCAACAGATCCTGATCCTCGACAAAAACGCCATGGAGGGACGCCTTTGCACGAGCCGAGAGCCGCGCTGCGGTATCGATTGCAGTACGATTCTCGGAGCTGGCGTCAAGCAGGACGATGACGCGCTCGATTGGGCGGTTCATGAGCGTGATCCGAACGCAGACGCGGCACGAGCAAGCTCGACCGCTTTTGCGGCGAAGGCGTCGAGACGCGCGGCGATCCGATCATTGAGTGTACCGGCCGGATAATTCCCGTCACCGTCAGGCTTTCCCGCGGGGATCCCGGTCAGCAGCTCCAATCCCTGGTCGACGGTTTCGATCGGATAGATCGCGAACCGGCCTTCGGCGACCGCCGCGACGATGTCATGGCGCAACATCAGGTGTTTGACATTGCTCGCTGGAATGATCACGCCTTGACGGCCGGTGAAACCGGTGATCCGGCAGCTGTCGAAAAAGCCCTCGATCTTCTCGTTGACGCCGCCGATCGCCTGGATCTGGCCGCGCTGATCGACCGAGCCGGTGACCGCGAAGGATTGCTTGATCGGCGCCTCGGCCAGTGCCGAGAGCAAGGCAAACAATTCGGCGCCCGAGGCGCTGTCGCCGTCGACCCCGCCATAGGATTGTTCGAAAACCAGGCTGGCATTCAGCGACAGGGGCCGGCTCTTGCCGAAACGGCCGCCGAGAAAGCCGCCGAGGATCAGGACCCCCTTTGAATGAAGCGGCCCGCCCAGCGCCACCTCGCGTTCGATATCGACGACTTCGCCGCGGCCGAGCCGCACTTGCGCGGTAATCCGGGTCGGAGTGCCAAAGGCGAGCTCGCCGAGGCTGATCACGGAAAGCCCGTTCACCTGACCGATTTGCGCGCCATCGGTCTCGATATGGATCGTCTTGCGGCCGATCTCTTCCTGCAGGCGTCGGTAGATGCGGTCGCCGCGGCGGAATTGCGCGTCGATCGCCGCCTGCACCTCGGCCTCGCCGACCACGTCTTTGCCGCTGTCGGCTGCGATCTGGTCGGCTTCCTGCAACAGATCCACGAAGGCGCGCATACCGGTCGACAATTTCCCGGAATCAGCCGCGAGCCGGGACGCCTGCTCGATGACGCGGGCCACGCCGTCGCGGTCGAGAGGTCGCAGTTTCTCGCGCCGGCCGATGGTGCAGACCAGCCGGGCATACAGCAAAGTCGTTTCAGGCGTGCGCTCGATCCGGTCCTCGAAATCGGCTTCGATCTTGAACAGCTCGGCGAATTCCTCGTCATTGGCGCTGAGCAGATAGTAGAGCGTCGGCGGACCGACCAAGACGATCTTGACGTCGAGCAGGATCGGTTCGGGCGCGAGCGACACGGTGCTCGCCACGCTCATCAATTGTTCGAGGGTCTCGATGCGGATCTGGCCGGCGCTGAGCGCCCGCTTTAGGGAGGGCCAGCCGAAATTGCCGGTCAGCAGCTTCTAGCGCGTCGAGGATCAAATAGCCGCCATTGGCCCGGTGCAGCGCACCGGGGGTCAGCAGGTTGAAGTCGGTGACCAGCGCGCCGAAGCGCGCAAGGTGTTCGACCCGGCCGACGAGGGTCTGGTGGGTCGGGTTATCCTCATAGATCACCGGCGCGCCGCGCTGGCCGCCATTGTCGACCAACAGGTTGACCCCATAACGCCGAAAGCGCGATTCCTCGATCGCTGCGGATATCGGCGCCGGGATAGGCGCGGAACCGGCCGCGTCCGGCGGCGGCATCAGCGGAGCGAGAAAATCGTCGGCGTTTTCCTTAACGTCCGCTTCGACGGCGTCGAGGTATTTTGTGACCTCGGGCAAATCCCCATAGGCGGCTCGGATCTCCTCCATCAGATGCACGATCGCAAACCCGGTAGTTTCGCGGCTCAGGTCGCGCACGGCATCGCGATGCTCGCGCTCCCATTGCGGCACCTGCCGCATGATGGCCTCGAGTTCGCTTTGGGTTGTTTCGATTTCGTGCTGGACCGACCTCGCGCTCGCTCTCCGGCAGGGCCTCGAACGCGTCGGGCTCCAGCACCTTGCCGTCGCGCACCGGCGCCAGCGCCAGACCCATCGGCGTGCGCAATAGCGCGATTCCTTTCTGCTGGGCGCGTTTTTGCAATGCCCCGAACGCCGCTTCGTTGCGTTGTTTGAACTGTTGGTCGATGACCTCTCGTCGCGAGCGGTATTCATCGCGTTCGAAAGCCGCCGGCAAAGCGCCGCGTAACTCCTCGACCAGCCGCTTCATCGCCGCCGCCAGTCCGGCGCCACGCCCCGGCGGCAGCTGCAGGCAATACGGCTTTTGCGGATCGACAAAGTTGTTGACGTAGCACCAGTCGGGCGGCGTCGGCTCGCCCTCGGCCTGTTGCCTAAGCAGATTTTGGACCAGTGCGTGCCGGCCGGAGCCGGTTGGTCCGAGCGCATAGACATTGTAGCCTTTGCGCTGCATTCGCATGGCGAACCGGATGGCCTCGACCGCGCGCTCCTGACCGATCAGGTCCGGCGCCTCTTCGAATTCGCTGCAAAGGGCGAAGGGGAGTTCCGCCGGGTCGCAGCGGCGGTACAACAGCGCCGGCGGTAATGGATGTGCGAGTTCGAAGGCCGGTCCGGCGTGTTTGAGGCCGGCCGGGGCATCGGCAACCCGAGCCGCCTTCTGATCCGTCATCGCGGCGCGTCTCCTCCCAAGATCTGGCGATACTGGCCTAACAACGCGCCAAGGTTCAACGGCTAGACCCGACCGACCACCTCGTGCGGTTTCAAGATCGGCGGCTCGTGGCCCGGCGCCATGGACGCATTTCCCATTCGGCGCATAATCCGCAGCGGAACGATAAGGCTAGCGCTAGCAGGAGGAACCGATGAAAAAGGTCGAGATCACCGATTATGGTGCGCCCGAAATCGTCGCCCATTGCATCGAAGCGCCCGATGTCGGTGCGCCCGGTGCAGGCGAGATCGTCTTCGATGTCTTGGCTTTTCCGATTAATCCGGCCGACATCTCATTCTGCCGAGGGAGTTATCGGCTCCGCCCGCCATTGCCGGCTACGCCGGGCGCCGAATGCGTGGGCCGAGTCACCGCGGTCGGACCCGGTGTCACAGACATCCGACCTGGCGATCTCGTCATCCATATGCAGCGCGAGAACTGGGTGCAGCGCCGGCGTATTCCTGCTGCAGATGCGATCCCGCTGCCGGGCAGTCTCGATCTGGCCCAGGCGGCTATGTTGCGCATCAATCCCGCGACGGCATTGCTGCTTCTCGAAGACCACGTTGCGTTGAAGCCCGGCGACTGGGTGATCCAGGACGTAGCCAATTCCGCGGTCGGCCGCCATTTGATCGTGCTGGCCAAGGCAAAAGGCGTGCATACGGTCAATGTCGTACGCCGCGACGATGTCGCAGCAGAGCTGAAGGCGCTCGGTGCCGATGTTGTCCTGGTCGATGGTCCCGACCTGGCCGAGCGGGCGCGCCAAGCCACCGGCGGAGCGCCGATCCGGCTCGGCATCGACGCGGTTTCCGGCGAAGCCTGCAAGCGCATCGCCGATCGTGTCGATAGCGGCGGGGTCGTCGTTAGCTACGGTTCGATGAGTGGCGCCGATCCGGTCATGAGCCGCGCCGCATTGACCCGCGGCGTCCGCCTCACCGCCTTCACGCTCGGCGATGGCCTGGCCAAACGAACGACGGCGCAAATCCGTGAGCTTTATGCCGATCTGGCGGCGAAACTGCGCGACGGCATGCTGAGGGCTCCGATCGAAGGCTTTCACCCGATCGACGACATCAAACAGGCCCTCGCTCATGCGCAGCGCGGCGGGCGCAGCGGCAAGGTGCTGGTATTGCCGAACGGGCCCCTCTAGGGGTCCGCGGCGAAAAAGAACGCGGCATAAACCGGCCGGTCTGGCCGGCAGGGCGGCTCTGCCTCCCCATCATCTCTATCCCATAAGATGGATTGCCTACCCAAACGGGACAGGACCACCTTCAAGTTGAACGGGCCGCGAAAGGCAAATGATTGGTGGCAGGCATTCGCACGGTAATGGTGACCACGCCGGCAATGCTGAGCGACCTTATCAAAGGGCTGGCGCTCGGGCGCGTTGAACTCGATGTGGTGGCCGAGCTTGGCACGCGCCAGGCATTGGCGCGCCGGCTGCCGGCGCTCCGGCCCGATCTAGTCGTCGTCGGTCTGCGCCGCAGTGAATCTGACAATATCGTGATAACGCTGCTGATGAGAGTGCCAAAGGCAAAGTTCATCGTTTTTTCGGCCGACGGCCGCACCGTGATCGGCTACGAGCTGCAGCTTCAAAGGGCCACGCTGTCAGAGCTGTCTCCAGACGGCTTTATCGGCTTTATCCGCCCGGACGAAACCCATATGGCGTGAGACGAGCCCGCGATCGTCGGGCAGGGCGAGATTCCTATGCTGCTCTGGGCAAGGGGGCGGGAACAGCAAGTCGACGGCCTAGGGAGGTTGCAAGCATGTTTGCTCCGCCGGTCGCAAAAACACAGGCCGAGACATCCACGACTTCTACCGGCAGCACGGCGCACCAGCGCCCGGCGCCGGCAACGTATCGCCTCGGCCACGATCCGGTGGAGCGGAGGTTGATGTTGCAACGGGCGATCGGGAACCAGGGAATGCTCCGGCTGCTGGCGTCGCAGCCGGGTGCCAGCCTCTTGGGAAGCCGTAACATCCCGTCTTATCCGCCAGAGCGGATGGGCGGATCGGCGCTGGCGCCGCCTGTCTTGGCGCCGCCGTCGGGCGTGATCCAGCGCAAACTTGCGGTCGGCTCGACTGACGACCCGCTCGAGCACGAGGCCGACCGCATCGCCGACCACGTGATGCGCATGCCCGTTCCCGGGGTCGCCGCAACCCCCACTCCACCACGGATCAGCCGCAAGTGCGCGGAATGCGAAGAGGAGCAAGAAAAACTGCAAAGAAAGGAGGCTCGGACGGCCAATGCCAACGCGAGCGAGGCGCCGGCCAGCGCGCACGAGGCGTTGCGCTCACGCGGCCAGCCACTCGACGCGCAAACGCGCGCATTTTTCGAACCACGCTTCGGGCGGGATTTTTCGAGTGTGCGCGTGCATACGCATGGGCGTGCAGCCGCCGCCGCTGCCGACATCCAAGCGCGCGCCTATACTTGGCGAAACGACATTGCCTTCGCGGCGGGGGAGTTCTCACCCGGAAGCCTGGAAGGTCGCAGGCTCATAGCCCACGAACTGGCCCATGTCGCGCAGCAAGCCCCGTATGTAGCCCGACAGGCGGCGCCACCCTTCCGCACCCGCACCTTCCGCGATGATCAAGCCGGCGACCCATTGGACTATACCGAAACCGTCCAGGTCGCGCCGGCCCAGACCACTGCCGGGATCGAAGGTTCGGTGGACCGCACCGTGTTCGCGCCGGCCGCTGGGACCCAGCCGCGGCAGATGACCCATCATGGACAGGTGAACCACATCCGGCTGACCCCCGATTGCCGGATTGTCGTGCCCTACCGTATCCAGTTTCAACAGCAGCAAGCCGCCACAGCGGTCGGAATTTGCCAATCGCCGCCAAATGCCACGCCGGTCAATCCGCTACCCCTGGCGCAGTTCCAGGCGATCCAGTCGCGCTACATCGGCGCGATGAATGTCGGCCTCAACAATCGCTATGCGGCGCGCGTTACTGGTTGCCGGTCCGCCCAGCCCTGCACCGACAAGCCGCTCCCGGTGGAAATCGCGGCCGAGGCGGTCACCAACAATCCCGACACCACGATCAACGTCGTCAATCGCGGCGGGCGCGCCGATGCTGGCACGATCTGCGCCGGTAGTTTCGATGACTTATTGCCAATTCACGAAGGCGGGCACCAGGCGCTCGGCGCGCCCGACGAGTATCAGGAAACCGATCCTGCCGTTATTGCCGCGGCCAATGCCGTTGGGTTGGCGTGGGGCCGCCACGAGCGGGTCAGGAGCGACCTTTCCGCGATGAACGACCAGGACGCCTACGGCCGCTTCCTGTTGTTCCACGAGCGGCACTTTCGTTTTGCTCAAGTGTTCCTCGAAGCGATCCTGCAGGGCCAGGGCTGCAACGTGAGCCTCGAGCCGATCAGCAGCTCGCCATCGGAGTTCAGACTGGATGTCGGCCTAGGCTCTGCCTCCACCAATCGCGGTAGCTTGCTGTATGGTTCGCTGTTTGTCGGCGCTGGTATTCCACTCGAACGGCGCCGGCGGCTGCTGTTCCTGTTCGGAGCCGAAGGCCAAGCCTTCAGCAGCCTGGATTACCGGGACCAGAATGCCTTCACCGCCGGGCTCCGCCTGGGGATCGAGGCCCAGACCACCCCCGCTAAACCCGGCGTTAGGGCTGACATCTTCGCAAGCGGCGGCGGACTTTACGCGCCCGCCAGCACGCCGGCTTCATATTCAGGCTTGACGCCCGTCGGCGGCGCGGCTTTCGCCATATGGGGAAGTAGGTGGCGGCCTCAGCTTGCAGACCGACTTGTCATCGAGCCTGCAACTCCGCATCGGCGCCGAAGCGGCGGTCGGCCGTGAGTTCTCCAGCGACCCGCATGCGCTCAATTGGTGGCGGCTGGGTCTGGTGATAGGCATCAGCCGTTAGGGACGTGCGCGGCTAGTCTACAATCAACTCCGATCTTTTTGGGGCCACACAACCGGTCGCCGCGCGGAGTACGTCAGCCGGCTGCGAACCCTTCGCGCAGTGCTGGCCGATCACCCAGAACGGTCTATATCCTCGGCTCTATCGAAAAACTATCGACTGGTGGATAGCGGCCCGCAATGCATGGGCTTTACGATTTGCGCTCTTCCGGTGCCGTGCGGCGATCTCCGAACGGCGATTTGTTGGCTTGAGCCAATGGAGGAATCCGCGCATGCCGATCACGCCGACTTATCCGGGCGTCTATATCGAAGAGCTGCCCGGTGGGCCACCTGCTATTACCGGGGTGGCGACCTCGATCGGCGCGTTCGTCGATTTCTTTCCCCAAGGACCGGTCAATGAGGCGGTGCAGCTTCTCAGCTGGTCGGATTTCGAACGCCAGTTCGGCGGCCTCGATACGCGCAGCGAGGCGAGCTACGGCATTCAGCAGTTTTTTCTCAATGGCGGCAGCGAAGCCTATGCCGTGCGCGCCACCTCAACCACTTCCGGCAACGCGCGCGCAGACCGCGGCGATCGTACTGCAGGACGGGGCAATGGCAACAACATCCTCGAAGCTCTCGCGGCTACTCCAGGAAGCTGGGGCAACAATTTGCGGGTCGACATCGACTACGGCACCAGCGATCCGACCAGCCAGTTCAATCTGACGGTCAGTGAGGTCAGCATTTCCGGCGGCGTGACGCAGACGGTGGCGACCGAACCGTTCCGCAATCTCACGCTCGACAGCACCCAGTCGAATTATGCAGTCAGCGTCGTGCAAAACGGCTCGCAGCTGATCACATTGCATCTGCTGGGCACCGTCGCGCGCCCGGCGCAGACGGGAACCACCTCCGCGGGTTTTGTCGCTGTCGGCCTGGCCTGGGTCGCCAATACGACCTTCCCGCAAGGGACGATGATTGTCGACGCCAACGGCTATCTGGAGCAGGCAAGCGCTGGTCTTTCCAGCGCGGGGCCAGTGACCTGGCCTACGGCAATCGGCGGCACGGTGCAGGACGGAGCGATCACCTGGCAGAAGGTGCCGACCGGCTCCGGCAATGCCTGGGCGGCGACTACGGCCTACAGCGCCGGGACGGTCGTCTCGGATGGCGGCGCGCCTGCCAATTGGTTCCAAGCCGTCGCGGTCGCCGGCACCTCGGGCGCCGGCCCGGTGACATGGCCGACAGCCGATGGCGCTACGGTGACCGACGGCACCGTGGTATGGCAGCGGATCACAACGGGCGCGGGGTTGCTGGCGCCGTGGTCCTCGGCGACGACCTATACGACCGGGGCGCAGATCATCAATTCGAAAGGCAATCGCCAAGTCGCCACCACCGGCGGTATCTCCGGGACGTCGCCACCGGCCTGGAACGACGGCGCCATCAGCGACACGACAACGGACAACACCGTTACCTGGACCTTCGAGGCCGGCAATGGACTGGCGGTCACCTTGCCCGCAACCCTGGCGGTGTCGCTGAACGGCGTCGCCTTTACCACGCGTGCACAGATTAATGCGCCAAGCCCGCCGACTACGATCACCTGGTCATGGCTGACCGCCGCGCTGCAGGCGCAGATTCGCGCTGTCGACCGCAGTCTCGCCAATGCCACGGTTACACTGATCGGAAGCGCCGCTAGCTTGGCGTTTCCTGCAGCTTAAGCCCAATACCGGAAACATCTCCGATTATTTGAGCCTGACCGACGTGACCGGCAATCTCGCGAGCACGTTGAATCTGGTCAACAACGTCCAGCAATACGCGCTCGGGTCGAGCATCGCCGTCGATGCCCAGGCGCTACCGGGCGGTACCGCCCAGCCGGGCCAGGATGGCGTGTGGGACCCAAATGCGGATGCCGCCGGTATGACGGCGGGGCTGATCGGCGACCAGCTGGCGAAGACCGGAATGTACGCCCTGCTCGATGTCGACCTGTTCAATATTCTGTGCATTCCAGCGACTGCATTGCTGCCCGACACCAATCCGCCGCCATCGCCAGCAATGCGACCGCGCTGTGCGTCGGGCGGCGTGCGTTCTACATTCTCGACGTGCCGCAGCAAACGAACCGTGACACCGTCAATGGCATTGTCGACTGGCTCGGCCAGAATGCGACGTTGCGCAGCCGCAATGCCGCGCTCTATTTCCCGCGGCTCGACATTGCCGATCCGTTGAACCGCTTCCAGTTGCGCAAGGTGGCGCCCAGCGGCACGATCGCCGGCATCTATGCGTCGACCGATGTGACCCGCGGCGTGTGGAAGGCCCCGGCCGGCACCCAGGCGAGCCTCGCCGGAGTGCAGTCGTTCGAATACAATTTGATCGATGCCGAGAATGGCGTGCTGAACCCGCTCGCGATCAACTGCGTGCGCAACTTCCCGGTCTACGGGATCATTTGCTGGGGCGCGCGCACCAGCTTATGGCGCCGACCAGCTCGAAGACGAATACAAATACATTCCGGTCCGGCGGCTGGCCCTGTACCTCGAGGAAAGCCTCTATCGCGGCACCAAATGGGTCGTGTTCGAGCCCAATGACGAACCGCTCTGGGCGCAGATCCGGCTCAGCATCGGCGCCTTCATGCAGGATTTGTTTCGGCAAGGCGCCTTTCAGGGCAGCACCCCGCAAGCGGCCTATCTGGTGAAATGCGACAGCGAAACGACGACGCGCGCTGGATCAGGCGCGCGGGGTGGTCAACATCCTGATCGGCTTCGCGCCGCTCAAACCCGCCGAGTTCGTCATTCTGCAGATCCAGCAGCTCGCTGGGCAAACCGCCACCTGAGGAGGCGCTCGATGGTCGAGTTCACCGAAGCGCCGGTGCGCTTCGATCCCTACTAAGAACTTCAAGTTTCGGCTTAAGTTCGACACCAGTCCGGGTTACGTCGCCGGGGTCAGCAAGGTCAGCGCCCTGACCCGCACGACCGAAGTCGTCGAGCACCGCGAGGGAGGCGATCCCAGCACTGCCCACAAATCGACCGGGACGCAGCAAATTCAATGCCATCACGCTCGAACGCGGGGTCACGCACGACACCGATTTCGAGGTGTGGACCAGCAAGGTGTGGAATTTCAATGGGGCGCCGGGGGCCGAGTCCTCGCTCGCCGATTTCCGGCGCAACCTGATCATCGATTTGTTCAACGAGGCCGGGCAAAAGGTCAAATCGTACCGTGTCTATCGCTGCTGGGTTTCCGAATACCAGGCGATGTCCGACCTCGACGCCAATGCCAACGCCGTGCTGATCGAGCACATCAAGATCGAATGCGAGGGCTTTGACCGCGACCTGAGCGTAACGGAGCCAACGCCGGCCCAATACAACGTGCCGATCTGAGGCCGGCGTCATGGACGCGATCGAGATCCAGCTTCCGGCCGGCATCCCCTCGTGCCATGGCTGGCGGCGCGATGCGGCGCTGCGGCCATTCTCGGGGCGGGACGAAATGTTCCTGGCCGAGGAAGGCGCAGTCTTGGCGCCGGCGGCGCGGGCCTCCGCCCTGCTGACCCGCTGCCTCGACCGGCTCGGAGCCATGCGCGGCGATTACCCTTGATGCCGTTCGCGCGCTTACTGTCGGCGACCGCGACGCATTACTGCTCCATCTGCGCCGTCTGACGTTTGGCGACCGGATGAGCCTGGAGCTGGTCTGCCCCGATCACGGCTGCGGCGAGCGGATGGATCTCGATCTGCGCGTCTCCGAATTGCTCGTGCCGCCCTATGCGCAGCCGGCCGAAACGCATGAGACGATGCTGGGGCCTAGCCGAGGCAGGCGTACCGGGTGCGCTTCCGCTTGCCCACCGCCGGCGACCAGGAACTCGCGGCTGAGCTTGTCGCAGATGATGCCGCGGCCGGGCATGTCGATCCTGCGGCGCTGCGTTCTCGCCGTCAGCGAGGCGGGTAGCGGGGCGGGGCGGCGCGGAAATCAGCGATCTACCCGCGAATATCGCCGCCGACCTGTCGGCGCGCATGGCCGCGCTCGATCCGCAGGCCGAGATTGTTCTGAACCTGACCTGCCCCGATTGCGGCTGCAGCTTCCGCAGCGAGCTTGATATCGCGGATTACCTGTTCACCGAACTGGCCGATCGCAGACGCGAACTCTACCGGCAGGTCCACCGGCTCGCCTTTCATTACCACTGGAGCGAGGACGCGATCCTCGGAATGAGCCAGAGCCGGCGGCTGTTGTACCTCGACGCGTTGCATGACGGGCTGAACGCGCGGCGGCTCGATGCCTGACTTTGTCGCCCGTCTCGCGCAGCGCGGCGCCGGTCTGCGCCCGAAGACTGCGCCGCGGCCGAACGCCACGCCATGGGCTGCCGCGCGGCTCGGTGGACCGGCTGATATCGTCGTGGAGCCCGAGCCCAGTGCAGGCCTGCATCCGGAGCCTCTCGGGCCGGCGGCGCCGCGCCGTTCGATCCTGTCGCGGAGTGAGAACACGGTCCTACCTGATGGAGGGCCTGGGGCCGTCGGCGCCGGAGCGATAACCGAGCCGGACGGCGATCGCCGAACCTCTCCACCCGTCCGCACCTGCCCTCGCATTGCCGAGCGAGGTTCCATCCGGAATGTCCGCCTCCCCGATCGATGGATGCGCTTTCAGCCCCGCAACCGGGAGCCCAGAGCGCTGCTCCGTTGTCGCGCCATGATCACCTGCCACCCGGCGCCGACACCAACGCGTGACCGGTCAGCGACTGTGGCGCGGCGCCATTGATTATCCGGAGCGCAGGCAAGTGATCAAATCCGGCAGGAGTCCGAGAAGCTCGGCACCCGGCCGGAGACGCGGCGCCGCAGCCGGCGAAACCGGGTCGGCGCCGTCTACGCCGATGTCGCCTCGCGATCGTCCCGGCAGCGTTCGCCACGCCGGGGCGAGCCGGTGCCGGTGCTGGCGCTGCCGCAGGCGGTGCGGCCGGTAGCCGGCGCGATGCCCGAGGCCGCGGTGGCCGGAACACGGCCGATCCACGTGCGCATCGGCCGCGTAGAGGTGCGCGCCACCCCACCCGCGGCACCGCCTGGACCGAGGCCGGTGCGGACCGGGGGGCAGGGTTTCGGCGCCATGCAATTGGCGCGCTCCTGGCTCGGCCGCAGTTTCTACTGAGCCGGTGATGAGCACATACAAATCGATCGCAGGCGTCACCCAAAGCCTGGTCAACCTGCTCGGCGACCGCATGAGCGAGACCGCCACGATTACCGTGGCCCCGCCCGACGTCGAGGTGGATCAGGTCTCGGGCGCCCGATTGAATCTATATCTCTATCATCTCGCCGAGAACGGCTATCTGAAGAACCAGGAAATTCCCGGCGAGGGATATCCGGGCGCTTATGGCAGCCCGCCATTGTCGCTCGACCTCAATTACATCGTCACCGCTTTCGGCAGCTCCGATACCGGCGCGGATGCCGATATGCAGGCGCAGTTCATCCTCGGCGATGCGATGCGCGTGCTGCACGACACCGCGATCATTTCGCCCGACCTGATGCAGGTGAAATCACCGGGCAAGACCATCCTCGACCCAACCTTGCTCGGTGCTTTCGAGCAGGTGACGGTGATCCTGCAGCCGAAAAGCCTCGAAGAGATCACCAAAATCTGGACTGCCCTGCCCAATGTGAATTTCCGGCGCTCGGTCATCTACGAAGTCTGCGTCGTGCAGATCCAGAGCCAGCTGCCCAGGCAGCAGGCGCTGCAGGTCCGCCAGCGCCGCGTCTACGCCATGCCGATGCAGAGCCCGCAGATCCAGCAGATCTTCGTGCAGCCGCCGCCGCAGGGCATAACCACGAGCGCGGCCGAAGAGGGCGAGACTTTGCGGCTGCTCGGCTTCAACTTCAATGCGCCCAACACGGCCGTCGAAATGGATCAGGTCCCGGGCAGCATCGCGACATTGCAGCCCGGACTGATCGACGTCGTAATCCCTACCGGTCAGCTAAACGCGGGGTTGCATGGCCTGCGGGTCGTGCAAGGCGTTTCGGTGACCGTTCTGCGCGGTCAGCCGCCGGAGCAAATCGCCGCTTTCAGCTCCAATTCGGTGGCATTTCAGCTGATCCCGAAAATTACCGGGCCGGCCAGCCCATTGCCCGGCGGCATCGTATCGGTGCCGGTTCAGCCTGCCGTTGCCTGGACCCAAGCGGCAGAGCTGTTGCTCGGCGATTTCGTGGTGCCGGCGGTTCCGGTCGCGCCGGGGAGCCCGCCCGCCAACGCGGTGCAATTCCAGCTGCCACAACCGCCGGCCGTGGCGATCCCGACGGGCATCTATTTGATGCGCCTGCGCGTCGATGGCGCCGAAAGCCGGCTGCAGGTCGACACCAACCCGGCCAGCCCGACCTACCAGCAGTATGTCGGGCCGACCTACGCCGTACCATGAGCGCGGCCCTCAAACAAACCGCGACGGTCCCGCACGCCGGCCCTTGGCTGGAGGCCAATCGCGCCTTGATGGCCGCCGAGTTGTGGCGGTTGCGCTTGCTGCTGCAACGGCGGACCGCATGGCTGCGCCGGCACTGGGACGGCGTTACGGCGACGGACGGGTTGGGTTGGCGCATCACCGACGCCGAGGCCGACCGATTGCTGGCCGGCGCCGAACGCGCCGCGGAGGCGCGGTTCTATGCAGGCGAAGCATGTGCCGAGATCGCGCGGTCGCTGCTGCTCGCCGGCGACGCGATCGCAGAGCGCCGCCGGGCCATGCACGATGCCGGCGCGCCGGCATCGCTTGATGTTATCAGCCACATTTTCGGCCTCAACGAGTTCGAGCGCGATGTTCTGCTGCTCGCGCTTGCGCCCGAGTTCGATGGAACGTTTGAGCGGCTCTATGCCTATGTGCAGGACGATCTGAGCCGCCGCTATGCCACTGGCGACCTCGCGGTCAGCCTGCTGCTCGGAGAGCATGACGACGCTGGTGAGGCCCGCGAGCAGCTCGGTCCGCACGGCGCATTGCGAAGCAATCGCCTGGTCGTTGTCGACGAAGTCTCGCCGCCGGTGGCAATCCCCAACCGGCCGCTTCGCGTCGAAGAACGTGTCATCGAGTTCGTATGCGGCGTGAACCGGCCGGATGCACGCATCGAGCACTTGCTTGAGCCGACCGCTCCAGCACTGCTCGCCGGCGACGATCGAACGATCGTGGCTCAGATAGCCGATTGGCTGCGGACCTCGCCCGAGCAGCTATTCGGGCGCGCCGTCAACCTGATCGGACCGGCGGGTGGGCGCCAGATCCACCTGGCGCGCTCGGTCTGCGACGCGATCGGCATCGGGCTGGCGCGTCTCGATGCCGGTGCGCTGCTCGCTTCGGCCAATCGACCGCCACGAACTCTTGGCGCTGATCGAGCGCGAGGCGGCGCTGCTGAACCTGGCGTTCTACGTCGAACCCGCGCCGGTGGCCGGGGAGGTTGCGCTACCGCTGCGGGAACTCGATCATCTGCGGGCGCTGGCGTTTATCGCTACCCAGTCGGGGTGGCAGGCATCGCGAGAGACGCTGACGATCACCGTGTCACGGTCCGGCGCGGGCGAGCGCACCGAATTGTGGCAGCGTGCCTTGAGCGCGGCCGGGCTGGCATACGGAAACGATGCGATCGCGCCGATCGTCGAGCAGTTCGATATCGGGGCCAACGACATCGCAGCGACGGTCAAGGCGGTGGGCGCCAAGGCTGTGAAGCAAGGCTCCAGAGGCGGAGTAAGCGCAGCGGAACTGTGGGCGGCGTGCCGCGAGCGCGTCGTCCCCGGCCTCGACGAACTCGCGCAACGGGTCGTCCCCTGTTACGGCTGGGACGACATCGTGCTGCCCCCCGATGCCGCGGAGCAGTTGCGCGACATCGCCGATCAGGTGGCTCATCGGGCGACTGTGTACCGGAATTGGGGGTTCGGCGCGAAGCTCAGCCGCGGGCAGGGCATCAGCGCGCTGTTCGCCGGGCCGAGCGGGACGGGCAAGACGATGGCCGCCGAGATTCTTGGCCGCGGCGCTCGCGCTCGACCTTTTCCGCATTGATCTCGCAGGGGTGGTCAGCAAATACATCGGGGAAACCGAGAAAAATCTGCGCCGCATCTTCGACGCCGCCGAGGCGGGCGGTGCCGTGCTGTTCTTCGACGAGGCCGACGCGCTGTTCGGCAAGCGTTCGGAGGTCAAGGACAGTCACGACCGTTATGCCAACATCGAGGTGAACTACCTGCTGCAGCGGATGGAGGATTTTCGCGGTCTCGCGATCCTCGCCACTAATCGCCGCTCGGCGCTCGATTCCGCCTTTACCCGGCGGCTGCGCTTCATCATCGAGTTCCCGTTTCCGGACGCGCGCCAACGGCTGGAGATCTGGCGCAGGGTGTTCCCGCCTGCCGCCGCGGTCCAGGGGCTCGATTTCGCCTGGCTGGCGCGGCTCGAGATCGCCGGGGGCAGCATCCGCAACATCGCGCTCGCTGCGGCGTTTCTGGCCGCGGCAGAAGGCGCGACGATCGCCATGCGCCACGTCATCCGCGCTGCGCGGCGCGAATTCGTCAAGATGGAGCGGCTGGTGCCCGACGCCGAGTTTGCACCGTTCGAGAAGGCGGCGGCGGAATGAGACCGGTGTGGATCGAAATCGAGAGCCTAGTGCTCGACGGGGTCCCGCTCGATCCGGCGCGCGGGCGGCGGCTCTCGGCGCTAACCCAGGCGGCGCTCGAACGGTTGTTGCGATTGCGCGGCATCGCCGGACCCGATCTCGCCACGAATTCCGACCGCGCGAAACAGCCGACAGGGCCCTCCACCATCGAAATGCCCGCTTCGGCTGACGAGACGTGGTGGGCCGAGACGATTGCCCGCGAGCTTCACCGGACCCTGGATCGGATGGGCTGAAATGGCATTGGCGGCAATGCAGCAAACGAAGCCGAGCCTAGTCAATAAGTGCGCTTGCACAGGCCTGCGGATCGCGATCAGCGGCGCGGGGCTCGCCTTCTTCGAGTGCCCTTCGGCCTCCCTTTGCTGGAGTTGAATTAACATGCCCCACGGTTTCCCCGGCCGACCGCTGCTGCTCAAAGGTGCGCTCGTCGTGTTTGAGACACCGCTGCCGGTCCCGACCAATGTCATCATTTTCCAATACAACCCGGAAGCGATGACCCGGAAGATCGATCAGACGGGGGGAGGCGATCAGACTGCTGCCGGCGGCGGTCCGCGCAATTCCTGCCTCAATGCCGGCGACACCCGCAACGTGCTGCAGGCGCCGATCGAAACCTATTCGCTGACGATTGAACTCGACGCCGCCGATCAGCTCGAACAGAGTGACGACGTGACGTTGAAAGTCGGGCTGCACCCGGCTCTCGCCGCGCTCGAATTGCTGCTTTATCCGCGACTGAGCGATTTCATACTCTCCGAGTCGCTGGTCCTGCTGGGCTCTTCGATCATTGCCCCGCTGCAGACCCCGTTAGTGCTGTTCGTCTGGGGCGCGCCGCGGGTTGTGCCGGTACAGGTTACCTCGATCTCGATCACCGAGCAGGCGTTCGACCAGCTACTCAATCCGATCCAGGCCAAGGTCGATCTGACGATGCGGTCGCTGACCGATTCCGAACTGCGCGATGCCGGCCCGCCATTCAATACGCTTGGCCTGATCAACCAGATCGCCAAGGAGGCGATGTCTCATTTCCAGATCGCCGGCATCGTCACACAGAGCGCCGTGCAATCGGTGCGCGGCCTGCTCCCGTTCTAGGAAGATTCCCGATGTTCGCCAGAACCAGCCGCTACGCCTCGGTCGCCGATGCGGTCTACAGTGACCCGTCAGGCCGGCAGATCACCTACAAGCTCTTGCGCATTACGCCAGTTACGACGCCGATGACAACGCACGCGGTGGCTCAGGGCGACAGGCTCGATTTGCTGTCCTACCAATATTACGGTGATCCGGAGCAGTTCTGGCGTATCTGCGACGCCAATAATGCGCAGAGGCCTGATGATTTGACGGCAGAGGCCGGTGTCCAACTGATCATTCCAGTGGTCCAATCCTGAGCGCGGATACGGGGAATGCTCGGCGGTATAACCACGACCTTGCTGATCGGGCTCGCGCCGGCGCCGCCGCCGGTGGTGAACGCTGTACAAAAAATCGAGATCGAAGCAGCGATGGATGTCGCCAGCGCCTTCCGACTGCATCTTGGGATCACACAGGCGCCGCCGGGTGATTGGGATCTTTTGCAAGTCCAATACCAGGAGACGCTATTCCGCCCGTTCACTCCGATACAGGTCAGGGTCAAGGTCGGGATCGACATCCCAGAGACGATCATCAACGGCTACGTGACCGGGGTGGACGCGGCCTATGACGACGAGAGCGGAGGATCGGTGCTCGAAGTCAGTGGTATGGATGCGACCATACTGATGAACCTTCAGGAAAAAGTGCAGCAATGGCCGATGCTGCCAGACAGCGGGATTGCAGCGGCGATATTTGCCCAATACGCGATCATCCCTGACGTGGTGGAGACGGTGCCGTCGCTGTTCGAGCCGGAAGGCACGACGACGCAACGCGGCACGGATATCCGGTTTCTGCGCCGGCTGGCCCAGCGCAACGGCTTTGACTGCTACGTGCAGCCGCAGCCGCAGTCCGGGCTCGATATCGGCTATTTCGGCCCGGCTATGAATTTCTCCGCCGCACCGGATGCCGTGATGAATGTACGCATGGGCGCGCAGACCAATATCGGGGAATTCCGCATTCGCTACGACATGAGCCGGCCGACTGCCGCGCTGGGGATGGGGCTCGACGTGAAAAGCTCATCGCCTTTCGCCTATCCGGCGCCGCTACCGGCATCCACGCCGGCGTTGGCCCCGCCCTTTCCATTGGGGATGCCGATGGGCATCGAGAACACCGTCCAGCGCTCCTTCGGGCCGCTCTCCCAGCCGCTGGTCCTGCCGGCAGAGACTGGCCAATACGCCGCTCCTGGGCTCAGCGCGGCAACCCAGGCGATTGTTAACCGATCGTCTTGGGCGATCGTCGCCGAGGGCACCGCGGGACCCGATGTCGGAATTTTACGGCCCGGACAAACCGCCAATATTCGCGGGCTCGGCATCTTCTTCAACGGCGCCTACGAGATTACCCGGGTGTCGCATGTCATCGACTGCACCTCCTACGTTCAGAAATTCGAAGCGCGGCGCAACGCGGTCATCATGACCGGCGCCGAAGTGTTCCTTCAGGTGTGATTGGGTACGCGTGATGTCCTCCGACCGCCAGCATTGCGATACTGGCCGAGCGGAACACCGACCGGTTCTACGGCAAATACCGCGGGCTGGTGGCGATCAACGTCGACCCGAGCAACCAGGGCCGCCTCAAGGCCGTCGTGCCGGAGGTGCTGGGTGTGATGCCAAGCACCTGGGCATTGCCGTCAGCGCCCTATGCGGGTCCGCTGTCGGGATTGTTCACGGTGCCGACTGTCGGCAGCGGCGTATGGATCGAATTCGAGGCCGGCGACGTCAGCCGCCCGATCTGGAGTGGCTGCTGGTGGGGTACCGCGCAGGTGCCACTGAACGAGACCGGAGCGCCCTCGACGTTCATGAGCAAGGTGCTGCGCACCCAAACGGGGATGGTCCTCGCCTTCAACGACACCACCCAGATGATCACGCTCAGCGACGCCGCCGGGCTCAATGTGATCCGGATGGCGATGGCCGCCGGGTCGGTGCAAATGTCCGGCGTCGCCACAGTGACGCTTAACGCGCCGCTGATCCAGCACGGCCAGGCCGCTACCCATCCAGCGGTGCTTGGCGACCTGCTGCTGGCCTACCTGACCCAGCTCGCGGCGATGTTCAACACCCACGTGCATCCGGGCGAACTCGCTTTGGGCGTCCTGCCGGTCACGCCGGCGCCGCCGATGCCGCCAATCCCGCCGCCGACCCCAAGCCTGCTGTCGATCAAAAACCTGGTGGAGTGAGGGCCATGGCCGATGCGCTGAAGCCGGGGGGAATGGGCCAGGCGGGTACCGATCTCGGCACGATGCCCGGCGCCTTTGCCGGCAGCATGGCGGAGGCGATAGAGGATGCATTCGACCAGCTTCTCGGATCGGACAGCATGAAGACTTTCGCGCGCCAGACTAACGCGAGCGACGCGCGCGACCGCCGCCGCCTGCTCGTTGCGATCGCCCAGGGCGTGGTGCGCCACCTCGTCGACCATCCAGGCGCCCTCCAGGTCTCGTTCGTCGACGAATTCGGCAAAACAATCGTCGCGAACGTGACGATCAACGCCGATCTCGACATTGCTGGCGGCGAGCTAGGCAGTGGCGACGACCGACCAGCCGTGGCTGGATTACCCGTTCCACATCGATGGACGGGGGCGGACCGGCACGACGCCGAACGACCCGCATTTGCGCGAGATGATCGAGCAGGTGCTGTTTACCGATCTCGGCGAGCGGGTGAACCGGCCCGATTTCGGCTGCGGGTTGAAACGGCTGGTGTTCATGCCGAACAGCCAGCCATTGGCGGCGGCGACCCAGGTCCTCGTCAAGAGCGCGTTGCAGAAATGGCTGGGCGACCGCATCCAGGTCGAGAGCGTCGACGTCAGCGCGGTGGATTCGACTCTGACGGTGACGGTCGGCTACATGAGCCTGACCAGCGGCACCCGCCAGGTCGACCAGTTCACCGGTCCGGCGTAAGGGCGGCACCGTGTCGGGCATTGTCCCACCCGTCTGCAGCGACGACCAGATTCGCCGGGCATTGGTCATTGCCCGGTCGGATCTGAACGGCATCGACTACATCGATGTCGATCCGGCGAACCATGCCAATCTGACGCTCTATTTCCTGAAGCCGGTCCCGCCGCTCGACCCGGCCAACCCGAACGATACCAACGACGCCTATGGTCTCAGCGGCGACCTGGCGAAGATCACCTTCAGCGGCGGCACCCGTATAGTCGGCATCCAGCCGGTCGCCGCTGCCCGCAATCCGGACGGATCGATCCTGGTTACGGCAAGCAAGCCGGGTGATTTTTCGACCTACACCCTCGCGCTCGCGGTTCCTGTGCTCGACCCGCTATTCGCTTCGATCGATTTTTCGTTCATGGCGACCTGCCCGGTCGCGTTCGACTGCCGGCCGGTTATGACCTGCCCGCCGCAGCCGCTTGGCGAACTGGCCCTCGACTACGAGGCCAAGGACTATGCGAGCTTCCGCCAGCTGCTGCTCGACCTACTGCCGCAGCTCAACCCGAACTTCACGGAGACGAACCCCTCCGACCTCGGCATCGCATTGGTCGAGCTGCAGGCCTATATCGGCGACCGCCTCTCGTACTTTCAGGACGCTGTCGCCAACGAGGCCTATCTGGATACGCTGCGTCAGCGCATCTCCGCGCGGCGCCTCGCCCGGTTGATCGATTACCGCATGCATGACGGGCGCAATGCCTGGGCGTGCGTCCATATTGCGGTCAATGCCGCCTTCACTTTGCCGGCCGGGCACAGCGTTGCTGTCGCGCATCAGTGCGCCGCTGCTCGGGGGTACGGTAGCGCCGGGCGTGGTTATCGACGGTAACCGGATCAATGCGGTCTCGCTGCTGTCCGATCCGGCGCTCGACGGTGTCGTGGTATTCGAGACCGTAGCCGCTGCCGCGCTCGACCCTGCCAACGATGCGATCTTTATTCACAGTTGGGGCAACGAGGAATGCTGTCTGCCCAGCGGCACCACCGAGGCATTTTTGTTTACATTGCGAGCCGACGGAAAGACGGCCGCCCTGCCGGTACTGCAGCAAGGCGACTACCTGCTTATCGAGGAAGTGCTGGGTCCGCAGACCGGGCTTGCTGCCGACGCCGATCCGACACGCCGGCAAGTGGTGCTGATCGACCAGGCTCCGGTGGCAACCAGCGACGGACTGTTCAGCAACCAGATCGACAATGGGGCACTGCAGGCCTGGTCGGCCGGCGATCAGCCGCTGCCGCTATTGAGCGTGCATTGGCAAAAGGCCGACCAACTCGCCCAGCCGTTCTGCCTGTCGCATCGTCTTGAAGACGGTACTCTGATCCGAAATATCACAATGGCGCGTGGCAATATGGTGATGGCCGATCACGGTCTGACCACGACCGAAGCAATCCCAATTGCCGGTTCGGTCCAGGACCAGCCGCCGTTTCGCCCGCGTCTGACCTATTCGCCGCTGACGATGCAAATCCGGCCGGCACAGGGGACCGACCTTTCGGGGAGCGCCAGTCAGGCGCAGCCCGCGATCTCATTGCTCGCGACATTCCCCACCGGCACCGATCTGTGGACGCCGCTGCCCGATCTGTTGGAGAGCACCTCGTACGACACCGTCTTTGTCGCCGAGGTGGACAATACGGACAACGCGGTGCTGCGCTTTGGCGATGACGAATATGGCCGGTCGATGGCCGGAGCAACCGCGCTGCAGGCGACATATCGGTTCGGTAACGGTCTCTCCGGCAATGTCGGCGCCGAAGCTTTGGCGCATATCGCGCCGGCAATCCCAACGCCCAATGTGACCCTGGTGCGCAATCCGCTGCCGGCCCGGGACGGCACCGATCCCGAGACCATTGCCGACGTTCAGCAATGGGCGCCGGAGGCCTTTCGCGCCATCCAGTACCGCGCCGTCACCGAAGCCGATTACGAGGCGGCCGCATCTGCTGCTGCCACAGGTCGAGAGCTCGGTCGCGAGCTTTCGCTGGACCGGGAGCTGGTACACTGCCTTTGTCGGTATTCAGCCTACCGATCCGGCGGATCTGGTCAACGGGCCTGAAGGCCAGATCGAACTGTCGTCGAGCCTGCGACAGACGGTGCTCAACTTTCTGCTGGGCTTTCGCCTGGCAGGCTATGATTTGGAGATCCGCGGCCCCAGAATTTCTGGCGCTCGAGATCGACCTGCTGGTCTGCGCGGCGCCGGATTACTTCCGCAGCGACGTCCAGCAGGCGGTGCTGGCAGCGCTCGGCAGCCAGCCGCAGCCTGGGGGCGGGAAGGGGCTCTTCTATCCCGGCAATTTCGTCTTCGGCCAGCCGGTCTACGCCAGCGAGGTCTATGCCGCAGCCACCGCGGTCACCGGCGTCGAATCGGTAGTGATCACCAAATTCGTCCCATTCGGCCAACCCGATAATGGCGAGCTGGCGCGAGGGCGTAATCCCGGTTGGCCCGTGGCAGATCGCCGAACTCGCCAATGATCCGAATTTCATGGAGCGGGGCGTGCTGAGCGTCACCGTGCGCGGGGGCAAGCTGTGAGCGACATCTGCAACTGCTGTACCCCGGCGCCAGCCGTGCCGTCCGGCAACCGCGCCGGACTGTCGGCAGATCACCTACCGCATCGGCACCTACGGGAGCTTTCGCCAGCAGATGCTGGATGCGATCGCCGGCGCTCCCGCGCTTGCCGCGCTGACGACGCGGCAGAGCGACGATTATTCGGTCACCTTTATCGAGCTTTGGGCAGCGTTACTCGACGTATTGACCTTTTACCAGGAACGCTACGCCAACGAAGTGTTTCTGCGGACCGCACTGCAACCGGCCTCGCTGCAGCGCCTGGCACGCCTGTTGGACTACCGGCCGAGCCCGGGCGTGGCGGCGAGCGCCAAGCTGGCGTTCTCCCTGGACGCCGGCACCACCTTGCAAATCCCGGTCGGGCTCAAGGTGCAGAACGTGCCGACGCAGACCTCCCCGGCCCAGACCTACGAAACACTCGAGGCGATCAGCGCGGATGCGCGCTTCAACCGGCTGCGCATCTATCCGGCGCCGGTTACCGCGAACCCATTGTCCGCTGGCAATACCCAGGCGACGCTCGACCGGATCAACGGGCCGGCTTTCCTCGCGGCATTAGCGGCGAACGACCCGGTCGTCATCTTCAACGATGCCGGGACCGATCTCCCGGAGGAAAAGAAGATCGCCGGGCTTACCGTGCAGGACGATCGTGTCGTTCTGTCCTGGACGACGCCGGTGCAGGGCTCGGATTGGACATCGTCCAGCCTCGCGTTCAAATATCGGCGCAGCTTTCGCCTGTTCGGCTGCAATGCGCCGCCGAGCTTTATGCAGCCCTCGACCTCCGCCACGGTGCCGGGTGGCATCGCATGGACGCAGCAATCGACCGACTTCACGAAGCCGGCCGGCATCGTCTTTACGCTCGATGCCCGCTACTCGGACCTTGCCACCGGCACCGAACTCCTCTTCGTAATTCCGCCGCCGCCGCCCCCGCCCCCACCACCGAGCACGGGCGGGGGTTGTGGTTCGGCGGGATCGAATTTGAAGCCGCCGCGGCCGGCAGTTTTCACGCCGCCGCGGCCTCACGCGCACTCGCCAAGCCGGCTGCGTCCATTGGCAACGAATATATCGGCTCGCTGCTCGGCCAAAATCTGCTGCAATACGTGCGGCGGGTTCGGCGGCTCGCTGTTCCCGCCGCCGCCACCGCCGCCCGGCCCGCAAACATTTCTGGCGACGATCACCCAAGTCGCGGAGGTTCCCGGCGAGTTCGCCAGTGCAAGGGCAGTCCGGCGGCCAGGGTGCGATCACCGACAGCGTCACCCAGATCACCGTGCGTCCGGCCTCGGTGTCGACCCTTGGTCCGATCAACGATATCCGCTCGGTTTCGATCTTCGAATTGGTCGGAGGGACCGATCGGATTCTGGCCCGCAGGCTACCCTGCGGCGCTCGGCAGTTCTACGGTCTGGCTGCCCGGCCGGCTGGTGCAGCTCGACCAGGGCATGGGCATGGGCATCGAGGTCGGGCGGACGATCCAGCAGAACGCCTTTGTCCCCGGCGTAGTCATCGAGCCGGCAGATATCAGCGTCGGCCGCGAAGTGATCCTCACGGATGCTACCGGCAGCGCCGTCGAGGCAACGGTGCAGGCAACACCGGTCATCGAGCCCGCCAGCGGAGCCGACGGCGCGTTCGCGCATCTGATTCTGTCACTGCAAACGACCGCAGTATCTCTCGATACCGCCTCGGCATCGCTGCTCGGCAATGTGGTCCAGGGTGGGAACGGGCGGACTATCAGCGGCGAGGTGCTCGGCACCGGCGCCGCCGGGACGCCGCTGCAGAGCTTCAAACTGCAGAACCAGCCGTTGACCTATGTGCCGAGTACCGCCCCCGGCGGCGTGTCGAGCAGTCTGACCGTATCGGTGGGACCGACGGCTTGGTCCGAGGTGCCGGAGCTCTACGGCCAGACCCCTAGCGCCCAGGTCTTCAGCACCCGCACCGACGTCGACGGGCGCACCTTGGTGCAATTCGGCGGCCCGCAATACGGCGCGTTGCTGCAAACCGGCGCCACGGTCAGCGCTACGTACCGAATTGGCACCGGCATTGCCGGTCAGGTCGCCGCCGGCTCGCTGACCAATCTCCTCGACCGATTGCCGGGGCTCGACGGCGTGACCAACCCGTTGCCGGCGGAGGGCGGGGCCGATCCCGAGACGGCGGCGACAATCCGCAACAATGCCCCGCGCAGCGTGCGGACCTTCGACCGGGCCGTCTCATTGCTCGACTTCCAGGATTTGATTACGGCCTCGGGTGAAGTGGCCAAGGCGCTTGCCGCCTGGGTATGGGACGGATTTGCCCCGGCGGTGCATCTGACGGTCGCCGGCCAGCAAGGGACGAGTTTCGCGGACCTCACCAGTCTCGGGGCCATCTTGGCCAATGCCCGAGACCCCAATCACCGGCTGCTGCTCGATAATTTCACGCAGGTGCCGATCTTTGTCGCGGCCAGCCTGTGGACCGATCCGAAGCAGGCTGCTGCCGATGTGATTGCCGCAGCGGTGCAGGCGATCGCGACGGCGTTGTCTTTCGACACGCTGGCGCTCGGCCAGTCGATCCACCTCAGCGCCATCTACGCGGTGCTGCAAGGCGTCCCCGGGGTGGTGGCCGCTGATGTCACTGCGCTGGGGTTCAGGATACCGCCCGGAACCGTGGACGCAAACGCCTACCTCGATTCGCGCGGCGTCACGCGCAATCCCGACGGTAGCGTAGCCGCCGTTCAAGATTTCCTGCGCATCTTCGCCGCCCGTCCGAACCCCAGCCGTCCGGGCAGCGTGCTGCCGGCCGAGCTTGCCGCGATCGTGACCCCGGCGGTCGATATCTCGATGATCTCGCAGGGTTGAGGGCGCGCCATGAGCGATATCCGCGACGGACTTTACGGCCTTCTTCCCGCGATATATCGCGAACGCGACGCCGAGCGCGGCTATCAACTGCAGGCGCTGCTGTCGATATTGGCCGAGCAAGGCGCGGCGGTCGATGCCGATATCGCGCAGCTCTACGAGAACCTGTTCATCGAGACCTGTCAGGACTGGGTGGTCCCTTATATCGGCGACCTCGTAAGCAATCGCGCCCTCTACGACGCCGGCCGCATCACCCAGCCGGATACCGCCAAGGCTCTGTTTCCGGATCTCTCCGGCTCCAACCTGCTGCCGCCGCTTTCGATCCGCGCGCGCGCCGATGTGGCGAATACGATCTATTACCGGCAACGCAAGGCCACGCCAGCGATGCTGGAAGAGCTGGCTCGGGACGTGACCGGCTGGGCAGCGCATGTGGTCGAGTTCTTCCAGCTCCTCGGCTGGACCCAGTTCCTCGAACACCAGCGGCCGCAATGCCAGTGGCTCGACATCCACTCGATCGACCGCATGCAGCGGATCGACGGAGCGTTCGACGGCGCCAGCCATACCGTCGACGTGCGCCGCCCAGCCCAGCAAGAGGGCTGGCACAATATCCGCAATCTCGGTTTCTTTTTCTGGCGTTTGCAAAGCTACGAGTTGACAGTCGCGCCGGCCCGTCGGGCAGCCCTCCCATGGCAGTATCATTTCAGCCCCCTCGGCAACAATGCGCCGCTGTTCACGCGCTTGCGTCCGGAGTCCCTGGGAACCGGTCTCGTCACCGAAATCGACATTGGCGCGCCGGTTCGCCCAATCCTGTTCTACGAGGATCTGCGACAGTCGGCGCAGCCGGGCTATGCCGGGCTCTACGGCCCGTTCGACAGCACCATGGCGAGTGTCTATTTGAGCCTCGACGGCCAGCCCGTCGCCGTAGCCGACATCACTTGCATGCGGCTCGACCCATGGCCGGCAGCGCCGCCAGCCGGCCGGGTCGTTGGTGTCGATGTCACGACCGGGCGCCTCGCGATCGGCGACGGATGGGGCGTAACCGGCCCGGTCGACGCCAGCTATTTCTACGGCTTCAGCTCGGGTCTCGGCGGCGGGACCTACGACCGGCGGAAATGGCTCGAGGACCGCAGCGACGCCAACAGCTCGCCAGCCGTCTACACCGTGTTGCAGAACGGCAGCACCGGTCATTTTGCCAAGAACAGTGTCCTCGACGCGGTGAGCCAATGGCAAACCGACGGCAAGCCGCGTGCGATCATTTCGATCCTCGATAACCGCACCTATGCGCTGCCGGATACGATCGAGCTGGCCAATGACGGCTGGCTCGCCATCGAGGCGGACAACGAGGTCCGCCCATTGCTGCAATCAGGCGCAAACGGGCTTCAGGTGGACGTGGCACTCCCCGCCGACCCGGCCGATGTCGACCGGACCGCGAGCTTGACGCTGAGCGGGATCGTGCTGGAGGGTTATGTCGACGTAATTGGCGATCTCGGTCAGCTGCGCTTGCTGCATTCGACTCTGATCCCGGGGCGGCAACTCGACGGCGAGGGCAATCCGGTCGGCAATGGAGCGAGCCTGATCGTCAGCGCGCAAAGCTTTAGTGGCCAGCAGATCAATCTCCAACTCAGCGTGCAGGCGGCGTTCTCGATCATCGGGCAGATCCAGATGCCGCAGCAGGCAACCGGGCTGTGGCTGCTCGATTGCATCGTCCAGGGGGTCGGGGGCGTCGCAATCAGCGACGCGGTCGGGAGCTACGCGCCGCCACTGACGACCGAGCGGTCGACGGTGATCGGTACGGTGCAGGCAAAGTCCCTGCAGGCGAGCGAAACGATCTTCACCGCGGCGATCGGGGTTCAGCGCACGCAGTCCGGGTGTGTCCGGTTCAGCTATGTGAGCCCCGGCTCGAAGACGCCGCGACGCTATCGCTGCCAGCCCGACCTCGGCATTGCCGAGGCAATCGCCGCCGCGCAGAGCACCAACCCAAACTTGCCAGCCGCCGTCCAAGCTCAGATCGCGCTGGAGATCGAGGCGCGGCTGGTCCCGGCCCTGGTCACGACGCGCTATGGCCAGCCGCCCTATGCGCAACTCGATCTCGCCTGCGTACCCGAGATCCGCACCGGGGCCGAGGACGGCTCCGAGATAGGCGCTTTCTGTCATTTGAAGCAGCCGCAACGGGCCAGCAATCTGCAGCTGCGGCTCGGCGAATACCTGCCGTTCGGCCTCGAGGCGGCAATTGTTTATGTGACCTGAAAGGAGCCGCCACCATGGCTGGCGACTATACGAGACTGCGCTTCGACCCGAAGAACGACGGCGCTGGCATCCTGCAGCAGCAGGGACGCGTCATGCTCGACCAGGACTGGAACGAGCAGGTCGATCTGGTCCGCCGACGGATCCGCGCGGGCACGCTCGACACTGTGGGGGCGGGCGTGGTGCCGTTGCAGACGCCCGAGGGCTTCCACATCCAGCTCACTGCCGCCAACGATCTGACGATCGGTGTGGGCCGCATCTACGTCGACGGGCTCCTCGCCGAAAATCACGGCACCGGACCGGCTGTTTACGACGCGAAGCTCGACGAGCAGGTCGGGTCGCAGCCGGTCCCATACGAGCAGCAGCCCTACCTGCCTACTCCGTGGACCCTGCCTGGGCCGAACCCGTTTGTGCTGCCCCAACCGCCCGACAACGGGCCGCACCTGGTCTATCTCGATGTGTGGACGCGCGAGGAAACCTGGCTGCAGGACCCGCTGCTGATCGAGAAGGCGGTCGGTGTCGACACCGTAACGCGGCTCCAGACCGCCTGGCAGGTGCGGGTGCTCATGGATGTCGGCGCCGGCGTCACCTGCGCGACGCCGGACGACCAGATCCCGGGATGGGCCGCGGTCACCGCCCGCTCCGCCGGCCTGCTGACTACCGCGGCGGCGGGCGTGCCGCAGAGCACCGATCCGTGCACCATTCCCGCGGAAGGTGGGTATCGCGGCACCGAAAACCGCACCTATCGGGTGGAAATCCATACCCCCGGCGGCTTTGGCACTGCGCAGTTCAAATGGTCGCGCAACAATGCCTCGTTCGCCACCCAGGTAACGGCGATCAACGCCACCGGCAGCGTCCTGACGGTGGTGATGACCAAGCGCGATTCGGTGGTGCGGTTCACCCCGGGCGCCTGGGTCGAGGTGACCGACGACATCCACGAGTTCGCCGGCGTCACTGGTGAGATGCATCAGGTGCAGGCGGTCGACGACGTCAACCTGACGATCACGCTCGCGACCTCGCTGACTGCCGGTGTATTCGATCCCTCTCATCCCGAACGGCACACCCGGGTCACCTTGTGGGACGAGTCCGGAACGGTGCGCGATCCGAACAATAACATTATTGTCGATGTGGGTAGCAATGGCGGGCTGATCCCGGTGCTCCAGAACACCACCGTAGTGCTGGAGGACGGCATTCAGATCAGCTTTGGCCTCGACCCGGCGCTTACCGGCGTCACGTTCCACGCGCGCGATTTCTGGGTGTTCACCGCCCGCGCGGTCGACGCCTCGGTCGAAATCCTGACCAAAGCGCCGCCGCGCGGCCTGCATCATCATTATTGCCGGCTCGCAGTTGTCACCTTCCCCAACAGCCCGGCGGATTGCCGCTCGTTCTGGCCGCCCAGCCTCGGCGGCGACTGCGGCTGCGACGCCTGCGTCACTGCGCAAAGCCACAATCAGGGTATATTCACGATCCAAACCGCGATCGAGCAGGTCAAATCCGGCGGGCGCGTCTGCATCGGGCCGGGCGTCTATGTCCTGACCGAAACCATCACTCTCGGCGGGGTGCAGTCCGTCGAACTTGCCGGGCACGGCAATCCGGTCCTGCTGGCGCCAACGGCGGCGGCGCAGGCGACGCAGCCGGTCATTCTGATCGACAGCTCGACTGGGGTGACCGTGCAGGACCTGACGATCGGTATGGCTCCCGCGCTCGCCTTCGACCCGACACAGAACGTGATTCTCTTCCCTGGAATCATGATGCAGAACAGCGCCTTCGTGACTGTCACGCGCTGCGGCTTCATCTCGATCGAGAACACCGTGGCCGGCAACCCCGCGATCGCGGTTGGCGGTTTTCTCTCCGAGGCGACGATAGCGGACAATGCAGTTTCGTTTCTGACCGCCGATCAGCAGGGCAATTTGTCGCCCGGCCCCGGGACCGGAGTGGCACGGCTGCCGACAATCGGCGACAACAGCATAGACTTCCTGCTAAGCCTTGACCTTTACGTCCGCGATAATTTCCTGCAATGCGGCTCGAGCGGTGTGAACCTCGATGCTTTGTGCTGGCATGTCTGGCAGGTAGAGGTCAGCGGGAATTTCATCGGGCCGACCGCCGTCAATGGCGTGAACTTGGCCGGCATCGGCCTCCCGGCGCCGAGTTCGCGGGTAGAAATCCGCCGCAACGAGGTCATCGGCTCCGGCGACGGCATTGTCTGTGGGGTCTCCGCGGCGCGCATTTCCGACAACGACATCTTGTCCAGCACGGCAGCTGGCGCTGCGGGAGGCGGCGGGATCATCCTTGATGCCACGCTGATCCCGATGACGCTCGATGGGTGCGAGATCACCGGGAACCGGATTGTCGGGGTCGGCGGGGTCGGGATCGAGCTGCGTCCGACGCTCGGGACGGCCGTAATCACCGGGAATCTGGTCGAAACCGCCGGGGGCGGTGGGATCGTGATGAGCCGCGGCAACTCGGCGCAGCATTTGCGTATCACGGGGAATCAGCTGTTGGGGCTGATTCCGAGCGTCGCGAACCCCGACGTCGTCGCGCTCAACGTGGCGGTTGGCATATTGCTGACAGCGGTCGGAGTCGTCGAGATCGAGGGAAACGTGGTCAAGGATTTCGCGCTCGATACGACCGGGAACATCTCACGAACTGGGATCGGGCTGATCGCCTGCAACTCGGTACGGATCGCCGGCAACCAGGTGATCAATGTAGGCCCGGCCAGCGTCACCTTTGGCCCCTCTGCCGGCATAGCGGTCACCGGTCCGCCCTTCGACCGGGCCGAGGTGGTCGACAACATCATCCGGCGCAGCGATTCGGTAACACAGGCAACCGATAGCACGATCTGGCGCGGGCTATACATCGGGCCTCTCGCGACGTTCGGTGAAAGCACCGTGTTCTCTGCGGTCGCGTTAGCCGACAACCAATTTCTACTCGTCTCGAATGCGGCGGCTTTCGCGGTGAACGAGGGCCAACAACAGGCCACGGTGCATGGAAATTTCGTGGAGGCGCTTTCGATCGCACCAGCTGCAGAGGTCAGCACGACCGGCACCTGCATTTTCACCAGTAACCAGTGCTCGCTGCATGCGCCGAACTTCTTCGGAATTGCTGCAGGAGATCGGGTGGCGGAGCCGTCGAGCTTCTTCGGCGGCAATACGGCAGTCCTGCTTGCCGCGCCATCGGTCATTGCCAGCAATAACTTTGTCACCGGCGGCTTTTTAAATCTCGACATTGCCGCGTCGACACCATTCACGGCATTGGGCAACATCACCGGCAACCTGTTGCGGCTGGGTGGCGCTGCATTGCCGGCGCCGTGGAACACGCTCAACGCCTGACCTCAGAAGGATTACAATGATGGCCGCCACATCGGCTCCGCCCTCGCAATCGGATCTGCGCGCGAAACCGGCTCAGGCGATCGCAAGTACCGCAAACACGCTCGCCGATATGTTCGGCGGACAGATCGAGGCCGCGGTGGGGACCGCGCGGGCGACGATTGCGCTCGTGGCAAAACCCGAACTGCAGACGGCCGCGGCAAAGGATCCGCTATTGGCCCAGCGGCTGATCGCGGTGCGGCAGCAGGCCGACGCCAAGCTGGCTGATCTCGATAGGACAAAGGCTCAGTTGCAACAGGCGTTCGAGCAGCTCAACAAGGGCCTCGCTCGGTTTCGCCATCCGTAGGCAAGCGCAGTCTGAAGGCGCCGGATGCGGCGGAGAGGTGCGGGTGTTGGCGCCCGAATACGCCATCACCCGCCACCCACACTACTTCAGTCGAAGAGGCGGTTGCCTATGCCTGGGCGGCGGCGCGCATCCATTCCGCGGGGATAGGCTGAGCCCGCTGATCCGCCACCAATTTTCTGCGGCGAAGCTGTTCTTCGGAGCTGATCGAGGCCGGGTCCTCTCGGAACTCCGGTCCCAATGCCATTGCTTTCTTAACTGCCGGCCTTTCGCCGAGTTCTTCGAGCCAGCGCTTTACGTTAGGGAATTCATCAATCTCGATCTTTCGGGTCGCCCAACTCGAGGCCCACGGATAGCAGATCATATCGGCGATCGTGTATTGGCCGGCCGCGAGATATTGCTTGTTGAACAGGCCGAGGTTCATCACCCCGTAAATGCGGTGCGTCTCATTATCGAAGCGGCGAATGGCGTAAGAAAGGTCACCGTTATTGCCGCTCTCGAGCGCCCGCCGGAAATGGCCTTGTTCTCCGAGCTTGGGCCCCTGGTTGCCCAGCTGCCAGGCAACCCATTGCGCCACGTCGTATCGGCCGCGCGGGTCCGATGGGAGGAACCGCCCTTCCTTTTCGGCAATGTAAGTCATGATCGCGCCGGATTCGAAGATCGAAATCGGCTCGCCGCCACCCATCGGCTCGTCATCGACCAGCGCCGGCATCCGGCCGTTCGGAGAAATCTTCAGAAACTCAGGCGTGAGCTGGTCGCCACGGCCAATATTGATCGGCTTTAGCGTGTAGGGGATCCCCAATTCCTCGAGAAGGATGACAGTCTTTTTGCCGTTTCCGGTCGGCCAGAAATACAGATCGAGCATCGGTTTTTCTCCTGTCCAAGATGGCAGCGGCATGACGCGCCGGTTGCGGCGCACCCTGTCGCCTCATTCTAAACCATAATTCGGCGACCGATAGCGTATCGCCAGCCCGGCGTTTGTGCGTTACCGACGGCAAGCGAGAGCGGATTTGAGCCCATCCGACCTCGGCGCGGATCTCTGCGGTTGGCGACCAATCTTCTGTGGTGCTGCCCAACTTCGCGCTAGCTGGCTGCCGTGCCGCCGAGACCGAACAGGTCGCCTCGCTTTACTTGGCAACCATCACATCCGAAGCCTTGATGACCGCGAACGCCTCGTCACCGGTTTTGAGACCGAGGTCGTCGACAGCCTCGTTGGTGATCGACGAGGTAACGATGACCCCGCCACCGATGTCGATGCGGACATGTGCCGTCGTTTGACCCTTGGTCACTCCGACGATCCTGCCTTTGAGCTGATTGCGGGCGCTGAGCTTCATTTCGTTCTCCGATAGAGCCTTTATTGCACCGGTCTCAATACATCGGCATCGTCATTTTTGACGTTAGTCACCCGATCGCCGATGCGGGCGATGGTCATGCCGGCGGTGAAGGGCACGAGCAGTCTCTTTGCCGTATCAGCCGAAGACGTGAGCCATCGCTGATGGTCCACCGCTGCGATAATGACCGGCATGCGTTCATGTATCTCGCTGATCAGTTTGCTCGCCTGCGTCGTGATGATCGCGAATGACTCCACGACTTCTCCGCCTTCCGGCGCCCACTTCTCCCACAAACCTGCGAAGGTAAGCAGGGTCCCGTTGCGGAGTGCTATCTTGTAGGGTTGTTTGACGGCGCCTCTTGTCTGCCACTCGTAAAAACCATTCGCCAGGACGAGACATCGCTGAGCACGAAAGGCTGTGCGGTACGCCGGCTTTTCCTCGATCGTCTCGGCAGGAGCCTCGATCATCCCCGCGCCGAGCGACAAGTCGCGTGACCAGGGCGGCACCAAGCCCCACCGGGCCATGCGGACGCTCCGTTCCTTGTCCGAAGCGATCACGATCGGAGACCGCTGACCAGGCGCGATATTGTAGCGGGGAGCCAACTCGGGCACAGAGTCGACCCTGAGCATTTTCTTGATCTCGGCCGGCGCGGCCGTCAGATAGAAGCGCCCGGACATGGGCGCAACTATACCACTCCCGACCCGTCGAAAGGATAATTTGGGGCAATCGCGGCAAGCAGGCCAAACTCTCCGCGTTGAAAGCCGCCTCGGTCACGGGCTGCCTGAGACATTCACTCATTAGCAGGCGTTATTGCTTCCGCCTATCGGTCAGCGCCAGCGATAGACCACGACCGGGATCTGCGGTGCGCCGGTGAGCCGGACGACAGCGCTCTTGGCGACGCGCAGCCCGTTATCGTCGATCCGGGCGCGGATCGCGAAAGCGTGCCCGAACATCACGCCCCCGTGCTCGCCGGAGGTGCGGGCCTTTAGGATTTGGGCGACGGGCGGCGCGCCCATCCCCGAGAGTGCAGTCAGAACATCCGTTGGCGCAAAGGCCGGATCGACCCAAGGGGTCTGGGAATAGACGGTCAGAGAGGGGGCGATGCGCTCGTACAGCGGCGCACTTATGCCCATCACTAGCTGCAATTCTTCGACGGATTCGAACGGCCCGTTGCGCGGCCCATAGGCAAAGCCGGCATCGCGGTAGTCCTCCGCCTTGGCGCCGTTAAGACGCCGTCCGATCGTCGCCTCCCGCCAATCGAGGATCTTGTCGACGAGCGCCTGCGCGCCCAACGGATCGATGCCCACCGTGATAAACAGTCGGCGCAGCAGCCCTTCCTGAGCCATGTTGATATCGATCTTGCCGGATTCGTCCTGAACGCTGATGGCTATCGGATGACCGGCGAACTCGACCATGAACGGTGTCGCATCGACCGGCGGGTGGGCTGCCGGCGAAGGGTCGAGCAGACGCAGGATCGCTATATTGATCGCCCCATCGGCCATAGCGTCGAGTTGCGCCATGGCGTAGCGGGTATGCGTGAGTTGGGTTTCGGTGCGGCCGGTGGCGGTGATGCTGGCCGCGATCAAGGCCAGGATCATGGCCGCCCACAACACCGTAACGAGAGCGAAGCCGCGCTGTCCCGCAGGAATGCGCGCGCGCCTACTTAATGAGGCCATCGCGGACTGGTAAAGCGCAGATCGAAGCTCGCGCCCGCGTTGATGAAATGGAGCCTGTCGGGTCTGATCTCGTGCAGGGTCCAACCTTCGACCGATTGTCCTTCCTTGGCAAAAATTGTCGGACCGCCCGCATTTGGTCTGAGCAGCGCCATCCGGACGCCCCGGCCGAGGATAATGCCGATCAATGTGTAGTTATGGACAGGGATCAGCTCCGGCGCAGCTGCCGCGGGCGCTGGGGCCTTGGGGGCGACATAGGGCATCCGCGTTGGGTAGAACAGCGGACGCTCGGTGATTACCGGATAGACCGTAATCGGCGCAGGCTCGCCACCGGGTTTCGGGGAGAGGGGGGCCGGCGATGCCGAAGCCGTCCGAGAAATCGGCATCACGGTCGGCAGTATCAATTGCGTTGCGGCGGCGGTCCCCGCCGCGAGCAGCAAAAGACCGCGCCAAGCCAACGGCGCGCTCGTCAAGGATATGATGCGGGGCAAGATCACGATCGGGGCCCCGCTGAATAGCCGCTGACGTCCAAATCGAGGTCGAGGATCGGCGGGCCCTTGCGTTCGGCGGCATTTTCCTGTGCCGCTACTGTGAAGTTGTCGGCGAACAACGCCGGACGAGACGTCTCTATCGCCGCCAATGTCTTGACCATCGTGTCGAGTGTGCCCTCGATACTGAAATGCACGATGATCTTGCGAAAGCCGTATTCCATTCCTTCGTGCGCCTCTGAGGTGCTGGTGATCTGGCCGCCGCCGGCGACGACCGCTTCACGCAGCCGATCCTGCACGGCGGCAGCGATCGCGGCGGGGCTGGCGCCGTTCCAGAACCCCCCAACAGCGCTGAGCTGCGTCCTGCCGCCGAGCACCCGTTGCTGAAGTCCGGGTCGGCGGGCGATCAGCGCGTCGAGATGTGTAATCTCTTCAGACAGTACGGCGATATCGCTGCGACGGTCCGAGGCCAGCCCGATCAGTGGTCTGATGGCCGCCAACCACAACAGCGCAATCAAGCCTGTGAGGATCGCCAAGGCGGTCGCGCGACGCATCATCGGCGACCAAACGTTAGTCATCGCCCCGCCCCCGGCCGGACTTCGAAGGTAAGATCGAAGCGCTCGCTCTTGCCGTCCGGCGCCAAGGTGATCGGCGAGCGAAATTGCGGGTTCGCGAAAAACGCTGAGCCTTCGACGCGGGTCACGAGGTCGCTGGCGCGCGGCGAATAGCCGGTAATCTCGACAGCGCGCCCGCGCGTTTCGAGACGGCTGACCCAGCTGTCGGTCGGCACCAGTTTCGTCAGCGCCTCGACCACCCGCAACGGAGCAGCCTCACTCCGGCGGCGCACGAAAAATGCTGTGGCGGCATCGATCCGTCCAACCTCCCCCGCAAGCGACCGAACCGCGGCAGCCGCCGGCGTTGCGGCGGCAAGCCGGGCCTGCAATTCCTCCCGGATCTGGTCCAGCCGATGGATGTAGAGCCCGTAAGCCACTGCCGCCAGGAGAAGGGCGGCGACTTCCACCGAGCGCCGTAACGAGCGGTTCGTATCGACCGGACCGCCGGCTTGCCAGAGCACCGGCGGTGCGCCTTCGTCCTGCCAATCGCCGACTACGATGAGCCTTGGGCTCAGCCCGGCGCCGCGCGCCACCGCGAGCGCCCGGTCGATCGTCTCACGTTTGACGATAAAGACGCGCACCGTCACCGTCTTGCTATCGACCGCGCGGCGCTCAACTCGGTATTCGAAACGGGTGTCCGCGGTATCGAGAGGGACCAGCCGCTCGATCTGGTGCAACAGAACCTGCCGCAACGTCCGCTCGGCCGTGAACGGCAGATCGAGATCGGTCTCGAAGATCAGGCTGCGGTCGAGCCCGATCGTGACTGCGTTGCCGCGGCGCCCCGATCTGATCGCCGATTGCAGCGCAGCCTCGGACGACCATAGGATAGCGTCGCCAGCGCCGATCTTCAGCAGCGCATCGGGTTCCTCGTTCCCGCCGAAAAGACCTGCGAGCCGACGCGGTAGCAGCTCCGCGAGTTCGCTAAGCCACCACGCGACGCCGTTACGGATCAGCCGCCCGAGCCCGGTCGCAGGCGGGGATAGCGATGCAATCGTCATCGGATCCTGCGGCAGCCGAAGGTGATGGGATCATAGAGGCAGGCGCTGTTCATTGCCGCCCTGGGCTCGACCAGCAGATCGGGCCAATCGGTCGGAGACGGGCCGTCCCGTTCGAGATGGATTCGGACAAGGTCCGGCAACCGACTGCGGCCGGACCACTGCGACTGCCAGACCGGCGCACCTCCCCCCGGAGCGGGACCGAAATATTCGAACCGGAGCGAGCGCACGTGATCGAGGAGCTTGGCCTGGCTTTCCGGCAAGGGCTCCCCATTGATCGCTGCGGGCAAATCCAGACGCCACCCCAGGAAGAGCGACCGCGAGCGCCCATTGCCGTTGAGGAGAAACCGCATCCGCGCCGTGACGCCGGATCCAATAGCTTGGGGCAGCGGTGCCAACAAGGTGAGGGTGTCGGCCGAGCCGTTAAATGCGATAGCTCGATCACTCGGATCCGCCGAGACAAATGCCGGATAGGCCGCGGCGACCGCACGGCGCACGACATCTTCGACCGCCCATTGATCGGCGGCCTCGGTGGCCCGGTCGTCGACCTTCGCCCAAGCCCGCGCTCCCAGCCTCAAGCCTCCTAAGATCAGCGTCGTCAGAAGGCCTAGCAGTGCCAAGGCGATCAGCAGCTCGACGAGGGTGAAGCCGTCGGCACGATCCCGTTTTTGGCAGGTCATCGATCGACGTCGGCGGGCCCGAGCCGAAGCGTCTGCAACTGGATCTGCCGCTCTTCGCGTCCATCTCGCCATCCGACCCTGACCGCGATCTGAAGACCGAGAAGTCCCCCGACCGCGGACCCATAGGGCGATATAACGACGTTCCAGGCAAGGCCGTCCGGTGCGCGGCCTTCGGTCTCGCCATCAACGAGCGGGATATCGTGACCGATCCGAGCCAATTGCGACCGCGCGAGAAGGATTGCGCGCTGCTCGTTGCCATCTCGGTCGAGCCAATAAGTACCGCCCGAGAAGGCCCGGAACGCGAAGCCGAAGGTGATCGCGAGAATGGTGAGCGCAATAAGCATTTCGATCAGAGTAAAGCCGTCTTGGAGCCGCCTATTCATTCGGCTGCACCCGCCCGGTCAGCCAGTCGATCACGATCGAAGCCACGAGATCTCCATGCCGGAGACGGATCGTGCCGCCGTTGGCGCTGCCGTCGGCAAAAAAGCGAATGCGCATGGTCAATTCGGCGGGACTAATCGCGATCGCCTTGAAGCCGATCGCACTTACCACCGGCGGCAGCGCGTGGGTCTCACTGTCGGCCGAGGTTCGATAGACCCGCGCTACCGGATCGAGAATAAACTCGGTCGTTTCCTGGCGTCGCACCGCCCGCTCGTGGAGCCCGCGAAGAGTCGCCACCATGTCGTCGGCCGCGGCCCGCAGCCGCACACCAGGTAGCCCCGATACGATATTCGGGACCACGATCATCGCTGCGCTTATGATTCCCAGCACTACGAGCAATTCAATCAGGGTAAAGCCCGGCGCCGTGGCGCGGATTGAGAGTTTGCGCATTAGGCGCCGCATCACGAGCCCACGTTACAGCGCCAGGTCGTTGATGCTGATCATCGCTGTCATTACCGCAACGATGATCAACGCGATGACCGCACCCATCGCGATCGTAATAGCCGGGACCAGGAGCGCGATCAGGCGCTGTATCGCCCGCTCGACCTCTTCGTCATAGATTTCGGCTGTTTCGGCAAGCATTTCGTCGAGTTTGCCGGTTTCTTCGCCGATATGGATCAGCTGGATGGCCAGGTGGGGAAACTGTCCGGTGCGCGCCAACGGCGCCGACAGGCCTTCGCCCTCCTTGAACCGCGTCGCCACGGTCTCGACGGCGCCGGCAATAACCCGGTTTCCGATCGTCGCACCGGAAAGAGCGAGCGCCCGCGGAGCCGGAACCCCGTTCGACAGCAGAACCCCGAGGGTCCGAATAAAGCGCGAGACCTCGAATTTTCGGGCAAGAGCGCCTGCCACCGGCGATGCCAGAACGATGCGGTCGCGCGCGACCGCGATCGCCCGGTGCTGCAAAAGCTGCCGCGCGGCGAGACCCAGAGTCGCGATCGACAGCAGCACGATCCACCAGGCACCGCGTAACCCATCGCCGACCGCCATGATGATGCGCGTACTGGCCGGCAGCCGCGCGCCCGCCTGCTCGAACAGCGGCGCGAATTGCGGCAGCACAACGGTCAGCACCAGCGCCACCGACACTGCGGCGACGGAGGCCAGGATCGTTGGATAGACCAGCGCCGAGGCGATCTTCTGCCGGTTCGCCTCGGAGCGGGTGAGGAAATCGGCAAGCCGTGCCAGGACCGGGGGCAACGCGCCGCCTTCCTCGCCGGCCCGGACCATACTGACATAGGATTGTGGGAAGGCGTTGGGTTGTGCGGCCAAAGCTTCGGCGAGGCCGGCGCCGTCGCGCACCCGCTCCAAAGCGCCGCGAACCGCAGCACGCGAGCGCTTGTCCGCGGCGAGGCTGGCCAGGATTTCGAGGGCACGGTCGAGCGGCAAGCTGGCCTTGAGCAACCGCGACAATTGTTAAGTCAACAGCGCCAGGTCGCTGAGCCGGAGGCTGCGTCGGCAATTCAACGCGAACTCGAATGCGCGGCGCTTTCGTCCCCGTTCCTCGACAGCGTCGATCGGCATCAGCGCCTGGTCGTGCAGGCGCTCGATGATCGTGGCGGAGTCCGGACCCTCGAGTTCCCCGGCGACGATCTCCCCGGCCGGGGACAGCGCGCGATATTGGAAGCGCGGCATCGACTTCAGACCTCGCGGGTTACACGGATGACCTCCTCCAACGTCGTCATCCCCGCCAAAGCCTTGCCGATGCCGTGCGTATACATCGTCCGCATGCCGCTGCGCACCGCCTCCGCCTGGATCTCGCGCGCGTCGGCGTGGCGCAGGATCAGCGGGTGGATCGCTTCGGTCACCGCCATCAATTCGAGGATCATCGTCCGCCCGCGATACCCGGTGCCTGCGCAAAGGTCGCAACCGTCTGGCCCGTACAAGGTCGGGCTCGCTCCGGTCGCGCCATCGGTAAGGCCGAGCCTCTCGCATAGCACTGCCGACGGCTGGTAGGCGGTGCGGCATTGGCAGAGTCGCCGAACCAGGCGCTGCCCGAGGACGGCATTGACGGTCGAAGTCAGCAGATAGTCCTCGATACCCATATCGAGCAGGCGGGTGATCGCGCCGGCAGCATCGTTGGTATGGACCGTCGACAATACGAGATGCCCGGTCAACGCCGCCTGCACCGCGATCTGCGCGGTTTCAAGGTCGCGGATTTCCCCGATCATCATGATATCCGGGTCCTGCCTCAGAAAGCTGCGCAGGGCACTCGCAAACGTCAGGCCGATTTGCGGCCGGACTTGCACCTGGTTGACTCCTTCGAGCAGGTATTCCACCGGATCCTCTACCGTCAGGATCTTGCTCTCCGGACGGTTCAGCACGGTCAGCGCGGTGTAGAGCGTCGTGGTCTTGCCGCTACCGGTCGGTCCGGTGACGAGAACGACGCCGTGCGGACGGTGGAGCACATCGAGAAACGCCGGCAGGACATCGTCGTCGAACCCGAGCGCAGCAAAGTCGAGGGTCAGGGAGCCGCGGTCGAGGATGCGCAGGACGACGCTTTCGCCATGGACCGCTGGTGTCGTCGACATTCGGAAATCGATCTCTCTGCCGCGGATTGCCAGTCGGATGCGGCCGTCCTGTGCGAGGCGCCGTTCGGCGATGTTGAGCTTCGCCATGATCTTGAGGCGGGAAACGATCGCGCTTTTGAGGCGCGCCGGCGGCGGGTCGATCTCACGCAATACGCCGTCGATACGGTAGCGCAGCCGCAGCCGGCTTTCGCCGGATTCGAGATGAATGTCGGAGGCGCGCATCTCGACAGCGCGGGTGATCAGTGCGTTGACCAGGCGGATCACCGGGGCCTCGCTTGCCAAATCCCTAAGGCGCTCGAGATCCTCGTCGCGATCCTCGTCGCCGCGCCCTTCGGCGGCGTCATAGATCCGCTCGATCGCCGAGCGGCCCTCGCCATAAAGCCGCTCATAGGCGGCTTCGATGTCCACCGGCACCGCAACTCTGCGGTAGATCGGCTTGTCGAGAGCGAAAGCGAGCGCCCGGACCGCCGTGTCATCCAACGGATCGGCCATCGCCACGGTCAGCGCTTCGGCGGTATCCGCGAGCGGTATCATTCGCGCCTGCTTGAGGAACACCCGCCGAATACGATCGGCGGCGACCGGCTCGGGGGGAAACTCGGCCGCGCCGACAACCGGGGAGCCGATCACCTCGGCATAGACATCGGCGAGGTCGCGCTCGGAGACGAGGCCGAGCTTGGCCGCGATTTGGTCGAGCCGCTCGCCGGTTTCCGCCTCGAGCCGCCGAACCCGTTCGAGACCGGCGCCAGAAAGAAGTCCGCTCCTGGCCAGCACCCACTCGATGCTCGGCTGATCACTCGGCATCACCGCCGCATGATTCCCACTGCTCGCAGCGCGTTCGCCCTGCAACCTCTAGCACCCTGCACGCATGACGCGTCGTTCACGGCACTGCACAGGTATCCACCGTCGGAGGCAACGTGCTCGGAAACTTCGGATAGTAGCACGACGTGGGGGCTTGGCCGGGCAGCAAAATCTTAGTGAACGCGTTGTTGTCGGGCGGCACCGTGGTCCGCACAAACTGCACCGTAAAGTCGGGTTTCCCGGTCTCGGGCATGCTCACCCCCGGGAATACGACCGGCGCGGGCCGGTTGGGCGACGGATTGGTCAGCGTCGCGTTCGCCTGGAATATCGAAGCGGCCGGCAGCGTGAAGGTAAACCCGAGGCAACCCTTCGCGGGGCAGTCGAGATCCTTGACCGCCCATTGATGGCACGTTCTCTGCGCCTCCATCAACAGGGCTGCGTTGGCCTGCACCGCGGAACTGTTCTCATAGGCCGGATTGACGATGCAGCTGCCCGTGTTCTTTGGATCCTCTTGGCAGAACTGGCGGGGCTGGCACAGCCCGTTGGCCGGGGTGGTGGCCAGCAAGGTCGAGACCCCGCTGAAGTCGAGATTGACTGTCACAATTCCGGTGGTGGCCACTTGACTGATGTCGGTGGTCAAGAATTTCGGACCGGTATACGCCACCGGCGTCGGCAGCGGCGCTAAAGGGATCGGCATTTGCACCGGGGTAATGCTGCCATTCATAGGGTCTTTGCCGACGTAAATCTGGTAGCTCTGCTTAGTGCTGTCCTTCAAGTAGAGGAAGAAGACAGTATAGGTTTCGCCGGGCCGGAACTCGTTTACGCTATTGGTAACGGACGTCGTCGGACCGCCCTGTTGGTTGAAATTTTCCGCCCGCTGCACGCTGGCTGGGACCGTCGTATCGAGGTAATAAGTGCCGTAGTTGACGGTGAGGGTCTCGCGGGTGGCGATAGATGCGCCGGCCATGCGGATGAACGGCCACCGGCATTTCACCGAATTCTGGTTGGTGTTGCACCCGTTGGCGATCCACTGTGCCCATTCCCGTGTCGGTGGGATGGGCGTGGGCTTGGCATTGGGATTCCCCGGGGTACCGGCGAGGAACTGCCGGTACAACGGCACGCCGTAGCAGCTCGGGTTGGCGCAGTCCACGTCCCAAATTCCATTCACGGGCGGCGGCGCCGATTGCGCCGGATGATAGACGACCGTCGCGATATAGTCGTAGGGGCTGGTCTTCGCCGTGACCGGTGGGTCCATCGTGCTCGGTTTCATGCACGCATTGGCCGGGTCGCCGTTGCCGCCGCCGTTGGGAGGACCGATGATCGACCGGCACTCCGGCGTCTCGACCGGTGCCGTGAAGAAATTGTCGTCGTTGACCGATATCGTCTGCGTGAGCGGGTTCGGCAAGCTCGGCGGGGTGGTCTGCGGCAGCGAGTTGCTGAGCCCGGTCAAGGTGCCGTCGTCATCGTTCAACTCGGTCTGCCGGTCGATCGAAGTAAAGGCGTTGAAGGAGTTGGGTTGAGTACTGCAGTAGACGTTCTTCGCTTTGGTCTCGTCGGTGATGTAGGTCCCGCCCTGGCCAAAATCGGCCATTGTGCCGGTCACCCCGGCTGGTGCCTGAAACAGAGGGTCGATTACGTAATGGCGCATCGCGATATTGTCGAAGAATAAATTCGTCGTGTGAAAGGCCGGCGGATAGAAGAACCCGTTTGGTTGTTTCCAGGCGATGGCCGCGTTCGGCACATAGCAGTTTCCAGTGGCGGGATCTTTGGTCGTGCCGAACGAGAGCCCGATGCCGTAGATGCAACCGCTGTTGTACGGGGCGGGCCCCGTGCCGCAGAGCGTCGTCGTGGTGTCTAGATAAACGTCAAAATCCTGATAAGACGGACCATCATAGATATTGTTCATCCGCTGATTGCTAAAGAAACCGTCGATCGGCAGGCTGATGCCGTCGTTGCTGTTCAGGCAGTAATTGGGCACCCCTTGCGTTCCCATCAGCGGCTGGCATACCGCGGTGGGATCGAGCTTTACGCTCAGGCTGTTATACGGACCGATGTCGGAGGCGAACGAATTGGCCATAACAAGCTGTGGCTGAGTATGCCCGATAAATATCGTGTTCCGGGACATTCCCCAGTATCCTTGAATGATCGAGGAATGGGTGAAGTCCCCGCCGGTGACAAAGGTCAGCCCGCCCTGCTGAACGTCGGACAGCACGCTGTTGTCGAGCAGATACCATTGCGGACGCAGCCATACCGCCGAAATGTTGCCGTTGGCCCAATTGAAAGCCGAGGTGTAATGGTCGAGCACGACAGCCGTGCAGTTGTCCGCGTTGCTCGGAGTCGTAGTGCCGTCGGAGCAGACATGAACGCTGCTGCAGTCGTAGACCGGCGGCCGGCCGGCAACCTGCTTTGTGGCCAGCGGGCATTGGGTGGCGAAGCGCGCTCCAAAGCTGTACGGATAGTACGTACCGGCCAGAGGATTCACCGCAGTGTGAGCAGGCGAGGTGGGTGTCGCGGGTATCGTCTGACGGATCGGGGGAGGAGCGAAGCTCGCGGTCTCTTTTGTATTTGGCAGGTTAGGCGGCGTCACGGTGCCAGAAGCAATGAAACCGTTGCAGGCTGGCGCGTCGGGCGTGGTCTGAAATGAATGCATTGCCGAAGTACAGTAGTTCTTGTAGAAGGACTTGAGCGGCGTCGCTCCTGCAAAATCGCTGCTACGTTGCATGCCGGAATAGCCGACATGACCGTTCCCGCCATTGCCGTCATCCCATTTCATATGCCCATTATCGTCGTTCTTGCCTTTTTCCAGCACATCGGGTGTGTCGTTGTTCGCGGTCGGTATGAACCAATAGCAGGCGCCGCAGGTGGCCGCCCCTGCGGCCATGTTCCCCTGGAAATCATTCCAGCCGTTGGTAATCCAGAATGCCGTCGGATGCTCGTTATCCGAGCGATAAGGGAAGCCGGGATTAGGGACATTCGGATCCTGAAACATCGCCGGGTCGGTGTTGTCCGACAATATTCCGGGACGCTGCGCGGGTTCTCGGTCGTGTTCTGGATCGCGGCGCGGGCCATAATGCCGATATCGGCATAGAAGTTGTTGTCGGTCTCGGTCCCGTTTTCGAGGTAATAGCCGTGCCCGATCGACTTGAAGCCGACATTGCGCGCCAAGGTCACGCCCTCGGTCGAATGCAGCACGTACCAGCGGGTCATCGAGTCGTTGACCGCGGAATCCTTGATGTAGGTGGGATTTGTTGCGTCGGTCGGCACCAGCCGCGTCTCATGAAAATGGATCGGGTAATGCCCGATCTTCCCGCCCTGGCCGAGCCATTGCAGTTCGACCCCGTCGACCTGGACCTGCTGAACCCCCTGGCGGAAGATCGTATGGCCGCCGAACGAGTAATTAGCCGGCATCTTGTCGAAGGTTTGCCCGACCGTATCGCCGCCGGAGACGATCCGGATGTTGCGGGTCAGCAGCGCGACCGCGGCCCGGGTCTCGGCGCCGCCGGTGATCAGCTTGGGATCCATGCCGGCGGCGAGCAGCCGTTGCGTTGCGGTTCCCAGCCGATTGGCGATCGGAAACGTGGTGCCGCGGTGCAGAAACTTGGCCGCCGGTGAAAAATTGATCGTGGCCCCGTCGGCGGCGATCGACGTGATCGTGAATGTCTCGGTGTGGCTGGGTATATAGTCCGAAGTAGTAACCACGATCTGGTCGAGGTCCTTCGGGCTCGGCGGCGGGGATTTGTCGCCCATTCGCCACCATCGGTCGGCAATCGCGGTGCTGTCCGTACCCGAGCTCGGCGTTATAGCTTTAAGGTGGTCTGGCCCGGCGTCAGGTCACTCGCCAGCCGGATCCAACTCACTCCCGCATTGGTATGAGTGGCATCGACATTGGTCGTCGGTATTCCCTTGTAGCCGTTCAGGAACAGCGTACCGCCAAACGAGACCGCCAGGGTTTTGTAACCGAAATAGCCGACCAGCCCGTCGGCCGATGCGTTGCCGCATTTGCCGTTCACGAAAACGGCGCCGTTGGTGCATTTGCTGTCGCCGTAGAGCGGGCCATATTGGTAGAAATAATCCGAGACGGTGGTCGGCAGCCCGGGAATGCAATTCTGGCCGGTCAGCGGATTACTCCCGCAGCCGGGGATCAATGATTTGCCGTTGCCGCCCGTGCCGCTCCATACGGACACCGGAATCCCGCATGGCCCGGTCGTGGCAGTGAGCGGGAGGGTCTTGCACAGCGTTCCTTGGCCTTGATTGGTGGCCGGGTTCTTGCCCATGCTCAGGTCTGATCCATAGAGATAGAAGGTCAGAAACCCGCCATTGGCGCCGTAGCCGTTTCCCCCTGGCATGGCCGGCTTGCCGGCGATCAGCGCGCTATTGTATTCGACGATGATCGAGGACGCCCAGAAAGCGACTTGCGTGTTCGCGGTCGCCGGTTCGGCAAAGGTCAGCGACCCGCCTTTAAAAATGTTCACCTGGCCGAAATAATAACCTCCGGCTTGATTGATGATGCAGTTCCCGGTTACCTCCAAATCGTCCTGCTGACCGGGCATACTGCCCCCGCCCATATTGATCATGTTCGGGTTGATCACCACGGGATTGCTGGGCGTGCCTCCGGAGCACGTTTGTGTCGTTGCCCAGGCCGGCGCCGCAATCTGAAGCGCCGCCATCAATCCCAGCAGCAGACACAGGCTCGGCCACGGCACTGTCGTCGCCCGCGCACCGCGCGACCGGGAGACGAGGCTGAGAAGGTACATCTTCGCCCTCCTAAGGCGGACTTGATCGCCGCTGGCGGGGTCGCGACGAACCGCCCGATCGAGTCCTATCCGATCGGGGGTTCGCGACCATAGCCGTCAGCGCAGCGTATGTATGCGGGCTCTCGAAAAAAGAGAGTTTTCGCCGATGCCCGCGTCCTCTTTCGTTCGAGGCGCGGTAGCGACGGGGGTTAACCTTCAATCAGATTAGCCACGCCCAAACCTACTCAGGCGCTAATGATCGGTCAAGACGGCCTGCCATTGTCAACGCCGACGTACAGCCCGCTCGGAAGCATTTTTTCGGGCGGCTGAGCGAGCGTAGAACGCGGCTCGCGCCGCCGCTCGGCCAACGGCGACGCCGCCCCAGATCATTCAATGACCGGAGTCGCTGATTCGGTACGCCCGAGCGGCGGTGTCATGGAACAGGGCCGCACGTTCGGAAGCCGAATACCCCGCTGAAAAGCGTTTGAACGCGTTGAACAAAATGTGATGAGAAAAGGATACTTTATCCACGGGAAAGTTACTTTCGAACATGCATCGGCCTGGGCCGAACTGCTCGACGCAATAGGTCATCAGAGGCGTCATTGACTTGGCCAATTCTTCCGAGCCGATCGGTTTGTCCCGCGTATGCCAGTCGAAACCCAACCGGGGCATGCCGATGCCGCCTAGCTTGAGGTTGACGTTCGGACACGCCGCCACGGCGGCGATGCCGCTGCGCCAGACGGGGAGCACCTCGTCATCCCGGCTGGCATACGGGCCGGTGCGGTTCAGGCCGCCTAGATGGTTCAGGACGATCGTCAGGTTTGGGACGGCCTTGGCGAAATCCGCCAACTCCGGCAATTGCGGAAAACACACACCGGTGTCAAGAGATAATCCCATCTCGGCCAGCACTTTGGCTCCCGCGCGGTATTCGGCACTCGCCAGCACCCCTTCCTTCTCCCGGTTCCCGACCTCGGGGTGCCGGTCCCAGGTGACCGTGTGCCGGATGCCGCGAAACCGATTGGGGCTGGCGGAGCGCAGAGCCTCAAGCACCTGCTTGACCCGATCTCCGAGTTTCAGGTCGGCATACCCGATGATTGCGGCCGCCGCTCGAAAGGGCCCGTAGAGCCCGGTGGCGCTCGCCGCGGCCAGACCCTGGACGAACTCGACCTCGCCGCCCGGGCGCAGTTCCGCCGGCCCGTCCGGCCGGTACATAGATCTTGCCTCGATGAAGACGGTAGAGCGTACGTCATGGCCACGGTTAACATCGGCCGCCAACTCATGAAGAAGATAGCGCTGGTAGGGGATGCGCTCGGACCGAAAGTCCCAGAAGTGGTGGTGAGGGTCGCAGATCGGAATTTCCGGCTCCAAAGTCGGCTCCTCGGTTAGGGCCAGCCAGTCGTTTCCTCCATAAGCCATGTTGCTGTTTCTCCGTTACAGGATACGCTGCCCGTCGACGGTACGTTGCCCTTTATGGCACGACCCGCCGGGCGAGCACGGTCAGGGCTGGCACGGTCGCCCGCTGCACGCTCCGACCGAGCCCGAGGGGTTTGAGCAGCATGCGCACGCTCATTTCCACCGGGAAATGCGGCCGCAGGATTTCGCGGCACTCCCGTTTCACTTTGCGATAGACGGCGGCGTCGAACGGCGCTCGAGGATGCCGCGCGCGATGGACATGCTTGAGCACAACAAGCCGGTCTTCGCCTCCGGTCATCCGCAGCCGCCGCCACAGCGCCGGGGCGACCGCGCTCCGCTTCGAATGCTCGATCGCCCGATATTTACGAAAATAGCGATAGAAATGCTTGTAGTGACGAACCTCGTCTTCGGCGATGCGGCGAGTCAGCAGGGCCAGCACCGGATCGGGGCTGGCGCGCGACAAGGTGGTGTAGAGGCTGGCTGTGCCCATTTCCACCACGCATCGCGACGCCATTTCCAAACAGCGGGCCGGTTCGAGGGCCTCGTCGCAGAACGAACGGAATTCCTCGACAAAGCGCGCTCGCACTTCCTCCCATGGAAAATTCGGCCAAGCGCTCGCGACATAGCGGCGCAGCCCCAGGCCATGCTGCAGCTCTTCCGGTAGCCAGTGCTGCTCCAGCCACGACGTGACTTCGGTATCGCCGGAAAAGTAATCGATCAAATTCGCAGTGTAGAGATCGGTCGCACTCTCCATCAGGGACGCCGAAGCGATCAAGTAGAAGAAAGCGTCGCTGCCGGCCACCGCATCATGCCGGATGGATTGCCAGGGGATATCGTCGAGTGACCAATGGCGACGCGCAGAGGGTTGCCCGGCCGGATCCCTAGGCTTGTCGGCAAGAGGGGTCGGAGACTCCATGTCCGTCGGTAGCTGCATCGCCGCTAAAAGGCGGATATCGTGCTTTCGAGGCTCGGCGAAGACTGCGATATGGGCAGCCGGCCAAATCGTGCAGCGGCTGCCGCTTCGCAGCTCTCCGGCTCGTTGCCCTTCGACCTCATCGCTCGCTCTCGCCGCCGCGCCGACGACCCGGCGCTCTGTTAATATTAGCGCAGTCTGGCGATCTCGGGCACCACTCCTTCTCAGCTGCGGCGTCCCGTCCTTTCGTGAGGGCAGCGCCACCGAATCGACGGTATTTGGCCGATGCGGTGAATGGCCATTGCGCCTTTCCGGTCCAGGTGTGAGATTCGATATTGGCGACGGTCGGCAGAGCCGCTGATGGCGGCTCCGGCAGGCCGCGACCGCCGCCGAGGATGGCATCACAGGGATCACCAGGGATGAGCGGAAACGCGGGCGCTAACGCGGCGCAGCAGGAATATTGGAACACGGTTGCCGGGCCGCGTTGGGTCGGACTGGAGGGCTTCGTCGAGCGCCGGGTCAGCGCGGTCAACGATCTGTTGTTGCGGCATTCGGCGGTCGCCGCCGGTGAATGCGTGCTTGAAATCGGCTGCGGCACCGGCGCCTTCACGGTTCCTTTGGGCGAGGCGGTCGGCGACCGCGGCCAGGTGGTTGGCGCCGACATCTCGGATGCGATGCTCGCCGGCGCGCGTAAGCGCCTCGCCGAAAGCGGACTGCGCAATGTCTCGCTGATGCAAGCCGATGCGCAGACCTACAGCTTCGAGCCTGGGCGCTTTGACCTGATCGCTTCGCGCTTTGGGGTCATGTTTTTCGCCGATCCCGCGGCCGCATTCACCAATCTGCGATCCACGGCGCGTCCAGGTGGCCGGCTGTGTTTCGCATGCTGGGGGCCGCTCGCCGACAATCGGCATTGGCTGATCCCCTACGAAGTGGCAGTGCGCAAGCTCGGGCCGCCCGCACCCCGGCCGGCCCGCGCTCCAGGGCCGATGGCCTTCAGCGATCCCGAATATGTGCGCTCTTTCCTCGGCGCCGCCGGCTTTGCGGGCATCGAGATCCACCGTGAGACCCCCGGCGTCATCGCCTCTTCGCCGCGGGAGGAAGCGGAGCATGCCTGCATTATGGGTCCCTCCGGCCGTCTGATCGACGAGAAGAAGCCCGATGCGGCAACCGTCAGCGCGATCCGTCACGAGATTGAGCAAGCCTTCGCCGCTTACTCCAATGACCAAGGCTCGGTTCTGCCGTCGACAGTGTTCCTGGTGACGGCGCGTCGCTCATAGCGGCGCTATGCCAGCTTCAGGTGCATGAAAACTCGGCGTAGGCGGCCGGTAGCAGACGCGCCAGACGCTCGGCCCAAGCGGCTTGCCCGGCCGGGTCCGCGATCAAATCCTGGCGGATCTCGATCTCGACGTAAGGCAGACCGCGGCGTTCGGCATGCACGGGGACGGTGTAGTCGGTCAGGTCGGTGACTGCGTAGGGCTCGTTCTCGCCGATGACGAGCCCGCGCTCGGCTCGCAGCAATTCCGCGAGGATATGCGCAAAGCGTCGGTCTCGGTTGAACAGCACCGCCCCATGCCACGGTCGCGAAATGCCCTTGAATACCGGGGTAAAGCTGTGCAACGCCACCAACAGAGAAGCGCGACCCTCGGCTGCGCGCCGGTCGAGCGCCGCCGCGATCCGGTCATGATAGGGGCGGAATACTGCGCTGATTCTGGCTACCCGATCGGCTGGGGTGATCCCGCAATTGCCGGGGATTTCGGTGGTCTCGCTGATCTCGGGGATCGAACTCGGCACCGACGGGTCGCGATTGCAATCAATCACTAGGCGAGAATAGGTCTGCCGGATAATTGTCGCATCCAAATGGTGCGACAAATGCTGCCCGACCGCGCCGATGCCAATGTCCCAGGCGATGTGTCGGAAGGTCTCGGCCTCCGGCAAACCTAGCCGGCCAAGGCCGCGGGGAATTAAGCGGCCGGCATGGTCGCAAGTCAGAAAAAACACCGACCTCCCAGCCTCGTTGTCGAAGGTGACAGGATCGGGTTCATCGCGGTCGAGCAGGGCGGAGCGGGTCATTGTCCTCTTGTCGCAGCTGTCGTCGTCCGGAAGTCTCGGGTCAGTAAATTTCGGCGTAATGCGCGCATAACTCGGCCGCTGAGAGAGCTGCGGCCTTTTCCGCCTCGATCCGCTTGAAGCGTAGATAGGCGTCGCGATGGACAGGGCCGAACCACTGCGCGGCGGCCTCGCTGGCGGTTAGATGGTCGAGCGCTTGGTCGAGCGAGGCGGGCAGCACGGGCGCCGCCGTAGTGGGCTCCGGCAATGGGAGAGCGCGGCGGATGCCGTCCACCCCGGCGAAGATAACCGCGCCTAGCGCCAGGTATGGACTGGCCGACGCATCGCAAACTCGAAACTCGACATTGAACTGGCGCGTAGTTTCTTCCGGGCTCGCGGCGGCGAAGACCGGACAGATGCGCAAGGCGGCGCCGCGGTCCTGCCGCACCAGATCGATCAGGGTCGGCGCCCAGGCATTCGGAGTCAGCCGCAGATAGGAAACCGGCGACGGCGCGGTTACCGCGCAGATCGCCGGCATATGGTGCAATACGCCGGCGAAGAAATGCTGCGCCGGTTTGGCCAGATCCATTTTCTCGCCAGCGGCATGGGTCGCCGGGCGACCGGCTCCGTCCCACAGGCTCATATGAATGTGCACGCCGTTGCCAACCAGATCGGGATCGGGCTTTGGCGAGAAGATCACCCTGTGCCCGAGGCGGTGCGCCGCGGCGCGCGCCATTTCGCGGGTAATCACGGCGTGGTCGGCGGCGGTCAGGGCCGGCTGCGGGGCTACCGTCACCTCGAACTGGCGCGGCCCGTATTCCGGCAGGAAGCTGTCTGGGGCCGTTCCGGCGGCGCGCAAGGCGGCGACGAACGCTTCGCCAAAGCTGCCCTGCCGGCGAAAAGCGCCGAGCGCATAGGCGTCGCCTGGGCGGTCGTCGACGCCGGAGTAGACGAATTCCTGTTCGAAAGCCGCCAGGAGGCTCAACCCCGCGACCTGTTCCAACTCGCGAGTTGCGCGTCGCAGAAAATCGCGCGGGCAGCATTCCCACGGGACTGTGTCGGTGGTGCAGATGTCACCGAGAAAGAAGTGCTCGACCGCCGAGCCATCGGCAAAATCGACCCGCACCTCGGTCGCGGGGTCCGGCACGATCATCAAATCCCCGGCAGTGCCGAATGGCGTGTCCCAGATCGGCCCGGCCGGCGACATCATTAGATTGCTGCCGGTCCAGCCGATGCCTTTCCTGAGCCGTCCGGGCAGCTCCCGCACCGGAAACCCCTTACCCCGTACGTGCCCCGAGATGTCGCAGGTCGCGACAAAGACGAGCTCTTCGCGGATCATCTGTCGCTTTAGCCCGCTGCGGCGAGCGGTGCGTAGGTATCGAGCAGGCGGAGGATTTCATCGCGGCCAAGATCGGGCAGTTCGAGCAATGCGCCGTCGATTCCGGCCGCCCGATATTCGGCAAGCGCCGCCTTGTCGGCGGGTGCGCGAAACACCGTGATCGAAAGACTCGCAGGGTCGCGGCCCTTCAACTCGGCCATATTCCGCAGGCGGGCCTTGGCCTCGCGCGGGGTGAAACCGGCGACCGGGCGCGGGATCCAGCCGTCGCAATACTCGACGATGCGGCGCAAGGTGTAATCGCTCTCGCCGCCCAGCAGAATTGGCGGGTGCGGGTGCTGCCTGGGTTTCGGCCAGGACCAGACCGGATCGAAATTGACGAACTCGCCGTGATAGGCGGCTTCTTCCTGCGTCCACAAGGCCTTCATCGCCAGGATGCGTTCGCGCATCAATTTGAAGCGGGTTTTGTACTGGGCGCCGTGGTTCTCCATCTCCTCGATATTCCAGCCGCCGCCGATACCGAAGACAAAGCGCCCGCCCGACAATTGGTCGAGGCTGGCGACGCGATTTCGCGGTGACGATCGGGTCGTGCTCTGGAACGAGGCAAATGCCGGTGCCAAGCAACAGTTTCTTGGTCGCCGCGGCGGCAAAGGACAGGGCCACGAACGGGTCATGAGTATGCGAATATTTCTTCGGCAACTCGCCGCCGGCGGGGAAAGGGCTGCGCCGGCTGGCGGGGATATGGGTGTGCTCCGGCACGTAAAGCGAAGCGAAGCCGCGCGTTTCGAGAGCCTGCGCCAATTCGGCGATATTGATGCCGTAATCAGCCGGGAAATAGAAGACGCCTACCTGCATGTCGAATCCTCAGCGGATCGGAGGGATATCGGCTAGGATGGCAGAATTCGAAATGTTCGGCCATGGGAGAGCGCCATGCCGGTTGCCAATGTCCGAGGCGTCGACATCAACTATAGGATACTCGGCGAGCGCGGACCGTGGGTGGCGATGCAGCCCGGTGGGCGGCGAGGGCTCGCCGGCGTGGAGTCCCTGGCGGAGAAGATCGCCGAAGCCGGCAGTCGCGTGCTGATCTACGACCGGCGCAATTGCGGCGCGTCCGGGGTGTCGTTCGAGGGTGGCAATTCGGAGAACGAAATCTGGGCCGAGGATCTCCGCGAGCTGCTGTCTCAGCTCAACGCACTTCCGGCATTCGTCGGCGGCAGCTCATCGGGCTGCCGACTGGCCCTGTTGCTCGCTCTGCGCCATCCGGCGGCGGTGCGCGGTCTCCTGCTCTGGCGGGTTACCGGGGGTGCTTATGCAGCCGCGCGTCTGGTGCAGAACTACTACACGCAGTTCATCGACATGGCGCAGACGGGCGGTATGGCGGCGGTCCGCGACAGCGAGCATTTCAGCGAAGTGATCAAAGCCAATCCGGCCAACCGTGCCCGGCTCATGAGCATGCAAGTTGAAAGTTTCCTCGCGGTAATGGAACGCTGGCGCCGCAGCTTTAACGAGGGCGCCGAACACCCGGTCCTCGGGCTGAGCCCGGCTGAATTGCGCTCAATGGCGGTGCCGGCTTGCATTGTTCCCGGCAACGATCGAGTGCATCCGCGGGTGCCGGCCCAGATTGCTCATCGGTTGATGTCGAACAGCGAATACCACGAAGTCCTGACGGAAGACCGCCTCGACCAGGATGTCGCGCTCGAGGATTGGGAAAGGAAGGAGGGCGTGTTGGCGGCGATCTTTATCGACTTTTTGCGCCGGACCCAGCGCCATCTCTGACGCCGGGGGCGCCTTTCCGAAGTTCCGCCGCCGCAGCCGGGGGCGCGTGCGGATGAGCGGCGCGGCGGAAGGCGGCGGTTACGATTTGCTGACGCTCGGTGAGACGTTGATGCGCCTGTCGCCGCCGGGCGCGCAGCGTCTCGACCAGGCGCGCAGTTTCGAGATCGGAGTGGGCGGCAGCGAGCTGAATGTCGGTTGCCTGCTGGCTCGGCTCGGTCGGCGGGTCGCTTGGATCTCGCGGCTTCCGCATGGGCCGCTCGGCCGGATTGTCGATGGCGAGGCGCGGCGCCACGGGGTCGATACGCGCTGGGTGCGTTGGGTTGCCGATACGCGGCTGGGCCTGATGTTTTACGAGCCTGGACCCGAGCCACGCACCAGCCTCGTTATCTACGACCGCAGGCGTTCAGCTGCGTCCGAGCTCGGTTTCGAGGACGCACCGTGGGAGATGCTGATCCGGTCGAGCGCGTGGCTGCATCTTTCCGGCATCACCCCGTCGCTGGGTCCGAGCTGCCGGGCGCTGGTCCTGCAGCTCGCCGCACTCGCCGCGGCTGCCGGAAAGCCGGTGTCCTACGATCTCAATTTTCGCTCGACGCTGACAACTCCTCACGAGGCTCGCGCGGTCGTCGATGCCGCGGCTCCGCATTTGCGCCTGCTCGTGGTCGCCGAGCGCGATGCACAGCACGTGCTGGGATTTGCCGAGGTTGGCGAGCTCCTCGCTGAAGCGATTGCCGCACGCTACGGCGTGCCGCTGGTGGCGCTCACTCGGCCGCCCGAGGCGGAACCCGGCACTCTGCTCCTCGCCGAAGGCACCTTCCGCTATGCCCCGCGCTATACGGTCGACGTTGTCGACCGCATAGGCGCAGGCAATTCATTTGTCGGCGGCCTGCTCCATGGTTTGTTGGAGGACGATTGCGATCTCGCCATCCGGCTCGGCGGTTTTGCCGCCGCGATCGGGCTCGCAACGCCGGGCGACATCAACTTCTTCGGCCCCGAAGATTTGGCGCGGTTTCACACCGGTTCGATCGGTGGGCTGGTGCGCTAGCGAGCGCGCTATTGACGGCGCCGGCAAAGGCGTCCACCCACCGCGCGATAAGGTCGTCATCAGCACTCCCATCGAGCGGGCGGACCGGTGATATTGTGGCTTATCGGCACGCCCCAACCATCATCCGAGGAGACTCGACATGCCAAAACCGAGCTATCATTCAGCGCTGATCGTCGGTGCCGGTCAGGGGCTCAGCGCCTCGCTGGCGCGGCTCTTTGCCGGCGAGGGAATGCGTGTGGCGCTGGCCGCGCGCGACGCCGGAAAGCTGGCGCCGCTCTGCGCTGAAATCGATGCCAAGGCCTTTGCCTGCGACGCCGTGGACCCGGCGCAGGTCGCGCAAATGTTCAGCGCGGTCGACAGCGCGATCGGCCCGCCCGAGGTCGTCGTCTATAATGCCAGCGCTCGCGCCCGCGGCCCCGTCGCCGAGCTGGTGCCGGGAGAGGTCGAGCGTGCGATCATGGTCAGTGCGTTCGGCGGGTTCCTGGTCGCGCGCGAGGCCGTCGCCCGCATGATGCCGAAAGGCCACGGCGCGGTGCTGTTCACCGGCGCGTCGGCCAGCGTCAAGGGCTATCCATTATCGGCGCCGTTCGCGATGGGGAAGTTCGCTCTGCGCGGCCTCGCGCAGAGCATGGCGCGTGAGCTCTCGCCACAGGGCATTCACATCGCCCATTTCGTGATCGATGGCGCAATCCGCAATCCCGGTAGGGTCGAGCCGGCCGACAAACCCGACAGCATGCTTGATCCGGACGCTATTGCCGCGAACCTATCTTGGTGTGCTGAGCCAGCCGCGTTCGGCATGGGCCTGGGAGGTCGAGCTGAGACCGTGGGTGGAGCGCTTCTGAGAACGCGTCAGGGTGCCTCAATCGCGGTTTCGGGCCGAGCCGCTTCGAGGCCGGCAGAGAGCACGGTCTCAACACTGATCGCGGCGAGATCGGGTTCGACCAGCACCCGCACGGCAACGCCCCGCGGCGCGCACAGACTCTGGGTCGGAGGCGCGCGAAAACAGGACGACCACAGCCTGTCCGCCCGCTGCGGCGACGTGCGTCGCGCCGGTGTCGTTACCTATCGTCAACGCGGCGGCGCGGGCCAACCCAGCGAGCTTGGGCAGGTCGGTCTTGCCGATCAGATCGACAGCCTCTGGGCAGATCGCCCAAATCGTGCGTCCGAGCGCTTCTTCCCCGGCAGCGCCGACGACCACCGGCAAATATCCGACACGCAACAAGCGGGTGGAGAGTTCGCCGTAATTTGTCGCGGGCCAGCGTTTTGCTAGATGTTTCGGAGAAGAGCCCGGGATCAGCAGAGCAAAGCGCTGGCCGGCGAGCGTGGCCGGTAGCGGGGCCGACGCCGGGAGCCGCGGCGTCACCGGGACCGGGTAGATCCCTGCCATCAGCAACTGCTCGGCTTGACGGTCCATCGTGTGCTGTCTATCGCGGCTGAGATTGGCGTGAGGGTGTGAGCACCGCCACGCGGTCCCCGACCATTCTGACCGCGGATCCGGTCGCAGCAGCCAGAAATAGGCGTTGGAGCGATCGGAAGTCTGGAAATCGTATACCCGGTCGAAGCGCTCGCGGCGCAGCATCCGACGCAGGGCCAGCCAGCCTGGAAAGTCGAATCCGCCTGGACGAGGATCGACCAGGATGTCGTCGAACAGCTCCGACTGGGCCGCCAGCGATGAATATCGCGCGGTGGTCAGCAGGGCGATGTGGTCGTTGGCGTGATACCGGCGAATTGCCGGCACCGGGCCCAGTGCCTGGATGAAGTCACCCAGAGCGCCAAGCTTAATGATCAGAACCCGCCGTCGACGCGCTTCCGGTTCGGCGGGCACCGGCTGCGCGCGCAGTAAGGCCAGGGCGTCGAGGTCGACATGCCGGGCCAGCACCTCAAATGCGCTGAAAACCCTCGCATGCCGGCCCATCTCGGCCGATCCGATGGCGGCCTGCAGTGAATCGAGCACCGCCCGAGCCGCTGCAACCGCAGGGGCGCCGTCAGGCATGGCAAGAAATCGTCTTGCCAGAGCTTGTGTTGCCGAAGCGGCGGTGATGCGCTCGCCGGAGCGGTGCATCCCAAGTGATCCGCCCGCAAGATGAGCGAGGCAGATCTCGCCCCCGAGATCCTGCAATATGCGATTTAAGTCCTGAATGATCCGGTATCGGCGATCCTTCGAACGCCGCGCTTCATTCCATGCAAAGAACGCGTTAAGCGGGCTCGCCCCAGGAAAGGCTGCAGCGGTCAATTGGCCCCGTACTGGATTTGGCGCCGCCGACATTTCACCGATATGCCTTAATCCGCTCTCCGACTCGGCGGCCGCGCTTTCGCGCTGCAGCTCGATTGGGCATGGTAGGGCTTTCGGAGGCCCGATCGAGAGCAGGATGTTCGAAGCCGAAGCCCGCTGGCTGCGTGCCGCGCTCGATCGCCTTGAGCCCGAGCGGCTTTCGCCATTGCTCAATCTGGGCAGCAGCTCGGCGGAGTTCCGCGAGCAGACGCAGCCATGGACCGAGGAGCAGCTGTTTCGTCCGCTGCGTGCCCGCCGCATCGACGTCGTACATGTCGACATGCGCGATGCGCCGGGAATCGATGTGCGCGCCGATCTGACCGATCCCGCGGATCTGGCAGAGCTGCGTGCGCTCGGCGCGCGCGCGCTGCTGTGCTGCAATCTGCTGGAACACGTCTCATCCCCCTACCGGCTGGCGCGCCATTGTCTTGAGATTTTGCCCAGCGGCGGGTTGGCTTTCGTCACGGTCCCATACAGCTATCCGTTTCACCGCGACCCGATCGACACGATGTATCGGCCAAGCCCGGTCGAGCTTGGAGAGCTGTTCGCCGGGGCGCGGATGCTCGATGCAGCGATCATCGGCGCCGGGCTGTCCTATCGCGACGACGTACGTCGACGCCCATGGATCCTGTTCCGTCACGTCGTGCGCTTCCCGGCGCCGTTTGTGTCGTTCGAGAAATGGAAGCGCTCGATGGCGAAGCTATACTGGCTGGCCGCCGAATATCGCATCACCTGCGCTATATTCGAGAAATTGTGACGATGGCGCTGCCCGGCCGATCGCTAGCGTGCGACGGGCGGCCACCGCGTTGGCGTCGCAATCAACGATTGTTCGCCTACCGGGCTGATCGTTACAATCCCGCCATGCGCGTTCTCTATCATCTTTTGCTGTCTCCCGCCGCGCGCAAGGTGCGCGTGGTGCTCAGGGAGAAGAACCTCGATTTTACGTTGAAGGCCGAAAAGACGTGGGAACGGCGGCCTGAGTTTCTGGCGTTGAACCCGGCTGGCGAGGTTCCGGTGCTGATCGAGCCCGACGGCACTGTTCTCGCGGATCCATCGGCCATCGTCGAATACCTCGACGAGGTATATCGCGAAAAGATGCTGATTGGGATCAATCCAATCGACCGCGCCGAGGTCCGGCGACTGACCGCGTGGTTCGACACCAAGATGAACCGCGAAGTCACCGAAAACCTGCTCGGCGAAAAGATGATGAAGCGATATCGCGGGCAAGGACAACCGAATTCCCAGGCGATTCGCGCCGGCCACGCTAATCTGCCGTATCATCTCGACTATATCGGCTATCTGGTCGAGCGTCGGCGTTGGCTCGCCGGCGACCATTTCTCGATTGCCGACATCACTGCCGCGGCCCAGCTGTCGAGCCTGGACTATCTAGGCGATGTGCCCTGGGACGCGCACGAACCAGCCAAAGAATGGTATGCACGGATCAAATCGCGACCGAGTTTCCGCCCTATCCTGTCTGATCATGTGCCGGGCGCCGCGCCGCCACCACACTACGCCGATCTTGATTTCTGACGGTGCGCGCTGTGGCATCCGAGAATTGCGGATACTAGGCTAGGTCAACTCCAGGCAGGACCCGCCGAGCGGTAGCTGCCCGCCCTTGATAGCGAAGAAAGCGCGCGAGGTGCGGGCTCCGTTCGAGAGCTCGGGAATAGACAGATGCCCACATAGCGGACCGGCGCGTCAGGCGATGACGCACGCCTTTTCTCGACTGCGGGTTTCGAGTGCATCAAGCGTTGCCGCCAAACCCTCGGGCAGGGCAGTGCGAGCGCGAAACCTCAGTTCCGCGGCAGCCCGGCGCGGGTCACCGATCGAGCACTGCACCTCCCCGCGACGAGCTGGCCGTGGAATGACGACGAGCTCGGTTCCGCACAGGGACGCAATGGTTTCGGCCAACTGCCCCATCTTTGTGCCCTGCCCGGTGCAGACGTTGTACACCGGCGCCTGCTCGCTCGCCATTGGCATTGCCCGGCGAAGTGCCGCAATCGCGTCGGCGATATAAACAAAATCACGCACTTGCCCGCCGTCGCCATAGATATCGACCGGTTCGCCTCGGCGCAGGCGATCCATGAAGATGGCGATGACTCCGGAATACGGCGAGCGCGGATCCTGGCGCGGGCCGTAGAGGTTGAAAAAGCGTAGGCCAACGGTCCGCAGCCCGTGGGTCACGCCGGCCGCGTGTGCATGTAGCTCGCAAGCTCGCTTGTCGGCCCCATACGCGCTCAGCGGCGCGGCGCCACTGCCTTCGCTGGCCGGGGTAGCATCATGGTCGCCGTAAACCGCAGCCGTCGAGGCATACACCACCGGAATCTTGCCCCGAGACAGACGAGCTTCGCCAAATATGTTTATCGTGCCGCTGAGATTGACTTGATGCGCCCGCAACCATTCGAGATTGCACTTCTCGACCGACGCGATCGCAGCCAAATGAAAGCATCCGTCGATGCCGTCGAACGCGCACCGCACCACTTCGGGATCGGCGACGTCGGCCTTAATAAACTCGACCCCACAAGGAAGATTGTCGCGATTGCCGGTCGACAGATCGTCGAGGACGCGAACCTTGTGCTCGTCGTCGAGTAGCGACTCGACGAGATGTGAGCCTATGAACCCGGCGCCACCTGTCACCAGATAACGAGCCATCTCGGAGCCTTCGAGAAGTTGCAGATCTATCGCGGATAATTCGACAGCGGGCGCGTCGGCGACCGAAGAAGCAGGTACCCCATCAGATATGCTCTTCGTCGCTCGCCGAGAGGCGCGCTGTTTATAACGTCGGCCGGCTCAGAAGGTTGCACCGGCGCGGCGCTGCCTGTGCATGAAGATTTGATGCAAGCAAAATCGATCCCGCCATGTTAGTGGTGCCTCCACGAGACAGTGACACCTAACGCTGTTTCAGTACGCAGGGAAGCAAAATCAGGGTTAATTTTGTGAGACACACATCCGACCCGAAAGAGTGTAAGATTTCGGTCATGGACTAACTTGCCGCCGGCTAATTTGAGGATGCTTATTCGCCTACGGCAGAGCGGGCAGGGTGGGACGATCGAACTGGCTGGCCGGCGCTGCCCGACATGAGCCGGAACTGTCGCTGGCCGGTTCAGGCCGAACCAATCGCGATCAGTCGGTGAGGTGCGCGGTGCCGGGGGCGATAACGCCGATCCATCCGGCCTGGGACCAGACGGTGGGCCAGCTTGGCCTTTCCGGCCGTGCCTCATCGCGTGGTCGCCGCCGATATCACCCTGCCGCTATCCTTGTTTTTGCTGGATGGACCATTCTTTGCGCGGCGGGCGGCGAGCCGGCGACGCTGCGGTTCCGCGCTGACGAGTGGGTCACCGAATGCGGGAGCGGCCCTGGCCGCCACGTCGCTGACTGCTCGATCACGGTGCCGTTCTGGCAGGCCGGAGGGAACGGGAACGGCAAGGGCTCGTTCGCCCTTGTCGTCATGCTGGACACCGGAAACATAGGTATCGTCGGCCAACCGTTTCCGGTCAGGGCGGTTCTGCATATAGACAAAAATTCTCCGATCGAATGCAGTACGACAAGGTACTGTATTTTCCCAACACCCCAGTCTGTCGCTGCTGTCAGAGAACTCGGAGCCGCTTCACTCGTCTTGATTGATGTCTTTACCGCGAAATCGCATTTCACCTTCAGCCTGACGCCAAAGGGCTTTCGGGCCGGGTTGGCGCAGATTAGAGCCTGGGGCTACCAAATTCCGAGCGATTGACCCGAACGACCAAACGCTACCTGCTCCCGAGACGGGCATGCCGACCAACGCGGCCTGCAGAAGTCGGGCGTGACTTTTAGCCGTGAACGAAAATCAGCACTGGCAGCAATAGCGGAGCCCAGGACAGCAGTGACAGGGCGAGGATAGCAAGGACGGCGGCGGCTGGCGCAAGCCGTCTTTCCCGCGAAGATTGCGGCAGTTTGCGAAACTCATTTATTTCCGCAGTATAAACGTCGACCATGACAATGCCGCTCAGCCAGATTATCAATGACGATTACAGAGATAAGTATGCCAGCGATTACGCGGTAGCAACAAAAGACGCTCCGGATTTTGCTTGCTTTTGTGCAATATCTAGATGACTTACAACGCTCCGGGCTCGCACTCTGCCCAACCAACACGGGTGCGGCGCCAGAAAAGCGAAGTTGGACGATATTTGGACGTTAGGCGGACATCCTATTGCTGCATCACCCGTCATCCTGCCACCTTCGGTAGTAATAAGACTCGTACTGTCGTGCCGTGGTTCAGCACGATCGAAAGCCGAGGGAGGGGTCGGTGAACAGCGATGCCGCTTCCAAATATCCGGATTCCGACAAGGGCCTTCACTGGGCTGCCGGAAACTTTGTAGAGGTGTCTGCCGACGAACTGATCCCTCGCGTCAGCCGGCTGACCGCGTTGGTCTTCATGACGGCAGCATCGCTTGGGATCTGGGCGGTGATTTGGGCTGCTGTAACCGCCCTTTGCGGCGGCTGAGCCGAAGAGGTGCGCACAGCCCGCGGGCGCACTCCCCCAGTCGGGTTATCGCCGCTCGACCGAGGTAACCCCATCGGCGGTAACCCCATCCGCGGCAATCCGCCCGGCGCGAAGCCGGTCTGCCACCCGCCAGCTCGCCCGACCATCGCCATAGGGGTTGGCAATCCGGCTCATATGCCGATACGCTTGCGCATCGTCGAGCAGCACACACATCGAATCAAATAGCAGCTGTTCGTCCGTGCCCACTAGCTTGGCAAGGCCTTGTTCCATTGCTTCAGGGCGCTCCGTCGCCTCGCGCGTCACCAGCACCGGTTTGCCGAAGGACGGCGCCTCCTCCTGGATCCCGCCGGAATCGGTGACGACGAAGTGACAGCGCTTCAACAAATAGACCAGCTCGGGATAATCGACCGGCTCGGTCAGCAGAATGTTCCGATGCCGGCGCAACGGCTCCATCGCGCTCCGGACATTCGGGTTCGGATGCATCGGAAAGACGATCGCAACATCGCGGCGCGCTGCTATTCGCGCGATCGCACACGCGATCCGCGCCAACCCGCCGTCAAAGCTCTCCCGGCGGTGGCCGGTCACTAGAATGAGCCGCTTAGCCGCAAGGCCGCCGGCGAAGCGCCCGTCCAGCGCCGAACTGGCTCGCGCGCACAATTCGGGCCGGGTCTCGAGCCGGTCTGAGACCCATAGCAGGGCGTCGATCCCGGTATTTCCGGTAACCGATATACGCTCGTCCTCGACCCCCTCTTGGAGCAGGTGGTCGTGCGCCCGCGCTGTTGGGGCAAAGTGCAAATCGGCGATGCGGGTGACCAGCAGGCGGTTCACCTCCTCCGGCCACGGCGCGTAGATGTCACCGGTGCGCAGGCCGGCTTCGACATGGGCCACCGGGATCTTGTGATAAAAGGCGGCGAGCGCGCCAGCGAAGGTCGAGGTCGTGTCGCCTTGTACGACGACCCGGTCTGGGCGCCATTGGGCGAGAACTCCGCTGACCCCTGACAGCACGGCCCCGGTCAGATAAGCGAGGTCCTGATCCCGGCGCATCACGTCGAGGTTCCAATCGGGGTGCAGCTCGAACAGTCCGAGAAAATGCGCGAGCATCTCGCGGTGCTGCCCGGTGACACAGATCCGGCACTCGAATTCGGGCCGCGACGCCAACTCCCTGACGACCATGGCGAGTTTGATCGCTTCGGGGCGGGTGCCGAAGACGAACAGTATCCGCATCCGCTGCGTCGCTCGATCCAAGGGTCAGGCCCCGCCGTGGGTCAGGCCGGTCGCATCGATGACGACTCGGCGCAACAGATCCTCAGGCGCGATCTTGCGGAACTGCGAATGAGCGACCAGTACTGCGACGATGTCGGCTTGCCGAACTGCTTCGAAAGTGTCGCAAAGCGTGATGTTGGGAAGTTCCGCTAATTGCGGCGGCAGGGCACGCAAATTCGGGTCGGCGACGAGGAGCCGCTGCAGCCCGCCGCGCGCCAACTGAACCACGATGGCCAGCGCGGGGCTCTCCCGAACATCGTCGACATCGGGCTTGTAGGTCAGCCCCAAGCAGGCGACGACAGGGTGCTTGAAGCGCTCGGCCCGCTCGCGGATCTGAGCCGCCACAAAACCCGGCTTGGCGTCGTTGACCTCGCGCGCGGTCCGGATCAGCCGCGCCCGCTCCGGCGCGGACGATACGATGAACCACGGATCGACCGCGATGCAGTGTCCGCCGACGCCGGCACCCGGCCGCAATATGGCGACCCGCGGGTGGCGATTGGCAAGCTCGATGACTTGCCAAACATTCAACCCGAGCTGATCGCAAATCAGAGACAATTCGTTGGCAAAGGCGATATTGACGTCGCGATAGGCGTTCTCGACCAGCTTGACCAGTTCGGCCGTCGCAGCGTCGGTGCGAAATGGTTTTCCTTGCAGAAAAATTCGGTAAACCGCTTCCGCATGCTCGGCGCAACTTTCGGTCAATCCGCCGATGATACGATCGTTCTCGATCAGTTCGCGAACCATGCGCCCCGGAAGAACCCGCTCGGGGCAATGGGCGACATGCACGTCGAGCCGCTCGGTATGCCGCTCCGGGGGAAAGCGCAAATCGGGCCGCAGCCGGGCCAGCCGCTCGGCCAGCCGCCGTGTCGTGCCGACCGGCGAGGTCGATTCGAGGATTACAACGTTGCCTGAAGTGAGCACCGGCGCGATCGCATCCGCCGCCGCGTCGATATAGCCGAGGTTCGGCGAGCGGTCGTCGTTGAACGGCGTCGGCACGGCGATCACGAATGCGTCCGCCGGCTCGGGCTCGGCCGTCGCGCGCAGCTTGCCCAACGTCGCCGCGGCGCGCAGCAGCATGTCAAGGTCAGGCTCAGGAAAATAAGGCTGGCCGGCATTCACAGCCGCGACGACCCGCGGGTTAATGTCGACGCCGATCACCTCGACGCCGCGGCTAGCCAAAGTCGCCGCAGTCGGCAGGCCAATATAGCCCAAGCCGATTACGCATACCGTCCTGACCGGGTACTCCATGCTGGCGGCGCGCCCGAAAAATGTAACCCGCGGTGTCGCCCGCACCATCGCACCCGGCGATTTGCGGAAGCGACACCAGTAACCGACAAGCAGCGACATGGCAAGTGAATCACCTCGCCGCTGCTCACCAACGGTTGACGATAACATCGAAGATTTTATTAACGTGGTATGATCGGATATTTTGCCGGCGGCGGCGAACGATTGCGGCGACTTGAAAAATGATGAATGTTATCGCGATCAAGCACGTGGTTTTCACTTGGCCCGGCGGCGCTCGCCGCGTAGCTTCTCATCGACTGGGTAATGCGAAGGAGCATCCAATGGTCACCAGAGCGCATGCTCCGACGATCGAAGAGCGCTGGTTCGCCGGCGATGGCCGCGTTCCCAATAACCCTTGCTTACCGCTGATCGTCTATCGCGGCGTGCTCGCGACTGGTCCCAGTGCGGCCGCCGCCTGCGAGGCGCGGTTTGCCGGCAACGGCTGGAGCGGAGGGTGGCGCGCCGGAATTTACGCCTACCACCACTATCACAGCACCGCCCATGAGGCGCTCGGCATCGTCGCCGGCTCGGCGCATGTGCGGTTTGGCGGCGAGGGCGGTGACATCGTCGAGGTCCGCGCCGGCGATGTCGTCGTAATTCCAGCCGGTGTCGCGCACAAGAGCGAGGGCGCAAGTCCCGATCTGCTCGTCATCGGCGCCTATCCCGGCGGCCATGGTCCCGACATGCGCGTCCCGGGTGCCGCAGAACGGGAGCGGGCGGTGCCGAACATAGCGGCGGTTCCGCTGCCGACCGCCGACCCTGTGTTCGGCGGGTCGGGGCCTCTGCCCGAGCGCTGGCGCGCCAATGCGGTTAACCGCGCTCTATAGGCAACTGCCGGTATAGACGACGTCGCCGCCGTTGCCGAAGTAAACCGGCGGGTTCGGCGCGACGATTGGATTGACGCTACCTGTCGTCCCGGCCAGAGCGAGGTTCTGCGGCGGCACGTCCAACCGGCGTTGGTAGACGACATAGCCGGCGCGGCACATGCCTTGCGCCCGAAGAGTTTCGGCCAGCCAATCGCGGCGAATTCGTTCAGCGGCGCCGTCCGCGTTTGCGGTCATCACGGTATTGGTGCCGGCGCGGTACGTAAATGTCCCGCCTGGGTCGGCCGAAAAGCTCTGCTGGCGCAACGTGTCATTGCAACCGGCCAGTGAAGCAAGCGAGACGGAAGCGGCGAAACCCGCAAGAACCAACGCGCGCATCGAGCAATGCCTCTGATCAGCCTTGCCCATCTCTTCTCTCATTCACGGCGTCAAGGCAAGCAGTCGCGCAACCGGCCGTGCCGTCCGGCCTTTGCGGTGGTCCCAAGGCGAACCGATCGGGCCCGACAGCCTGCGAAGGGTGACGGTTCCGGCCCGTATTCTTGTGCCGGCATGGCGGGCGGACTAGGCTGATCTGGCGATGTCACAACGCGGATCAGCAGAAGGAGGTCGACAGTGAGCCAGTCCTTGGAAGCGCTCTCGGCTGCGTGTCACGACGCGCTGGCGGCCAATCCCGGCGTCAAAGGCCGCAACATGGTGCGTGCCCTGATTCAGGAGGCGCTCAAAGACGATGAATTCGTGGCGACCCATCTCGGCGACAGCGTGCCCGAGCGTAAGGTCCTCTACGAGGATCCCGAACTCGGGTTCTGTATCCTTGGCCATGTCAACCAAGGTGCTAGAGAGAGTAAGCCGCACGATCACGGGCCGAGCTGGGCGATCTACGGCCAGGCGCGCGGCGAGACGATTATGAGCGACTGGGAGATGGTCGAGCCCGCCAGTGAGGCCAAACCTGGCCGTGTGCGCCTCGTCAGAGAATACTCGCTGACGCCGGGGATGGCGCATGTCTATAACGAAGGCGATCTGCACTCGCCGCGCCGCAACGGCCCGACACGGTTGATCAGGGTCGAAGGCAGAAATCTCGAGAAAATCCGGCGCTTGGCTTACGAGGCGATTTGATCGCCGTCTCTCGCTGACCGGCGCCCAATCGGGCGCCGGTCGCCATGGGCGCCTGCCGAAGGCGCCTGTTTCGCCTTTACTGCGCGGCAGGGGCCGGCGGCGGTGGGGGTGGCGGCGGAGGCGGCGATCCACCTTCGATGATCTCGGTCCGGCGGTTTTGCGGTTCGCGCACGCCGTCGGGGGTTGGAACCTTCAGATCGGTCTGGCCGACACCGGTAACGGTCATCGCGCTCTGCGGCACACCGGCTGCGCTCAGGGCACCCGCTACATTCTGTGCGCGCCGCTCGGAAAGCTTCTGATTGAATTCCTTTGAGCCGGAGGTGTCTGTGTGGCCGACAACCTGGACCGGCACCGGCGGCCCGGCTTTGAAGGTGCCGGCAGCGGCCTCGATAATCTGTTGCGCCTCGGGCGTTAAATTCGCCTTATCCCAATCGAAGAATACGGTGAAATTGTGTTCCGGCGGCGGCGGCGGGGGTGGCGGCGGTGGGGGTGGTGGCGGCGCCGGTTGCGCGCAGGCGGCAAGCGCAAGGAGCGAGCAGAGCAGGAAAAAGCGTTTCATCTGTTCCTCCGGTAGTTGAGCGCCGCACCCTATGTGAAATCTGGCGCTCAGACCAGCAGCAAAACGCTATTTTCCAGATGGGCGAAGCGGGAATTTGTCGCGGAAAACGTTCTCCGAGCGCCCAGCGTCCCAATCCGCAGCGGGACAATCAGCCGCCCGCGGCCCCCTCGGTGTTCACGTAAACCGCGTAAATCGACTGGCTTGCCGCCATCAACAGCCGGTTCCGCTTGCGCCCGCCAAAGCACAGATTGGCGCAGCGTTCTGGCAGCGCGATGGCGCCGATCATCGTTGCGTCCGGGGCGAAGACGACAACGCCGTTGAGCGCGGCGGTCATCCCCCATCCGCACCACAGATTACCGTGGATGTCGCAGCGAAACCCGTCCGGGCTTCCCTCTCCGGCGCTGACGAATACCCGCCCATTGGCAAGCCCGGCGCCGTCTTCAACGACGTCGAAGACGCGGATCTGCCGTGGCACCGACCGCGATTCGACCACGTAAAGCTTCAACTCGTCCGGCGAGAAGCACAGCCCGTTCGGCCCGTTGATGTCGCCGGCGACAACCGTGGCGCGGCCCGTCTTGCCGTCGACGCGATAAACGTTGGTGGGCAGTTCGGGCGGTGCCCTGTCGCCTTCGTAATTCCCCAAAATTCCGAAGGGAGGGTCGGTGAACCATATCGAATCGTCCGATTTCACGACGACGTCATTCGGCGAGTTCAGGCGCTTGCCTTCGAAGCGGTCGAGAACAACGGTGATCGCACCATCGTATTCGGTGCGAGTGACCCGCCGCCCCAGGTGCTCGCAAGTAACGAGCCGCCCCTGGCGGTCGCGGGTGTTGCCGTTGGCATGGTTCGAAGGCTTGCGAAAGACGCCGACAAAGCCGGTCTCTTCGTCCCATCGCATGATTCGGTTGTTGGGGATGTCGCTCCATAACAGGTAGCGGCCGTCGCCAAACCATACCGGGCCTTCGGCCCAGCGAAAGCCGGTGGCAAGCCGTTCGACGGCGGCGTTGAATGGCGGTTTGATGGCGTCGAAGCGCGGATCAAGCGTTCGGACCGCCGGGTCCGGATAGGACTGGGCCGGTTCCCAGCGGCTTGCCACCAGCGGCGTCGCTGCGCCGGCAATCGGCGGGACAATTGAAACCTCTGAGGTCGCACTCATCGGCTTTCTGCCGCTCGTTCTATCGGTCTACAGAAAATGCGGAGGGCCGGACCGAGCATCTCTACCCTTCCGGCTCCGCTTACCGGGACGGCGCTATTTTGGCCGAGACCATTCCACGACCCCGGCCAGGGCAATCGTCAGATCGCCTTTTCCTCGCGCAGGGCGGCCAACTCTTCCCTGCTCAGTCCGAGCAGGCTCGAATAAACCTCGTCGGTGTCGGCGCCGAGCAGCGGCGAGGCGGTAATCGGCACCTTCGAGCCGCTCATCTTGACCGGCCAGCCCGGCATTTTGAAGTCGCCGCGCACCGGATGCTTGACGGTAACAAAGATTTCCCGGCGATTGAGGTCGGGATCGTTGGACAATTCCATCGTATCCATAACCGCACCGGCCGGAATGCCCTGTTCGCCGAGCCGCTTCATGACCTCGAGCTTGTCGTATTGCTTAGTCCATTCCGACAACATCTCGTCGACCACATGGCGGTTCTTGAACCGCTCCTCTGGGCTGTCGAAACGGGGGTCGCCAATCAGTTCTTCGCGCCCCATCATCTTCACAATGCGTTCCCAATGCTGCTGGTTGGCGCGCGAGGTATAGATATAGCAATAGTCGTTTGGGCCACCGCCTTTGCATGGGTAGGCCTCGCTCGGCGAATTGGTGCCCATGATGCTCTGGTTGCCCATGCGCGGCGCTGCCTTGCCCATCAGATACTGAGCGGCATAGGAGATGCGGCCGTAATTGATGACGCATTCCTGCATAGCGCACTGGATTTTCTGGCCCTCGCCGGTGAACTGCCGCTGGTAGAGCGCCCCTAAGACGCCGATCGCGGCGTGCAGCCCGGTGCCGGTGTCGCCGATCGTCGGACCCGGCTTGATCGGGCGCCCGTCGGCCTCGCCGGTAATCGACATCGCGCCGCCGGTCGCCTGCGCGATCATGTCAAAGGCGAGATAATTCCGGTAGGGGCTGTCCTCGCCAAAGCCCTTGACCGAGACGTAGATGATCCGCGGGTTAATCTCGCGGACTACATCGTAGCCGAAGCCCAGCCGTTCGATGACCCCGGGAGCGAAATTCTCGGCAAAGACATCGGCCTTTTCGATAAGCCCGCGCAAAACGGCTCGCCCTTTGTCGCTCTTCAAATTGGCGGTGACGCTCTTCTTGTTGGCATTGAGCAGCATGAAGTATTGGGAATCGACGCCCTTCTTGTCGGTCGACGCGCCGCGGCCCTGCTCGCCCCTGGTCGGCTCCTCGACTTTGATCACCTCGGCGCCGAGCCATGCCAAGGTCAAGGTGCAGGACGTGCCGGCCTCGAATTGCGTCAAATCCACCACCCTGACGCCGTGCAAGGCGCCGCGCTGCACGCTCGGGGTCTGGCCGTTCGTGTCCGGCGTCGGGTCGTTGGGCATGTCTTTCCTCCTGGTCGTCGTTCGCTCGGTGCCGCCGCGCGCGGCCTGATATCCAGTCTATCGCCACCCTGTCCCGTTGGTCCATACCGGTCCAACAGGGCGATTTATGCTGCCCGGACTGTCAGCGTTCTTTCCCGCCGCGTCAATGTTTTCACATTTTGGCCGACCTTTGGGTCAGCAGCTGTCTCAGCCCGGAAAGCGTCCTAGCCGAGGCCCGGCGTCGCGATTAAGCTTTCGCTACAGAGCCGTCAATCACCGGGATCGGGAGCAGGCAGATGGATTATGGCGCGTCGATGTTCTTTACCGATTACTCGATGACCCCGGCCGAACTCGGCCAGGCGCTGGAGGCACGCGGCTTTAAGTCGGTCTGGGCGCCCGAGCATTCTCATATCCCCAGTTCCCGGCTCTCGCAGCCGGCGTCGGGCGGCGAACTCGGTAAGCAATATTACGATGTGATGGACCCGTTTGTGACGCTGACCGCGGCGGCCATGGCGACCAAAACACTGAAGGTCGCGACCGGGGTTTGCCTGGTGATCCAGCGCGATACGATCCAAACCGCAAAGCTGGTCGCCACCATCGACCAGGTCTCGGGCGGGCGCTTCCTGTTCGGCATCGGCGGCGGCTGGAACCAGGAAGAGATGGCCGATCACGGCACCGTCTTCAAAACCCGTTTCAAGCGGATGCGTGAGCAGATCGAGGCGATGCGGGCGATCTGGACCCAATCCGAACCCGAATATCACGGCGAGATCGTCGACTTTCCGAAGATGCGGACCTGGCCTAAGCCGGTCCAGAAGCCGCATCCCCCGGTCATCGTCGGCGGCGCGTTTCCGCACAGCGCCCGGCGCGCGGTTCGCTATGGCGACGGCTGGGTCCCCAATGCGAGCCGGCCGGGCTATGCCGACGTGACCGAGTTCCTGCCGCAGTTCCGGCAGATGGCCGCCGATGCCGGCCGCGACCCCGCCGCCATTCCGGTCACTATTTTCGGCGCGCCCGAAAATCTCGATCGGCTAAAGCGGTATGGCGTTCAGGGCATTGCCCGCGCCGTTGTGACCTTGCCTTCGGCCAAGGCCGAGGAGATCCTGCCCGTGCTCGACCGTTGGGCTGAACTGATCCGCCAGACCCGACAATAATGGGAAGCCTGCCTCACCTCGCGGGTACGAGGATTTCTTTTCTCAAGCGGAGTTAACCCGATGCTGAGCCTCGAACAAGCCTCGATCATCGTCGACAAGGCGCTGGAAAAAGGGCGTGAATTGGGCTTCCAGCCATTGACCGTGGTCGTGCTCGATGGCGGCGGCCAGCTCAAGGCAATGAAGCGCGAAGACGGATCAAGCTTGCTGCGGCCCGAAATCGCCGGCGGCAAGGCGTGGGGAGCCTTGGGCATGGGCTTCGGCGGGCGCGAATTCGCCCGGCGCGCCGCCGCCAACCCGGTCTTTATCCAAGCGTTGAGCGTCGCATCGGGCGGCCGGGTCATTCCGGTCCCGGGCGGCGTGCTGATTCGCGATGCGTCCGGTGAGATCCTGGGCGCTGTCGGGATCAGCGGAGACAATTCCGAGAACGACGAGGCCTGCGCCGTCTATGGCATCGGTTGCGCCGGGCTGGTCGCCGACACCGGCGACCCCCGATAGCCCGGCTGTTTGGCTGTAGCCGTCAGCTATTCCGCCCCGGGTAGCTAACGGCGAGGCCGGCGCGGGCATCCTGCTGGATGCCGTATTGCGGGAACGGATAGCGCAGGCCATTTTTGGCCAGCGCTTCCATGCCAGCGACGGCCTTGCCGAGATAGTCGGGTGGGACGGCCATCAACATTTCGTCGTCGAGCACACCGCCATAGCGGCGCTCGGCGAAACACGGAATCGATAGGCTGGGCTCACGGGTCTTCAATGCGCGGCCCCAAGAATCGGCGCAGGCCGATTCGCCGACGACGCTCCAATCGAAGCGTTTGTAGCCCGACCACTGCAACCCGTTGATGAAGTAGATCATCGCCCCGGGCGTCGCGTAAAACAGCGCAATATCGGGTGGATCGAGCCGGCCGCCGGCCAGCGGGGCCACGGCCAGCGCCTCGAAACGGCCGTCGGGCACGCATTCCATCGCTGCCTGATGTGCGCCGGCGTCTTCGGGCGAGCTGTACCATACGCCCACCATATGCTGACCGGATCGCCATGCCTCGTCTTTGGCGAGACCGAGGCCGACCACTGCTCGGCACTGCGCGCCGACGAGGTCCTCACTGGTCAGGCCGACGGTCCAGCCGAGCCTCGCCGCCTGGGCCACGATCTGGTCGAGGGTGTGGACCGATTTAGGCCGGCGGATGCGCGGGATCGCCTCCATCTCCTCCCGGCGTTCGTAGAGTTTCATCCCGAACGGGATCGAACGGAGCTTTAGCAGGCGCTCCAGATCGGCGACGACCTTGGCCCAGTCATTGGTCATGGCTGCATTCCTCGACGGATATTCGGCGGCGTGGCCGGCTGTCATCGGCATGACCTTAGCATATTTCGGGGAACCCGCTGGCCGGCGGGGGGTTCGGCCTCACACAGGTTGCCAAAATCGGCCGGCCGGCCGACGATCCAGGCGGGCTCGGCAAATCGTGGAGAATCCGATGCGGCTGTTCTGCGTCCATCCGGGCCCTTTGACCTACGCGCAGATTTTTCTGAAGCTTGAGCCGATCGGCCTCGAACTGGTCGCGGCGTCGGCGCGGCAGGCTGGACACGCGGTCCAGCTGCTCGACCTGCAGGTCGAGGACCGGCGCGCCTATTTCCGCATGGTCGAGCGCTGGCAGCCCGATGTCGTCGCCTTTGGCTGCAACTATCTGGCGAACGTCCCCGAGATCGTCGATCTCGCCAAGGCGACCAAGGCGCGGTTCCCCGGCATCTTCATCTGCGTCGGGGGGCACAGCGCATCCTTCACGGCTAACGCGCTGATTGAACATGGCGCGGGTGCCGTCGACTGTGTGCTGAAGGGCGAAGGCGAAGCGTCGATACCGCTGCTGCTCGCGGCGATCGAGGCCGGGCTCGATCCGGCCACGGTGCCTGGCGCGGTCACCGCCGATGGCGAGGGACCGCCGCCGGTCTTTGTCCATTCGCTCGACGAAATCATGCCGGCGCGCGACCTGTTGCGCCATCGCCGAAAGTATTTCGTTGGTATCCTCGACCCCTGCGCCTCGGTCGAGTTCTCGCGTGGCTGTCCGTGGGATTGTTCGTTCTGCAGCGCCTGGACCTTTTACGGCCGCAGTTATCGGCTGGTCAGTCCGGAGCGGGTCGTCGAGGACCTGCGCCGCATCCGCGAGCCGGGTATTTTCGTCGTCGACGACGTCGCTTTTGTCCATGAGCGCCACGCGCTGGAGCTCGGCGAGGCGGTCGCCCGCGCGCGCATCAAAAAACGCTATTACCTCGAAACCCGAGCCGATGTGCTGTTGCGCAACAAAGATGTCTTCCGCTTTTGGAAGACCCTTGGCCTGCAATACATCTTCATCGGGCTGGAGGCGATCGATGAAGAAGGCCTCAATAAATACCGCAAGCGCGTATCGCTCGGCCGCAGTTTCGAGGCGCTGGAATTCGCTCGCTCGCTTGGCCTGATCGTTGCGATCAACCTGATCGCCGACCCTGACTGGGACCACGAGCGCTTTCGGGTGGTGCGCGAATGGGGTCTCGAAATCCCCGAAGTCGTCAACCTCAGCGTCAACACCCCCTATCCGGGGACCGAAAGCTGGCTCACCGAGCAGCGGGTGCTGACGAGCCGCGACTATCGCCTCTACGACATCGCGCATGCGGTGATGCCGACCCGGCTGCCGCTTGTTGAATTCTATGAGGAGCTGGTAACCACCCAGCGGGCGTTCTACCGCAAATTCGCCGGCTGGCGGCAGGCTTATGCCGCGGCCGGGATCGTCGCCCGGCAATTGCTGCGTGGCCACCCCAATTTCCTGAAAAGCCTTTACTTGTTGGATAAAATCTATCGGCCGGAACTGATGCTGGCCGACCATGACGCACCGGTTGCCTATGAGATCCCGCTGCCGGCGGCGCGCGCCGAGGGTCGCCCACCGGCCGCCGCATCGCTGTACATCCACCCGCCGCGCGGGCGGCGCGGGCGCGCGATCGACGCCGCGACCGAAGATTTCGTCGAGGAGACCCGCATCGGCGGTGCCTCCTGAACGGTGATCGGCGCGTTATCCCGCGATCGCTGCCTTGATCGGCTTGCCCCGGCGACGCGCCGAACGTTTATGATGGCCCCGCTGCGATTGCAGAAGGGAATTGTCCGATGCGGTTTCTCGGGGTTCATCCGGGGCCATTGCTTTATACGAAAGTCTTTTTGAGACTCGAGCCGCTCGGGCTTGAACTCGTCGCCGCGGCGGCACGGCAGGCCGGTCACCAGGTGCAGCTGCTCGATCTCCAAGTCGAGGATCACCGCGCCTATTTTCGCACGGTCGAGCGTTGGCGGCCGGATATCGTCGCGTTCTCCTGCAATTATCTGGCGAACGTGCCCGAGATCGTCGATCACGCCAAGGCGACGAAAGCGCGTTTTCCCGGCACCTTCATTTGCGTCGGCGGTCACAGCGCGTCCTTCACAGCAGCCGCGATTATCGCGCATGGCGACGGCGCCATCGACTGCGTGCTGAAGGGCGAGGGCGAGGCGGCGATGCCGCTGCTGCTGGCCGCGATCGAGGCCGGTCGCGACCCGGCCACTGTGCCGGGAGCCGTCACTATCGCGGGCGAAGGTCCTCCACCTGGATTTGTTCATTCGCTCGACGATCTGACCCCGGCGCGCGACCTGTTGCGGCATCGCCGCAAATACTTCATCGGCACCCTCGATCCCTGCGCCTCGGTCGAGTTCTCGCGCGGCTGTCCGTGGGACTGTTCCTTCTGCAGCGCCTGGACCTTTTACGGCCGCAGCTACCGGCTGGTCAGCACTGAGCGGATCATTGAGGATCTGCGCTCGATTCGCGAGCCCGGTATCTTCATCGTCGATGACGTCGCGTTTATTCATGAACGCCATGGCATCGAGGTCGGCGAGGCGATCGCCCGTGCCGGTATTAAAAAACAGTACTATCTCGAAACCCGCGGCGATGTGCTGCTGCGCAATAAGGAGGCGTTTCGGCTGTGGGCCCGGCTCGGGCTCCAAACCATGTTTCTTGGCCTGGAGGCAATCGACGAGGAGGGGCTTAAGAAATACCGCAAGCGGGTGACGCTGGACCGCAATTTCGAAGCGGTCGAATTCGCCCGTTCGCTCGGCGTCAACGTCGCGGTCAATTTGATCGCCGATCCCGATTGGGACCATGAACGCTTTCGCATCGTCCGCGAATGGTGCCTGGAGATGCCGGATGTTATCAACATCAGCGTCAATACCCCCTATCCCGGCACCGAGAGCTGGCTCACCGACGGGCGCCGGCTGGAAACCCGTGACTACCGCCTGTTCGACATCCAGCACGCGGTGCTGCCGACAAAACTGCCTCTGGACGAGTTCTACCGGGAGCTGGTGACGACGCAGCGCGCGATCATGCGCAAGCATCTCGACTGGCATCAGCTGTGGGACGCCGGTGGCATCGTCGCCGGGCTGCTGCTGCGCGGCCAGACCAATTTCGTCCGCAGCCTGTTCCAGCTGAACAAGGTCTACCGCCCGGAATTGCTGCTCGCCGACCATATGGCGCCGGTGTCCTACGAGATGCCGCTGCCGCCGTCGCGCACCGCTGAACGGCCGCCAGCCCCTGCCTCGTTGTACGTTCATCCGCCGCGCGGCCGGCGCGGGCGCGCGATCGACGCCGCGACCGAGCAATTCGTCGAAGAAACCCGCATGGGAAGCACGCCATGACCGCAGCCCCGCAATCCGTCGATGTCGCGGCGGTCCGTGAATGGCTGGCCGATGGCGACGAGATCGCCTTCGTCGATGTCCGCGAAGAGGGGCTGCATGGCGAAGGCCACCCGCTGCTCGCGGTCAACCTCCCCTACAGCCGGCTCGAAATCGACATCGGCCGGTTGGTGCCGCGTATGTCCTGCCGGATCGTGCTCGTCGATGACGGCGACAATATCAGCGAAAAGGCGGCGAGCCGCCTCGCCGGGCTCGGCTATACCGATATCCGCCTGCTGACCGGTGGTGCGCCAGCCTGGGCCGCCGCCGGCTATTGCCTGTTCCCGAGCAGCAACGTCCCGAGCAAGGCGTTTGCCGAGATCATCGAGCACGATTGCGCGACGCCGGCGGTCTCGGCCGAGGACCTCGACCGATTAATGCGTTCGGGCCAGCAGGTGACCATCCTCGACAGCCGCCCGCTCGACGAATATGCGCGGTTTCATGTTCCAGGCGCGGTGCCGTGCCCCGGCGCCGAGCTGGTCCATCGCTTCGCCGACGCGGTTCCGTCGCCGGACACTCTGGTCGTCGTCTCTTGCGTCGGGCGCACTCGCGGCATCATCGGCGCGCAATCCCTGATCAACGCTGGGGTGCCGAACCGGGTGATGTCGCTCGCCGGCGGTACCCAGGGCTGGCGTCTTGCCGGGTTCGAGCTCGCGAGCGGACTTGGCGACGGGCTGCGTCCGGTAAGCGCGGACGCTGCCGCGGCGGCGCGCCGGCGGGCAGCCGATGTCGCGGCCCGCTTTGCCATACATCACATCGATCGCCGTACCCTTGCGCAGTGGCAGGCTGAGGCCGGACGGCGCACGATTCATCTCCTCGATGTGCGCACCCCCGAGGAATTCGCCGGGGGCCACCTGCCGGGCTCGGTATCGGCGCCGGGCGGGCAATTGGTGCAGGCGATCGACCGCTGGGTCGGGACCCGCGGCGCGCGCCTCGTACTGGTCGATGATGACGGGACGCGCGCGATCATGACTGCACATTGGCTGAAACAGCTGGGCTGGAACGTGCAGGTGCTCGATCGTGCTCTGGATGGCGTGGCGCTTGAGACCGGATCGGCCGTGATGCCGGGAGTTTCATCGTCCCCGTCCGTAACGGCGATCGAACCGGTAGAGGCGGCACGGCTTCTCGCCGAGGGTGTAGCTGGCATCTGCCTCGAACCGAGTGCGGCCTATCGCGAGGCGCATCCGCCGGGTTCCCTCTGGAGCATCCGTCCGAACCTCGACCGGCTGCCGATCTCGACCTTGGAGGCGCCTGTCATCGTCCTGTTTTCGGCCGATGTTGGGGTGGCGCGGCTTGCCGCCCTCGACCTCGCCGAACTGGGCGCAGCACGGATCATGCTCGCTTCCGGCGGCACTCCAGCGTGGTTCAGCGCCGGGTTCCCTGTGGTCGCGTCGCCGGGCGATCCTCCCGATGCGGAACGCATCGATTATTTGTTCTGGAACCACGACCGCCATGCCGGCAATCGCGAGGCGATGCAGGCCTATCTGCGCTGGGAGACCGAATTGCCCGGCCAGATCGCTGCCGAAGGGCTCGCCGGCTTCAACCTCGGCCCGCGGTGATCCCTTCGATACCAGCCGTGACCAATTGATCACGCAGGAGAAAGGAGAACTTGGAGAAGTCTAAAATGCAGCTAATGGTCAAAGGCAAAGACACGTTTCCAGTCGTTTTTCATACTGATGATCACCCAGCCTTGTTTCTTCGCCTCGTCATAAAGGGCTTGGGTAAAGGCGCCGATTTTGGTCCCGGGTAGCCCGAGCGCAGGGCCATAGGCGTATTCGCGCGCAGCGTCGTCGTGCAGGACCAGCATCGCCAGCCGTACGCCAGCGCCGGCCTTGGTATATTCGAGCATTTGCCGGTCGCCGACCGAGTTCCCGAATGCGGCATGGGGCCGGCGGCCGATCATCAAGTGGATGCCCTCCGGTTTACCGGCGTTGTCATCGTTGAGCAGCAGCTTGGGCTCCTTGGTCAGAACTGGACGCCCGTTCTTGTCGTAGCCGAAATGCGTGGCGCCGACGCTACCGACGACCTGCTCGGGTGGTATGCCGTAGACCTGCTCGCTGTATACGCGCACGAAGTCCTGACCGCCGCCGGTGACGATATAGGTCTTGAACCCATTGGCCCGTAAATATTTCAACACCTCGATCATCGGCAGATAAGTAAGCTCGGTGTATGGGCGGCCCCAGCGCGGATCCTGTGCGCTGTCGAGCCAGGTTCTGACCTCGGCCTGGAAGTCCTCGATGCTCATGCCTGTCAAGGTTCCGGCCAGAACCCTGACCATCTCGGCGGTCGGGAGCTTCGCGATCGCCGACCGATTACCCGACAATACCGTTCTGAACGGCTCAGCCTTCGCCAGACCCGGGTTCTGTTTCACGAGCGCCGGCACCCGGTCCAAAGAGTAGACCACCTGCGTGTAGATCGGGTGCTCTACCCAAAGCGTCCCATCTTGATCGAAGACGGCAATTCGTTCCGCCGGCGGCACGAAGCTGACGCTCGCGGTGTCGGTCGTCGTTTTGACGAAGGCGATGATCGCCTGCTTTGCCGGACCGTCGTTCCACGAAGGCATCGGATCGGCCTGGGCCGCGGCCTGAAGGCCAAAGGCGAGGCCTGCGACGACGGTAAACAGCAAAACCAGGCTGCGGCGGGCATGGCCCATCATGACGGCCGCGCACCTGCCATCAGACCCGGCGCTTCGCGCACCTGCCGCGCTGCGCGGAAGCATCCACCGCAAAGGGAATAGGCCGGGCGCAGGACCGCTGATGACGCCGCGCCAAGCGAGGCAGAGGCGTGTGTGGCGTCGGTCAGTAATATACCGACCGCCCGACACCGCCGCCTGCCGAGACCAGCTCGCCGGAGACGGCCCAGGCCTTGTCCGAAGCGAGGAAGACTGCAACGTGGGCGACCTCCGAGGCGTCCACCATGCGGCAGATGGAATTGCCGCGCGGAGAGTCCGGGGCGAAGTCCCGCCGCTCCGCCTCTTCCGGGGATACGCCCAGCTGGGCGGCGCGGGCGGCGAGCAGGCTCGGCGTGCGCTCGGTGCGAGTCGTACCGGGATGGATGCAATTGACCGTGATCCCATCACGGCCGAATTGGACCGCCAAGGTTTTTGTCATATGCACCAGGCCGGCGTTGCGGGCGCCGCCGCTGAGGTTGCCGGCATTGCGAGCGTTACCGCCGCTGATATTGATGATGCGGCCCCAGCCCTCCTTCTTCATGTATGGGATGACAGCGCGGGAGCAGCGCAATGCCCCGACATATTTCACGTTGAAATCCTCGATCAGATCCTCATCGACCACGGTATCGATCGGGCCGGTCGCGGTGGCCGAGCCCCCTGGGTAAGACCCGCTGTTGACCAGGATGTGCAGGCCGCCCAGCTGCTGCGCCGCCTCGGCGACCATACGGTCCACCTGCTCTCTGCTGGCAACATCGGCTGCCAGCGGAACGATGCGCCGGTTCGTTTCGTCAGCCAGCTCTCGCGCCGTCGCCTCCAGATCCGCCTTCGTTCGCGACACGATCGCTACATCGACCCCTTCGCGCGCCAATTCCCGCGCAATGGCTTTGCCGATGCCGCGGCTGCCGCCGGTGACGATCGCATGCTTGCCTTCCAATCCCAAATCCATGGCGCTTTCTCTCCTTGGCGGCGTGCCCGCGATTTTATTGCTGCACTGCTCATTCTTCTTACTAAGGAAGTCCGGCGCAAGGGTGATGCCGGCTCGCGAATGAGGTCTACCGAAAGCCAGGGCGCATCGCTGATGCCGACCGCCGCATTGGCGGCGGCTGACCCTCGGTCTACAGTCGGCACCGGCGTCAGGGAGGAGGGTTCGCATGTATGATCTGGTGATCCGCGGGGCGACGGTTGTCGACGGGCTCGGGCACGAGCCGCGGCGGGCGGATGTTGCGGTCGAGAACGGGCGGATCGCCGGTATCGGCGAGGTCGGCCGCACCGCCGAGCGGGTTGTCGATGCCGGCGGGCTGACCCTGATGCCGGGCATTATCGATATCCACACCCATTACGACGCGCAGGTGACCTGGGACCCGACGTTGTCGCCTTCGCCCTCGCTCGGCGTCACTACCGCGGTTATGGGTAATTGCGGCTTTGGCATCGTGCCCAGCCCGCCCCATCTCCGCGACCTGATCATGCGCAACCTCGCCGTCGTCGAGGGCATGGACATCGACGCGCTGCGCGCCGGCATCAACTGGGAGTTCCAGAGTTTCGCCGAGTATCTGGCGGCGGTCCGACGGCGCGCTCCCTACGCCAACCTCGCGGTATTTGTCGGCCATTCGGCGGTGCGCACCGCGGTGATGGGCGAGGACGCCTCAGTCCGCAAACAACCGACCCCGGCCGAACTCGCCGAGATGAAGCGGCTGGTCGCCGAGGCGATGAAAGAGGGTGCGGTCGGGCTCGGCGCCTCCTATTCGCTGAACCATTCCGGCTGGGGCGGCGTGCCGATGCCGTCGACGATCAGCGAGCTGGGCGAATTCGATGCGCTGGTCGGCGCCATGGGCGAGCGGGGCAGGGGGGTCGTCGAGATCTCGTCGGGTCAGCGCCCTGTCGCCGAGATGGAGGAGATCGCCGGGCGCCACGGCCGCCGTATCTTCATGAGCACTGCGCTCGCACTCTACAACGAGCAATACCCGCGCCGGGCGATCGAGATGTTCGACGCCTGCTCGGCCGCACAGTCCCGCGGCAACGGCGTGCACATCCAGCTGACCTGCCAGCCTCTGTCGTTCGATTTCACCTTGGCGAGCGCCTATCCGTTCTACAGCCACGAAGCCTTCGAACCGATCAAGGCGTTCTCGCCCGAGGAACTCAAAGCGGTATTCCGCGATCCCGGCTTCCGTGCGCGGTTCCGGCAGAATTTGACGCAGCCGCGTCCCGGAACCGTGTTCCAGGGCAATTGGAATCGGGTCGTCGTTGCCGTCCCTGCGCTGCGCAAGAACGCCGGGCTCGCCAACCGCAACATCGCCGACATCGCCCGCGACCAAGGCCGCGACCCGCTCGACGTGATGCTCGATCTCGGCCTCGAAGAGGAGCTGCAGACGGCGTTTCTCGGCCTCTTTTTCAATGCCGTCGACGAGGGTGTGGCGGAATTGCTGAAGCATCCAGCCGGGGTCGTGGCGTTGTCCGACGCCGGCGCGCATCTGATGTATTTGTGCGACGCCGGGTTCGGTCTGTACCTGCTCGGCCATTGGGTGCGCGAGCGCGGGCTGTTCGATCTGCCCGAGGGCGTGCACCGGCTGACCAGCCACCAGGCCGGGCTTTACGGCATCCCCGATCGTGGCCGGATCGAGACGGGCGCCTTCGCCGATCTGCTGCTGTTCGATCCGGACAATGTCGGGGTGTCGCCGGCGCGCCGGGTCAATGATTTGCCAGGCGGCGGCCCGCGCACGATCCGCGACCCGCAGGGGATCCACGGCGTCTTTGTCAACGGCGTCGAGGTGTTCGACGGCAAGGACTACCGTCCGCTGCCCAAAGGGCCGGGGCAGGTGCTCGACCGCTTTCTGCCGAGCGGCCCAGGCTTGATCCGCAGCGCCGCGGAGTGAGACGGTTTGAGGGAAAAGTCGCGCTGGTGACCGGTGCTACGGCCGGTATCGGGCGCGCGACGGCGATCGCCTTTGCCCGCGAAGGAGCCAAGGTCGTTGTCGCCGGCAGACGGGAGAAAGACGGGCACGACACGGTCCGGGCGATACGGCAGGCCGGGAGCGACGGGATCTTCGTGCAGACCGATGTCTCGGTGGAGACCGAGGTCCAATTGCTGATCCGCCGGGCCGTAAGCGAGTACGGCCGCCTCGACGTGGCCTTCAACAATGCCGGCACGATCGCGCTGAACCCGGTCACGGACGAAACGGAGGAGAATTTCCGCTCAATCGTTGACACCAACGTCAAGGGAGTCTTTGCCTGCCTCAAGTACGAGATCCGTGAGATGCTGAAGACCGGCGGCGGCGCGATCGTCAACACGTCGTCGCTGGCGGGGCTGGTGGGATCGCGGGACCGCAGCCTCTACGCCGCCAGCAAGCACGCGGTAATCGGCCTGACCAAATCCACCGCGTTGGAGGTCGCGGCGCACGGCATCCGGGTCAACGCCGTCTGTCCGGCGGCGATCGAAGGGGCGATGGACGCGTTGTTCATGGACTACTTTCACCTGACCAAGGAGCAACTCGCCGCTGCCGTGCCGCTGGGCCGCGCCGGCGCCCCTGATGATGTGGCGGGCGCGGTGTTGTTCCTGTGCTCGGCCGACGCCTCGTTCATTACCGGCGCGACGCTCGCGATCGACGGCGGCATGACGGCGCAATGAGGAGCCGCGGCTCAGCCGCGGCGCTGGCGCTCGACCTGCATATTGGCGAGGAACGGCACCAGCGGGTGAACGCCGATCGCAGCCAGCGCTCGCAGGTCGAGCGCGATGAGCGCCACCCGCTGTTCCGGCGTCAAAGCGAAACGTTGGGCATAGGCGCCGGCATCGGCGAGAAAGGCGGCGCGGCTTGCCTCGTCATGCGCAAGGCCTTGGAGCGCCACGGTCAGTTCGACCAGGTCGGGCCTTATCGACGGGTAATGGGGATCGGGCGGTGACTCCGGTGGGCTGAACCAGCCGAGCGAGGCGTAATTGTGGTGCCAGCTCGGCTCCAGCGAGACGATGTCGGGCTTGCGCTCGCCGAGCGCGCCGGCAGCGCAGGCCCAGCAGCGCAATTCGACATTGCCGGAGGCGTCGAGTTCGGCCGCGTCGTAGCCGATCAACGATTTGAGGTGGCCGGCGGCGAGCCGGTCGAGCGCCTTTCTGTCCCAGGCCAGATCGGGCTGGGCATAGCGCTCGGTGCCCGGGTAATGCGACATGCCGCCGCTCGCCAGCACCGCCGTCTTCAAGCCCATTGCTGTTACAATCCGCGCCAACGCCTGGCCAAAGGCATAGCAGCGCTCCATCGCCGGCTGCGGCGGCAGATAGGCGTTGACGTAGATCGGCAGGACCGGGTCGCTGACGTCGAGATGGGTCAGCGGGATGCCGAGCGCGTAGTCGATCTTGGCGACGCTGGTGAACGCCGGGTCGAAACCCTCGGCGTACATCCGGCGCACGATCTCGAAGCCGATCTCGCCCGGCACCCGCCAGTGAAACTGACGGCCGGCGAAGGAGCCTTTGGCTTCGCCGCCGACATGGATCGTGAAGGGTGGGGCCGCGGTGTGAAAGAACTGCTCGGCGTGGTCGTTGGCGAAAATTACCCACAGATCGGGACGTAATGCCCGAAGCCTGTTCCCGATTTCGGCTGCCGTCTCCCTGACCCGCGCGACCGTGCCGCGGTCCTCGGTTTCGGGCATCGTAAAGAATTGCGGGGCGTGGGGCAGCATCGCCCCGCCGATCACGCTTGACATTGCGGCTCTTTCTCCGGATCGATCGTCGAACGATAATATCGTAGCTCGTACCAGGCTCGTGAGCGCCAAATGCTGCCCGAGGAAACGCCCCAGATGCCAGCCGCCGACGCGCCGCCGAGCGATCGGGTCAGCGCCGACCTCCCTGTAGCCCCGGCCGCGGACGCCGCGCCGGACATGCCGCCGAATGCCGCAAGCGAGCCCGATGGGCAAACCGATGCCTCACCTCGGGACCAGCCGCGCCCCCGCCGGCGGCGCCGCCGGCGGCGTCCGCCCGGTGACGCAAGCCCTGCGGCGAGCGGCGAACCCGCCGTGATGTCGGCCGATCAGGAGCCCCCAGATGCGACCGTCGAGGACGCCGATCCGCCGGCCGTCGAGGGCAGCGTGGAGCCAGGCCGGGGACCGGTCGCAGCACCTGTGCCCAGTGATCGCCCTCGCCGGCGGCGCCGGCGTCGGCGCCCGCCGCGGCCGGGTGGCTTAGGGTCCGCGCTGCCGCCGGTGGATCTGGGCACAGCGGCACCGGATATGCCCGGTGACGGCTCGGAGGCGCAGGGCATCGCTGGCGGCGAGGCTAGCGCGGCGCCAGCCTCAGGGGATGCTGCTCGTGGCGCGACGCGCTATCCTCGGCTGCCGGTGCGCGGCCGGCGCCGTCTTCCGCGCCCGCCGGGGCTGCAAAGAGAAGCCGCGGACGGGGCGCCGGCGAACGGCGATGGGCAAGCGGACGAAGCCGAGGCCGGCGCGCCGCGCACGGGGAGCGAGTATCCATCCCGCCACCGACGGCGCCGCTCGCGTCCGCCGCCCCGCGTCGGCGATGCCCTGCCGGCCGGCCAGGACCGATCACCCGCAAGCGCGCGGCAGGACGCGGCCGGGCCGCCGCGCGCTCGGGGACCGAACCGCCGGCCGGGCGAGGAAAGATCGCGCGACACGCAACCCGCGCGACCCGGAGATCGCCAACACCGCGGGCCAGGCCGTGGACCGCGTGGCGGGGACGGCGCGCGGGGGCGCGGCCGGGACCTGCCGGCGAGGCGGGTCGAGCAGAAGCTCTACGCGCTCGAATCGATGGTCGATCGCGGGTTCGATGATGTCGCCGACGAGGGCGAGGACAGCGGCACCCGCCGGGTCCATTGGACGATCGTCAAGCGTTCGGTGGCCGACCAGAAGAGCGGGAAGGCGACGTCGACCACTTATGTGTTGCAGCGCGAAGGCGCCGAGACCGAGTTTCCCAATCTCGGTGCCGCCCGCACAGCCGCCAACAAAACCATCGTCCACCCTGAAAAGCTGACGATGTCGAAGGCAGAGCACGTCGCCGCCAAAAACAGCAAGTAAGCCGGGCCCCGTCGGCGGCTCGGCGGTCGGCGGGGAGCTATTCGACGGCGCGCCGCTCCCTCATCTTCTGATAGCGCCCCTGCGGCACGATCTCGGCGACGGTGCCGTCGGGCGAGCGGTATTTGATCGGAACCTCGCCGGGTTTGGACAGGATCGTTCCGCCATTGGCGACGACTTTCTCGGCGAAGCCTTCGTGGTCCTCGACCTCGATGCCGAAATGGTGGATCGCGGGGCCCGGCCCGACCATCTTCGCCTCGGGGTCATCCTCGCTGTCATAGACCATCAGCGCCAAGTCGATGTAGCCGTCGGTCATGTGGCGCGAGATGTGCCCACGCGAGCGGCCTGTCCCGACCTGGCGAAAACCGTAAACGTTCTCATAGAATTGGGTGGCCTTTTCCAGATCGGTCACCTTCAGCGCCACATGGTTGATTTTCGGCATGGCATCACTCCTATTCGCTGCCCCCATCATAGGGCTCGGTCACCGTGCCTGTCCGATATTGCGAGGGCTCGAGGATCGCCTCTACTTTGGTGTCCTTGAACTGGTCGAACGTTTTGCTCTTGATATTCTGCCACTGTATTTCGAGCACCCGGGATTTCGACCATTCGCCGTCCTTGCCGTAGGTAACGTCACCGACGATCGTGGCAAACGGATGGCTGTGGATGTAATCGGCGAGCTTGGCCTGGTCGAGGGTCTTGGCTCCCTCGACTGCTTCGCCCAGAATCTGCAGGTTCGCATAGGCGAAGGGCGGCAGGTACCAGCCCAGCGGATCGACCCCGGCGGCGGGTGCCTTGGCCTGATATTCCTTCAGAAAATTCAGAATACCGGGAAATTGCATTGTCGGCGCCGGAAGCCACCAATCGTAATCGACAACGCCGTTGAGTTTGGGTCCGAACTGCAGCTTGACCGCGGTGTACTGCAACCCGACCATGCCGCCGCCGAAGAACCGGGTCTTGAGCCCCAACTCGGTCGCCGCACGCAGCATGCCGGCCGATCCCGGCGGATAAGAGGCCACGAACACCATATCGGGGTTGGTTGCCTGGATCGCATGAACGATCGGCGTGAAGTCGGGAGTCCCGGGCGGGTAGGTCCGGTCGTAAACGATCTTGATCCCGTACTGCTTGGCGATATCGCGAACCCCTTCGGAGGCGTTCTTCGGGAATTCGGCGTCTTCGGCGAGCAGGGCCAATGTCTGCGGCTTCGGGTTCGCCGCCATTGCCACCTTGAAGAACGGTTCGCAAAAGGCGTGCTTCGGATCCGGTCCGGCCGGCAGCATCGAAAAATATTTCGGGTAGTGGAACTCGCTGTTGACCGCGAGTCCGAACAGACCAAGGAACAGCCGGTCGTGAGAAATCGCCACCGGCATGGCGGGCGCGATCAGATTGGTGCCGTAGCCGGACACGATGAAATCGACTTTGTCGACATCGATCAGCTTTGTGTAGATCCCCGGCACCGTGGCTGGATTGCTCTGGTCGTCGTAATAGACGAGCTTGACCGGGCGGCCCAGCAGCCCGCCCTTGGCGTTGACGTCGTCCTGCCACAGCTGCATGGCGAGTAACGCTGATTTGCCGGCGGCGGCAAGCCCGCCGGTCAAGCCCATGCCAAAGCCGATCGTGATCGGCTCCGCGGCCGTCGCCGTACCGGTCGCCAGCATAGCCGCGGCCGACCACGCGGCGGCTGCGATGAACGCGGATCGAGCCCTGTGACGAAACATTTGATCCCTCCCCTTTTATTGCTTTTCCGCTTAGCGGCTGGTGCGGATGAAGCGGTTGACGCCGTCACGACCGGCCACCCGGTCGAGCGCGCCCTGGACCCTCAGATAATGCAGGTGGGCCAGCGCCTCGCCAAGAGCGAACGCCGTTTGGTGCCGGTCGAGTGGCCGGCGGAACAACAATGGCAGCAGGTCGACCGCGCTTTGTGGGGTGACGCAGGCAGCCAGGATTTCTTCGCACCGCGCCTGATGGTGTGCAGCGAGTTCATCGATGCGTGCGTGCAGCCCGAAAAACGGCAGATTGTGCGACGGCAGCACCAGGGTTTCGAGCGGAACCGCGTCGCGCACTTTGGCGAGCGAGACTAGATAGCGGGCCAGCGGGTCGCCGTCGGGCTCGTGCGCCTGCACCGAGACATTGGGTGAGATCCTGGGCAATACTTGGTCGCCCGAAATCAAGACGCCCGCCTCGGCGCAATAGAGACAGGCCAGTTCGGGCGAGTGGCCTTCTCCGACAATGACCCGCCATTCGCGGCCGCCGATCGTGACCGTCATCCCGTCGGTGAGCCGCTCGAAGGACGGCGGCACCGAGGGTACGCCTCGGCGATAGCCTTTGCCGTGCTCGGCAAACAGTTCGCTCGACGCCGCGTCGAGGCCGGCGCGGCAGGCAAATTCGCGGCGCGAGACAGCGAAGTCGTCGCTTTCGCGGCTCATCACCCGGGCATGGAGCCATTCCCTTTCGGTCGTCCACAACCGCACGCGCCAGCGCTCGCACAGCCAGTCGGCGAGCCCAATATGGTCGGGATGGTAGTGGGTGACGATGACCCGCCCGACCGATGCGCCGTTAAGCGGTTCGGCAAAGATCCCCTCCCACAACGCCTTGGTCTCGGCCATCGCATAACCGGTGTCGACGATTGTCCAGCCGTCCCCGTCGGCGAGCAGCCACAGGTTGATGTGATCGAGCGCGAAGGGCAGCGGCATGCGCAGCCACAACACTCCCGGCGCAATCGGTATGATCTCGCCTGAGCCCGGCGGCGCTGCTACCGGAAATCGCAAGGCCTCGAAGCTTCCATCCATGATCGATCTTTGTTCCCGTGTCGCGAATTGACCGGCAAGTTAGGACGGTGCATTAGTGCCGGCAAGCGACACGCCCGCCGGTCAGGCTTGCCCCGCCGGCGGGCATTCTGCGTAATCACGAGGAAGCCCGGATGCGTGACTTCAATACCTCTGGCCGTTCGGCGGCGGTAACGGCAAACGGCATGGTCGCGACCTCGGCGCCTCGCGCAACCCTGGCTGGGCTCGATGTGCTGCGCGCCGGCGGCAACGCGATGGATGCGGCGATTGCCGCGGTTGCGATGCAATGCGTCGTCGAGCCGCAGAGCACCGGGATCGGCGGCGACTGCTTCGTGCTTTACTCGCAGCAGGGCGCGCCCCCGGTGGCGCTGAACGGCTCCGGCCGGGCGCCCGCCAAGGCGAAGGTCGAGTGGTACGCCGAGCGGCAGATGCAGCAGATCGAGACGCAAACGCCGCATGCGGTGACGGTGCCCGGCGCGGTCGACGCCTGGTGCGAGCTCAATCGGCAATACGGCACTCGGCCGCTGGCCGAACTGCTCGAGCCGGCGGCGCGCGCCGCCGAGGACGGCTATGCGGTGACCCCGCGCGTCGCCTGGGATTGGCAGCGATTGCAGTGGAAGTTGCGCGATCCGGTGACCGCGGCGCTGTTCCTGCCTGGCGGCAAACCGCCGGAAGTAGGCGACAGGATGCGCAATCCGCCGCTGGCGACGACCTTGCGCCGCATCGGCCGCGACGGCCGTGCCGCCTTCTACGAGGGGGCGGTGATGCGCGACATCCTCGACCGGCTCAAGGCCCTCGGCGGACTGCACGAGGCAGAGGATTTCGACGCGCAGCGCTCGGAGTGGGTCGAGCCGATTCATGCCGCCTATCGCGGCTACGAAGTGTACGAATGCCCACCAAATGGGCAGGGACTTGCGGCGCTGATGATCCTGCGCCAGCTCGAAGGCTTCACCCTCGGCGACGATACGCTCAGCGAGGCCGACCGGCTGCACCTCCTGGCCGAGGCCACTAAATCGGCCTATCGCGTGCGCGACGAGAGCTTCGCCGATCCAGCGCAGGTGGAGGTCGATGTCGAGGGGTTCCTATCCGATCGATGGGCCGAGTCCGCGCGCCGCGAGATCCGCCTCGATCGAGTGCTTCCCGGCAATGAGTGGCACGGTGGAACCTTGCATACCGACACCGTCTACCTCTGTGCGGTCGACGGCGACGGGAATGCCTGCTCGTTCATCAACTCGTTGTTTTCGGGGTTCGGCAGCGGCATCGTCGCGCCCGAAAGCGGCGTTTTGCTGCAGAATCGCGGCAGTGGTTTCCGCACGACGCCGGGTCACCCTAACGCGATTGCCCCGCGCAAGCGCCCGTTCCACACGATCATCCCGGCGATGCTGGTCAAGGATGGGCGCGCGGTGATGCCGTTCGGCGTCATGGGCGGCCAATATCAGGCGGTTGGACATGCGCACTTCGCGCACCGCATGATCGATCGCGGTTTCGATCCGCAGCAGGCGGCCGAAGCCCCGCGGATCTTCGCCTTCCGCGGCAAGCTGCAGGTCGAGCGCGCATTGCCAGAGCCCCTGGTTGCCGATCTCGCAAGCCGCGGCCACGATATCGACACGCGCAATGTGCCGATCGGCGGTTGCCAGGCGATCTGGATCGACCACCAGCGCGGCGTGCTGATCGGCGGCTCCGACCCTCGCAAAGACGGGCTAGCGCTCGGGTTTTGACCAACGGGGCGGCCGAGATCGGCTTTGCCCAGCGCGACGGGGTTACCCGCCTCGCTCATCTCTATCAGGCGGACCCGCTGCGCGTGCTGTTCCCGGTGCCCGAGGCCGGGGATCCGGTCCAGGCCGCGATCGTCACCACCTCGGGCGGGCTCGTCGCCGGGGACCGTCTCGATGTAGCCGTTCGGGTCGATCGCGGAGCGAGCGCGCATGTCACGGCGTCTGCGGCCGAGAAGATCTATCGCTCGACCGGCGAGACGACGGCGGTGCGGCAATCGCTGACGGTAGCCGATGGCGGCATGCTCGAATTCCTGCCGCTCGAAACAATTCTGTTCGACGGCGCTCGCCTGCGGCGCAAGACAGTCGTCGAGATCGGTGACGGCGCCGCGTTTCTCGGCGGCGACATCGTCGTCTTCGGGCGGCGCGCGCGCGGTGAACGCTTTGCCAGAGGCTTGCTGCGGAGCGTCTGGGAAGTGCGGTGCGAAGGCCGCCTCGCCTGGGGCGACGCCTTGCATCTCGACGGCGACATCGCCGCGATCCTCGACGATCCTGCCTGCTTCGACGGGGCCGCGGGGATTCGCGGCGCTGATCCTCGCCCCCGGCGGCCGGGACCCGCAGCAATTCGTCGACGGCGCACGCGCGGTGCAGGCGAGCGCCGCGAGCCCTGGTCTGCGAGCCGGTGCTACTGTCCTCAACGGTCTCCTGATCGCCCGCTGGCTCGCGGCGGACCCACTGCCCCTGCGCCGCGCTTACGCCGATCTTGCTGGCCATTTGCGCGCAGCGGCGATGGGATTACCGTGCCGGCTGCCGCGGATTTGGCATGTATGATGCTGGGCGAAAGACGCGATGAACCTGACCCCGCGCGAGAAGGACAAATTGCTGGTCTCGGTTGCCGCGATGGTCGCCGAGCGCCGGCTGCGGCGCGGCGTCAAGCTCAACTACCCCGAGGCGGTGGCGCTGATCACCGATTACGTGCTGGAAGGAGCTCGCGACGGGCGCAGTGTCGCCGAGCTGATGCGCGACGGCGCCACCGTGATCGGCCGCGAGCAGGTCATGGAGGGAGTGGCCGAAATGATCGGCGAAATCCAGGTCGAGGCGACCTTTCCCGACGGCACCAAGCTCGTCACCGTTCATGAGCCGATCCGGTGAATGCCTCGCGGAAAACTTGTCGTCATTCCGGCTTCGATCCTGCGGGTCGCCGCGGAATGACATCCACGGAGACGGCGTCATGATCCCCGGTGAGCTGTTTCCCGCGGCGGGCGACATCGAATTGAACGCCGGGCGGCCGACCGTGACCTTGACCGTCGCCAATACCGGCGACCGGCCGATCCAAATCGGCTCGCATTATCATTTCTACGAGACCAATGCGGCGCTGATCTTCGATCGCGATCAGGCGCGCGGCTATCGGCTCGACATCCCGGCCGGAACCGCGACTCGCTTCGAGCCGGGGCAGAGCCGCGAGGTCCGGCTCGTCGCCTATGCCGGCGCGCGCCGTGTGGTTGGCTTCAACGCCAAGATCAACGGTGCGCTGGACTAGGCCGATGGCGACGAGAGTTTCGAGGCCGGCCTATGCCGCGATGTTTGGCCCGACCACCGGCGACCGGCTGCGCCTGGCCGACACCGACCTCATCATCGAGATCGAAAGCGACCGCACGATCTATGGCGAAGAAGTCAAGTTCGGCGGCGGCAAGGTGATACGCGACGGCATGGGCCAGAGCCAGATGACCCGCGCCGACGGTGCGGCCGATACCGTCATCACCAATGCCGTGATCCTCGACCATTGGGGCATCGTCAAGGCCGATATCGGCATCACCGGCGGCCGCATCAGCGGCATCGGCAAGGCCGGCAATCCCGACATCCAGCCCGGCGTCGACATCGTCATCGGGCCGGGCACCGAGGCAATCGCCGGTGAGGGCCGCATCGTTACCGCCGGCGGCATCGACTCGCACATCCATTTCATCTGCCCGCAACTGTGCGAGGAAGCGCTCTACAGCGGCGTCACGACGATGCTCGGTGGCGGCACCGGTCCGGCCGCCGGCACCGCGGCGACGACCTGCACGCCGGGGCCCTGGCATCTCGCCCGCATGTTGCAGGCGGCCGAGGGCCTGCCGGTCAATCTCGGGTTTTTTGGCAAGGGCAATGCCAGCGATCCGCGCGCGCTCGTCGAAATGATCGAGGCCGGCGCCTGCGGGCTCAAACTGCACGAGGATTGGGGCACCACGCCCTCGGCGATCGACACCTGCCTCGGTGTCGCCGAGCAATACGACATCGCGGTTGCGATCCATACCGATACGCTCAACGAATCCGGCTTTGTCGAGGACACGATCGCCGCCTTCAAGGGCCGCAACATCCACGCCTTTCACACCGAGGGCGCCGGCGGCGGCCACGCCCCCGACATCATCAAATTATGCGGTCTGGCGAACGTCCTGCCGTCTTCGACGAACCCGACGCGGCCGTACACAGTCAACACCGTTAGCGAGCATCTCGATATGCTGATGGTGTGCCACCACCTCGACCCGCGCATCCCCGAGGACGTGGCCTTTGCCGAAAGCCGCATCCGGCGCGAGACAATCGCTGCCGAGGACATCCTGCACGATCTCGGTGCGTTCAGCATGATGTCGTCGGACAGCCAGGCGATGGGTCGGGTCGGCGAGGTGATCATCCGGACCTGGCAAACCGCCGACAAGATGAAGCGCCAGCGCGGTGCGCTTCCGGAAGACGGCGAACGCAACGACAATTTCCGGGTCAAGCGCTACGTCGCGAAATACACGATCAATCCGGCATTGACCCATGGTCTCGCCGAGCATGTCGGGTCGGTCGAGACCGGCAAGCTTGCCGATCTGGTCATCTGGTCGCCGGCCTTTTTTGGGGTCAAGCCCGACCTGGTGCTGAAGGCGGGGACGATCGCCGCGGCCTTGATGGGCGACCCCAACGCTTCGATTCCGACCCGCAGCCGGTGCATTACCGGCCGATGTTCGGCGCCTTCGGCCGCGCGCTGTTCGCCTCGGCCGTCACATTTCTGCCGGCTGTGGCGATCGAGCGCGAGCTGCCGGCGCAACTCGGGCTGCAGCGCGATCGGTGCTGCCGGCGCGCGGCATCCGCGCCATCGACAAGAAACGCATGGTCCACAACGCGGCCTTGCCGCATATCGAGGTCGACCCGGAGACCTACGAGGTCCGCGCCGATGGCGTGCACCTGACTTGCGAGCCGGCCACGGTATTGCCGCTGGCGCAGCGCTATTTTCTGTATTGATCGGCCACTAGAAGTGAATCTTCAAAATTCGGCGACTCCATCATCGTCACGGCCGGACGCGTTCCGGCCATCCACGCCTTCGACCCTCCGCCGCGTGGATGACCGGGTCAAGCCCGGTCATGGCGGATAAAGAAACTGGCTGAACCGTGATGCGCCGGGCGATTGCGGTCCATCCCTGCGGGTCCTGGCCGGAAACCGAAGCGGCCGATACTGTGACATTGGCTTATCTCGACCGGCATCGGCGGCGGATTCGCCTGGTCGCCGAATTCGGGCGAGACCTTTCTGCTCGACCTGGCGCGCGCCCAGCATCTCGGCGATGGCGACGGGCTCGAGCTCGACGGCGGCGGCTTTCTCCGCGTGCGCGCGGCGCCGGAGCCGGTATTGGATATCGAGGCGGCGGATCGGGCTGGCCTGCTGCGGATCGCCTGGCATCTCGGTAATCGCCATCTGCCGTTGCAGGTCGCCGGGGAGCGCCTGCGCATCCGCGCCGACCATGTCATCGCCGAGATGGTCGCCGGGCTCGGCGCCAGCCTGACCCGGCTCGACGCGCCGTTCGACCCGGAAATCGGTGCCTACGCCGTCGCTCAGCACAATTACGATCACGATCACCATCACCATGACGACGATCATGGCTAGCGCCGTCCTCGATGATGCCGGGCTCTACCGCATGCTTGCTTGGCTGTCGCCCGGCTTTCCGACCGGCGCGTTCAGCTATTCGCACGGTCTTGAAGCCGAGCAGGAGAGCGGCCGGGTGCATGACCGCGCCAGCTTGCAGGGCTGGATCGGCACGGTCGTCACGCAGGGAGGCGGGCGGATCGATGCCGATATCGTGCGCGATGCGCATCGGGCGGCCGGTGCGGACGACATCGCCGCATTGGACGACGCCAACCGTCGCGGGCTTGCCTATCGCGGGACGGCCGAATTGGCGCTCGAAAGCGCGGCGCAGGGCGCGGCCTTTCTCGGCACCTGCCGAGCGGCTTGGCCCGAACCTTTCCTCGACCGCTGGGCGACGGCGCTCGAAGCGGTGTGCCTGCCGGCCGCCGTCGGTGCCGCGACCGCGCGCGCCGGCATCCCCCTCGCCGCCGCGATGACCGGATATTTGCAGGCGATGGCGGCTAATCTCGTATCCGCCGGCCTGCGCCTCGGGATTGTCGGCCAGACCGACGGTCAGCGCATCCTCGCGGCGCTCGAGCCGGTTGTGATCGACGCCGCAGCGAGCGCGATGATTCGCGATCCGGGCGAATTCGGCACGGCCGCTTTTGCCGTCGACCTCGCCTCGATGGCCCATGAGATCCAATATACGAGGCTGTTCCGTTCATGAGCGATCAGAAGAGACGCGATCCGCTGCGGGTCGGGATCGGCGGGCCGGTCGGATCGGGCAAGACCGCGCTGATGGACCGCCTGTGCAAGAATATGCGCGGCCGCTGGGAGATCGCGGCGATCACCAACGACATCTACACCCGCGAGGACGCCGAGTTTCTGACGAGAAGCGGCGCGCTGCCGCGCGAACGGATCCGCGGGGTTGAGACCGGCGGCTGCCCGCATACCGCGATCCGCGAGGACGCCTCGATCAATCTCGCCGCCGTCGCCGAGATGAGCCGCCTGTTTCCGCGCCTCGATTTGATTCTGATCGAATCCGGCGGCGATAATCTCGCCGCGACTTTTTCGCCCGAACTCGCCGATCTGACGATCTATGTCATCGATGTCGCTGCCGGCGACAAGATCCCGCGCAAGGGCGGGCCGGGCATCACCCGGTCCGATCTTCTCGTTATCAACAAGGTCGATCTCGCCCCGCTGGTCGGCGCCAGTCTCGAAGTAATGGCGCGCGACGCCAGAAAGATGCGCGCCGAGCGGCCCTTCGTCTTCACCAACCTCAAACGCGGTGACGGGCTGGAGACAATCGTCGACTTCATCGCCACGCAAGGCGGTCTTTAAGTCTGGCGTCAGCCGCTGGAGGGCCCGCCGCGCGCCGAAAGTGATGCCGCGTTTTGGGCTCGCGGAGCGTTGCCGCATGCCGGAACGGCTTGAAAAGCAACGATCCTAAAACGAGATCCACGCTATATTCAGCTTACAGGCCACGCCTTCGCGCGGTACCGGACTAGACGTATTTGATCGGGGCGCAGTTAGGCAGTGCTATCGAGGCGGGTGTTTGCAGCCAGGCACAAGATAGGAATGCGACAGATATTTTCGCAATATGATCACCCGCTGGCACGGCTGATGCGGCGCCTCGACGACGTCGCGCGCGAGTTGAACCCTTTTCTCGCCCTCGTCATCACCGCGCTGCTGTTCCTGAACTTCGCCTGCGCGCTCGACCTGATCGACTGGCGGAATTTGCCGGATACGCCGGCATCGGTGGCTGCTTCGGGCCACGCGGCAGTTTCGCCGCCGGCCGCGGGCGCGCACCTATCGGGCGCACCGACTTCCGGGTCTGGCGCCCACCCCTCCGCCACGCGTGATTAGCGGCTCGGCTTACCCGTCGGGGTGGTCGAGGGCATATCCCGCGGAGCGAACCGTGCGCACGATGTCGGGGCTGCCGTCACCGTTCAACGCCTTGCGCAGGCGCCGGATATGGACGTCGACGGTTCGCGCCTCGACATAGACGTCGTGGCCCCAGACGGCGTCGAGCAGTTGCTCGCGCGAGAACACCCGCCCGGGATGCTGCATCAGATGGCGCAGCAAACGAAACTCGGTAGGGCCGAGATGAACGGGCTTGCCGATCCGTGACACGCGGTGCGCGGCGAGATCCATCGCCACGTCGCCGAATTTCAATGTTTCGTCAACCGCGCTCGGTTGGGCGCGCCGGATCACCGCCCGCAGGCGCGCCGTTAATTCGCGCACGCTGAACGGCTTGGCGATATAGTCGTCGGCCCCGCTGTCGAGTCCTCGCACCCGGTCCGCCTCCTCGCCGCGAGCCGTCAGTATGATCACCGGCAAAGTGCGGGTCTGCGGGGCGCGCCGGATTTGGCGGCACACCTCGATGCCCGAGACCAGCGGCAGCATCCAGTCGAGCAGCACGATGTCGGGCTTGCGCTCGGCGATGCGCAGCAGCGCCTCTTCGCCGTTGACAGCCTCGCCGACCTCGAAGCCTTCCTTTTCGAGGTTGTAACGCAGCATGGCGACCAGCGGCGCCTCGTCCTCGACGATCAGTACGAGCGGTCTGGTCAAGGCTCGGTCCGCGTCGCTGGCGCAACTACTTCAAGGTTCGCATTGTCGCCCTTCGGCCGCTTCTGGGTCAGCGGCGTCCCGTGCACGAGGTAGTATAAATCTTCCGCGATATTGGTCGCGTGATCGCCGATTCTCTCGATATTCTTGGCCATGAACAACAGATGGGTACTGGCGCCAATATTCCGCGGATCCTCCATCATGTAGGTTAAGAGCTCGCGGAACAGGCTCCCATACATTTCGTCGAGCTCTTCATCGCGCATCCACACCGCATAGGCCTTGTCGGCGTCGCGGGCGACATAGGCGTCGATCACGTCCTTGACCAATACCTGCGCCAGGCGCGCCATGCGTGGCAGCGCGTAGACCGGCTGCGCCGGCGGCGCTTGGTCGAGCGCGATCGAGCGCTTGGCGATATTGGCAGCATAGTCGCACATGCGCTCGAGATCGCTGGCAATCTTCAGCGCCGCAAAGATCTCGCGCAGGTCGCGCGCCACCGGCTGGCGCAGCGCCAACAGCCGCAACGCCAGATTGTCCAGCTCACGCTGGAGCTGGTCGACCTGGGCGTCCGCTTCGACGACGCTACCGGCGAGTTCGCTGTCCCGCTCGACCACGGCATCGATGGCGGTGGCAAGCTGGCTTTCGGTAAGCCCACCCATCTCGGTGATGATATTGTTGAGACGGCGCAGCTCTTCGTCATAGCCCTTGATCATGTGCTCGGAAGACATCGGCAGCGCGCTCCTCCGGCTCAGCCAAAGCGGCCGGTGATATAGTCTTCGGTTCGCCGCTCCTTCGGGTGGGTGAAGATCCGTTCGGTTTCGTCGAACTCGACCAGTTCGCCCAGATACATGAAGGCGGTATAGTCCGAGCTGCGCGCCGCCTGCTGCATGTTATGGGTGACGATGGCGATGCAGTAGTCGGATTTCAGCTCGGCGATCAGCTCTTCGATGCGCTGGGTCGAGATCGGATCGAGCGCCGATGCCGGCTCGTCGAGCAGCAGAATCTCCGGCCGCACCGCGACCGCGCGAGCGATGCACAAGCGCTGCTGCTGGCCGCCGGAAAGCCCGAGGCCGCTCTGCTTCAGCTTGTCCTTGACCTCATCCCACAAGGCGGCCCGGCGCAATGCCAATTCGATGCGGTCGTCGAGCTCGGATTGCGGTAGCTTTTCGTATAGCCGGATGCCGAAAGCGACATTGTCGCGGATCGACATCGGAAACGGCGTCGGCTTCTGGAAGACCATGCCGATCTTGGCGCGGAGAAGGTTGAGGTCGCGACCGGGTGCCAGAATGTTCTCGCCGTCGACCATTATCTCGCCGGTGGCGCGCTGCCCGGGATAAAGTTCGTAAATTCGATTGAGCACCCGCAGCAAGGTAGACTTGCCGCACCCCGAGGGGCCGATGAACGCCGTGACGCGCTTGTCCTGCAGCGCCAGGTTGATGTTCTTCAGCGCCTTGAATTGGTCGTAGTAGAACTCGACGTTGCGGATCAGCACCTTTTGGCCCGACGGGCGGGCGGATTCGGGCTCTGCTGGCAGCCACGGGGAGGGGCGGCATCGTCGCAACCGAGGTTTGACTCATGATTTGAACGTGCTCCAAGAGGCGACCAAGCGCGCTCCGATATTGAGACACAGCACGGTAATCGTGATCAGCAGCGCGCCACCCCAGGCGAGCAGCTGCCAATCGGCGTAAGGGCTCATCGCGAATTGAAAGATGACGACCGGCAGATTGGCCATCGGAGCATTCAGGTTTTGGCTCCAGAACTGGTTGTTGAGCGCGGTAAACAGCAATGGCGCGGTCTCGCCGGCGATGCGGGCGATGGCGAGCATGACCCCGGTCAGCATCCCCTGGATCGCGGCGCGGTAGGAGACCATCACGATCACCTTCCATTTTGGCGAACCAAGAGCGGACGCCGCCTCGCGCAGGGAATTCGGCACCAGCCTCAGCATGTCCTCGGTGGTCCGTACCACCACCGGGATGACGATGATGGCGAGCGCCACCGAGCCGGCCCACGCCGAAAAATGTCCCATCGGCACGACCATGATCTCGTAGACGAACAGCCCGACGATGATCGACGGTGCGCTCAACAGGATGTCGTTGATAAAGCGGATGACTTCGCCGAAGCGGCTGCCGACGGCTGTATTCGGCGAGGAATGTGCCGGCGAGGACACCGGTCGGGGTCCCGATCAAGGTCGCGATCAAGGTCATGATGACGCTGCCGCAGATCGCGTTCAACAATCCGCCGCTGTTGCCGGGCGGCGGCGTCATCTGGGAAGAACAGCGCCGGGGTGATCGCAGAAATTCCGTTCGATAGCAGGGTCCACAGCACCAGGACGAGCCACAGCAGGCCAAAGCCGGTTGCGGCGACCGACAAAGCCATGACCGCCGCGTTGGCGAAGCGGCGCCGGGCGTAGAGGTCCATTCGCCTAACTCCCCGCCTGCTTTTCCAGGCGCAGCAGCATGATCTTCGCGGCCGCCAGCACGATGAAGGTGATGATGAACAGGATAAAGCCGAGAGCGATCAGCGACGACTGATAAAGTCGCCCGACCGCCTCGGTGAATTCATTCGCCAAGCGAGGCCGAAATCGTCGTGCCCGGCTGCAGGATCGAGGCGCTGATGCGATGCGCGTTGCCGATCACAAAGGTGACGGCCATGGTCTCGCCGAGGGCCCGGCCGAGGCCGAGCATGATGCCGCCGATCACCCCGACCCGGGTATAGGGCAGCACGACCCGCCTGACGACTTCGCCGCGCGTGGCGCCGAGACCATAGGCGCTTTCCTTCAACATCGCCGGCACCGTCTCGAACACGTCGCGCATGATCGACGAGATGAACGGCAGCACCATGATCGCCAGGATAAAGCCGGCGGTCAGCACCCCGATGCCGAGCGGCGGGCCGGCAAACAACGCGCCGATACCGGGAAGCTGTCCGAACGAGTCGATGATCGCCGGCTGGATGTATTGCTGGACAAACGGCGCGAAGACGAACAGGCCCCAGATGCCGTAGATGATGCTGGGGATCGCCGCCAGCAATTCGATCATCGTCGCCAATCGGCCGCTTGAGCCGGATCGGGCAGATCTCGGTGATGAAGACCGCGACGCCGAACGCGACCGGGATGCCGACCAGCATCGCGATCGCCGAGGTCACCAAGGTTCCGTAGATCGGCGGCGAGCGCGCCGAATTCTCGGTGACCGGGTTCCAGGCTTCGGTGGCGATGAACGAAAAGAAACCAAAGGTGCTCAAGGCCGGCCACGACCCGATAACCAGCGAGACCATGACCCCGCCGAGGATGACCAGAACCAGCAGCGCGAACAGGAAGGCCAAGGCCCGGAACACGGCATCGCCGATCGCGCCCGCCCGCCCCTTCTGTACCGCGACCCGGACTACGCCAGCAGTCTCAGCCGTCACAACTTGCCTCCGCCGCGCTCGTGTATAACCGGGTCGGGAGGCGCACCGCCCTCCCGCCCATTACCCGTTCAGGATGCGTGCCCATCCCATATCGGCTTGCCGTCGGGTCCGACAATCTGCTTCCAGCTGTCCTCAAAGATGTCGACGGCATTCGGCGGCATCGGGACGTAGCTCAGCGATTTTGCCATGTCGGCGCCGTTCTTGTAGGCCCAGTCGAAGAATTGAAGCACCTGCCTCGCCCGGTCGGGTTGGTCCTGCTTTTTGTGCATCAGGATGAAGGTCGCCCCGGTAATCGGCCATGTGTCGGGACCCGGCTGATTGGTCAGGATCAGATAGAGGCCGGGCGCGTTTTTCCAATCCGCATGGCCCGCGGCTGCTTGGAACACGGCGATGCTCGGCTCCAGCGCCACCCCGTCGTGATTGACCAGCTTGGTGTGAACCATCTTGTTCTGCAGCGCGTAGGCGTATTCGACGTAGCCAATCGCGCCCATCGTCCGCGAGGCGATCGCCGAGACGCCCTCATTGCCCTTGCCGCCGAGTCCCGTCGGCCATTGGACCGAGGTGCCCTCGCTGACCTTGTGCTTTCCACTCCGGGCTCACCTTCGAGAGATAGTTGGTGAAGATGAAGGTGGTGCCCGACCCGTCGGAGCGATGGACGACGGCGATCGCGGTCGCCGGCAACGGCACGCCGGGATTCAGCTTGGCGATCGCGGGATCGTTCCATTGGGTGATCTTGCCCAAATAGATGTCGGCGATCGTCGGACCGTCGAGCGTCATCTGGCCCGGCTGGATGCCGGGAAGGTTGACTACCATGACTTCGGCGCCGACGACCGGCGGAAATTGCATCAGCCCGTCCTTATCGAGCACTTCGGGCTTCAACGGCATGTCGGAGGCGCCGAAATCGACCGTCCGGGCTCTTATTTGTGCGATACCACCGCCAGAGCCGATTGATTGATAATTCAATTTGACCCCGGTCTTCTCCGCATAGGCAGCGGCCCATTTTGCGTAAATCGGGTAGGGGAAGGTGGCCCCGGCCCCGGAAATATCAGCCGCCTGAGCGGCAAAACCGACCACCGCGGCGGCGGCGGCCAGGAACAGGGTGCGATAAGGTTTCAAAGCATGCCTCTTTAGCCAGAGGGCGGGAACGGCACCCTGTTAGTCTCCCAGCAACAATTATTTATGACAGTGGTATTGCAGTTTTATGACGAGCTTTGGGACGAAGCCCTGCTGCCTTCTGCCGGTGTCGCCAAATGGGGCCGCAGGAACACGGTAAAAGTCGACCCGACACCCTGGGTGCTGTCGATTTCGATAAACCCCCGATGGCGGTTGGCGATGTGCTTGACGATCGCCAAGCCGAGCCCGGTGCCGCCCATCTCGCGCGAGCGGGCGGTGTCGACGCGATAGAAACGCTCGGTCAGGCGCGGCAGGTGCTCGCGCGCAATGCCCTCGCCGCGATCGCGCACCGCAACCGAGACGTAAGCCGACGCTGCCGATTCGCCGCTCGGCGACGGGCGCGTCGCAGTCTCGCCGGTGACGCGTGATTTCGCTGCCGAGGCGGCCGTACTTTATCGCGTTGTCGAAAAGGTTCTGGAACAGCTGGGCCAGTTCGTCGCGATCGCCCTGCACGTCGGGGAGGTCGGGCGCCAGCGCCATCCGCAAGCGCATATTGCGCTCACCGGCTCTCAGTTCGAGTGATTGCGCGAGGTGGTCGAGCACCGGCGCCAGCGCCACGCGGTCCTGGGGCGGGACATGCTCGTTCTGTTCGATGCGCGACAAGGACAACAGGTCCTCGACCAGACGCGCCATCCGTGCCGCCTGGCCGCTCATGATCGCCAGGAACCGTTCGCGCGCCTCGGCGTCATCGCGCGCCGGCCCGCGCAAGGTCTCGATAAATCCGGTCAAGGTGGCGAGCGGAGTGCGCAGCTCGTGGCTTGCATTGGCGATAAAGTCGGCGCGCATCTGCTCGGTGCGCTTCAGCTCGGTAATGTCGTGCAAACTCAGCATGGCGACGGCCCCCTCGGGCGGGGGAGGGTCGATGCGGGCAAAACGGGCGCGCAATTGGCGCTCGACCGGGACGGTCAAGGTGAACTCGACCACGCGGTTGGCCTCGCCGCACAGCACCGCGTCCGCCCCGGCCAGCACCATCGGGTTGCGCAATGCGGCGGCCAGGTCGCGCGGCGGCGACAACGAGCCGACGAAATCCATGGCGGCGGCGTTGGCGCGCACCATCCGCCGCTGCGCGTCGAGCAGGATCAGCGGATCCGGAACCGCGGCGATGATGGCTTCCGCCGCGGTAAGGCGCGCCTGCGCGCCGTGCAGCTGCTCGCGCCAAGCCCGCGCCAGCCGCAAGACCGCCAGCCGGATCGCGTCGGTGGAACGGAATGGACCGACGCTCAGCCCTTGAGCGGCCGCGCCCCTCGGGCAGGTCGGCGGCGAGTTCGCCGATCGTGTCGCCGAAAGCACCGAAAGCGGTGACGAAGCGACCGATCACCAGCGCGGTTCCCAGCAGGATCGCGGAACCGGCGAACAATGCCGGCCCTCGGGCGAGGTCTCCTCTCAAGGTGAGGATCGTGATAACGGCGAAGCCGGGCGCTGCGGCCGGCACCACCAGCGTCAGGATGCGGCGGAGCTGTACTGGCCTGAGCCAGATCATAGGCCCGGCGCGGCCGCGGCCAGGATCAGCGGCCGGGATCAGCGGATCGCGTCGTGAGCCGACAGTGCCGCGAGGTTGACGAGATCCGAAACGGTAGCGCCGATATTGACGATCTGAACCGGGTGCGACAGGCCCATCAGCAGCGGCCCGACCACGGTTCCGCCACCCAGATGCGGCAGCAGCTTCGCCGTGATGTTGGCGCTGTTGAGGCCTGGCATGACCAGGATGTTGGCGGCGCCGCCGAGCCGGCAGAACGGGTAGAGCTGGCGCATCAGCCGGACGTCGAGTGCTACGTCGGGGCTCATCTCGCCGTCATATTCAAAATCGGGCCGGCGCTGATCGAGCAGCTTGACCGCCTCGCGCACGCGCTCGCAATCAGGACCGGTGGGATTGCCGAAATTTGCGTAGGAGAGCAGGGCGACGCGCGGTACGAGGCCGATCTCGCGGGCTTTCGCGGCCGCCTGCATCGCAATGTCTGCGAGCTGCGCCGGGCTCGGCGTCTCGTGCACCAGGGTGTCGGCGAGCAACAGCGGACGCTCGCGCCCGAGCAGGATCGTCAAGCCGAACATGACCGAAATCCGGCGTGAGCTCGATCACCCGGGTAACCTCGTCGAGCACGTCGAACGAATTGCGGGTGACCCCGCTGACCATCGCATCGGCATCGCCGCACGCGACCATGCAGGCCGCGAATACGTTGCGATCCAGGTTCACCTGGCGCTGGCAATCGCGATAGAGCATGCCGTAGCGTTGCTGCCGGGAGTACAGGAAGTCGGTGTAGCGCTTGTTGTCCTGCGACAGGCGGGCATTGTGAATCTCGAGCAAATCGCGCGCGGTCAGGCCCATCGCCGTCATTGTCGCATGAATGCGCTCCTCGCGGCCGATCAGCACTGGGATGCCGTAACCGTTCCCGGCGAACAGCAGCGCCGCGCGGATCGTCTTTTCCTCTTCGCCCTCGGCAAAGACGACACGTTTGGGATTGGCGCGCACCCGCTCGAAAACCAGTTCAAGGCCGGCGGCAGTCGGGTCGAGCCGCCCGCGCAGCGCGCGCTTGTAGATGTCCATGTCGGGAATCGGCCGGCGCGCGACCCCGGAATCCATCGCCGCCTTAGCCACCGCCGACGGTACGGCCCAGATCAGCCGCGGATCGAACGGCGCCGGGATGATGTAGTCCGGTCCGTAGGTGAGCCGCTCGCCCGAATAAGCGGCGGCGACTTCGTCTGGAACGTCTTCGCGGGCGAGGCCGGCCAACGCCTCCGCCGCGGCGATTTTCATCGCGTCGTTGATCGTCGAGGCGCGCACGTCGAGCGCGCCGCGAAAGATGTACGGGAAGCCTAGAACATTGTTGACCTGGTTCGGATAGTCGGAGCGCCCGGTGGCGATGATCGCGTCGGACCGCACCGCCCGCACCTCCTCGGGCGTAATCTCGGGATCGGGGTTGGCCATCGCAAAAATGATCGGCTTGTCCGCCATCGCGCGAATCATCGCCCGGTCCACCGCCCCCTTCGCCGAAAGGCCGAAAAAGACGTCGGCCCCCTCGATTGCCTCGGCCAGGCTGCGCGCCTTGGTCTCGACCGCATGGGCCGATTTCCATTGGTTCATGCCGTCGGTGCGCCCGCGATAGATCACCCCGCGGGTATCGCATAGCACGACGTTTTGCGGTGGCAGGCCCATGGTTTTCAGCAGTTCTACGCAGGCGATCGAGGCGGCGCCGGCGCCGTTGACGACTATTTTGGCCCGGTCGAGCGTGCGGCCGGTCAGGTGGAGCGCGTTGATCAGCCCGGCCGTGGCGATGATCGCCGTGCCGTGCTGATCGTCATGAAACACTGGGATGTCCATAAGTTCGCGCAGCCGTTCCTCGATTATGAAACACTCCGGCGCCTTGATGTCTTCGAGATTGATCCCGCCGAACGCCGGATGGAGGTAGCGCACGCAATTGACGAATTCGTCGATGTCGCGGGTGTCGATCTCGAGGTCGATCGAATCGATATCGGCAAAGCGCTTGAACAGTGCCGCCTTGCCCTCCATGACCGGCTTGGCGGCCAGCGCTCCAAGGTCGCCGAGGCCGAGGACGGCGGTGCCGTTTGAAATCACCGCGACGAAATTGCCCTTTGAGGTGTAGTCGAAGGCAGTGCTCGGATCGCGCTGGATGTGCAGGCACGGAAAGGCGACGCCTGGTGAATAGGCGAGAGACAGGTCGCGCTGCGTCGTCAGCGGTTTGGTCGCGGTGATCGAAAGCTTGCCCGGGCGCCCGGTACTGTGGAATTGCAGGGCCTCGTCTTCGGTCGCGTGAATGGTGCCGGTGTCCATGCTTCTCGACGCTCCTGATCCGATCGGGCCCGGTTCGGCTCCGCTCGCGGCGTGTTTGCCGGCTCCAATTTAGGAGCCGCGTCCGGCAGCGTCAAAGCCGCGCTCAGCGGGGCGCTCATGATCTGGCCGGAGGTGCTTGAAATCCACGGTCGGATCGGGGTTACTGCTGTAGTGACCAGCCTTGCTGACGACCCGCTCGCCGAAACGCCGCGCCAACCCCGGCCGAGCGCCCCAACCGGCGGCGTCCGGCCGTCGCGCCCGCAAAGACCCGGCCGATGATCACCGAATTCGGCGAAGAGCGGCAACGCCGTCTGGTCGTCGAATATTTCGGGGGCGATGCCCGGGTGCGCCTGTTGCGGCGCGCGCCCACTTTCGAGTCTCCGGTTTTTGTCGTCGATTTCGACCGCGGGACGCGCCATTTCCGCACATTGGGCTCGTTCGGCAGCAGCGTTCAGGTGACCGAGCAATCGAGCATGGATCTGCTCTATCCGGCGCGCCTGGTCTTTCATTACGAGCGGTTGATGTCGCTGGCCCTGGCGATGAGCCGGCGATCGGTTACGGCATTGCTTCTCGGGGTCGGCGGTGCGGCGATGTGGCGCTTTCTGCGGGCGTATTTCCCCGATTGCGCGACCGCCCTGGTCGACGCCGACGAGGCGGTGGTCGCGATCGCGCGCCGCTGGTTCTACCTGACCCAGCCGGTCACGGTCGAGCCGGCGCAGCAATTCGTCGCCGCGACCAGCGCCAGGTTCGACGCAATCCTGGTCGACCTTTACAATTCTTCAGGACCGGCCGACAGCAACGAGGCGTTCTGGACGCGTTGCTTGGACGCGCTAGCGCCGGGCGGTTGCCTCGCCAATAATTGGGCCGATTTCGCAGTGAATAAAGCCGTCAAACCGATGGCCGACGCGCTGACGGCGGTCGCCCGCGCCCGCGGCTATGAGCCGATCTATGTGACCCGGCGCGGGTTTCGCGATAACCTGGTTCAGTACGTGCCGACCGAGCCCGGAATCGACGCCGCGTCGATCACGGGCGTGCATGAGCGTTTCGTCCGTGAGCGCCACCCGCCCGACCGCGGTCGCGGGATCCTCGAAAATTGCATCATCACGACGAACTTCCCGCTCGGCTGAACCTGGCGCGGAACTCGGTGTGACCGAGAAGCAGGGCCCGTTCCGGCCGAGGATTTCCGGCTCGAAATCCGGCCCAGCCGACGGTCGGACTCGCGCGCTGCTTGCCCCGGCCTGCTTCCTCGGGCTACTCCGTGGCTGGCGAGTTGAAGCGGAGGAAACGAGATGATCGCGGGCGAGTTCGATGTCGTCGTCGTCGGCGCCGGGAATGCCGGCATGTGCGCGGCGCTGGCGGCGCGGGGCGAAGGAGCGCGGGTGCTGGTGCTGGAAGCGGCGCCCTTCGACGAGCGCGGCGGCAACAGCCGCTACACTGCGGGCGCGCTGCGTTTTGTCTACAACGGCGTCGACGATCTGCTGAAACTCTGCGACCTCTCCCAAACCGAGATCGCGACCAGCGATTTCGGCACCTATACGACCGACAAATATTACGACGATCTCGGCCGGCTGACGGATTATCGCAGCAACCCCGACATGGCCGAGCTGTTGATCACCAAGAGCCAAGAAACACTGTTGTGGATGCGCAGCCAAGGCATCCGCTTTGCCCCGATGTATTCGCGCCAGGCTTTCAAACATGACGGCAAATTCGTGTTCTGGGGCGGGCTGGCGCTCGAAGCCTGGGGCGGTGGGCCGGGTCTGGTCGAAGGGTTGTTCAAGGCCGCCGAAGAGCGTCAGATTCAGGTCGCCTATGAAGCGCGCGGCGAAAGGCTGATCGCCGATGACGACGGCGTCCACGGGGTCATTGCCAATGTCGAGGGTAAGACCACCCAGATCCCAGCGAAAGCAGTGATCCTCGCTTGCGGCGGGTTCGAGGCCAATGCCGAGATGCGTACCCGCTATCTCGGCCCCGGCTGGGACCTCGCCAAGGTGCGCGGCACCCGGTTCAACACCGGCGGCGGCATCAAGATGGCGCTCGACATCGGCGCGATGCCCTACGGCAATTGGTCGGGTTGCCACGCGGTCGGCTGGGACTATGGCGCGCCCGAATTCGGCGACCTGGCGGTTGGCGACAATTTCCAGAAGCACAGCTATCCGTTTGCGATCATGGTCAATGCCGACGGCGTTCGCTTTTGCGACGAGGGCGCCGATTTCCGCAACTATACCTATGCCAAATACGGCCGCCTGATCCTCGAAGCAGCCGCATCAATTCGCCTGGCAGATCTTCGACCAGCAGGTCGTGCAGTATCAGCGCGACGAATACCGCATCCGCCAGGTGACCAAGGTCACCGCCGATACGATCGAAGCGCTAGCCGACAAGATGGCCGAGACAGGCGCTGCGGTCGACAAGACGCGGTTCCTCGAGACTATCGCCGAGTACAATGCCGCGGTGCAACGCGATATCCCCTACAATCCGACGGTCAAGGATGGGCGGACCACTCAAGGGCCTCGCGATCGACAAGACCAACTGGGCGATGCCGATCGAAAAGCCGCCCTACGAGGCCTATTGCACGACCTGTGGCGTCACCTTCACCTTTGGCGGGCTGCGCATCGACACCGACGGCCGGGTGCTCGACACCGCGCAGCGCCCGATCCCCGGCCTTTACGCCGCCGGCGAATTGGTCGGCGGGTTGTTCTATTTCAATTATCCGGGCGGCACCGGGCTGGTTTCTGGATCGGTGTTCGGCAAGATCGCCGGGACCAGCGCCGGCAAGCAGGTACGGCCGGAGTGAGCGAAGGCGATTCGGCCCGGCCCACCATTAAATTGCACAAATGCGTATCTGCCTACCATTTGGGCTTGAACGTATGCTATGATGTCAATCTACCCAGCGACGTCCTCGAACCAAGAGGTGAATCATGTCCATCATCGGGTGGATTATTCTGGGCCTGATCGCCGGCTTCATCGCCAGCAAAATCGTCAATAAATCGGGGGAGGGGTTTATCCTCGACATAGTTCTTGGCGTAGTCGGTGCCGTCGTCGGGGGCTTTATCTTCGGTTTGTTCGGCGCGAGCGGTGTCACCGGCTTCAATCTTTACAGTATGATAGTCGCCATCATCGGGGCGATCATCGTGCTGGTAGTCTACCATGCGGTGGCCGGCCGCAAGGCGGGTTGAGGGCGCGCGCGGCGTTTCAGCGTCGGCTCAAAGATTATTTGCGCCCGACCGGCTGTCGGGCGCGCCTCAGCAGTTTGAGTTTGAGGCTGATACAGCGTGCCCGCGAGGCGGGCATCCGAAAAGCCCGCCTGATACCGGTCGGCCCGGCGTTTGTACTCTAATACCGCCAATAATGCGGGTATCCATACCAAGCGTAATGGTGCCAATAATGGTGACGGTGCCACCACCAAGCATGCGGATGCCAGCAATGCCACCCGTAGCCGTTCCACCAGCACCGGGCTTCCGCCGGCGGCGCCAAGGCGGCGCTGCCGAGCAGGAACGCGGCTAGCGCGCCAAGCATTATCTTTCTCATCGCTCTCGCCTCCGTGAAAATTCGTTTCCTGAGGCGGTAACGACGGGTGGGGTCGGTTTGGTTCCGTATCAGTCGCGGCGGTAGGGGTAACAGCGCGACCGCTCAAGGGTGATGCCGAAATGCTGTCCCAGAGCGCGGATCGCCTCGGCATGTTCGGCATAGGGGTCGCTGTTTGCCAGGCCGACGATGATCGGGCGGAAGGTTCGGTCGTCCTGGCCCCCGGGCGGCAGCATCGCGGTGGCGAGCGGCGTGCCGTCATCGTCGCGCAATGTCAGGAATAATGGCATCTCGCGTTGGATGTGCGCCTTCAATCCGATCTCTTGCTCGAAATACACCTTGGATAGCGGCTGGAAAGTCTGCGCAGCTTTCTCTTGCTCCTTGCGAAAGAACTTCTCCACGGCATGCCGCATAACATCGGATTCATTGGCCGCCTCGGCTTCCGTTTCGATCCGAAACCAGGTTTTCCCGGCCGAAGCATCGCAAACGTATTTCATACATCCTCCAATGTTTCTCTCGACGGGTTGGGACCGCCAGCCGTTCGGGGCATGTTCTGCGCCATTGGTTGGAAGACGGCGGACCAGCAAGGCCGCGCCTGCCTTTCGCATCGCTTAATATAGCAGCATTTTGCTCAATCGATGCCCGGCTGTCGAGCCTAGGCATCGCCGGTCGGCGCGGGTCGGGACCGCCTGTGTGGGCGGTAGTCGCGCGCTGGCGTTTGGCGGATCGTCGGGCGGTTCCGGGGGCTGCGTCCATTCGCGCCACAGCGAGATCAGCGCCGCCATGACCACCGGCCCGAGAAAAAGCCCGAGCAGGCCGAAGCTCTCCAGGCCCCCGATAATCCCGAGCAGCACCCAGAGAAACGGCAGCCTTGCGGCGCCGCCGATCAGGAACGGACGGCACAAAGTGGTCGGCCACGAACACCACCAGAAAGCCGAACCCGACCACCACCGCGGCCGTAACCGTGCTGCCCGTCGACAGCAAGTACAGGCCGGCGGCGCAGAAGGCGACCGGGGCGCCAAACGGAATCACCGCGAGGACGCCGGTCAATGCCGCGATCGATACCGGATGCGGCAAGCCGGCGAGAGCATAGGCAAAGCCCAGCAGCACGCCCTCGGCCAGCCCGACCAGCACGAGGCCGGTTACCGTTCCGTGTACGGCGGCGATCATGTGGCGGGCGACCCGTTCGCCGCTCGGGCCGAGCACGCGATGGCTGAGGTTCAAAAGATAGGAGCTGAGGGCAACGCCGTCGCGAAACAAGAAAAAAAGGGTCAGCAGGGTAAATCCAAAAATGATCAGCCGATGGACGATCTCGGCTCCGAGATGGCTGGCCAATTCGGCAGGGATGCGCTTGTAGATGCGGCCGAGGAACTCCCCCATCGTCTGCGGGTCGCTCAGATTGGCCTGCCACCATTCCGCGATCGCATGGCCGACGGCTGGCAGGCGAGGCAGCCAGGGAGGCATCGGCAGACCGTTATGCCGCGCGTGGCCGATATATTCGATGAAGCTGCCGCTCTCTCGCGCAACCTCGATCGCGGTATAAACCAGCGGAACGATCAGAACGAGGCCGACGACCAATGTGGCGCTCAACGGCGCCAGGATCCGATGACCCGGGAATGCGCGCTCCAGCCGCCAATAGAGGGGCCAGAGCGCGATCGCCAGGACCGTGGCCCAGGCCAGCGCCGGAAGAAACCGGTGCAGGATCCACAACCCAAGCAGCACCAGCGCTGTGGCCACGACGATGCGGGCGATCCGCTGCGACGACGCTGTAGGCTCGGAATCGATACGCTGCATTCCTTCCGGAGGATCGGCATCGCAGTCCATCGCGCGTCCTCCCTTTTCCTGATCGCAAGCTGAACGATCCGGTTGACGGGCGAGTAGTGGCCTCTTGACCAATCGTCAAGGGTAGCGGCGACTGTTGCTGTAGCACACCAGCGGCGCCGGGTTGAGTGAGCGTGCATCATACGCCGATAGCGGGCCGCCATCCTCGCGCTGAGGCAAGAGTGGTTTGCCGGCTGGGCGATGTTTTGCAATCCTGGGCCGCGCGGTATCGCAGGGAGATCGATCGATGAGCTACAAAGATTTGCTGGTGGTGCTCAATTCGGCTCCGGACACGCAAGGTCGCATCACCCTCGCTGCAGCGTTGGCCGAGCGCTTTTCAGCGCACCTCGTCGGGCTGTTCCCGATGCCGAGCATCGAGCTGCCGCGCCGGGCCGGCTACCCTGATCTTGCGGTGCTCGAACCGATCTATCGGGAGTGGCGCGAGCGTGCGCTGGCGCAGGCGGAGGAACTGCGCCAAGCGTTCGAGCACGCAGCTCGGCTGCGCGGACTGTCGAACGAGTGGCGCGCGGTCGCCGAGGGATGGGAAGCCGATCCGGCATTGCATGCGCGTTACGCCGACCTGGCCATCCTCGGCCAGCGCGATCCTGACAGCGATGAGATGGCGATGATCCGCTCAAGCCCGGAACGGGTGACGCTTGCTTCCGGCCGGCCGATCCTGGTCGTGCCTTATGCCGGCCGGTTCGAGGCGATCGGAAAGTGCGTGCTGATCGCATGGGATGCGAGCCGCGAGGCGGCTCGTGCCGTTGCCGATTCGATGCCACTGCTGGCGGCGGCCGACGCCGTCAACGTGCTGGCGGTCGATCCGCAGCCTGGGGCCGGATGGGCATGGCGATCTGCCCGGGGCCGATATCGCGCTGCATTTGGCGCGGCACGGCGTCAAGGCGCAGGCCGAACGCACCGTCTCCGCCGGAATACCGATCGGCGAACTCCTGCTGTCGCGCGCCGCCGACCTCGGCGCCGATTTGCTGGTAATGGGCGCCTACGGCCATTCGCGCGTCCGCGAGCTGCTGCTCGGCGGCGCCACCCGCTCGATCCTCGCCAGCATGACCATCCCGGTGCTGATGTCGCATTGATCGACCGGACCGCGCCGCAAAGTTGCCGCCGTCGCCGTGCCACGCTGCGTCCGTTCCGGACGGCGCTCGGCGCGATATTGGGGCTTCTGATCGCGGCCACGGGTTCCGCCGCCGAGACGCCGCGAGCGTGGATGAACCGCAATTTGTCGCCGGACCAACGGGCGGCCCTGCTCGAAGCGCAAATGACGCTCGATGAGCGCGTCCGGATCGTTCACGGCGTGGCGGCGGTGCGGTTCCCGAATCGCCTCTGCCCGCCGGCGCGATCGGTTCTGCCGGCTATGTTCCCGGCATTCCCCGTCTGGGAATACCCGCTTTGCAGGAGACCGACGGACCGCTCGGCGTCACCAATCCTGATAACGTCCGGCCCGGCGACACCGCGACGCCGTTGCCCTCGGGGCTGGCGATCGCCGCTACCTGGGACCCCGAGATCGCTCACGCCTGCGGCGCGGTGCTAGGCAGGCAGGCGCGGCGCAAGGGTTTCAACGTGCTGCTCGGCGGCGGCGTCAATTTGACCCGCGATCCCCGCAACGGGCGCAACTTCGAATACCTAGGCGAGGATCCGCTGCTTGCCGGGATTCTTGTCGGCGAGACGGTTCGCGGGGTGCAGGCGGAGCACGTGATCTCGACGGTCAAACATTTCGCCGACGGCCAGCAGGAAACCGGGCGCAAACAGGCCGATGTGCGCATCGACGAGGCTGCCAACCGGCAGAGCGATCTGCTGGCGTTCGAGCTGGCGATCGAACGGGGTCAGCCGGGAGCGGTGATGTGCGCTCATAACCGCGTCAACGGCGTGCATGCCTGCCGAAGCAACGATCTTCTCAACAGGACTCTAAAGGGCGATTGGGGCTACCGCGGCTGGGTGATGTCGGATTGGGGTGCCGTCGCCGGCATCGAACCGGTGGTCAATGGCCTCGATCAGGAATCCGGCGAGCAGTGGGACCGCCAGGTGTTTTTTGGCGAACCGCTCCGCCGCGCGGTGCAGGCCGGCCGGGTTCCGGAGACCCGGCTTCGACGAAATGGTGCGCCGGATCCTGCGCTCGATGTTTGCCGTCGGCCTGTTCGATGATCCGCCCACCTCGGGCGGGGCTACCGGTGAAGACGGCGCGCGCGTCGCGCTGCGGGCCGCGGAATCAGGCATCGTGCTGTTGACCAACCGCAACGCAATTCTGCCGCTGCCTCGGACCGCGGGAAAGATCGCGATCATCGGTGGCAACGCCGATGCAGGCGTTCTGTCGGGCGGCGGTTCCTCTCAGGTCACCCCGATCGGTGGCCCGGCGCGAATTATCCAGCTCGGCGGCGATCCTCCGCTGAACCTGACCGCCGCAATGGTATTCGACCCGTCGTCGCCGCAACGGGCAATCCAGGACAGGGTTCCGGATGCCGAACTGCACTTCAATGACGGGCGCTACCCAAAAGCCGCCGCCGATCTCGCCCGTACCTCCGATTATGCCATTGTCTTTGCAACTCAGTGGATGCGTGAAGGTCAGGATGCACCGGATTTGTCGTTACCCAGCGGGCAGGAACAACTGATCGAGGCGGTATCCCGGGCAAATCCCCGCACCATCGTCGTGCTCGAGACCGGCGGGCCGGTGAGGATGCCGTGGCTCGAGCGCGTCGCCGCCGTCATCGAGGCTTGGTATCCCGGCGCGCGCGGCGGCGAGGCGATCGCCAAAGTGCTGTTCGGCGAGGTCAACCCGTCGGGGCGGCTTCCGATCTCGTTCCCGGTCAGCCAGGCGCAGCTGCCACGCCGCGAAATAGCCGGCGCCGAGACATCCGACGACACCCCCTTCGTCGTCGATTACAACGAAGGTTCCGCGGTCGGATACCGCTGGTACGCTTTGACCCGGCAGAAGCCGCTGTTTCCCTTTGGTTTCGGGCTGTCCTACACCAGCTTTCGCTATTCGCATCTCGAGGTCGTCGGCGGCGACACCTTGACCATCCGCTTCGATGTCGAAAACATCGGTGCGCGAGCGGGCGCTGACGTGTCCCAGGTCTATCTGACCAATGCGGACGGGACCCGGAAGAGCCGTCTGCTCGGCTGGGCCCGTCTCGCCCTCGATCCCGGTCAAACCCGCCGCATCACGGTCACCGCCGATCCGCGGCTTCTTGCCGATTTCGACTCGGCGGCGCATGTCTGGCGGCTGAACCCCGGCGCCTATCAAATCGCGGTTGGCCACTCTTCCGCCACCCCGGTGCTCCAGGGAGCCGGAAATCTGATCGGGCGAACGATCCAACCATGAGGGAACGAGCGTCGGATCGAACGCCGCCCGGTGACGGCAATCGTCCGGCCTTCGCCGTATCGCCGGCTAGACGCGGTAGCGTTGAACCGCCGCCGGGTCGAGCTCGATGCCGAGACCGGGCCGCTCCGGCAGCCGGATCATGCCGTCGCCATCGGTTCGGATCGGCTCCTTCAGCAACTCGTCGCGCAATCCATTCGGGTTCTGGTCGAATTCCAGCACCAGCGCATTCGGAACCGATGCGGCGAAATGTAATGACGCGGCGAGCAATACCGCGCCGCCAAAGGCATGCGGCGCCACCATCAGGTGATGGGCATGGGCCAGTGCGGCGATGCGACGGCCTTCTGAAAAGCCGCCGGTCCAGGCGAGGTCGGGCTGGACGATGTCGACCGCGCCGCGGGTGATCAGCTCGCGAAACCCGTAAAGCCCGATCTCGGTCTCATAGCCGGCGACCGGCGTGGCCAGAGCATCGGCGACGCGCGCGCTGCCGTCGATGTCGTCGGTCGCCACCGGCTCCTCTATCCAGTAGAGCTTATAGGGTTCGAGCGCGCGGCCCATTTCGATCGCGAAGGCGGGGCTCCACGCGCAATTCACGTCGACCATCAGTTTCGAATGCGGCCCGAGCGCGCGCCGCACCGCGGCGACCCTTTCGATATCCTCGTCGGGCTCGACCTCGCATAGCCGCGCCTCGGCGGCGAGGTGGCGCAGATGCGTCTGCGTCGACGGGTTGCGGCCGATCTTCATCTTCATGCCGCGAAAGCCGCGGGCGCGGTAGCCTTCGGCCTCGCCGGCGAGATCGTCGACCGATTTCCCCTGTTGGTAGAACCCGCCGCTGGCATAGGCTTCGACCCGGTCGCGGCAGGCCCCGAGCAGCCGATAGACCGGCAATTTCGCGACCTTGCCGGCGATGTCCCACAGCGCGATGTCGATGCCGCTGATCGCGTTCATCACGATGCCGCGCCGCCCGAACTGCCGGGTTCGGGCAAACATCTTCTGCCACAACCCTTCGATCAGCAGCGGATCCTCGCCGATCAGCATCGGGCGGAGCTGCTGTTCGAGCACGTGCCGGGTGCTGCCGCCGCCGACCCCGGCCTCGCCGATCCCGGTGATGCCGGCATCGGTCTCGACCTCCACCAGCAGCGCGCCGCGTCTAGTCTGCATGCCCCCGGCGCTGCCGTAAGGCGGGTTACAGCGATACGAAAGGGGGATAGCGCGGATGTCGACGATCTTCATCGAGTTCAGCTCTCGCCCAGCACGGCCATGATGTCGCATTGGATCTGCATCGGCGCCACCAAATCCTGCGCGGTCATCGTGTGGCGCGCCGGCCGCGAATGCGGGTCGGGGAACATCTCGACCCAATGCTTGTTGAGGATCGGGCGCAGGGTGCGGTCGCTGATCCACACGGTCATCTTGATGATGTCGTCGGGCCCGCCGCCGGCGGCTTCCATCACCCGGCGGACATTCGCGAACATCGCGCGGCACTGCGCATCGAGTTCGTCCGGCACCTTGCCGGTTTCCGGGTCGGTGCCGGAGATCGCGCCGGTCACGACAAAGGGGCCGCGCCGGCAGGCGCTCGGGATCGGATTTACATGGCTCGCGCCCGGTACGTTGATGCTTCGCCGCTGTTCCATGATCGCCCTCCAATACCGGTTTGGCTGAAATTCCACGACCCGCGAGGGGTCGCTCTTTATAATCGTAACATCCTTTACCGTGCCGAGGGCCGATGCTGACAGAGCCGCAGCGCCGCTTTCTGGATGCCCGAAGGGTGGCGCATCTAGCGACTGCCGACGGGCGGGCCGTGCCGCATGTCATGCCGGTGTGCTTTGCCGTGACCGGCGGTGCGCTCTATATCACGATCGACCGCAAGCCCAAGGGAAACCCCCGAACACTGAAGCGGTTGCGCAATATCGCTGCCAACCCGTCCGCTGCACTGGTCGCCGACCGCTACGACGACGATTGGACCCGGCTCGGCTGGGTGATGATCCGCGGGCGCGCCGAGATTCTGGAAGGCGGCGTGGAGCACGAACAGGCTCAACAGCTGCTGCGAACGAGGTACCGTCAATACCAGACGATGGCGATCGGCGGCCTGCCGGTCATTTCCATTCGCATCGAACAGGTAACGAGCTGGGGTGATTTATCGGTCGATCCCTAGCGCCCGCCTCGAACACGGCGCGCCAAATAATCGGCGATTTCGGGCCGGTCTGAGCGGTTCGGCGATGTCCAAGTCTTGTGCAAAATACCGGGGACGCGTATGGTCCCTTCGCCAGCTTATTTCGGGCTGGCGTTGTTCGCAGGCGGCGCTCGGTCCATGGCGGAATCCAGTATCCTATTCGAGCGCTTCGCAACCTCGCAGGATTCGCATCCCAGCGCCGCGAGCGGCGGTGGGGTCGAATGGGAGCACAAACAGGAGCCCGCCGAATACTATCGAGCTGCCGCAGCGCGGGCCCGCACCCTGGTTCAGGACGCGACGACGCCGCGAGTCAAACGGCACCTGCTCGAGCTGATCGCCCGGTACGAGCGTCTGGCCGGGGAGGTCGAGCGGACCTCGGAGAGGGAGCCCGGCGCCACCGCCCACCGCTCGGCTTAAATTCCGGGGTATAGTTGTTGGCGGCGGTTTCGTGACGGACTGAACTCGCGTCAAGCTCTGCCGAATAACCGCCGTAGCGCGTCTTTAGCGTTTGCCAGAACCCGCTTGCGACCCGCCGGCAGGTTGACGCCGGCGCGGTTGATGTAGAAATTCAGCATCGACATCGCCGACTGAAAGGCGCCGGCTTTGCGCCGCTTGCTCTGTTCGGCCGATCGCTTCATGGACCGGGCGATGCGCTCGGGATCATCTTCAGTAAAGACGCCACGCCGCAGATCGAGAGCATCGCTCTCCCGCGTGACCTTGGCCGACCAGTATTTTGCGCCGCGACCGCTGCGGCGGCGCCTTTCTGGGTGCGCCATCTGATCCTCGGACAGATATCTGGATTTACGGCTGGTGTTTCCGCCGGTTCCATGCCGGTGCAAGGACAGGTAGAACGTCCGCACCATCTCTCCGAGAACCTTCCCGACCCGATTTCGAGGATTTCATGCCAGACGACGTCCACGCCTTTGTCCCCGGTCCGCGTGTCCATATCGAGGGGCGGGCGGGCGGGCCGCTTTCCGGACTGACCTTCGCGGCCAAGGATTTGTTCGATGTCGCCGGATACCCGACCGGGGGCGGCAATCCCGATTGGGCGCGCTCGAACCCGATCCCAACGCGGCACGCCTGGGCGGTACAGCGCCTGCTCGACGCCGGTGCGAGCCTGATCGGCAAGACCATCACCGACGAAGTCTCGCTCGGCATCGTCGGCGAGAACGCGTTCTACGGGACACCGGTAAATGTTCGAGCGCCGGGGAGGGTGCCGGGCGGCTCGTCCTCGGGCTCGGCTGCGGCGGTCGCGGCCGGGCTGTGCGACACCGCGCTCGGCACCGACACCGGCGGCTCGGTCCGGGTGCCCGCGAGCTTCTGCGGCCTCTACGGCATCCGCCCGACGCATGGCCGGATCGATGTCGCGGGCATGATGAGCCAGGCTCCGAGTTCGGATACGACGGGTTGGTTCGCTCGCGATGCCGCGACTTTCGCCCGGGTTTCCAGCGTCATGCTCGGCGAGGCTATTCCATCGGTCCTGCCCGACCGGCTGGTCGTTGCGGCCGACGGCTTCGCCTTTGCCGACGCGGAGGTCGGCGACGCGTTGCAGCCGATGGTTGAGCGGCTGAAGGCGCTGATCGGCAATGCCCGCGAGGAGGTCATGGCCCCCGCCGGCATCGTGCAATGGGCTCGCGCCCAGCGCACCTTGCAGCCGTCGGAGGCTTGGCTGACCTTCAAGGACTGGATCGAGCGCGACAACCCGCGGCTGGCCTACAGTGTTGCGCGCAACATCTATACCGGATCGCAGATCGCGGAAGCGGAGCGCCAATGGGCCAACCTGGTGCGGCAGGAGGCACGCGGCCGGCTGCGTCATCTGCTGCCGCCCGGAACGATCCTGTGCCTGCCGACCACCCCCTTCCCGGCGCCTAAACGCGGCGAACCGCTATCGGTGGCCAGCCTCCGTCGCGACCGCATCTTGTGCCTGTGCGCGCATGGCGGACTGGCTGGCATGCCGCAGGTCAGCATTCCGGGAAGCACGGTCGATGGCCTGCCGGTCGGATTGTCGATCCTCGGCGGTCACGGCACGGATCTGACCCTGGTCGCGGTGGCAAAGGCGCTCGCGGCCGACTGACCGATACGGCGCGCGCCGCATCACGCCTCCGAAACGAGGTAGTCCATCGCCGCGTTGACGCCGCCCTTGCCGTGCGGCACGCCGGTCAGCTCCAGCGCCATCTCGACCGCAGCAAGGGAACCCAGGATCATCGGCTCGTTCAGATCGCCGAGATGACCGATGCGAAAGACGCGGCCCTGCAATGGCCCGAGCCCGCCGCCCAGCGATACATTGAACCGGTCGAGGCAGACCGACCGCAGCTTGTTTGCGTCATAGCCCTCCGGAGTCAGCACCGCGGTCACCGAATCCGATTGCGCCCGCGGGTCGGCGGCGAAGATTTCCGGGCCGTCATTTTGCCGCCACACCCGCACCGCCCGGCGGGTTGCCTCGGCCAGCCGGTGATGCCGGGCGAAGACATTGTCGAGACCTTCTTCTTCGAGCATGCGCAGCGCTTCCTGCAGCCCGTAGAAAAAATGCACTGGCGCGGTGCCGTTCCACACTGCCTGCGAATTGCCCTCTACCAATCGGCGCCAATCCCAATAGACCCGCGGCAGCTTTGCCTCGGCCGCTGCCGCGAGCGCCTTGGCGCTGATCCCGGTAAAGGCCATGCCGGTCGGCAGCATCAGCCCTTTCTGCGAGCCGGCGACGACGACATCCACCCCCCATTCGTCCATGCGGAAATCCATCGACGCCAGGGAAGAAATCACGTCGACAAGGAACAGCGCCGGATGCCGGGCGGCATCGATCGCACGCCGCAACCGGGCGATATCGTGAACGACGCCGGTCGAGGTTTCGTTGTGCACGACGAGCACCGCCTTGATCTGGTGCTCGCGATCCTCACGCAGCCGGCTTTCGAGCTTGGCCGGGTCGGCGCCGTGCCGCCAGTCACCGGCGAGGGTCTCGACCTCGAGCCCGAACAACTCGCAGCGCATGCCCCAATTCAGCGAGAAATAGCCGGTCTCGACAACCAGCACCTTGTCGCCCGGGGAGAACAGGTTGACCAGCGCGGCCTCCCACGCGCCGTGCCCGGAGGCGGCATAGCCGAGAATGGTCTGCTCGGTCTTGAACACCCGCTTCAGCCCGGCAAAGCATTCCTCGGCGATCGCTTTGAATTGCGCGCCGGTAAAATCGATCGTCCCGCGGTTCATCGCCCGCAGAACGCGGTCCGGAATGTTGGTGGGGCCGGGGTTTTGAAAAAAGTGATACCCGCGACTGACAGCCATCTGCGCTCTCCGGTCCCACCCATTGTTTGAAATTGCCGCGCTATGCGGCGGCTGCATCATAGCCGAATTATGGTAGGATGTCTGCGCCAAGCGAAAAGGCAGGGCCGTGGCCCTGCCTTTTCTCCCTTACGTCGCTCGCGTGACCATCCCGCCCGTTCAGGGGCTCGGCGGTAGTTTCCTCCCTAAACTCGGGGCCTGGGCGCTTGACCGCGCCGGAACATCAATTCCCGGACTATAATCATGCCTGCGGCGGATTGTCACGCAAATCTTATCAAAATATTTGATCGTCGAGATGCGGCTCGAGAGCCCTCCCGACGGTCTGGATTTGATCGCGATCGGGCGCTCGGTGGACACAGTTTCGCAGGTTGCCTAGAGTGCGCCGCCACCGCTGTACGCACGAGGCCAGATGCGTCTTTCCGAGTATTTTCTGCCGTTGCTGCGCGAGAACCCGAGCGAGGCGCAGATCGTCTCGCACCGGCTGATGCTGCGCGCCGGGATGGTGCGCCAGTCGAGTGCCGGCATCTATTCCTGGCTGCCGCTGGGACTGCGTGTGCTCAAAAAAGTCGAGGCGATCGTCCGCCAGGAGCAGGACCGCGCCGGCGCCCAGGAAATCCTGATGCCGACGATCCAGCCGGCCGAGTTGTGGCGCGAGAGCGGCCGCTACGACGATTACGGTAAGGAGATGCTGCGCATCCGCGACCGCCACGATCGCGAGATGCTGTACGGGCCGACCAATGAGGAGCAGGTCACCGAGATCGTCCGCGCCTCGATCAAAAGCTACCGCGATCTGCCGAAGCTGCTCTATCACATCCAGTGGAAGTTTCGCGACGAGGTACGGCCGCGATTTGGCGTCATGCGCGGCCGCGAATTCCTGATGAAAGACGCCTACAGTTTCGACCTCGACGCCGCGGGTGCGAAACGCTCCTACAACAAGATGTTCGTCGCCTATCTGCGGACCTTCGCCCGGATGGGGCTGAAGGCTATTCCGATGCGCGCCGATACCGGCCCGATCGGTGGCGATCTCTCCCACGAATTCATCATCCTCGCCGACACCGGCGAGTCGGCGGTTTATTGCGACCCCGCTTGGCTCGCGACCGACATCCTGGCGGCCGAGGTCGACTACCAAGGCGATCTCGAGCCGGTCTTCGAGCGTTGGACTGGCCTCTACGCCGCGACCGACGAAATGCACGACGCCGCTTCCTGCCCAGTCCCACCCGAGGCGCTGATGACGGCGCGCGGCATCGAGGTCGGTCACGTCTTCTATTTCGGCGCCAAATATTCGCGGCCGATGGGAGCCGTGGTCGCCGGCGCGGATGGCGAGCCGATCGCGCTCGAAATGGGCTCCTACGGGATCGGCGTGTCGCGTCTGGTCGGCGCCCTGATCGAAGCGAACCACGACGAAGCCGGCATCCTGTGGCCCGAAAGCGTGGCGCCGTTCCGGGTCGGGCTGATCAATCTGCGCGCCGGCGATGCGCGTTGCCGCGAGGCCGCCGAGGACCTTTACGGCAAATTGCGCACCGCCGGCGCGGAGGTGCTGTACGACGATCGCGACGAGTCGCCGGGCGCCAAATTCGCCGCCATGGATCTGATCGGCCTGCCTCGGCAGTTGGTTATCGGCCCGCGCGGCATCGCCGCCGGCACGGTCGAGATCAAGCACCGCCGCTCGGGCGAGCGCCAAGAGGTGTCCCTTGAGGCGGCGCTCGACATGGCGTCGGCGCCTTGATCCTCGGCTGTCAGCGTAGCGCGCGCCCGATCAAGGTGACGGTGCCGGCTCGGCCCGGCCGCGCTGCTCGCGTGAGCATTGCTGCGAGCAGCTCGAGCGCGGGCATGCGGCCGTGATCTTTGATGCATTCGAGCGCATGGTCGCGTTCCGCTATTTGCGGGCGCGGCGGGCGGAAGGGTTCGTCTCGGTCATTGCGATCTTTTCATTGCTGGGGATCGCACTCGGCGTCGCCACCTTGATCATCGTGATGTCGGTCATGAACGGGTTCCGCGCCGACTTATTGGGCCGCATCCTCGGCCTCAACGGCGATCTGGGTGTGTACGCGCAGGCGGGACCGCTCGGCGATTACGCCGCCGTGGCGCAAAAGGTCCGGCAGGTCCCGGGCGTCACCGCCGCGATCCCGGTCGTCGACGGCCAGGTCATGGCGACCACTGATGCCGGGGCTTCGGGGGCGCTGGTGCGCGGCATCCGGCCCGACGATCTGCGCCAGCTGCGGCTCGTTTCCGGGCATATCATCGCCGGGTCGCTTGCCGATTTCGGCGATGACGGCGTTGTCCTCGGCTATCGCTTGGCACAGCGGCTCGGCGTCGGCGTCGGCGGCCGGGTCACGGCGATTTCGCCGCAGGGGACGGCGACAGCCTTTGGCACGATGCCGCGGATCAAGACCTACCATGTCGTCGCGCTGTTCGATGTGGGCATGTACGAGTACGACAACAGCTTCATCTTTGCTCCGCTCGATGCGGCGCAGCTGTTCTTTCGCGTCCCTGGCGGAGCGAGCTATCTGCAGGTTTTCATCACCGATCCCGATCAGGTGCGGCATCAGGCTCGGCTGATCGACGAAGCGCTCGGCGGGCAGGTGCGGATCGTCGCCTGGCAGCAGGCAAATTCCAGCCTGTTCAACGCGGTTGAAATCGAACGCAACGTAATGTTCCTGATCCTGACCCTGATTATCGTCGTCGCCGCCTTTAACATCATCTCCAGCATGATCATGATGGTGAAGGACAAGGGGCGCGACATCGCGATCCTCCGCACGATGGGCGCATCGCGCGGCATGATCTTGCGCATCTTCATGCTGTCGGGGGCTAGTATCGGGATCGTCGGCACGGCAGCCGGTTTCGGACTGGGCCTCGTCATTACCAAGAATCTCGAAGCAATTCGCCAGTTTCTGCAAAGCATGCTTCACGTCGACCTGTTTTCGGCCGAGATTTATTTCTTTACCCGGATTCCGGCGCGGATCGACAGCAGCGAGGTCGCGTCGGTGGTGATCATGGCCCTGGCCCTGTCGTTTCTGGCGACCCTCTATCCGTCTTGGCGAGCGGCGCGGCTCGATCCTGTTGAAGCCTTGCGTTACGAGTGAGCCCGCCGATGCCGGCGCCGGCCCTCGAGCTGCGCGAAGTGCGCCGGGTATTCAAGACCGGCGAGACCGCGATCACGGTGTTGAACGGGGTCGATCTGGTATTGCAGCCGGGTGAGGTCGTGGCCCTGGTCGGCCCATCCGGGGCCGGCAAATCGACATTATTGCATATCGCTGGACTGCTCGAGCACCCGGACAGCGGAGTGGTGCTGGTCGGCGGCGCGGATTGCGGCAGCCTGTCCGACGCGCAGCGTACCCTGCTGCGGCGGTCCGAACTCGGCTTTGTCTATCAGTTTCACCATCTGCTGCCGGAGTTCTCGGCGCTTGAAAACGTCATGCTGCCGCAGATGATCGCCGGCGTCTCGCGCAGCCGCGCCCGGCAAAAGGCGGCGGCGCTGCTGGCGGGGGTCGGTCTGGAGCCGCGGGCCGGGCACCGTCCGGCCCGCCTTTCGGGCGGCGAGCAACAACGGGTCGCGATCGTTCGCGCACTCGCCAACGATCCCAAGATCCTGCTCGGCGACGAGCCGACCGGCAACCTCGACCACGCCACCGGCGACAGCGTGCTGGAGACCTTGCTCGGGCTAGTCCGCAGCACCGGCCTCGCGGCGCTGATCGCTACTCACAATTCCGACCTCGCCCGCCGCCTCGACCGCATCGTCGCGCTGCAGGACGGAAGACTGAAATCCGTCGATTAGCGCGACGGCGGGTTATTCGGCCGCGACCGCGATCGGCTGGCGCTCCGGCGCAGTCTCGAAAAACCGCCGGCCGGCGGCGCGCTGATTTTCATAGATCGAGCCTTGGTACTCGGCCGGCGGCAACGGCATGCGCACCGGAACCGAGGCAAGGCGCGCCGTCAGGGTCGGCTCGCCGGCGAGCAGCAACGAGTCGAATTTCTCGATCCCTTCCTTGAGGCCGAGCAATGGCCAGGCATCGGCGGCGCGGTACTGGAACAGCAGGAATCGTCGCGGCTTGCCCGAGAAATTGGTCGCCGAGCCGTGCACCGCGCGCACGTGATGAACGGTGATCGAGCCGGCCTTGCCCAGACACGGCACCGCCCGCGAAATCCCGAAATCGCAGGACGCCGGGTCGATTGCGCCGCAAAACCGGCCGTCAGGGCCGTGATGATCGTAAATCGGGCCCTGGTGGCTGCCCGGCACCACCATCATCGGCCCGTTTTCCATCTCGCAATCGTCGAGCATGATCCCGACCGCGGCGAGGTCCTCGTTCGTGTGCGGGTAGAACGCCCAATCCTGGTGCCATTCGATCGGCGCGCCATAGCCCGCCGATTTCATGTTCAGCTTGCCGGTGTCGAGGCGCACAGTGCCCCACAGTTCCTTCAGCACCTCGACGATCTTCGGATGGCGCGCGACCCGGTCATATTCAGGGTGATGCAAATGCGGCGTCTTGATCCGGCGCACCCGCGGCTCGGCTGCCGAGTGCGAATCCTCGAGGTCGTAAATCGCGTCATTGGCCGCGACAGAGCGCGCCACCTCCACGAAATCATCGGTAACCCGGCGCAGGGCATTCACCTCGCTCGAGGTCAGGATGTCGGGAAGCACGACAAATCCGTCGCTTCGATAGGCGGCGAGGGCGGTTTCTGAGAGCATGGTTCCTCCGCGGGCACGATGGTTGCCAGGATTGCTGACCCCCGTGCCGGTCTTTGTCAACCAATACGTCCGAGACGCCGACCGGCTGAGCCGCCGACATCCTTTCGGCCGTTTCAGCGGGAGGTTAAGCTCCCGTTCTTTGCAGGGAGGCCCCCCATGAGCAACATTGTCCGCGCCACCAGCTCCGAAGTGCCCGAACCGCCGGCCGGCACCTGGTCGAACTGCCTGGTCGCGGGCGGTTTCGCCTATATCGCCGGCATGACCGCGCGCGGCAGCGAGGCGGCTGGCGATGAATACCGCCAGGCGAAAGCGATCTTCACCAAGATCCGCCATCTGGTCGAGGCCGCCGGGGGTGCGATGGCCGATGTGGTGAAGGTCACGATCTTCGTCACCGACATCTCCCAGCGCGAAAAAGTTTGGCAGGCCCGGCGCGAGTTTTTCACCGGCAATTTCCCGGCTTCGACCCTGGTGCAGGTGGCGGCACTCGCCGACCCGTCGCTGAAGGTCGAAATCGAAGCCGTCGCCCATATCGGCGCGGGCGAACACTGACCCGGACCACCATCAGCCAGGGAAAGACGCGATGAGCCGGCAGTTGCATCTGAATCTGTTCATCCACAGCCGCGGCCACCACGAGGCGTCATGGCGGCATCCGGATTCCTCGCCATTGGCGTTGACCGATATCCGCTATTACCAGGATCTGGCGCAGCGGGCCGAAGCGGCGCTGTTCGACTCGATCTTCTTCGCCGACCAGCTGGCGCTCGGCGGCGACGTGGCGCAGGCGGCGCGCACCTGGCTCGAACCGGTCACCGTGCTGGCGGCGATCGCGGTCTCGACCAGCCGGATCGGGCTGATCGCCACCGCGTCGACCACCTATACCGAGCCGTTCAACCTTGCGCGCCAGTTCGCCTCGATCGACCACATCAGCAACGGCCGCGCCGCCTGGAATATCGTCACCTCGTGGCTCGCGACCGCGGCGCGCAATTTCGGCGGCGCCGGCCAGGTCAGCCACGCCGACCGCTATGCCCGCGGCGAGGAATTCATGGCCGTGGTCAAGGCATTGTGGGACAGCTGGGCCGAGGATGCGGTGGTCGACGACCGGGCTAGCGGGCAATATGCGCGGCGCGACCGTATCCGGCCGATCAACCATCGCGGCGATTTCTACCAGGTCGCCGGACCGCTGAACCTGCCGCGCTGCCCGCAGGGCCGGCCGGTGCTGGTGCAGGCGGGTTCGTCCGACACCGGCCGCCGCTTCGCCGCGCGCCATGCCGACGCCGTCTTCACCGCCCATGTCGAAAAGGCGACGGCGCAGGAATTCTATGCCGATCTGAAGGCACTGGCCGCCGCCGAGGGGCGCAACCCCGAGCAGGTGCTGATCCTGCCCGGCCTCAGCGCGATGATCGCCTCGACCGAGGCCGAGGCGCAGCGTCTGGCGCGCGAGGTCAACGACCTGACCGATCCCGAGGTCGGGCGCAAGCGGCTCTCCAACCGGTTTGGCGGGTATGATTTCTCGCACCTGCCGCTCGACCGCCCGCTTGCGCCGGAGGATTTCCCCGACCCCGACACCGTCGAGGCGGCGCGCAGCCGGACCGAGGTGATCCTGAATCTGGTGCGGCGCGACCGGCTGACCTTGCGGCAATTGCTCGGCTACCTCGCCGGCGCCCGCGGCCATTTCGTCGCCGCCGGCACGCCGGAGCAGATCGCCGACCTGATCGAGGACTGGTTCACCGACGGCGCGGCCGACGGCTTCAACATCATGCCGCCGCTGCTGCCGGTGCAGCTCGACGTGTTCAGCGCCGAGGTGATCCCGCTGTTGCAGCGCCGCGGCCTGTTCCGCACCGAATACACCGGCACGACCTTGCGCGATCATTACGGGCTGTCCCGGCCATCGAGCGTCTTCGATGACCCGACGTTTTCAGCCGAACCGCTGGCCGACGCGGCCGGCATCTGAAAGGGTGATCGTAGCAGAAGCTCCGCCTCAAAGCTCAAGGACCCGACATAGGGAATCCACGATCGCTCGCAGGTCCGTAGCTGAAAGCCGCCCTTCACCACGGGTCAGGCGGAAGACCGTCGTCGAGAGTCGCCGCATCCCATTCGGCCATCTCTGCCGCCAATGCTTCGTCCTGCTCGACGGCGAGTGCAGCCAAATGCCTCCGATCGGAGATCGTTTTGGGTCGGCGGTAGATGGCGCCGGCTTGGCGCAAACGGTCGATTCCGGTTAGACGAACCGATCCGCGACGGCATAAAACCCGCCGATTGAGGCTGCGATGGGCCTGACCGAGACGAGCATCGCTCTCGCGCTATGTCTGCTGGTGCTCACGATCGCCGTTATTCTCGACCGTCGGCCTTATCGGCCCGGCAAGTACAACCTGGTCCCGCTGATGATCATAGCGCTCGCCGCGAGTCTGGTGCTCGGCCGGCACCTCCTTACCCTGATCCTGTAACCGCCGCTCCCGGCATCCGCAGGATGGCTGGCCGGAGGGAAGCCATCGCCAGGCGAATATCGAAATGATCGGATTCGCAAGCTCAGCCCCTGCTACGCTTGCTGACGAAAGACATTTCCGAAAATTGGGTTGGGAGACGAGCAAATGCCTTGGTTGTTCATCATGTTCGCAGATGTGTTCGAAATTTCGTGGCCCTTTCTCTTAAAAACCGCAAGAGAGTATTCCAGATGGTCACCAATATGGGTGGCGCAGGTCGGCATCCCGATAATGTTCATCTTGGATGAAGCTATTAAGCGTCTGCCGGCGGCAACCGTCTATGCAACTTTTGCCGGAATTGCGACCGCGGGAACTGCAGTGATCGGTGTCGTATTTTTTGGCGAGAGCCTGAATCTCGGCAGGGTGTGTTCCCTGCTGCTGCTCATTTTGGGGTTGATCGGTTTGAAAATCTTTGCTGACGCAAAGTGATCGCGTATCGAGGTCGATGGCCCGGCAAACGCCGGAGAAACCCGTCGTCTGAACCCGCCGATACGATGATGGCTCCGCAAGCTCAGCCCACCCTCGAGCAGGATCCCCTTGGATGGAAGTGCCCCTCGATCCCTTCGGCCGGACGTGATCCGGCTGTCCACGTCTTTTCGTTCCGACCTCCGCGAGTGAAGACGTGGACCCCCGGGTCGAACCCGGGTGAAGGGATAAAGCTGGAGGCGATTCAATCCAGAGCAATCATGCTCTAGACGCTACACTCCACATCCTTACCTTACCTGCCCAGATCGCTCGCTGGGGGAGAGTTCATCCTCGAACCCTCGGCGCCGGCTTTCGGTGGCATGCTCGATCCCTGCCCGACGTGGTCGTCGCCGGTTAATGCTTCCCAGGTTTGCGCGTCGAGCGCGGCAGTGCGGTCCAGCCGGTTTTGTCCCTGGAATTGACCGAGAGCCCGCTTGGTCGCTGGCCCCAGGACACCGTCGAGCGAACCTTTGTAAAGGCCCCTTTCACGAAGCTCCGTTTGCGCCCAGCGGATATCGTCCTTGCGAACGGCGTCCTCGGTTGGCGAACCATTCGAGGTTTGTGTTATTTTTGGTATATCTGCGGTGTTCACCGAATTGCCTGCGTCGGCCGCGTAGTCGAGAACGGTACCTGCGATACCCAAAGCCAGTACCGACGCGGTCCCCAGGACCATCTTCCGAACCAAGCCCTTCATGCTTACCCCTGCATCGACATATCGGCGAGCGAAATCGCCTTGGCTCTTTAACGGATCGTTTGGCAATCCTGTTCCAGATATTGTGATCAACTGTAGGACAGAGCGGCGGCCGGTAGGTGCGGAGGCGATCGCAAATGCATGCCCCAAGGGGCCGACGGGAGATATGGCAGCGCTGGAAAATGAACGCGATAACCTTGGTTGGAAGGACAGAGCCTAGGCAGGGGAAGCGAGGTAGACGAGGATGCCGTGGGCCTGACCGAGACGGGCATCGCGCTCCTCGCCAGCCCGGTGCTCGGCCGGCACTTGCTGGCATCGCTGTTGTAGCGCGCGAATCTCGCGAACCGACCGGTCAATGACCCGCGGCGGCGCAGGCATGTTCAACCACGCCAGGATCAGCGCGCGGCCGGGGCAAGGTTTTAGATCGGAAAATAATCGTTTGAATATCGGCCCTCATATCCCCACCTAAATGAAATCGTGTTTCGACCAGGGCACGGCTCTATGCGGTGTGCTCACGGGCAAACTGAAAGCGCTTCCCGAAATTGAAATGTGATCTGCACCGGCGAGGGCGCCGGGGCAGGATTTTCTTGTTAAGGAAGCTCGATGACTATCGGTACCGTGAAGTGGTTTAATTCGCAAAAGGGCTATGGGTTCATTCAGCCCGAAGACGGCTCTAAGGACGTGTTCGTCCATATCTCCGCCGTCGAACGTTCGACGCTGGGCCATCTGGTCGAGGGCCAGCGGGTCAGCTATCAGATCGAGCGTGGCCAGCAGGGCAAGACCTCGGCGGTCGACCTCCAAGCCGCGTAACGCGGGAATCGGTGCGGGGGCGCCGCTGAACGAGCGCGGGGCGTCCGCACCGTGCTTTCGGAAGGTTGCAATGGCAGAGCATAAATTTCGCGTCGGCCAGGCGGTCGAATTTTTTCCCGACCCCGGCGTCGACCGGGTCAGCCGGGGCCGCTATACGATCGTTCGCCTGCTCCCGCTCGAGGCCGGCACGCCGCAATATCGGCTGAAAAACACCACCGACGGGCATGAGCGGATGGCCCGCGAAACCCAATTGGATCGTCGATAAATCTCCCCGACCGCGGCGCGGTTTGAACCGGCGACAGCAGAGGCGTCATGTTCGTCAGACTGAAGCTAGAGGAATCGCGTGACGGGCTCGTCGCCACGATTTCCGAGCGCGATGCCGACGGCAAGATCGCCGGCCCGCCGATGATCTTGCTGGTGCGGACCAAAGAGGAGGCCAAGCGCAAGGCAAGTGCCGTGGCCAAAGGCTTGGGGCTGACCACCTACCGGATCATCGACAAATCCCAGTCGGCCCCGCAGCCGCAACCCAGATCGCGCCCAATAACCGGCCACGCATAAACACCTTTGCCGCCGTAGGGCGCGGCTCGCCCGCAGTGCCAAGCACCAGATGCAATGCCCCGAAAACATAAAGGGGCTTCCATTAGGTGAGTGAGGCGCATCCCGGGTGCATCATCGAATCGGCGGTCTCCAGCAGTCCGCTATCTGACATCCATCCAACGGGCTCTGAGACCCAAGACGGCGGTCTCGGCGAGCGATGATAGATTTGGATCGCCTGAACGCACCGGCCGCGTAACCATCGTAGGATGGGTTGACCGAAGGGAAACCCATCCCGGCGCCCCGGTATAGATCACGATGGGTTTCGCCCTGCTCAACCCATCCTACGTGCTCAATACCCCTGCCACCGTAGAGCACGGCCCGCCCCCGGTGCCGAGCACCGATGATGATGGCGCGAGAACCCATCAACCCTGTAGGGACCTGACACATGATGGGCCCGCCGAATGAGCCCTACCCCAAGATTTCGAAGCCGCATTGCGCGCCATCGGCAAATCTGTCTGCGTCGTCGTCGAAGACGCCACAGCGCCATAGCATGGGTTGAGTGCGGCTGAACTCAGCGTCTGCGGCCAGCTCGAAAAATGATGGGCTTCGCACGCGTCGCCCGTCCTACGCGCTTTTCCGACACAGGCTTTGCCTCGTTGAGATAAGATTGGCGTGTTTTTGCTTTGAGCTGGCCCATGGGCATATTCATTTCGATGATCGGCGGCATCGTCGACGTGGTGTGTCTAACAAATGGGGTGCTGATTTCGCCCAAATCCGCACCCCAGCAGACGGTGCAGGAGCTGCGTTTCATCGAGGCGGCGCTCGGGGCGATACTCTTTGCGCTTGGCATCGTGGTACACAAGATTGGGGTTTTGGACCGGGCGGCCGCAGAAAATAGCCCGGTGCTGGCAACCGACAAGAGACCGGAGGTCCGCGCAACGTTCGAAATTGGCTCGGCGGTGAGGCGCACGCTCCATGGCGCTGCGGGCGAAGTGACCGCGATCGACGGCGAGGCCGTGACGGTGAGATGGCCCGATAACCGAAGCAGCACTCATCTTAGCCGCGATCTGAAGCCGTTGTGAAAATCCGAATAAGCGATCACAGCAAGCGTAGGATAGCTCACAGCCGAGATGGTAATAATGTTACCAGTGATCTACCCCAATTACCTGAACCGTATATGTCCATCGACCCTGCGGCGCGGAATTCATGGTCTCGAACGGATAACTTGAACCGGGCGCGATATTCGATGTATTAGCGGGCCAAAAGTCATTGGAAAAGGCGACCGTGCCGTCGCTATTGTATGCTGTCCATTTTAGCTTTGGACCTCCCGACGTTGTGCAGTTATTCGTAATCCTCCCAGTTAAACGTGCATAGTTATATTCTGTGGTCGCGGTCAGTTTTGAGATCGTGAAATCGGCCGGTGCGCATGACGGCGCAGAACCGGGTCCCCCAGGGTGTTGCGACACCAATAAGCTGCCCAGGATAACCAGCGCGCTAAGCGCAGCCAACGCGCCCAGACAGCCTCCAAACCCGCGCTTAAATCCCACACCGACCTGATTGGGCGGCAAGAGGCTCTCCAGCCGATCTTTCTTTCAGGTTCTGCTTTTAGCTTAAAATACGGTGCTCCTCAAATCCCTGCTTTGGGTAGCATAGCGAAGCGGACCGCACAGCGGCGACTCAAACTTGATGGGCTTCGGACGCTCAACCCATCCTACGCGCTGGCGCTCAACGTTTCGACGTATGGGTTAAGATGATCAAGGCGCTGTACGATCAAGAAATCGGTATGTAAATGATTTGACTCTTCTTCGAGGCCACCAAAATGGATTGCGAACTGGTTCAATATCTCCGAATTATAGACGTAGTTCGGGAATCTCGTAGTATCTCGTAGTCGGTCAATATTATAGAATGCGGGTAAGACAGCAAATTCTACAAAGCCATAATTTTGATTCGTCGGCCAATGGAAACAATCCCATGCGCTATGTCATGACGGCGTCGGGAAGATTTGATGAGATCGCAGGCGAGCAACCTAAAGTCCCCTTCGTGTTGTTGGCTGGATTTCTCCTAAAATACTGGCACTTAGTATGTTTTAGCGACGCGAGCCTACATCTAAAGATAAGTTCCTCTCCGTATTGGCTCTTTTTTCCCACGAACAGTGAGACAGGTGGCCGTCGTACATGAAAGCGCAACCTACGAGCTTCCATGCGTCGAGGGCTCGACTTCTCGCGGCATGTACGCGGGTTTCTGATAAGTCGCCACGCGCAGGACGCGGCGGAATTTCCCATGGGCCACCCAACGCACGTTCTCCCGATGCAAAGGCCATTTCCTCGACATTAATAATTTAAAGGGTGCATTTCGGCCTCCCAAATTCCGGGATATTACGAGCACCCGCTCGTCGCGCCGCAGGTGTCGCATTTGAGGCAAGTGCCGTTGCGGATCAGGGTGAAGTTGCCGCATTCGGCGCAGCTGTCGCCTTCATAGCCCTTGATGCGGGCGGCGCGGATGCGTTCGAGGCGCAGTGACAATGTGGCTTCGTCGTCGCTGGCGTAGACGGGGATCGCCGGTGACAGGACGTCGCCGCCGGCCAGGGCCGTCTCGGCGCCCACGGCTCGGCGGGCGGCGCCGCCATTGAACACGGTCAGCTTGTTGCGGACATAGCCGTTCGAGGTCACTCGCTGCATCATCGCCGCGACCCCGGGTTCGAGACCGGGAGAAGGCGCCGGGCCGGGGCCGTCGGCATCGTCGGGGATGCGCAGGGTCGATTCCGCTTCGCCCTTGCCGACCGTGTCAGGCAACAGATCGCCGGGCTCGGCATGGGCGAGGTCGCCTCGGCCGAGATAGGAGATCGCCAATTCGCGAAAGATGTAGTCGAGGATCGAGGTCGCCATCTTGATCGCGTCGTTGCCGTCGACGATCCCCGACGGCTCGAACCGGGTGAAGGTAAAGCTCTCGACGAATTCCTCGAGCGGCACGCCGTATTGCAGGCCCATCGAGATCGCGATCGCGAAATTGTGCATCAGCGAGCGGAACGCCGACCCCTCCTTGTGCATGTCAATAAAGAGTTCGGCCAGCCGCCCGTCCTCGTGCTCGCCGGTGCGCAGATAGACCTTGTGGCCGCCGACCGTGGCCTTTTGCGTGTAGCCCTTGCGCCGGTTGGGCAGGCGGCGGCGCTCGCCGCGCTGGACGACGCGTTCGACCACCCGCTCGACGACCCGTTCGACGATCCGCTCGGCGACCAATGGCGCGCGCTGCGCCGGCGACTGGGCGAACAACTCTGCGGCGCGGTCCTCGGCCTCCTCGTCCGTTCCCAACAGGCTCGCGGCCAGGGGCTGCGACAGTTTCGAGCCGTCGCGATAGAGCGCGGTCGCCTTCAAGCCGAGCCGCCACGACAGCAGATAGGCGTCCTTGCAATCCTCGACCGTCGCCGCGTTCGGCATGTTGATGGTCTTCGAGATCGCGCCCGAGATGAAGGGCTGGGCCGCTGCCATCATCCGGATGTGGGCTTCGGCCGATAATGCGCGGGTGCCGGTGCGTCCGCATGGGCTCGCGCAATCGAACACCGGCAGGTGCTCGGGCTTCAGGTGCGGCGCCCCTTCGAGGGTCATCGCACCGCAGCACCAGGCGTTGGCGGCGTCGATCTCGGCCCGGCTGAAGTCGATCGCTGCCAGGAGATCGAAGCCCGGGTCGTCGAGCGCCGCCGGGGTGACGCCGAGACGCTCGGCGCAGAAGGTTTCACCGAGGGTCCATTTGTTGAACGCGAACTTGATGTCGAAAGCGGTGGCGAGCGCCGCCTCGGCCGCGGCCAGGGCATTGTCGTCGAACCCCTTGGCGCGCAGGCTCTCATGGTTGATCCCAGGGGCGCCCGCCAGGGTCCCGCGGCCAAGCGCATAGCGCTCGATCGCGGCGATCTCGGCGGCGCCGTAGCCGAGCGTGGCCAGCGCCTGCGGCACCCCGCGGTTGATGATCTTGAAATAGCCGCCGCCGGCGAGCTTTTTGAATTTGACCAGCGCGAAATCGGGCTCGATCCCGGTGGTGTCGCAATCCATGACCAGGCCGATCGTGCCGGTGGGCGCGATGACCGTCGCCTGCGCGTTGCGGAAGCCGTGCTTCTCGCCGAGCGCCAGAGCGGCGTCCCAGCTGCGGCATGCCGTGGCGACCAGCTGCAGGTCCGGGCAGTTCGCGGCGTCGAGCGGGACCGGCGGGATCGACAGAGCCTCATACCCGGCGCTCTCGCCATGACAGGCGCGGCGGTGGTTGCGCACGACGCGCAGCATCGCCGCGCGGTTCAGCGCAAAGCCCGGAAAGGCGCCGCGCGGGGTCAAGCCGGGGTCGCCCGCCATCTCGGCCGAAGCGGCGTAGCTGGCGCCGGTTAGCAGCGCGGTGACCGCCGCACCCAATGCCCGCCCGGCGGCGCTGTCATAGGCGATGCCCATGCTCATCAGCAGGCCGCCGAGATTGGCGTAGCCGAGCCCGAGGGTGCGGAAGGCAAAGGAGCGGCGGGCGATCTCGGGCGACGGGAATTGCGCCATCATTACCGAGATTTCGAGCACCACGGTCCACAGCCGCACCGCATGGGCGAAGGCTTCGGCGTCGAATTGGCCGCCGTTCGCGGGGGCAGGCTCGCGGCGGAACGCCATCAGATTCAACGAGGCGAGGTTGCAGGCGGTGTCGTCGAGGAAATTGTATTCCGAGCACGGGTTCGACGCGTTGATCCGGCCGCTCTCGGGGCAGGTGTGCCAATCGTTGATCGTGGTGTCGAATTGCAGACCGGGATCGGCCGAGGCCCAGGCGGCATGCCCGATCCGGTCCCACAATTCGCGCGCCGGCAATGTCTTGGCGACCTTGCCGTCGGTGCGCCGGGTCAGTTCCCAGGGACCGTCAGCGATGACACGGTCGAGGAAATCGCTCGACACCCGCACCGAATTATTCGAATTCTGCCCGGCTACGGTCAGGTAGGCCTCGGAATCCCAATCGGTGTCGTAGGTGCGGAAATCGATCGCGGCAAACCCTTGGCGGGCGAACTGGATCACCCGCTGGATGCAGTTTTCCGGGATCATCGCGCGGCGCGCGGCGCGAATCTCGCGTTTCAAGGCCGGGTTCTGCGCCGGGTCGCAGAGGTCGGCTGCGCTCTCCGAATGCTGGTGGCAGGCGGCCATGACCATCTTCAGATGCCGGGCGGCGAGCTTGGAGCCGGCGACCAGAGCGGCGACCTTCTGCTCCTCGACGACCTTCCAGTCGATAAATGCCTCGATATCGGGGTGGTCGATGTCGACGATCACCATCTTGGCCGCGCGCCTGGTGGTGCCGCCCGATTTGATCGCGCCGGCGGCGCGGTCGCCGATCCGCAGAAAGCTCATCAGCCCGGACGAGCGCCCGCCGCCCGACAGCCGCTCGCCGTCGCCGCGCAATTTCGAGAAGTTCGATCCCGAGCCCGAGCCGTATTTGAAGATGCGCGCCTCGCGCACCCACAAATCCATGATTCCGCCCTCATTGACCAGATCGTCGGCGACCGACTGGATAAAGCAGGCATGCGGCTGCGGGTGCTCATAGGCGCTCGCCGACGCGGTCAATTCGCCGCTGCGGTAATCGACGTAATAATGGCCCTGCGCCGGGCCATCGATGCCATAGGCCCAGTAGAGCCCGGTGTTGAACCATTGCGGCGAGTTGGGGGCGCCCATCTGACGCGCCAGCATCAACCGGATCTCGTCGTAAAAGGTGCGGGCGTCGTCCTCGGCGTCGAAATAGCCGCCTTTCCAACCCCAATAGGTCCAGGTTCCGGCCATCCGGTCGAACACCTGACGGGCGCTGGTCTCGCCGCCCCAGCGCTCGGCCTCGGGCAATGCCGCCAGCCCCGCGGCATCGGCCGTGCGCCGCCACAGCCACGGTAGAACTCCGTCCTCAGCCACCGCCGTCAGGCGCGCCGGCACCCCGGCCTTGCGGAAATATTTCTGCGCGAGGATGTCGCAGGCGACCTGGCTCCACTCGGCCGGCACCTCGATTCCCTCGGCCTGAAAGACGACCGAACCATCGGGATTACGAATCTCGCTGGTCGCATTCCGGAACGGAACCGACGCGTAGGGATCCTGGCCCGCCTTGGTAAACCGCCGCGCGATATGCATTCTCTCCCCCGAAACCTTGGTCCTCCCTGCCGGCGCACCCCGCGGCAAGATGTAGCTGCTGGTGCCGGTCCAGAAGACTAGATGTAGGCTCTCGCGAACAGCGCAGCAATCTATTTTGGGGCGAATGCGCGGATAGCCACCATATGTTGCGGCCCGGCCACAGCAAGCCGGCTATTGCCGCCGAGGCCGGCGCGATGCGATAACCCCGCCGCCGCGCACCGGCCGGCCGCGGCATCGGCGACGGATGGAGCGATGACCCTCGGCACGCGTTTGTTGACCTGGCTGCGCGGCGCATATGTCGGGACCGACAGCCTCGGCAACCGCTATTACCGCGACAAGGGCCAGCGCGCTTTGACCCGCGGCGGCGGGCGCGCCAGCCGCGAAAAGCGCTGGGTTATCTATGCGGGCGAGCCGGAGGGTTCCAAGGTGCCGCCCGAGTGGCATGCATGGCTGCATCATACGATTGATGACGTGCCGCGGCCGGGATCGCGCACCCGGCATCCGTGGGAAAAGGAACACCTGCCCAATATGACCGGCACGCCCTACGCCTATCACCCGCCGGGCTCGATCTTGCGCGGCGGCCGGCGCGCCCGCTCGACCGGGGATTACGAACCGTGGACGCCCGAATAGAAGCGAGGCGCGGATGCCGGCGGGCGCCGATCCAGAAGCGATCGCGGGGCCAGAAGCGATCGCGGGGCCAAAAGTGATCGCGGGGCCAAAAGTGATTGGGAAACAGCGGCGATGAGCGGCAATGTGATCGAGACGGTGATGGGGGCCGTCGTGCTCGTCGTCGCCGCGCTGTTTCTGTTTTTTGCCTACACCAGCAGTCAGCTGCACGCGGTCGACGGCTATTCGGTGACCGCGCAGTTCACTCGAATCGACGGCATTCGCGACGGCAGCGACGTCCGCATCGCCGGGGTCAAAGTCGGCTCCGTCACCGGCGAAACGCTCGACCCGAAGACGTATCTCGCGACGGTCAAGATGAGCATCAACCCCGAATACAAGCTGCCCGAGGACACCGTCGCCGAGATCATCTCGTCGAGCCTGCTCGGCGACAAATACATGTCGCTGGCGCCGGGCGGTTCGGACAAGGAGATCCCGCCCGGCGGCCAGATCAAGTACACCCAGGCTACTGCCAGTCTCGAAGATCTGATCGGGCAGATGATCTTTTCGCAAGCGGGAGCGCAGCAAAAGAAGCCGGGCGAGGGCGGCGCCCCTCAAGGCGGCGCGGCCCAAGGCGGCGGGACAGCAGGTGCAGGGCCGGCTGGCGGCCTCAAATAGCCGGTGCTGGCGAAAGGGCGCGGCGATGAGCGAAGCGAACGAGTTTCCGGTGTGGCTGACGCCCGAAGGCGAACCCGTCTCCTGCGTCGAAAAGATCAAGGTGCTGAACGAGAACCTCGCCGAATTGCGCGAACTGGCCCAGGAAGCGCTGGAAGACGCGGTGCTGATGGGCTGCGACGAACGGCAGGTGCGTGAGGTTCTTGCCGGCCTCGTCGCCGGCCTGGTCAACCCCTACGCCAGGTGAGGCGGCGGCGCCGGATCCGTCACACCGGCTCCGGCTTTGTCACCTGGAAGCTCTGCCGCGCCGTCATGTGCCGTATCCATTCCTGGAGTTTCGGGTGGGCGCCGAGCGGAGCTTGGCCGTCGGGAACGTTGCCGAAATAGTAGAGCAGCGGGATCACCATCAGATCGGCGAGGCTGACATGGTCGCCGGCGAGAAAGCGGTTGTTCTCCATCAGCCGGTCGATCTCGTCGAGGCAGAGGCAGGCATGCGGCAGAGCCGCGGCGATTGCCGCCTCGTCGGGCGTGCCGCCGAACAGCCGCGGGACCAGCACCCGGTTATACAGGATCGCGCCGGCGATGCTGGGCCAGGCATAGGCGTCGACGATGCCGATGATCTGGTTCATCCGCGACCATTGGTGCACGTCCTCGGGCTGCAGCGGCGCGCCCGGGAAGCGCTCGTCGATATAGCGCATGATGGCTTGGCTCTCGTATAGCGAGAAGTCGTCATGCGCGAAGGCGGGGACCTTGGCGAAAGGCTGGCGCGACAGATGCGGCGCTTCGCGTTGGGCGCCGGGCGGCACGTTGACGAGTTCGTGGGTCACGCCTTTTTCGGCGAGCGTCAGACGCACGCTCCAGACATAGCTGCTGCGGGCCGGGCCATAGACGATCGGGTGAGCCATCGCCGATTTCCTCGCCTGTTCGAGAAGGTTCGCAATTCGCCCGGTTCTGACCGTTCAGGCCGAATCAGGCTGCGGCGCGGACAGCGGGGCGCCGTGCCGAGAGCATCTCCTGTACGATCATGTGAACATGGAAATGCATCGCGCATTTGAGCGCGTAAAGCTGAAGGATGGCAGGCGCAGGCCGGTGCCGGAGCGCACGCATCAGGCTGCGGCGATATTCGCGGCGCAGCGCCGCGTCGGGCACCCCGCGCATCAGCATGAGGAAGATCGCGAGCGCTTCGGCCAATAGCCGGGCGTTGAGCTTGAAGCGGCGCAGCGGGTAACGCCGCAGATACCGCAGCCGCGCCCGGCCCCACGGCAACCGCGCTTCGAGGTAGAGGGCGTCGAGCCGCCCAAAATAGGCGGCCGGCGTGTACAACTCGCGCATCAGCTCTATATAGCCCTCGCGCAGCGCCTCGCGGCCGAGGCGCTGCGGAATGACGTTGGTGCCAAACGGGCCGAAACCGCCCGGATCGCCCGAATGGTCGAGCCGTCCTTCGCGGTCAAGCCGCGTGTAGAGCGGGGTCCGGGGAATCGCCACCAGCATATTGACCATCACATTGGCGATCCGCGCCTCGCCGACAAATCGCCGCTGTGCGGAGAAGACCTCGGCATCGTCGTGGTCGAAGCCGACAATAATCCCGCACCAGACCTCGATGCCGATTTCCTGGATACGGTGCACCTTGTCGAGCATGGTGCCGCCACGGCTGCGCAGATTCTGTATTTTCTTGGTCTCGCGCAGCGCCGCTTCGTTCGGGGTCTCGATCCCGATGAACACTTCGCTGATATTGGCGTCGACCATCAGCCGCATCAGTTCGGGGTCCTCGGCGAGGTCGATCGAGGCCTCGGTTGCGAACATCAGCGGGTAGCCGTTTGCCTCCTGCCAGGCGATCACATCGCGCAGCAGCGCCTTGATCGCGCTTTTGTTGCCGATCAGGTTGTCGTCAACGATGAATGCGGTGCGCTTGCCGGCGGCGAGCAGGCCATCGAGTTCGGCGAGTACCTGGGCCGAGGTCTTGATCCGCGGCCGGCGGCCGAAGGTGACGATGATGTCGCAGAACTCGCATTCAAACGGGCAGCCGCGCGAAAATTGCACGCTGCCGAGCGCGTAATCCTTCATCCGTAGCAGATCGAGACGCGGGCGCGGCACATTTGCCATGTCGGTGCGCGCGTCCTGTTCATAGCGGGCCGCGTGCCGTCCCTCCGACCATTCGGCGAGAAAACGCGGCCAGGTCTCCTCGGCCTCGCCAACGAAGATCACATTGGCAAGGCCGGCGATATCGTCCTCGCGAACCGTCACCCAAGGGCCGCCGACGACGGTAAAGCAGCCGCGCCGCCGGAATTCGGACAGGATCTCGTGCATGCGCGCGCGCTGCACGTTCATGCCGGTCACGCCGATGATGTCGGCATGCGCGCATCGCGCGAAATCGATCGGTTCGACGTTCTCGTCGATCAGCGTGACCGTATGCCCGGGTGGCGTCAGCGCCGCCAGCAAGGGCAGGCTCGCGACCGGCAGGACCGCCTTGATGCCGAGGAACGGGATCGCATGCTCGAGACCCCAATACGAGGTGTTGAAGCGGGGGTTGATGATGACGATGTCGGCCATCGTTCAGGTTACTTCTTGGTCGACGATCCGGCCAGGCCCGGCGCGGCCGCCACGCCATTGCTGAGCAATGCCCCGAAAATCGCGGCGGCGCTATCGATCCCGGTGCCCTGGCCGCCGGTCGATACCACCGTCTGCGGCACCAGCCGGCCCACCAGCGAAACGATCTCCGGCTTTTCCTGAACCGCCTTGAGGAATTGCTGCACGAGGTTGATCGTCAGCACCCGGTCTTGGCCCAGCACGTCGGCCTGCGCCTTCTGCCCTTGCGCGGTCTCTTCGAGCTCGAGCTTCAGCCCTTCGCCGCGCAGCTTGGCCGCATTCTTGTTTTGCTCGGCCACCTGGACACCGATCAGCGCCTCGACCAGCTGATGCTGCAATTCGGCCGTCGCCCGCGCTTTTTCGGCTTCGACCCGCTGGGTTTGCGCCTTCTGCTCCTGTTGGTAGGTCAGCTGCAGCTGGTCGGCCAATTGCTGGCGCAGGCGCGAGATCAGCAGCTCGGGCGGCAAGGCCACATCGCCGAACTTGACCTCCTTGATGACGATCCCGGCGCGCAATCCCTCCGGCCGGATCGCATCCTCGACGGCGCGTTCCAAGGTCGCGCGATTGTCGGCGAGATCGAGGACATGGCGTCCAGTGGCCCCGACCACGTTGCGCACGATCGAACGGATGGTGGGGACCATGATGTTGTTTTCGATTTCCGGCAGTCCGCCGACCGCGGCGACGACAAAGGGCGCATTGTCGGGGGTAACCTGGGCCAGCACCCTGAGCTCGAGCGGCACCTGCCAACCCTCGACAAACGGGGTGATCGCCGGGTCGGCGGCGCCGTCGGGTACCGGAACATCCTGCGAGCGTTGCGATTGCGTCAGGTTGCCGGCCTGATCGAGGCTCAGATCGATGTAGCGTCTCTTGTAGCCTCCCTTGAATTCCCAGGTCTGGACCCGGGTGCTGATCATCGTGACTTTATAGGCCGCCTCGTTGACGTAATAGCGGCCGGGCTGCAGCGCCTTCTCCCAAACGCCGATGCAGCCGACCGGTACCAGGATCGCTGTCAGAATGCCTTCGTCGCCGCGTTTCTGGTTGGCGATGACGGCCTCCCCGCTCGAATTGGTAAACACGGTCTTTTGCCGGCAGGAGGTCGGTTTCGCTGCCATCAGATTGCCGAAATTAACAGCCGCCACGACATTGGATTTGACGGCGCCGACAAATCCTTTCGCCACGTCGACCGCGTCGCGGATATCGACGTCCCAAAGGTAGGTGTTGAGGCGATAATTGCCGGGGGTCAGGATCGTGGTCTGCGGGCCCCGCTGTCCGCCATGCCGAAGAAAGTATTCAGCGTCGAGCATGTCCAGCTCGTGCCCGGCCGGGAAAGCGTCGGCCAGATACTGATCGGGTTGAAGCGGGGCGCCATCCTTGGCGTTCAGAAACCCGTATTTTCCCGATGGTATCGAAACTACCTTTTTGTTTTCGACCTGATAGATCACGTTGACCAGAAACCAGGGGTGCCAGCCCGGGGTCAAAATTTCCGCTTGGGGGCCCTTTTCCCCGTTGGTCGCAATGATGTGCTCGCCGGGCAGCGAGGTCGTCCCGTAGATCTTGTTCAGGACCGCGATTTCGTCGGAATCGACATGCACGTAGGAGGTTGCAGCAAGGCACAGCAGCGCGATCGCCACAAAGACGAAGCGCAAGGACAGCGACAATGTTTTGAAGTCGGGACGGGTGCGGTTGACGAAAAGGCCGAGAATGCTCGGCGCCACCGCCGCGAGCACGAAATACAGGACCGCGACGGCAACCCAGAACATCGAACCCTCCCGTCAGACCGAACTGCGCGTTGCCGCGCCATCGCGCTCGGCGTTTCTTCGCTCTCTTCCCGTGCTTCTGGCTGGATAATAGGGGATATTCTATTTCCCGTCAGCCGAGCTGCGGCACGCCTTGCGCCTGTCGCTTCGCGGCGGCCACGATCGGCTGGCGCCGGGTGCGATCAGCCTACCGCAAGGGCAGGGTGTTAGGCACTCGCCGCCGTTTCTTCGCCGGTCGCGGCGCCGGAACCGATATCAAAGGCGATCATGGAAGACCTGGTCCAGCCGACGCTTGACTTTATATCCGCGCATGCGGGCTGGGCGTTCGCCGTCATGTTCGTTTTCGCGTTCGGCGAGTCGTTTGCGTTTCTTAGCTTGCTGTTCCCGGGAACATCCTTGCTGATTGCCGCCGGCGCGCTGCTGGCGACCGGCTCGCTGCACTATTTCTCGGTCCTTGCCGGGGCCATTCTCGGCGCGGTGCTCGGCGACCAGGTCTCGTATTGGATCGGCCGCCGGTTCGGTCCCTCGATCGGCCGGGTCTGGCCGTTCTCGCGCAATCCCGATTTACTGCCGAGCGGCATCCGGTTTTTCGCCAAATATGGCGGTCTGAGCGTCTTCCTCGGGCGCTTCTTTGGGCCGATGCGAGCGGTGATCCCGTTGGCCGCGGGGGTCATGCGGATGCCGAGCGGCGGCTTTTGGATCGCCAATATCGGCTCGGCGCTGATCTGGGGGCCGATGCTGCTGATCGCCGGCGACGTCGTCGGCAATATCGGCGAGAGTTTGGTCGGGTCGGCCCATCTCGCGGTGCTCGTCTTCGGCGGATTGGTGCTGTTCGGAGTCGGAGGCGTGATCTGGGCGTTGGTACGCTCGGCCCGCTCGCGGTCCTGACCCGCGGACGCTCGCCGGGCCGCAGGGTCTCTTATCGCAAGACCGTCAAGTGCCCAAATTGACACCAGTTGCATCTGCGAGCACCGTCACCCCGATGTCTTCGTTCTTTACGCCGTATCGGCACCAGTTCGTCCGCGTCGGCGCCTGTGTGCCGCATGTCGCGGTGGCCGAGCCTGCGCGCAACGGCGACGCGGTCGAGGCGCTGCTCGCCGAAGGCGACGCAGCCCGCGTCGGGCTGATGGTATTCCCCGAACTGTGCCTCTCGGCCTACGCGATCGACGATTTGTTGTTTCAGGATGCGCTGCTCGATGCGGTCGAAAGCCAGCTCGACCGCCTGGTGCAGGCCAGCCGCGACCGGTTCCCGGTCTTTGTCGTCGGCGCGCCGCTGCGCTCGTCCGGCCATCTCTACAACTGCGCCGTCGTGATCCACCGCGGCCAGCTGCTCGGCGTCGTCCCGAAAGTCTTTCTGCCGAATTACCGCGAGTTCTACGAGCGCCGGCATTTCACCTCGGGCATCGGCGTCGCCGGCCGGTCGATCGCCGCCGCCGGGCGCAACATCCCGTTCGGCTCGGACCTGCTGTTCGCCGCCGGCGGCGCTGCGGGTTTCACCTTCCACGTCGAGATCTGCGAGGATTTGTGGGTTCCGCAGCCGCCGAGCGCCGCGGCGGCGTTGGCCGGGGCGGAGATCCTGCTCAACCTCTCGGCCAGCAACATCACCATCGGCAAGGCGCAGATGCGCCGGCTGCTGTGCGCCTCGCAATCGGCGCGGTGCCTCGCTGCCTACGCCTATTCCGCGGCCGGCGCCGGCGAGTCGACGACCGACCTCGCCTGGGATGGCCAGGCCGGGATCTTCGAATTGGGCAATGAATTGGCCGAGACGGAGCGTTTCTCGGCCCGGCCCGAACTCGCGATCGCCGATGTCGACCTCGGGCGCATCCGCCAGGAAAGGATGCGGACCACCACCTTTGGCGATGGCGCGCGCGCGGCAGCCGCCGGGGCCCCACCGTTTCGCACTATCGGCTTCGACTTCTCGGCGCCCAGCGAGAGGCTGGCCTTGCGCCGCAATGTCGAGCGCTTCCCCTATGTACCCGCCGATCCAGCGATGCTCGCCGACAACTGCTACGAGGCTTACAACATCCAGGTCCAGGGGCTGGCTCGGCGGCTCGAGGCGACCGGGCTTGAAAAGCTGGTGATCGGCGTCTCGGGCGGGATCGACTCGACCCAGGCCCTGATCGTCTCGGCGCGAGTCATGGACCGGCTGGCGCTGCCGCGCGCCAATGTCCTTGCCTATACCTTGCCCGGCTTTGCCACCGGCGAGAAGACCAAGGCCAATGCCTGGCGCCTGATCAAGGCGCTCAAGGCCAGCGGGGCCGAGATCGACATTCGCCCGGCGGCCCGGCAGATGCTGCAGGACATCGGCCATGCCGCGGCCAAGGGCGAGGCCGATTACGACGTGACCTTTGAAAATGTCCAGGCCGGGCTGCGCACCGACTACCTGTTCCGGCTGGCGAACCACAATGGCGGGCTTGTGGTCGGCACCGGCGATCTGTCCGAACTGGGCCTCGGCTGGTGCACCTATGGGGTCGGCGATCAGATGTCGCATTACAACCCAAACGCCTCGGTCGCCAAGACCCTGATCCAGCATTTGATCCGCTTTGTCGCGGCGACTGGCGACCTCGGCCCGCAGACCGCCCCGATCCTCTGCGACATCCTGGCGACCGAGATATCGCCCGAGCTGGTGCCGCCGGGCGCCGACGGCCTGATCCAGTCCACTGAAAGCGTCGTCGGTCCCTATGCGTTGCAGGATTTCAACCTCTATTACGCCACACGCTACGGGTTCAGCCCGTCCAAGATCGCCTATCTGTCGTGGAACGCCTGGAGCGACCTCGAACGCGGGGCATGGCCGGCCAACACTCCGGATGCCGCCAGGCGCGCCTACGGTCTCGCCGAGATCAAGCGCTGGCTGCGGGTCTTTCTGCTGCGCTTTTTCCAGCTGAGCCAGTTCAAGCGCTCGGCGCTGCCTAACGGCCCGAAAATCTCTTCGGGCGGCTCCTTGTCGCCGCGCGGCGACTGGCGCGCCCCCTCCGACGCCGCCGCCGCCGTCTGGCTCGAAGAACTCGAAGCCGGCGTCCCGGATCGGGAATAACCGCAAGCCCGCCGCTCGCCGCCGGTGTTACTCGGTCGGCGCGATGTAAGGTCGATTTCTGCCAATATGAACGGCACAGCTATCGCGCCCTTTCACCACGATAGCGTGACGCGCGCTCTCGCGGCGATTGTCGCCCAGCATCCGCGCCCGCTCGGGAACGCGCCAGGCAACGCACCCGTATAGGTCGCTTGCCCCGGGTAGGACTTCGCGGTAAATCGCTTCTCAGGGGAGATTAGCACGTTTCGAAGCGCCTATGATAGTGCGAAGCGCTGCAGTTAAATAACATGCGATACAGTACAGAACGGAGCCGCTTATGACATCGCCGCCCAATTCCGCATCTGCTTACCATTCCGGCGACTTCTCGCTCGACATCGAGCGTCCTGGAAGCAATGCCGTCGCGATATTTGGTAATCATGTCTGCTTAATCGGGCACGGTGACGACAGCAATCTTCACATGACCACTTTCGAACTCGGTCAGAATTTCACCAGAAACGTCGCTGACAAAGCAAGCTGGAAAAGCAGTCAGGTCAATCCGTCGAACGTCCCGCACGGCATGAGCGCTTGGCGTCACTGCGGCGCAGATGCGTCGCTGGGCGCAAATCCAGGGCTATATTTGTTTTGGGTCAATCAAAATCACGGATGGGTGCTCGCCACCCGGTGCGAATCGGTTGGCGGCGACACTCCGGCTTGGAGCCAAGCAATTACTTTGCTCCATCCCGATGGCGTCAGGCAGATCGTGACCACAGGCGATATAGGCGCTACCGCTTTCGGTCAAGATGGGTTTCTGGTTGCGGTACTGTTCGAAAACTCTCCCGGACAGTCGGCCATCGCCCTGTTCGCATTCAACACGAACGACATCGACGACCCGACAAGCACCTGGGCCGCACGATCATATTTGTATATGCCGCAAAGCGTTCTGACTGAGCAGTTGCAGACGGTGTGGCCGACCAAAAATATTCAACAGATCGGGCCCAACATAACTGTCGCCTGGTCTTCCGGTGTTCCGGATGCCGCCCCCCCTCCGCCGAGTTCGTCGAAGCCGGTTTTTTATGCGACGTTGTTCATCAAGGCTGCGGTCGAGGGTGAACAAGACATGGTATCATTGCCGCTGGTCGTGTTCTTGGATGAAAACGGCAAGTCCGGTGAATATTATTTGCTCGCTCCGATCGAGGCTCTGCCGACGGTCCATGCGCCCGAAACATTTGGAAACATCGCGTCTGCCCTTCAGGTGGTACGCGATCCGGCAGGGCGGCTTTTAGCGTTCTATACTGACCACGTCTATTCTTTGAACCGTCAGCCAGCTCTCGGTTATCTGTCCAACCTTGTTTATCCGACGAGTAGCGTACCATCCGTCAACCAAAAGCCTATGATCGGGGTGAGCACGCGAGCCCCAATCAACTCTTTGCCGCCCGCAGTGTGTTACTTTATCGATCTAACCGCGCAATCGGGCGACATTTGTCCGCAGGGTTCGACGGCGACGCCGACCTTTCCAGTTTATCAATTCGCCTTTTTTGGCAAGAGTGTCAAATGTAAAGTCGATTATTTCGGCTACATCGAAGTGCTTTGCAACGCCTATCAAAGCTCCTTGCAGCCAGAGACCATTATGACATTGGACGGCTTGATTGAAGGTCCTGTGCCGCTTCCCAACCCGAATATTATCGGTACCCAGTTTCCTGCGGGCGAGACCAATCTCGGTACGATCACGTATGGCGATACGACATCTGATGAAACCAAACAGACAAGAGAGATGGATTGGTCGATCGGCATGGAAGCCAGCGGTAACACTACAAAGGGCTTCGGACCCGCCTTCGACACATCGTTTTCGAGCGGATGTGGCAGCGTTACCAGCAAGACGAAATCGGCTGATCAAATGACAGCTAAGACACAGGATTCAGAAATCGAAAAAGACGCCAATGATGTTGGGACAGGAGTTTTGGCGCGCGGCACTTTTTTCGCTGCGCCGCAAAATTTTATCGGCACATTGTACCGGTTCTACGACGTCTCCGGCAACATCGTCAGCGATGCCAGCAGCAACGCAACGGGACAGGCGGCCAAGTTTGCGGTGATTAGTGTAGTGCCGCCGACTTTGGAAGCGTATTCGTACACGCCGTTTCTGGTGAACCCGGGCGACCTCGCCAGCTACACGGTCGAGGCGATCAATGCGCGGATGAACGCGCTGTTGCCGCACCTCAAAACCCCGGACCTGATCTCTAAACGCTCGCCGCCGTGGGGAAAATACTTTGAAGACGTGATCGTCGCCAATGCTTACAAATTCTCAAATGGCCAGAAGTATTTGAGCTTTTCGTGGACGGTTGACGGCGGGATCACCAATGACTCCAAAACCACGGACACCACGTTTGTCGAAAACAGCTGGACCATGAACGCAAAGGTTTATACGGGCGTCAGCGGCGGGGAGGATTTCGAGGTGTTCGGGATGGGGTACGGTGGCCAGTTCGAGAATTTCTTGCCGGCTTTGAAATGTCGGCGAGCACTAAAACGGACACCACTGACACATCATCGTGGGCGATCACTATCGACGGGTGGAACCCGCCGAACGGTGACGACAACAACCCTGACGCGATTGTATCGTATTCTTTCGATTTGTACTTTCTGCCGCCGCCAACGGATGCCATTTTCGGCAAGAACTACTGGGCAGCTGAGCTGTATGATCTGTTGCCGTACGCTCAGGGACAACAGGTCTTTCCTCAACCGGTCACCGACATCGATCCATATTCGGGCACGTGGAAGATCATCTGCGTCGTCACATCCTACCTGACCAACAGCGACGCCAAGCGCAGCCTTGGCGCTAATCCGCAAGATAAAATATGGACGTACAAGTACAAAGGGAGACAGTCTTAGAACAAAATCGAAAAAGGGCGTTGCGCGGCGGTCTGGCTTTACGGGGCACCGCGGGTTTGCGCTTTCCCCGCTGGTTGAGCCGGCTGCGGTGGGCGAGTCGCCATTGCTCGCCCCATCCGCCGAACCGTCCAGGCGGCGCGTCGTAAGGCAGCAGCAGATGCCGAGAAGTCAGTCAGCGCCGGCCTTCTGGGTCCCGGGAATACGTCACCTCAGAGCGGCCTAGATCATCGATCATCGTGCCGGCATCGTGCTATGCGAGCGCGATCTCATCGCTTCGATTTGGCCGTTGGCGCTGGCGGATGGCAGTCGGCGAGGGTTCTCTGAGAGGCCCTCGGCCAGGCGCCACGATTTGCCGCGAACGCAAGACCAACACGGGGACCAGCATGCTGCGTCCCTTGATCGGAACGCGGTACGCTTACGCCGCCTGCGCGCCGTGATGCCGCGATTAAAGCAATTTGCGGGGAAGCATTTGCCTAACGCGCCTGCCTCGATCGGCCCCTCGGCGGCTCCAGCGGCCGACGAGTTTCCGAAGATGACTGTTGGAGAGGTTGTTCTTCTGCTCAGCGAGCTCCAGCTGTTGCTGGGACACATCGTGCGTCTTGAGAAATCGGAAACGTCTAGCTCATCCGCAAAGCAGCCCGGCGGCGCCGGTCAAGGGTTCCCGCCAAGCATTTGTACGGAGCTGCTGACGACGCCACCCGGAGAAATTGCGGGAAATGCGGCGCTGCTGCAGAACCTTTACTCAGGCGTTACCGTCCTGGCCGAGCTGGCGGCGCCGGCTACAGTGTCGTCGATTTATCTCACCTCCGCATTCCTGCGCGACCGGATGAGCGGCAATGTTCCCGCCGAGGCAAAATTGGTGGCGCGCCGGCTGCGCCGATGGGCCTTGGTGACTGTCGTCCTCGCATCATTCTGTTTCTTGATTACGATCATGCTGTTGCTGCACGTCGACCACGGCCGACGCTACGCGGCGCAGCTACAACGCGAGACGGATGAATATCAACTCGTCGTCACCGCAATCGATCAGGCGCATGACCCGACCTTGCTCGCCAATTGCCGCAACAGCCCGCCGCTGCCCGAAGCCGGCGATCATCAGCCCAACGTCGGAGCATGGTCTCTATGCGATCGTTTTCAGACGGTCATGCGGCGAATCGAAATCCTTCGCACCGAGCTGCGGCAGTGGAATATCGCCTCGAACCGCCTGTCATTCTTGCTGCCGAGACGGTGGCTCGACCCAAGTTATTCCTTGCCGGCGGACCTGTCGGAGGAGCAATGGGAGGCGAGCGAATTGCGGGCCTCAGCCTTCATGGCCGGCTTTACCGGGTTTGTTCTGCCGATGCTTCTCGGATTGCTCGGCGCCTTTACATATGTTTATCGCGATATGGACCGGCGGGTACGAACTGTAACCTTATTGCCGGGAGACGGCGCCCACGGGACCCTTAGAATGCTGCTCGGCATGATCTTGGGAGGTCTACTAGGCGTCATTTGGACAAATGGCCAATCGGTCGAATTCGAAGGTGTCGCCCTCTCACTGGCGGCGTTGGCGTTTTTTGTCGGATACAGCGTCGAGGTTGTCTTTCAGGTCATGGACAGCCTTGTCATAAAGGCGGCGGGGCTGCTCCGGAAATAGACCCACGGCGATTGCCCGCTGGGCGTGGTACGAGCATGAACGCTCCAGAAACATAGGCGTTGTTCGAGAATGTAGTCGCGATCTTTCATTTCCGTCTATTCCCCGGTTATGCCGATATTTTCCCGGTTCATGGGAATTGCCGCCGGCAGCGGTCGAGACCGAAAGAACTCGGACCGGCTCGTTCTCGATCGGCCGCGCGCCACGCGCCGATCCGCGGGCGCGCACGATGCTGGATTTATGACCGGCGGGTGGCATCGCCCGATACGGCATCTGCGGCTCAGTAACTCCGCCCGCCCGGATGTCGCCGGAAAAGTTGCGGGAGTAAGGATAACGAAGGGCTCAGGCAGGCAGATCCGGCTGCGACAGTGAAAAAACGCGCTGGATCAGACGACTAGTGATGTTAACCATTAATGTTGGAAAATTAACCTTCAATTTCGCAAAAGATTCTGGGTTCTTCGCTTAGGTTTGTCCGCACCGAGACAGTTCGCCGTGCGAGGGGATCAGAGCCATGTCGCAAACCGAATATGACGCCGCCATTGCCGCGTTCATCCGCAACAAAGGCATCACCCGCTGCCCGACCGCCTGTGTCGTGCGCACCCAGGGGACTGTCAGTGAATCCGATCGCGCGGCATTGCAGCGGCGCGCAGCCGAGGTCGAAATTCGCCGCGTCCGCCGCCGTCTTCGCGAACCGCTGGCGGCATTGCATCAGGGTCACTGAGTACGCGCGATTGTCCGTAGACGCGATTGTCCTCACCGCCAACGACCTTCTGCAGCTGGCAATGGCGGCGAACATCGCCTTTGCCTGCCGGGCCACGAAGTCGCGCCCGGTGAAGATTTTTGGCAAGTAACTCTAAGTCATAAAAGTAAGTGGTAAAAACGCCCTAAATTTCTCGCGAAACGTATTCTTGATTTCGACCTCTCGAAAGATCAGAATATGGTCAAGTTTCGAGAGGGTTCCCCTCCGTAACACTTTAACGCTACAATCCCCGCCGCGCGCGCAGCCAACACGCCGGCCGTTTGAATAATTGAGGGCTTAGCGACGATGACAGAGGCCGCCGATCTGTCGTCCCCTCCGAACCGCAATGCCGTGCCCGCGGGCATGACCCGCGTGCCCGGCGGCACATTCCGCATGGGCTCCGACCATCACTATCCGGAGGAAGCTCCGTCGCATCTCGTGACGGTCGACAGCTTCTGGATCGACACGACGCCGGTGACCAATCGGCAGTTTGCCGAGTTTGTCCGCGCCACCGGGCATGTCACCTTTGCCGAAAAAGTGCCCGATCCAAAGGATTATCCGGGCGCGCTGCCGCATATGGTCTTCGCCGGCTCGCTGGTGTTCACGCCGCCGAAGCAGCGGGTGGATTTGCGCGATTGGAGCCAGTGGTGGAACCTGCGCAAGGGCGCCAACTGGCGGCAGCCATACGGCCCCGGAAGCGACATCAAGGGGCTGGGCCATCATCCCGTCGTGCATGTGAGCTTTAGCGATGCGCTGGCCTATGCGACATGGGCGGGCAAGGAGCTGCCGTCGGAAGCGCAATGGGAGTTCGCCGCACGCGGCGGCCTCGACGGCGCGGAGTTCGCCTGGGGCGACGAGTTCATGCCCGGGGACCGCGCGATGGCCAACACCTGGCATGGCGAATTCCCGCGCCACCGGCAGCCGGGCCATCGGCGCACCTCGCCGGTCAAGGCGTTTCCGCCGAACGGCTACGGTCTTTACGACATGATCGGCAATGTCTGGGAATGGACCACGGATTGGTGGTCCACAAAACATATGGCCGATGCATCCAAAGCGTGCTGCATTCCGACGAACCCGCGGGGCGGGCCGGAGGCGGCGAGCTACGACCCGCTGCTGCCCGACATCGGGATTCCGCGCAAGGTCATCAAGGGCGGATCGCATCTTTGTGCGCCCAACTACTGCCGCCGCTACCGGCCGGCGGCGCGCCATGCCGAGCCCGTCGATACTTCGACCAGCCATCTCGGATTTCGCTGTGTCATCCGAGCGAACCGGGGCTGCTGAACGGAAAGAGGGAAAATCAAGAGCATAGCGACACGTCGCGGTTATCTTCCCGGTTCACGGGAATTTGCCTCGATCAGCGGCTTCGGCAATTGGCGGCGAAGGAACTTGGCGGACCGCGGTCCATTTGCCAAACTCGCCTGATGGCCCTCGATCACGACCTCGTCGAACTCGCCCGTATGCTCGACCGGGCACGCCGCGCCGTCGTCTTTACCGGCGCCGGCATCAGCACCGAATCCGGAATCCCCGATTTCCGCAGCCCCGGCGGGATCTGGACCCAGATGGCGCCCATCGACTTCGCCGATTTCCTCGCCTCCGAGGAGGCGCGGCGCGAAACCTGGCGGCGACGCTTCGCGATGGAGGAGACCTTGCGCGCCGCCGGGCCGAACCGCGGCCATCGCGCTGTCGCCGAGCTGGTGCGCCGCGGCACCGCCGCCGCGGTGATCACCCAGAACATCGACGGGCTGCACCAGGCCTCCGGCGTCGCCGAGAACCGGCTCATCGAATTGCACGGCAATACGACCTATGCGCATTGTCTCGATTGTGCGCGACGGTATGAATTGGGTGCCCTGCGCATCGCCTTCGAGCGCGAAGGCATAGCCCCGCGGTGCGAAGCCTGCGGCGGCTTCGTCAAAACCGCGACGATCTCGTTCGGCCAGGGAATGCCGGAGGAAGCGATGCGGCGGGCGCAGAGCGAAAGTCTGGCTGCCGACCTGTTCATCGTCGCGGGCTCGTCACTGGTCGTCTATCCAGCCGCCGCGTTTCCCGAACTGGCAAAGCACAACGGCGCCGGGCTGGTCATCGTCAACCGCGAGCCGACCGGCCTCGATCGGACCGCCGATTTGGTGCTGCACCGGTCGATCGGCGAGACCCTCGGCGCCGTGGTCGGGGTCGACTGAGACGGGCCAGACGCGGCGGATCAGCCCGGCGGTTCGGCCGGGCGAGCCTGGAGCGGGAGAGCCGCCGCCAGTTCCGGCGGGTCGGAATGATCGCCGGCCGCTTCTTCCTGCAAGGTCAGATTGTCCTTGATGCTGCCGAGCGCGGCGATCATCGCCACTCGGGTGCCCGGTTCCAGACCGGCAAAGGATTCCTCGCGGATCGCTTGATTGATCTCGAGAATGCGCTCCACCACCGGCTCGGCGCGCGGTGTCAGCCATAGGGTCCGCACCCGGCGGTCGGTCGGGTGGGCGCGGCGTTCGACCAGGCCCTCCTCGTGCAGCTTGTCGAGCATCCGGACCAGCGCGATCGGCTCGATGTCGAGCCAGGCCGCGACTTCCGCCTGGCTCACCCCTTCGTTGCGGGCGATATAGAGCACGACGGCCGCCTGGCGCCGGGTAATCAACAGCCCGGTCTGCCGCGCCTGCCGCTCGAAGCGCCGCCTGATCAGGCGCGAAACGTCATGCACCAGAAAGCCGAAAGTCCGGTCGGCGGCCGCCGCTTCGGCGCGCGCCGCGGTTTGCACCCGGGGCATGGTTGTCACTCCGCCCCTTGCCGTTCTTGCGCGAGCGCCGGCTGCGGCTCCGGCGACAGGATTTCCGCGACGCGCGACGGTCGATAGGGACGACCGACCCAACGGGCGAAGCGATCGAGATAGAGGTAGATGACCGGGGTCGTATACAGGGTCAGCCATTGCGAGACCAAGAGCCCGCCGACGATCGCGACGCCGAGCGGCTGCCGCAATTCCGCACCTCCGCCCTTGCCAAAAGCGATCGGCATGGCGCCGAACAGCGCGGCGAACGTCGTCATCATGATCGGCCGGAAGCGCAACAGACAGGCCTGATGGATCGCCTCGCGCGGGCTCTTGCCTTCGAGGCGCTCGGCCTGCAGCGCGAAGTCGATCATCATGATCGCGTTCTTCTTGACGATGCCGATCAGCAGGATGATGCCGACGATAGCGATCACCGACAGCTCGTAATGCAGCACCATCAACAACAACAGGGCGCCGACGCCGGCCGATGGTAGCGCGGACAGGATCGTGATCGGGTGGATGTAGCTTTCGTAGAGGACGCCGAGCACGATGTAGACGACCAGGATCGCGGCGGCCACCAATAGCGGCATCGACGACAGCGACGCCTGGAAGGCCTGTGCGGTGCCTTGAAACGACGTGTTCAACGTCGCCGGCACGCGCAACTGTTCGGCGACCGCCTGGATCTTGTCGACGGCTTGGCCGAGCGCGACTCCGGGCGCCAGGTTGAACGACAAGGTCACCGCCGGGAAGATGCCCTGATGACTGATGATCAGCGGCTCAATTTTCCGGGTGAAATGCGCAAAACTGCTCAGCGGCACCTGAGCGCCGCCGGGGCCGGACACGTAAATCTTCGACAGAAGATTTGGGTCGTGCTGAAATTGCGGCTGCACTTCAAGAATAACTTTGTATTGGTTGGTCGCAGTATAGATCGTCGCGACCTGCCGCTGTCCGAAGGCGTCGTACAGCGTCTGATCGATCTGGGCAGCTGATAGGCCGAGCCGGTAGGCGGCGTCGCGGTCGATGTCGATTGCCAAATGGGCGGCGGCGACCTGCTGGTCGGACGCGACATCCTGCAGCTCGGGGATTTTGCGCATCGCCTGTTCGAGGATCGGCGCCCAATGGTTCAGTTCGTCCAAATCGGTGTCGGTCAAGGTGTATTGGTATTGTGTCCGGCTCAGACGCCCGCCGACCGTGATGTTCTGCGGCACCTGCATATAAAATTTCGCGCCCTGAATGCCTGCGACTTGCTTGCGCAAGCGCTGGATCACCTGCTCCGCGGTGGCATCACGGTCTTCATAGGGCTTCAACCCCCAAAAGATGCGGGAGGTATTCTCGGCGGGGTTGTAGGTCGTCGCGCCATCATAGGAGAAGACGCCTTCCACGGCGGGATCCTGCCTAATGATCTCGACGACTTGCCGGCGGATCTTGTCGGTCAGGAGCATCGAAGCGTCTTCACGAATGTCGAGTTCGCCAAAGATGAATCCCGTATCCTGTTGCGGGAAGAATCCTTTCGGCATCTTCACATAGAGATAGCCGGTGGCAACCATTAGTAGCAGCGTTGCAATCAGCGCCGCAAACTGGTGGCGGAATACAAAGTTGAGCCCGCGGTCGTAGCCCCGCAGCGCCGCCTGGAAGACGCGCTCGGCACCTTGGTTGAAGCGGCCCTTGGGATGCAGCCCTTCCTCCTTCAAAAACAGCGAGCACATAACCGGCGTCAAGGTTAGGGAAATTACCGCCGATGCCACCACGGCGACCGCTACGGTGACGGCGAACTCGCGGAACAGCCGGCCGATAATACCGCCCATAAAGAATAGCGGAATAAACACTGCGATCAGAGAAAAGGTTATCGAAATAATCGTAAAGCCGATCTGCCCGGCGCCCTTCAATGCGGCGTCGAACGGGCGCATCCCCTGTTCGATATAGCGCACGATGTTCTCGATCATCACGATCGCATCGTCGACGATGAAGCCGACCGAAATCGTCAACGCCATCAGCGAAATATTGTCGATGCTGAAACCGCCCGCATACATGACGCCAAACGTCGCGACCAGCGACAGCGGCACGGCCAGGCTCGGGATCACCGTCGCCCACAAGGTTCGCAAAAACAGGAAGATGACGACGATAACGAGGCCGATCGTCAGCATCATTGTGAATTGTACATCGCGGATGGAGGCGCGCGTCGTCTGCGAGCGGTCCGACATCAGGTCGACATGGATTGCCGGCGGCAGTGACCGCTCGAGCTTGGGCATCAGCGCCTGGACGTCGTCGACGACGGCGATCGTATTGGCGCCCGGCGCCTTCTGGATCGCGATGCCCTCTGCCGCCTGGTTGCCGAACCACGAACGCAGGCGTTCGTTCTGCACCGAATTGACGGCGTCCCCGACATCCTTGATGCGCACCGGCGCACCGTTTTTGTAGGCGATGATGATGTTGCCGTAGCTTTTGGCGTCGAACAGCTGGTCGTTGGTATCGAGCGCGATCGCCTGATGTTCGGTTTGGATCTCACCCTTGGGCCGGTTTACGGTAGCCGCGACAAGGGCATTGCGGACATCTTCCATGCCCAAGCCCTTTGCGGCGAGCGCCGCCGGGTTGATCTGGACGCGGGCGGCGTAAGGCATCGAGCCGAACACGAAGACCTGCCCGACTCCGGGCTCGGTCGACAGCCGCTCGGCGATGACATTGTTGGCGTACTTGTCGACCTCGTAGCGCGGAACCGCATCGGAGTGGATGGCATAGATCAGAACGGCAAAGTCTGCCGGGTTCACCTTGCGATAGGTCGGCGGAGTGGGCATGTCCTGCGGCAACAGGCCGCTTGCCGCGTTGATCGCCTGCTGCACGTCCTGCGCCGCCGCATCGATGTTGCGCGACAGGTCAAACTGCAAGGTGATCGAGGTGACGCCGACGCCGCTCCACGACGTCATCTGGCTAAGCGACGGGATCGAGGTGAACTGCTGTTCGAGCGGCGTCGCAATCGCCGACGCCATCGTGCTCGGATTGGCGCCAGGGTACTGCGCGGTAACGCTGATCGTCGGGAAATCGACGTTGGGGACCGCCGCCACCGGCAGCAGGTTGTAGGCGACAATCCCGAAGACCAATACCCCCAGCATCAGCAGCGAGGTAGCGATCGGTCGCCGGATAAAGGGTTCCGAGATGCTCATCGGCGTTGGCTCGCTATCAGAAAAGCTTGATTTTCGATTGCCCTTGATGCCGCGCGGGCGCGGCTCATTCCGCCCCTTGCCGGTCGTGGACCAGCGCTGGCTCTCGCTCGCCCGACAGGACTTCCGCCACGCGCGACGGGCGATAAGGCCGGCCGACCCAGCGGGCGAAGCGTTCGAGATAAAGATAAATGATTGGCGTCGTATAGAGGGTCAGCCATTGCGATACCGCCAACCCGCCGATGATCGCGATGCCGAGCGGACGGCGCAGTTCTGAGCCGGCCCCTTGGCCGAGCGCGATCGGCAGACTGCCGAACAATGCCGCAAACGTCGTCATCATGATCGGCCGGAACCGCAACAGGCACGCCTGATGGATCGCCTCGCGTGGACTCTTGCCCTCGATCCGCTCTGCCTGCAGGGCAAAATCGATCATCATGATTGCGTTCTTTTTGACGATGCCGATCAGCAGGATGACGCCGATCATCGCGATCACGCTGAGATCGTAATGCAGCAGCATCAGCGCCAACAACGCCCCGACACCCGCCGACGGCAAAGCCGACAAAATCGTAATCGGGTGGATGTAGCTTTCGTAAAGCACGCCCAGGACGATGTAGACGACGAGAATAGCTGCCGCGACTAGAAGCGGCGTCGACGACAGCGAGGCCTGGAAAGCGTGCGCCGTGCCCTGGAACGATCCGTCCAATGTAGCCGGCACGTGAAGATCGGCCATCAGCGCCTGGATCTTGTCGACCGCCTGACCGAGCGCGACACCGGGCGCCAGATTGAACGATAAGGTCACGGCAGGAAATTGACCCTGATGGTTGATCGAGAGCGCTTCGACTTTTGAGCTAACGTGCGCGAACGCGCTCACCGGAATTTGCGTTCCATTGGGCCCGGCGATAAAGATCTTGGAGAGTGCGGTCGGATCCTTTTGAAACTCCGGCTGAACCTCAAGGATAACCTTGTATTGGCTGGTCGAGGTATACATGTTGGCTACTTGGCGCTGACCAAACGCATCATAAAGCGTCTGGTCGATCAGCGACGGCGAAATGCCCATCCTCGACGCCGCGTCACGATCAATTTGAATCGCGATGTGCGGCGCGGAGACCTGCTGGTCGGAGGCGACGTCTTGCAATTCCGGGAGTTTTTTCATCCCTCGTTCGATGATCGGCGCCCAGTGATTAATCTCCTCCTGGTGGGTGTCAGTCAGCGTGTATTGGTAAAGGGTTCGGCTGAGGCGGCCGCCCACGCTGATGTCCTGCCCCGATTGCATAAAAAATTTGATGCCTTGGACCGCAGCCACCTTGGGGCGCAGTCGCTGGATGATCTGGCTCGAGGTCGAATCGCGCTGGTTATGCGGCTTTAGCTGGATGAACACCCGAGCAGTATTCTCGGTCGGGTTATAGGCTGAGGCCCCAGTAAACGATAATATACCGGAGACGTCGGGATCCTTGCGGACAATATCCACGACCTGATGGGTGAGACCCGCCATCGCCAGGAAAGAGGTGTCCTCGCGCGTATCCCCGACCAAAAATGAAACCGGTGTCCTGTTCGGGAAAGAAGCCTTTCGGAATAATCACATAAAGATAGCCGGTCAGGAAGATCAGCGCGACGGTCGACAACAGAGTTGGCAATTGGTGGCGGAAGACGAAGCCGAGGCCGCGGTCGTAGGTGCGCAGCATCGAGTTGAAGCCGGCCTCGAGGATTTGGTTAAGGCGGCCCGGGGATTGGTGTGCTTGCTCCTTGAGAAACAGCGAGCATAAAACCGGGGTCAAGGTCAGCGAAATCGCCGCCGAGGCCACAACCGCCACCGACACGGTGACGGCGAACTCGCGGAACAGCCGTCCAATGATGCCGCCCATGAACAGCAAGGGAATAAACACCGCGATCAGCGAGAACGTGATCGAGATGATCGTAAAGCCGATCTGACCGGCGCCCTTCAATGCGGCTTCGAACGGGCGCATGCCCTGTTCGATATAGCGCATGATGTTTTCGATCATCACGACGGCGTCGTCGACGATAAAGCCCACCGAGATCGTCAACGCCATCAGCGAGATGTTGTCGAGGCTGTAGCCGATTCCATACATCACGGCGAGCGTTGCCAGCAGCGACAGCGGCACCGCCATGCTGGGAATGATCGTCGCCCACAATGTTCGCAGGAACAGAAAAATCACCAGGATGACGAGGCTGACCGTCACCATCATTGTGAACTGAACATCGCGCACCGCCGCGCGAATAACCAGCGAGCGGTCCGAAAGGAGCACGACATGGAGCGAAGGCGGGAAGGATTCCATGATGCGGGGTACCAGCGCCTTGATCGTGTCGACCAACTGGATCGTGTTGGCGCCGGCCTGCCGCTGGATCGCCAGCCCCTCGGCCTTGGTGTCGTTGTACCAGGCTCCGGTACGCACGTTCTGGACCGAGTTCGACCGCTTTGCCGACATCTTTTACGCGAACCGGCGCGCCGTTGCGGTAGGCGATGATGACGTTGTTGAAGGCGGCCGCGTTAAACAGCTGATCGTTGGTGTCGAGCGTATAGGTCTGATGCACCCCCTCGAGGCTGCCCTTTGGCCGGTCGAGCGTCGTCGTTGTCAGTGCATTGCGCACATCCTCAAAGCCGAGGCCGCGTGACGCCAACGCCCCGGGATTGATTTGCACATGCACGGCGTAAGGCTGTTGGCCGAAGATCCGAGACTCCGAGACGCCGGGCACTGTCGATAGTTTTTGCGCCAGAATCGTGTAGGCAAAATCGTCGACCCGGTAGATCGGCAGCGAGTCCGAGTGAACCGCGTAAATCAGGACCGGGCGATCGGCGGGATTGGTCTTGCGATAGGTCGGGGGCGTCGGCAGGTCGGCGGGCAATAGCCCGCTGGCGGCGTTGATCGCCTGCTGCACATCCTGTGCGGCCGCGTCGATGTTGCGCGACAGATCGAATTGCAGGGTGATCGACAGCGAGCCGATGCCGCTCGTCGAAGTCATTTGGTCGAGCGCGGGAATCGCCGCGAATTGCTGCTCGAGCGGCGTTGCAACTGCCGAGGCCATCGTATCCGGGCTGGCGCCCGGATAATTGACCGAGACGACGATGGTCGGAAAATCGACATTCGGCAACGCCGCCACCGGCAGCAGGCCGTAAGCACCGATGCCGAACACCAGGATGCCGAGCATCAGCAGCGAGGTCGCGATCGGTCGGCGGATAAACGGTTCCGATATATTCATCGACGATTAGCCTGCGGAATTTTGCTCGCGGCCCGGCCGAGCGTGGCGTGGTCGCGTCGAAATCGCGCGGTACTGCAGTCCCGTTCAGCCGGCCACGCCCGTTGGACGCGGCTGCAGCGGTCTTACGTGAGCGCCTTCGGTCAAGCGAAACTGACCGTCGACCACTACTCGCTCGCCAAGGGTGAGGCCCTTGGTGACCACGGCAATGCCATCCTGAACCGAAGCTACCTCGACAGCGCGTCGTTCGACCGTGTTATCGGGCTTTATGATGTAGGCGTAAGAGCCATTGGGGCCGGCCTCGATGGTTTCCGACGGCACCGTGGCCACATTGGGCCGCACCCTCAGGATCACGCGCAGGCTGACGAATTGGCCGGGCCACAGGCGTTCGTCGAGATTGTCGAAGCGCGCCTTCAGGTGGATCGTGCCGGTGGTCTGATCGATCGAATTGTCGATCAGGGTCAACCTGCCTTCGGAGAGCAGCGTGTTGCCGTCGCCGGTATAGGCGCGCACCACAAGCGGCGATTTCTGCTGCTCTTGGCGAAGTTCATCCAAGGTATCCTGCGGCAAGGTAAAGCTGACAAAGATCGGCTTCAGCTCGGTAATCGTGACCAGCGCCGTGTTGTCGTTGGCATGGACCAAATTACCCTTGTCGACGAGGCGCGCGCCGAGGCGCCCGTTGATCGGCGAGCGGATGTCGGCGTAGCCGAGGTTGAGCTGGGCGTTGTCGATCTGCGCCTGGTCGCCCTTGAGCGCGGCCTGCAGCTGGGCGACCGTCGCCGTCTGCTGGTCGTAGCTTTGCCGGGTCTGGTAACCGGTGCCGAGCAGCTTCGAATAGCGCTCCAGGTCGAGTTTGGCGCCGGCGAGCTGGGCCTCGTCCTTTTGCTTGGCCGCCTGCGCCTGTTCGAGCGAGGCCTGATAGGGCCGGGGATCGATCTGGAACAGCGGATCGCCCTCCTTGACCTCCTGGCCCTCCTTGAAATCGACTTTGACGATCTGTCCGTCCACCCGGGTCTTGACCGAAACCATGTTGTAGGCTTGGACCGTGCCGATGCCGTTCAGGAACACCGGGACATCCTTGGCAACGACGGTTCCGGCGGTGACAGGGATGGCCGGCGCTGCAGTCTGCGCTCTCGCCGCCGGCGGTTGGGACCCGGCACCATACCACCAAGCCACAATCGCTGCAGCGACGAACAGGACCGCTGCCGCGCTAATCGCACGCTTCAGCATAGCGAGCAACTCCTTTGGTTATTAAAGTTAATGGAGGTATATCATAGACAAAATCTATAGCTTAAAGGGCCGGGTGTCCATCTGAACCTTAGCTGACGGTTCGCGCGCAAAACGTCGCAGGCGGAGCGCGACCTACTGGCGGGGCGGAACGTCGATCGGCGCACAGTTTGTGCGCCCCGACATCAGACAATCCTCAAGCTTCAATTCTGCGCCGAGGTCCCTTACCAGGACGATGCCAGCGATCGCCAGAGACAGTACGACGACCAAGCCCATCAGCGCGGCCGTCCGGCGGTCGTCGCCTTCGCGATCTTGATCCTCGAAGCGCTTGCTCATCGCCCAGCGAAAAATATCGCAGAATAAGGGCGACTGCTAGTCGGTAGCGACGATTGGCCCGCCGAAGACTCGATTGGCATCCCGCCCAATGCCCGGCTCATCGCAATGCGACCCCGCCCGCCGCAGCGTCATCGAGCGCGCCCACCACCGCGCCGGAGGTCAGTAATTCGGGCAGCAATTCGCCGTGTGGCCGAGCCGGGCCGTAAACCGCGTTAAACGGGATGCCGTAGCGGCCGAAACCCTGCAGATAGCGAGTCAGCGCCGGATCGGGACGCGTCCAGTCGCCGCGCATCGCCACGACATCGGAGCGCGACAGCCGGCTTGCCACCGGGTCGCGGTCGAGCACCGCCGCCTCGTTGACCTTGCAGGTCAGGCACCAGGCGGCGGTCACGTCGACAAACACGGTCTTGCCGTCGCCGACGAGAAGCTGGATCTCGCCCGGGTCGAACGGCCGCCAGCGCCCGGCTGCTGTCTGCTGGCCGGGTGCCGCGACGCCGGCAAAAGCCGGCCACAGCACCGCCGCCGCTACGAGCGCCGTGCACGCCGCGCTTGCCAGCCGCGCGGCCCCGGCGGGGATCACCTGTCGGTTCTTCAGCCCCAGCAGCATCAGGACCACCAGCAGCGCCGACCCCGCGGCGAGCGCCACCCGTGGGCCGGACAGGGCCGCCAGCACGAACAGCAGCCACAACGCGGTCCCGGCCAGCGCGAAGCCGAGCGCGACGCGCAGCCGGTTCATCCAATGTCCGGGCCGTGGCAGCCACCGCACCAGCCGCGGCAGTGCGGCGACCGCGAGATAGGGTGCCGCCATGCCGATCCCGAGTGCCGCGAAAACGATCGCGATCTCGCCCGGTCCTTGCGCCAGCGCAAAGCCGACCGCGGTTCCGACAAACGGCGCCGAGCACGGGGTGGCGAGCAAGGTGGCAAAGGCGCCGGTCAGCAAAGCGTCGCCGTAATGGCTGTCGGCCCGCACACCCGCCGCCGCCTCGTAGGCAAAACGCGGCAAGATGATCGGCAGCCATCCCCACAGGCTTGCGGCGAACAGCGTCGTGACCGCCGCCATCGCGGCGATGAACCACGGCCACTGGAACTGAATGCCCCAGCCAATCGCGGCGCCCGACGCCTTCAGCCCGATCAGCGCTGCGGCGATCAGCCCGAACGAGGCGAGCACGCCAAGCGCCGTCATCAAGAGCCCGATCCGCACCCGCCGCCGCTCGGCTCCGGCCTGCCTCGCCACCCACAACAGCTTCAGCGATAACACCGGGAGCACGCAGGGCATCGCATTCAGGACCAATCCGCCGAACAGAGCCACGGCGAGGATCGGCAACAGCCGAGCGGCCGCGCCGGCGCCAGCGCCGGCGGGAACGCCCAAGAGTGGCGTCGCGGTGAATTCGGCGGCTCTGGGGTCATCGACGAGCGTCAGGGTCAACGGCTTTCCGGCGATGCCGGTGACGTCCGCGTCGCGGATCGGCACGGTCAGCCGCAACGCATGCCCGCCCTCCGTAAGCTCTGCCGCGGGGCGGCCGGGGGAGCCTTTTGCCAACCCCTCGACAAACAGATCGGGGGCATTGAATACGGTGCCCGGACTGCGCAGCCGGATTGTCAGCGCCGTGTCGGTGCCGCGGCCGATTGCGTCAGCCGAAACCAACTCGATCCCCGATGCGGCGAGCGAATGTGGAACCCTGGCGCGGGCGGCGGCGATCAGCCCGGATTCGGGCGATGGCGAGGCGGGCCCAGCCGGAAGCTGCAGATCGAGCTTCGTCGTGTAAGGCACGCAGATGTTGGCGCAAGCGGCCCAGCTCACCGTGGCATGCAAGTCGAGCGGCTGCCCAGGCCGCGCCGGAGCAAGCGTGATCGGGAGGATCGCATGGTCCTGGTATCCGGCGGTCTCGAAACCTTGCAGCGAATATCGCGCCGGCGCCGGCCACGCGACGTCGGCATGCTTGAGATTTTCCGACCCGGCCCAATCGAAACTCGGGGGAATCCCGGCATCTCCGGGCGAGCGCCAATAAGCGTGCCAGCCCGGCGCAAGCCGGATTTCGAGCCCGGCCCCGATCGCCGAGGCCGACCCAGTCGCCTCGGTCGCGGTGATCAGCCGGGCGGCGGCGTGGTTATCGCCGACCCAACCCGTCGCCGCAGCAAGGCCGCCCGCCGGCCAGCCAAACACCAACCCGACCGCCAGAACCGCTGTCAGCAATCCGCTGGTCAACCACAATCGCCGCAACTGTGCGATCTCCCAAACTTCGCCCCACAGCAATGCCGGCCAATTGCGGCGCAAGCAAGATCTCGTGCGTCTTGGAGCTTATAGCTCTTTCTGTATCAAAGTTGTAAGCAAGACATTGCGCGACGCTGGCGGACAGGAGGACGCAATGCGCTACACAGTCGTTCTGGAGCAAGAGCCGGATGGCGGATATGTCGTGAGCGTTCCGGCTCTCCCGGGTTGCGTCACCCAGGGCGATACCCGGACCGAAGCTCTGGCTAACATTCACGAAGCTATAGAGCTGTATATCGCGGACTGCCGCGACGCCGGCGACCCGATCCCGACCGAGGCCGGTAAGGAATTTGTGGAGGTCGAGGCCGCATAAGTGGCGAAACTTCCGACCGACCTTGCGGGCCAGCAAGTTCGTGTTGCACTCGAACGCGCCGGCTTCGTGTTTCGTCGCCAAAGCGGGAGCCATATGATCCTCCGCTGCGACGATCCCTACGCCCGCGTTGTCGTGCCCGACCATGCGCAGGTCCGGCAAGGCACGCTCCGGCGGATCATCGCCGACGCCGGACTGACCGTCGAACAATTCGTCGGGCTACTGAGACGATAGACACGCTGCGCAGTCCAGAAACGTTAGGGCGTCAGGCATCTCGGTCTTGGGCGATCGAGTTGGTTGCGGTCTTGGCCGGCTCCGGGCTATGACCGCCAGCCTCGTCGCGAAAGGATCAACAGGCATGGCGCAGCAGGGGCCGCTTTCCGGCATCACCATCGTCGATCTCTCCCGCATCCTCGCGGGACCCTATTGCACGATGCTGATGGCCGAGCTGGGCGCGCGGGTGATCAAGGTCGAGCCGCCGCAGCAGGGCGACGACGCGCGCCAGTACGGCCCGTTCAAAAATGGCAAATCGGCCTATTTCGCCTCGGTCAACCGGGGCAAGGAATCGATCGCGCTCGACCTCAAATCCCCGGAGGGCCGCGATATTTTCGAGCGGCTGCTCGACAAGGCTGACGCCCTGGTCGAGAACTTCCGCCCGGGGACGATGGAAAAGCTCGGCTATGGCTGGGATACCCTGCACCCGCGCTATCCGCGTCTGGTCTATGCCGCGGCATCGGGCTTCGGTCATACCGGACCCTATTCCCACTATCCGGCCTACGACATGGTGGTGCAGGGGCTCGGCGGGGTGATGAGCATCACCGGCCATCCGGGGATGCCGCTGACCCGCATCGGCACCTCGATTGGCGATCTGGGCGGCGGGCTGTTCACCGCGATCGCGCTCAACGCCGCATTGCTGCATCGCGAGCGCACCGGCGAGGCGCAGAAGGTTGACGTCTCGTTGTTCGACTGCCAGCTGGCGCTGCTCGAAAACGCGATCATGCGCTATACCACCACCGGCGAGATCCCGGGGCCAATGGGCGCCCGCCATCCCTCGATCACCCCGTTCGAGGCCTTCGCCACCGCCGACGGCAACATCATCATCGCTGCCGGTAATGACGGGCTGTTCGTCAAGCTCGCCCATGCGCTCGGCCGCCCCGAATGGGCCGACAACTCCGATCTACAAGACGAACGCGCTGCGCAACCAGCACCAGGAGGCGCTCAAGGACGCGATCGAAGGGGTGCTGCGCCAAGCCGGCACCGAGCACTGGATCGCTGTACTCGAAGCGGCGGGGGTGCCGTGCGGCCCGGTCAACAACATCGCTCAGGCTCTGGCCCACCCGCAAACCGCTGCCCGCAACATGCTGATCGAGGTCGACGACCCGGTCCTCGGCCCGCTGCAGCTCGCCGGCAACCCGATGAAACTGTCGGCCTTTGCCGACCCGGCGTCGCGCGTACCCGCTCCCGATCTCGACGCCGACCGCGACAGCATTCTGCGCGAACTCGGCTTGTAGAGTGCCTGCCCCGCTCCCGATTCCCTCCCCCGCCCGCGGGGGAGGGTCAGGGTGGGGGCATGATCCGCCGACTTGCCGCCGGCTTCGCCGTCCTGTTGCTGGTTCTCGCCGGCGGGCTCTATCTGTACCTGCGATCGTCGTTGCCGCAGAGCGAGGGCCGGATCGAGGTCAGCGGGACCGAGAGCCGCGATCCGGATCGAGCGCGACGCCGACGGCATCCCGCTGATCGCCGCGCAGGACGACGACGATGCCGCCTTCGGCCTCGGCTTCGCGCACGCCCAAGACCGGCTGTTCCAGATGGAATTGCAGCGGCGCTATGCCGCCGGACGGCTCTCCGAGATCTTTGGCCCGGATGCGGTGGCGGTCGACAAGCAGATGCGGGTGCTCGGGCTCTATCGCGCGGCCGAGGCCGAAATTCCGTATCTGTCGCCCGAGGTCAGTCGCGCGTTTCAGGCTTATACGGCCGGGGTCAACGCCTTTCTCGCCGCGCGCCACGGGGCGCTGCCGGCCGAATTCCTGCTGCTGCGTTTCTCGCCCGAGCCGTGGCGCGAAGCCGACAGCCTGGTGTGGGGGAAGCTGATCGCCTTGCAGCTCGACGGCAATTACCGCGGAGAACTGCTGCGAGCGCGGATGGCGCGGACGATCCCGCCGGCGGACATGATTTTTCTCTACCCGGAATATCCCAAGGATGCGCCCACAACTCTGGCGATGATGCTGCCGATCTACCGCCGGCTGGCGCTCGGCCGACTCTATGACGCGCTGCCGCCGGCGGTGGGGCCGCACTACGCCTCCAACAACTGGGTCGTCGACGGCAAGCACAGCGCCAGCGGCAAGCCGCTGCTGGCCAACGATCCCCATCTCGGGTTTGCCGCTCCGGGGTTCTGGTATCTGGCTCGGCTGAAGACGCCGCGGCAGGAAATCGCAGGAGCCACCGCCGCTGGCGTTCCGCTGGTCGTGATCGGCCATAACGACCACATCGCCTGGGGGTTTACGACGACGACCAGCGATGTCGAGGATCTATTTGTCGAAAAGGTCGATCCGAGCGATCCCGGCCGCTACCTGACCCCTGGCGGCAGCGCGCCTTTCGCGACGCGAGCGGAGAAGATAATCGTGCGCGGCGCTCCGCCGGTCGATTTTAGCGTGCGTGCGACCCGGCATGGCCCGGTGCTGTCCGATGCATTGCCGCCGGGCGCCGCCGACCGCGGCTATGTGCTGGCGCTTTCCGCCACCTTTCTCACGCCCAAGGATCGCAGCGCCGAGGCGCTGTGGTACGCCGACCGTGCCACCGACTGGCCAAGCTTTCGCGCGGCATGGCAGAGCTTTGTCGGGCCGATGACGAACATCGTTTATGCCGATGACCGCGGCACGATCGGCTTCATCGCGCCGGGGCTGGTGCCGATCCGCGGCAAGGGCGAGGGCTGGATGCCGGCGCCCGGATGGACCGGAGAGTACGATTGGCGAGGTTTCATCCCGTTCGACCAACTGCCCAGCGCCGTCAACCCGCCCTCCGGCCGTTTCATCAGCGCCAACAACCAGATCGTGCCCGACAGTTATCCCTATTTCCTGAGCCGCGACTGGGATTTGCCGAACCGCGCCGAGCGCATCGAAACACTGCTCGCCGCCACGCCGATACAGAGCCCGGCCTCGAGTGCGGCGATCCAGGCCGACACGTTTTCCTTGATGGCCAAACAACTCGTGCCGCTGATGACACAGATCACCCCCGCGGACGAACCCTCACGCGCCGCGATCGGTCGCTTGAAGCAGTGGGACTTTCGCATGGACCGCGACAAGGTCGAGCCGCTGCTGTTTACCGCCTGGCTGCGCGAATTCAGCCATGCAATCCTGTTCGGCCGCTTCGGCGACGCGGTGGCGGGTTACTGGGACCTGAAGCCACGGGTGATGGAAGCAGTGTTGACCCGCCGCCTGGACTGGTGCGCCGACCCGGAACGGCCGGGAGCGGAGACTTGCGCCACCCGGCTCGCGGAATCGCTCAAATCGGCGCTCTCCGAGTTGCGCAGCGCCTACGGGGACGATTTGACGACATGGCAATGGGGCAAGGCGCATATCGCGGTTTTCGCCAACCCGGTCTGGAGCCGAATACCGGTATTGCGCAATTGGTTTAGCGTGTCGATCTCGACCCCCGGCGCGTACGACACGCTCAATCGCGGGCCAAGCGTGATCCGCGACGACCAGCGCCCCTTCGAGCAAGTCTTCGGCGCCGGGCTGCGGGTCATTACCGACCTCGCCTCGCCGGCGGATTCGCAGATGATCATTACTCCGGGCCAGTCCGGCAACCCGCTATCCGCTCACTTCGCCGATCTGCTTCGGCGCTGGCGTGATTTTGACTGGCTCGTGCCAGGCCGCGCCGCCACCGTCTCCACCCTCGAATTGGTGCCCGCTAAATGAACGATTTGCCGGTGACGATCGCCGATATCCACCGCGCTGCCGCGGCGATCGCCGGTGCGGTGGCGCACACGCCTACCGTTGCGGCGCCGGGACTGTCCGAGCTTGCCGGCTGCGAAATCTACCTGAAGCTCGAAACCCTGCATCGCTCCGGCTCGTTCAAGGAGCGCGGGGCGCTTAACAAGCTCTTGACTCTGAGCCCGGCGCAGCGTCAGGCCGGCGTTGTCGCGATGTCGGCCGGCAACCATGCGCAAGGGGTTGCCTATCATGCGCGGCGGCTCGGTATTCCGGCGACGATCGTGATGCCCGAGGGGACCCCGTTCATCAAGATCGAACGCACCGAAGCCTTTGGCGCCGATGTCGTGCTTAAGGGCGACAGCCTCGTCGCGGCCCGCGAAGCGGCGGAGAAGCTTGCCCGAGAAAGCGGGCTTGCCTTTGTCCACCCCTATGACGATCCGGCGGTCATCGCCGGTCAAGGGACGATCGCGCTCGAACTCCTCGCCGACCGGCCTGATCTCGACACGATCGTGGCGCCGATCGGCGGCGGCGGGCTGATCAGCGGCATCGCGGTCGCCGCCAAGGCGCTCAACTCGCGGATCGACATCGTAGGCGTCCAGGCGGCGCTCTACCCCGCGATGCATCGTCTAATGCGTGGGGAAGATCCTGGGCCGGCCGCCGACGCGGCGACCTTGGCGGAGGGGATCGCGGTCAAGGAGCCCGGTCAGCTGACCCGCCATATCGTCGAGGCGCTGGTTTCCGACATCCTGCTGGTCGACGAGGCCATGCTCGAAGACGCGGTCGAAATCCTGCTCGATCGGCAAAAGCTGGTAGTCGAGGGGGCCGGGGCCGCGAGCCTTGCCGCCATTCTCGCCGAGCCCGCGCGCTTTGCCGGTCGGCGGGTCGGGATCGTCGTTTCCGGCGGCAATATCGACGTGCGGCTGTTGGCTTCGATCCTGATGCGGGGTCTGGTGCACGAGGGCCGCCTCGTGCGGCTGCGCGCCGAATTGCCCGATGTCCCGGGCGCGCTGTCGCGTATTTCCGGGATCATCGGCAAGCACGCCGGCAACATTGTGGAGGTCCACCACCAGCGGCTGTTCCACGACACCTCGGTCAAGCGCGCCGAACTCGATGTCGTCGTCGAAACCCAGAACCGGCGTCATGTCGAGGTACTGATCGCCGCGCTTAATGCCGCCGGCTTTCCGACCCGGCTATTGTTGGGCGCCGCCGACGAAACCGGTTAGCCGGCGCCCTCGGCCAGGATCACCCGGCCGCGGGAGGCTGCCTGGCGGATCTTCAGCGCCGACTGGTATTCCTCGGAATCGTACCAACGGCGCGCGGTGTCGGCGTCGGGAAATTCGATAACCACCATGCGCTCCGGCGCGGGCGCGCCTTCGACCAGCTCGGCCGAGCCGCCGCGCACCAGGAAACGGCCGCCGAAGCGGGCGATGCTGGCCGCCGCGAGCGGGCGGTAAGGCGCGTAGGCGGCCTCATCGTTCACATGGATTTCGGCGAGTATGTACGCGGGCATTGGATGCTCCTCGGTTGATGGCGCCGGGCATGGCTGGCGCCGGCTAGACCTGCCGGCTTGTCCGGGCCATGGCAATACCCCACATGCCCGGCACTGCCTGGCTATGGGGTTATCCGTGACCGCCGGTTTCGATTTTTCTTCGCGCACCGATCGCGCCGCATCCATGCCCGACCCGGCGGCGTTTCCGGAAATTTACCAGGGCGTGCTGTGGCGCCGCATCCTTGCCTATGGGATCGACCTGCTCTGCATCGGCGTGATCGCCGTCGCGGTTTGGATCGTCTTTGCCGTGCTGTGGCTGTTGAGCTTCGGTTTGCTGGGGCCGCTGCTGTGGTTCCTGTTCGGCCTGGTCCCGCTCGCCTACCACACCTTGCTGCTGTGCGGTCCGCGCTCGGCGACCCTCGGCATGCGGGTCTTCGACCTCGAACTGCGTTCGGTATCGGGCGAGCGTCCGAGCTTCCTGCAGGCACTGCTCCAGACCGCGCTGTTCTACATCACCGTTGGCATGACCTGCTCGCTGATCCTATTGGTGGCTCTGTTCAACCGCCGCCGGCGCACCTTGCATGATTTCCTCGCCGGAACGGTCATGGTGCGGACCCTGCCGATGGCGTAGAAGGCTCGGCCCACAACGCGTGCGGCAGCGGCTTCCCCTTGGTCTCGGGCAGGAACGGTGCTGCGATCACCCCGAGGATGAAGAACAGGCCGACAATCGTCGCCGCCTTGCCATAGCCGCCAAGAGCGACGATCAGGGTGCCGGCGATCAGCGGGCCAACGCAGGAGATCCAGCGCGGCGCGTTGAAGCAGAAGGCGACCGCGGTGCCGCGCATCCGCGTCGGGAACAGTTCGGGCAACCACACCGGCGCCCAGGCCCAGATACCGCCGGTAAAGAAGCCGAAGACTGTTACCGCTACCAGCAATTGGCTCATGCCTTTCGCCCACATGTAGACGATGGGGGTCAGGACTAGGCACATCGCGTAATAGAGCATTGCGGTCGGCCTGCGGCCTATCCCATCGGCAAGAAAACCGAGGGTGATGAAGCCGAAGATCGAGACCCCGGTTCCGAGCAGCCCGGCCACTGCGGAGTAGAATGGCGCCGACAACCCGGCTTTGGCGGCGACGGTGCCGACATAGGTCGGGACGAAGGTGGCCACTCCCCAGAAGCCGAAGGTCACCGACAACATCATCAGAAATGCGGCGATCAGGCGCGGGCGTACGCCCTTGTCGAGGAACATGTCGGCAACCGTGGAGCGCGTCAGCGCTGCGTCTACACCTTCGAGCGCGATGCCGCTTTGCCGTTGAGCTCGGGCGGCGCGGCGGCGCTCGTTCAACTCTTCCCAGCGCGTCAACTCGGGCATGCCGCGGCGGAGCCACAACACAAGGAGGGCCGGCAGGATGCCGACCAGATACATGAACCGCCAGGCACTGGGTCCCAACCCGCCGATCAGCAGCCAAACCCCGGAGGCGAGGAAGCTGCCGATCCCCGCTCCGCTCTGCAGCAAGCCGCCGCCCTTGCCGCGGGCATTGTCGGGCCACAATTCGGAGACCAGCGACGCTCCGGTCACCCATTCCGAGCCGATGCCGACGCCGACCAAAAATCGCAATATCGCGAAAGACTGCCAATTCCAGGCAATGGCGCTCAAGCCGGTGGTCAAGGAATAAGCGAGGATCGCCAGCATCATCGTCCGCTTGCGGCCGATGTAGTCGGCGATGATCCCGCCGAGGACGCCGCCCGTCGCCCAACCGAAAACGGTGGTCGCCAGCACAATGCCGGCATAGCGGGGCAACGCGGCCAGCTGCACGGTTTCAAGTAATTGATGCAGCGCAAATCCGACGGTCAAGAACAGCGCGTAAATCTCAAACCCATCGAACAGCCAGCCGAGGTTCGACAGAAATAGCACTCGCCACTGCTCGCGGTTGAGACTCCGATACCAAGGCGGGGACGCAACTATGGCGTCTTGGTGCATGGCTCTCTCCTGTTCAATCGAGGTCTGCTGTGCGACCCCGGCTTATTTTTGACGGGCCCAGTCTCGAGCCTCGTCAGTCGAAAAATCCTAATTCGAAGCCCTGACCAAGTCAAACCGACGGAGTGCAAATATTCCGGATGATTTGCTCTCGGATGCCGCGTGGCCTCGCCGGGTTCGACGATCCGAGCGCCGGCACTTCGGGGCCGGGTCGTTTGCCGGCTTGCGCGTCTTGCTGGCCGCTCCGACTCACGCAAACGTGTGCCATGGCGGCTTAACAGCCCGGGAGCTTCGGCCCCATATCTACGCCTGGAGGTCACCCATGCGCTCGATTTCGACGACGGCCGCAGCTATGGGGCTCACAGTGGCTCTGCTCGGCGCCAACGCGATTGGTGCTGCTGCGGCGCCCCCTTCGTTGCAGCCTGCGCCGACCACTCCGCTGGCCGACTGCCCGGCTGGCGCGGACTGCGGCCAACAGAGCGTCAGTTGGCGCATCGTAGAGCAGCGCCCGGGTTTCTGGACCCTCGATCAGGTGGTGCCGCAATCCAGCGGCGGCGCGGCCGATCAGCCGGTCACTCCGCAGGTCGCGGTTGCGCCGCCGGCGCCGGCAGGCGATCCCTTCTGCACGAGCTATCCGTTGCCGGTGGTCGTGAATGGACAGACGCAGCAGGCGACGGTGGTTGCCTGCCCGCAGGTTGACGGCAGCTGGCGGGCCACCCAATACTCCCCGGGGCTGCCGCCGCAGGTTTACACGGAGCCGGCGCAGCCGGCCGCAGCAGCGTCTGCAGACGATTACAGCTCCCCGGGCTTTTCCCAGTCTTGGGATTGGGCTGGTGTGCCGTGGTTCTACGGGTTCCCTCCGGTAATCGTTCGCGGACGCGAGTTCGGCCAATTTCATCGCGCCGCACACCGTGGCTTCTCCCATGGTTTCAATCGTGGGTTCGCGCATGGCTTCGGCCATGGGCTTGCGGGCGTTGCCGTCCACGTCGGTGCGCACCCCCTTTTCCATAACGCTGCCGGCCATGGCGGCTTTGCCGTCATGCATCGATAAGGCCCGTCGCGCCGTCCGGTCTTTCCCGGCCGGTCTGACCTAAAGCGGCCTCTGAGTCTCGACCTGCTGCACCCGAGAAGCCGCCGGCGGCCGCGCCAGAGCCAGCGATGGGGGCTTTGACCAGTCGCTTACGCTTGGCTGACATGAATTCTGTGCATTTGTGGGCAGCCTCACTATTCTCTATTCGCGGTTTCCTGCCGAAACCCCGGCGCCTGTTCTCGGAGGAGCCATGACTCGCACGGTCGAGCAGTCGGCCATGCGCAAGGTATATTTGCGCGTTTTGCCGTTCGCGGTGCTGACCTATTTCTTTTGCTATCTCGACCGCATCAACGTCGGCTTTGCCTCGTTGACGATGAACAAGGATTTCGGGCTCGACCCGGCGATGTACGGGATGGCCGCCGGCGCGTTCTTTCTGGGGCTATGTTCTGTTCGAGGTGCCGAGCAACATCATCCTCGAAAAACTTGGCGCGCGGGTGTGGATCGCGCGGATCATGGTGACCTGGGGCATCGTCTCCGGCGCTACCGCTTTTGCCACGCGGCCCCTACAGCTTCATGGCGATCCGCTTTCTGCTGGGGCTGGCCGAGGCGGGGCTGTTCCCCGGCTTTGTTCTTTACTTCACCTATTGGTTCCCCGAACGCGCTATCGCGCCCGGATCAATTCCGGCTTCACTTTGGCTTTGCCGATCGCAGTGGCGAGCGGTGCGCCGGTGTCGACTGCTCTGCTCGGGCTTAACGGGCTGTCTCGGTCTCGAAGGCTGGCAGCTGCCTGTTCATTTTCGAGGCGATACCGACCGTGCTGATCGGCATCGTCGCGTTCTTTTACCTGACCGACCGGCCGAGCGATGCGCATTGGCTTGACGCCGCGAAGAAAAGGGCTGGCTCGAGGGCACGATCTTGGGCGAGCGCCGGCACGATCGAAGCGCAGCATGGCATCGGCATGCTGGCGGTCGTTTTTTGACCCGAAGGTGCTGCTGCTGTCGCTGAACTATATCGGCATCGTTACCGCCAGCCTGGGCCTGTTGCTGTTCTTGCCGCAAATCATCAAGCAGCTCGGCGTATCCAACATGCAGGTCGGCTGGGTGACGATGATCCCCGTACATCTTCGGCGCGATCAGCATGGTGGTTTGCGGCTGGATTTCGGACCGCATCGGCGACCGGCGCTGGAGCCTGTTCGTGACTTGCGTGATCTCGGTTGCATCGGCCTGGTCATTGCCGGGATGACGGTCGGCACCTGGTGGGCGCTCGTCGGCATCGTCATCGCCGCGATCGGCTTTACGGCACCAAAGGGCCGTTCTGGTCGATGCCGACGATGTTCTTGACCGGCCCCGCCGCCGCCTCGGGCATTGCCTGGATCAACTCGCTCGGCAATCTCGGCGGCTTTTTCGGGCCAACCATCGTCGGATGGGCCAAGCAGCTGACCGGCAGCTTCGCCGGCGGGCTTTATGCGCTCGCAATCTGCGCGTTGGTCTCGGCCGTGGTGTCGCTGTTCGGCATGAACTTTGCCGGCCGCGTCAGGGTGCCGGAAGCAGCACCCCTGCTCGCCGAGTAGGCGCCCGCTCGGCCGCAATGCGGCGGGTCGAGGGCCTGCTGCTCGCCGGGGCCGTGCAATTGCCGTGCCTGTGGGCGTTTGCGCATCGGCTGGGCACGGCCCAGAGCTGGTCCGGGAATGAGGCCCGGATGAGATCCGGCGATCCCGGCCCGGATCGGTCTCCGCCAACACTGCGCAGACCCGGACCTGACGGACCAACGTTCACAAACCGTGCCAGTCACTGCGGCCGAGTGACGCTTGCGGCCGGCGGCAGGGCGCCCCTAGGATGGCCCCTCAATCCTCGCAAAGGGCGGGACAGCGATGCCACACCTGACCACCGATGACGGCGTCCGTCTCTATTACGAGGAGACCGGCTCCGGGACGCCGATCGTCTTCGTCCACGAATTCGCCGACGATTACCGCGGCTACGAAGGCCAGATGCGCTATTTCGGGCGGCGCTATCGCTGCGTCGCCTACAACGCCCGCGGCTATCCGCCATCCGACGTGCCCGAGGAACCGGCGCGTTATTCGCAGAATCGCGCCAGAGACGACATCCGCGCCGTGCTCGATGGCCTGCAGATCGACAAGGCCCATGTCGTCGGGATCTCGATGGGCGGGTTCGCGGTGTTGCATTTCGGGCTCGCCTATCCCGACCGCGCGCTGTCGTTGACGGTTGCCGGCTGCGGCTACGGCGCCGAGCCCGGCAAGCGCCAGCAATTCCATGACGAGACCGCCAGGACAATCGCGCTGATCGAAGGCTCCGGAATGAACGTCGCCGCCAAGGCCTATTCGCAGGGCCCGAGCCGGGTTCAATTCCAGAACAAAGACCCGCGCGGCTGGAGCGAATTCGCCGCGAACCTTGCCGGGCATTCGACCACGGGCTCGGCTTTGACGATGCGCGGGGTGCAGGCCCAGCGCCCGTCTCTATGGGATCTCGTCGAGCCGATGCGGCGCCTCGAAGTGCCGACCTTGGTCATGACCGGCGACGAGGATGACCCCTGCCTTGAACCGGGCCTCTTGATGAAGCGGACAATCCCGGCCGCCGCGCTCGTCGTCTTTCCGAATACCGGGCATGCGCTGAACCTCGAAGAGCCTGACCTGTTCAACCGCAGCCTCGATGACTTCTTTCATCAGGTCGAGCGCAACCGCTGGCCGCGGCGTGATCCGCGCGCCGTGACCGGCTCGATCCTCGGCATCCGATAGCTGGTTTTCTGATAAGAGCTGTCGGGCGATCACGGCCTTCGCGCGGCCCGGCATCGGCGGAGAGGAGGCCATCGGGAGGCTGTTGTCGCCATCGGTGACCATCTTGCCGCAGGCGACAAAATAGCGCACCCTGATCGCTGTCCTCCGCAAAAGCGGGGGATTTCCGCTCGAACTGACAAGAGCGCAAGCACAGGGAGTCCGAAATGAGCATCTTCCTTACCCAGGGACGCTTCACGCGCGAATACATCAAAGGCGGTATGGCCAGGGCCGAGGACAGGCACGCCGCAATTGCCAGGCTCTGCGAGCAGGCCGGCGGCAAGCTGGTTCATTTGTATTTCACGCTCGGGCAGCACGATTTCCTTGTCATCTCGGATATGCCCGATGCCAAGGCGGCCTCGATCCTTTCCTTGGTCGCCGCCGGCGGGGGCGGCATCGAACAGGTGGTCACGACACAGGCCTTCACCAGCGCTGAGGCAAAAGGCCTGTTCGAAAGCGCCGGCAAGATAGCCGGAGCCTACAAGCCTATGGGCGCCGCCTGATTTCACCGGCTCTTAATCAGGCGGGGTAGGGAGTACCGCGACTGCCGGGGTTGCTATCGCAGTTGCGATAGGAGCGGGCACCGCGCTGACCGCTCGCGCGAAGAACCCGGCGTCCCCGGCCTCTACAGCTTATTGCGACGAGAGGAAGCGAAGTTGGCACCGCTGTCCCTCTTGAAGTCCTCTCGCGTCCCAAGCGGCTCAGCTATGAAGCGAGCGTAGGGTTTTGGATCAGACCAGCGTCCTGGCACCAATCTAGGACGCACCGAGGTTATTTCCGTGCTTCGATTGCTCCGTATCTCCCGCTGGCGAAACCGGCCCTCCGCTTTGAGCTTCAAGCGTCTACGCTCAAGAGCACGCCACTCTAGGTAGAGGCGTTCATATTCCGTCGTTGAACGAGCAGCTCCACGGCAGACTTCTACGAAATGCTGCTGCATTGCCGTTTGGGGAACTCGGACGCCCTGGTCGAGTTCCTGAAGCGCCTTGATGTACGGCGCGATCAACCTTGGGGGTTGGATGCTCGCCATCGGACAACGCCCTTCCTCGCATGTTGGTCATATTATCATGCAGAAGCGCACTATTTCGGCAATAGGGAAGCTGCAAAACCACCGCAGCGTGTTTCTCAGTCATGCCGCCAACCGCCGCTTTTCGATCAGCGCGAGGATTTCGGCGGCGGCGTGGGGGATGTTGGTGCCGGGGCCGTAGATCGCGGCGACGCCGGCTTTCTTCAGGAAATCGTAGTCCTGCGGCGGGATGACGCCGCCGCAGACGACCAGGATATCGTCCGCGCCCTCGCGCTTCAGCGCCTCGATCAGCGCCGGCACCAGGGTCTTGTGGCCGGCGGCCTGGCTCGAGACGCCGACGACGTGGACGTCGTTCTCGACCGCCTGGCGCGCGGCTTCCTCGGGCGTCTGGAACAGCGGGCCGATATCGACGTCGAAGCCGATATCGGCAAAGGCGGTGGCGATGACCTTGGCGCCGCGGTCGTGGCCGTCCTGGCCGAGCTTGACCACCAGCATGCGCGGCCGGCGGCCCTCGTCGCGCGCGAAGGCCTCGACCTCGCGCTGGATGCGGCGGAAGCCTTCGTCGCCCTGGTAGAGGCCGCCATAAACGCCCGAGACCGAGCGGATCTTGGCGCGGTGGCGGGTGAAGACCTTCTCCAGCGCGTCGGAAATCTCGCCGACCGTGGCGCGCGCCCGCGTCGCCTCGATCGCCAGCGCCAGCAGATTGCCGCCGCCGCTCCTGGCCGCCTCGGTCAGCGCCGCGAGCGCCGCATGGCAGCGTTCCGGGTCGCGGGAACGGCGGACCCGTTCGAGCCGCGCGATCTGCGGCGCGCGCACCGCGCCGTTGTCGATGTCGAGCATGTCGATCTCGGCTGCTATCGCCCGATCGGTATTTGTTGACGCCGACGATGATCTCCTCGCCGCGGTCGATGCCGCCTGACGGCGCGCCGCGGCTTCCTCGATGCGCAGCTTCGGCATGCCGGCCTCGACCGCCTTGGTCATGCCGCCCAGCGCCTCGACCTCGTCGATCAGCGCCATCGCCGCCGCGGCGACCGAATGGGTCAGGCTTTCGACATAATAGCTGCCGCCGAGCGGATCGACGACATGCGGGATGCCGGTCTCCTCGGCGAGGATCAGCTGGGTGTTGCGGGCGATCTGCGCCGAGAACGGGGTCGGCAGGGCCATCGCCTCGTCGAACGAGTTGGTGTGCAGCGATTGCGTGCCGCCAAGCACCGCCGCCAGCGCCTCGATCGTGGTGCGGACGATGTTGTTGTGCGGGTCCTGCTCGGTCAGGCTGACGCCCGAGGTCTGGCAATGCATGCGCAAGCGCGAGGCTCGCCGGGTTCTTCGGGTGCGAATGGCTGCATCAGCCGCGCCCACAGGAGCCGCGCGGCGCGCAGCTTCGCGATCTCCATGAAGAAATTCATGCCGATGCCGAAAAAGAACGACAGCCGCGGCGCGAACTCGTCGATCTCGAGCCCGCGCGACAGCGCCGCGCGGACATAGTCGAGCCCGTCGGCCAGGGTGAAGGCCAGCTCCTGCACCCAGGTCGCGCCGGCCTCCTGCATGTGATAGCCGGAGATCGAGATCGAATTGAATTTCGGCATGTGCCGGGCGGTGTATTCGATGATGTCGGCGACGATCCGCATCGAGGGTCCGGGCGGGTAGATGTAGGTGTTGCGGACCATGAACTCCTTGAGGATGTCGTTCTGGATCGTGCCCTGAGCTTTTCCTGCGGCACCCCCTGCTCCTCGGCGGCGACGATGAAGCCCGCCAGCACCGGCAGCACCGCGCCGTTCATCGTCATCGACACGCTCATCTGGTCGAGCGGGATGCCGTCGAACAGGATCTTCATATCCTCGACGCAGTCGATCGCGACGCCGGCCTTGCCGACATCGCCGACGACGCGCGGATGGTCGCTGTCGTAGCCGCGATGGGTGGCGAGATCGAAGGCGACCGACAGCCCCATCTGCCCGGCCTTCAGGTTCTCGCGGTAGAAGCGGTTCGATTCCTCGGCGGTCGAGAAGCCCGCATATTGGCGGATCGTCCACGGCCGGTTCGCGTACATCGTCGCGCGCGGGCCGCGCAGATAGGGCGGGAAGCCGGGCATGGTCGCGCAGCGGAAAGCCCGACGCCTCGATCGCCTCGAGATCGGCGGCGGTATAGAGCGGCTTGACCGGATGCCCTCGGGCGTCGTCCAGTCGAGGCTGTCGAGCGGCTTTCCCCTCAGCTCCTTCTCGGCCAGCGCCGCCCAATCCTGACGGTTTTTTCTCGCAAAGGCGCTATCGTTGGCCATCGACCTCTCCCGCGCGGGACAAGGACTATATGGGCGCGGCGAATATCGCGTCTATGATTGGCAGCCGAGGGGACCTGTCTCAAGTGATTTGCGACTGGATCAAGTCGGCACATAGCCAAGTCCTTCGGCGCTCTGCCGTATGCGAGTGGGTCAAGGATCATCATCAACGCCACGCTTCAGTGGTCTTGAGATACGCGCATTATCGCGTTGTTCCAGATGCGGTGAACCGCAAGGTGTGGCGGAAGACGATCGCCGCGGTCAGCAGCAGCATGGCGCCTGCCTGGTGGGCAGCGGCGAGCGGGATCGGGACTACGAAGAGCAACGTGGAAACGCCGAGCGCCACCTGGATCAGCGCGGCGGCGAGCAGCGCCGTCAATGCGGCGCGGGCGGGTGAAGCTAAGCTACGGCGCATGCCGGCGGCCCATAGCAGCAGCACGGCGAGCACGGTTGTCATCGCCAACACTCGATGGTCGAACTGCACCGACGCGGGGTTCTCGAACCAGTTTCGCCAAAATGGCGCAAGTGCTGCGTAATCGGACGGCACGAGGCGCCCGCCCATCAACGGAAAGCTGTTGTAGATCATGCCGGCGCGAAGCCCGGCGGTAAATCCGCCGGCGGCGATTGTCGCTGCGACCAGCGCAACCACGACATCGGCGGCGCGCCGCCATCCGGCGCCGCTATCCTGCAGCGCCGGGGCGCCGACGAGGCCAAGAGCCACCCATAAAATCGCGGCGTAGATCGCCAGCGCCAGAGCCAAATGGGCGACGAGCCGATATTGGCTGACCTCGACCCGGTCGGCGAGCCCGCTTTCGACCATGTACCAGCCGAGCAGCCCTTGGCAAAAACCGAGGGCGAGGATGCCGAGGAGCGCCGGCTTCAGCCGCCGCGGCAGTCGCCCGCGGACCCAGAACCATACCAAAGGCGCGGCATAGGCGACGCCGATCAGCCGGCCCAACAGCCGGTGCGTATATTCCCAGAAGTAGATGAATTTGAAGTCGGCCAGGCTCATCCCGTAATGGATCAGCCGATATTCGGGAACCTGTTTGTAGCTCGCGAAGGCAGCCGCCCATTGCGCCGCCGTCAAAGGCGGAACGACGCCGATGACCGGGTTCCACTGGGTGATCGACAAGCCGGAGAGGGTCAGCCGGGTGATCCCGCCGACCAACACCATCAGAAAGATCAGCGCGCAGCACATCAACAGCCACGCCGCGACAGGGCCGTGCCGGCCGCGCGTTGCGGCCGCCGCCGTGCCGTGCCGCGCCAGGGTCGTAGAGGAAGTCAGTCTGCGCCCCCGCTGAAGGATCGCCCGCAAAAATGAACGGTCTTCGGCAGGTGAGCACAACGGGACTGCGTGGCAAGTGCGGCGAAAGGCCCGGTCATAGTCGCGCGGGCAAGGATCGCCTCGGAGCGCCTTATCCTGCCCGCGCTACCGCGCAGGTAGCGCGCCGCGAGCGGCGCCTGGGCACCAGCAGCACCCCCTCGCCGCCGCCAGATGCGGCGAGCGCCGCCGCCTCGGCGACCCCCCAACAGCCGGTCGCGCGGAATGAAGCCGCGGAGCGCTGCGACAGACGCCCGGTTTCAGCGAGCAGCCGCTCGGCCGTGAAGAATCGCGCCGGCACCCCGAGCGCCGAAGCGAGCGCGAGAATCCCCGGTTCAGCACGTTTCAGCTCGATCGAGGCGACCGTCGCGACGGCGCCGGGCATGAGCCCGGCTTCGGCCAATGTCGCCATGGCGAGGGTGGCGATTTCCGAGGCGGAGCAGCCGCGCCGGCAGCCGATTCCGAGTGCCAGCAGCCGCCCGGGGGAGGGTGCCGGGCGCTGATCGGACGTCGCGGTGGCGTCTTCTTCAAGAGGTCGATCGCTCATCGCCGGCGCGGCACCGGCTGAAATTCAGGGTCTGCCGGTCCGTCGCAAGCACGATCGTCGCCAGGGCAGCATAGGCTTCGAACGAGATTGTCGATCGACAGCACATCCGATCTGCTAGACTTGGTCGGTGCAGCGGGGGCATCAGGGGAGGTCATGCAACTCCTTTTTGGCGTCGGATTTGCCGCGGTCCTGATCGCGGTTGGCCCCGCATCGGCCGAGGACACCGGCACCCGAGCCGCGATACAGGCCGCCGCCCAGCCTGCCGTGTCGCCGCCCGGCCGTGTCGGCCAGATCAGCGAAGTGTCGGGCAAGGTCGAATTTCGCGGTCCTGGCGACACGGCTTGGTCCGATGCCGCAATCAACGATCCGATCGCTAGCGGCGTCTCGTTGCGCACCGATTCGCTGTCGCGGGCCGTGATCCGATTCGGCTCGGACACCGTCGCGCTCGCCGATAGCACCGAAATCGCTATCGCCGGTTTGAATTATAGGACGGCGGAAATCGCGGTGTCGCGCGGGCGGATCGGCTTCGATGCCTCGCAACCCGCCAAGGTGGCCGGCAACGGCGAAAACCTCCAGATCGACCTGCCGCATGGCGGCGTCTGGCTGCTGGGTGCGGGCCGATACGAGATCGGCGCCGGAGGTGGCAATCAGCCGCTGTCGGTTGCCGCATTTGCCGGCAGCGCGCGGTTCGTCGGCGGCGGCGCCGATATCCGGATCGAGGCGGGACGCAGAGCCGAGCTGGGCGCGTCGATCACGACCGAACCGGCTGACGAGGACGAATTCAGCGTGTGGTGCGCGGCCCGCGCGATCGACGCTACGCGCCTCGCCGCCGCGTATTTCGTCTCCCCGGCAACGACCGGCATTGCGGCGCTCGACGATGCCGGGAGCTGGAAGGCCGATCCCAAATTTGGCGAGGTGTGGGTCCCTGACGGTCTTCCTGCCGACTGGGCGCCTTACCGCTATGGCCATTGGCGGTGGGTGGCGCCGTGGGGCTGGAGCTGGATCGACGATCGGCCCTGGGGTTTTGCGCCGTCCCATTTCGGCCGCTGGGCCCTTCTCGGCCGGCGTTGGAGCTGGCTCCCCGGCGCCTATTCGCCGCATCCGGTCTACGCGCCGGCGGTTGTCGCCTTCCTCGGGACCTCCGGTGTCGGCTTGAGCTATGCCGGCGGGCCCGGGCCGGCCGTCGCCTGGTTCCCGCTGGCGCCCGGCGAGGTCTATTGGCCCGGCGATACCAGCGATCTCGACTATATCCGCCAATTGAACGCCGCCGATATCGCCGATCTCGGTCTCATCCGGCTGCGCGCGGACGGCGAGCCGCCGGCCGAAATCGTCAATGGACATTTTGCCAACCGACCGTTCGCCAGCGTCGTTCCGCGGCCGGTTTTCCTCGCGGGGCAGGCGGTCGCACCGTCGCTGGTACAGATACCGCGAGAGCGGCTGTTGAACGCGCCGGCGCTGATGGGTTCGCCGCAGATCGGCCGGCCGGCGCCGCCCGCTCCGGTCCGCGTCGTGGCCGCACCGGCTGCCGCGGGGCGCTCGCCGGCAACGGGTGTCGCGGCGCGTGTGGCGGACAGCCTGGCTTGGGTAAAGGCGGTCTATGCCGCGGCCATTCGCTCGCGGAATTTTCAGCGGGCCGCCCGGCTGCACGCGGCGCATCTGCGGATTCCTGCCTATGCCGCGGCGCCCAGATCGCGGCATGAGATCATTCTGCGGGTGGCGCACGCCTCCCATATTCCGAATTCTGGCGAAGCGCGCAGGAAAGTGTTCAGGCAATGATCGATTATCGCAGCGACAACACCGGACGGGCGGCGCCGGAAATCCTCGAAGCGTTGGTTCGCGCCAATCGCGACACCGCCCTCGGCTATGGCGCCGACGAATGGACGGCGGCATTGCAGCGGCGGTATTCCGAATTGTTCGAGACTGCGGTACGGGTGTTTCCGGTCGCCACCGGCACGGCGGCCAACGCGCTGAGCCTGGCTGCTCTCGGCCCCTCTTGGGGGATCGTCTATTGCAGCGAAGCGGCGCACATCAACACCTCGGAAGCTAATGCCGCGGGCTTCTTCGGCGGCGGCATCAAGCTCGTGCCGGTCGTCGGCGAGCACGGCCGAATCGCCGCGAATCGGCTGGCCGACGCGTTGAGCGGGATCGGCCCCGGACAGCTTCATCGCGGCCAGCCCTCCGCGGTCAATCTGACCCAGGCGAGCGATCTCGGCACGGTCTACGCGATCGCCGAAATCCGCGCCGTCGCCGAGGTGGCCAAGGCGCGCGGTCTCAGGATCCATATGGACGGCGCGCGCTTTGCCAACGCCGTGGCCCGGCTCGGCTGCAGCCCGGCGGAAGCGACCTGGCGCGCCGGCATCGACATCATGTCTTTCGGCGCGACCAAGAATGGCGGCGCGCTGTGCGACGCGATCGTCGTGTTCGCGCCGGAGCTCGCCGACGGCTTGGCCGTGCAACTGCGGCGCGCCGGCCAGGTGTGGTCGAAAATGCGGTTCGCCTCGGCTCAGCTCCTCGCCTACGTCGAAAACGGGCTGTGGCTGGAGATGGCGCGCGCCTCGAACGCGATCGCGGCTCGCATTGCCGCCGGGCTCTCGGCGATTCCTGGTGTCCGCCTGCTGGCCCCGGTCGAGGCTAACGAGATCTTTCTCGAACTGCCGAGCGCCGTTATGGACGCGACTCGAAGCCGACGGCATCCAATTCTATCGCCGCAGCCCGACCTTGGCGCGCTTTGTCTGCCGGTTCGATGCGAGCGAGGCCGAGGCCGACGAGCTGCTCGCGGCTTTGCGCCGGCATCTGCCGGCGGCCACTGCGGCGCGCGCCGCGGAATAGCAGCTACTCGGCCGCCTGCGACTGCAGGGTTACGTCCGGCAGCATGCCGAGCGCCCGCTTGTAGACGTCGAGCAGGGTTTCCTCCTCGTCGAGTTCGTCCTTGTCGCGTCTGCGGATGCGGATGATCTGGCGCATGATTTTCGGGTCGAAGCCGGTGCCTTTGGCCTCGGCATAGACCTCCTTGATGTCCTCGCTCAGCGTGCGTCTTTCTTCTTCGAGCCGCTCGATGCGCTCGATCAAGGATTTGAGTCGCTCGCCCGCGATCCCCCCGACATCCGGCATGATTCCGCTTTCCCCCGTTGGCGCCGCGCCCCCCGCGGCGGCTCGACGATAGCCGCCGCCCCCGGCCAGCGCAAGGCGAGGGGACCGATCCGGTCAGTGCTGCTGCTGGGCGGCGAAAGCGGCCTTTTGCTCGGCGCTGGCTTCCTTCTGATATTTCTTGCGCCACTCGTCATAGGGCATGCCATAGACGATCTCGCGCGCCTGCGGATCGGAGAGCGGGACGCTGCGCTGCTCGGCCTCCTCGCGATACCATCTCGACAGGCAGTTGCGGCAAAAGCCCGCTAAATTCATCAGGTCGATGTTCTGCACATCGGTGCGCTCGCGCAAATGCTCGACCAGGCGGCGGAACGCCGCGGCTTCGAGTTCGGTGCGGGTCTTGTCGTCCATCGGAACCTCCTCGTTGTCCTCTGTTCCTATGTAGCGCTCCGCCGGCGTAATCGCATCCCCGATTGATAATTCGATGATCCACGAAAGATCGTTGACAGCGTCGGAAGATGGCTATAAATTCGATCTTTGTTGGAATATCGGAGGCTTCTATGGAGGCCAAACAGGCAGTCGCGGCGCTTGGCGCGCTGGCCCACGAGACCCGGCTCGCGGTCTACCGCTTGCTGGTGCAGCGCGGGCCGGACGGGCTGTCCGCCGGAACGATCGCGCAGGCGCTGGAGTTGTCCCCGTCCTCGCTGACTTTTCATCTGCAGCAGCTGACCCATGCCGGCCTGATCACCCAGCGCCGAATGAGCCGGCAGCTGATCTACGCCACCGATTTCGCGGTGATGAACGCGCTGATGGGTTACCTGACCGAGAATTGCTGCGGCGGCGACGCCGGCTTGTGCGCCCCGATTTGCCGTCCGGAAGTGACCGGAATGGCTGATTCCTGCCGATCAGAAATCGGCTTGAAGGAGACGGATCATGGACCAGGCTGAAATCAAGGAAATGGTGCGCGCCCGCTACGGCAGCATCGCGGCGGCTGCCGACCTCGGGATGCTGCGCACCGGCGGCATCGTCCTGCTGCGGGCCTTCGACCGCTGCGCAGGATAAAGCGCTGCAGATGGGCTATTCGGAGGTCGAGTCTGGCGGCGGTCCCCGAGGGCGCCAATCTCGGGCTCGGCTGCGGCAACCCGCAGGCGATCGCCGCGATGCGGCCGGGCGAGACGGTCGTCGATCTCGGCAGCGGCGCCGGCTTCGACTGTTTTCTGGCGGCGCGGCAGGTCGGTGCCGCGGGCCGGGTGATCGGCGTCGACATGACCCACGAGATGCTGGAGAAGGCGCGCGAGAACGCGGCCAAGATCGGCGCCGGAAACGTCGAGTTCCGCCTCGGCGAACTCGAGCATCTGCCGGTCGCCGACAACATCGGCCGATGTCGTGATCTCGAATTGCGTGATCAATCTCGTCCCCGACAAGGCGCAGGTGTTCCGCGAGGCGTTCCGCGTGCTGAAACCGGGCGGCCGGCTCGCCGTCTCCGACATCGTCAGCACCGCGCCGTTGCCGGCCGATCTCGCCGCCGACCCGGCGCTGGTCTGCGGCTGCGTCGCCGGCGCGGCCCCGGCGGAGCAGATCGAGGCCTGGCTCGCGCGCCGCCGGCTTTGCCGATATCCGCGTCGCCGCCAAGCCGGAGAGCCGCGAGCTGATCAAGACCTGGGCGCCGGGCCGAGGCATCGAAGAACTACGTCGTCTCGGCCATCATCGAAGCCCGCAAACCCGCGACCCGATAAGGCCGGGACATTCTCGCGATGATCGCGGGCGGGCCGTACAACGTTCTCTTTCTATGTACCGGCAATTCGGCGCGGAGCATCATGGCCGAGGTGCTGCTCGACCATTGGGGCAAGGGACGGTTTAGGGGTTACAGCGCCGGCAGCTTTCCGCGGGGGGCAGTGCATCCGCTGGCGCTCGAGGAACTCGAACGCCACCATCTCCCGACCTCGGGTCTGCGAAGCAAAAGCTGGAACGAATTCGCGCGGCCCGGCGCGCCGGTCATGGATTTCGTCTTTACGGTGTGTGACCAAGCGGCGGGTGAGGTGTGCCCGGTATGGCCCGGCAATCCGGTGACCGCCCATTGGGGCGTGCCCGATCCTGCCGCTGTCGACGGAACGGAAGCGGAGCAACAGAGGGCTTTTCGCGACGCTTACCTCGTGCTCGAAAACCGGATCAAGATTTTTGTCGCCCTGCCGATCGACAGGCTCGATCGCTTGGCGATCAAGCGGAAGGTCGACGAACTCGGCCGCCTTCGGGTCGTACCGCAATAGGAGCTGCCATGACCTCGGTCGCTGAAACCGGCCGCGCGCGCGCGCGGCCGGCGCTCGGCACATTCGAGCGCTATCTGACCTTATGGGTGGCGCTGTGCATCGTCGCCGGCATCGTCCTCGGCCGACTGCATGCCTGGGCCGTTTCAGGCGCTCGGCCGGATGACCGTGGCCCAGGTCAACATCCCGGTCGCGGTGCTGATCTGGCTGATGATCGTGCCGATGCTGCTCAAGGTCGATTTCGGCGCATTGCACCGGGTCGCCGAGCAGTGGCGCGGCATCGCCGTCACCGTCGGCATCAACTGGCTGGTCAAGCCGTTCAGCATGGCATTGCTCGGCTGGCTGTTCATCGGCTGGCTGTTTCGCCCGTTTCTGCCGGCGGGCCAGATCGACAGCTACATCGCCGGGCTGATCCTGCTGGCCGCCGCACCGTGCACGGCGATGGTCTTCGTGTGGTCGAACCTGACCGGTGGCGAGCCGAATTTCACGCTGACCCAGGTCGCGCTCAACGACACGATCATGGTTTTCGCCTTTGCCCCGATCGTCGGCCTGCTGCTCGGCCTGTCGTCGATCACGGTGCCGTGGGCGACCCTGTTCCTGTCGGTCGTGCTCTACATCGTCGTGCCGGTGATCGCCGCGCAGCTATGGCGGCGGTCGTTGCTGGCGCATGGCGGCGAGTGCGCTTGGCCCGAACGCTGCGCCGGCTGCAGCCGATCTCGCTGCTGGCATTGCTGGCGACCCTGGTGCTGCTGTTCGGCTTTCAGGGCGAGCAGATCATCCGCCAGCCGCTGGTGATTTTGCTGCTGGCGGTGCCGATCGTCATCCAGGTCTATCTCAACGCCGGGATCGCCTACGGGCTGAACCGCGCTCTCGGCGTGCCGCACAATGTCGCCTGCCCGTCGGCTTTGATCGGCGCCTCGAATTTTTTCGAGCTGGCGGTCGCCGCCGCGATCGCGCTGTTCGGTTTTCAGTCGGGTGCCGCCCTCGCGACCGTCGTCGGCGTGCTCGTCGAGGTCCCGGTCATGCTGTCGGTCGTGCACATCGTAATGCGTAGCCGGGCGTGGTACTGCGCGGCAATACCCCCGCAGAAGACCGCAGCCGAGCTATAACCCCCGCGCGGTCTCGGCGATCAGCCAGTCGACGACGGCGGCGAGCGCTTCCGCACGGGAGGCGCCGGCCGCCAGCGCCCCTTCGAAGACTGCGAGTTGGCGGTGGGCGCTGGTGCCGCGGGCGAGGATCTCGCGGCGTGCGAGACCTCGCCGAGGCAGCCGAAATGGCGGGCGTCCTGGTCGATCAGCGCCAAAATCTCTTCGAGCAGGCCGGCATAAGGGACGATGGCGCCGCGGCCGAAATCGACGAGGCCCTGGTCGGTTCCGTAGCGCTGCGCCCGCCAGCGGTTTTCCTCGATCAGCATGCGGGCATAGATGCGCCAGCGCTGGTTCTCGCGCTTGAGCCGCCACAGCATCCGCAACAGACAGCGGAACAGCGCCGCGATCGACAGCGAATCCTCCAATGTCGTGCAGCTGTCGGTGATGCGCATTTCGAGCGTCGCAAAGCGCTCGCTCGGCCGCAAATCCCACCACAATTTGGTCGCGTCGGCGATCAGCCCGGCGCGGGTCAACACGTCGACATGACGGCGGTATTCGCCCCAGCTGTCGAAGCGTTCCGGCATGCCGGTGCGCGGCAATTCGTCGAACGCGGCCAGCCGGTAGGATTTGAGCCCGGTATTGTCGCCGCGCCAGAACGGCGAAGAGGTCGACAGCGCCAGCAGGTGCGGCAGGAAATAGGTCGCCTGGTTGAGCAGGTCGATGCGCAGCTCGTTGTCGGGAATGCCGATATGGACGTGCAGCCCGCAGATTGCGAGGCGCCGCCCGACGCCCTGCAGGTCGTCGTGCAGATCGGCGTAGCGCCGGCGCTCGGTGGTCTTTTGCGCGTCCCATCGGGCGAAAGGATGGGTCGCCGCGGCGATCGGCGCCATGCCGTGGCATGCGGCTACCGCGGCGACGGTGCTGCGCAGCCGGCATAAATCGGCGCGCGCCTCGGCGAGGGTGCTGCACACTCGGGTCCCGATTTCGATCTGCGAGCGCAGGAATTCCGGACCGACCTGCCCGGCGAGCTGCGCCTCGCAATCGGCTAGCATCTCGGGCGGCGGATCGTTGACCACATCGCGCGTCGCCCGGTCGACGAGAAAATATTCCTCCTCGATGCCGAGCGTGAATTCGGGTTCGGCTCCAGCTCCGGCCATGCAATTCCCGCCTGCGCCCGTCCGGCCGGAAGTTAGCCGATCGCCGGCAGGCTCGCCAGAGCGCGGCGCCGGCCGTTGCCGCCGGTTACCCCGCGGCGGTCAGGCTGAGGCGGCGGGCATTCCGATGGCCGGCTCAGCTGACGAAGAACAGGTGCGACGCGGTCAGGTTGGGGACCGGAGTCCCGCTCAAGGTGGCGACCAGGTGCTCGGTCGCGGTGGTGCCGGCGGCCGAATAAAACAGTTGGCCGTTGGCGGTGTCGTAGGCGAAATGCTGCGTCCCGGGCACGGTGAAAGCGCCGGTGCTGTTCGAGGTAAACTGGACCGCTGGCAGCAGTTTCGGCGTCGATGTCGCGCCGCTCAGACCGAGGGCGAATCCGGAATTGCTGAACACGGCTTCGTTGGTGGCCGAGGCGGCGAAGTCGGCGATCGTGTTGGTGCCGGCGGCGCTGAACACGAATTCATTGGTTCCGGCTCCGCCGGTCATCGTGGTTTTGCCGCCCGCGTAGAACACATCGTTGCCCGCCCCGCCGGTCAGCGCATCGGCGCCAATGCCGGCGTAGACGATGACGCGGTCCGGCGCGGCGACCCCGGCGGCACTGATCGTGTTGCCGCCATTGCCTCCGGCGATCGTGATCGTCGAGCCTGCAACTGCGGTGAAATTGGCGCTGGCCAGGGACAAAGTGTCAGCGCCGCCATTGGCCAGAACATAGGTCGCGACCGCGCTCACCCCGGCGGCAGCAACGGTCCCGGCGGTCGTGACCAGCAATTCGTTGGTGCCGGCGCCGCCGCTGATCGTGTCGGTCGCGATCAGATTGGCCGCGGTGAACGAGAACACGTCGTTGCCGGCGCCGCCCTTCAGCACGTCGGCGCCGGCACCGCCGTAAATGTCGAGATTGTCGGTGGCGCCAGTCAGCGCGGAGCCGTCGATCGTGTTTCCTCCGGTGCCGCCATAGATAGTGATATGGTCGCCGCTGGGCAGGCCGGTGAAGTTCGCGTTCGCCAGGGTCAGCGAGTTCGCGCCGCCATTGGCAAGATGGTAGATGTCGACACCGGTTACTCCGGTAGCGTTGACCGTGCCCGCGGTCGTGACTTCGAGCTCGTTGTTGCGGCCGGTGCCGGTGATCTTGTCGGTCGCGGTCAATGCCGTGGCGGTGAAGACGAAAATGGCATTCCCGCCGCTGTTGCCGGTCAAGACATCGGCGCCGGCGCCGCCGTTGATCGTGACCGCGCTGGTCACCGCCGACGCGTTGACCGTGTTGCCGTCATTGCTGCCGATAACCGTAATGCGGCCGGGCGTCACCCCGGTGAAATTGGCCTGCGCCAGGGTCAGGCTGTCGGCACCGCCATTGGCTAGTGCAACAGTCGAGAAGCCGGAGATATTGCCGCCCATCGCCGCGGTTCCGGTGGCGGCGAATTCGATCTCGCCCCGACCGCCGCCTTCGACCAGACCGGTAAAGACCGCCCCGGCCTCGACGATCAGCAGGTTCTTGCCGACATTGTTGCCCATCTCGACCGCGATCGCGCCGGTTGCGGTCGAGGTGCTGGCGACCGTGCCGAAATTGACTAGCGTATTGGTGCCGGCGCCGGCGGCATCAAACCCGATCGTGCCCTTGATCACGCCATGATTGGTCACCATCCCGGCGGTGCGGTGAAAATAGACTCCGGCGGCACTGCCGGCGATCGTCCCTCCGGCATTGTTGGTGACCGTGCCGCCGCCGCGCAGATAGATGCCGTCGGCGGTGCCGGTGGTCTCGATCAGGCCGGAATTGACGACGGTGATAGCAACGCCGCGGCCATAGACGCCATCTACTTTTCCGGCGATCATGCCGCCGGCCTGGTTGGTTACATTGCCGCCGCCGTTCATGTAGACGCCATTATTGGTGGCGCTGGTGATCGACCCGGCATTGACAACTGTGCCGGCGCCGCCGCGGAACGAGACAGCATTGTTCGCACCGGCGATCAAGCCGACGCTGGTCCCGGTCTTGCCGTTGGTGACGCTGCCGCCACCGTGCAGATAGACGCCCGCATCCGCGGTGTCAGCGTTCTGGACGGTCCCAAAATTTGTGACTATGCCGCCACGCTCCAGAACGATACCGTTTCCGGCCGAGGCGGAAGTGGCCTTGATCTGGCCGAAATTGGTTATCGTTCCAGGACCGTTATTGACGTAGATGCCGGTTCCCGGGCCGGTGATCGCGGCGCTCGTCGCCCCGACGGCGCCGTTGGTCACGGTGCCGCCGCCCACCCCGTTCAGGGCGACAACCGCGAGGGTGCCGAGCGACTGCAGCATACCGAAATTGGCGATTGTGCCGGTGGTCCCGGCGATCGAGACCGCACCTCCGGTGCCGCCCTGGATCAGCCCCGCGGTTGAGCCGCTCGCCCCGTTGGTGACCCGGCCGCCATCGTCAAAGAAGACGCCGGTGTTGCCACCTTTGATCGACCCGAAATTGGTCACCGTGCCGCCGCCATAGCTGACACTTATGGCGTTGAAGGTGCTGGTGCTGCTGATCAGCGCCACGGTAGAGGTGCTGCTGCCGTTCGCGATACTGCCACCGTTATCGAAAACAATCGCGGTGTGTAAACCGGTGCTTTGCATCGTGCCGAAATTCGTGACGCTGCCGGCGCCGCCCGTAATCGCAACCGCGGTGCCGGGGCCCGAGATCAATGCAGTCGTATCAGTCGCGGAGCCGTTCACGACACGTCCGCCCGCATCGAAGACGTTGACGCCGATCCCGTTGGCGCCGGTGTCCTCGATCGCGCCGAGGTTGCTGACGACACCAGCGGCAAACTCGATTAGAACCCCAGCATTGTAGCCTTCGATCAGCGAACCGGGATTTGCCGTGCCGGACGCTGAGACAAGATTGTTGACGGTGCCTCCGGCCAACAGCTGCACGCCGAAGCCAAGCCCAGTGGTGCCGGTGCTCTCGACCGCTCCGCGATTATTGACCGTCCAAGGGAGATCCACGTTGCCGATAATCCCTTGCCCACTCGCATTGGCGATCGTTCCGGTCACTGTGACCGACCGTTGCGTCGCAGGGTTGCCGAGCCCGATTCCGGTGGTGTAGGTGCCGCTGTAGATGGTTATAGCAGTGGCAGTGTGGAACAATTGGGCCGCTGTCAATCCTGGTGCGCCGGTCAGGGTGGCGACGAGCTTCTCGGTGGCGGTGGTGCCGGCGGCCGAGTAGTAGAGATCGCCATTGGCCGTATCGTAGGCAAAGCGCTGGGTGGTCGCGGTGAAGGCGCCGGTGGCGTTCGATGTAAACAGGGCCGCCGGCAGCGCACCGGCGCCGGTGAGGCCGAGAGCGAACCCGGTATTGCTTAACAAGATCTCGTCGGATGCGCCGAAATCAGCGACCGTGTTGGTTCCCGGCGCGCTGAAGATGAACTCGTTGGCGCCGGCGCCCCCGGTCATCGTCGTGTTGCCGCCGGCGTAGAAGATGTCATTGCCCGGCCCGCCGGTCAGATTATCGGCGCCGGTCCCGGCATAGACGATGATGCGGTCGGGCGCGGTCACGCCCGAGGCGCTAACCGTGTTGCCGCCATTGCCGCCGGAGACCGTGATCGTCGAGCCTGTAACGCCGGTGAAATTGGCGGTCCCCAAAGTCAACACGTTGGCGCCGCCATTGGCCAGCACATAGGTCTCGACCCCGCTCACCCCGGCAACGGCAACTGTTCCCGCGGTCGTCATCAGTAATTCGTTATTGCCGCCGCCGCCGCTGATCGTGTCGGTGCTCGTCAGGTTCGCGGCGGTAAACACAAAAATATCGCTACCGGCGCCCCCTTTCAGCACATCGGCGCCGGCGCCGCCGTAGATATCGAGATTGTTGGTGGTGCCGGTTATTCCGGAGCCATCGATGGTATTTCCGCCAGTGCCGCCGTAAACGTTCATGGGTCTTGGGACAAGCCCGGTGAAATTCGCATCGGTTAGGGTCAGCGTATTGGGTCCGCCATTGGCGAGCCGATAGATTTGGACCGCGCTAACGCCGGCGGCGGCAATAGTGCCGGGTGTCGTCACGTCCAGTTCATTGTTAGAGCCGCTGCCGGTGACCTTGTCGCTCGCGGTCAAATTGGCGTCGGTAAAGACAAAATGGGCGTTGCCACCGGCGTCTCCGGTTAGGATGTCGGCTCCCGCGCCGCCGATAATGGTCACTTGGCTGGAAGTCACTGCCGACGCATTGACCGTATTGCCGCTGTTGCCGCCGATCACTGTGATCCGGTTCGAGGACACCCCGGTGAAATTGGCTTGCACCAAGGTCAGGCTGTCGGCTGCGCCATTGGCCAACGACACGGTCTCGAAACCGGAGATGTTGCCGCCCATCGCCGCGGTGCCGGTGGCGGCGAATTCGATCTCGCCACGGCCGCCGCCTTCGACGAGACCGGTAAAGACCGCACCCGGCTCGACGACCAGCAGCTTTTCGAGGCCGACGCTGCTGCCCATCTGGACAGCGATCCCGGCCGTACCCGAGGTGCTGGCGACAGTGCCGAAATTGATCAGCGTGTTGGCCCCGCTATGATGAATTTCCCCGTAAAAGCCGATCACGCCCTCTATGACGCCGTGGTTGGTGACAACGCCGCCCTGCTGGCCGATTTCAACTCCGGCGGCGCTGCCGGCGATCGTCCCCCCGGAATTGTTGGTGATGCTGCCGCCGCCGCGCAAATAGATGCCGTCCGCGGTGCCGGTCGTCTCGATCAAGCCCGAATTGATTACGGTGATCGCGACGCCGCGGCCATAGACGCCAAAGCTGTGACCCGCAATCACGCCGCCGGCCTGGTTTGTCACATTGCCGCCGCCGTTCAGATAAACGCCGTTCGCGGTCGAACTCTGGATCGAGCCGGAGTTCGTCACCGTTCCGGCGCCGCCGCGAACCGAGACGCCGGTACCGGCGCCCGAGATCAAGCCGACGCTGGTCCCGGTCTTGCTGTTGGTGAGACTGCCGCCGCCGTGGAAATAGACGTCCGCGGCGCTGGTAGCGGTATTTTGAACGGTCCCGAAATTGGTGACCGTGCCGCCGGATTCCAAAGCGATACCGCTTCCAGTCGAAGCCGAGGTGGCCTCGACCAAACCGAAGTTGGTGACGGTGACCGGACTGTTGTTGCCATAGACGCCCGTACTGGTGCTGGTGATCAAGGCGGTCGCCGCCCCGCTGGCGCCGTTGGTGACGATACCCCCGGCAACCAAAGCGACGGCAGAAGCCGTGCCGGTCTCCTGGATCGTGCCAAAATTGGCTACGGTTCCGACGCCGCCGGTGATCACCACGGCGCTTCCGGAAGTTCCGGTGATCAGGCCGGCGGTCGAACCGCTCTGCCCGTTGGCGATCCGCCCACCCGTCGCCAGGAAGACGCCGCTGCTCCCTGTGGCGGTTCCGAAATTGGTTACGGTGCCGGCGCCGTAATTGACGTAGATGGCGGTGTGGCCGCCGGCGGCGTTGATCAGCGCGGCGGTGGAGGCGGCGCTGCCGTTGGTGACATTGCCCCCGGGAAAGAGGATGACGGCGGCACCCGCTCCGCTGTCGCTGATCGTGCCGAAGTTCGTAACGGCGCCGGCGGCCCCTTTTATAAAAACGCCGTGGCGGCCGCCCGAAATCGAGGCGTTCGTATCGCTGGCATTGCCGTTCGAGACTGTGCCGCCAGCGGTCATGTAGACCGCGTCGGCGTTGGTGCCGGTGGCTTTGATGCTGCCGAGATTGGTGACGGCGCCCGCCGCACCCTGGATCAGGATGCCGCCGTAGCCTTCGATCAGCGAGCCGCCGGTAGGACCGCTCGGCGAGACCGAGGGCTGGATTTGATTATTGACCGTACCGCCGGCGCCAAGCTGGATCGCGGTGCCGCCGGTGGTTCCGGTGTTTTCGACCGTGCCCTGGTTGATGACCGTCCAGGCGACATCGACATTTCCGTAAAGCGCCGCGCCGGTGGTGCTGTCGGTGATTGTTCCGGTTACCGTCGCCGGGCGCTGCGTCGCCGGATTATTCAGCGTGACGCCGGTTGTGATCGTACCACTGAAAGTAGTGCCGACCATCGGACCCCCTTTGCCGATCGCTGGCGGCGCCAGCATCAGCTTAATGTAATTCGGATTTTGTTAACTTTTGTTACATAATGCAATATTACGATTCGGAACGGGGTGCGTCAAACAGAATTCGGCGGCGTACCGACGCGGCCGAAGATTGGTCCGATGCTGCGCTGCTTCGTGCGTCTCAGCCGGTACGGAACCTGAGATCGGCTGTCGACTTGGCCAATGTATCAGCAACTCCGGCGTCTACTTACCGCACCTCGGCAGTGCGGGTTCGCGAGGGTTGCGCTGCGGTCACCAATTGCGGTCTATTTACTTTGCCTCGCCGCGCGGGCGCGATTGACGACGGCCGGTTTTCTTCGTTTGATCTGAGCCGGCTGGGCTCTCGGGCGATTTTCGGTCGGTGATGGTCGCGGATCAGTCGTTGTGTGGATGCGGCAGCGGGCTGCGCGCCGTGCGCTGCTGCGGCCTCGACTTCGCGACATTGCCGGCGCCGGGAGCGGGAGCGCCGCTGTTGCCGGTGGTCGAGCGCGCGGTGGAGCTGCATCAGCGCGGTGTCCTTGACGAGGCAGCAAAGCTCTGCCGCGAAGTTTTGGAACTGGCCCCGGGTCAGCCCGACGCGCTGGCGACCTTGTGGCGCATCTGTCGGGCGTCCGGCAATGCCACGGCGGCCGACGCGCTGCTGCGCCGCATCGTCCACCTGCACCCGAATACGCTGTGGGCGACGCATGAGCTGACCTTGCTGCTGCTCGGCAAGGGTGCGATCGCCGAGGCCGAAATTCACGCCCGCAACGGCATCCGCATCGCGCCGGAGAACGCGCAGTCGCACAATCTTATGGGCATGGTCATGACCGAGGCCAACCGGCCGCAGACCGGCGAATACCATTACCGGCGAGTGCTCGATCTTTCCCGAGAGCGCGATCCGATCGTGCTGGCGAACCTTGCCTGGAACCTGAAGAACCAAGGCAGAATGACCGAAGCGCGCCAGCTCTACGAGGAATTGGCGGCCCGGGCGCCCGACGTGGTGACGACCTGGCTCGGCTGGGCGCGAATGGAAGAAGCCGACCGCGATTTTGCCCGCGCCGGCGAATTGCTCGACCATGCCGAGGCGCTGGCGCCGGCCGATCCGAGCGTTCTGTTGACCCGCGCGGTATTGCACGGCCGCACCGGCGCCTATGCCGAGGCGCTTGGTGTGCTCGATCACGCGATCGCATCGGCGGCCGGCGGTCTTGGCGCCAGCGAGCTATTGGAAAAGGGGCGGCTGCTCGATCGGCTGGGGCGGTGGGATGAGGCATTTGCGGCTTTCGAGGAAGGCAAGCGTCAATGCCGCGAAACCAGCGGCCTGATTTATCGAGCCGACGAGGCGCGAGGCCTGGCCGAACGCCTGAAGGAATTCTTCACCGAGACCAGAACGCAAACTCTGCCGCGTGCGCGACTGCGCGAGGACATCCCTCAGCCGATTTTCATTTTAGGCTTTCCCCGCTCCGGCACGACATTGGTCGAGCAGACATTGTCGGCGCATCCGCACATCACCGCCGGCGACGAATTGCCGTTCGTCAACGAAGTCACGGCCGCCATGCCACGCACGTTGAACAGCCCGCTCAGCTATCCCGAGGCCCTGGCCGAGCTATGGATGGGCGACCGCCGCGACGGGCTCGACGAACTGCGCGACTATTATCTCGACCGGGTCCGCCGGTTGGGGATTCTCGCCCCCTCGGCGCATTGGTTTACCGACAAGATGCCGCTCAACGAAACCCATCTGGGCCTGATCGCGCTGATCTTCCCGCAGGCGCCGCTGATCCATGTGCTGCGTCATCCGCTCGACGTCGTGCTGTCGACATTTTCCAATCATCTGACCCACGGGTTTTATTGCGCCTATGCGCTCGAGACCGCGGCGCGCCACTACCTGCTGACGATGGATCTGGTCGAGCATTACCGCGCGCAAATGACACTGCGCTATCTACCAGTGCGCTATGAGGAAATCGTCGACGATCAGGAAACGAGCGTGCGCCGCATGCTCGACTTCATCGGCGAGCCGTTCGATCGACGCTGCCTCGATTTTCACCGCAACCGGCGCTATGCGCGCACCGCGTCTTATGCCCAGGTGTCCGAGCCGCTCTATGAGGGCTCGCGCTACCGTTACCGCCATTACCGCCGGCAGTTGGAGCCGGCGATAGAAATCCTGGCGCCGGCGATCGAGCGGCTGGGCTATGGGATCGACTGATCCTGCCGCCGCTGCTGCGCCGCAATCGCCCGAGCAGCGCATCGCGGGATTGCTGGCGCTGGCCAACCGGCACGAACAGGAGGGCCGGCTCGACGAGGCGGCGTCGATTCTCGACGGCATTCTTGCCGAGCGGCCCGAGGAACCAGCAGCCGTGCATCAGACGGGCATTCTCGCTTTTCGGCGCGGGCGAATGGCCGACGCCGCTGTGCTGATGGAGCGATCGATTGCTCTGGCTCCGCAGTCGGCATTGTTTCACCGCAACATATGCGAGATCTACCGGCTGCTCGGCCGGTCCGACGAGGCGCTCTCTGCCGGGCAGCGTGCGGTGGCGCTCGACCCGAACGACCCGCATGGCCATCACAATCTCGGGGTCGTTCATTACGATCGTCTCGAACTCGACGAGGCTGTGCTCTCGGCGGAACTGGCGCTGGCCATTGACCCGGAATTTGCCGCCGGGCATTTCGGCATTGCCGAGGCGTCTTTGCTGCGCGGCGATTTTGCCCGCGGCTGGGAGGAATACGAATGGCGCTCGCGGCTCGCCGGCGTGCCGCCGATGCTGCCGCCGACCGAACGGCCGCAATGGGACGGCAGGCCGCTCGGCCGCGGCCGCACGCTTGCTGCTGATCGCCGACCAGGGCTATGGCGACGTGATCCAGTTCGCGCGCTACCTTCCCTGGGCGGCGGCGCGCTGTTCCGATATTGCGATTGCCTGCAGCTCCGAGTTGCAGCCGGTCGTGGCGCAGCTGTCGGGTACCGGCGTCATCTTCGACCATTGGCGCCGCGCCCCCGATTTCACCGCCTTCTGCGCGTTTTCGAGCCTGCCGCGCCTCGCCGGCACGAGATTGCCGACGATCCCGGCGGCGACGCCCTACCTGCATGCCGGTGAGGCCAAATTGGCAGCCTGGACAAAGCGGCTGTCGGCAATGCTGCCGCGCGGCTATCGCCGCATCGGCATCGCCTGGGCCGGGCGTCCGACCCACCGCAACGATCTGCGCCGCTCGGCCCGGCTCAGCGCCTTCGCGCCGCTGGCGGCAATGCCCGGCATAGCGCTGGTGTCATTGCAGAAAGGGCCGGCCCAGGCCGAGATCGGCCGCTATTGGGGCCGCGCGCCACTGCTCAACCTCGGTCCCGAACTGGCCGATTTCGCCGACACGATGGCGGTCATCGCTTGTCTTGAACTGGTCGTCACGGTCGATACCTCGGTCGCCCATCTCGCCGGCGCGATGGGCAAAAAGGTGTGGATCATGCTGCCCTTCGCACCGGATTGGCGTTGGCTGCTCGGCCGCGCCGACAGCCCGTGGTACCCGACCGCTCGTCTATTCCGGCAATCCGCCGGCCGCGGCTGGGACCGGGTGATCGCCGGCATCGCCGAGGAGCTGGCCGGATGAGTAAAAGATCGGCTGTTCCGGCGTACCGGGGATGACGCGAGGGCGTTGCGGCGCGCGACCGAAAGGCGCAGGCTGCGAAGCAGTATCGATGCCCGATGGGAGGAGTGGACGATGAGCGATATCAGCCAGGATTTCGGCTTTCTGCAAGGCGTCAAGGTCGTGGATTTCACGCAGTTCGAGGCAGGTACGACCTCGACCGAGGTGTTGGCCTGGTTCGGCGCCGAGGTGGTCAAGATCGAGAACCCGGGCCGCGGCGATCCCGGCCGCCGGCTGCGCCCCGGCAAGCCCGACGACGACCCGTGGTATTTCCACCAATTCAACGTCAACAAGAAGTCGCTGACGATCAATCTGAAATCGCCAAAGGGGCTCGACATCGTCAAGGAGATGCTGAAAAAGGCCGACGTCACGGTCGAGAACATGGCGCCCGGTACGATCGAACGGCTGGGCCTCGACTACGAATCGGTCAAGAAGATCAACCCCCGCATTATCTATTGCCAGATCAAGGGCTTCGGTTCGGGTAGCCCGCACGAGAACGGCCTCGCCTTCGACATGATCGCCCAGGCCGCCGGCGGCCCGATCAGCGTCACCGGCGAGCGCGATCGCCCGCCGGTCAAGCCGGGCCTCTCGTTCGGCGACACCGGCACCGGCATGCTGATGGCGGCGACAATCCTCGGCGCCTTGCACGAGCGCAACCGCACCGGTCACGGCAGGCGGCTGCAATTGGCGATGCAGGACGCGATGATCCACTACATGCGCACCTGCTTTTGCACGATGGCGCGCACCGGCAAGCCCGCGCCGCGCAACGGCGCCAAGTCGGGCGGCGGCAACAACGCGCCCTCGGGCCTCTACCCCGCCAAAGGCGGCGGCCCCAACGACTATGTCTATCTGACCACCAGCCGGGCCAACCCCGAGCACTGGTCCCGCCTGATGAAACTGATCGGGCGCGAGGAGCTGATCGAGGATCCGCGCTTCGCCACCGGCGATCTGCGCGTCAAGAACGAAAAGGAACTCGACGCGATCATCGGCGAATGGACCCGCCAGCACGACAAGCGCGAGGCAATGGAGAAACTTATCGCCGTCGGCGTGCCGTCGGGCGCGGTGTTCGACACGATGGAACTGCAGAACGAGCCGAGCTTTGAGGAGCGCGGCATCATGCAGGTCGTGCATCAGCGCCAGGGCGATTACAAGATGGCGACCTGGCCGGTGCGGATCGACGGCAAGACCGTGCAGCTGAAACCGTCGCCGGCGCTCGGCGGCGACAGCGCCGAGGTTCTCGATCACTGGCTCGGCATCGGCGCCGGCGAAGTCGAGGGCCTGCGCAAGGACGGCGTGCTCTAAAAAAGCAGCCACATAGCCGGGCTGCGAGGGGAAGGCCTGCCGGCCGTCTTGCAGCCCGGTTCAGCGATAGGCGGGCGGGTACCCGTAGGGATAGGACGGAGGGGGCGAGTACAGCTGGTTCAACTGCTGACGGTTCAAATCCGAGGTAGTGGGACCGGCGCCTGCTGCGCCCGGCGGCGCATAGCCAGGTGGGGCATACCCAGGCGGCGGCGCACTATAGGCCGGCGCCGGCTGATGGGCCTGCATGCATTGCGAATAAAAAGCGTAATATTGCTGTTGCGCGTACGCGGCTGTGTTCTGTGCATTAGCAGCGCCGATACCGGTGCCGGCGATGGCTCCCGAAGCTGCACCGATGCCGGCGCCGCGGCCGCCACCGATGGCGCCCCCAAGCGCCGCCCCCAAACCAGCCCCCAGCAGCGCACTTCCCACGGCTTGGGACCCAGCCTGCGCGCGCAGCGCCGCAGTCTGCTGGTCGGCATATTGCTGGCAGGCTTGATCGTCATAATAGCTTTGACCGGCGGCACTGCCGCTCGCCGTTGCGGCAGCCAGTAGTGTCGCGACAAGGCGAACCCGCAGCAACTCCATCCGTAATTCCTCGCAACAGCAAAGATCAGCGGCAGCAAATGCGGATTGACAGCTTCCCCCACTCGTCGAATTGGATCAAGCTCGAACCGCCGGCTCTTCCATCGCAACCGCGTCGGCCTTGCAGCCACGGACGGATCAGCAATGCGTCTGCGCCTCTTTGAGAATTACCGCTTTGTGCTTTATGCGCCGTTTTATGCAGCGCATGCCACCGGTGCCTATCTGGCCGAGGGGGTCGAGGTCGAAATGTCGATGTCGCCCGGCATGGGCCGGGCCGAGCAGGCGCTGAGCGACGGTGCCGCCGACGTGATGTGGTCTGGCCCAATGCGGGTCATGAGGCATCATGACGACCATGCGGGCTCGCCGCTGGTCTGCTTTGCCGAGATCGTCTGCCGCGACCCGTTCTCGATTGTCGGCCGTTTACCCAAACCCGATTTCCGCTTCGCCGACCTGATGCCGCTGCGGCTCGCCACGGTCAGCGAGGTGCCGACCCCGTGGCTTTGCCTGCAGGAAGACCTGCGCCAGGCCGGGCTCGATCCTGCGCGACTGCAGCGCATTGCGGACCGCGGCATGGCCGAGAACCTTGCGGCATTGCGCGCCGGCAGCATCGACGCAGCACAGTTCTTCGAGCCTGTTGTCGAGGAGGCGTTGGCAAGCGGCGCGCATCTGTGGCATGCGGCCAGCAGCCGGGGCCGCACCACCTATACCGCTTTCGTGACGACACGAGACCGGCTGCTGCGCGATCCCGAACCGCTGCTGCGCATGACCCGCGCAATCGGCCGCACCCTGCAGTGGATCAAGGACAAGCCGGCGGACGAGATCGCCGGTGCAATCGCCTCATTCTTTCCGACGATCGATCGGGCTGTATTGGCGCGGGCCCTCGCCCGCTACCGGGCCCAATGCGTGTGGGGAGAGGATCTGGTTCTGCCGGAGGAGGGTTTCGACCGGCTGCGCCGAGGATTGGTCTCTGGCGGCTTTATCCGCAGACCGGTCGCCTATGAAGCCTGCGTCGACAATAGTCTCGCCCGGCAAGTCGTGGCCGAGCAAATCGGTCCAATAGGTTAACGAACTGTTAGCGCAAGCCTGACCGGTCGGCTGCTCAGGCGCCGAGACCTGATCTTTGCCGCGAGGACATGCGCCAGTGTCATCTGCGCTACGCCAACAGTGCCCGCCTCTACCCTAGCGCTTCATCGAAGCATAATAGAATTGCAATATTTGCCGGCGCGGTCTTTTTTATGCACCGGCGTATTCCATCTATTCGATGGACGCCGGAGCAATGCGGCGCGGGGGACAGTGCAGGGAGATCGAGGGTATGGCGACGGTGCAAGAAATCGCACAGGAGAAGCAACGAATTGCCGAGAGGCTGGCCCGGCTCGATGCGGAGCGGCAAAAACTGGCGGAACAGCTGAACGAACTGGAAATCGCCGAGCGGGTATTTTCCCGATTCGGCATGGGCGGCGCACCGGCGGATCGGCGCCGGCGTGGACGGCCGGCGAAAACCGCTGCGGCGCCCCCGAGCGAACCCAGGACGCGGGCCGCCCGGGCAGCATCCGGATTGTCGTTGAGCGACGCAACCTTGAAGGCGGTCGGGGCGCATGGTGAAGGCGCCACCGCGGCTGAACTGTTGACCTACCTGTCGCGCGAATTGGGGATGGCGGTCAGGCCAAATCATCTTGGCATTGCATTGCAGCGCCACCGCCGCGCCGGCCGCCTCGAAAGCCGCGATTCGCGCTGGTACCTTCCGCATTCGGCGACTGGGGCAGGAGCCCGTCCGGCAATGACCGGCTGAGCGTTGCTCTGGCTGCGCGCGACGCGCGCCGGAGCCGGTCAGAAGCGGAAGGTCGCCGCGAGCAACGGCCCCTTCATGTGAACGTCGAAGCCTACGCCCTTAACGCCCTGATAGTTGAAGTTGAGGCTGCGATAGCCGAGCCGGAGCGTCGCCCACGGCTTCAGGGCATAATCGAGTGTGCCGATCACCTGCCAGTCGACATGCGCGCCGACGTCGAAACCGCCGAAATCTCCGTACACGGTCAGCCCTAAACCATTGCCGAAATCGCGGCGGTAGCGGGCGGCGAGCAGCGGGTCGGCCCAGTTCGCAGAACGGGATATGCTGACCGTCGGCGCCAGGCCGCCGTTCAATGTCAGGCTGCTGGCAAATTCCCAGACGCGGATGCCCATGCCGGCGTCCAGACCCTGGGCCGGCTGATCGATTGCATGGTACAGAAACAAGCCTGTGCCCATATTGGTCCGCAGCGCGGCGTTGCCACCCTGAAAGAAAACGTTGCGGGTGGTGATGTTGGTGCCGACCGGGAGATGAAGCCCGTCGCCGAGCAGGCTGAACGGTCCGTCGCGCAGTTCGGCCGAACCCAGGAACGGCACCGCATTGAGATGGCCCAGAAGTTGAAACGCGCCAACCTCGGAATTGACCGTGGGCGCTTGCGGCAATTGCGTTCTGATCGCGGTATTGACGTTTGCCAGCCACAGATAGGGCGTGAATAGTATCTGCGGCCCGCCCGCGCTTTGCGCTGCCTGCGCCAGCGCCTGATCAGCAGCCAGTGAGGCGACGACAGCGGCTACGGTCCAGAGGATCGCCTTGCAGTACCGCATTGACGCATTTCCACGGGTGAGACGGTTAAACGACCATTTCGGCTTCGATCCATACCGGGCGATCAGCGAATAGGGCGGGAACTGCTGCGGCTTGGTGCTCCGGTCGCACCACTGCGCCTGGGTCTAGGAGAGCGTCAGACGCCGGGAGCACCCGGACCTTGGATCGTGATCACGATGCGCCGGTTCTGGGCGCGGCCTTGCGGCGTGTCGTTCGCGGCGACCGGATGCGTATCGCCAAACCCCTTGGCCGAAATGATATTCGGATTGACCCCTTGCGAGATCAGAAAAGTTACGACCGCACCGGCCCGCCGCGAGGATAAGGTCAGATTGTCGTTGATCCCCGCGCTCTGCAGCTGCGGCCCGACCGGCGTGTTGTCGGTGTAACCGTAGACGACCACCTTGGCGTTGTGGAGGTTTCTCAGCCTGGGGGCAATATTGTTCGCGAGCTCCGCCTTTCCGGCCGGCGTCAGCTCGAACCCGCCCGGCGGAAACAGCAGATCTCCGGCCTCGGTAAAGGTGGCTTCGCGCTGCAGCCCGGCGATCTGCGCCTGAAGCGCCTGGTTTTGGGTTTCGAGCTGCTGGTTTTGCGCCTGCAATGCGTCGTAGTCGCTCTGCGACACGCAGGCGGACAACAGCAATCCCACGATCGGAATAATGGATGCTGGGCCGGCGGCTGACTTGGTCATGATTGATATTCCCCCTCTGTTGAACGGCAAAGCTCGCCCGCCCCCAAGAGGCTATGGACCGCTGATCCCTCGCCCCGAACGGCGCCGGGGACGATCGTTCACCGGCAGCTCAGCGCTGGTCCGCGGTCAGAGCTTCAACAGCCGTTTGGCGTTGCCGCTCAACAGCTTGACCTGGTCCTCGGCGGATAATGGCAGGGTCTCGAGTCCATTTCGTCCCTGGTTGATTGTCGACAAATGGATAGTCGACCGAGAACATGATCCGGTCGATGCCCATTTCCATCATGCAATGCAGTAGCGCCGGGTCGGAGAAAAAGCCGCTCGTCGTCACGTAGAAATGCTCGCAGAACACGTCGCGGAAATTAGTGCTGCCGCTGCGGTCGCGCTCGAACCCCATATTGATGCGCCACAGCAGGAACGGCAGGCCTTCGCCCAGATGGCCAATGATGATCTTCAGATTGGGATAGGCGTCGAAGACGCCGCTCAGCACCAGCCGCACGCCCTGCGTCGCGGTTTCGACTGTGAAGCCCCAGGCGGCGCGCAGCAATGACGGATATTGTTCGACGTAATCCTTGTAATAGGCCTCCACCACCGCCGGGTGGGGGATCGCCGGGTGCATGTACAACGGCACGTCGAGGGCCGCGGCCCGCTCGAAGATCGGCCAGAACCGTTTGTCGTCGAGAAACAGCCCGTTGGTCAGCCCGTTGACCAGCGCGCCCTTGAAGCCGAGCTTGGTGACGGCCCGTTCCAGCTCGTCGGCCGCCGCTTTCGGGTCGGGAGTAGGGATCGCGGCGAAAGCGGAGAAGCGGTCGGGATGGGCGCGGACGGTTTCCCGTAGCCGGTCGTTGGCGGCGCGCGCCAGCCGCACGGCCGATCTCGGCATCCATCTTCTGCATGCCGGGATTGGCGAGCGAGAGCACCTGCAGATCGATGCCGGCGGCGTCCATATCGGCGATACGGCCTTGCCCGACATCCTCGAGCCGCTCGCTGATCCGCGGCGCGTGCTGCGAATCGGTACCGGTGTAGTGCCGCTTCACCTCGGAATCGAGGTAATGCTCTTCCAACGCGATGATGTAGGGCTTTGCTGCCATCTTCCCCCTCCCACGGGTACCGGATCAGGTCCGCGGTTTCTAACAGCGGGAGGCGAGACTGTCACCCGCGGCCCCGTCGCCACTGTTGTTGGCGGTTGTCGGGCGATCAGCCGATCCGCAGGTAGAGCAATGCCAACACACCCGCCAACCCGCAGTAATAGGCAAATGGATCGAGCGCCGGGCTTTCCTCGCGGCTGCGGAAATAGCGCATCAGAAAGGCGGTACTGGCGTAGGCGGTGACGCCGGCGACGATGCCGGCAATCCACAGCGTCCCGGCGCCGATCGCGCCGGCGCCGTCTCCGGCACGGCCGAGGAGCAGTTTCGGGATTTCGAGCACCGCCGCGCCCAGGATGATCGGTGTTGCCAACAAGAACGAAAAGCGCGCCGCATCCTCGTGCCGCAGGCCGACCAGCAATCCGCCGACGATCGTCACCCCGGAGCGCGAGATGCCCGGAAAGAACGCGGCGGTCTGGCACAGGCCGACGATGGCCGCGTCGCCCAGGCTGGCGTGTACCAGCACGTTCCGGTCGCGCGCCGAATTGGCGCGGCGACGCAACCGTTCGCCGACAAACAGCACGATGCCGTTGACAACCAGAAACAACGCTGCGGCGACGGGTGATCCGAACAGGTGACGCAGGCTCTTTTCAAATACGAAACCCATCAGCACCGCCGGCAAGGTTCCGACCACCAGCAGCACGATCAAATGGCGGTGCTCGGCCATTGTCCTTTTGGTCGTGCCGCCCCGACCAAGTGCCGCCAATAGCAGGCTCAGCCAGTCGCGCCAAAAATAGACGAAGAGTGCAGTCGCGGTGCCGACATGCAGTACGACCAGGAACGGCAGAAATTCCGGCGCGTTCTGGTCGATGTGCCAGCCGAGCACTGCCGGCAGGATGACCGCGTGGCCGAGGCTGCTGACCGGAAAGAGCTCGGTGAGGCCTTGCACCACGGCAAGGAAAATCGCCTGAAGGAAAGTCATGCCGGACCGCACACCCCGCTCGCCCCAATGTCGGGACAATCTGCTCGGGCCAGCCGGGATCGTCAAACATCACTGGCCGGCGGCCATGGAGCGGACATTCGCTAGCATCCCGTAGACACGGCGCCACCTTGCCTTGGTTTGGGGGGGCGTTGGCGCGGCGAATCGGCCAATCCCGGAGTCACCTGCCCGCCATCACCTGCAAAGTAGCCGACAGACAAGCGGAGCGGCCAAAGCCGCTCCGCCGCCAAGGTGCTGACCGCCAGGGTGCCGACCGGCTGGATTACCAGTACGGATCGACCCCGTAGTAATGGTGCACATCGCGTTCCCAACCGCGGCTGACAGTGCCGGTGTCCCAGCCCGCGCCGACGGCGGGAGCGCCGCGCAATTGGTTCTCGGTAATGTTCATCTCGTAGGCATCAAGGTTCTCATTGTAGCGCAGCATATGCCAGGGCAGCGCCACGTAGTCCTGGCCGATCCCGATAAATCCGCCAAAGCTCATCACCGCGTAAGCGACCTTGCCGGCTCGCTTATCGATCATGACCCGCTCGATCGTGCCGATCTTGTCGCCGCTGAGGTTGCGCACCGCGGTTCCCTCGACCTTGTCGCTGGCGATCAGCAGACCAGTTTCCCGCACTGTCGGGTCCGTTCCAACAACCGTATCCATTCTCGACCTCCGTTCAGGTAGTCGAGCTGCACAACAGTGTTGAGAAAGGATCGGTTCCGAAATCCTGCCGATAGCGATCTCAAAGTTCGTGTGGATTATCGCGGAACCTAATCCGAGAATGTCTTGTTTCGCGGTCATGCACGAAGTGGGATGATCGAGCGGAGGAGGTTTTGATGCCGCGGGGCGACAAATCGAAATACACCGACAAGCAGAGGCGCCAGGCCGAGCATATCGAGGAGGGCTACGAGGAGCGCGGCATCGGCGAGCGCGAGGCCGAGCGGCGGGCATGGGCGACGGTCAACAAGATCAGCGGCGGCGGCAAGCAATCGGGGTCCGGCAGGGGTCACCCGGTCAACAAAGAGCCGTCGCGCAAGGGAGGCCGCCTCGGTGGCGCCGCATCGGCGGCCCGGCCGAAGAGCGCGCGATCAGCCTCGGCAAAAAAGGCTGCGCGGACACGGGCGCGCAACGGGTGAGCGTTCCATGCCGGCCGGCCCCTGCGCCGACCGCCGGATCGGAACCCGATCACGGCAGATGCCGTTTCCGTGCTGAGCGGTTCGACCGCTGGTTTCGGAGATGGAAATGAACACTCAAAGATGCAATCGCCCGGCTGGCCTGCTGCTGGCCGCACTGGTGCTGATCGGCATGGGCTCGCTGCTATCGGCTTGCAACACGGTTGCCGGCGCCGGCCAAGACGTGTCGGCGATCGGTCATACGGTTACGGGCAGCGCGGCCCAGACGCAGCGCGCGACCGGCGCTCCGTAAAATCTGACATCGGGGAAAGATCTGACAAAAGCCGCGCGGCCAGGGGCGACTGGCGAGCCGGCTGCCCGAAATTCGACCCGCCGAAATTAGACCCTACGATCGCCGGCGAAGGAATTCGTGATCGACGTACCCCTCCGGGCCAGCCATATCTGCGGTGTCGGGCGGCCGCAGCTGGCGAAGGGCTCTATCGCGGCGGCCCGGCCCGCGACAGGAGGCTGGATGTTCGCCGTCATCTTCGAGGTTCAGCCGAACCAGGAACGCTGGAGCGACTACCTCGAACTCGCCGGAATACTCCGGCCGGAGCTTGAAAAAATCGACGGCTTTATCGACAACGAGCGCTTTACCGGTCTGCACGACCGAGGCCGGCTGCTGTCGTTGTCGACCTGGCGCGACGAGAAGGCGCTGATCCGCTGGCGGACGCTCGCACTCCATCATAACGCCCAGGCACGGGGTCGCTCAGGCATCTTCGCGGACTACCATCTGCGGGTCGGCGAAGTCATCGCGGACAACGACATCGCGGACAACGAGGTCCGCCGGGCCAGCGCGCCGGCAGCGTCTCGACGAGACCGAAACCGGCGTCGCCAAGCTGGTTACGGTCAGCGAATGGCAAGCGGACGCCGCCGCAGATGGCGGCGCGCTGCCGGAGACCCTTGGCCTGCCGGCCTCGGGGCCGGGGCGGCATCGCCGCGGCCGAGGTTTTCGCGGGCATCAACGACCCGGGCAAGCGGTTGCTGCTGGTGTCGTGGGCGGACGGCGCCGCCGGCGAAAGGTGGCGGCCGGAGCTGCCCGTCGGCAGCGAATTCCGCCACCGGGCGGTGCGCATCATCCGCGACTACGGCATGCGCGACCGCCGCGAAGCCCCGCAATACTATCCTCCGGTCGCCTAGAGCCGGGCCATCGGCGCGGCCTGGCCGCGGCTCGGGTCCGCCCGGCCCGCTCGCCGACGAATATGCCGTTCGCATCGTCAACCGCACCCGGTTTGCCCGAGCCGGGAAAAATCATCATGATGTGTGAGCTGGCTCACACCCTTTCGCGGTTCGGCGAGCTACCGAGATGCGGCCCTCGGCGTCGGGAAGCGCCCAGCACGGGACCGTATCCATCCGCCGCCGAGGTCGCGCGCCGTACTTTCAGGGAGGTAGCGATGTTGAGGACCATCAACGATGCCGGGCTCAACCTGATCGAGTTGTTCGAGGGCTTGCGCCTAGACGCTTATCAGGATGTAGCGGGGATCTGGACGATCGGCTACGGCCACATCCGCGGCGTGCGTCCCGGCATGTCCATTACCCAGGTGCAGGCCGTCCTGTTCTTGCAGCAGGATTTGTCCGACGCCGAGACCTCGGTCAATTCGCTGACGGCATCCGTCCCGACGACGAACAACCAATACGCGGCCATGGTGTCGCTGTGCTTCAACATCGGAACGGGGAATTTCCGGACATCGTCGGTTCTGAGATTTCATCTCGCCCGCGATTACACTACGGCCGCCGATAAGTTCCTGCTGTGGGACAAGGCTACTGAGGACGGCCATCTGGTCGAGGTCCCGGGCCTGCTCAGACGCCGCCAAGCCGAGCGGGATCTGTACTTGCGTCAAGACGCATCGTGATCTGGCCGACCCGTTCGCATCCTGGCGCTGCTGGCTCTGTCCGGGTTTGCCGGCAGCGCTTCGGGCATTGCCGAACCGGCGCACGCTCCGCCGGAATGGCAGGGGGTTTGGCGACTGGACCGGGACGCCGGCGCGTCGGCGGTCAGCGCCCTCGACGCCGCGAAAGCACACGCGCTGCTCGGCACCACCCTGTCCTTGGACGGCGGCTCGGCGGCGCTCGGCGGTCTCGCCTGTCCGTCGCCGAACTTTCAGGTGTCGAGCGAGTCGAAGGACGATTTTACCGCGGACTTTCGCATCCTGCCGGCTACCGTCGGCATCACCAATGATCCGGTGACGGCGCTGCAAGTCGACTGCAAAAACTACGCGTACAGCCTTGTCCGTCTCGCGCCCAACCGCGGTCTGGTGATTTACCAAGGTCATTTCTTCGGTGCGGCAAGGCTCGCCGATCAGTAGCCGGGCCTCCGGACCGTCGCGCCCCGGCGCCTACCCTTTCGGCGGGTGGGCGCGCACGAACTCTTCGTTGACGTCCGCACCCCAGCCGGGGCCAGTCGGCAACAATAGATAGCCGTCCTCGATGACCGGCGGCGCGGTGACGATGTCGTCCTTCCACTTCACATCGTCGATGTCGATCTCCATGACTTTGAAGTTCGGCGCCACGGCGCACATATGCGCGCTGATCAGCGAGCCCAGATGGCCGTTGAAATTATGCGGCGCCACATTGACCTCGTAGGCGTCGGCCATCGCCGCGATCTTCAACGATTCGAGGATGCCGTTCCAGGCCACGTCGATGATCGCGTAATCGACCGACTGGTTTTCGAAATAGGGGCGGAACTGGCGCCTGCCATAGAGCGACTCGCAGGACGAAATCGGCGTGCGGGCCGAGCGCCGGACCAGCGCCAGCCCGGCTGGGTCATAGAGGTCGATCTCCAGCCACACCAGATCGAGCGGCTCCAATGCACGCGCGAGTTTGACGTAGCCGTCGATCTTGTAATTGAAGTTGGTGTCGAGATGCAGCCCGACATCGCGGCCGGCGCCGCGCCGGAACGCCTCCAATTGCGCCACCGCCGCATCGACGATGCCACGATCGATGTTTAGTTCGGGAAATCCCGGCTGGTTGCCGGTGCCGGGGCCGTACATGTAGGGCTTGCCCTTGTCGAACCGGATCAAATTGGTCTTGAGCCCCTTGAACCCCTTGCGCCTGACCTCCTCGCCGAGTGCCACGATGTCGTCGAGCGAGCGCACCGGATCGACCCCGGCCCATTCCTTGATCCGTTCGGCATGGCGGGCGCGGTAGGTGCCGCAATGCGACCAATAGAGCTGCAATCGGTCGCGCACCGGCCCGCCCAGCATCTCGTAGACCGGCACCCCCAGCGCCTTGGCCTTGATGTCGATCAGTGCGTTCTCGATCGCGGCGATCGCCATCTGGTTGACCCCGCCGGCCGCCTGGCGGGTCGCGGCATAGAGAAAGGTGCTGTGGCGCTCGACCGGCCTCGGGTCTTGGCCGATCAGCCGCTCGCCGAGCTTGCGGATGACGCCGGTCAGTCCCTGCGCACCGTAGCCCTCCATGTATTCCGACCAGCCGACGATGCCCTCGTCGGTGGTGATCTTCAGAAACGAGTTGACCCGCCAGCCGGCGTCGCAGTGCAGATCTTCGATTTTGACGATCTTCATCGGCATATCCTCCTGACCCGCGGCATTGCATTCCGTCGTCCGCGATCATGCGCCGGGAAGCGGCGCCGCTCAACCGCGCCCCGATTGACCGTGATGCCGAAATAATGCAGCCGGTGTTTGACGGTCGTCATCCCCAGCCGGTGTAGTATAGGCTGAACTACGATCTTCGCCTGCAGCCGGGCGAAATGCGCATCCCCGAACTCCCAGTTCCGTAATTGGCACGGAGGCCCCGATGGCGACCACCCAGTTGATGCTGCAGTTAGAGGTAGAGCAGCAGCTTTCGACTGACGTTTCGAGCATCAACGAAATCTTCGCCGAAGCGTTCACTTTCCTGAACGGCGGCACGCTCACGGTCACCGAGATCGCCGTTCAGAAGGAGGGCGGCGTTTTCGGCAACAATATCGCCATTCCGATCGATGACTCGCCAACCGGCTATGTCACCTTGCGCGTGTTTACCGGGGGCAAAGACGAGGTTGACTTCTTTGCGCCGAGTTCGGTGCCGTCGCCGCCGGTCCAGCCTGGTCTGGCGGTCTTGCTGGAGTTGCGCGATGCCGGGTTCACCGCGCCGCAGAACGTGTTCCAGGTGGCCCGCAAACTCGGCGCGCACGTCTATTTCGAGGAGAGCTGACGGAGGCGAGCAATGGACATCCTGATCAAGGGGCCTGGCGAGGTCACGGTCTGCCTCGTCGATCGCACCGGGAAAGCAATGCTGCGCGAAACCTTGCGCGTCTTCGGCTCCCAAACCGTATCGGCCCGCCGCCCGATCGAGCTCGAACTGACGACGAGCAACGGAAAAATGCCGGTGTCGCCCGTTCTCGTGTTGCATGGCGAGCAGCAGATTGTGACGTTCGACGGCAAGGAACCCGCCATATTCACCAGGCACCGCTGCAAGGAGATCGGCTGTACCGACAAGGAATCCGAAGCGGCGGCGCGGGGCGAAATTCACCACCTGCCGCGCAATGCGCCGACCCGCAGCAGCTTCGCCTCTCTCCCCCGGCCGTAAACCGCCTCGACGGCCTGGGCCGTCCGCCTCAGCGGATTTGATCGCAGGGAGCTTTTGACCGTCACCACCGGGCTCGTCCCGGTGATCGACGCCTTTGTTAAGCGGGCAGGCGGAGCCCTCGTATCGAGGCCATGGGTTGAAGGCCACGGAACAAGTCCGGCCATGACGGCCAGAAATAATAACCAAACGGTCATCCCGGCGCAGGCCGAACCCCACTTCTGCAATCGATACCGGGCGGAGTTTACCCCGGGGCCGCGCGCGGCGTGGACCCGCGGGCCGGTATGACAAGAGAAAGGCGGCAGCTGGATCGGGGTGGCCTCACTTGCGGCTATACGATCCGTAAGAATTTGATCCTTGGTAGCCGTCCCCTTTTTTGTCGTGCCCGCGAAAGCGGGCACCCAGAGGCAGCTAACACGATGCCGGCAGCCCTGGCCCCCTGCTTTCGCGGGCATGACGGAGAAGGCGGCACCAAGTGTCAGCGCCGTACCATTAGGTTAAGCCGGTTTCATCCGGCTCATGATGTCCACACTATTGCCATGTAAGGGGAGATTCTTCCCCCCGTCTAATAGTTCGGGCACTACTGACACCGAGGCGTGTAGATTTGATATAGGTCCGGCTTGAACTTATGGCCTCGAGCTGAGTGGATCGAATCTAACGCTTGGTACCCACGCCTGACGGCGGCGATGATCTTATCGGGATCGGCGGTCCAGAGGAAGGGACTGGGTTGTCGTTGGCCTCGGCGAGGAAGCGGTTGATCGCGGCCTGGAGGTCGACGATCGAGCGGAAGACGCCGCGTTTGAGACGGCGCCGGGTCAGCTTGGCGAAGAAGCCCTCGACGGCATTGAGCCAGGAGGCCGAGGTCGGAGTGTAGTGGAAGACGAAGCGCGGATGCCGGCCGAGCCAGGCGCGAACTTTGGGATGCTTGTGGGTGGCGTAGTTGTCGAGGATGACGTGGACGAGCTTGCCGGCAGGGATCTCGGCCTCGATGGCGTTGAGGAAGCGAATGAACTCCTGGTGCCGGTGGCGCTGCATGCAGCGGCCGATGACCTTGCCTTCGAGCACGTTGAGCGCGGCGAACAGGGTCGTGGTGCCGTTGCGCTTGTAGTCGTGGGTCATCGTGCCGCATCGGCCAGGCTTCAGCGGCAGCCCGGGCTGGGTGCGGTCGAGCGCCTGGATTTGCGACTTCTCATCGACGCTCAACACGATCGCATGCGCCGGCGGATCGACGTAGAGGCCGACGATGTCCTCGAGCTTGGGCACGAACTCCGGATCGCGCGACAGCTTGAACTGGCGCACCCGATGCGGCTGCAGGCCGTGTGTCGCGCCAGATGCGCTGCACCGAACTGACGCTGATGCCGGCGGCCTCGGCCATCGCTGCCGCCGTCCAATGGGTGGTCTCGCCCGGCGGATCGCCAGTGTCAGGGCCACCGTGCGCTCGCGAACGCTGGCGGCAGCGGCGGGATGCGCGACGGCCGCGTCTTGTCGCGCAGCAGCCCTCGATCCCCGCCCGCATGAACCGCTCCTGCCAGCGCCACACCGTAACTTTGCTTTTGCCGGTCTGGCGCATGATCTCGTCCGTGCCCAGGCCATCCGCCGTCAGCAGCACGATCCGCGCCCGCCAGACGTGCTTTTGCGGGCTGTTGCGATCGGCGACGACCGCCTCCAAGCGCTCCCGATCGCCGCGCCACCTCGACCGTGATCCCCTCGCGCATGCCCACCCCCCTTTCGGCAGGCGCCAGCATACACGAACTCAGGACTCTTCCGTTAGGTTTATACCACTAGATCAGATCAGCGTAGCGTTTCATCTCAATTTTTGAATTTAATTGTTCGGTTGTTCCTGCTTCGGATCAGGACACGCGGCCTGCGCTTTTGGCCCGACATGATGATAGCCATGAGCGATCATGTACCGATATTGGCAGCGTTCCTGCGGCGTCTTGCCGGGGACCGGATCCAGTTCTGGCGCCTGTGGGGGCGACGACGACGGTGGCGTCTGCGCCCCTGCGGGCACGATTGCACCAGCTGTCATGAATAATATGCCCCCTAGCAAGCCTCGTATCGCCATCTGATCCTCCCTGCCGTTGGGTCGCTCAGCGTTGCTGTCGGACGTCCTAGATTAACCGGCATAAATCGGATTCCCCCATTTTTGCGGCGATGATTGCGCCTTTGCGCGCCTTGGGCAACGGCAATTCGCGCTCGCCGCGAGCAAAAGCGCGCTCGCCGCCGTCCAGCGAGGGAACCGGAGCACTGCATAACACCATGCTGGACGCTGCGGACCCCTGCTTCCGCGGCGTCGACGGGGAACAGGATTTGAAATTTATTCTCCAGGCTGTGACCACTCACTACGTCCCTCAGAAATCCCAGGCCAGTGTCATCTCTAACTGGCAGCAGCGGTGACATTTTGATCGGGCGCCTACAAACGCGTGGCACATAGAAAACTCACGCCCTTGCAGAGCAGGGCATCGGCGTGGTGTTCTACCGGACATTATATCTTGTGTTCGTTGCGCCTTTGCTCGTCTTTGTCAATGTCGCACAATTTGATACACTCGCGGCCCAGCGGCCGGTTACTGACGTAGCCTAGCAATTCTTTGGCACAAATCACGGATATATTTCTCTGGGTTGCTTTCACCATATAGCTCGCAGTTCCCCTCCAAAACGCTAAAAATATCACAATGAACAATACGCTGAAATCAGTAACTACATCCTCAATTAACTCAACTCTTTGGTAATCGGTCATATTCTCGCAATTATGAGATAAATTGCATATCGTGAGATATTTATCTAAGGCGTTCATCATAATCACGGCAACCGTTAGCATGAAACCTCCACCAAATAATACAGTCTGTGTTGCCAGTATAATCAACCTGGCACAGTACACACGCACATCCGACAAACGTTCTTTCGAATTTCGATCAGCCCACCTCTCTAAGAGATCTGCTTTTTGCATTCGGGTCTCTGTTGATCGTCGCGCTCGATAGTCAGATATTATGGGCTGATATATTCAAAAACAACCACGCGGCTCCGAGCGCAGCGGCAAGGTCGAGAGAAGAAGTTGATAAGAGCAGAGGTGCTCGCTCGCCCAACTTGCCATTGCCGCTGCTCCGGTTCGTCGGACTAAAAATGAGCACCTATTTGAATTGCGCCGTTAGCACAGCGACACGTGGTAATCCTTGTGGAGAGACGAAACTACAAGCGGCAAACATGAGCCGGGTGTTTTCAGTCTCGAAGGTAAAGACATGGATTCCTTCTTCATTCCTCTTGCGAGAAGCATAGGGTTTATCGTCGGCTCCTCAGCGATTGTAAGTCGTCCCTTCGGGGTAGACTAGACGATAACGGTGCAACACAAGCGCATTGCGCAAAGGATCGACCTCTAGTGGATCGAATCTCAACGCTTGGTACCCACGCCTGACGGCGGCGATGATCTTGTCGGGATCGGCGGTCCAGAGGAAGGGCCTGGGGTTGTCATTGGTCTCGGCGAGGAAGCGCTTGATGGCGGCCTGGAGATCGACGAGCGAGCGGAAGACGCCGCGCTTCAGCCGTCGCCGGGTGAGCTTGGCGAAGAAGCCCTCGACGGCGTTGAGCCAGGAGGCCGATTTCGGCGTGTAATGGAACACGAAGCGGGGATGCCGTTCGAGCCAGGCCCGCACCTTGGGATGCTTGTGGCTGCCGTAATTGTCGAGGATGACGTGGACGAGCTTGCCGGCCGGGATCTCTGCCTCGATCGCGTTGAGGAAGCGAATGAACTCCTGATGCCGGTGGCGCTGCATGCAGCGGCCGATGACCTTGCCTTCGAGCACGTCGAGGGCGGCAAACAGTGTGGTGGTGCCGTTGCGCTTGTAGTCATGGGTCATGGTCCCGCACCGCCCAGGCTTCAGCGGCAGCCCGGGCTGGGTGCGGTCGAGCGCCTGGATTTGCGACTTCTCGTCGACGCTGAGCACGATCGCATGCGCCGGCGGATCGACGTAGAGGCCGACAATGTCCCGCAGCTTGGGCACGAACTCGGGGTCGCGCGACAGCTTGAATTGGCGAACCCGGTGCGGCTGCAAGCCGTGCGTCCGCCAGATGCGCTGCACCGAACTGACGCTGATGCCGGCCGCTTTCGCCATCATCTCGGCCGTCCAATGCGTGGTTTCACCCGGCGGATCGCCGAGGGTCAGAGCCACGGTGCGCTCGCGAACGCTCGCCGGCAGCGGCGGGATACGCGAGGGCCGCGTCCTGTCCCGCAGCAGACCCTCGATCCCCGCCCGCATGAACCGCTCTTGCCAGCGCCACACCGTAACTTTGCTTGTGCCGGCCTGGCGCATGATCTCGTTGGTGCCCAGGCCATCCACCGTCAGCAGCACGATCCGCGCTCGCCAGACGTGCTTTTGCGGGCTGTTTCGATCGGCGGCGATCGCCTCTAAGCGCGCCCGATCGGCCGCGCTCACCTCGACTGTGATCCCCTCGCGCATGCCCACCCCCCTTTCGGCAGGCGCCAGCATACACGAACTCAGGACTCTTCCGTTAGGTTTATACCACTAGTTCTAAACAGGGAGGGCTGCCATCTTCCGGGCGCACCTCGAATTTAGTGGCGGTCTCTACCACTAAAGTTGCCCGAATTAACTAAAAATTCGTTTTCGTTGATCTCACACACAACACGGTTGCGGCGATAATTAAAGCGAGCGGAAAGCCGCCACCTACGGGATTTCAGCTCCGGGCGAAGGAACTCGAAAAAAGTCTCTCCGTCGAATTTAATCTGGGGGCTGCATTGTGTAAAATCGTTGCTTCCGAATTAGACAGGCTCGTCGCCCGTTTCCGATGTCAAGCAGGTGGCTTGCGTAACCAACCTGTCGGCATCGCGGATTTTTATCCGCCTGCTGTATTGTATTCTTCGACATACAATCGTTTCGCAGACTTTATCTGGTGGCTGCCGCACAGGAGCGCGACGCCCTTCGGATCATGTCGCAGGGCTTCAGCAAAGGGTGGATCAAAGTGCTCATAGGTAATGATGGCATTGCCGCATAGGACGCAGCCAAAACCACACCGACGTACTGACTTCCTCGAATCTGGCGCTCGGAATAGACCGAAGATAATCCATGTCTATTCTTGGCCTCCGTGGTCACGACGCCAACCTCGAAATCGTACTCTTTCCCACGCCGTAGCTGCGGGCGAGTTCGGCAAGGGTGGCTCCCTCCGCCCGCCGCCGTCGTGCTTCGGCCTTCTGTGCCTCGGTCAGGTTCGAGGGTCGGCCCATGTGCTGCTCGCGCTTCTGCGCCCGGCTGCGGCCCTCGGCGGTGCGGGTGCGGATAAGGTCGCGCTCCACGTCGGCCAAGCCGCCGAGAACGGCGATCATCAACCGCCCGGTGCTGGTGCCGGTGTCGGCCCACGGCTCCGCCAAGGAACGGAATTGCGCCTTAGCGTCCACGATCTGCTTGACGATAGCGAATAGGTCAAAGGTGCTGCGCGCGAGGCGGTCGATCCGCGTCACCGTCACCACGTCGCCGGGGGCGAGGGCGGCCAGCATTTTGAGAAGCTCGCGCCGGTCGTTGTGGGCGCCGGTCACCTTCTCGGGTAAATCTTGGTGCATCCCGCGCCGCGTAACCGCTCAAGCTGCGCGTCGAGCGTCTGCCCATAGGTGCTGACGCGGGCATAGCCGCAAAGCATCCCGCTTTTGCGGCTGACTCTGGGACCTGTAAGCGTTTGATTTCGCGAGCTTCTATTTTGATCGCAAAAATCCTCGTCATCGCGCCTCCGCGTCATTCACCCCGGTTCAGTCTGGTCTGATAAGACGGGTCGAACACCCATCAGACATCGAAAGGCCGATGCGATGTCCCCTAACCCTCCTGTCCCTCCTAACGATTCCGAGTTGATGGTTATTCTGAGGGGTGTGGGCCAACACATATTGGGTCAAGAACGCTCTTGAAATACAAGATACGAAGGCATCACACAGTACGCACCCGACTTGGCCGAGCATGGCCATTTCATTGCATTAGTACAACAATTTTCACTGGATGCCGCTGCTTTGGGCCTCTCCTGCAAATTGTTTGACCGTAGCTCCCCGACATACAAAAAAAATACAGTGCCGGAGTTGATGGATTACCTGACCAACAATTTCGCTGATGACTTCATCTCGCGATTGGACATCGGAACTTTAGAAAATGTCGGTATAGATAAAGATGAGGCGACCTCTTTCGGCTGAATTTAATTTCACCGGGGCGGAGATTTAACTGAAACAAAACGTCAACTGCTAAACTTGCTCCGCAGCACCATGCCTGTATCTTAGAAACCCTTCACTTAAGACGTTGGTTGGCTATCGAGAACAAATTCGTCGCACATCAGGAGCGAATAAGTAATGCTGTAAAAGAGCAATTACTGATATCTTTCCCTCTCTCTTAGATGAGATGGAAAAACTTAATGAGTGGGCGGGTAATTTTTGCCAATTTTGTAGCCTGTGCGCTGACAAATATGAGCTTTCTATCAAATGGCCCATCTGCACGAATGGCTGCGCTGCACGTTGTTGCAAAAGTGTTGGGTAAAGATTTGAATCTCTGCTCTTACGAAGAGCGGGAAGCCTTTTACAAGAAATGCTAGACGGCCTCACGGACCGAGGGCGGCAAGCTCGCTGTCGATCACCACGCGCAACGGCGGCAGATGGTGCATGAGCGTATCCCACACCCGGCGCGCCGCCACGTCCTCGTATTCGTGGCGGTAAAAATTGCCTGCCGCCGCCATCTCCCGCCATTCAATCGCGGGGTGCCGCGCCTTCAGTTCCTCGGGCAAGCGCCGTGAGGCCTCGGAGATGATTTCGAGACAGCGGGTCACCGCATAAAGCCGCAGCATGTCGTCCTTGAAGGCCTCGTAGGCCGTGCCTGCCGAAAAGCTTTGCGCCAGCGCGATGTGATGCGCCATGTCGCGCAGCGCACGGGTCGCCGTGTCAGAAAGCATAAATGGCGTCGGCTGTCGCCGCCGGGGCTACGTAGGATTTCAGCGCCTCGCGATCCACAACATCGACAGGGCCGTCGAACAGAGTCGAGATATATTCCTTAAGTCCTACGTAACCCCAAACTCCCACATGCGCCTCGGGATCGACCTCGATCATAATATCGATGTCGCTGTCAGGCCGGTTGTCGCCGCGCGCACGCGAGCCGAACAAAGCCGCGTGACTGACGCCCCGCGCGCGCAGCGCCGTTTCGTTTTCCCGCAACCGGGCAAGGATTTCCTGACCGTTCATCTCTTTAAGATAGCAGAAAAAGTTGGATTTGTCAGGTCACGGGCCACGCGCGAAGCGGCTGGTTTCGATCATATCTTATGCAAGGTGTAACCCCTCGATCTCGCGGGGCAAGGCAATTTCCCCGGAATTCTTGAGCGGCGCTGGGCTTGCTTGGCCGGTGCTACAGCTGCGTAGACTGAACCCCACGGTTGGGGATGTATTCGTGTCAAAGAAAATACCGGGGATTGTGATCCTTATGGTCTGTGCCATCGGCGCTCTGCAGGCGGGCGTCGGGGTTAAGGGGGCGTCCGCGACATCGCTGAAGCCGATTGACCGGGCTGCGCTGCAAGACACCGTGGATAGGACAGCCAGGGAACTGATGGTTCCGGGCGCCATGGTTCTTTTGCGCACGCCGCAGGGCGAGTTCATCGTCGGCTACGGCACGACAGAGCTGGGTAGCGTGATCCCTCCACGCGCCGGCACGCATTTCAGGATCGCCTCGAACACCAAGACGATGACCTCCGCCGTGATCATGCTATTGGCGCAGGATGGAAAAATCGCTCTCGCCGACCCGGTCTCGAAATACGTTGCCGGCGTTCCGAATGGGGACAACATCACCATTGCCGAACTCTTAAAAATGCGCAGCGGCCTCTATAACTACACTGCAGCGCCCGAGCTTGCGGCAAGCCTCGACCACGACCCGACCAGGGCATGGACGCCGGCGGAAGTGCTGGCCATCGCGTTCAAACACAAGCCGCTATTCCCGCCCGGCCAGGCTTACGATTATTGCAACACCAACTATGCGCTGCTCGGTCTGATCGCCGAGAAGATCGAACACAAACCGCTGGCCAGCATATTCCAAACCCGTCTGTTCGGACCGCTCGGCATCAGGGACACACGGCTCCCGGCTGATGCCTCGACCACCTTGCCCGAACCCTACGCGCATGGCTATCTATACGGCGGTTCCGCCTACGCTTTGGCGGATATGCCCTACCCCGCCGCGCTTCGGGCGGCGGCCAAGGCCGGAACCTTGAAGCCCAATGACGACACCAACCAGAACCCGTCCTATGCCGCGGCGGCCGGGGGCGTCATCTCTACCGCTGACGATCTGGCCATCTGGATACGGGCATTGGTCGGCGGCAAAGTTCTCGATGCCGACAGTCAGCGCCGATGGTTCGAAAGTCTGGAGCCCGAAGACCCGAGTAAGCCCGATGGCCAAAAATATGGCTACGGTATCGTTCAGATTACCTTTCGGTCGAACCGGCTCTATTTTCACGGCGGTGAAATGCCCGGCTACAACTCGTTCATCGGCTACGACCCGGCCAACGACGTCACTCTGATAATCTGGACGAACCTGACCGTTTCGCTCGACGGCCTGCCGCCGGCCAATGCCATCATGTTGAAAGTGCTCGATCAGATCTATGCGGCATCGCCGGTCAGTCGGTAATCAGCCCGTTGCATTGTGCCTTTGCTGGTGAAACTGAGCCCGGTCGAGTCAGGTTGTGTTCTTCAGTCGAGCAATGGGAGGCGCTGCCCGGCATGCTCGACCAGGGTGATGCCGAGCTGCTGCAAGCCCTGATGCGTGCGGGCGGTGGCGTCGCCGGTCAGCCAGATTTCAGCATGCGCGACCGGCAATGGCTTTGGCAATGACCGGGCGAGGTCGGCCGCGATCCCGGCGCTGCGCTCGGTCCACAGTAGCCGGTCGATCGGCAGCAGCACGACAGCGGCGCCATCGCCGGCATAGGCGATTGGGATGTTCAGAAAGATCTCGACCCGGCGGATCGGGGCGACCTTGCCGTGGTAGTCGGCGAGCAGCTCGGCCATCTCCTGGTAGAGCAGTGCCGCATCCTCGCTGTTGGCCCGCGCGGCATATTGGATAAAGGCCGAACGGCCGGGGATTCGCCCCAGCGCCTTCATTCCTTCGACGATTACCGTCTGATGGCGCGGCGACAGCATCTGGTTGGCGAGAAAGCGGTCGGCGACGGCGTCGGGCACCCGCATCTGGCGCAGAGCCTCGCGGTTGCGCCGCGACAGCTCGGTCGCGGGCAGGGAATTGACCAGGTTCTTGGCCTGATCGAGCGTGCGCAGACCGCTTGCGACCTGCAACACCGTGGCGCCCGTCACCATCGACGCCGCGCCCAGTGTCAAATTGCCGGCCGCCGAGGCCCAGGCGACGCTGTTGAGCTCTTTCTGCAGGGTTTCGTTGCTGGAATAGACGTCGATATCGAGCTTTTTCGCGTAGTCGCGCTTGAAGCTCGAAACCGCCAGCAGGTTCTCCGCCACCCCGTCCTCGTATTTGCTCCGGCCGCCGCGCTTGGCCGCCTCGGTGACCCGGCCGAAAATGCTGGAGACCGCGTCCGGCAGCGCGCCGATCGTGGCGACGGGATTTTGGATCAGCTGCTGCGCGCCCTGCACCACGCCTTTCCCGGCATTGACGGTTGCCTGCGCGAACGCGTCGCTCTGATGGATTTTCTGCAATACGGCGATCGCGGCGATCTCGCGGACCAGCCGGCGCAGCCGCGCATCGCTGGCCGGGGTAAAGGGCCCGTAATCCGAGGTCACCGAATATTGGTTCATGAAGGCAAAGGTCACGACGTTCGGGCCCAGCCGGTAGTGCGGCCCGCGCAATAGCGCCTGCGGCACGACATCGGCGGTGGGCCGGACCTCGGGCATGTCATAGGTCTCCGGGCCGGCCGCCGCGCCTTCGGCGAGACCGGTTCCGGGGCTGGCCAGCGCGAGCATCGCCGCGAGCACCGCCAAAGCCCGCGCCGCGCTCGGCCTGGTGCGAAATGGTATCATCCCTTTCCCCCCGGTTGGGCATCCGCCGGACCGCACCGAAAATTCCCCGCCCGAGGCGGCCGACCCGCACATTTTCGGCCTATTGCGTACATCGTAGCGCCGCCTATCTCCACCTTTCCAAGGACAGCGGGGCAAAAGCGAGCGATTTCCGGTGAATTCCCGATTATGCGATTCGAATTCCCGTTAAGCCGTCTTGAATTCCCGGTTATCCGGCGCGGGAATTGCCACTCAACATGTTGATTGTGTTATGATTCTCGGAGAGGAAATACGGCGCGAGCAACAGCTTCCCGGTTAATTTCCCGGTTCACGGGAATTCCGCCTCGGCCCGGGGCAGGGCGGTGGCCTAGACCGAGAAATACTTGGCCTGGGGGTGGTGGACGATGATCGCCGAGGTCGACTGCTCGGGGTCGAGCTGGTCCTCCTCGGAGAGGGTGATGCCGATCTCGCTCGGCGCGCAGCAGCGCCAGCAATTGCTTCTGGTCGGCGAGGTTGGGGCAGGCCGGGTAGCCGAATGAATAGCGGCTGCCGCGATAGCCTTGGGCCAGCATCGCCTCGGGGTCGCGCGATTCCTCGGCGGCAAAGCCCAATTCGCCGCGGATCCGCCGGTGCAGGTATTCGGCCAGCGCCTCGGCCATCTCGACCGACAGGCCGTGCAGGTATAGGTAGTCCTGATAGCGGTTGTCGGCGAACCATTCGCGCGCCGCCTCCGACGCCCGCCGGCCCATCGTCACCACCTGCAGCCCGATCACGTCGCGCTCGCTCTCGCCGACGTCGCGGAAGAAATCGGCCACGCACAGCCCGCCCTCCTTGCTCTGGCGCGGGAACGAAAAGCGAGTCAGCTCGCGCCCGCCGCCCTGACCGCCATCCGGGTCGAACAGGATCACGTCGTCGCCGTCGGCGGCGCAGGGCCAATAGCCGTAGGCGGCCTGCGGGGTCAGGATCTCCTCGCGGATCGCGATTTCGAGAATGCGGTGCAGCACCGGGCGCAATTCGTCCTTGGCCCAGTCGCGGTACTCGGCCAATGACTTGCCGTCCTTGCGATAGCCCCACTGGAATTGATAGAGCATGCGCTCGTTGAGATAGGGCACGACCGCCTTCGGCGAGACCCGTTCGATCGTGCGCGCTCCCCAGAACGGTGGCTGCGGCACGGCGACGCCGCGGGCCAGTTCGGTCCGGCGCAGGCGGATCTCCTCGGCATCGACCGGCCGCAATGGCCTCGGGTCGGCGGCGCGCCCGAGCTTGCGCGACGGCTTGACCGCCCGGCCCTCGTTCTTCGACCGCACCTCGGCGAGGTGGGCGTCGAAATCGCCGCCGACGATCTTCTCCATCAGCCCGAGCCCGTCAAACGCGTCGCGGGCATAAGCGACCCGACCGGCGGCATAGGCCTTGACGCAGTCCTCCTCGACATAGCGCCGGGTCAGCGCGGCGCCGCCGAGCATGACCGGCAGGTCGAGCCCTTGCCGGCTCATCTCTTCGAGATTCTCGCGCATCACCACGGTCGACTTGACCAATAAGCCGGACATGCCGACGGCATCCGCCTTTTGCGCGACCGCCGCTTCGAGGATCACGCCGATAGGCTGCTTGATGCCGAGATTGATGACCCGATAGCCGTTGTTGGTCAGGATGATATCGACCAGGTTCTTGCCGATGTCGTGCACGTCGCCGCGCACCGTCGCCAGCACCACCGTACCTTTCTCCCGGCCTTCGATCCGCTCCATATGCGGTTCGAGAAACCGCACCGCCGCCTTCATCGTCTCGGCCGATTGCAGCACGAAAGGCAGCTGCATCTTGCCGGCCCCGAACAATTCGCCGACCGTCTTCATCCCTGTCAGCAGGATTTCGTTGATGATGTCGAGCGGCTTCCAGCTCTGCAGGGCCAGGTCGAGATCGGCTTCAAGATCCTGGCGATCGCCGTCGACGATGCGCTGGGCCAGCCGGTCTTCGAGCTTCTCCGGGCGGCCCTTTTTCTCGGTCTTTTCGGCGGTCCGGTTCTCGAACAGCGCGATAAAGGCGTGCAGCGGATCGTAGTCGTCCCGTCGGCGGTCGAAGATCAGATCCTCGGCGACCCGCAATTCCTCCGGCGGGATCCGGTGCAGCGGCATGATCCGCGAGAAATGCACGATCGCCCCGGTCAGCCCGCGGCGCAATGCGTGGTCGAGAAAGACCGAATTCAGGATCTGCCGAGCCGGCGGGTTCAAGCCAAACGAGATGTTCGATAGGCCGAGGATGATCTGGCATTCGGGCATCGTCTGCGCGATCCGTTCGATCGCCTCCAACGTGTTGAGCCCGAGCTTGCGGTCGTCCTCGTTGCCGGTGCAGATCGTAAAGGTCAGCGGATCGAACAGCAGGTCGCCGGGCGGCAGGCCGTGCTTGCCGCAGGCGAAATCATAAAGCCGCCGAGCGACCGCGACTTTGTGCTCGACCTCTTTGGCCATGCCGCTCTCGTCGATGGTCAAGGCGATGACCGCGGCGCCAAAGCGCCGGGCCAGCCGCAGCCGCTGGTCGGCCGCTTCCTCGCCATCCTCGAAATTGATCGAATTGATGATCGGCTTGCCGCCATAAAGCTCGAGCGCCGCTGCCAACACCGGATATTCGGTCGAGTCGATGACTAGGGGCGCGTTGACCGCGCCACGCAGGCGGGTCACCGCCTGCGTCATGTCGGCGACCTCGTCGCGCCCGACAAAGGCGGTGCACAGATCGAGCGTGTGCGAGCCTTCCTTGACCTGCTCCCGGCCCATCTCGACGCAGCCGTCCCAGTCGCCCTCTTCCTGCAATTGACGGAATTTGCGCGAGCCGTTGGCGTTGCACCGCTCGCCGATGGATAGCCAGGCATTTTCCTGGCGCAACGGCACCTGGCCGTAGAGCGAGGCGACAGCCGGCGTCCAGGCCGGCCGCTGCGCGCGCGGGAACGGCCGCCGGCGCCCATCTCTACCGGTGCGGCCGATGCGGCGCAGCATCGCGTCGAGTGCGGCGATATGCGCAACGTCGGTGCCGCAGCAGCCGCCGATCATGCCGACCCCATCCTCGATGACGAAGCGTTCGAGCCACTGCGCGAGCTCGGCGGCGCCGAGCGGGTATCGCGCCTGCCCGGCGACCAGTTCGGGCAAGCCGGCATTGGGCTGGACCGAGATATGCCCGGGCCAGTTCTCGCCGAGCCATTTGACATGCTCGGCCATCTCACGCGGGCCGGTGGCGCAATTCAGTCCGATGACCGGCACGTCCAACGCATGGATGATCGTCGCCGCCGCGGCGATGTCGGCGCCGACCAGCAATGTACCGGTGGTCTCGATCGTGACCTGGACCAGGATCGGGATCTCTTTGCGCTCGGTCTCGCGCGCCCGCTTGGCCCCGTTGATCGCCGCTTTGATCTGCAATGGGTCCTGGCAGGTCTCGATGATGATCGCGTCGACACCGCCGTCGATCAGCCCGGTGCACTGGATCGTCAGCGCGTCCTCGATCTCCTGATAGGCGATATGGCCGAGCGAGGGCAGGCGGGTCCCGGGACCGACCGAGCCGAGCACAAAGCGGGTGCGTCCGTCATGGGCGAACTCGGCCACAGCTTCGCGGGCGAGTTCGGCGGCGCGGCGATTGAGCGCCAAGGCGCGGTCGGCGAGGCCGAACTCGCCCAAAGTGATCGGCGAGCCGCCAAAGCTGTTGGTTTGGACCGCGTCGCAACCCGCGGCCAGATAATTGCGATGGATCTCGCGGATCAGGTCGGGACGGCTTTCGCAGACGATCTCGGTGCAGTTTTCCTTGCCCAGAAAGTCGCGTTCGATGTCGAGATTGCGCGCCTGGACCTGGGTTCCCATGGCCCCGTCGCACAGCACCACCCGATCGGCGAGGTAATCGAGGAAATGCGCCACGCCCGGCTCCGTTCAGACCGCTGCAGCGGCGGGCTTTCTGGCCCGCACGCCGAGGAGGTGGCAGATCGCGACGATCAGGTCGGCACGATTGAGCGTGTAAAAATGGAACTCGTGCACGCCTTCGGCATGCAAACGCCGGCATTGCTCCGCGGCGAGCGAGGTGGCGACGAGGCGGCGTGTGTCGGGATCGTCGTCGAGACCGGCGAACTGGCCTTCCATCCAGGCCGGGATCGATGCCCCGCAAGCTTCGCTGAACTTCCTGACCTGGGCGTAATTGGTGACCGGCAGGATGCCGGGGACGATCGGCACCGCTATCCCGGCCGCGGCGGCGCGATCGCGAAACCTCAGAAAGAGGTCGACATCGAAAAAATATTGGGTGATCGCGCGGCTGGCGCCGGCATCGACCTTGCGCTGGAGATTGGCGAGATCGTGCTCTGCGCTCCGCGCCTCGGGATGGGTTTCCGGATAGGCGGCGACGCTGATCTCGAAATCGGCGATGTTCTTGAGCCCGGCAACTAGATCGGCGGCAAACGGATAGCCGTCCGGATGCGGCGCGTAGGCCGCTCCCCCAGCCGGCGGATCGCCGCGTAGTGCCACGATATGGCGAATTCCCGCCTGCCAATAATCCGAAGCGACCGCATCGATCTCAGCGCGGGACGCCGCGACACAGGTCAGGTGCGCCGCAGGTTCGAGGCCGGTCTCGTGGCGGATGCGGCGAACCGTCTGCATGCGTGCGCTCGCGCGTGGAACCGCCGGCGCCATAGGTCACCGAAACAAAGCGCGGGCGCCAGCGGCTCGAGACGCTTGATCACCTCCCATAGCCGGGCTTCCATCTCCGCGGTCTTCGGCGGAAAGAATTCGAACGAGACGCGGGGCGGACCGCCGTCAAAATCGATAACCGGGTCGGCTCCGAGCCGGCCGCGCAACGGCGCAAGGTCGCGAATTTGGCTCATCAGCGCAATTCCCCCACCTCCAGCGCGGGTGCCCGCGCAACGGCGATCGGACCGCCTGCCTGCCGCCGCGGCGGGGCGGTGCGCTGTCCAAATCACGACGGTCAGCGGGTCACCCGGCAACGAATGCGCAGATGGCGGATCAAGGCCGGCGGCGCGGCACCACTCGGCGATCTCGGCATCGCCGAAGCCGAGGCGGCGATGGGCGTGCTCGTCGCGCAGGAATTCGAGGTCGTGAGGCGCAAAATCGACCAGCACCAAGATCCCGCTCGACCGCAACACCCGGGCAGCTTCGGCAATCGCCGCCGCCGGCCGGTCGGCATAATGGAGGACCTGATGGATTACGACCGCATCAAAGGACGCGTCGGGCAGGCGCCAGCTGATACATGTCGTCGCGGCGGACCCGTCCGTTTGCCAACCCGGCATGTTCGAGATTGACCCGCGCCACCGCCAGCATCTCGCGCGATTGGTCGATGCCGAGCGCCCGCTCCACGCGCGGCGCCAGGATTTCGAGCATTCGTCCGGTTCCGGTGCCGATGTCGAGCAGATCGCGCGGGCGGGCGGCGGTGACAATCTCGACCAGCGCCGCCTCGACTTCGCGCTCGTCGACATAGAGCGAGCGGATGCGATGCCATTGCGCGGCGTTCTCTCGAAAATAGGCGCTGGCGAGATCGGCGCGCTGCTGCTTGATCGCGCTCAGCCGCTGGAGATCGAGGACGATCGTCGGATCGGTCTCGCCGCAGGCGGCAACCAACTGACGGGCGAGGCCGCTCATCGGGCTCGACTGGCTCAAACGGTAAAACACCCAGCTGCCTTCGCGGAACCGGTCGAGCAGGCCGGCGTCGCACAGCAGCTTCAGATGCCTCGACACCCGCGGCTGGCTCTGCCCGAGGATTTGGGTCAATTCGCTGACTGTCAGTTCGCCGCGAGCGCACAGCACGACGAGACGCAGCCGGGTCGGCTCGGCTATCGCCCGCAGCGCTGCCAGCAGATGGTCCATCAGCCGATCTCATCCCTCTTCATGCCAGTTACATATGCAGATATCTTTATATCACGCAATTAAATTCGTGGTGACGCTCTCATCGGGTGGTGACGCCGCTATCGGAAGGCAAAGTCGGCAGAGCAACCCCTTGCCGCTGCCGCCGATTTCCCGCAAATATCTCGCGCCTCAGTCTCATACGAGCCAGTCAATGAACGTCCGTGCGTTGCGTCCCGCCTTTTCGATTTCGCTGGTCGTGCTCGCTCTGCTTTCCTCGGGCTGCGCCACAGCACCGCAGAATCGACAGCAGGCGGCCTTGGCCGGCGAGGACTTCCATGACCCGTTCGAGGACGTCAACCGCAAGATTTTCGACTTCAACCAGGTGGTCGATCGTCATGTGCTGGCCCCGGTCGCCAGGGCCTACCGCTCGTCACTGCCCGAACCGATACGGAATTCGCTGCGCGATTTTCTGAATAACCTTCAGGGACCGCTGAATTTTCGCAAACGATACGCTGCAAGGTGACTTCGGGCGGGCCAAAGACACGGTCGTGCGGTTCGTCGTCAATTCAACGCTCGGCATGGCCGGGCTGGTCGATTTGGCGGGGCGGTGGGGCATCCCGTACCACGAGCAGGATCTGGGGATCACGCTCGGTGTTTGGGGCATCCCCGAAGGCCCCTATATCGTGGTGCCGATCCTCGGCCCTTCCGACGTGCGCGATTTAGGCGGGGAGGTCGCCCAAGGGTTTGCCGACCCGTGGAACATCCTCGCCGCCGACCACAATTGTTGTGGGTGACGTTTGCGCGCGGCGCGGTCAGCGGGATCGACCAGCGGGCGCGCTATCTCGACACGCTCGCGGATATCGAGCGCACCTCGCTCGACTATTACGCGACAATCCGCTCGCTGTACCGGCAGCGCAGGGCGGCGATGATCCGTCATGAGAGGCAGAATTTGCCGCCCCCGGCCGGTTTCACCCAAAACGGCGGTCCGTCCCCGTCGTCGGTGGTCGTGAACCAAGCCGCGCCACAGGCCGTTGTCTACGCAGGCCCGGATGGCTCCGAGGTATCCCGATAATGTTGCGACGCTGGTTCGTGCTCGGCGCCTGGGTTCTGTTGGCCCCGATAATCGCGGCGCGCCCGGCGGCGGCTGCTGCCGATCCCGCCGCGCTGATCGCGGATCTCGGCAACCAGGCGCTGCAGGTACTCGGCAAGAATGTCGGTTCGGATCAAAGAGTGGCCAGGTTTCGTCAGCTGTTTACCGAGGATTTCGACGTGCCCGGCATAGCCCGGTTTGTGCTCGGGCGTTACTGGAATTTGGCGACGCAGCCGCAGCAGCAGGAATTCGTCCAGCTGCTCACCAATTACATCGCTCTCGCCTACAGTAACCGTCTGGCGGAATACAGCGGGGAGACCCTTCGGGTCACGGGCACCCGGCCCGCGCCGGACGGGTCGGTGGTGTCGAGCGAGATCATTCGTACGAACGGAGCGCCGCCGGCCAGGGTCGATTGGCTGCTGACCCAGCACGATGGCGCCTACCGCATCAGCGACGTCATCGTCGAGGGCGTCAGCATGGCGGTAACCCAGCGCTCGGAGTTTGCATCGGTCATTCAGCGCAATGGCGGGCAGGTGCAAGGTCTGATCACGGCGCTGCGGCAGAAGACCGAGGCCGCCGGCCTGCATTAGCCCGCGCCCGAAACAAGTTCGGTTTCGTCCGTACCGGGTCAGGCGCGCATCAGCGGCTTGTAGCGGATGCGATGCGGCTGATCGGCCGCGCTGCCCAGGCGGCGCTTTCGATCGGCTTCGTAATCGGCGTAATTGCCCTCGAACCAGACGACTTGGCTGTCGCCCTCGAAGGCGAGGATGTGCGTGGCGACGCGGTCGAGGAACCAGCGGTCATGGGTGACCACGACGACGCAGCCGGCAAAGTCGAGCAACGCCTCTTCGAGCGCGCGCAAGGTATCGACATCGAGATCGTTGGTCGGCTCGTCGAGCAGCAGCACATTGGCGCCCTCTTTCAGCATCTTGGCGAGATGGACGCGATTGCGTTCGCCGCCCGAGAGCTGGCCCACTTTCTTCTGCTGATCGGCGCCGCGGAAATTGAACAGCGAGCAATAGGCGCGGCTGGCGATCTTGCGGCGGCCGAGATCGATCTCGTCGCGCCCACCGGAGATCTCCTCCCACACCGTGCGGTCGGCGCGAGCGTGTCGCGCGACTGATCGACATAGCCGAGCTTGACCGTGTCGCCGATCGCGAAAGCTGCCGCTGTCGGCGGCATCCTGGCCGGTGATCAATTCGCAGCAGCGTCGTCTTGCCGGCGCCGTTGGGGCCGATCACGCCGACGATGCCGCCGGGCGGCAGGCGGAAATCGAGCTCCTCGATCAGCAGCCGGTCGCCAAAGCCCTTGCCGACGCCTTCGGCGGTCGATCACGAGATCGCCAAGGCGCGGCCCCGGCGGCAGCACGATCTGCGCGGTGTCGGGCGCCTTCTCGCGGCTCTCGGCGACCAGCGATTCATAAGCCGACGAGCCGCGCCTTGCTCTTCGCCTGGCGCGCGCGCGGGCTTTGCCTGACCCATTCGAGCTCGCGCTCGAGCGTGCGCTGGCGCGCCTCCTCCTGCCGGCCTTCCTGCGCGAGCCGCTGCTGCTTCTGCTCGAGCCAGCCGGAATAATTGCCCTCGTAGGGGATGCCGCGGCCGCGATCGAGTTCGAGGATCCAGCCGGCGACCTCGTCGAGGAAATAGCGGTCATGCGTGACGGTCACGACGGTGCCGGGATAGTCCTCGAGGAAGCGCTGCAGCCAGGCGACCGATTCGGCGTCGAGATGGTTGGTCGGCTCGTCGAGCAGCAGCAGGTCGGGCTTCTGCAGCAGCAGCCGGCACAGCGCCACGCGGCGCCGCTCGCCGCCCGACAGCGTGGTCACCGTCGCGTCGCCGGGCGGGCAGCGCAGCGCGTCCATCGCGATCTCGACCGTGCGGTCGAGCTCCCAGCCGTTGGCGTGGTCGATCTTCTCCTGCAGTTCGCCCTGCTCGGCGATGAGCGCGTTCATTTCGTCGTCGGACAGTTCCTCGGCGAAGCGCGCGCTGACCGCCTCGAAGCGGTCGAGCAGCGCCTTGATCTCGGCCAGCCCCTCGATGACGTTGCCGGCCACGTCCTTTGTCGGGTCGAGCTCCGGCTCCTGCGCCAGATAGCCGACCTTGGCGCCCTCGGCCGCCCAGGCCTCGCCGGTGAAAGTCCTTGTCGTCGCCGGCCATGATGCGCAGCAGGGTCGATTTGCCGGCGCCGTTGGCGCCGAGCACGCCGATCTTCGCGCCGGGCAGGAACGACAGCCAGATATCCTTCAGCACCTCGCGGCCGCCGGGATAGGTCTTGCCCAGGCCCTTCATCACATAGATGTACTGGTAGGCGGGCATGGCGGTCCTAAAGGTTTACGGGTTACGCGCCGGACTGGGTGCTGGTTCTGGTGGGTCACGCGGTTCGGGGGGCGCTGCGCCAACCGGCGTCTGCCTGCGGATTTCAGGTCCCAGCGCTTCGACAGCGAGCGCCAAAACCTCGGCGCCGACCTGACGCAGCAGGTAAACGCCGAGAATGACCGACTTCTGGTCGGGGCTGATGTCGTGATCTGCCGCGAGCCGGTTGATCTGCTCTCTGAGCCCCACCTGGTCCGCGGGGGTGATGTTTTCGACCAGCACAAAGCACAGACTTGGCAGCGATAGATTTGCCTTGGCAAAGTCGATGTTGCGCATGATGCCGGAGACGTCGGTTGCGCGGCTTTGCGCCTGGTCGCGATCGATCATCCGGTCGGCGGCGCCGAGCAGCGACTGCAGCAGGGCGCTCGGGCCGACACCGACATCGGTATCGCCGACCCGAACCATAAACAAGGACGTGCGAAAAAATGCAATCGCGCCAAAACCGGCGAGTAGAATGGCATAAAGCCGGGGCGCTCTGGTCCCGGCTGACGACGCCGAGCTTGTATACGATCAACAGCGCGGCGATGCCGGCGGCGATATTGATCAGAAGATAGTACGGGGTGGGCGGTGCGCTGATCAGTCCGACAGGGCTGTCATGATAGCGCGACACCAGTTCAGCGTAAGCGACGAACGCGGAAAAACTCGCGACGATCAGCAGGTCGACGATGGACGGCCACCCGTTGGCGCCGGTCCGGGGCAGCCAAATCCCGACCAAGGCCAGAGCGAGGCCGCCGCCGAAGACCAGGATCAGGCTCTTCAGAACGGCGCGACGCTGCGACGATCTGAGTCGCTGGCGATAGCCCCGAGCGTCTAATTCCTCGCCTTCGGGCGGTAGCGCGGCATCCCCGCCTCTATTCCAGGACCGCTGCAATCTCGCGGCCTTTTTCGGTCAACGCAAAAATATCGTTGTCGCCCTTTTGCACATAACCCTGGTCGACCAGCCGCGCGCTGAGATCGAGAAAATCGGTCAAGTTGCCGACCAACGGTACGAGCGCTCTCCCCGGCAGTCCGCCGCCGCGCAGCGCCTTAAGGACGTCCTTTGCCGGGTCCGCCGCTCGCGCCCCCGCCGGTTCCGCCCCTGGCGCCTCGCCTTTATCGAGGAAGGTTCCGAAATAATCGATCTTGCGTGCCATCTGCTGTAACCCCTTGCCGTCGAGCATTTGACCTGGCGTCCGCTCGCGCAACGCAGCCTCCGGTGCTTACTTCTATACCACGAGAGCGGTACGGACGGCACGCGGCAGCGGTCGCCATTGACAGGGAGTAAGTAAGCGCTTACTTCGGCCGGCGCCATGGCCACCGATCCGATTAGACAGCGACGAACGCCGCAAGAGCGATTGTCGCTGCCGCGGTGCCGCTGTTTGCCCAAAAGGGGTTCGCCGGAACCACGACGCGCGAGCTCGCCGAGGCGGCGAGCATCTCCGAGGCGCTGCTGTTCCGGCATTTCCCGAGCAAAAAGCATCTGTACGGCGAGATCCTGCGGCTCGGCTGCGAGGGCGACCCGGCACTCGAGCGGCTGGCCGCGCTCGAACCGTCGACCTTCACCCTCGTCCGCATGATGCGACTACATGGTGCGGTATTTTTTGCTCGGCGGTGAGGCCGACCGGGCCGAGCGCGACTCGCGGCTGCGGCTGGTGCTGCACAGCTTTCTCGAAGACGGCGAATATGCGCGCGAGCTGTTCGAAACGATCTTCGCGCGGGTCCAGCCGCTGTTCGCCGCTTCGATCGAGGCCGCCGCCGCCGCCGGCGATTTGGTGTTTGGCCCGATCGCTTCGGCCAACCGCTTTTGGTTCGGCCATCATGTCGCGGCGATGATGGCTTTTGTCTTTTTGCCGGCGCGAGCGTGCCTGACCTATGACGGCACGCTCGCGATGCTCATCGAGGAGACCAGCTGGTTCATCCTGCGCGGCATCGGCATGACCGATGCGGCGATCGCCAGCGTCGTCTTGCCGCGGCTCGGCAGAGCCGGCTCGAAATTCGCACCCCCTGACGGGAGCAGCTGATGGACGGTGACCAGATGGCCGACATGGGTCAGCCGAGGCGCTTGAGCCCGGAGCCTGCCCTGCGCGAGCGCGGCGAACGCGACGAGAGCCGCCGCCCCGCGCCCGAAGACGATGCGCTGGTTTATCATCGTCGGGCTGTTGCTCGCCGTGCTGCTGGGCGGGCTTTACGGCTTCAATCGCTTCCGCACCAATGCGATCGCAAATTTTTTCGCCCACAACAAGCTGCCGCCGGCGCAGATCAGCGCCGTTCGCGGTCGAGGTCCAGACCGTGCCGCGCTTCGCACCGGGATCGGCTCGCTCGTCGCCGTCCACCAGGTCACGATCAACCCGGAGGTCGGCGGGCGCGTCACCAAGATCTTTTTCGAGCCGGGACAACGGTAAAGCCGGGCGACCCGCTGGTGCAGATCAACGACGCGCCCGACCACGGCGACCTCGCCAATTACCAGGCGCAGGCGCAACTCGCCGCAGATCTCGCTGCAGCGCTCCAACGCTCTGCGCAAAAACCAGTTCACCTCGCAGGAGACCGTCGACCAGAACAAGAGCCAGCTCGCCAGATGGATGCGATGATCCAGAAGACCCAGGCGATCATCGCGCAGAAGCTGATCCGGGCGCCGTTCGCGGGCGAGCTCGGCGTTCGCCAGATCGATCTCGGGCAATATCTGAACCGCCGGCGCGCCGATCGTCACTTTGACCGATTTGTCGACCGCTCTACGTCAATTTCACCCTTGCCGTCGCATTCGCGCCGCAGATTTCGGTCGGCCAGAAGGTCAACGTCACCGCCGACGCGTTTCCCGGCCGCGACATTCACCGCCAAGATCACGACGATCGAGCCGCAAATCAGCGCCGACACGCGGACGATGCAGGTCCAGGCGACGATGACCAACCCGGGCAACGCGCTGTTGCCGGGGATGTTCGTCGATGCCGCGGTGGTGCTGCCGCCGCAGCCCGGACACGATGGTCGTGCCCGAGACCGCGGTCGAATACACGCTCTATGGCGACAGCGTTTATGTGATCCACGAGGATGGCAAGGATGCCGATGGGCAAACCGATCCTGCAAGGCGTCCGAACCCCGGTCAAGACTGGAATGCGGTGGGACAACAACGTCGCGATACTCAGCGGGTTGAAGCCGGGCGAGCAGGTCGTCGCCGCCGGCCAAGTCAAATTGCAGAACGGGGTGCAAGTCGCGGTCACCGGCTCGCCGCCGCCGCAGCCGCCGGCGCATCCGACGCTGAACTGACCCTGGCGCGATACCCTCATGTCGTTCACCGACATCTTCATCCGCCGGCCGGTGCTGGCGCTGGTCGTCAGCCTGCTGATCCTGCTGATCGGGCTGCGGGCGATGCTGGGACTGCCGATCCGGCAATACCCCAAGCTGTCGAACACGACGATCACGGTCACCACCGTCTATCCCGGCGCGACCGCCGATCTGATGCAGGGCTTCATCACGACGCCGTCGACGCAGGCGATCGCGACCGCCGAGGGCGTCGATTACCTGACCTCGTCCTCGATCCAGGGCACCAGCACGATCACCGCCTACATCCAGCTCGATTTCGACCCGGACAAGGCGCTGACCGAAGTGATGGCCAAGGTCCAGCAGGTCAAATACCTGATCCCGACCGCGGCCCAGGACCCGGTCATCGTCAAGGCGACAGGCCAAACGACGGCGGTCATGTATATCGGGTTTTCGAGCGACGAGCTGTCGAGCGCCGCGATCTCGGATTATCTGACCCGGGTCGTGCAGCCGTTGCTCGACACGGTCGACGGGCGTCGCCTCTGCCGACATCCTCGGCGGCCAGGTCTTCGCCATGCGGCTGTGGCTCGATCCGGCGCGAATGGCGGCGCGCGGCATCTCGGCCGAGCGACGTCGCGGCGGCGATCCAGGCCAACAACTACCAAGCCGCCCCGGGCCAGGCGAAGGGCCATTACACGGTCACCAATGTCAGCGACAAACACCGGGCTGACCGATGTCGCCCAGTTCCAGAACATGGTGGTCAAGGCCAAGAGCGGCGCGTTGGTGCGGATGGGCGACATCGCCACCGTCGATCTCGCCGCGCAGAACTGGACCTCGAGCGTCATGATGAACGGGCAGCACGCCGTGTTCATCGGCATCCAGGCGACGCCGGCGGGCAATCCGCTAACCCTGGTCAAGGGCGTGCGCGCGCTGTTGCCCGAGATCCAGCGCAACCTGCCGCCATCGGTCCATATGGAAGTCGCCTATGATTCGACCAAGTTCATCCAAGCCTCGATCGACGAGGTGGAACATTCGCTCGGGCCTCGCCGTCATCATCGTTGTCGTCGTTATCTTCCTGTTCCTCGGCAGCCTGCGCGCGGTGCTGATCCCGATCGTGACGATCCCGCTGTCTCTGGTCGGCGCCGGGATGATCATGGCGGCCCTCGGGTTCAGCCTGAATCTGCTGACCTTGCTGGCGATGGTGCTGGCGATCGGGCTCGTCGTCGACGACGCGATCGTCGTGGTGGAAAACGTCTATCGTCATATCGAGCAGGGCCGCACCCCGGCGCAGGCGGCGTTGATCGGCGCGCGTGAGATCGCCAACCCGGTGATCTCGATGACTCTGACCCTAGCCGCGGTCTATGCGCCGATCGGTTTTCTCGGCGGGGTTACCGGCACGCTGTTTCGCGAATTCGCGTTCACCCTCGCCGGCTCGGTCATAATCTCCGGCATCGTGGCGGTGACCTTGTCGCCGATGATGTGCTCGCTGCTGTTGAGCCGCGAGATGCTGCACGGACGGTTCGTCCGGGTGGTCGACGGCGCGTTTTCCCGGCTGGCCGGTTGGTACGGCAAGCGCCTCGAACGGTCGCTCGACTATCGCCCGGTCACCGCCCTGTTCGGCGCCGCGGTACTGGCGAGCGTCGTTTTCATGTACATGCACACCAGCGCCGAGCTTGCGCCGGAAGAGGACCAGGGCGTGCTGTTCGCGCTGACCAAGGCGCCGCAATATTCGAACCTCGATTACTCCGATTCATACAACGCCAAGCTCGATAAGGCTCTCAGCTCGTTCCCCGAAACGTTCCTGAGATTTATCGTCAACGGGCGCTTCGGGCCGAACCAGGGTATTGCCGGCGTCATTCTGAAGCCGTGGGACGAGCGCACCCGTTCGGCGCAACAGTTGAAGCCGCTCATCCAACGGAAGGTCTCCGGCGTCGAGGGCCTCAGCGCCTTTGTCTTTTCTCTCCCGCCGCTGCCGGCGACCATCGGCGGGCTGCCGATCCAGATGGTGATCTATTCGCCCGGCGACTACAAATCGATCTATCTCGAGATGGAAAAGATCAAGGCGGCGGCGCGAAAGAGCGGCATGTTCATCGTCGTCGACAGCGATCTCGCTTTCAACCAGCCGGTGATCCACGTCAAGATCGACCGCTCCAAGGCGAACGAACTCGGGGTCACGATGCAGTCGATCGGGGACACCCTGGCGCTGCTGGTCGGCGAAAACTACGTCAACCGCTTCAACCTCGGCGGCCGATCCTACGAGGTGATCCCGCAAGTGCCGCGGGCCGACCGGCTCTGAACCAGGAAACCTTGACGCGCTATTACGTCAAATCCGCTGCGGGGCAGCCGGTGCCGCTGTCCAATCTCGTCACCCTCGAGCTGGGCACCGAGCCCAACGCGCTGACCCAATACAACCAGCTGAACTCCGCGACCTTCCAGGCGGTGCCGATGCCGGGGGTGACGACCGGCCAGGCGATCGACTTTCTCGAAGCCCAGGCCAAGACAGCTGCCGACCGGTTTCAGCCACGACTATCTGTCCGAACTCGCGCCTCTATGTGCGCGAGGGCAGCCGGCTGGCGGTTACTTTCGTCTTTGCGCTGATCATCATTTTTCTGGTGCTGGCGGCGCAGTTCGAAAGCCTGCGCGATCCGATCGTGATCCTGGTCAGCGTGCCGATGTCGATCTTCGGAGCGATGTTGCCGCTGTTTTTCGGCTTGGCGACGATGAACATCTACACCCAGGTCGGGCTCGTCACCCTGATCGGGCTGATCAGCAAGCACGGCATCCTGATGGTCGCCTTTGCCAACGAATTGCAGGTCAGCGAGAAACTCGACCGGCGGCGCGCGATCGAGCAGGCCGCTCGGGTGCGGCTGCGGCCGATCCTGATGACGACGGCGGCGATGGTGGTCGGGCTGTGCCATTGTTGACCGCGAGCGGGGCAGGGGCGGCGAGCCGTTTTTCGATCGGCGTCGTCGTCGTCGCCGGGATGTCGATCGGTACGCTCTTTACGCTCTTTGTCTTGCCCGCGGTCTATACCGTGCTGGCCAAGGATCACCTCGCCGCCGCGCAATCGACCCGAACGCGAGAGCTGGCGCAGGTTTCGTGACGGCAGCCGCAATCGTCGTCGTCAACGACAAGATGCAGCAAGGTTATCGGTACGAGCTGACCGAGCCCCCAGGGCGGAATTTCGACCCTGAATTTTGCCCCGATCTCTCTCCCAGGGAGATGCTGCGGCTTGGGGTGTTCGGAGGCAAATACATGACCGACGCGCGGGGAGAGTTTCCGGCGGATTGGTTTATCGAGGCCAAGCTGTCGCCGGCCGGGCGCGATCGCCGCCTCAATTTATTTGGGGTCGACGCCAGCCAGCCGCTATCGGTCTGGCGGCAGAAGGGATGGATTCATCCCGATGATCCGCGCGGCTGGTTCCAGTGGTATTGCCGCTACTATATGGGCCGTCGCATGCCCGCCGAGGACAAGCGCCAGATCGGGCGATGGAAGGCGATGCGCCGCCATGTGCGCCAAATCGAACGCAACTGCGAGCGGGGTGATCTCGGCTGCCGGCGACGGCAGCGGCAGGCGCTCCTCCACTGGGCGTACGACAGCCGGAGGATCTAAAACTGGAACGGTCTGGTAGGCCCGGCAGGACTCGAACCTGCGACAACACCGTTATGAGCGGCGTGTTCTAACCAGCTGAACTACGGGCCCCTACCGACCCGTCATGCCCGGATTTGTTCCGGGCATCCACGAAGGACCCGGAGATCTTCGCCGGTTGCACGTGGATGGCCGGGTCAAGCCCGGCCATGACGAGAATTTACATTGGACGCACGCAAAATTCGGCAAACAGGGCGTCACGTATCGAGAAAGCTGCGCAATTTGCGCGAGCGGCTCGGGTGCTTGAGCTTGCGCAGCGCCTTGGCCTCGATCTGGCGGATGCGCTCGCGGGTGACCGAGAATTGCTGGCCGACTTCCTCGAGCGTGTGATCGGTGTTCATGCCGATGCCGAAACGCATGCGCAGCACGCGCTCCTCGCGCGCGGTCAATGAGGCGAGTACGCGCGTCGTCGTCTCGCGCAGATTGGCATGGATTGCGGCATCCAGCGGCAAGACCGCGTTCTTGTCCTCGATAAAATCGCCGAGATGCGAATCCTCCTCGTCGCCGATCGGCGTTTCGAGGCTGATCGGCTCCTTGGCGATCTTCAGCACCTTGCGGACCTTTTCGAGCGGCATCGCCAGTTTTTCGGCGAGCTCCTCCGGGGTCGGCTCGCGGCCGATCTCGTGCAGCATCTGGCGGGAGGTGCGCACCAGCTTGTTGATGGTTTCGATCATGTGCACCGGAATCCGAATGGTCCGTGCCTGATCGGCAATCGAGCGGGTGATCGCCTGGCGAATCCACCAGGTCGCATAGGTCGAGAATTTGTAGCCGCGGCGGTACTCGAATTTGTCGACCGCCTTCATCAACCCGATATTGCCTTCCTGGATCAGGTCGAGGAATTGCAGCCCGCGGTTGGTGTATTTTTTGGCGATCGAGATGACCAGCCGCAGATTGGCTTCGACCATCTCCTTTTTCGCCCGGCTCGCCTCGCGCTCGCCGCGCTGTACGGTTTGAACCACCCGGCGAAACTCGGAGATCGGCAACTTTGCTTCCGATGCGATTTGCGCGACCTGGTCGCGCAACCGCACCGCCTCCGCCTGATGCTTTTCGATCAGCCGCGACCAGCCGCGGCTGGGTAGAACCGCGACCCGGTCGAGCCAATCGCCGGCAAGTTCGTTGCCGAAATACTCGCGCAGAAAATCGGCCCGCTTGACGCCGGCATTCTCCGCCAGCCGGAGCAGCCGGCCTTCATCCGCGACCAGCCGGCGGTTCACGTCGTAGAGTTGCTCGACGAGGTATTCGATCCGCGCGTTGTTGAGCCGGACGCGCTTGACGTCCTCGATGACCTTGTTCTTCAGCTTTTCATACCGACGTTCGGTCACCTTTGGCAGCGGCTCACCCTTGAGCAGCGCGTTGATGCGCTGGTCCTGAAGGCGATGCAGCTTCTTGTGCGCTTCTGCGATCGCGTCGAAAGTTGCGAGCAGGCTTGGCTTCAGCTGCGCTTCCATCGCAGCCAGCGAGATCGAGCTTTCCTCGCCTTCCCCGTCCTCCGCAGCGAGTTCCGGCTCGATTTCGGCCAGCTCGGCCTCAGCCTCTGCCTCATCGGCTCTGGTGTCGTCGGCCCCGGCTTCTGCTCCTGTCTCGGCATCGGGTGGCTGGTCGCCGGTGACCGCGACCGCTACCGCTGCCGCTGACTTCTGGCGCGATCTGCTCGAATCCGCCGGCCCCGTAGGTGGCGTCGAGATCGATGATATCGCGCAGCAGCATCTTTCTGTCGTTCAGCGCATCGCGCCAGCCGATAATCGCCCGGATCGTCAACGGGTTCTCGCAGATGCCGCCGATCATCATCTCGCGCCCGGCCTCGATCCGCTTGGCGATCGCGATTTCGCCCTCGCGCGACAACAGTTCGACCGACCCCATTTCGCGCAAATACATGCGTACCGGGTCGTCGGTGCGGCCGATATCGTCGTCGTCGAGATTGCCGCGAACCTCGCCATCGGCCTCTTCGGCCTCGGGGGCGGCGGGCTCCTCGCTCTCCTCGCTCTCGATCACATTGACCCCGAGCTCCGAGAGCATCGTCATCGTGTCCTCGATCTGCTCCGAGGACACCTGATCTTGCGGCAGCGCGGCGTTCAGCTCGTCATAAGTGACATATCCACGCTCCCGGCCGCGGGCCAGCATCCTTTTGATCGCCGCGGCAACGGTGTCGAGTAGAGGCGCCTCGGCTGCCTCATCGCGGTTTTCCGTCGCTTCAGCCGTGTTCGCCGCTTTGCTGGCCATGCCACCATCCTAAACTGGTTTCGTTCGGGTCCGGCTCGAGCCGGACGCGTGAATGTTCCTCAATGCGGATTTGCCGACGGCATTCCGCGCTCGGACCGGCCGTGACGTCAGACCGGATCGTCATCAGGCTGCTCCTCGCGCAACACGCGCTCCCGGGCGGCTAGGAAACGTTCCCAGTTCGCCGCCGAGGCATCATCGATCAGGTGATTGCTGGCTTCGGCCAAGGCCGACCGGTGACCTCCCATCAGCATTCCGATCACATGAGCCCATTCGTCGCGCGCTGTACGCGAATCCGAGCTTCGGACCAGAAAGCCCGAAGTCGACCGAAGGCGAGAGAAGCGCATCCACGGTCGCCGCAAACCCGTTCAGCAGAAGGTGTTGCCGGAGCGCCGAAGCGTCAAGCCCCGGCCGCAGTGCTTCAACCTCTAAAATCTCGCGGCGAAGCTTGTCAAGCTCCGCTTCAGGAATTTCTAGCTCGGCTAGTTCTTCGGCAACCTCGCCGATCAAGGTCGGGAAGCGAAGCAAAATCCGAAACAAGATTTCGCGCTGCATGCGCGCCGGCGAGCGCGGGAGCCGGGCGCGATCTTCAACGAACCAAGGATCGCCTGGCTTGCGGATCGGCTGCTTGCGGTCGGCCTTCGATCCCCAGGTCGCCTCACGAAATTTGAAATTAATCAGATAGGCCCGGTACTGCCGCTGAATAGCCTTGTTGGGGATCAGCTCAATGTCTTCGACCAGTCGACGTTCCAAATCCGCACGACGCTCAGCCGTGTCCAATGGCTGGGCTCCGACTTCGACTTCCCACAACATCGACGCCAGCCGCCGGGCAGAGCGGAGCATTCCCGCGAAGGCCGCGTTGCCGGAGTTACGGATCATTGAATCGGGATCCTCGCCCGGCGGCAGGCTGGCAAACCGCAGGCTGTGCCCCGGCTGCAGCAACGGTAACGCCCGGCGCAATGCCCGCGCCGCGGCGCGCTGCCCCGCCGCATCGCCGTCGAAGCATAGGACCGGTTCCGGTCCGAGACGCCACAACTCGCGCAGCTGAAACTCGGTCAGCGCCGTGCCGAGCGCCGCCACGGCCGAGGCGTAGCCGGCGCGGTGCAGCGCGATCACATCCATATACCCTTCGGCGACGATCGGGTTCGTTCGATCGACGCCGTCGGACGCGGCTTGCCCATCGACGGCGTGCGTCGACGAGATCGCGGCGCGCGCCGCCGACCAACCGTAGAGCACACGCCCCTTCTCGAAGAGCGGGCTGTCGGGAGAGTTCAAGTATTTGGGCTGGGCATCCCCGATTGTGCGGCCGCCAAAGGCGATGACCCGCCCGGCTCGGTCGCCGATCGGGAACATGATCCGGCCACGGAAATAGTCGAACGGCGCTCCCCCGGCGGGAACATGGATGAGTCCGGCTTCGCGCAGCAGCGGTTCGGAAAAATCCTTGACGAGGGTTTCCCGCAGCGCCGCACGATCCTCCGGCGCCCAGCCCAGCCGGAAGCGGTGGATCGTGTCGGGGTCGAGGCCGCGCGCCTGCAGGTAACTGCGGGCGCGGCCGCCGGATGCCGCCCACAAACGATCCTCGTAGAATGCAGCGGCGGCTTCGAGGGTCTCGAGCAGAGTTTTCTGCCGCTGCGCCTTTTCGCGCTCTTCCGGTGTCGCCCGCGGCACCGCGAGTCCGGCTTCGCCAGCCAGTTTTTCGACCGCTTCGAGGAAGTCCAGGTTGTCGGCGCGCATGACAAAGCCGACTGCATCACCGTGCGCGCCGCAGCCAAAGCAGTGGAAAAAATTCTTGTCGTCGACCACGTAAAAGGACGGCGTCTTCTCGTGATGGAACGGGCAGAGCCCGGCGAATTCGCGGCCGCGGCGCACAAGCTTGACCCGGCGGCCGACGAGGCCGGACAGCGAAATCCGGTCACGAAGCTGGTCGAGGAAGCCGGGCGGAAACGCCATCGCCATTCAGAAGGGTGACAATCGCGGTCAGCCTAACAGCCGTTTGACGATCGGCCCGGCGCGGCTGAAATCCATGACGCCGGCATGACGCTCGCGCAGGGCCGCCATCACCTTGCCCATGTCTTTGATGCCGGCGGCGCCGGTCTCGGCGATCGCAGTCTGGGCCGCCGCGGCAATTTGGTCCTCGGCCATTTGTTGCGGCAGAAAGCTCTCGATCACGTCGATTTCGTCGCGCTCCCGCTGCGCCAGATCGCCGCGGTTGCCTTGCTCGAAAAGCACGATCAATTCGCGGCGCTGTTTGATCATGCTCTGCAGCATCCGCGCGATTTCCGGCTCAGCGATCCCCTCCGAATTGGCTTCCGCACGGGCCGCGACGTCACGTTCCTTGAGCCCGGCCAAGATCATCCGAACCGTCGAGAGGGTGCGCGCATCTCTGTCTTTCATTGCTTGCTTGAGCCGGTCGCCGAAGGCCTGACGCAGCATTCGCACGTCCCTTTTTACCGAGATTGCAGCCTATCGTGTTTCCGGCTTTGCGGCAATTCCGCAGAGCCGAACCTAAGTAATTGAAACAGCATATACTTCCGCCGAGACAAGGGTTGACCTTGCTGCTCCGGTGGATTATCTGTTGGCCGTTCCGCAACGCGCCCGTCGCCGCATCGGGCGGTCTGCGGTTTGCCCGCCGGATCTTTCCCTGATGCGCGACCCGTGGCTGCAACCGCCCGACTGCAACGCCGCGCTCGTCCTTGCGGACGGCACGGTGTTTTGGGGCAGCGGATTCGGGGCCGGCGGTGCGGCCGTCGGTGAGGTCTGTTTCAACACCGCGATGACCGGCTACCAGGAGATCCTGACCGACCCGTCTTATGCCGCGCAAATCATAAATTTCACCTTTCCCCATATCGGCAATGTCGGGACCAATCGAGAGGATATCGAGACAATCACGCCGGCGGCGCGCGGGCTCGTCGTGCACAGCGGGGTGACCGGGCCGGCGAATTGGCGCGCCACCAGTTCGCTTGTTTCCTGGCTCGAATCGCACGGATTGATCGGGATTTCGGGCGTCGATACGCGGCGGCTGACCCGGCTTATTCGCGGTCGGGGACCGCCTAATGGGGTGATCGCGTACGATCCGCGGCATCCGCTCGATATCGATTCGCTGCGGCAGCAAGCCACGGCGTGGCCGGGCCTCGAAGGAATGGATTTGGCGCGCGAAGTCTGCTGCCGCCAGACCTATGAGTGGGACGAGACGGGCTGGGGGCCGGGACACGGCTACGGCCGGCAACACAATCCGCGCCATCACGTCGTCGCCGTCGATTACGGCGCCAAGCGCAACATCCTGCGAATGCTCGCGCATCACGGCTGCCGGGTCACCGTCGTCCCCGCTACCGCCTCGTCGCAGGACATACTTCGCTTTCTGCCCGACGGGATTTTTTTGTCGAACGGACCGGGCGATCCCGCTGCGACCGCCGCCTATGCGGTCCCGGTGCTGCGCGAGCTGATCGATTCGGGCAAGCCGATTTTTGGCATTTGCCTTGGCCATCAACTGCTGGCGTTGGCGCTCGGCGGCCGTACCCGGAAGATGGCCCGAGGGCACCGCGGCGCCAACCACCCGGTCAAGGATCTTTTGACCGGCACGGTCGAGATCACCAGCCAGAACCACGGTTTTGACGTCGATCCCGAGAGCCTGCCGCGCGGGGTCGAGCCCACCCACCTCTCGCTGTTCGACAACACGAATGAGGGGCTGCGCATCGTCGGCCGGCCGGTGTTCTCGGTCCAGTACCATCCGGAGGCGAGCCCAGGGCCGCAGGACAGCCATTACCTGTTCGAGCGCTTTATCGCGCTGATGGAGGCGGATGCCTAAGCGGACGGACATACAGACCATCCTGATCATCGGCGCCGGCCCGATCGTCATCGGGCAAGCCTGCGAGTTCGACTATTCCGGGACCCAAGCGTGCAAGGCCCTCAAAAGCGAGGGCTATCGGATCGTGCTGGTCGAATTCGAACCCGGCGACGATCATGACCGACCCGAACCTGGCCGACGCCACCTATATCGAGCCGATCACCCCGGAGATGGTCGAGCAGATCATCGCCCGCGAGCGGCCCGACGCGCTGCTGCCGACGATGGGCGGGCAGACCGCGCTCAATACCGCGATGGCGCTCGCCCGCTCCGGCGTCCTCGATCGCTACGGGGTCGAGCTGATCGGCGCCAGCGAAGCGGCGATCGCCAAGGCCGAGGACCGCCTGCTGTTCCGCGAGGCGATGGACAGGATCGGCCTGACTTCGCCCGACAGCCGCCTGGTGCGCTCGCTCGACGAAGCGCTCGAAGCGCTCGAAGCGGTCGGGCTGCCGGTGATCATCAGGCCCTCGTTCACTTTGGCAGGTACCGGCGGCGGCATCGCCTACAATGTCGAGGAGTTCGAGGAGATCGTGCGCGGCGGGTTGCGGGCATCGCCCGCGCATGAAGTGCTGATCGAGGAATCGGTCCTCGGCTGGAAGGAATACGAGATGGAGGTCGTGCGCGACCGCGCCGACAACTGCATCATCGTATGCTCGATTGAAAACATCGATCCGATGGGCGTCCACACCGGGGATTCGGTCTGCGTCGCCCCGGCCCTGACCCTGACCGACAAGGAGTTCCAGCTGATGCGCAACGCCGCCATCGCGGTGTTGCGCGAAATCGGCGTCGACACCGGTGGTTCGAACGTTCAGTTCGCGATCAACCCCGAAGACGGCCGGCTCGTGGTCATCGAGATGAACCCGCGGGTCTCGCGTTCATCGGCATTGGCATCGAAAGCCACCGGTTTCCCGATCGCCAAGGTCGCCGCCAAGCTCGCCGTCGGCTACACCCTCGATGAACTCGACAACGAAATCACCCGTATCACGCCGGCCTCGTTCGAACCGACGATCGATTACGTCGTCACCAAGATGCCGCGCTTCACTTTCGAGAAATTTCCGGGAACCGAACCGCTGCTGACCACCTCGATGAAATCGGTCGGCGAGGCGATGGCGATCGGACGCTGCTTTGCCGAATCGATGCAAAAGGCGCTGCGTTCGATGGAAACCGGGCTCAGCGGGTTCGACGAGATCGTCATCGAAGGGGTCGAGAGCGCCGGCAAGGAAGCAGTCAAGGCGGCGCTCGCTAGACCCACGCCCGACCGTTTGCTGCTGATTGCGCAGGCCTACCGGCACGGGCTGACGACAGCCGAGATTCACGCAGCCTGCCGAATTCGAGCCGTGGTTTCTGGACCGCATCGGCGAGATCGTCGCGGTCGAGGGGCAGGTCCGGCGGGATGGGCTACCCGGCGACCGCGCCGGCTTTCTGCGGCTGAAAAAGATGGGGTTTTCCGACGCCCGGCTGGCCAAGCTGACGGGGCATAACGAGGAGACCGTTTCGGCCCAACGCCGGGGGCTCGATCTGCGGCCGGTGTACAAACGGGTCGACACCTGCGCCGCTGAGTTCCCGTCGCTTACCCCGTATCTGTACTCCTGCTACGAGGGTGACGGGTTCAACGAACCCGAATGTGAGGCCGACCCAAGCCCGCGCCGAAAGGTCATGATCCTCGGCGGCGGACCCAACCGGATCGGGCAGGGGATCGAGTTCGATTATTGCTGCGTCCATGCTGCCTACAGCCTCTCCGAGGCCGGCATCGAGACGATCATGGTCAACTGCAACCCGGAGACCGTCTCGACCGATTACGACACATCCGACCGGCTCTATTTCGAGCCGCTAACCGCCGAGGACGTCGTCGAGATCGTGCGTGTCGAGGAGCGGCGCGGGACATTGCTCGGCGTGATCGTACAGTTTGGCGGCCAGACCCCGCTGAAGCTCGCGGCGGCGCTGGAGCGCGAGCGAATCCCGATCCTCGGCACCTCGCCCGACGCAATCGACCTTGCCGAAGATCGCCAGCGTTTTCAAGGTCTGCTGACCAGGCTCGGGCTGCGCCAGCCGGAAAACGGCACCGCCTACTCGGTCGACGAGGCCGAGGCGGTGGCGTTGCGGATCGGTTATCCGGTGGTGATCCGTCCCTCTTATGTTCTTGGCGGGCGGGCCATGGAAATCGTCCACGATGCCGCCGGCCTCGATCGCTATATGCGCCATGCCGTTACCGCTTCGGGGACCAGCCCGGTGCTGATCGACCGATATCTGCAGGACGCGATCGAGGTTGATGTCGATGCCATTGCCGACGCGGACGAGGTCGAAGTCTGCGGCATCATGGAGCATATCGAGGAAGCCGGGATCCACTCGGGCGACAGCGCCTGCTCACTGCCGCCCTACAGCCTGACACCGGCGACGATCGCTGAAATCGAGCGACAAACCGTGGCTCTCGCTCAGGCGCTCGGCGTCATCGGGCTAATGAACGTACAGTTCGCGGTCAAGGGCGACGAGATCTACGTCCTCGAAGTCAACCCGCGGGCCTCGCGCACGGTTCCGTTCGTCGCCAAGGCCACCGGCGTCCCGATCGCCAAGATCGCGGCTCGCGTCATGGCCGGCCAGCGCCTTTGCGATTGCATCGTCCCAGTGGATGCGCGCGGCGGTCATGTCGCGGTCAAGGAGGTGGTGCTGCCGTTTGCCCGCTTCCCCGGGGTCGACCTGATCCTCGGGCCGGAGATGAAGTCGACCGGAGAGGTAATGGGCCTCGACGCTGATTTCGGACGCGCCTTTGCCAAATCTCAACTCGCCAGCGGCACCAAGTTGCCGCTTGAGGGTTGCGTCTTTGTCTCGGTGCGCGACCAGGACAAGCAGTCGCTGATCGAGCCGTGCCGCCGTCTGGTCGAGATGGGCTTTACGCTGGCCGCCACCGACGGGACGAGCGCGGCGCTGCTCGCCGAAGGGCTGCCGGTCACGCGCGTCAACAAGGTGCGCGACGGGCGGCCGCACATCGTCGACCGTATGCTGAGCGGCGCGGTGCAGCTGGTGTTCAATACAACCGAAGGCAGCCAGGCCATCGCCGACAGTTTCAGCCTGAGACGCACGGCGCTGACCCATGCGATCCCCTATTACACGACCGTCGCCGGAGCCCGGGCCGCTGTTCAGGCGATCGCCGCGTTGCGCGCCGGCAGCCTTGAAGTCGCGCCGTTGCAGTCTTACTTTTGATAGCCTCACGGCGGCGCGAGCCGCCGCTTCCGGCCAACAGGGATTCGAACCTGTCCTCGATGAACAAGATCCCGATGACGCCCGATGGGTACAATCGGCTTCGCGAGGAGCTGAAGCAGCTGAAATCCGTCGAGCGGCCCTCCATCATTCGCGCCATAGCCGAGGCCCGCGAACACGGCGATCTGGCGGAGAACGCCGAATATCATGCGGCGCGCGACCGGCAGAGCTTTATCGAGGGCCGGGTGATGGAGCTTGAGGATAAGGTTGCTCGGGCGGAGGTCATCGACGTCACCAAGCTTTCCGGCACCGCGATAAAATTCGGCGCGCGGGTTACGCTCGCCGATGAGGAAAGTGACGAGGAGCAGACCTTTCAGATCGTCGGCGAGGACGAAGCCGACATCAGCCGCGGCCGGCTCTCGGTAACCTCGCCACTGGCGCGCGCGCTGATCGGCAAGGGCAAGGGCGACAGCGTCGAGGTTGCGACCCCGCGCGGCGCCAAATCCTATGAAGTCGTGACCGTCGATTTCGGCTGACCGGCGGGCGACGACATCCGCAGCACGAGATAGCCGCAAACCGCCGAAAGCAGCGACGCAAGCAGCACCGGCAATCGGACATCGATATCGTAACCTTCGGCCGGGAAGGCGAGGGTGCCGGTAAACAGGCTCATCGTAAAACCGACACCGGTAAGCAGCGACAGGCCATAGATTTGCCGCCAGTCGGCGCCCTCCGGAAGCGTCCCGATACCGCAGCGGACCGCAATCCAGATCGATCCGGCGATCCCGACCTGCTTGCCGAGAAAGAGACCGAGCGCGATGCCGAGCTGAATGGGGTCGAGCAAAACCGCCGGAGCGATCCCAACCAGTCGCACGCCGGCATTGGTAAAGGCAAATGCCGGCAGAACGCCGAACGCTACCCAAGGATGCAAATCGTGCTCAAGGCTTACCAGGGGCGAAGATGCGTCGCGCGCTCGCAACGGTATTGCCAGGCCGACAATGACGCCGGCGATCGTCGCGTGGACCCCCGATTTCAGCACGCAGACCCATAGCACCACGCCCGTCGACATGTAGAGGGCGCGTCGCGTCACTCCGGCCAGATTGAGCCCGATCAACACGGCGACCGCGGCGCCAGCCAGTGCTAGAGCGGTCATCGACAATTCGGATGTGTAAAAGGCAGCGATGATCAGGATGGCGCCAAGGTCGTCGATGATCGCCACGGCGAGCAGGAACAGCTTCAGAGAGGGCGGGACCCGCGAACCCAACAAGGCCAACACGCCCAGCGCAAAGGCGATATCGGTCGCGGTCGGTATCGCCCAGCCGCGCAAGGCCTCGGCGTCACCCCAGTTCCATAATAGATAAATAAGCGCGGGAGCGACCATGCCGCCGATCGCAGCGATCACCGGGAGTACGGCGCGCGATGGCTGCGACAGCCCGCCCTCGATGATCTCGCGCTTGATCTCGAGCCCGACGAGCATGAAGAACACAGCCATCAGCCCGTCATCGACCCACAGCAGCAGCGGCTTTTTGACGATCAGGCCACCAAGCTGAAACGCCATCGGAACGTCCAACAGCTTCGTATAGAACGGACCCAGCGGCGAGTTCGCCAGGATCAGGGCAAGGGCGGCGGCAGCGCACAGCACAATTCCGCCGGCCGCTTCGAGCTTCATGAATTGTTCGAGCCGCGACAGCGCGGATTGCGGTCCGTTGGTCATGGGCCGGGCAGCCTGCCGGTCAGCCTTCGGGCTCTGCGTCGCTGGCGGCGAAGGTGGGTCGCTCGGGGATCGGGATCCCCGGTTCGTCCTTTGATACGCGCAGGGTCAAGGCCGATTTGACATGGCTGACATTGGGTGCCGAGGTCAGCTTGGCGCTCAGAAACTGTTGATAGCTGTCCCAGTCGGCGGCGACGATCTTCAATAGGAAATCCGCTTCTCCGGTCAGCATGTGCGCTTCGCGGACCTCGGGCCAGGTGGCCACCAGCCGCTCGAAAGCCTTCAGGTCGACCTCGGCTTGGCTCGCCAACCCGACCTGGGCGAAGACCGTCACGCTGTATCCCAGAGCCTCCGGGGCCAGATCGGCGTGATATCCGCGAATGATCCCGGCCTCCTCGAGGGCGCGCACGCGGCGCAGGCAAGGGGGCGCCGAGATGCCGGCGCGACGCGACAGCTCGACATTGGTCATGCGCCCGTCCGCCTGCAGGCTGCTGCAAGATCCGGCGGTCGATCCGGTCCAGCTTTATCCGCCGCATCCGATCCTCTTCTCGTGATTTTCGGATCATAGAAAAAGGTGGTCCGCCGCGCAATTTTGTTGCGTTCGGTTTGTGCCGCCTTGCCCGGGACGGGCCATTTCCGTAAACCCGGCCGATGGCCTTCGATCCGAGCGGCTGGGTGTTGCACGACGGCAAAGCCGGGATGGCGAGCCAGGCAATTGGTCTGGCCGAAGCGGCCGGTTTTGCCTTTGTCGAAAAGCGGCTCGAGATCCGCTTTCCATGGTCCTGTTTGCCACCGCTGTTGTGGCCGGCGCCGCTCGATGCGCCGGGCGGACGCGGCGATCGCCTGGAGCCGCCCTGGCCGGATTTCGTGATCGCCTGCGGGCGCAATGCAGCGATGCCGGCGCTCGCGATCCGGCGCGCGAGCGGCGGCCAGACGGTCACGGCGCAGGTCCAGGATCCCGGGATCGGCCGCGAGCGAATTCGACCTCTCGGTGGTGCCCGAGCACGACCGCCTGCGCGGGCCGCGCGTATTCGTGACGCGCGGTGCGGTGCATCGCGTGACGCCGGCTCGGCTCACCGCCGACGCGATGCCGCTTTCCGCGACTCGCGGCGCTGCCGCGGCCGATCCTGGCGGTCTTGATCGGCGGCAGCAACAAGGCCTACCGCCTGACCCTCCGGCGCATCGGCGAAATCGCCGACGCCGTCGCGGCGATCCTGCGCGAACACGGCGGCTCGGCCCTGGTGACGCCGTCGCGGCGGACCGGCGCGCCGGGCAGGCGCTGCTGCAGCGAGCGCTTGGCGGGCTTGCCGGCGGAGATCTGGGACGGCGCCGGGGACAATCCGTATTTTGCCTATCTCGGCCATTGCCGACGCTGTTCTGGTGACTGCCGATTCGGTGTCGATGGTCAGCGAGGCCGCGGCGACCGGCAAACCGGTGCACATCCTCGATCTCGATGGCGGCAACGCCAAATTCGCCCGTTTCCACCAGATAATGCGGAACGCCGGCATCACCCGCCCCTTTGCCGGCCGCATCGAAGAATGGTCCTACCCGGTGCCCGACGATACGGCGCGTGCCGGCGCCGCCCTGCGCGCACTGGTATTGAGCCGGCTTGACCAGCGAGAGCTTGCGTGAGGGGCGTGGCGGTCTACGCCGGGCTCGTTGCTGCGACGTTGGCTGTCTTTCTGCTGGTGCCGCAGATCGATCTTCTGCGTCAGCGGCCTGTTTTATGTCGAGCCGGCGGCTTCGTGCTGGCGGACTGGCGGCCGGTTGTCCTGGTCTTTCGCAGCGTTCCCTGGCTCGCCTGGGGTATCTTCATGGTGGTCGCAGGCGCTTCGATCTGGCTGTTTCTCTCGGCCGGCCGCTGTGGCGCTTCGACCGCAAGGCGCTGTTGTTTGTGGCCGCTTCGACCGCCCTCGGTCCGGCCTGCTCGCCAATACCGTGCTGAAGGATCATTGGGGCCGGGCGCGCCCGACGCAGGTCGAAGAGTTCGGCGGACCGCATCATTTCACCCCGGCGCCGCTGCCGGCGGCGAAATGCGCGCGCAATTGCTCCTTCGTCTCCGGTCACGCGGCGCTCGGCCTTTTCGCTCGTCGCCTTCGCCTTTCTGTTGCCGCGGCGGTCCGCCGCGCCGCCGGGGGATTGCGCGCGGCACTGGCCTTTGGCGGCATCGTCGGCCTCGTCCGTATCGCCCAGGGCGGCCATTTCCTGTCGGATGTCGTCTATGCCGGCCTGCTCGTTTTCGGGACCACGGCGGTGCTGCACTGGTGGATCGTCGAGCGGGACGGGCTCGCTGCACCGCCGCTGCAGCGCCTTTACGGGCATATCGGCCGTTCGGCTGCGTGCTGGCGTGGGGATTCGCCCGCCGAAACTGGACCTCGCCGGCGTTCCGAATCGGCACTGCGGTGGCGGCCACCGCGCTCCTCATCGTGATCTCGATGATGCTGTCGACCGGCCGCTCGCGCTGTTCCTGCACGCGAGGGACGCCGATCTGCGTCCTTTGTTCGAAGTGATCGGGAGGCTCGGCGCGGCTTGGGGCTGGCTCGTTCTTTTCGCTCTCGCCTTTGTCGCGCTGCATTGGGGCGGAGAAGCTGCCGCGGCTGCGCCCGATCGCGGCGCGGATGCGCGCTTTGTCGGCGGTTCCGGCCTTTCTGTTTGCCGCGGTCGCCGTGTCGGGTCTGGCCGCCGACATCTTGAAAATTGGCTTTGGACGGGTGCGGCCAAAGCTGCTGTTTCACTCGGACCTTTATGGCTTTACCTGGCTCAGCCTGGCGTCCCGACCACTGGTCGTTCCCATCCGGCCATACCGCGACGATCGTCGCGCTGATGAGCGCGCTGTGGTGGCTGTGGCCGCGGCATCTGCTGTTCTACATTCTGGTGGCGGCGATCGTGGCGGGGAGCCGGATCGTCGTCGGCGCGCATTATCCGAGCGACGTGATGGCCGGCGCGCTGGTCGCGGTGCTTTCGACGCGGTATGTGGCATTGATGTTTGCCCGCGGGGCATCGAGCTGACGCGGCTCGCACCGGCCGGGTTCGTTCGATCGAGAATGCCGCCTTGGCCCTGCCGAGCGCTTTGGCGCGATGTCGGCCGGTCGTCGCCGGGCGGCGCGGGATCGAGGCGGGCCCTCGCTTGCGCCGGCGGCAACGGGTGTAGTATCGGCTCGGCATGGCGCTGCGGATCGAGACGTTTGACAATGCGACCGGGGGCAACACCCTCTACAAGGCGCTGACCCATCCGCGAGCGGCGAAGCCGGCGCGGGCTTTGCTCGGGGCGCTCGCCGGAAAATGCGCCGGTCGGCGATCGTCGACCCGGGCGGCGCGGCCTAGGCGTTCGCCGAGCTGTTCGGGCTCGCCGACGTCGACATCGCCGGCGTCTATGTCCAGCAGGTGGAGCGATTCGGCAGCTAGGTGCTCGGCCATGCGGCGCAGCCGGTGACCGAGCTCGCCGCATTCGGGCGCGCGCGCGGTGCTTCGTCGCCGCCTTCGACGCCGAGCGCCAGATCGCCCAACTCGCATCCTTTTTGCCCGGGGCGCACGCGTCTTCAGCCTCGATGCGATGCGCATCCCGGCCGATCGTCTGACCAACCGCCGCGCACTATCTCGACCCGCTCAATTTCGCGACCAATTTCGCCTTCTTCCGCGACATCGACGCGGCTGCATACGCGGCTTGTCACCGCGAATTATTGGTCGGGCTATGGCGCCGGGGCGGTGACCTGCTGGCTGACGTTGTTCGGCGCCGACGGCGAGGTCCTCGCCGAATGGTGCGAGAAACGCGGCGCCGGGGCCGGCAGCGATCATCCTCGACAGCCGCGAGATCCGCGCGCGCTTTCGCCTCCGCGAATTCTGCGGGCAGCTCTTTCTCCACGTCGTCGGCGCGGCCGGGCACGACGTCGTCAAATACGCGCTCGACACATTTGGCGACGGCGCCGCGGACCCCGCCGAGGGCGATGACCGTCGCTGTCGGCGACCCACGACGCCAATGCCTGGCCGGCCGACCGCTATGCCGGCCTGCCGGCGCCGGCCCCGGCGAGCAGGGTCGTGCTGTGGGTGCAGAACAGCCAGCCGCTGCCGATCCCGGCCGGCGCCATCGGCCTCAATCTGATGGGCGACGAGCAGGGTGGTGCCGATTGCCGAGCCGATCGCCCCGTTCGCCAGCCGCGCCGTCGATGTCGCCGAGCTGCTGCCCGAGCTCGCCTGGCCGGAGCAGATCGAGTTGCGCGCCGGCAAGCACATGGTGCGGCCGCGCTACGAGGTGATCGAGCGACGGCGCGCCGCGATCGCCCACGTCAATGTCGAGCGCACCGACCTGCTGCCCGACCCGAACCTGCCGCGCCTCGGCGAGACTGCTCGGCAAGGGCTATCTGCTGCCGGCGCCGGTGCTGCCGCGGGCGACATGGCGCACCCTGGTGCTGCCGACGCCGATGGCGACCTGCCAGGCGGAACTGCCGATCGCCGCCATCGTCTACGACCGCGAGGGCAGCGAGGTGCTGCGCCACCGCTTCGGCCGGCTGCCGCGCGGGCATGCGACCGCGCTCGATCTCGACGACGCGGCTGGGATCGACGCGCTCGGCGACGGCTACGGCCATGTCGAGCTGGTCTACGACTTTGCCGACGGCGGCGAGGCCGATGGCTGGCTGCACGCGATCTTCCGCTACGTCGAGCGCGAGACCGGCCACGCCGCCGAAACCAGCTTTGGCGCGCATGTTTTCAACACGATCCTGACCTATCGCGACGAGCCGCAATCCTATAGCGGCCGCCCGCCCGGGCTTGTCGACCCGGCTGTTCCTGCGGCTCGGCGAGGGCGGCTATGACACGATGTGCCACCTGATCTATCCGGCCTCGCGGCCGTGGCGGCCGGAGAGCGCCACCGAAATCGTCCTGTGCGACCGGCAGCGGCGGCGAGATTGCCCGCGCGGAGCATGGCGATCCCGTGCTCGGGCTCGCGGCTGTGGCGTTACCACGCGCTCTTCGACGACCGAGACGCGCGCGCGCGCCGGCGCCGGCGCCTATGCGATCATTCGCGACCCGACCTGCCGGCTATTCGGCTATCACGGGCTCGTCGGCGCCGGCGGCGCCTTCAGCCTCGACCACATGTTCGGATTCTGAGCGTGGCTGCGGGTACCTTAAAGTTGCGGCCGCGCGAAATAATATAGTAAGCGTCGTGGCGACGGGAACCTCGTGAATGTCCGAACGCTACCACAGCAAGGTCCTGATCATCGGCGCCGGCCCGGCGGGCTACACCGCCGCGATCTATGCCGCGCGCGCCAATCTCGATCCGCTGCTCGTCACCGGGCTGCAGCCCGGCGGTCAGCTGACGATCACCACCGATGTCGAGAACTACCCGGGCTTCGCCGAAGTGATCCAGGGCCCGTGGCTGATGGAGCAGATGCAGCTCCAGGCCGAGCATGTCGGCACCAGGATAATTGTCGACATGATCGAAGCGGTCGATCTGGGCAGGCGGCCCTTTGTCGCGACCGGCGATTCGGGCGACGTCTATGTCGGCGAGACCGTGATCCTGCACCGGCGCCCAGGCGCGCTGGCTCGGCCTGCCGAGCGAGGAGACTGTTCCGCGGCTTCGGCGTCTCGGCCTGCGCCACTTGCGACGGCTTCTTCTTTCGCGGCAAGGAGGTCGTTGTCGTCGGCGGCGGCAATACCGCGGTCGAAGAGGCGCTCTATCTGACCAACCATGCCCGCCGCGTCACCCTGGTCCATCGCCGCGACGCATTGCGGGCCGAAAAGATCCTGCAGGACCGGCTGTTCCGCAACCCAAAGATCGACGTCATCTGGGACACCGTCGTCGACGAGATCCTCGGAGTGCCCGAACCGCCGCAGGTGACCGGGGTGCGATTGCGGGACCCGCGCACCGGCGCGCTGACCGATCATGCCTGCGACGGCGTCTTCATCGCCATCGGTCACACGCCGGTCACCGGATCTGGTCGCGGGCCAGCTTCCGCTCGACCCCGAGGGCTATGTCGTTGCCCGCCCCGAATTCGACCGCGACCGGCATTCCTGGCGTCTTTGCCGCCGGCGATGTGAAGGACAAGATCTTCCGCCAAGCGGTGACCGCCGCCGGGATGGGCTGCATGGCGGCGCTCGAGGCGGAGAAGTTTCTCGCGGCGCAGGAGGAAGCCGCGACGATGCGCGCGGCCGAATAACGGGCAGGCTGCCGTTGTGGCCGTCGCCGGGGGAATTGGGATGGATTGGGACAAGTTGCGGGTCTTCCATGCCGTCGCCGAGGCGGGCAGCTTCACCCATGCGGGCGAATCGCTGAACCTGAGCCAGTCGGCGGTCAGCCGCCAGATCAGCGCACTCGAGGAGAGCCTCAGCGTCCCGCTGTTCCATCGTCATGCCCGCGGCCTGATCCTGACCGAACAGGGCGAGTTGCTGTTCCACACCGCGCGCGAGGTGTTCGCCAAGCTGTCGATGGCCGAAGGCCTGATTTCCGAATCGAAGGACCGGCCCAAGGGGCCGCTGAAGATCACGACGACGGTCGCCTTCGGCTCGACTTGGCTAACTCCGCGGATCCGCGAGTTCCTCGATCTCTACCCCGAGATCCAAGTGTCGATGGTGATCGACGACACCGAACTCGACCTGTCGATGCGCGAGGCCGACGTGGCGATTCGCATGTCGCCGCCGCGCCAGCCCGATCTGATCCAGCGCCATCTCGTCAGCGTGCCGACCCATGTCTACGCCGCGCCGGAGTACCTCAAGCGGCACGGTACGCCGCAGCAGCCCGAGGATCTCGATAAGCACCGCCTCATCGTCTACGGCGAGGATTCGCGGCCGCCGGTGCAAAACGTCAACTGGCTGCTCGACGCTGGCGCAAAGCCCGGGAATGAGCGCAAGCCGATCCTCGCCGTCAACAATTTCTACGCGATGTTGCGGGCGGTGCTGAGCGGCCTCGGCATCGCCGCGCTGTCGGATTTCATCGCGACCGAGCACACCGAGCTGGTGCGGGTGCTGCCGGAACTGACCGGACCGGTGATCGAAGCCTATTTCGTCTATCCCGAAGAATTGCGCGCGTCGAAGCGCATCAGCGTATTTCGCGACTTTCTGCTGCGCAAGGTTGCTGAAACCCGGCTCAGCTGATCCGAAGAAAGCCGCATCTCGGCAAATCGATTTGACGGATTTCAGAGGATTGCGCTTTTTGCAGACGAGCCAGAACAAATTCCCGGTGGTGGAAACCTGACCAATCGTCCATCTTCTGAGCACGCGATGACACATCGCAAAAGGTTTTTGACGGTTTTACCGTCAATACGGGTTCCCGGGATTTAGTCCCGGGAAGAGGGTCTTTGGACCCTTACGTCTCCCAGACGTGAAGCCTCCCTGTTCAAACTTGGCCCCGGTTTTTACCGGGGCCATTTTTCTTTGACGATATATGTCACCGGCATTTGGAGAGGACTTGACGGGTGACGTTTCGGTCATGCGACTACAGGATCACGGCAGCTACCGATCCGCGCGGTCTGGATTAGACGCTGGCTCAAGTGCCATCCGAGGCTGTTGGGGTGTCCTCCGGTCAATCGCGGTTATCCCGGAGTCAACCTAGGGACCGTCTCGTGTCGCACAGGCCCGACGAGCGACCGGGCGCGAGAGGGGATTGTCCTGAGGGATCTTGCCCGGCGCATGAGCGTGTTGACGCCGCCGAAGGCGTGTGCTGGGCTTTGCCGCGTCATGGGACACGAACCGCAGCGCGACGAGCGGGGTCAGCTGGTCGGTTGGCCGGTCGAGGGCTGGTCGCCGCGGCCGCGCCCGCCGAGAACCTCGATGGTCGGCCGCTTCGCCGCGGTCGAGCCTCTCGACCCCGAGCGCCATGCGGCCGAGTTGTTCGACGCCAATTCCGAAGATCGCGAGGGGCGGCTGTGGACTTATTACAATTTCGGCCCGTTCACGACCCTTCCGGAATACCGCGCCTGGCTCGGCGCCGCCTGCGCCAATCCGGACCGTCTCTATCACGCGATCCAGGACAACGCGCAGGGCCGGGCGGTCGGCGTCGCAGTCTTTCAGAATTGCGTGCCGGGGATGGGCACTATCGAGATCGGCGGCCTTGTGTTCAGCCCGCGGCTGCAGCGCCGGCCTGCGGCGACGGAGGCGATGTTTTTGATGATGCGCCGGGTGTTCGACGAGCTCGGCTACCGCCGCTATGAGTGGAAATGTGATTCGCTGAACCTGCCGTCGCGCGCTGCCGCGGTCCGGCTCGGCTTTCAGTATGAGGGCCTGTTCCGCCAAGCGATGATCACCCGCGGGCGCAACCGGGACACCGCCTGGTTCTCGGTCGTCGACCGCGATTGGCCGGCTCTGCGCGCCGCCTTCGAGAGCTGGCTCGACCCGTCTAATTTCTCGCCCGACGGCAGCCAGCGCCGGCGGCTGGCGGATTTTCGATCCCGCACCGGATGAGCGGCAGGCCGGCACCGTCGCTTGCGCTGCTGGCGGCGATAACGGCGCTCGCGTTCTGCGGCTTGCATATGATCGTGCCGGCCTTGCCGCTGCTCGTCGCGGTATTCACCGACACGCAGGCGCATGTACAGCTCGTGGTGAGCCTTTATCTCGCCGGGATCGCCGCCGGGCAGCTTGTTTATGGCCCGGTTTCCGACCGCTTCGGGCGGCGTCCGGTATTGCTCGCCGGTCTCGCGACGTTTCTCGTCGGCACGGTACTGTGCGTCGCCGCATGGTCGTTGCCGGCGCTGATCGCCGGACGCGTTCTGCAGGCACTCGGCGCCTGCGCCGGCATCGTCCTCAGCCGCGCGATGATCCGTGACGTTTATGATCGTGAAGCGGCGGCGCGCGGATTGGCGCTGGTCATGATGGCGATGACGCTGGCCCCGGCAATCTCGCCGGCACTCGGCGCCTACCTCGCCGAATGGTTTGGCTGGCGGGCGGTCTTTGCGGTGCTCGGCGGGTTGGGCGGCGCCGTTCTCGTTGTGACCGTCATCCGGCTCGGCGAGACCAACCGGCAGCGGGTTCGGCTCGATCTTGCCGGCATGGCGGGGGCCAACTTGACGCTACTACGCTCGCCCGCCTTTGTCGGTTTCGCGGTGTGCGCCGCCGGCACAAGCGCCTCGTGGTTCACGTTCATCGCCGGTGCGCCCCACATCCTGGCGGAAGCGCTGCACCGCCCCCCGAGCACCTATGGGCTGATGATCTTGCTGCCGATGGCAACCTACATGCTCGGCAATGCCGCGGCCGCGCGGTTGGCGCCGCGCTTGGGGAGCTTGCGGCTGCTGCTCGCCGGCCGAGCGCTCGCCTTTGCCGCCGCGATCGCGATGGTGCTGTGGGCAGGCTCGGCGCCTCTCAGCGTCTGGCTGTTGTTTGCGCCTATCGGGCTGGCCGAAATCGGCGACGGCATGAGCGGGCCCGCGGTCATGGCGGCGGCGCTCAGCATCCATCCGCGGCTCGCCGGGACTGCGGCGGGGCTGATGGGCTTTCTGCAGATGGCCGCCGCCGCTCTCGGCAGCTTCGTCGTCGCTTTGCTGCCATATGAGAATGCGTTCGGCATGATCGCGCTGTACGGCGGCTTTGTCGCGCTCGCGCTGGCTGCTGCAGTCTTCGCCGTGCGGTGCGCGCAGCCGCCGGCGGCCGCTGTGGAGAAGCGGCCAGTACTGCCGGGCGCGCCCGGCTCCGCGATGCCTGCGGCCAAGTTCCAAGGGACGACGCGAGGCTAGGAACGAAGTTCACCCGCTCTGAGAGGCCAGATGGGGCGGAGACCGCGGGTCCGGTACTGGACAACGACCTCCGGCGCTGGGTCGAGGGCGGGTTGATTTCCAGCGCGCTTACGAACGGCTCGTCGCGGCGATCGCCGATGCTACACTCGCCCCTGGCCGGCGAATTCGGCAGGAAGAGCTCGGCCGTATGCTGGGCGTGTCGCGGCAGCCGATCAGCCATGCTTTGCAACTGCTCAAACAGCAGAAGTTGGTCGAGGAGATATCATGCGGACCGTGCCGGTGCCGAAACCGCGCGCCGGCTTGCCCAATCGCCAGGTCCCTGGGAGGGAGAACGCAATGGAACTCACGGCGCAGCAGCTTCACCAGTTCGCTGAGGAAGGCTGGCTATTCCTGCCCGGCTGCTTTGCGGAGGCGGAAGTCGCCGTCTTACGCGATGAGGCCGAACAGATCTACGCGACTGATCGCCAAGAGGTGTGGCGAGAGAAAACTGGCGCGCCGCGGACCGCTTTTGCCGCGCACACCTATAACGAGGCGTTTCGCCTGCTCGGTCATCATCCGCGGCTGATCCGTCCTGTCGAGCAGGTGTTCGGTGAACAGCTCTACATGCACCAGTACAAGATCAACGCGAAGGCGGCCTTCGAGGGTGATGTCTGGCAGTGGCACCAGGATTACGGCACCTGGGCGCGCGACGACGGCATGCCCGAACCGCGCGCGATGAACATTGCCGTGTTCATGGACGAGGTGATGCCGATCAACGGGCCGCTGATGCTGGTGCCGAAGAGCCACAAGCACGGCGTGCTCTCAGCCGGGCATGATCTGGAGACGACTTCCTACCCGCTGTGGACGCTCGGCAACGAGACCGTGACGCGGCTCGTCGAGCAAGGCGGCATCGTCGCGCCAACCGGCAAGCCCGGCTCGGTGCTGATGTTCCACGGCAATCTGGTGCACGCCTCGGCGCCCAACATTACGCCCTATCCGCGCCGCATCGTCTACCTGACATTGTGCGCGGTTTCGAACCATATTCGCAAACCGACCCGTCCGGAGTGGATCGCGCACCAGGACTTTCGTCCGATCGAGCCGGTGGCCGACAGCGCGCTGCGCGATTACGCCGAGGCGCACAGACTGGCGGCCGAGTGATGAGCCTCCATCGTCTCGCGCGAGAGCGCGCCGCCGCCGGCAGGCCAGTGCGGATCGGCCTAATCGGCGCCGGCAAGTTCGGCTCGATGTTCTTGAACCAGGTGCCGACGATGCCCGGCGTCGAGCTCGCGATCATCGGCGACCTCGATCCCGACCGCGCACGCGTCGCCTGCCGCACGGTCGGCTGGGACGAGGCACGCATTGCCCGCACCCGGTTTGTCGCGTCGGGCGCCGAAGCGATCGCCGACCCGCAGGTCGAGGTCGTTGTCGAGGCGACTGGCAGCCCGCCGGCCGGCATCGCCCATGCCCGCGCCGCGATCACCGCCGGCAAGCACATCGTGATGGTCAATGTCGAGGCCGACGCGCTCGCCGGCCCGCTGCTTGCGGAGGAGGCGCGAGAACAGGGCGTCGTCTATTCGCTGGCCTATGGCGACCAGCCAGCGCTGACCTGCGAGATCGTCGACTGGGCGCGCGCCTGCGGCTTCGAGGTGGTCGCTGCCGGAAAAGGCACCAAGTATCTGCCGGCCTACCATGCGATCACGCCGGACGACGTCTGGGGGCATTACGGATTGACGCCGGAAGAGGCGAAACGCGGCGGGATGAACCCGCAGATGTTCAATTCCTTTCTCGACGGGACTAAATCGGCGATCGAGATGGCGGCGATCGCCAATGCCAGCGGCCTCGACGTGCCGCGCGACGGTCTCGGCTTCCCGCCTTGCGGCGTCGACGATCTGCCCGAAATCCTCCGCGGCGGCCGCGGACTGGAACGCGACGGCATGGTCGAGGTTGTCTCCTGTCTCGAGCGCGACGGGCGGCCGGTGTTCCGAGATCTACGCTGGGGCGTCTACGTCGTGCTCAAGGCGCCGAACGAATACGCGCGAACTTGCTTCAGGGAATACGGCCTCAAGACCGACGCAAGCGGCTGGTACGCCGCGATGTACAAGCCTTACCACCTGATCGGGCTGGAACTCGGCATGTCGGTGTTGTCGGCGGCATTGCGCGGCGAGCCGACCGGCCAGCCGCAGAGTTGGCGCGGGGACGCAGCCGCGGTCGCCAAGCGCGCTTTGAAGGCCGGTGAGATGCTCGACGGCGAGGGCGGCTACACGGTGTGGGGCAGGCTCGTTCCTGCCCAGCGCAGCCTCACCGAGGGCGCGCTGCCCATCGGCCTCGCACACAAGGTTAAGCTTGTCCGCGATGTCGCCGCGGGCGCGATCGTGCGCTGGAGCGATGTCGCCGTGCCCGACAGCGAGGCGGTGCGCGCCCGGCGCGACATGGAGCAGCGGTTTTTGCCGGCGCGGGCGGGAGCTATGGCCGCGCAATAGAGAGACGCTCCAGAGAAGATCGGCGGCGCAGCGGGGTCGGCTGTGAAGGCGAGGTCCTCGACCTGCCGGTTCAGCACCGGCGCGTCAGTCGGGCGGCGCGGCGGCTGATACGCAAGCTGCCTTCATCCCAGGCGTCGCGGTCTGAAAGCCGTTGCTGCTGTTTTGCTGCCGACTGTAGCTTGTGGCCGCGCACGGGGGATACTCGACATGGCCACTGACGGTTTTGGGGGCGCTCAGCGCTCGCTTGTTGCAGACGCCCAGCTGATCCAGGACTACCTCCAAAGCCCGAGCATTCCGGTAAGCCTGGAAAACAACGGCGACCGAAAAGTCGTGCCGTTCCAGAACGTAGAAGGGCAGGCCGAGGCGTTCGCGATCGACGTGGATGGCGCCGTGTTCCACGTTTGCCGCCAAAAACAGAGCGACAGCGGCTGGAACGTCTACGGCATCGGCGCCGGCTTTAAGCAGATAGCGGGCGTCGACTCCGCTACGGTTTGGGGCGTGGGTTACGACGGCGCGGTTTGGCAAAACCACCGTGGCATTTGGACCGGCGCGGATTCCCCAAGCGGACCGGCGCAAGCCATATCGGCTGGAACGGATCGGACCCTCTGGGCGCTGGATCCTTTGGGCAACCTGTTCGTCGCAGGCCCATACAGCGGGCAAGCCCCGACAATTTCCCCGCAAATCGCGCCCGCGCTGATGTTGGATGCGTCTGGTCGGCTCAACTTCTTCTGCGTCGATGCGGACGGAAATTTATGGACCGCGCAACAGAGTGCGTGGGGATGCGGCTGGCGAGCCTGGAAGAACCTGGGCAACGGCCAGCCGATTGCGCGGGTCGAAATAGCGCCGAACGCAGACGGCCGGCTGCAAGCTTTCGCGATCGGCAGCGACTTCAACCTGTGGACGGCTTGGCAGCAAACTCTCGGCGGGAATTGGAGCGGCTGGTGGCGGCTCGGCTCCTCCCCGCTTGCCATTTCGACGCTGGCGGTCGGGCAAAATCAGGACGGCCGGCTGGAAGTCTTCTCCGTCGCGCAAGCGACGCTGGAAATTCAGCATATGTGGCAGCTCGCGCCCAATCAGGGCTGGAGCGACTGGACAGATTGGGGCGCCGGCGCCGGGGCGCTCGATCTCGCCGTCGCATTGGCTTCGAATGGTTGTCTGGCCCTGGCCGCGATCTATCTCGCGGGCGATCCGGCAACCATCACCACGCAAACCCAGCCCGGCGGCAGGTGGGGGCCGCCGCAGCCGATCGGCGGGCCCGTCTCGATCCGCCCGATCGAGCTGTCGAAACCTCTCTTGGCCCGCAATGCGGATGGGCATTTGGAACTTTTCACGCTCACGCCAAGCGGCAACATTTACCATACCTGGGAAACACAGGGCGTTTGGACCGGCGACTGGGCAGATTTTGGCAATCCTGGCCCCTCTGGCTTGCCGGTTTTCGACTACGCGGTAGCCAGCAATCAAGATGGCCGGCTGGAACTGTTCACGGTGTCTGTCACCGGGGTCTCGCACATCTGGCAGACAACCCCAAACGGAACCTGGTCAGATTGGAGCCAGCTGCAGGCGCCCGCGGGCGCCCAAGTCACGACGCAAGCGGTCGCATGCGACCCGGCCGGTTTGCTGAACCTTATTGGGCTGACCACGCCGCCGGGTTCTGCGGCCATTGTGCAGCGGCCCGACGGCAATTGGGGCGGCTGGACCGGCTGGGCGAGCAATTGGCGATCGTGGTATCCCGTCTCACCCGTTCCAGCCCTTGCGGGCGCCCCGGTCGGAGCCGCCGCCGATTTTTGGGCCATTACGCAATCCGGCGATCTCGCCCACTACAGCAGCGGCGCCTGCGACATCGTCTCCGCGCCAGGCGAGCCGGCATGCCTGGCGGCTGATCAGGACAGCACAGTTTATCTGCTCACGACCGGCGGCGCTTTGTTCGCGCAGCCATCGGGCGCCGCGGAGTTCGTTTCCCTCACGGGTAATCTGGCCGCGACCAGCATCGGCGTTACCTCCGCCACAATCGTGGCGATGTCGGCGAATTCCGGGTTGAACCGGTGGCGGCAGGATGGCTGGCAAGCGGTGAACTCGCCGGTCCTGATTGGCGACAGCGCAAGTTGGGCCATTGCGCCGCAGGTGTCGGTCGGCGTGGATGGTACGGCATGGGTGCTCGACGGAACCGGCAGCATCTGGAAGCAGGGTCGGATAGGTCCAAGCATCGCTGCATTGGCCTGCCCCGCGCCGGAAGGAACGCAACTGCGCTCGCTCTCCGCCGCGCCTGCGCACGCGGTCTGGGGCATTGACGCAAATGGCGCAGTGCTGCGGTCGCTCGGCGGCGCTTGGTCTATGTTTTCGAACGCTCTCCCATCTGGCCCCGCCGCGCAGGCGTCGTCGCGAGCGGACGGGTCGATTTTCGCGATCGATGCGATGGGGGCACCCTACCAATATGTCAATAACGCTTGGGAGCCGCTGAATGGCGGGTTTGATGGCCCGCTGGTCCAATCGCCGACGATGTGGGCCGCCACAGCGCATTCCGCGTTCAATGAGCAGGGGCTGGGGCAATGGGTGTGCTTGCTCCAAGAATTCGATAAGACGATTACGCAGATTTCGGCGGCTGGCGACGGCACCGTCGTCGCGCTGTTGACCGACGGCACGCTGGCGCCGGTCGAAAACCCCAATGCGCCCATACTGACCGGCGCGCCGGCCGATCTCGTGCAGATCGCCGTCGTCAATGCGGATTGCGCCTGGGCCCTCACGCAAGACCCGGCCATAAAGCGCTACTCGCTGTACCTGTTCAGCGAGGGCGGGTGGTCGCTGGTTCCGACCACGCTCGCGTTGCTGAGCGGCGACACTGTGATCCCGCAGCTTGGCTCTGCGTCGGACGGCACGACCTGGCTGTTGGACACGAACGGCGTGCCGCGACAGCTCACATATTCGCCGGAAAAGGTCACATGGAACGACAAGACGCGATCGACGACGTTCCAGTCCGTCTCGGCCGTGACCGCTTCCGCAGTGCAAACCACCACAGCCGAAATGCACGAGGCTTGGGCCGTCACAACCGAGGGAGAGTTCCGTCGCAGTTTTGGCGAGGCATGGCGCGACGCCGGCATGGCATTGCCGAACGGCGCGACGGCGACGCGCATTTTCGCAGGCGGGTATTCCTGGCTCGCGGCGCTTGATCAGCAGAACAATCTTTATAGGGATGAGGCGCAGACTCAGCTTCCGAAGGCGCCAGGTCTCGCGATCGGCGTGATGGCGGCGGGGCAGGATGGCGGCGGGGGCCTCTACGTGTTCACGCTGAACGGTGACGGTCAGGTCTGGGTCGCGGGAGAGCTACCGGGCATGGCCGGCGGCGCTCCGATCTGGGCGGACTTCCAACAATTATCGGCGCCGCAGGCAATGACGAATGTCATCGCCGGACAGGATCAGGACGGCACCTTGGAGGTCTTCTGCATCGGCACGGACGGTTTGATCTATCACGCTTGGCAAGATCGAGGCAGCGGCGGCTGGAGCGCGTTTTGGCAGTTGGGTGAAACTGGCCAGCCCCCGGGCGTGCAGTTGACTGCGCTCGCCTCCGGCCGCGACGCCGGAAAGCTGCTGTGCATTTTCGCGTTAGGCGATGACGGCAGTATCTGGCGCATCGTGCAACAGCCTAGCTCAACAACCGGATGGAGCGGTTGGACGGCGTTCCCCGCCGGGCCGTCCGGCCCGTTCTTCAACCTCGCGGTTGGCAACGACCCGGGCGGGGCGCTCGAAGTCTTCGCCACCGATGAGCAATTCATCGTGCGCCACGCGTGGCAGGACCCACAATCGGCGACGGGCTGGAGCGGTTGGTGGCAGCTTGGATCACCCGGCGTGTTCGGTGCCGGCGTGTCGCAGGGCCAGGTCGCCGCGGGTGTCGGGCCGGACGGCGTCCTGCATGTTTTCGCAATCAGTTTCGACGGACGGAACGTCTATGAAATTCACGGCCAACCGCCCGGCTGGAGCGATTGGACCGTGGTTTCGACGTTCAGCGCCTTATGGGCGGTGTCGCTCGCGGTCGGAACCGGCGCGAACGGCGCGTTCACATTGTTCGTGCAGGGGAGCGATGGGGCGATCTATGCATCCTTGCGCCAAGCGGACGGAAATTGGAGTCCGCACGCACCGATCGGCGCCATGGCGACGGATGGCGAGCCGCTCGGAAGTCTGACCGTGGCCAATGGCGGCGACGGCGTGCTGCAGGTGTTCGCCGCCGGAACCGTCAGCGTTTGGCGCAACCGCCCCCAGCCGGACTCGCCGACCGGCTGGGGCGATTGGGGCCGGTTGAGCGGGCCACAATCCTGGACCCGCTTTGGCGCCGAGCCGATCCAGCAGCTTGTCGGCAATGCGTCCGGCGGGTTCTATGCGCTGTTCCAAGACGGAACGCTCCATTGGAGCTCGAGCGGGACTGATTGGAGCGCCATGCCGTTCCCCGGAGGCGGAGCGCCTTCGCAAGCGGCGCTGTCGGTTTCGGCCGGGATCGACGGCACTCTCTGGGCGGTCACCGCCGATACCTGTTATCGGAACGATTCGGAGCAGGGCGCGTGGCAAGCCGTAGGCGCTGGGAGCTTCTCCGCAGCCCCGGTCGGTAGTGGGGCGGATCTGTGGTCGCTGGATCCGGACTGGATGGTTTGGCGCAGCGCCAATGGCGGCGCGACCTGGTGGCGCGAACCTTCGGTGACGGCGCCCACGCGGCAACTCTCCATATGCTCGGACGGGAGTGTCTGGCGGCTCGATGCGGACGGGACGACATCGCTGGCCACAGCCTGGGAGCGGCTGATGCGGCCGACCGGGATGGCCGGCTATGCGCTGCCAGCCCCGGCGATTGGAGTTGACACGATTGTCGACAAATGGGGCAAGCGCCTGCTGCTGATTGCCGGTCAGGACGGCCTGTTTCGCTACAGCTACGAAGCCGCCCGCGACGTCTGGACGCCGATCTCGGCTGTGCCCGGCATGACGACCAACGGTTGGGGCGCGATCAGGACGCCGATAAACGACGACGTGCTGCTTTACTGTTTTTGGAACGAGACAAATACCGTCAGCACCGCGCTGTGGTCGGAAGGGCAATTCACGTCAACGGCGGTCGACGCTTCCGAAAAAATCGTCGACCTGGATGTGACGAGCGACGCAGATCATTTGTATTGGATTGTGAATGGCGACCGCGGCATTTCCATTGCGGTCACCACCGGGGAGGATTTCAGCCAGCTCAACTTCCAATCCCTCAACCAACAAGCGCCGTCGGTCGCGCGCTTCCTGAATGCACCTTGGGGACGAAGCGCGCGGGATGTGAACTTTCTGCTGGCGGACGGCGATGGTCAGATCTGGGTCGGCGCGGTCACCGGGGCGCTCACCGGCAATCCGACGGCTGATTATCTCCTGCTGACGGGTCCGGGCGACGTGCAGCCGAATGGCCCGGCGGTGATAGCGCCGATGCTGCAGGCACGGCGTTGGAACGCGCCGCAGCCGCGCGTTTACGTGTTGTCCGACTCCGCCGCGGTTCCGGGAACCAACGTGCTTTGGGCGATCGCGCGGGGCAACCTGTTCAAGAGCGCCGCGGACTCTTCGGCGTGGAACCGCTGGGTGCCGCTCGCCGGCAGCTACTTCAACGCGTATCCGGGGTCCGCGGACGCCGCCCTCGATACGATGTTCGTTGTCGATTCCGCGGGCAATCTGGGCTTCGTGCGGCAAGACGCCACCAGCGGACAATGGCAGCGCGGCTTGACGCAGCGGCCATCCTGGGCTGGCGCCGACATCATCGAGATCGCCAGCTACTCATCGGAAATCACCATCCTGGGCGCAAACGGAGCGCCCGAGCCAAACCTCGCGGTCACGATCTTCGCCGACTGGCCGGTCGACGCGTGGATAAACAACACCCTGCATCGACTTGATCCGGTCGAGGCGGTCACGGTCACGCCGGACCGGACTGGGCGCATCCGCTTCAAGTGTCCCGTGGCCGGCCTGACGTTCCCGAAACTGACGTTGCAGGCGGAGGGGCTTGGCGGCCTCCGCGCCGTCGCGCGGACGCGGCTTGGCGACGGCGGGGCGACGGTCGATCCGCCGCAACGCATTTTCGGCTATCTTTCCGGCACCGGAACACTGCCGGTGAACGGCGGCCAGCCCTCTCAATTTTCCAGTGGCGCCCTGTTGGACGCGCGTCCCGACGGCCAGGCCTTCGCGAAGCTGTCGAGTACAGCGGACGCGGCGAAAGCGTATTCCACGATCACGCAAACGGCAGGCCTCGCGCAAAACGCGGCTTCGCCGGAGGGCGTCGCCGCCTGGCTGCGGCCCGCCGTTCCGCGCGCGGTCGGCTCCTCCATCGCGGATTTCTTCGATGATTTGGGGCACGGCCTGGAAACCGCGGCCGACTTCATGATCAATGGGGTCGAAGGCGCTGCGATCCAGATCGTCGACGGCGCGGTCCAGTTCACGATCACTTTGGCGAACGGCGTCGAAACGGTCATCAATTGGGTCGTCAAAACGGCAGAGGACGCGCTGGCGGCGATCGAAGCTATTGCTGTGCTGGTCATCGACGACCTCGAGAAGTTCATCGACTGGCTCAAGCTGCTGTTCGACTGGGGCAACATCCTCAAAACGCAGACTTGGCTGAAGCAGGTCCTCCAGCAGGTCTGCGCGGTGATGCCGGGTATGATCAACAACATCGAAGGGATCGCGCAGGCGAAATTCCAGGCGGTCCAGCAACAGTTCGACATTGGCATCGGTCAACTTATCGACGACGGAAACGTCGGTGGCTACCAGAGCTTCGCCGATCTGCCGAGCAGCTATTCCGACAGCTCTTCAGCGCCGCGGGCAGAAGCGCAGCTCGGGGACGGCAACCAGCCAATTTCCGGCAGCAGCAGCGTGCACAACAACTGGCTGTTCGATCACGTCATCGACCACCTCCTTCCGTCCTTCTCAATTCCCCCAGTACCCGGGGCCGGAAACCCGTTCGCGTCATTCGACGCAAACAATGCCCTCGATTCTTTGCGCAGCGCCGCGCAAAAGTTGATCGATTTCTTGCAAACCTTGGTCGAGGATCCGAATCAGCTGGCGACCCAAGGCATCGTGGACCTGCTGGAAGCAGGGAAATATTTGGTCGACGCCGCAGTCGAACTCATTGATGACTTGATCAAAACTTTACTGCAATTTGCGAGTTCATTTTTTCAGGGGCTGATCTCCGCGATGGATTCGCCGATCCATATCCCATTGCTCGGCGAATTATTCCAGTTCCTGACCGGGGGTGAGGAGCTAACACTTTTCGATCTGCTGACCCTGATCATAGCCGCGCCAGCGTATATCTTAAGCATGCTCATTTTCGGCGTGCCGCCATATGACGGCCTGACCGAGGCGCCGTCGGGCGCAATCGGCGGTCGCACGGCGGCTGAGGCGTGGGCGGCTGCCTATCTGGTGTTCGGTCTCCAGTTCAGCTTTAATGATTCCATCTGGGATTTTTTGATCGCTGCTATCGGCCCCAATCCGGGCTCGCTGATTGACAAACTTGACCTTTGGTTGCTCCTTCCGGCAGTGATGGCTAATCTTGCTTTACTCAAGCAGGTTGCGAGCTGGCCATCGAAAGACGGTTTCCCCAATCGTCCGACCGGATCCGGTAGGGCATGGGACGCGAGTTATGTGAATTATGCCGTCTCATGGCTGCCGCCGCTGCTGGGATGGGCCTTCACCGGCAGTGCGGTAATCAAAAACCAAACCCTCCCGGCCGCTGCAATGCAGATCTTGAAGACGCTGATCGGCTGCATTGGCACCATAGGAGGCGTTGGCGCCTGCTGGTTGGGCCATGACGCGGATCCGCCGATTAATCCTGCAACCCGGGCTAAGCTAGCCATCAAGTCCTTGCCCCTACTGTTCAGCATTGTGATGGTGCCCGGGTTCCGTGCGTGGGTTTTAGAAGCGATATACGTCGATCCGGCCTGGCTGATGCTCGTGTTCGACCTGCTGATCAATGTCAGCACCGCTATCCTCGATGAGGTTGGCGCGAACACCTAGCCGGTCGCCGGTAAGGCTCATCCACCAGCCATTTTGTGGTGGCCTGGGAAACTCGGGAGCCCGGCGCGTGCTCCGCTTCGGGCTCTCACGGCGCATTCAACCGGGTAGAGGAAAGATCGCATGACTGCATGGCGCGCTGATCCGCTTGTCTGGGGCCACGGGCCTCGCGTTTTCGAGGTGTTCCTGGAACCGACCTGCCCGTTTTCCGTCAGGGCTTTCGAAAAACTCGAAGACCTGCTCGACAAAGCGGGCGAGGCTCGCATCACCGCCAAGGTCCGCTTACAGTCGCAGCCTTGGCACATGTATTCGGGCGTGATCGTGCGCTGCATTTTGGCCGCGTCAACCCTCGAAGGCGGAAGGACGGCGGCGAGAGCCGTCATGGCGGCGGTGGCCGCACATCGCCAGGAATTCGAATTCGACCGTCATTGCGGCGGGCCGAACCTCGACGCCACGCCCAACGATATTATCAGGCGGGTCGAGCATTATAGCGGCGTAAAGCTTGCCGAGGCCTTCGCGATCCCCGACCTCGACCGCGAGGTCAAGTGGCACTGCAAATATGCCCGCCAGAACGGCATCCACGTCTCGCCGACTTTCATGGTCGATGGGCTGGTCCAGCCCGACATGAGCAGCGGCGACCCGGTCGCCGATTGGGTGGCGCGCCTATGTGACCATTGACGCCAAGCGGCAGTGGTTGAACCGGGCCGCCGCACCGGCGTCGACCCGGTTGCAACTCAGGAATTGACGACGGCGACGGCCTCGATCTCGATCATAAAATCGGGTCCAGCGAGACGGGTAACGCCTACGGTCGTGCTGGTCGGAGTTGCCACTCCGAGATAGCGCATACGAATGTCGGCGCACTTCTGGAACTCGTCGAAATCGGTGACAAAGGTGTTGGTCTTGACGACGTCGGCCCAGGTCGCGCCAGCCGCCCTGAGACACCGGTCGAGGTTCTGAAACGTCTGTTCCATCTGCGCCCGCATGTCGCCTTTGCCGACACAGTTGCCATCGACGTCGCGGGCCAATTGGCCGGCGGTGTAAACGATCTTGCCGCTGCCGCTGACCGTGACGACATGCGAGTAGGATGGCTTTTCGGCTGACATTCTGACATTCATGCCTTCTGGCTGGAACCGCTCGATCTTAAGGGCCATTGTTCACTCCTGGTCAGTGTTCGACACCATGCGGGCCGGTATTGGGGCATAAGATGATCCGGTGGGATAGCGGCTTGTCTTAGGGCTCAGCGATCTTCCCGCCGCTATGATGAACCTGGTCGTGTGCCCAGCCTCGACCGATTCCGCGACTATCCCTCCGTCTTCAGATAAGAGACGGGGACGATGATCACTCTGTGGGAAGGAGCACGCGCATGATCGTACGGATATATACGGGCCAGGATGGCCAGACCCATTTTGAAGATCTCCCTCCGCCGGCCGAGGAGAGCCACAACGTTGCGCTTCAGGCGGGTGCCAACCTCGTGTTCCGCAGTTTCCCTGCGGACTACTGGAGCGATTGGCACACCGCGCCCCGGCGGCAATACATTTTTATTCTCGTGGGGCAGATGGAGATCGGGATCGGCGATGGCACCGCGCGCCGTTTTGGACCGGGTGATGTGGTCCTTGCTGACGACCTCACAGGCCGGGGCCACACGACGCGCTCGTTGGGGGTGCCGCGGATCAGTGCCACTGTGCCGGTAAGCAGCTGACGCGAGACTCCCGCCCCCGTGACTTCATCCCGGTTAGAGACGAGGAGACTGCATATGCCAGAGCGTCAACCGATGACGACCCGACTGAAGACCCTGTTTCAACGGCCGGAATTATTTGTCTTAGCGGGCGGGATCAATCCCATTGGTGCGAAGATGGCGGAAGCGCTGGGCTACGACGCCTTCTACATGTCCGGGGGCAATACCTCCGCGCACCAACTGGGCTGGCCCGACTCCGGGACCAGTATGCGCGACATGGTGGACAACGCCCGGAAAATTGTCCTGACCGTGCAGATCCCGGTCTTCGCGGATGCCGACACCGGCTACGGTGACGCCATCAGCACGCATTACACGGTGCGGGAATACATCCAGGCGGGCATCGCCGGCGCCCACATCGAAGACCAGACGTTTCCGCCGAAATCCGGCCCCCGCCGCCATTGCATCTCGATTGCGGAGATGGTCGGAAAGCTGCGGGCGGCGATGGATGCCAAACAGGCCCTCGACCCGGACTTTGTGATCATGGCCCGGTGCGATCTCGGCGGCGTGCCGGGCGCCAGCTTTGCAGAGATCATCGAACGCTGCCAGGCCTACAAAGCCGAAGCGCAGGTCGATGTCGTCTGCCCTAACGGCTTGCGCACCTGGGAAGAAATCCAGGAGGCGATCCGCCTCATTCCCGGGCCCGTCGTGCCCCTCATTCCGGCCGACCTGTCGCCCTACCCCTCCTTACCGGCGCAGCAGGATGCCGGGGCGGCCGCGGCCTGGTTCCCCGCGCTGACCACCATGGCGGGCTTGCAGGCTAACTGGGATTTCTTGAGTGACTTTAAGCAACGCGGCACATTGGCCCTGGATGCGCTACGCGCCCAGGCGGCTCAGAGTCCCTGGGGCGTCGCCAGTAATGGCCGCATTCTGGACGAGCCGCGTCTGCGCGCCCTGGAAGAAAAGTATCTTCCAGACTGAGGCTGGGAGACGCTGTTCCGGCCGCTCGGCCGATCCATCTCGGACTATCCTTCCGCGCATCGGTGTGACCGCCGGGTCGCGTAACTGTGAACACCGGCGTGGCGGCAGGAGGCGGCCCGCCAGGTTCGGCCATGTCCGGCCAAAACGAAGCGAGGGGCGGCTTACACCACCCCCCGTACTTCGCGTCTCGATGCGGCTTTGGCCCAGCACAAGGCGCTGAGCCAATCGCGAGCTGACCCGCGAGTTCCGCTAGTTGATCAGGCCGTAGAATTTGCCGGCGTTCTCGCAGGTCATCTTGTAGGTGGTTTCGGCCGGCAGATGGCTGAACTGCTCGTCGATGTACTTCTTCGACTCCGGCCATACGCCGTCGGGGTGCGGGTAATCGGAACCCCACATCAGCGTCTCGATCCCCATCTCGTCGATCAGCTTGGTGCCGACGCGGTCGTACTGAAACGTCGCCTTGCATTGGCGGCGCCAATATTCGCTCGGCTTCAGCTTGAGCTTGAGGTCCTGGTACTGGTCCTCGAACTCGAAATCCATGCGGTCGAGCACGTACGGGATCCAGCCGATGCCGCTCTCGCCCAGAACCATGCGAATGTTGGGGAAGCGCTCGAACACCGCCGCGCCCATCAGGTCGGTCAGGATCGTCGCCAGCGTCATCTGGAAGCGGCACAGCCCGCTATAGGTCATCCGCCGCGCGATCGTCGGCTCGAGCGATTTGCGCAGTTCGGGGTCGGTCGCCGGGAAGGTGTGGAAATGCAGCGGCAGCTGGGTCTCGTTGACCGCTTCCCACAGCGGGTCCCACATCGGGTGCCACATCGGCGTCATGTGCCAAGAGCAGCTGAGCTCGACGCCCTTCATGCCGAGCTTGGCGACGCGGCGGACTCTCGGCCGCGGCGCGCTTCGATGTCGCTGTAGGGCAGGCAGGCGAGGCCGATCTCGCGTCGGGATAATAGCTGCAGAAATTGTTCATGAAGTCGTTGTAGATGCGCAGCATCTCGTTCGGCCGCCTCGCGGTCCTGCATTTTCGCGCAGGCGGCGAGGATGCCGTAGATGACCTCGGCGTCGACGCCGTCGCGGTCGAGCTCCTTGACCCGCAGATGCGGATCGCCCGGCCGGCGGTGGCCCTTCTTGATAAAGTCGTCATAGAGGCCGGCTTCGGCCATCTTGTCGACGCGCAGCTGCTTGCCCGGGACATAGGGCGTGCCCGAGGCGCCGACCCCGCCCGCCATGCCGAAATCGGCGCCGTTATTGTCGACCCAGCGCTTGGTGCCGTCCGCCTGATCGGCGACAAACGGCATCTTGTCCTGCAACTGCCCGCGGCGCCTCCGAGGTGAACAGGTCAGGCGGCAGCCAGATCATGTCGAGATGACAATCGGCCGAAATTCGCCGGTATCTGCATAACGCGAACCTCCACTCAAGTTGGACGCGGGCGCAGATCAAAGACAACATTGGCCCAAGCAACTTTAGGAGCGTTTTCAAGCGGCACCCTATGCCGATCTACGCAGGTCTCCGATGCAGGCGGATCAACCCTGCCGAGACCGAGGCGACATCGCGCGAACAATGCGCGCGATCGTGGTTGTGCCCTTGCCCCAAATCGGGCTAGGAAGCATGTGCCGCTGCGTTAAGGACGGTATCGGGGAGGGGACGCCGATGGCACAATCGATCGTGGCCTGGGTCGACGCGACGCTCGACAATGCCCGCATGGGGCCGATCCATCGCCGGGTGCTGGCGCTGATCACCGCCGGGCTATTTCTTCGACGTCATCGATTTCATCATTCTCGGCTCGCTGGTGCCGGACATGGTCGCGACCCATTTCGCGACGCCGGCCGGGATTGGCACGGTCGGCGCCGCCACCCTCCTCGGGCTGTTCGTCGGCTCGCTCGGGCAAGGCGAATTCACCGACCGCTTTGGCCGCAAGGCGGTGTTCCAGTTCGCAATCCTGCTGTACAGCGTTGCCACGATCGCGGCGGCGCTGGCGCCGAATGTCGGCTGGCTCGCCTTCGGGCGCTTTATCACCGGGATCGGGCTTGGCGCCGCGCAGCCGCTGTGCTTTTCGTACGCTGCCGAATATTCGCCAAAGCAGATCCGCGGCCGGGTCACCGCCTTTATGCAGTTCGTCGGCGGCGCCTGCGTGTGGCCATTGGGAACGCTGCTGGCGCTCGGTCTGCGAGGCACGATCGGCTGGCGCGGCATGTGGGTCGTCATCGGCGTCTGCGGGCTCGTGCTGTTCCTGTTCAGCTTCGCGCTGCCCGAATCGCCGCGCTGGCTGGTCACCCACGGCCAGGGCAGGCGCGCGCTCGACATCTTGGAGCGGATGGGGCTGGGCCGCCCGCCGGCCGACGAGACGCTGGTCGAGGATCGGCTCGCGGACATCCGCAGCGACCCGATCGGCGTCGTCTTCCGCCGCTACCGCGGGCGCATCATCGCCGCGATGATCTGCTTTTTCGCGTTCTTCGGCGCGGCGCTGGGGATTGGCGGCTGGCTGCCCAACATCCTCGCCCAGCGCGGCTTCACGATCACCAAGTCCTTGACCTTCCAATTTCGGCATCACGCTTGGCCTTTCCTATCGCCAGCCTCTTTATGATGTATGCGCTCGAGCGCTTTGGCCGAATTAGGACCGCGGTCACGGCCTTTGTCCTCGCGACCGTGCTGGCGATCCTGTTCTACTTTTCGCAGTTCGGACATGATGGTGCTGGTCGTCGGCTTCTTGCATGACGTTTTTCATTCAGCTCGCCGGCAACTCGATGCAGATCTTCACCTCCGAGGTGTTTCCGTCAAACGCCCGCGCTTCGGGCTTTGGGCTGGCGCAGGGCGGCGGGACGGATCGGCTCGGCGGTGTCGTTTCCGCTGATCGGCATCGTCAGCGTCTACGGGCTCGGATATGTCATGGGCGGGATCGCTATAATGCTGGCGATCGCCGCCTACGCGGTGACGAAGATCGGCGACGAGACCCAAGGGCTGGCCCTCGACACGATCGCGCCAATTACCGAGTGAGCGTCGAAGCCGCCGACTATCCCCGGAACATCTTCGGCAAGCCCTGCCAGCACGACATCGTAGTCTCGCTGCAGGGCCGGGGTTTCGAGCGCGAAGCGGGTAGGGCGGATCGGGAACCGCGCCTCGAACATGAAGGCGAGCGTGTCTTCGATCTTCTGCGGTTTCAGTTCGGCGGTGCTCGCCTTCTCGAAGGTCGCGGCATCGGGCCCGTGCGCGGCCATGCAGTTGTGCAACGACATGCCGCCCGGCGCGAAGCCGCCGTAGCCTTGGCGTCATAGACGCCGCGCACCAGGCCCATGAACTCGTTCATGACGTTGCGGTGGAACCAGGGCGGGCGAAAGGTGTGCTCGGCCACCAGCCAGCGCGGCGGAAAGATCACCAAATCGCAATTGGCGGTGCCGGGCACCTCCGACGGCGCGGTCAGCACGGTGAAGATCGATGGGTCGGGATGGTCGAAGCTGACCGTGCCCAATGTGTTGAAACGGGCGAGATCGTATTTGTAGGGCGCGTAATTGCCGTGCCAGGCGACGACGTCGAACGGCGAGTGGTCGAGTTCCGTGGTCCACAGATTGCCGGCGAATTTGGCGACGACCTCGAACGCTTCGTCGCGGTCCTCGAAGGCGGCGGCCGGCGTCAGGAAATCGCGCGGATTGGCGAGTCCGTTGGCGCCGATCGGCCCCAATTCCGGCAGCCGGAACAATTCGCCATAATTTTCGCAAATATAGCCGCGGGCCCGGCCGTCAGGCAGCGCGACGCGGAATTTGACGCCGCGCGGCATGACCGCGACTTCGCCGGGGTCGGCCTCGACCACGCCGAACTCGGTTTGCGAGCTGCAGCCGCCCCTGCTGCGGCACGATCAGCAGCTCGCCATCGGCGTCGTAGAAGACGCGCCGCTCCATCGGCTTCGTCGCGCGGTAAACATGGACCGCGACCCCGCCATGCATGCCCGCGTCGCCATTGCCGCCGATCGTTACCAGCCCATCGACGAAATCCGCCGGCTGGTCGGGGAACGGCAGCGGGTTCCAGCGCAGCCGGTTGGGCGGCGGCGCCGCCTCGTCGAACGGCGCGCCGCGCAGACAGCCCGTTGTCGATCCGGCGAAATGGCGGGTGCGTGGCCGAAGGCCGGATGCGGTAGAGCCACGACCGCCGGTTTTCGGCGCGCGGTGCCGTAAACGGCGTTCCCGAGATCTGCTCGGTATAGAGGCCGAGCGGGTGACGCTGCGGCGCGTTCTGGCCTTCAGGCAAGGCGCCGGGCAATGCCTCGCTTGCGTGCTCGTTGCCGAAGCCGGAGAGATAAGCGGTCATTGCCGTCACCCCGGCGAAACCGGAATGATCACCCGTTCCTCGACGATGAAGCTCTTGATCCGCCCGATGAAAAGCGCACCGTCGGCATGCAGCCGCTTGGCTTCGGGTGTCGCGTTGGCGCGCTCCATCGCAGCCCGATCATCGTACCAAAGCTCGGCGACCCCGTCGATTTCGACCTCGGTCGTCGGGATGTCGGGCCGGGTCCGCTCGTCCAGGATGTGCGATTGCACATAGCGCCGCACCCCCGGCACGGCGTGCGCCAGGGGGCGTGCACCTCGTACCAATGCTTGACGAAATCTTCGCGGCTGAGGCCCTCTTTGCGCGTCAGCAACCCTATGCTCTTGAGCATTTTCCTCTCCTTTCGATCCTTCAAGCGGCCACCGCGTTGCCTCGTACCCCAAGGCCTTGCCACGTATCGTTGTCGGCAATCATGATACCGTTCGGAAAAGAGGCAAAGAGCAAGGGATCGATCGGATGGATCTGAAGCTGGTCAGAGAGGAGGCGATCGAGGGCACCAACCGCGCTTTCTGGGACAAGCAGGGCTTCGTCCCCGACCCGGACAGCGAGGAATTCGAAGAGGAATACCGCCGTCAGTTCGAGCTGGCGAAAAAGCGCCTTGCCTTGACCCACCCCGCTGCACCGGCCGCGGGTGCGCATGCCGCGCCGCCGCCTGACCCGACGAATTGGGCTGAGCTGACCGGCGAACCGACGCAGATCCGGTGGGCCGCCGCCTTGCGCGCCGAACGCGTGCGCGAGGTCCGGGATGCAGGCATTCGCGATTGGCTCGCGACCACCTGGACCAAAGCAAAAAGCTGGGTCGATACCCGCGACCTGCCGACCCCGGTGTTCCTACAACGGATAGCGCCGCACTATGCGGAATATCGCAAGCAGGCCGACGAGCGGGCCCGCGCGCTCAAAAGCGAGCAGCAGGCTGAACAAGCGGCTGCAGATCAAATCCGCAAGGCGGTCGCCGATGCCGGGATCACCGCGGCCGGGTTGATTGAGCTGATCGACATTTGCGATCGGCTGCCGCCGGTGCCGATCAAGGCTAAGCTCGCCGAATTCGATTGCGATGGCCGCAAGCTGCGGGTTTTCGAGACCGCCGAGCCGAGGCTGCTGATGGTGCTCGAAAGGGATGGCACGGACCGGGGAGAATACGCCATCGAACGCGACGAGGGGCTGGTCGCCGATCTCGTGCTGTTTATGCGGGCGCTGGCGCTGCCATAGCAGCCAAAGGGCATGACCGGCGGCCCGTCGACGCTTCGATAGCGACGGTGCTCCTGGCGCCGGCCGGCTTACACGCGACATTAGGAGGAGACGCATGACAGCAGCGCCGCAGTCGGCCCAGTTCGGGCGCAGCATCGAGCGGCCGAATGACGCTTGGCTCGCCAAGCAGCCGGCGGAACCGATCCTTGAGCCCGATCTGCCGATCATCGACACCCACCATCATTTCTGGGATCGCCCGGCGGAGCGCCCCGGTCATCGCTATCTGCTCGATGATCTGCTCGCGGATCTGAATACCGGGCACAGGATCGAGGCGACGGTGTTTCTCGAATGCCGCTCGATGTACCGCGCCGGTGGGCCGCCGGAGATGCGCCCGGTCGGCGAGACCGAGTTTGTGGCTGGTCTCGCCGCGATGAGCGCCAGCGGCGGGTACGGGCCGACCAGAATTGCCGCCGGCATCGTCGGTTATGCCGATCTTACCTTGGGCGAGCGGGTCGAGCCGGTGCTCGAGGCGCATATCCGGGTGGGCGGCGGCCGGTTTCGCGGCGTGCGCCATTCGGCCGGGTGGGATCGAGCGAGACGATCGGCAACAGTCGCCCCGACATGCAGCCGCATCTCTACCAGCGGCCGGATTTCCGCGCCGGCCTCGCCCGTCTCGTGGCGCGCGGTCTGTCGTTCGACGCCTGGCTCTACCACCCTCAGCTCGCCGACGTGGTCGATCTCGCCCGCGCCTTTCCGGCCGCGCCGATCATCATCGGCCATACCGGCGGCGTGCTCGGCTACGGGCCCTATGCCGGCAAGAAGGACGAGGTGTTCGCGGCCTGGAAGGCCTCGATGACCGAGCTGGCCGGCTGCCCGAACGTCGTCGTCAAGCTCGGCGGCCAGATGCGCCGGCTGGCTGCGTTCGATTACGGCGCCGCCACGGCACCGCCCTCCTCGGAGACCCTAGCCGGATATTGGCGCCCCTATATGCTGACCTGCATCGAATTGTTCGGCGCTAACCGCTGCACCTTCGAGAGCAACTTTCCGGTCGAGAAGATCGGCACCGGCTACGCCGCCCTGTGGAACGCGTTCAAGCGCATCGCCGCCGGCGCCTCGCCCGACGAAAAACAAGCCCTGTTCAACGGCACGGCGCGCCGGGTCTACCGGCTCGGCGGCGCGGAGCAGCAATCATGAGCGACGAACTGCCAACCGCCGCGCGCGTGTCGGACCCCGGCATCCGAGCCCTCTATCGCCAGGAGAACCGCTGGCAGGCCTGGCTCGACGTCGAGGCCGCGTTGGCCAACGCACAGGCCGAGCTCGGCATCATCCCCGATGCGGCGGCCGAGGCGATCGCCCGGGCTGCGCATTTCGAACTCTTCGACCGCGCCCGCATCGACGAGGGTTTCGCCCGCACCGGCCACACGATCGTGCCGCTGGTCTGGGAACTCGGGCGGGTCACCGGCGAGCCTCATGGCGGCTGGGTGCATTGGGGGGCGACGACCCAGAACATCACCCAGACCGGCGATCTGCTGGTGTTGCGCCAGGCGCATCGGGTCTTCCTCGGCCTGATCGCCGATGCGCTGCTGGCGATGGCCGACCTCGCCGAGCGCGGCGCCGAGATGCCGATCGCCGGGCGCACCCACGGCCAGCACGCATTGCCCGCCACCTTCGGCTACAAGCCGGCGGTGTGGATTGACGAGATGATCCGCCATGTCGAGCGGCTGCATCAGGCCGCGCCGCGGATCTTCGTCGCGATGCTCGGCGGGGGCGCCGGCACCTTCGCGTCGCTCGGCGCGCAGGGGCCGGCGGTGCAGGCCGGGATCGGCAAGCAGCTCGGCATGCTGCCGATGCGCGTGCCGGCGCGCACGATCGGCGACCACCTCGCCGAGAACATCTGCCTTCTCGGCATGCTGGCCGCGACCTGCGGCAAGATCGGCCGCGAGATCTACACCTTGATGAAGACCGAGTTCGGCGAGGTCGAGGAGCCGGTGCCGCCCGGCACCGTCGGCAGCTCGACGATGCCGCAAAAGCGCAACCCCAAGCTGTGCCAGGACATCATCGCCGCTTCCGCCGAGGTGCGCGCGATGGTGCCGTTGGCCTTGGAGGCGATGCAGACCGAGCACGAGGCCGACCGCACCACCAGCCTGATCATGGATACTGCCGATGCCCGCGCCTCGATCGCGACCGGCGACATGCTCGCCCGGCTGGTCGAGGTGATGCGCGGGCTGCGGCTCGATCCCGAGCGCATGCGGCGCAACCTCGATCTCGGCGGCGGGCTGATCATGGCCGAGGCGGTGATGCTGAACCTCGGGGCGGCGATCGGCCGCCAGCACGCGCATGACGTCGTCTACGACGCGGCCCAGGCGGCCTTTGTCGAGAACCGGCCGTTCTCGGAATTGCTGGCCGCCGACCCGCGGGTCACCGCACATCTCGAGCAACGGGCGATCGCCGCCCTGCTCGACCCGACCGCCTATACCGGCCTGTGCGCCGAGATGGCCCGCGACGCCGCCGTTCGCGCCCGCGCCACCGCCGCCGAAATCGGCCGAGAGCTGCAGCTTCCGTGAGCCGCGTCTATCCCCCCCCTGCCTCCGCTCCCCCCTCCCCCCCCCCCCCTTGCTCGCCAGACCGCCGCAACCTAGGATCGGACAACGAATTATCAGTCAGCGGGGACTCAGGCCATGGAATTCGGCGCTTCGATCTTTTTCACCGACTATTCGATCTCGCCGGCCGAACTGGCGACGGCACTCGAGGAACGCGGGTTCAATTCCTTGTGGGCGGCCGAGCATTCGCATATCCCGGTCCCGCGCCGCACGCCGGCTCCGGGCGGTGGCGAATTGGCCAAGCGCTATTACGACGTGATGGACCCGTTCGTGACCCTCGCCGTTGCCGCGGCCGCGACCAAGCGGCTCAAACTCGCCACCGGCATCTGCTTGGTGATCCAGCGCGACACGATCCAGACGGCAAAGCTGGTGGCTTCGATCGACCAGGTCTCCGGCGGGCGCTTCCTGTTCGGCATCGGCGGCGGATGGAATCAGGAGGAGATCGAGAGCCACGGCACCGTCTTTGCCACGCGCATGCAGAAGATGCGCGAGCAGATGGAGGCGATGAAGGAGATCTGGACCAAATCGACCGCCGAATATCACGGCGAGATCGTCGAGGTCCCATCGATGATGACTTGGCCGAAGCCGGTGCAGAAGCCTTGGCCGCCGATCCTGCTAGGCGGCGCCTTTCCATGGGCGGCGCGGCGCGCGATCCGTTATGGCGATGGTTGGTACCCCAACGCCAGCAGCGGCAATCCCGAGGAGTACATGCCGCGCTTTCGGCAGATGGCCAAGGATGCCGGACGCGATCCGGATTCGCTGCCGGTCACGATCGGGGGTGCGCCTGAAGACGCGGACCGGATCAAGCGCTTCGGCGATCTCGGGGCGGTGCGGGTCAACGTCACCCTGCCAGCCGAGGGTTCCGATCAGATCCTGCCGATCCTCGATCGCTGGGCAAAATTGATCCGCCAGGTGCAATAGGACGCGGCGGGCTGGCCGATCCTGCACGGCAGCTATGCGGAGATGATATTGCGAATTGATCGCAACCCGGCTAGATCGGGAATACCGATAGGGCATGGGAACGCTCATGTACGTTTGTCTCTGCAACGGGATCACCGATCGCGACTTTCGTGCCCAAACCGAGTGCGCAGGGTGCACCGTATCGGCGGTCTATCGCTCGCTGGGGAAAAAGCCCCAATGCGGCAAATGCGTCCCCTTCGTACGGCAGTTGCTGCGGCAGGTCGTCGAACTTCCGCAGCGCCAGCCAGCCCCGGCGGCTGGCTGATCTCATCCCGATCTTGCGCCCGGACGGCGCCGCGCCCAACATTATCTTGGGTCAGTTTGGCGGAGGGCGACAATGCGAGGCGATGCGACTGTCCTGCAGCATCTGAATACGGTGCTGAAAAACGAGCTCACCGCGATCAATCAGTATTTCCTGCATGCCCGCACCTTGCGGCATTGGGGTGTGACCAAGCTCGGCGCCTATGAGTACAGTAAGTCGATCGACGAGATGAAGCATGCCGACAGGCTGATCGAGCGCATTCTGTTCCTCGACGGCCTGCCCAATCTGCAGGATCTCAACAAACTGCTGATCGGCGAGAACGTGCAGGAAATCCTCGAATGCGATCTGCGGCTCGAGCAGGACGCCCTGCCGGCCCTGCGCGAGGGGATCGTGCATTGCGAGACCGTCCGCGATTTCGTCACCCGCGACCTGTTCAGCGAGATCCTCGAAGCCGAAGAGGAGCACGTCGACTTCATCGAGACCCAGCTCGACTTGATCCCCAAGATCGGCATCGAAAACTACATCCAGCTTCAGTCCGGCCACGCCGAATAATCTAGGGATCAGGCGGCACCGACCGGTCAGTGGTGGTCGTCACCCTTCTTGCCCTCTTCTTTCGGCGCTGATTTGCCGCCTGCGTGAGCCGTTGCCGGAGCGCCTGCCGGATGAGGGGCGGGGGGCGGCGCATGGGCGGCTGCCGGCGCAGGACGCACAACCGCTGGGGCCGGACGGACCGCCGGAGCGGGCGGGTGAATTATGGCCGCCGGAGTTGGCTGGTGAACAATCGGCGCAGGCGCGGGAGGATGAACAATCTGCGCCTGTGACGGCGGGTGAGCAATCGGCGCCGGCGGGTGGGGATGCGGCATCGCAGCCGGCCGCGGCGCGCTGATCGGTGGCGGGCGGCGGTTCGGCGCTGGCATCGGCCGCTCTTCCTGGCGCGCGACAGCCGCCGTTGGCAGATGTGCCGGGGCGACGGCTCTGGGCGGCGCCTCCCGCGGCGCAAGGGCGGAGGCTCCCGGATGTGGCGGCGGCAGCGCGGCGGTGGCCGCGGTGCGGGCGGATGTGGCGGCGGCAGCGCGGCGGTGGCCGCTGGTGCGGGCGGATGTGGCGGCGGCAGCGCCGCACTGGCCCCTGCGCCGGGCGCATGTGGCGCGGCAGCGGGCGTATTAACCGCGCGCTCGTGTGCGTTGGCCGCTCCGGGACGTGGCGGGATGGCGGCGGCGTTAGAGGCCGCGCCCGGACGACCCGGTTCGACGGCATGCTCAGTGGGCGTCCCCGGGGTGTGCTGCGGCTGCACACCCGCCAGAGCGGAAGCGGCTGCTGGACGTGCGGGCGGTGGCGTACCCGAGCCGACCGCCACCGGGCGCAGATTTTGCGGGGTCCGCACCGCGATGGCAGCTGGCTTCGGCGCTGGGCTAACCTGGGGTGGATGTACCGCCACCGGCGCCTTCGCCAACACCGCGGTAGGAACGTGGATCGCCGCTGGTGCTACCGGGTCGGCACTGGCGAAGACCCGCTGCGGCACCACCGTGGCGAACCGCCGATTGGCAAAATTCGCTGCCGCGATTTGCCGCGGCGGCGCGCCGTTTGATTGCACGATTACGGTATTGATGTGTCTGACGTTTGCGACGTTCACATTACGAATGTAGTAAACGTTGCGGGTATAGCTCGGCCAGTACGTCTCGCCGGGCGCCAGCGGGAACCAGCCGACGGCTGGTCCGCTGCCGACCGTAAGGCCAAGCCCGGCAGCGGCGCCGACGAATGCGACAAGCGCTGGTGCATAGACCGGCTGCGCCACGTAGCTGCCCGGGACCCAGCCCCAGCGGTCATCCACATACGCCCAGCGGCCGTAGTGAAACGGCGCGAACCCCCAGGGCTGCTGGTCGACCCAGGTCCAGCCCCAGGGCTCGACCCATATCCAGTGGCCGTCACGATAGGGTGCCCAGTCCGCCGGCGTCTGGTTCGGATACCAGATCTCGCCGTATTGCGAATTTCGTTGCCAGCCACCGTACTGATCGAGATCGGCGTAGCCGGTCATCTGCGGCGACACGTAATGAGTCGCCACCAGTCCTTGCGCCTGATGGTCGTGTGAGCTGCACCATTCGACGAACGCGTCGGGCGCGGCGCGCTCGATGCTGGCGGTCATCGGGTTCGATCCGCTCAGCACCGCGGCGTCGCCGTTCCTGATCTCGAGATCGGCGCCACCCCCGGCAAAGCGCGCGCTGCCGGCAAACACCGCTACGCGCGCCGGCTGATCCTGGCTACCGGCGTCGATGTCGTAAGAACCGGGCTGAAGCAGCCAGACCGAACCTTGCGGCAGGTCCACTTCAAAATTCTGGCCGTTTTCGAGCTGGCGCAGATGCAGGTTTATTCGCCCCTGCGGTAAGCCGAGCTGTGAGACCTGATCGTTCAGCTGGGTTATGTCGAGTTCGGTCCCTCCGGCGATCCCGATCGTGCTCGGGCCGATCTGAATTTGCGCGCGAGCCTGCGGATCAATCCAGAACGACCCTCCAGCCGCCACCGGATAGTTGACCCCGGCTGCCGACCATTGGGTGTTGCCGGCGGCGCGGAAGGAAATGTTACCCGAAACAAAGCTGACGGCGCCAACTCGGGAGGGAGGCTCCTGTTGCTGCGCAGCGGCCGGATCGGCGATGATGAAACCGCAAAGTACCAGGACCAGCCAAAGGCGCATCGCGAGCTCGTCAAGTTGCCGCTTTGATCTGGACAACGGGATGATCATGGCGGGTTTACGGCGGCCTGTGAAAAAACTAGGGCGCGGCGATCGTCCTGCCGTAAGGGAGCTGCGAGCCGGTCTTGACGCCTCAGCGCTTGTCGAGACCGCCGACTAGCCTTTGAGATGCTCCTGAAGTCGGGGCATCAGCTCGACGAAATTGCACGGGCGAAAGCGGTTGTCGAGCTGGTGAACTAGAATTCCCTCCCAGGCGTCGCGGCAGGCGCTGGGCGAGCCCGGCAAGGCGAACAGGTAGGTGCCGCCGGCGACCCCGGCCGTCGCCCGGCTCTGGATCGTCGAGGTGCCAATTTTTTCATAGCTGAGCCAGCGGAACAGCTCGCCAAAGCCGGCTATTTCCTTTTCATACACGCTGTAAAACGCCTCCGGCGTCACGTCGCGGCCGGTAACGCCGGTACCGCCGGTCGAGATCACGACATCGACCTCCGGGTCGGCGATCCAGCCCCTGAGCTGCGCCACGATCCCGGCCTGCTCGTCGCGCACGATGCGGCGGGCTGCGATACGGTGCCCGGCGCTGGTCGCGAGATCGGCGAGCGTGTCGCCGGAACGGTCCTGCGTCGCGTCGCGGGTGTCCGATACCGTCAGCAGCGCGATGTTGACGGGCAAAAAAGGACGAGTTTGATCGAGCCGGCCTGGCATCGCGAGCGCTCCTCTTGACGACGCCGACGAAAATAGCTCGGCCGGGCGTCAGCGGCTAGCCGGGCGCCGGCTCGGTGCGCAACAGCTCGTCGAGGCGTGCGCGCAAGGCCAGCAGATCGTGCCAGGCTTCACGCTTGCGCTCGGGGGCGCGCAGCAGAAAGGACGGATGGAACATCGGCAAGGTCGGCACCGGCTGGTCGAGACCGGGAATCGCGAGGTCGAACCAGCGGCCGCGCAGGCGGGTAATGCCGGGCCCTGGCGGCAGCAGGGCTCGTGCTGCGGTTCCACCGGCAAGCACCAGCACCTTGGGTCGGACCAGCGCTACATGGCGCAGGACAAAGGGCAAGCAGGCGGCGATCTCGTCGGCGGTCGGGGTGCGGTTGCCGGGTGGGCGCCAATAAATCGCGTTGGTGATCAGCACGGCTTCGCGGTCGAGGCCGATCGCGGCCAGCATGCGGTCGAGCAATTGTCCGGCACGTCCGACAAAGGGACGCCCGATCCGGTCTTCATCCGCGCCCGGCGCCTCGCCGATGATCATGACCGGCGCCGCAGGATTGCCGTCGGCGATGACCGTATTGGTCGCGGTGCGCTTCAGAGCGCAGCCCTCGAAGCCGTTGATCGCCGCCTCGAGTGCGGTGATCGTCTCCGCCCGTGCGGCCAATGTTCGAGCCGATTGCGCAGCTTCACCCAGCGACTCGGCGAAGGCGGCGGGCGGGGATGCCGAGACCGCCCGCACCGGTTGCGGCGGCAGCGCCGCTTCCGGCGCCGCCGGGCTTCCGGCGCGGGGCTGCAATGGCGCCGGTGGCGCGAACCTGTCGATCGGCGCGTCGCCGATCGCCTCGTCCGCCCCCATCTCCACATACCAGCGAAGCAGTGTCAGCGCCGCCTCTGCATCCGCCGGTCTCGACCCGCCATTCATCGGTCGAAGATTACCATCGTTGGCACGTCACCCCAATCAGCACCGCGGCGCTTCGAGCACACTTCTTGACCTGGGACGGGGGATCGCCTAAACGGGCGGCTTCGCCGGCCCTGGCGACGAGGCGGGTGTTGGCCCTTCCGGTTTGAAGTGATGAAAACCTTTTCTGCAAAGCCGTCCGATATCGAGAAGAAGTGGTTGCTGGTCGACGCTGACGGCCTGGTGCTGGGCCGCCTCGCCGCGATCCTCGCGACCCGCCTGCGCGGCAAGCATAAGCCGTCCTATACCCCGCACATGGATTGCGGCGACAACATCATCGTGGTCAACGCCGAAAAGGTCGAGCTGACTGGCAACAAGCGCAAAGACGATATTTTTTACTGGCATACCGGCTACCCCGGCGGCATCAAAGGGCGCAGCAAGGGCGCCATCCTCGATGGCAAACATCCCGAGCGGGTCGTCGAAAAGGCTGTCGAGCGCATGGTCCCGCGCGGACCGCTTGGGCGACAAATCATGAAGAATTTGCGGGTGTTTGCCGGACCTGACCACCCGCATGCGGCGCAGCAGCCGACGCCGCTCGACGTGGCCGCGATAAATCGTAAAAACGCGAGGGCGTAAGGACGATGGCCGAAGACGATAAGCCGACCAATCCGCCCGCCGGCCAGCCTACCGCCCAGCGGGGGGCTGGCCAGACCTTTCAGGGTCTGGGGAGCCTGCGTCAGGCGATGCAGGCGGCGCGGACCCCGCCGGCCGCTGCTGCGGCGCCGGCCGCAGCAGCGCCGGTTGATGTGCAGCCGCGGCTCGATGCGTTCGGGCGCGCCTATGCCACCGGCAAGCGCAAGAACGCGGTGGCCCGGGTATGGATTAAGCCCGGAAACGGTGCGGTCACGGTCAATAACCGGGAGAGCCCGGTCTATTTCGCCCGCCCGGTGCTGCGCATGATCATCAACCAGCCTTTCGTTGCCACCGACCGGTTCGGCCAGTTCGATGTCGTCTGCACGGTTAACGGCGGCGGGCTTTCCGGCCAGGCGGGTGCTGTGCGTCACGGCATCAGCAAGGCGCTGACCTATTACGAGCCCGGGCTGCGGCCGTTGTTGAAGAGCCAGGGCTTTCTGACCCGCGATAGTCGCGTCGTCGAGCGCAAGAAATACGGCAAGGCCAAGGCTCGCCGCAGCTTCCAGTTCTCCAAGCGGTAGCCGCCGCCCCGCGGCGGCGAGCAGGGACCATGCAATTCGCGATCGCCATTCCGACCGCCGCAAATTCCTGGCGGCTGGTGCGGCGCGCCGAGGAATTGGGTTTTGCCCGCGCGTGGTTCTACGATACGCAGATGTTGAGCGCCGATCCGTTTGTCGCGATGGCCGCGGCGGCGCTGAAAACGACAAAGATCAGGCTGGGCACCGGGGTTTTGATCCCGTCCAACCGCCTCGCGGCGGTGGCGGCCAATGCCTTTGCCTCGCTGAACAAGCTCGCGCCGGGGCGGATCGATTTTGGCATCGGCACCGGTTTTACCGGGCGGCGGGCGATGGGTCTCGGCGCGGTCAAGCTCGCCGATATGGAAGAATATATCCGGGTCGTCATGGCGCTGCTGCGCGGCGAGACCGTCGAAGCCGAGCTGGAGGGCAAGCAGCGGCTGATCAGATTGCTGAACCCGGAACTCGGCCTGATCAACACCAACGATGCGATCGGGCTCTATATCGCTGCGACCGGCCCGCGGGCGCGGGCTTTGACCGCCCGGCTTGGCGCCGGCTTGATCAGCACCGTCGGCGATGCCGATGCGGCAAGCGCCGCCCTGCGCACGATGCGCTCTCAGCGGGAGGCGGCCGGACACGGCGCCGATGCGTTCGAACTCGGTGGTGCTGACCGGCGGCGCGATCCTGGAAGAGGGCGAACCCGCCGATAGCCCGCGCGCCATCGCTCAGGCGGGTCCGCGCGCCGCGATGCTGCTGCACCGCGCCGCGGACGAGGTGCTGGCCGGGATGCCGAACGCGACGCCCGCAACAGCGGCGATTGCCGACGCCGTGGCCGGTTATGTCGAATTGGCGCGGCGCTTTCGCCCGCAGGGGGCGCACTATCTCGAAAACCACCGCGGCCATCTGATGTTCGTCAAGCCCGAAGAGCGGCCGTTCGTCACCGCCGAGTTGATCCGCCTGACCACGATCACCGGGACCGAAAGGGAGGTCAAAGACCGGATCGCCGCGCTGTTCGCCGCCGGCTACGCTGAGGTCGCGCTGCAGATCGTCCCCGGCCAGGAGCCCGCGATCGAGGATTGGGGGCGTATCCGCCGCGCCTTCCCGTAAGCGATCCGGTTTTTTTGGGCTAGCTGTCGGCATCGATCACGACATCAATTGATGATAACTTGATGCCTGTTTGATGGCGGGATGATCATGCGGACGACGCTTGCCTTGGACGATGATTTGCTAGCCGAAGCCGAGTTTTACACGGGCATACGCGAGAAATCGGCTCTGGTCCGCGAGGCGCTCAAGGCGCTGGTCGAGCGGGAGGCCGCGCGACGGCTGGCGCGTCTGGGCGGCAGCGAGCCCGGTCTCAAGAAAATCCCGCGCCGGCGCCCGAAACCGGAGTGATCCTTGTCGACACGTCGGTCTGGATCGAGCACTTGCGGTTGGCCAGCGCGATTCTCGCTGAACTCCTAGAAGCCGGTGAGGTACTGGGGCATCCATTCGTGTTAGGCGAGCTTGCGCTCGGCAATCTGCGCCAGCGTAACGACGTCCTGCGAATGTTGCGGAAGTTGCCTCAGGCGACCAGCGCTTCTCACGGAGAAGTGCTCCAACTCATTAATCGCGAAGTCCTGTTCGGCCGCGGCATCGGCTATGTCGATGCCCATTTGCTGGCCGCCACGCGGCTTACGGTGGGCAGCAAATTATGGACGCGCGATCGGCGCCTTCACGCGGTCGCGGCGCAGCTCGGTCTGGCCGCGAGGCTATCGCATTGACCGACGTCCAACCCAGATCGCCGGGAGGATCGCGCCGAGCCGAAGTTCGAAGCGACTTGGCCCGATGCCATGGCGCCTGCGGGTCGGAAAATGCTCCAATACCAACCGGCGCCAGGAGTGCATCAAGCAAAAGGGGCGCCCGCAGGCGCCCCTCTGCGTTGGCTTAGACGGCGTGGCTCAGGTCATGCGGCTGGAGAATTGGACGGTCGTGGCGCGGGCGCGGTAGTCGGTCTTGACGTTGACCAATGCCACCATGCCCTCATCGACCTTTTTCTGAGCGCGCTCTAAGGCCGGACGGATGTCCTCCGGCTGCTCGACATATTCGCCGTAGCAGCCGAGCCCTTGGGCCATGATGTCGTAGCGGGTGTAGCCGAGATAGCGGCCGGGCTTGTCGCCGTCCGGGTCCGCTGTCCAGCCGCCGTTCAGGCTGATAATGCACAACAGTGGCAATTTGTGGCGTACCGCGGTGTCGAGCTCCATCGCATTCTGGCCGAACGAGCCGTCGCCGTGCAGGCAGATGACTTGGGTTCCAGGCTTGGCCGCCTTGGCGCCGACCGCGAACGGCAGCCCCACCCCCATCGTGCCGAACGGGCCCGAATTGAGCCGGTGGCCCGGCGTGTAAGTCGGGATCGACTGACGGCCGAAATTGAGGATCTCCTGCCCGTCGACGCACAGGATCGCGTCGCGCTTCATAAAGTTCTTGACCTCCTCGCACAGGCGCAGCGGGTGAATGTCGCCGTCGGTCGGGTAGTTGCCGCCGGGGCCGGTGCGCTTGGCTGCTTCACCATCGGCCAGCTTCTGCCGCCAGCCCTGGAAGCGGTCGGCGGTCTTATTGTCGATCGCGTCGATCAGCTGCTGCAGGACCGATCGGCAGTCGCCGACCACCGGGATGTCGACATTGCGCGCCGACATGCCGAGTTCTTCGGGGTCGATCTCGATCCGCGCGATGGTCGCGTCCTTGTTGAAACGCGGCGGTGCTGCGTGGCCGATCACGTAATTCATCCGCGTGCCGAGGATGATGATCAGGTCGGCGTCGCGGAACGCGCTATTGCGCATCGTCAGGTAGGAATAGGGGTGGTCGTCCGGCACCACGCCGCGGCCTTGCGGGGTCGTGTAGAACGGGATCCCGGCCTTCTCGACAAAAGCCCGCATCTCGTTCCATGCCTTCGACCACAACACCCCGCCGCCCGAGCAAATGATCGGCTGCTTGGCCTTGTTGATCGCATCGACCAGCGCATTGATCGCCTTCGGTTCGGCGTAGGGACGCGCCTCGATGACCGGCCGCCCGCAATAGCTCCAATCGACGTCGGCCTCGTCGGCTTTCAGGTAGAGCACGTCGCCGGGGAAATCGAGATAGACCGGGCCGGGCTTGCCGTTCAGCGCCTTCTGGAAAGCGAAGTTTATCTGCTGTGGGATGCGCTTCAAATTGTGCACCCGGTCGGCGTATTTGACGCAGGCCTTGAGCGCCGCGACCTGGTCGATCTCCTGAAACACCTGGCGGCCGAACTGGCTAATCGGGCTGGAACCGCCAAAGGCGATGACCGGGCAGCAATCGATCAGCGCGTTGGCGAGGCCGGTGCCCAAATTGAGAGTGGCGGGTCCGCTTGCCGCCATGCACACGCCCGGCCCTTGGGTCACCCGCGAATAGGCTTGCGCCATATAGGCCGCACCCTGCTCATGGCGGGTGTCGATGGCGCGGATGCCCTCCTTGATGCAGGTGCTTTCGGCATCGAGCATCGGCCCGCCCATGATGTAGAACAGATCCTTGACGCCCTGCGCCTTCAGGCATTTCGCCAGAATTTCATAGCCTGCGAGTTCCGCCATCCGAGTCTCCTCCTTCGGTTCCGCGCCGTTACTGTGAAAGCGGGAACCCAAGAGCGCAACATTCTGATGGTCGCCCTGGGCCTCGATTTCGCAAGTCGTTACCAAACCAACCGAGCCGACCGCGGTTACGGGCGGATGTAGCTCCAGCCCTGCTCCTGGAGTTGCGCCAGCCGCACGACTCCTGCGGGTACGACCGTCGCCTCGGGAATGATGCTGATCGGATGACCCTCTTGCTTCTGCATTGCCATCTGAGTGTTGTGGCAGGCCGAAAAATGGATGTCGCCGCCGATTTTGGAGGCCTTGAGGGCCTTGATGCGGTCCTTCACGGGCGAGGTGTCCTCGCGCAACATGTTGAGGCCGGGTCCGTAGGCAACGATCTCGACTTCGATGCTCTCGCCCTTGTCGGTGTAATATTTGATCGCGTTGGCGGCATTCTTGAGCGCGAGGTCCATCCGTTCGGGTTCGTTCTGGCTGACCTGGATCACGATGTGATGGCTTGCCGTCTTTTCGGCGGCCACTCCCGGCGCGGCAGAGAGCGCTAAAGCAAGACCGACGAGAATGCTATGCAAAACGGCTTTCATCCCGGCTCCTCCCTCCATTGACCTCACTGTGTTCAGAACCCCGCGCCAACAGCTGCTTCATCTGCTTAATCAGCCACTTTCCCTGCGCGCGAACCACCTGAATCTCGCGAGGGCGACGAACATTGCAAAACCCGTCAGATCGCCCCTTCCTTCTTCAGCGCCTCGATGTCGCCGGCGCTCATCCCAAGCCACTCGCCGAACACCTCGGCGGAGTGCTGCCCCAGCAGCGGCGCCGGTTCGAGCTTGGGCGGCTTGCCGTCAAAGCGCACCGGCCACGCGGGCATCTTGAACGGCCCGGAGGGGTGGTCCATGACCTGAAAAATGCCGCGCTCGGTAAAGCTTGGCTCGCTGATCAGTTCCATCGTGTCGAGCACCGCCCCCGCCGGCACGCCGCCGGCGCCGATCAGCCGCATCGCCTCGTGCTTGTCGTGACGCCGGGTGAATTCGGCGACTATCGCATCGACCTCGTCGCGGCGTTCGCCCCGGGCCGCCGGCGTCTCGTAGCGTGGATCGCCGATCAACTCCTCGCGTCCCAGCACCTTCAACAGGCGGTGCCAATGCTCGCGCGGACGGGCAAGACATAGATCCAGTCGTTCGGCCCGCCCGGTGCGCACGGGAAGATGCCGCTCGGCGCGACGCCGCCGGCGAGGCTTTTGCCGCCGCTGCGGCCGGCCGGCTTGCCTGTCTGCGCCTGCACCTGGAACGGGAAGCGCATGTAGTGGAGCATCGCGTCCTGCATCGCCACTTGCAGCCGTCTTCCCTGGCCGGTGGCGCGGCGCTCGTAGAGCGCGCCGAGGATGCTGATGCCATCAGCATGCCGGTGCCGGTGTCACCCAAGGACGGACCTGGCTTGCATGGCGGCCCGTCGGCCTCGCCGGTGACGCTCATCGTGCCGCCGCAGGCCTGCGCGATCATGTCGAAGGCGAGATTGCGCTCGTATGGGCTGCCTTCGCCAAAGCCCTTGACCTGGGCGTAAATGATGCCGGGATTAACAGCGCGGATCGCGTCGTAGCCGAGGCCCAGGCGTTCGATCGTGCCCGGCGCCATGTTCTCGATCATGACGTCGGCCCTCTTCGCCATTTCCTTGACGAGGGCGACGCCACGTTCGGATTTGAGGTCGACCGTGACCGATTTCTTATTGGCGTTGAACTCGAAGAAATAATAAGCGTCGGCCCCTGGCCGGCCGGGGAAATTGCTGCGGCCGGGCTCGCCGCCCTTGGGGTTCTCGACCTTGACGACCTCGGCGCCGAGCCAGGCGAGCGCCTCGGTGCAGGAGGGGCCCGCTTCGAACTGGGTCAGGTCGAGCACCTTGACGCCGGCGAGGCATTTGAGCGGCGCGCCCGTTCCATCCATTGCAGTCTGCTCCCGTTTTCACCCGAATGCCGCACGATAGCGCAGCATGTCCGCCGAAGGGAACTCGAAACCAATTCACAGCGCTAGCCGGTTGGGCTAGTAAGCACCCTCTTGTCATCTCAGGGCGCGCCAATGGCGAGCAATCAACCGAGCGTCTTCATCGACGGCGAGGCCGGGACGACCGGCCTCGGCATCCGAAGGCGGCTCGAAACGGTCCCGCGGATCGAGCTGCGCAGCCTGCCCGCGGCGCAGCGCAAGGACCCGGCGGCGCGTCGGGACATGATGGCGGCGTGCGACCTCGTCGTGCTGTGCCTGCCGGATGATGCCGCGCGCGAGGCCGCGGCAATGGCCGAGAGCGTTGGGCGCCGACGCACCGAAATTGCTCGACGCCAGCACCGCGCATCGGGTCGATTCCGAATGGACTTACGGCTTTCCCGAAATGGCGCCGGGTCAGGCCGGACGGATCGCGGCGTCGCGCAAAGTAGCTAATCCCGGATGCTACCCGACGGGCGCCATCGGCCTGCTTCGCCCGCTCGTCGAAGCGGGGCTCGTTCCCGGCGACTATCCCGATCGCGATCAACGCGGTCAGCGGTTATTCCGGCGGCGGCCGGTCGATGATCGAGGCGCATGATAATCAGGGCGGCCCGGCCTTCGAGCTTTACGCGCTGGGTCTGGAGCACAAGCACCTGCCGGAGATCCAGCATTTCGCCGGGCTGTCGCGGCGGCCGATCTTCGTGCCGTCGGTCGGCCATTTCCGGCAGGGTATGCTGGTGTCGGTGCCGCTCTACCTTGACGACCTGCCCGGCAGGCCGAGCGGCGCCGACCTGCGAGAGGCGCTGTGCGACTTCTACGAGGGTTACGGATGCGTCTCGGTCGCCGCCGGAAACGGTGACGGCAAGCTCGAACCGCAGGCGCTCAACGATACCGACCGGCTCGAACTCTATGTTTGGGCGAACGAGCGGCACCGCCACGCGGTGCTCGTCGCCCGCCTCGACAATCTCGGCAAGGGAGCGTCGGGCGCGGCGGTGCAGAATTTGCGGCTGATGCTCGATCTCGATCCCGGACCCAACTGACCCGCTGACGAGAATGCGGTTCTTGGTGAGGTTTCAGCCCCGCATCGCCGCATAATATCCCAGTTAGCTTTTCGAGGGGGACACGCATGGCCGAGACTGCGATCTGGAATTTTAAGCAACTGGCGCACCATGAGCTCGACGGCTTTGGCGGGATCGGCGAGGGCATGTCGATCCAGATCGCCAAGGACGGCCGCCGCATCCTCTGGCTGGCGCACGAAAGCGCGCCGAAGAACTTCACCGCGGTCGATGTCAGCGACCCGCGCGCTCCAAAGCTGGTCGCGCGGGCCGACCTGCCGCAATCGCATATGCGCTCGAACTCGCTGGAGACGGTCGGCGACATCATGGCGGTCGCCTACCAGACCACAAAGCAAGGGCTGCAGCCAGCCGGGTTCGAATTGTTCGACATCTCGGTGCCGGAGAACCCGCGCTCGATCACCTTTTTCGACTGCTCGGGGCCGAACTCGCGCGGCGTCCACCAGCTGTGGTTCGCCGACGGCGAATACATCCATATGAGCTCCGGTTCGCCGGATTTTGTGCCGACCCACCCAAAGGACGACCAGTTTTACCGGATCATCGACGTCAAGAACCCGTCAAAGCCGGCCGAAATCGGCCGCTGGTGGCTGCCCGGCACCAGAGAGGGCGACAGCGCGCCGCCGCCGGTGCGCCACCCCGAAGGCGCCGACACCGGCTTTCGCCCGCATAACACCAACGTCTATCCCGAGCGCCCCGACCGCGCCTATCTCGGCTATATCGACGGCGGGATGGTCATCCTCGACATCTCAGACAAGGCGCACCCCAAGATGGTGTCGCGCTGGGACTATCACCCGCCCTATCACGGCTTCACCCACACGGTCGTGCCGTTCTTCGACCGCGGCCTGTTCATCGTCAGCGACGAGTGCGTGCGCACCGAAGGCGGCGATTGGCCCAAGCTGGTCTGGATCGTCGACGGGCGCGACGAGACCAACCCGGTCCCGATCGCGACCTGCCCGCTGCCGCCGCTCGACAACTTTTTGCGCCGGGCGCGCGCTATGGCGCCCACAATCTTTACGAAAATCTGCCAAAGCCGAACGCGTGGAAGTCGGACCGCGTCGTACTCGCCACCTATTTCAACGGCGGATTGCGCGCGTACGACACGTCAAATCCGTATCAGCCGGCCGAGATCGGCTATTTCGTCCCCGAGCCGCCGGCGCGCGCGCCGAGCGGGGCGATCCAGATCAACGACGTGTTCGTCGATGAGCGCCAGATCGTTTACACGGTGGACCGCCATGCCGGCGGTCTCTACACGCTCGAAATGGATTTCTGAGACGGGACCGGCGTCTCTGTTCGCCGGCAAGGACGCGCCGCTGTTCGGGCGGCGCCAGCGCCGCGCGCGCGGGCCGCGGCTGCCGGTCGTGGCGGTTACCGGGTTTCTCGGTTCGGGCAAGACGAGCTTGATCCGCGCGTTGCTGGCGAAGCCCGAGGGCGCCAACAGCGCGATCGTCGTCAACGAGTTCGGCGAGATCGGCATCGATCAGGCGTTGCTGCGGCCGAGCAGCGACGTCACGGTGCTGCTCGGCAATGGCTGCCTGTGCTGCAATGTGCGCACCGACCTGCAGGAAACCCTGCGCACGCTGTTCGCCGACCGCGCCCGCGGCGCCGTCCCGAGCTTCGAGCGGGTGATCATCGAAACCTCGGGTCTCGCCGATCCCGGCCCGGTGCTGCAGACATTTGCCACCGACCGCGCGCTCGGCCGCGAATTTCATCTGCAGGCGCTGGTCACCGTGGTCGACGCGGTCGCCGGCGCCGGCAACATCGAGCGAATGCCCGAGGCGCGAAAGCAGGTGGCGCTCGCCGACCGCATCGTCGTGACCAAGACCGATCTTGTCGATCCGGACATCACCGGGCGGCTGATCGAGCAAGTCGCGCGCGCTCAGCACCGCCCCGGTCGCCATCGCCGCGAATCGCGTCGGTCGAGCCGTCCTTCTTGCTCGACGAACCGCCCGGCGCACGGCGGCATTTCGATCTTGGGGCGGCCGCGCACACGCACGGGCTGCAGAGCTTTTCGCTGATTTTCGAGCAGCCGTTGCCGTGGGCCGCTTTCGAACAGGCGATGGCGGTGCTGACGGCGCTGCGCGGCCCCGACCTGCTGCGGGTCAAGGGCATCGTCGCGGTCACGGAATGCCGCGGCCCGGTCGTGGTGCATGCGGTGCAGCACGTCGCCCATCCGCCGGTCGAACTCGAAGAATGGCCCGATGCCGACCGCCGCTCGCGCCTGGTTTTCGTCACCCGCGGCCTGCCGCGAGAGCCCGTCGAGCGGCTCTTCGCCGCGGTCGCGGCAGTCGCGGCGACAACAGAAGGCGGTGGTCAACGCATGGCTTAATCGGAAGGACAGCACCACATTTTTCATGTCGAGCGGCTGCTATCGGATATACCCCGTGCAGCCGAGGCAACCTCGTCGTGACACCATGTGATCCTAGAATCAAAAGCGGCGCCTCGCGGCGCCGCTTTGCGGTAAATGGTTGGCCTTATTTGCGGTTGCGCCGGCGGCGAGCCAGCATCATGCCGATCAGCCCGGCACCGAGAATGCCAAGCGTTGCCGGCTCCGGCGTCGTTACCGTCGGTGAATTAAGATTGGTGAAGGCAAAGATAAGGTCGTTATAATCGAAATCGCTGCCCTGAGCCCCCGTCAAATCCTCCCAGCTGACCAAGACTATCGGAGTACCCGCGGGAAGCGCATTGATTGCAGCGACCACCGCCGGATCGAGGTTTCCCTCGTTGAATACCTGATAGGCTGTATTGCAGGCTGCGGCGCCGATACAATCGGGCGAATAGTAGGCATGATAATCGCCGGCGCCGTCGGCTACATCTGCGAGAAAGTCGGTTCCGGTGGTGATATTATTGAGGCCGAACTCCTGCGGTCCGCTGAGAACGCCGAGGTTTACCTCCGCGCCCGCCCCCGGCGAGGGATGGTTGGTGAAAATGGGGTTGCCGGCAAATCCGGTCAGCACCAGACTGCTGGTGTCGGAGGCATCCGCGAAAACATAGATCGCCGTCGAGCCGACTCCAGAGGCGGCAAGCAGCCCCGGGTTGACGGTGGTCGGCGTTCCCTTGGGCGGAAAGGCCTGGGCCGACGGGGCCAGGCCAACGGTCGCGGCGCCTGCCAACAGCAAGCCCGCCAGAAGCGTTGTATTGCGGATCCCTGATCTCGTCATCCCGATCTCCTCTCGCGGAACAGGGCCTATGGGTACGTGACCAGAACGCAGCAAATAGCGTGCCATTAGCCAGACCCTAGCAAAATCAAATGGTTAAAGTTAACCTTGCTGCCCGAGCAGCCGGCTGTTGTAAAAAATCTCGACAGCAGTCAAAAAGCCGTCAAAACGCCTTCCCGTACGAAAGCAGGACATTTCAACAGCTTGGGAATCGCGCCCTGGCCGGCCCCATGTAAAATAATCCGGCATCCGCGTAGCGCGGTGTGCCATCCGCCCTGGCGGCGAGCAACGCGGAAGCCAACCGCCATAGAGTCTCAGGGCAGGCGGCACCTCGGGTGTGCCGCCTGCAAAAAATCCGTCGGCAGCGCTTATTTGCGCCGGCGGCGAGCCAGCATCATGCCGATTAGCCCGGCACCGAGAACGCCAAGCGTCGCCGGCTCCGGCGTCGGTACTGTCGGTGAATTAAGATTGGTGAAGGCGAAGATAAGGTCGTTATAATCGAAATCGCTGCCTTGTGCCGCCGTCAAATCTTCCCATCCGACCAAAACAATCGGAGTGCCTGTCGGAAGAGCATTGATTGCAGCGACCACCGCCGGATCCAGGTTTCCTTCGTTGAACACTTGATAGGCTGTGTTGCAAGCCGCGGCGCCGACGCAATTGGACGAATAGTATGCATGATAATCCCCGCCACCGTCGGCTACGTTCGCGAGAAAGTTGGTTCCCGTCGTTATATTATTGAGCCCGAACACCTGAGGACCGCTCAGAACGCCGAGGCTAACTTCTGCGCCCGCTCCGGGCGAAGGATGGTTGGTAAAAATCGGGTTACCGGCAAATCCGGTCAGCACCAGGTCGCTGGTATCGGAAGCGTCCGCGAAAACGTAGATCGCCGTCGAGCCAGACTCCAGAGGCGCCGAGCGGCCCGGGGTTCACGGTAATCGGCGTTCCGGCGGGCGGGAAGGCCTGAGCCGACGGGGCCAAGCCCGCGGTCGCGACGCCTGCCAAAAGCAAGCCTGTCAAAAGCGTGATCTTACGCATACCTGAACTTATCATCCGGATCTCCTCTCGCGGAACAGGGCTATGGGCACGTGACCTGGAACAGCAAACGCCGTGCCATCGTCGATTATATTATTTATATCAATAAGTTATAGCCACGCCGAGGTCTCGGAGCGAGATGGGCCGTGTAAAGGTTTCCGGCACTGTTTGGCGGCGCCTAATGCCGAGTTGCGACAAAAACCCCTTCTTTACAATAGTGTAGGACACATCCTGGAATATTACATCGTGTAAGGAATTCCGTCGGGATCGGTCTTTCGGATCCCGGCAGCGCGTCGCCGCGACCCAACCGACTGGACGAAGTTCGCACTTGGGCTGGCGCGCCGCGAATTCTTATCCGGGTCATCCGGCCCGGTTCGCCGGCGGTTGAGCTATCTGCTTCGGCATCGAGCGCGCTTTTGCGGTTCGTCGAAGCGCTTCGTTTAAAAAAAGCAAGTGAGTTTATCTGGGCAAGAACGCTTGCCCGATCTTTGACACCCTTGCAGAATTGACAAATTAGAGCGCCTCAGAAAAACTCAAGGTTGTTCCAGTCCTGGTTCGATCACGAGCTGGGAATGGGCGGGCTTTGTCTTGTGCAAGATAACTTTCCTTTGATTTAAACAATTTTGGTTCGTAATAGGTTTGGTTAAGCACTTCGATAACAAATGTAACGAAGCTTTAATATTTTCGGGACTATCATGAATCCGTCAGTCGAACTGTCGTCTGCTCCAACAATGGATCGACACCTCGTTAAATCCGCGCAGGCACAGTATTGCTATTTGGCCGCCGAGAACATTCTTTGGCCGTCGTCTCCGGCCGCCTGGCGAGCCAAAAAAACTCAGTACGTTCCAGAGTGCCTGTTAGCGGGAGGTTCGCAATGTCTAGATTAGAAATGTTAGATCCTAATAATACCCAAGCCTATACGTCTCTATTTCAACATGATACCGTAGAAATGTTTAGGAATTTTCTAGACGTTGTATTGGTGGATTCCGAGGAAATGCTCGACCAGGCATTTCGTCTACGATTTCAGGTTTATTGTCTCGAACGCGGGTTCGAGGATCTCGGCCGAATATCCCGACGGCCGTGAGCGGGACGCCGATGACCATCGCTCGCTGCACGCACTGTTGCTCGATCGCGCCAGCGGCTCGGCGGTAGGCACGGTCCGGCTGATTCTGCCCGGGCGCAACCGGGATCTTCCGGTGATCAAGGTGATCGGAGGCGATGCCCTGGCCGGGATCGGATTGCCGCTCGGCGCCACTGCCGAGGTTTCTCGGTTCGCCGTGGCCAAGGCGTTCCGCCGGCAGCTCGAGGAGGGGTGGTGCCCGAGAGGGGGCTGTGCGCCGCTCATCGGCGGCGGCCGTGGACCGGCGCTTCAGCTACTGACCTTCGGACTGATCCATGCCGTCGTATTGCTGAGCGCGTTTGGCGGGATTTCACATATCGTCGCCATGATGGAGCCGGCACTGCTGCGTTTGCTCGGGCGGCTTGGCATTGCTTTTCACCCGCTGGGCCTCCCGGTCGAGCATCACGGGATCAGGCAGCCGGGCTGGGCAGTGATGAGCCACCTGATCGCGAGCATCAAACGCTGCCAGCCCGAACTCGGAGAGATCATCACCGGTGCCGAGCGGGCAGTTCCGCGGAAACCGGCCTTCGCCTACGCCTGACTGAAACGGCCTGTATCCAACCCGGCTGGGGAGGCGATCCCGGTCGTACGTCGCTGCCGCGAACTGTCCGAGCGATTTCTTTGACGGGCAGCGCCCACCGGGATTACCGCAGCAAGAATGGCAGAACAAGGCGCCGCGTGAACAAACCGACGCCCGCCCACATCGTCAAGAACCACAGCGGTACGCCGCCGAGATGCTGACCGGGATAATGCCATTGCCCGGTGCCTACGCCGGTATACTCGATCAGCGCCCCCAAAGCCGCCATGTACGCCGCATAGGCAACGTCCATCGGCTCGTGAAATAAGTAGAGACATGCCGCGAGCACAAACCCCGACGCTGCCAGCAGCAGCCACGGATCGGCGATCAGGGCGAACGGAAGGGCGAACGCCGCGGCAGCTATCAAAGCAGTGGTCAGCTTTCCGAGAGGTGCCGTGCCGTTAAGAAAGCGGATCGTGTGGAGCGTATAAAATCCCCACATCAGATATTCGTAGATCGGCATCCCGAGAAAATCGGGATGGTCGAAGCGGAAGATGCCCCGGCTTAGAGCCGCTGAATTCATCACGACAAAGAGCAGGTTGACGGCAGCCATCGCCACCAGCTCGGGCGCTTTGACGCGGCCGAAGCCGACGCCCCAGATCACCAGCATTATAGCCAGCTTGGGCAGGTTGCCGGGAACCCAGCCCAAAGTCGCAGCCGTCGCCAGCAACTGGCAAAGGAGCCTGAGGCGGGTTCGCGACATTTCGAATCCGTGAAGAAGCCCGCTCGCTCCTTCATTTGCCGCCTTTCTCGACCCGGCTCACCACCGGCCGGCAATTGCGTCGGCGCAATCGCGACGCCGATCTGGGATCCGGCCCTATTACATCCGAGTGTCGGAAAAATTTGCAGCCATCGCGTCAGCAGCCCTGTGGGCCGCAGATCGAGCGTTGATCCGACGTGTCGGTCTTTCGTTCATTAAAACAAATAGTTAGACGATCACATGACAGTCATACCGAGAAATCTGGCCTCGCCCTCCTCCTTCTCGCACGGATATACCTGTCGGAAAGATTTACAGAACTCAGAAGAGGGTCTTGACATCGATTCGCCAAGTGCCTGATAACCCTGTTAACTACGATTTTGGCATGCGACGTGCAGCCTTCGGTATGGCTAGTTAACGAATGCGAGGATAATCAGGATGCGTAAGGCATCACTTGCAGCAACTGCCGCGGTCGGCGCCGCAATTGCGAGCTTCGCGTTCGCCCCGTCGCCGGCGGTCGCCGGGCTCACGTTCATGGACGGATATGTCGGCCCGGTCGCCTTTCATTTCACCAGCTACAAATCATTTACGGGCACTACCCCGCTGGCTGTGGGCGATCAGAACTACGGCGTTTTCGCCATAAACAGCATCACCGCTGCCGGCAGCTTCGGACCAATTTCGCCTGGCGAAGCCATCTGGAGTCCCGGTGGGACCAACGGACAACTCGTCGGTATATTCAATGCGTATTACCGTTTCGAGTATTACGCCGATTGCCGGCGGGGACGTGATTCAGAACACCGGCGGTGCCTTCGAACTGTTCAACGTACCGGCATTCCCGAACTTCGCTCAGGGAACGGGCGGCTACCTGACTGGGGGTTGCTCGGCGGTTAATACCCTCTGCTATAACACCGTTACCAACCAGTCCGGCCACACGACGCCGATCTTGACCATGGATTTGATCCCGGGCGCCGATACGGCGGATCCGACCGCGACCCTAGTCGTCACCGCCAACGGCACGACGATCCCACTGACCGGAACGGCGGTAGGCTGGATGGATATCACCGGCGGCAGTGATGCCGGTCAGTTTACAAAAAGGGGCTTTACCACGGCGATCGGTACCCCCGCGGATATGAGCCTCGAAGACTCTTTTTGCGCAAATATGGCGGGGTGTGCCGGGGTGATTGCACCGGTCGGCAACTGGGAGCAGCTCGACAGCGACCCAGTCGGCGCCAATGTGCTGCCCGAGCCCGCGTCTCTCGGCCTTCTCGGAACGGCGTTGTTGGGCTTTGGCTCCTGGATGCGGCGGCGTCGGCGTCGGCACCAATGACTGACCGCTGACACCGCCGAATTTTCTTACAGTGCGCAACGGCGCCGCTAGACGGCGCCGTTTTCTGTTTGGCGGCTCGCTCGCCGCGGCCAACATTTAAACCTTTATAGGCATGAGCTGGTGTTAAATGCAGCGGTGATCTGGCCCGGCCGTCATCCGACTTGTCGACGATTTCGCGACCGAGGCTCGGTCCGGCTATAAATCCTCGGCAATTTGCGCCTGCAGCGGCTTCAACGCCAAATGGACAGCGAAAAATTCTCTTTGGCATTACAGGAGTGGCGAGCCCGCATCGGGCATTCCGCCGTGCTCGAAGCATCCTCGGCGCAGCTGCGCTATGGCATGTGCACAACCGGTGTGGAGCGTGTGATCGCGGCCGCGCTGCTTCCGCGTGATGTCGCGGGAATCATCGGTATCGTCGACGTCGCGAGGCGCCGCGGCATTCCGCTTTATCCGATCAGTACGGGTCATAATTGGGGGTATGGCAGCGCTCTGCCGGTGATCGACGGCTGTGTCGTCCTCGACCTGTCCGGCCTCGACCGAATCATCGATATGGACGCAGAACTGGGTCTGGTGACCGTCGAACCCGGCGTCACCCAGCAAGGACTGCACGACTACCTCGCCCGCAACGCGCTGCCCTTCCTGGTTCCGGTGACCGGAGCAGGGCCCGATTGCAGCCTGGTCGGCAACGCGCTGGAGCGTGGCTACGGGATCACCCCCTACGCCGATCATTTCGGTGCCGTCACTGCCCTGGAGGCAGTCCTGCCAAACGGCCGCATCTACCGGTCGGCCCTGAGCGAGTTCGGCGGTGTAAAAGTCGATCAGGCCTTCAAATGGGGCGTCGGCCCATATCTCGATGGGCTTTTCGCCCAGGCCAACTTTGCCGTCGTCACTCGGATGACGATCGCCCTTGCCGCCCGGCCCGAGCGGACCGAGGCGTTCTTTTTCGGAGTGGAACAGGATAGCGGCCTCGAGGCGACGGTTGGCGCGGTTCAGCGGGTATTGAAGAGCTTGGGCGGCGTGACCGGCTCGATCAACCTGATGAACACGCGGCGCATGCTCGCGATGATGGAGCCCTACCCCCAAGCCGAAATCGGGACGAGCGGGATACTTCCGGCCGAGTTCATCGCCAGGCTGGCCAAGGAGTATCGGGTGACCGCCTGGACCGGGCTGGGCGCGCTCTACGGCGAGGCCGAAATCGTCAAAGCGGCGCGCCGCACGGTCCGCAGGCTCCTTGGGCCGGCGGTGAGCAAGCTGGCCTTCCTCAGCCCCGGCCGCGTCGCGCGCCTGAACCGCCTGCTCCACCATATTCCGCATTTGCGCCGCGGCCGCCTCGCGCGAAGGGCGGGCGCCCTCGACGCGGCAATGCAATTGATCATGGGCAAGCCCAGCCGGATCGCTCTGCCGCTGGCTTATTGGCGATCGGGGCAGCTGCCGGGGCCGGGCGCTGAGATGGATCCGGCGCGAGACGGCTGCGGACTGATCTGGTATCCCCCTCTTGTCCCGATGAACGCCAGCCGGGTGCGCCGGTACGTCGGCCTGGTCGGCGATATCTGCGCTTCCCATCGGATCGAACCGCTAATCACGTTGACCAGCCTATCCGAGCGGTGTTTCGACAGTTCGGTGCCGTTGCTGTTCGATCGCCGCGATCCGAACCAGATCGCGAATGCCCAATCGTGCTACCAGGCGCTGCTGGAGGCCGGTCGGAAGGAAGGTTTCCTGCCCTACCGTTTGGGCATCGGCTCGATGAATTGGCTGACCGATTCCGCAGCGCCTTGCTGGGAGATCGTCGCCGCGCTCAAATCGGCGCTCGATCCAGAGGGCATCATCGCCCCCGGACGGTATGCTCCGCTTCCTCGGCCGCCGGCGTCCCTGTAGCAGGGGCCACACGGCCACCTCGCCTGATACCCGCCGGTCAGCCGACGAGGACCGCCTTGCCGATGACGGCGCGGTCGATCAGCGCCTGGACGGCATCGGCTGCATCCGCCAGGGGATAGCGGTGCCATAGGTGGGGCCTCAGTTTTCCCTGCGCGGCGAGGTCCAGCAGCGCCTTGGTGTTGGCGGCGGCGATCTCCGGATGGGCTTCGTTGAGCCCGCCGATGCGCACGCCGATTGCCTCGATTCCCTTGATCAACAGGTAATTGGTGCGGGCCTGCGCCGGCGTGCCGCCGAGAAACCCGAGGATCAGGATGCGCCCGCCCCAGGCGAGGCAGCGCAAGGATTCATCGAATGTCGGACCGTTGACCGGGTCGTAGATGATGTCGACACCGCGGCCCCCGGTCAGTTCCATGACTTTGTCGCGAAAGCCGTCATGATAGGGAATGGCGTGGTCGGCGCCTTCGGCGACACAGACGGCGCGCTTTTCGTTGCTGCTGGCGGTGGCGATGACCTCAGCGCCCAACAGCTTGGCGATTTGTATCGCTGGCAGCCCGATGCCGCCCGCGGCGCCGTGGATCAGCACCCGGTCGCCTGCCTTGAGCCGGCCGCGCTGCAGCAGCGCGTGATAGGCGGTGGTATAGGCGCCGCGGAATACCGCCGCCTCGTCGAGGCTCAGCGCCGCCGGCACCGGGTCGCAATTCTCGGCCGGAGCATTCCCCAACTCGGCGAAAGCGCCGAGCCGATGCCGGCTCATCACCGGGTCGCCAACCTTAAACCGGGACACATCGGGCCCGACAGCAACCACTTCGCCCGCCCCCTCGTTGCCGGGAATGAAAGGCGGCTCCGGCCGGAACTGATATTTCCCGGCCAGCATCAGCACATCGACATATTGGACGCCACGCGCCCGGATGCGGACCTGCACCTCGCCCGGACCGGGCGGCGGCGGGTCGGGCACTTCGCGCAGCGCCAGCACCTCAGGGCCCCCGAACGCTTCGCATACCGCCGCCTTCATCGCCTGCTCCCCCCTTGGACCAAGGCGTAAGCTTGCCCCGACTTGCCAGCCATGCGCCAGCGCGTTTCACAGACGGTAGAGCATTGCCGTCCTGCGATCTTGGCGACGCGGGTGTAGCTGCCGCGCCCAGCCGGAGCACATCGTCACCGCGACGATGCGCCCCTGTGTCAGACGTAGCGGAAGGTCTGAAACATCCCCGCTTCCATGTGGTACAGCATGTGGCAGTGAAAGGCCCAGGTGCCCGGATTGTCGGCGTCGAAGACGACGACGACGCGCTGCCCCGGCGGCACCCTAACCGTGTCGCGCACCGCACCGGCCAACGGCACGCCTTCGATCTCCACGACTTGAAACCGGTGCCCGTGCAGGTGCATCGGATGCGGCATCCCGGTCGAGTTGGTCATGATCAGCGCGACCCGTTCGCCTTTGGCGATCGTTAGCGGCGGCACTTGCGGGTTCCAGGCGACGCCGTTGATCGACCAAATGTATTTCGACATCTCGCCGGTCAGGTCGATGTTATGGACCCGGTCGGGTTTGCGCGGCGCTAGCGGTTCCGCGGCGCGCAGCCGCTTTTCCAGATCCATCGTGATCTCCGGCGCCGTCGCCACCGCCTGGGCGGCGATGCGGGGGATCGGCGGCTTGCCCGCGGCGAGCACGATCCCGGAGCGGCCCCGCGAGCCTTCAACGGTCGCGAGCAGCGGATAGGCGGCAGTCCCTCGCGGGATCGTCAGCACGATGTCGAGGCGCTGCGCGACATTGATCGGGAAGCGCCGTCCTTCGATCGGAACCACGAAAGTTCCGTCGACCGCGATCAGCCGTCCATTCAAGCGGCCAAGATCGAAATGATAGCTCGACATCGCCGAGGCGTTGATGACCCGGAGCAGCACCTGCCGGCCCGGCTCGACCTTGACCACTTCGGGATCAGCCAGAGTGCGGTCGTTGGCGAGAAAGGCGTCATAGGTCACATCGTTCAGGTCCGGTATATCGGACGCGGCTTTGGCCTGCACCGCCTTGCCCATCCCCGCCATGCCCATCCCCGCCATCGCCGCCCATGGCCTTCACGCTCGCCGGTGTCGGCTTGGCATTGCCCTTCCCCGAGACAGCCGGCATGCCGCCGCCGGCCATTCCCGGCATACTGCTGCCCTTTTTCAGATTGGCGAAAATCTCTTCGGGCGAGGTAAAGCTGAAATCGTTTAGCATCAGCACGATTTCCTGTTGTCCCGGCTTGTCCCGCTGATCGCGGATGATCAGCGGCGCGTCGAACAGCAACTGCTCCTGCAATCCTTCGTGCGAGTGCATCCAGAAGGTGCCCCCGTAGTCCAGCGGAAAGTCGTAATCGGCGCTGCCGCCGGGCGGGATCGGCGGTCCCGAAACACCCGGCACGCCGTCCTGCCGCCAGGGCGGGGCGAGGCCGTGCCAGTGAACGAGGCTCGGCTTGCCGATCTGGTTTTCGACGCGAACGCGAAACCGATCGCCGACATGAGTGGTCAGTCCGGCGGTGCCGTCCGGTTGGCGGATGCCGTAGACCGAGGCGGGTTTGCCGTTGACCTCGATCGTCCAATTGATCAACCGCAAAATCGTGGGTGGCGCGTCACCCTGCGCCAGGGCTCCTCTGGTCGAATTGCCGCCGCGGCAAGCGCTGACATCAACACGGCACGGCGGGTCGGCATGGTTCACCTCCGGTCGAAAGGCGCATAACTATATCGGGCCGGCCCGGGCGGCCAGTCGCCGTTTCGAGCCGGTCGATTTATCTCGCTCGGCAAATTATGCTGTCCGGGTACCCTATGGTGGAGGCGGTCGATGAGTGGTGAAGCGGCGGCACTGAGCCCGGAAACGGTCCTCGCCGAAATGAAGAAACACGGGGTGACGCATGTCGTGTACCTGCCGGACAGCGAGACCAATTGGCTCTACCTGCTGATGAAATCCGACCCGGCTATTCGCCTGGTCGGCGTCAACCGTGAAGGCCACGCCGCCTCGATCGCCGCCGGGCTGTGGCTCGGCGGGGCAAAACCGCTGATCCTCATTCAGAACACCGGAATGCTCGAGTCGGGTGATTCGATCCGCGGTTGGCTGATGAGCCTCAACGTGCCGATCGTGCTGATGGTCGGCTATCGCGGCTGGACCCGGCACGGCGTCACGCCGGACTCGGTGGCGACCTATACCGAGCGCTTCCTGATGGCATTCGGTCTCAACTACTACCTGATCGAAAACAATGCCGATTCGGACCGGATCGCGGTCGCCTTCGCTGAGGCGGAACGCACGCAGCGGCCGGTCGTGATCCTGGTCGGCGACGAATACCACGGCTTCAACCGGTAAAGGGGCGACCAGCCATGATGCACACCGCCGAAATGATGAAGGTCTTCGCCCCCTACCGCGGCGACGCGATCCTCGTGCCGGGCCGCAGCGGCCGCTATTGGATCAATTTGAGCGACCACCATGACCTCGACGTCGAACTCGGCGACCCGGCGATGGGCGGCCATGCCGGCCTCGGCCTCGGCCTGGCTCTGGCGCGGCCCGACAAGAAGGTCATGCTGTTCGATTCCGAGGGCGATATCCTGATGAGCCTCGGCATCCTGGCCACCGTCGCCGAGCAGGCGCCGACCAACCTCTACCATTTCCTGATCGACAACGGCGTCTACGCGACGACCGGCGGCCAGCCGGTGCCGAATGCCGACAACATCGCTTACGACATGATCGCGCGCGGCTGCGGCTATCCGCGCACCCACGCCTTCACCGAGATCGGCGATTTCGAGCGCGAGCTCCCCGGCATCATGGCGGGGCCGGGCCCGGTCTTCGTCGCCTGCAAAGTCGTTCCCGAAATCGAGAACGAACCGATCGGCCGCCGCCGCCGCTGGCAAACCCGCACCCGCGACCAGGTTGTCGTCGATCTGCGCAGCGCGCTGGGCTCAGGGAAATAGGAAGACATGCTCGCGGGAGCAATGGCTTCGCTTTTTGCGGGTAGAACATTTCGGGCGTAGAGACGGCGATGCAGGAAACGGAATTCGATTTCATCATTGTCGGGGCCGGGTCGGCCGGATGCGTATTGGCGAACCGGCTATCGGCCGATCCGGCGAACCGGGTATTGCTGCTCGAGGCCGGCGGCAAGGACCGCAATCCGTGGATCCATATCCCGGCCGGCTTCTACCGCAATATCTACCACCCAAAGATCACCTGGCAGTTCGAGACCGAGCCGCTCGCCGAATTGGGCGGCCGGCGCATGATGTGGCCGCGCGGCAAGGTGCTCGGCGGCTCCAGTTCGATCAACGGGCTGATCTATATCCGCGGGCAAAAACAGGATTTCGACCTATGGCGCCAGCTCGGCAATAGCGGCTGGTCGTATGACGACGTGCTGCCCTATTTCCGGCGTGCCGAGAACCAGGAGCGCGGCGCCAACGCGCATCATGGCTTCGGCGGCCCGCTCGATGTCTCCGATCTGCGCGCGCGGCACGAACTGCACGACGCCTTTATCGCCGCCGCCGTTGAGGCGGGCTACAAGCGCAACGCCGATTTCAACGGCGCCGAGCAGGACGGCGTCGGCCCCTTGCAGCTGACCGTGCGCAATATGCGCCGCTGCAGCGCCGCGATCGCCTATTTGCGCCCGGCGCTGAACCGGCCCAATCTGCGCGTCGTGACCCACGCCCTGGCGCACCGGGTGCTGTTCGAGGGCCGCCGCGCGACCGGCCTCGAATTCGCGCAAGACGGAGTCCTGCGCCGCGTCAACGCCCGCCGCGAGATTCTGCTCTCCGGCGGCTCGATCAACTCGCCGCAATTGTTGCAGCTCTCCGGCGTCGGCCCCGGCGAATTGCTGCGCACGCACGATATTCCGGTGGTCCACGATTTGCCGGGGGTCGGCGAGAACCTGCAGGATCACGTCAACACCCGCATCGTCTACCGGGTGCGCAACGCCAACACGTTGAACGAAATCTCGCGCAGCTGGGTGCGCCAGGCCCGCGCCGGGCTCGAATATGCGCTGACCCGCCGCGGCGCGTTGATGATGGGGGCGGCGCCGATCGGCCTCTTCGTGCGCACTCGTCCCGGCCTCGACTTGCCCGACGTGCAGTATCAGTTTCTCGCCGGCAGCTTCGTTCAGCCGGGTAAGGAAATGCACGATTTCCCCGGCTGTCAGGCGACCTGCATCCCGTGCCGGCCGGAAAGCCGCGGCTGGTTGCGCATCCGCTCGCCGTTTCCGGCGATGCCGCCGGCGATCCAGCCCAACTATCTGTCGACCCAGGGGGACAAGGACACCCTGATCGCCGGCCTGCGGATCGCCCGCAAGGTGTTCGAGAGCCCGGCGATGGCGGCGCTCGCCGTCGGTGAGGTCATGCCCGGCCCGACAACCGAGAGCGATGACGACTGGCTCGACCACATCCGCAAGAATGCCGGCACGACGTTTCACCCGACCTCGACCTGCATGATGGGCAGCCCCGAGCGCGCCGTCGTCGACACCGAATTGCGCGTCCACGGCATCGACGGGTTGCGGGTGGTCGACGCCTCGATCATGCCGACGGTGGTGTCCGGCAACACCAACGCCGCGACGATCATGATCGCCGAAAAGGGCGCCGACATGATCCTCGCCGCTGCTCGCTCCGATACCGCCGCGACATCCGCCAGGGCTGCGTAACTGCCGGCGGGCGGCGTTCCGGCTAGGAGCGGTCGCGCGCCTTTCCGGCCGGGCGGGTCGGGCTGAGCCGCGCCGGCAAAGCCAGTGCAAGCGCCAGGCTGACCACGGCGACGAACCCGGCGACGACATAGACGTTGTGCAAGCCGGCGCCGATCGCGTCGCTGAGCTGGGCGATTTCGGCGCTGCCGAGGCTGTCGCGCGCCGCCGGCTGCAACAGGCGGTTGACGGCGTCGCCGGCATGAGGCACGCGCCGGCTGACCCCGAAATTGAGGATTGCGCCGAAAATCGCGGCCCCGACCGAATTGCCGACGATGCGCATGAACATGATCGACGAGGTGGCGGCGCCGCGCTCGCCATAGCCGACGCTGGCCTGGGTCGACACCAGAAAGGATGTGTTGCAGAACCCCATGCCGGTGCCGATCAGCAGCGATCCGGCGACGGCCCACAGCAGACCGCTCGCCGGAGTAAGGGTGGCGAGCATCGACGCGCCGGCGATCAGACAGACGCCGCCGATCGTTGCCGCGCGCCGGTACGAGGTGCGGATCATCAGCCGCCCGGCCGCGAGGCTGGCAAATGTCCAGCTGACCGATGCGGCGCCCAGCGCCATGCCGGCTGCCGCCGGGCTGCGGCCCATCGCCCCCTGCACATAAAGCGGCAGGAAGCCGTTGATCGACATCATCACTACTCCGGCGGTAAACCCGCTGAAGCTGCCGATGGCGATGACCCGGTCGCGCCACAATCTCAGCGGCAGGATCGGCTCGGCCGCTCCGCGCTCGTGCATTGCCAATACCGCCAGCGCGACCAAGCCCGCCGCCGCCAAGGCGGCTACGGTCACTACCCCGGCGGAATTCCCGGCCTCGACCAGAGCCAGCATCAGCGCGCCGGCGCCGAACATCATCAATGCCGAGCCGAGATAGTCGATGTGGTGCCGGCGCGGCGCCTGCCGCTCATGCAGGAACAGGCCGAACATGACAAACGCTATGGCCCCGATCGGCAGGTTGATCCAGAACACCAGCGACCAGGTCACGTGCTGGACAAGAAAGGCGCCGAGCATCGGGCCGATGATCGCCGCGACCCCGAACACGCCCGAGATGTAACCCTGTATCCGGGCCCGTTCTGCCGGCTGGTAGATGTCGCCGATGATCGTCGTCGCGATCGGCTGGATGGCGCCGGCGCCGGCGCCCTGCAATGCCCGGAACAGGATCAGCGGCACCATCGCCCAGGCGAGCCCGCACAAAGTCGAGGCCACCATGAACAGGCCCGCGCCGGCAAAAAACACGCGCTTGCGGCCATAGAGGTCGGCCAGCCGCCCATAGATCGGAATGGTCACCGCCTGGGTCAGCAGATAGGCCGCGAACGCCCAGCTGAACAGCCTGAACCCGCCGAGTGCGGCGACGATCGACGGCATCGCCGTGGCGACGATCGAGCTTTCCATCGCCGCCATGAAGGTGGCCATCATGACCGCCATCAGCACCAGCCGGCGGGCCCCGCGCGCCTCGCTCGACTGATAGTCCCGCAGCTCACCGCCGGTCGCCGACTGCTCGGTCAAATCGCCCCCGCCTGCCAAACCACCGCTCTGTAACGGAAGCTCCTATTTGTACAACAATAAGGCAGCTCGCAGGTCAGCAATGCATAAGGTTTGACCAATATCGGCCGCTTATGACCGGAAAACCTTTCCAGCCGGATGCGCATCTGCGGGCACGCGTCGTGCCGCGCGCCGACGCGTTGTTGCTTTTGCCTGCAGGCTGGGCGAGCTTTTCGCCGACGCTTACCCGCGAGGAGACCCGGCCCGATGACGACCCGCCCGCCCGCCGAAATCGGCATGCCGCTCGATGAGGTCGATACCCCCGCTCTGATCATCGATCTCGATGCGTTCGAGCGCAATCTGGCGCGGCTCCCCGAGCGCATTGCCGGAAGCCCGGTGCGCCTGCGCCCGCATGCCAAGACCCACAAATGCCCGGTCATCGCCTTGCAGCAGGTGGCGAAAGGAGCGGTCGGCGTCTGCGTGCAGAAGGTCGGCGAAGCCGAGGCGATGGTGTATGGCGGTGTGCGGGATGTGCTCGTCACCAACGAGATCGTCGGCCGGCAGAAATTGCGCCGGTTGATGGCGCTGGCTCCGATCGCGCGGATCGGGGTGTGCGCCGATGACGGGAGCCAGGTCGACGCGCTCGAGGCGGCGGCGGCCGAGGCCGGGGTCAGCTTGCCGGTTTATGTCGAGGTCAATATGGGCGGCAACCGTTGCGGGGTCGAACCCGGTGAGCCGGCGCTCGACCTCGCCGGGCAGATCGCCGACGCGCAACATCTGAGCTTCGCCGGGCTGCAGGCCTATCACGGCTCGGCGCAGCATCTGCGCGGCTGGGACGAGCGGCGCCAGGCAATCGCGCAAGCGGCGGAAAAGGCCGGCTCAACCCGCGACCTTCTCGAGCGCAACGGCATCCCGTGCCCGGTCGTGACTGGCGCTGGCACCGGCAGCTTCGAATTCGAGAGCGGAAGCGGGGTCTACACCGAGCTGCAATGCGGCTCTTACATCTTCATGGACGCCGATTACGGCCGCAATCTCGGTCAAGACGGCGCACCGGCCAGCACGTTCGAACCGAGCCTGTTCGTCTGGTCGACGGTGATGAGCCGCCCGCAGAGGGAGCGCGCGATCGTCGATGCCGGCCTCAAAGCGCTGGCTTTCGAATTCAGGCCCGCCCTTGGTCTGGGACGAGCCCGCCGCGACCTACGAGCGCGCGTCCGACGAGCATGGCCGCCTCGCCGTCGCGGCCGCCACCAACCGGCTCCATATCGGCGACAAGATCCGGCTGGTCCCCGGCCATTGCGATCCGACCGTCAACCTCTACGACTGGTATGTCTGCATCCGCGGGAACCGTGTCGAGGCGATCTGGCCGATCACCGCCCGCGGCGCGGTGTATTAACGGCTATTCGCCTCTGCCGGCTGTCTGATAAATGCCGGCGAGGTCTTCGCTCGGCGCGGAAAAATTGCCTGCGGCGCTGTGATGGGAGAGCTGCGCAGGTTCGCTGATCGATCCCATCCGAAAGGGGAGTACCATGAACATTCGCCGATCGATAATCTCCGCTTCTGTAGGACTGGGATTTACGGCCATTGCCGCGCCGGCGTTTGCCGGTGGCTCGGGTTTATGCTCCAGCCTTCCGGGTTGGTCGCAGCTGAAGACAGCGCTGGTAAAGGCTGTTTCGGCGGCCAATGGCGGCCTCGGTTTCAACATGTGGGGCGTTCTGGTCGCCACAGACGGCACGGTCTGCGCGGTGGCATTCTCGGGCAGCGACTATACTTCGCAATGGCTGGGCAGCCGGGCTATTGCAGCGCAGAAGGCTAACACCGCCAACGACTTCAGCCTGAGTAACGGCGGACCGCCGGGCACCAGCCTGTTCCCCACCGGTCTGGCGTTGTCGACCGCCAATCTCTATTCGGCAGTGCAACCGGGCGGCAGCCTGTACGGCCTTCAGCACAGCAATCCGGTCGATACCGAAGTCGCCTATCAGGATGCCTGGGGCAATTCCGCCCCGGCGAGCCAGTTCGGTACCCCGTCCGATCCGATGGTCGGGCGGCGCATCGGCGGCGTGAACGTCTTCGGCGGCGGGCTCGGGGCTTACCAGAACGGCGTTAAGATCGGCGGCATCGGGGTCAGCGGCGACACCTCCTGCACCGACCATAATGTCGCGTGGAACCTGCGCCACAATCTGAAGCTCGACGGGCTGAACCCGGTCAAGGGGGTGTCGGGCGATACGACGCGGCCCGACAACATTGTCTTCGACATCGCCCCGAACCCGTATGGCGGCACCGGCATCAGCGCCGGGGGCTTTGGCCATCCGACCTGCATCAACTCCGCGCCGGCGGGCGGCCCTCCCTATTCGGCCAATCTGCCGCCAGTGCACTAAGCCTTCGCGCGAACAGGGGCGTGTCTCGGCACGCCTCTGTCTTGGCCTTAGTGAGCGCCTCCGACCGAAGCAGGGGTGGATAGGGATGCGCCCCGCGGACCGCACAGGGCAAGCAAGCCTGTCGCCACCGCGGCAATGATCGCAAACAGGCAGGCGCTCAAAAAGATGTGCGTCGGCGCCATCTTTAGCGCCAGCAGGTAGCCGCCGAGCGCCGGGGCGGCGATGCCGCCCAGCCGGCCGATGCCGAGCGCCCAGCCGAGCCCGCTGGTCCGCATCCGCGCCGGGTAAAGCTTGCCGCAGGTCGCATTGGCGCCGGTCTGGCTGCCGATGATCGTCATGCCCGACAAAAAGATCACCGTCAGCAGCAGCGCGTAGGGCATCGCGACCAACGCGATCAGCGCGATAAATATCGCGCCGATTGCATAATGGTAGGCGAGCGAGCGCTCGGGTCCGACCCGGTCGATCAGCAGGCCGAGATAGAGCACGGCAAAGATCGCGCCGAAATCTCTGAGGCTCGACGCGAACACCGCCTGGCTTGGCGTCATGCCGATCAGGTTGAGGACAGTCGGCAGCCAATAGGCAAACAGGAACAAATTCAATAGACTGCAGAAAAAGATGACCCATAGCAGGATGGTCTGCAGCGCATAGCCCTCGCCGAACAGCATCTTGATCGGATTGCCATGGGCGAGGTCGATCGTATGCCGCTCGATCTGCCCCGGCACGATGTCGAGGCGTTCCAGCAACGCCCGCTCTCGCGGTGCCAGCTCCGCTCTCGCTGCCAGAAAGCGCGGAGATTCGGGCAGCCACAGCGCCATCACCAATACCAGCACCAGCGGGAACGCGCCGCCGAGGATGAAGATGACCGGCCAGTCGAAACCTTGATGCAGCAGCAGGGCCACGATCTGGCCGCCAAGAAAGCCGCCGATCGGCGCACCGGTAAAGCTCGCCATGATCATCGTCGCGCGCAGCCGCCGCGGGGCGTAGTCGCCGGTCAAGGTGGCGGCTCCGGGAAATGCCCCGCCGATACCGAGCCCGGTGAAAAAGCGCAGCACGCTCAGTCATCGCAAGCGAGCCGGCAAACGCGCTCAACAGTGACGCGAGGCCGAAAATCGCAAGGCTCGAAATCAGCAGCGGCCGGCGGCCAAAACGGTCGCCGATCGGCCCGGCCGACAGAGCGCCGATCATGATGCCGATGCTCGACCACAAAAACGCCGTGGTGAATGCCGGCGGCGGCAGATGCCAGGCGCGGATCAGCGACGGTACCGACCAGCCGATCGAGTTGATGTCGTAGCCGTCGCAAATCTGGATCAGGGTGCAGAGCGCCGCGACGCGGATCTGCAGACTGCCGAGCCGCTGGTTTTCCAGTGCCGATTCGATTCCTGACGTCGACGCTTCCGCCATTCCCCTGTCTCCCGCGATGAGCCGTTTTTTGTGGCCGTTGCAGCCGTGTTGCATTTTCCGCGGCGCTGCGCAAGCCTCGACGTGGCAGATTAGCAGTGCGGGCTGATTGCGAATGAGAACCGGCGCCGATTACCGCGAATCCTTGCGCGACGGGCGTCGGGTATGGGTCATGGGCGAGGGCTGGGCGCACGACGTGACGACCCACCCGGCGACCCGCGCAATGGTCGACGAATACGCGCTTTGGTACGACCGCCACCTCGACCCGGCCTGGCAGGAGTTCCTGCTGTCGCCGCACTCGGCCGACGGAAAGCCGGTGCCCTGGGCCTATGTGGCGCCAAAGCAGGCCGAGGATTTGGTCGGCATGGGCCGTTCGTTTGCCAAGACGACGTTCCTCTCCGCCGGCAACATCACCCATACCCCGGCCTACGGCAATCTGATCGCAGCTCGGCGTTTTGACCGCGGCGCAGGCAGGCGGCGCCCCGCCCGAGCAGGTGGCCGCGGCGCTCGCCTATCGCGACGATATCGCCCGCACCGGGCATTTTTTGACCTTTTGCGGCGGCGCCCCGATCATCGGCCAGCGCATGCGCGCGGACCCGGCGGAGCGGGTCGCGCTGAAGCTGGTGCGCGAAACCGATGCCGGGATCGTCGATGTCGGGTCGACTCGGCATGCATACGAGCCCGGCCTACGCCGAGGACGTCTATGTCGGCCCGCTTTCGCGGATGGATGTCGGCGGCCGGCCCGCGAGCTTTATCGTCCCGGTCAATGCTCCCGGCGTGACGGTGCTGTGCCGCAAGCGCGCGACCCGCGACGACAATCCGTTCGTCTCTCCGCTCTCCAGCCGCTTTGACGAGCTCGACGGCCAGATGTGGCTCGACCAGGTATTGATCCCGTGGGAGCGGGTGTTTTTTGTCGATATGTCGCCCGAGGCGATCCCGCGCTGGCTGCGCTGGCACCATCTTTACGGCTGGCTGTCAAAGGCGGAGTTCACCCTCGGCCTGGCGCTTGCCTTGACCCATGCGATGGGCCTTACAGAGCACGAGCCGACGATCGACTATCTGATCGATCTGGTCGCAACGGTGCAGACCGTGCGCAGCTCGCTCTGACCGCAGCCGAACGCGACCCCGAATTCACCCCGGCCGGCTATTGCTTTCCGGGCCATGCCCATCTGGCGGCGGGCGGCATCCAGCTGATGCGGGCCCGCGCGCGAATGTCCGAGATCCTGCGGATTGTGCCGGGCTCCTCGCTGGTCGTCTCGCCCAGCGACCGCGATCTCGCCGCGCCCGAAATAGCTGAAGGGCTGGAGGATCGTTTGGCGGCGGCGGCTACACCGCATTGCAGCGCGCCGCCCTCTTGCAGATGGCCTGGGACCATGTCTCCTCGGCGCTCGACGGCCGTGAATCGGCTTTCGAGGCGCATGCCAGCGGCGGCATGCCGAATTGGCGGCGGTTGGCTGCGCCGCAGCTTTCGCGACTACAACGCGCTGGCCAATGCCGTCGCTCGGCATGCTCGATCTGCCGATGCCGGAAATCGATCTCGACCATATCCGCTCGGCCCCGATCGCCGCGCGGCGCGTCACCACGCCGCCGGCAGCCGGCAGCCGGCGAGAAGGGTAGCTGAAATCACTCGCAGGCACCCCAAATTTTCGGTGGCTTTCGGCGCTTCTCACCCCATTTTGCCTGCCATGCCCTTTTGGGCATAATCTGAGGCGCCAGCAGCCGCGACCACCGAACAGGGAAGACACCGATGAACGACGTATCTCCGATGCGCCAGCTCAGCCCCGCTACCCAGCCGGTCAGCCCGGCCAAATTCGCTCATTTCGTGCTGCGGACCGGCCAGTTCGACACGATGGCCAAATGGTATCAGACCGTGCTCGCGGCGCGGGTGGTGTTCCGCAACGACCTGTTGTGCTTCCTGTCTTATGACGACGAGCATCATCGCCTGGCCTTGATCAATATCCCCGGCCTGCCGGTGCGCGATCCCGACGCGGTCGGGACCGACCATGTCGCCTACGCCTACAATAATCTCGGCGAGCTGCTGTCCACCTATCGCCGGCTCAAAGCCGAGGGCATCCTGCCGCATTGGCCGATCAACCATGGCGTCACCACGTCGATGTACTACCGCGATCCCGACAACAACCGGGTCGAACTGCAGATCGACAATTTCCCGACGCCGGCAGAACTCGACGGCTATTTCCACAGCCGCGCCTTCGCCGAGAACCCAGTCGGCGTGACCTACGATCCTGAGGAGCTGTGCCGCCGCTACATGACCGGCGAGCCGATGGCCGATCTGCTGCGCATCCCGCCATTGCCCGAGGGCAAGACCCCCTGGGACATGTTGGCGAGCCACTGACCCGCAGGTTCACCGCCACGGGTTCCTGGCTTATAGCTCGACGATCCGCGATCCCGGATAGGCTGCCGCGCCTCGTGCCCTGATGACCCGGGGCGGGCCCTGGTGTTAAGTTTTGCGGTGTTATGCCGACGCCGCTAGACAAGCTCGCCTTCGACGCCGCCCAGGCCGCGCGGGTGTCATGGTATTTCGGGCAAAAGCTGCTGGCGGCGCGGCGGACCCGCCCGATGCCACTGCCCCAATCGCTGCACGGGCGGCCGATGCCCAACCGGCGGCGTATCCTCGCCGATCTCAGGGCGCTGATCGAGCAGGACTGGCGCAATGTCGAAGCGGGCTATTACGCGCCGCCGCCCGCCGGGTTGGGCAATCCGTTGGCCGAGGTTCGCCGCGCCGTCGATTTCTTCGCCGATCTCGGCGCGGTCGACGCGAGGCGGCATGGCGAGCCCAAGGAGCGCCTGCTGCGCGAAGCGCCGCCCGGCAATTATCCGCGCTATTACCTGCAGAAATTTCATTTTCAGAGCGACGGGTATTTGAGCGACGCCTCGGCCGAACGTTACGACCATCAGGTCGAGGTCTTGTTTGGGGGTGGCGCCGCGGCGATGCGGCGTCAGGCTCTGGTACCGCTCAAGCTGGCGTTGGCCGAGCTGCAGGCCGGCGCGCGCGATGCGCAACTCCTGGACCTGGCCTGCGGGACCGGGCAGTTTTTGCGCGAAGTCAAGGCGAACTACCCGCGGCTCCACGTCACCGGGCTCGACCTGTCGCCGCATTATCTTGCCGTTGCCCGGCGCGAGCTGTCGCCATGGTCGCGCACTCGCCTGATCGAGGGGGCCGCCGAGGCGATGCCGTTCGCCGATGCCCAGTTCGCCGTCGTCACCTGCATCTATCTTTTCCACGAGCTGCCGCCGCGTATTCGTCGGAGCGTAGCCGATGAGATCCGCCGCGTGCTGAAGCCGGGCGGAACCTTGATCCTGGTCAACTCGCTGCAGATCGGCGACGTGCCCGATTACGATGCGATGCTCGAATCCTTTCCGGCGGGATTTCACGAGCCTTACTACGCGAGCTACCTGCGCGAAGATTTCGACCGGCTGCTGCGCCCGGCCTTTGCCCCGGCCGAGCACTTCCCCGCCTATCTCTCGAAAGTGCTCAGCTACCGCCGGCGCGAACTCGCCCTGTAGTGACCGGGCGGCTTACGACTTCAGATGTCTGTCGAAAAAGGTGACGGCGTCGGCCCACAACTCGGTCGCTGGGCCCTCGCGATAGCTCGGCCGATAATCCGCCAGGAAGGCGTGCCCGGCATTCTTGTAGACCTTGATCGTCGCATCCTTGCCGGCGGCCGCGGCGCGCTTTTTCAGTTCCTCCGATTGCGCCACCGACGGGTTCTGGTCTTCTTCGCCGAACACCGCGAAAAGCGGGCAACCAAGCTTGCCGACCAGGTCGAGGATCGGGGTCGGGCGCGAGGCCGTCGTCTCTGCATCGGGAGTGGCGCGATGGATGAAACCGCCCCAGCAATCGACAGCGGCGTCGACCTTGTTGCTGCTGCACGCGAACAGCAGGGTCTGGCGCCCGCCTGAGCAAAAGCCGATCGCCCCGATCTTGCCGCTGGCCCCCGGCAATGCACGCAAACGCGCGGCTGCGGCTTCGAGGTCTTGCACCGCTTCGCCATCGCGCTTGCCGAACATGACCGGCATCACGGTCGCCATATCACCCGGATTGGATGGCCCGCCGGCCCGCGCATACAGATCGGGCGCCAGCGCATTGTAGCCGATATTGGCAAAGCGCCGGGCCAGGTCGCGGATATGCTCGACCAAGCCAAAAGCTTCGTGGATCACGACGATGCCGGGATGACGGCCGGCCTGGCTCGGTGTCGCCAGATAACCGGTTATCGTGTCGCCGCCGCTTTTGAACTCGACGTCTTCGCCGCGAACGCGGCTGGGGTCGGTAACTGCACCGGGGATGTTTGCCATCCGAACCTCCTGTGAGACGAGAGGTGCAGGATAGCACTGGTGGGCAATGCGCTGCTATGATGACCGGGATTTGATCGGGAGGATGCAAGATGAGTGCAGCAGCGACACTCGAAAAACCGACGGCTCAGGCGGCGGCGAAGATGAAGGTCGCGGTCACCAGCGCCAAGCACCCGGACTATGTCGAGGGCCGGCGCGACTTCTTCAAATATCGCGATCTCGGCGTCAAGGCGGCGAGCAATGGCTGGATGCGGGCGCAGCTGACCACCGCTATCACCGGAATGACCGAGCCGACCGGCTGGCACTACCATATCTGCGAGGGCCAGTTCGTCTATGCGCTGAAAGGCTGGGTCGAGCTCGCCTTTGAGGATGGCAGCAAGTGTCGGCTCGAATCCGGGGATTCGTGCTTTATCCCCGGCGGCGTGAAGCACAACGAGATCGGCGCGTCGGACGACCTCGAGATCCTTGAAGTCTCTCTACCCGGAGAGATAGGCACGGTCTCGGTCGACCCGCCGCCCGGCCGCCCCGCCGGCTCCTGAGACCGCCTGCACCGCGGCGCCGCGCTTGCGGATGGCCGCGGATTGCTTATCATTGGAGGGCGCGGGTGTAGCTCAATGGCAGAGCAGGAGCTTCCCAAGCTTCTGACGAGGGTTCGATTCCCTTCACCCGCTCCAGTCCCGCCGGCCGGCAGATAGAGGCTGCGCGGCCGATGGGCCGCAGTCAAGCCGCGTCGTGAAAGATGATGCCGAGCGTATAACGCTCGCCGCTGCGAATGCGGCTGACGCCGTGGCGCATGGTCACGCGATAAGGTCCGCGGGCGCCGTCGACCGGGCGATGATGCACCGGGAAGATCACCGCTTCGCCCTGCCGCAACGGCACCACCTCGCCGCGCGACTGCACCCTCGGCCGCTGCTCGACCAATAGGAACTCACCGCCAGTAAAGTCTTTCTCCGGATTGCTCAGCAGCACGGTCAGCTGAAGAGGAAAAACCAGCGGGCCGTAAAGATCCTGGTGCAGGCAGTTGTAGTCGCCGGCACCGTATTTGAGGATCAGCGGTGTCGGCCGTTCCTGGCCGGCGTTGTGGCATTCGGCAAGATAGGCGTCGAGCGCCGGTGGAAACCGCGTCTCCTCGCGCAGCTTTCCGCCCCAGCGGTTGGCGATCGGTGCCAGACGGGGGTAGATCGCCTGCCGCAGCTCCTCGACCAGCCCGGGCAGCGGATAACGCAGATATTTGTATTCGCCGCGGCCATAGGCGTGATGCTGCATGACGACTCGCCGGCGAAAGCTCGTCGTCGTCCTGGTACAGCGCGGCGAGTTTGCGGGATTCCTCGGCGGCGAGCAGTGCCGGGAGGGTGGCGTAGCCGCGCTCGTCGAGCGCGGCCGCCACCGCCGGCCAATCGACCGCGGCGACGCGGTCGGCCGCCACGTCAGGCGGCTTCATCGGCCGCCGCCGCTTCCTGCTCGCGTTCGAGCAACGCCCGCTTGCGGTCCAGCCCCCAGCGATAGCCGGCGAGATCGCCGTCCTCGCGGATCACCCGGTGGCACGGCACCAGCAATGCCAGATTGTTCGCAGCGCAAGCCTGCGCCACCGCCCGTACCGCCTTGGGCTGGCCCAACTCCCGCGCGATTTCGCTATAGGTCGCGGTCCGGCCCAGCGGTATCTTTTGCAGCGCGCGCCACACCCGGGTCTGGAACGCGGTGCCGCGGATATCGAGCGGCAGATCGAGAGTTCGTCCCGGGTCGGTGATGAAGCGCACGATCTGCTCGGCCCATTCCTTGAGCGCGGCGTCCTCCGCAACGATCGACGCGGCCGGAAAGCGTTCTCGAACCAGTCGCCGCCAGCCGCTCGCGCTCGTCACCGAGTGCCGTCAGGCAGATCCCGCGCGCGGTCGCCGCAACAAGCGCCCAGCCGAGCGGTGTCGCGACCGTCACGTAGCGTATCGTCTCGCCGTCCCCGGCTTGCCGCCGGGCTCCCGGGGTCATGCCCAGCGCGGCCGGCGCTGTTTCATAGGCTCGCGAACTCGACCCGAACCCCGAGGCGTAAATTGCCTCGGTCACCTTTTCCCCGGCATCGAGCCGTTGGGCAAGACGCCCGAGCCGATGGGTGCGGGCGTAATCGCGCGGCGTCGCGCCGGTGACCTGCTTGAACACCCGATGAAAATGGAAGCGGCTGATTGCCGCCGCATCGGCGAGTTCACCGAGGCTCGGCATCGTCTCGCTGGTCTGCAATAGCGCGCACGCCTTCTCGATCGCGGCGATATGGCGCGAGGCGGTCGACGCGTCGGTCGGGCGGCAGCGCTTGCACGCCCGCAATCCGGCGGCCTCCGCCTCGGCGGTCGTCGCGAAAAACGCCGTGTTCGCGCGCAGCGGCCGCCGCGACGCGCACCCCGGCCGGCAATAGACGCCGGTGGTGCGCACGCCATAGTAAAAGCTGCCATCTGCGCCGGCGTCGCGGTTCTCCACCGCCGCCCAGCATTTGTCTAAGTTGAGCATCATCCGCTCCCTTCGTTGAGATAAGCGGAAGATGGCTCAAGCGGGAGCCCGCCTCTATCCGGCGCTTGCTTTTTAATTCGGCCGCCCGGTGCCGTCGACGTAGCGCTTGGGCAGCATCGCGTGGATGCCCTTGTTGCCGTCGACGAGCTGGGTCACCCGCATGTCGACGGCGAGGCTGCAGAACATGTAGGCGTCCTCGCGCCCGAGGCCCATCCGTTCGCCGATCAACGTGATCATCTGGCGCAGCGCCGTCTTGGCCGCGTCGTCGAGGTCCTCGTCAAAGCCCATCGTGATCAGGTGCGTCGGCGTCTCCGCGCGGGGCAGGTCGATCTTCACGCCCTTTTGCAGGGTCAGCCGAAAAGTCCCGGTCAGCGCGGTTTCGAGCGCAGTCACGCAGACCTCGCCGTCGCCCTGCACGCCGTGGCCGTCCCCGGCCGAGAACAGCGCGCCCGGCGTCCACACCGGCAGGTACAAGGTGGTGCCGGCGGTCAGTTCCTTCAGATCCATGTTGCCGCCGAACTCGCGCGGCACGATCGAGGTCACCGCGCCGTAGGCAGGCGGGGGCGCCACCCCCATCACGCCGAAGAACGGCGCCAGCTCGATCTCGGTGCCGAACGGCACGGTGGCGACGCCGCGCTGGCGGTCGATCGCGGTGTGCCAGGTCCGGCGCACCGGAAAGTCCTCCGGAAGGGTTCCTGACAGCGGGCGGATGCGGGTGTAGCCCCAATTCTGCCGTGGATCGATGGTCAGGATTTCGATCTTCAGGACGTCGCCAGGCTCCGCCCCCTCGACCGCGATCGGCCCGGTCAAGATGTGCGCGCCGAGCTTCGGCTCCAGCCCGCGATGGATCGCGAGATGGTCGGGGAGGATGTCGAAGCGGCCGTCCGCCGGCAGCACGTCCGGGCCGCCCGAGACGCTGTCGACGGTGACGGTGTCGCCCGAGGCGACATTCAGCACCGGCTTCAGACCGGCATCGAAATAGCCCCAGTGGCAGGTATCCGGACTGGCCCGCAAGACATGATGCTTTGACATCGGCAAACTCCCTGCGCTGATCGACAACCGATCTTAGATGCGCGAACTGCAACTCGTGCACGACTTTTCCTCACTTTCGTGATTTTGTCGAGGAGCCGCTGAGGCGACGTGCGCAATCCTCGGTCCGCGGCGAGAGGCTCGGGATTGCCCGTTCCTGAATGGATAGCGGCCTTCGGCGGCAGCCGGTCGTTTGGCCGGTTCGGATCCCGATTATTCCCGGCGGAACGTCACCACCAGCACGTCGCGATAGGCCGGCAGCAAGCGGATCGAGCGGCACGACCGCGGTGACGCCGTGAAACACCCGGCTGTCGTCGACCAGCGCCGAGTTCGAGCGGCTGCGCTAGGGTGAAGCTGCCGAGCGGGCGCTTCGCCAGATCGTAGATCGTGGTCTTGCCGCTGACGATGTTCCGGCGCCGGACCATCAGCACCAGGACCCAATCGACCCCGTCACGGTGCATGCCCTCCGGGGTCGGATGGCCCTGTTGCCCGGCCCGCGCCTCGATGCGGAATTGGTGCAGTTCGACATGCCAGGCCTCGGGGCGCACTTCGGCGGGGGTCATGCGGTCGAACAATTCGTGGCTCGTCCGCAGAATAGCGTTCAGCGCCGGATGAACGGCGACAGCATCGGTAACCGGCTCGAACCAGCGCTCGATGCCGCCGTTGAGCGTGTTGTAATCGCGGCTCTGATAATGCGGTTGATGCGGCTTGCGCATGATTCCCATTGGCGTCGCGCGCAGAGCCGCAAAGCGGCGGCGGCGATAGCGCCCGCCATCGGCCATGTAGGCGTCGACACCCAGATTATCCCAGCTGGCGGCGAACGACTCCCAGTCGCGCAAATCGCGTTCGCCCAACAGCGCGCGCATCTGCGGCGCCCGGACAAAGGCAAAGCCGTCCTGTTCGATCGCGTCGGCCAGCTTTCTCAGCAACTCGCCCATCACATCTCTCTCACAACACCGCTTCGGCAATCACCCGCAATGCCGCCGCGTCGGCGCCCGCCAGCACCAGCGAACCGACCTGGTGATCCTTGGCGATCTCCTTCCACGCCTGCAGCCGGTCGCGCACCCGCTCTTGGGGCCCGATCAGCGAGGTTTCGTCGATCAGCCTGTCCGGCACGGCCGCTTCGGCTTCCTTGCGCCGTCCGGCGAGATAGTGGTCCTGGATCGTTGCCGCCGCTGCCTCGTAGCCCATGCGCTTCGCCAGATCGTTGTAGAAATTCTTCGAACGCGCGCCCATGCCGCCGATGTAAAGCGCGAGATTGGGCCGGATCGCGTCCCGGCACGCCGCAATATCGTCGCCGATGCTGACGCGGATATAGGGAGCGAGATCAAAATCGGCGAGGGTTTTCCCGTTGCCGGCCTTCGCGATACCTTCGCGCACCGGCCCGGCGATTGCGTCGGCCTGTTCGGGCGACATGAAGAACGGCAAGGTCCCGTCCGCGACCTCGCCGGCCGTCCGCAGCCCTGCCGGCGCGATCGCCGCGGTGTAGATCTTCAAGCTGGGGTCGCCGTGAACGGTGCTGCGCAACGCCTTGCCGAGCCCGGTCGAACCCGGCCCGGTAAACGGGATCTGATAATGCTCGCCGTGAAATTCGAGCGGCGCCTTGCGCTCGAGGATCTGGCGGATGATCGCGATGTATTCGCGGGTGCGGCCAAGCGGTTTGCCGAACGGCACGCCATGCCAGCCCTCGATCACCTGCGGCCCCGACGGGCCGATGCCGCACAGAAAACGGTTGCCCGACAGCGCCTGCAAGGTCATCGCCGTCATCGCCGCGCAGGCCGGGCTGCGCGCCGGCATCTGCAGGATCGCGGTGCCGGCCTTGATCCGCTTGGTCTGCGCCAGCACCCAGGCGACCGGCGACACCGCGTCGGTGCCGTAGGCCTCGCCGCACCACACCGCCTCGTAGCCGAGCCGCTCCGCCTCCCAAACGAGAGCCATGTCGATCCCGGCGGTGGGCGACACCCTGAGGGTCATGGCCAGCTTCATCGCAGCTTCTCCGCTGCGCCGGCGATGCGTTCGACCGCGCGCGAGCCAAGCTTCGAGCTCCCGCTCGGCGGGCTCGACCAGCACATGCCCGACCCCGGCCTCGCCATAGCCGGCGAGCCGGGCCGCGAGCGCGCCCTGATCCTTGCCGTCCCAGCCGCTGCGCACCGAAATCGCGAATTCGGGCTCCGGCCGCTGCGCACGCAACCGCCGGACGATCGGCGCCGCCGCCTCGGGCGAGACGCGCGAGCCATGCCAGCCGTCAAGCCGCATCGCGCGCTTCAGCGCCGGTTCGGAACTGCCGCCGATCCAGATCGGGATCGGCTTTTCCGGCTGCGGCAGGAGCGCATATCCTCGATGACCGCTGGGACATGGCGCGCCGGGAAAGTTACCGGGTCCTCGACTCCACACCGCGCGCATCATCGCGATGCCTTCGTCCATCCGCCGGCCGCGCTCGCGGAACGGCACGCCCAAAGCGGCGAATTCGGCCTCCAGCCAGCCCACCCCGGCGCCGAGGATCAGCCGGCCTTCCGACAGGTTCTGCAACGTCGCGAGCTCTTTGGCGAGCGGCAGCGGGTGGCGCATCGGCAATACCAGGACGCTGGTGCCGAGCCCGATCCTGTTGGTATACGCCGCCGCCCAGGTCAGGGTCAGGACCGGGTCATAGAACATTGCCGAGGGCGGGTAGGGCGCGTCCTTCGGCACGATGATGTGCTCGCTGGTCCAGGCGTCGGCAAAGCCCAGCTCCTCGGCCTGCACCGCCGCGCGCCGGATCGCCTCCGGCCCGGCCTTGCGCCCGATATGCGGCAGATAAATCCCGATCCGCATGTTCGATCCTCCTGTCAAAAGACCGCGCCTGCCGTTAGGGCAGAGGAGCCGGCGTCAAGGCAAGCACTTTAGACTTAAAGCCGGCGGGAAGAGCCTTCGCGCTCAGCCGGCGATCGGCGGTCACCAGATCACAGGACAAGGTCTCGGCAAGCGCCATATACACACAGTCGTACGCCGGATGATCCAGCGTGATCGCGAGGTTTGTTGCCGTTTCGAACAAGGCGCGCATCGGCGCCAGTTCGATGTCGGCTCGCTGCAGTAATCGCGCGGCGAGCAATGCCTCTTGCGCGGTCAACTCGCTCCGCCGAGCCTTCTTCCACAAAACATTGGCGCATTCGGCCACCAGCAGATCAGGCGCAAACAGCCGGTGGCGCCGCAGCGCCAGAGCCTCCCGCGTGCCGTCTTCCTCGATTACCCATTTGATTGCGACGCTGGCGTCGATAACCAGGTCGGTCATCGCTCGTCCCGGCCTTCGCGCTGCAGGTCCTCTGCCGGCGTGTGTCTTCGCCCGGCAGTCAGCGCGCGCAATTCGGCTGCGAGGGATTCGAAATCGAGATCCGCTTCCCCGCTCAATGTCCGGCGGAGGATGTCTCGCACTTCGGCCTCGGCGGAACGGCCGTGTCGCGCGGCGCGGCGTTTCAGTCTCGCAATCAGCTCGTCATCGAGATTGCGAACGCTCAAACTGCCCATCGCCTGATCTTTCCAAATGCTCGCAATGCTCGCGATGATATCGCGGCGCTGCGGCCTGCGGCAAATACGGCGAACGATGGGTTGTTGCTTGTTGACAGCGGGTGGGCTTGCGCTTGACCTGGGTCATTTGCCGCTGCCGGTGTAAGGCGCAATAGTCCTCGGCTGATGCGCGTCGTCACCTGGATTCAAGAATTCACCACCGCCCCGGCGGGAGAGTTGCCGCGCAACGTTTTCCGCTACGTGGCGGGGACCAGTGCGCTGCATCAGCTCTTGGTATTGGTGCTTACGGTCAGCGTCTTTCTGCTCGAAATCGTCCCGCTCGAATTGCAGCGCAGGATAGTCAACGACCTGGTCAAACACCGGCCTTTTTCCTGGGTGGTCGGCTTGTCCGCGATCTATGCGGGCACGGTGCTCGTGCAAGGCGGGACCAAGCTCGGGCTTAACATCTACCGCGGCTGGGTCGGCGAGCGCGCCAAGCGCGACCTGCGCCGACGGGTCCACGCGGTGGTCGAGGCCCCTTGCGAAGCCTCGCCGGCAGCCGAGGCGCAAGGCATCGCGATTTCGATGATCGTCGCCGAGGTCGAGCCGATCGGAGGGTTCGTCGGGGAGAGCGTCTCCGAGCCGATACTGCAAACCGGCATCATGATGTCGGTGCTGGCCTACTTGATCCACATCGATCCGTGGATGGCGCTTGCCGCGTTCGGGCTGTTTATCCCGCAGCTCGTCTTCGTGCCCTTGCTGCAGGCGGCGGTCAACCGCCGCACCGGCGCCCGCATCCAGGTGTTGCGCCGGCTCGGCATCGCGATGATTGACCGAAACGATGGCGCCGAAGACGAGCGGCAAATCGACGAGGCCTTTGCACTAGACATGGGCATTTTCAAGATAAAATTTACAATGAATTTTCTGATGAATGCTTGCAATCATTTGCAAAGGATTTCTGCATTTCTGGTCGGCGGCTGGTGGGTTTACACCGGAAATCTCGAGATAGGCGGTGTGGTTGCCTTCATCTCGGGGATCGGGCGGCTGAATGATCCCTGGGGCGATCTTGTCAACTATTTCCGCGACGTCAACGTCACGCAGATCAAGTACCGAATGCTGGCCGATGCGGTTAATCAGCTGGCGCCAGAGGGTGGCGGCCTTGCTGGCCGGCCGTTGACCGCGGCAGCCGGTTGACGGCTCGGCGGCACTGCGCCTATTCGTTCATCCAACTTTAACGATGGGCCGCTGCCCACGGCCCATAAACAGCCCTCAAGGGGAGTAGATAATGCCCGGCCAAACCTCCGAGGACCTGCTGGCGCTGTTCGACCGAGCGCCGCTCAACCGCCGCTACTGGGTGGCGTTCGCGGTATTGTCAGCGATCACGGTTCTCGAATTCTTCGATTTCTCGGTCGTCGCATTCCTGCTGGCGGTGGTCGGGCCGCAATGGCATCTGACTTACGGCCAATCGGCGCTGATCCTCTATAGCGGCGGGGTCGGCTCGATCGTCGGAGCGCTGGTCTTCGGCGGCTTGTCCGACGCTTCGGGGCGCAAGGCGCAGATGATCATAGGCACGTTCATTTGCGGGGTCGGCGCGGCGCTGATCGGTTTCGTGCCTGACGGAAACTGGCAAATGTTTGCGCTGCTGCGCTTTGTCGTCGGGGTCGGGCTGACGGCGGCGGTGGTGCCGGCCCTGACGATCGTGGTCGAGCTGACGCCGACCCGGCACCGCACCATGGTCACGAGCTTTTATGTCGTGTTTGCCACCGCCGGCGGGTTGCTTGCCTCGATCACTTCGGCGGCGCTGCTGGCGGCGATCGGCTGGCGAGGCATGGCGATGCTCGGCATCTCGGTCGCGGCGGTCGGTGTCCTCGCCATCTTCCTTGTTCCCGAATCGGTGCGCTGGCTGACCGCCAAGGGCCGGTTCGCCGAGGCGCGCGCCAAGGTCGCCGAACACCTGGGACTGCCGCTCCAATCCGTGCCGTTGCCGACGGTGATGCCCGCAGTGATCCCGCGCGGCCGGCTCTCGGAGCTTTTCGAGCATCCCCGGCAGTTTTGCGAGACGATCCTGATCTGGGGAGGGGCCGCGACAGCGGCTTACGGCATCTATCTTTGGGGTCCGACCGTCGTTGCCTTGGTGCTGAAGGTGCCGGTACCACAAGCCGCCAAATACTTCATCTACGTCACCGGCGCCGGGGTCTCCGGCAAGATCGTGGTCTCCTTTCTCGCGCCGGTGATCGGCCGCCGGGCGCTCGGCATAATTTGGGGGTTCGCTGGAGTAGTCGCATTGTCCGCCGCCGGCTTTTACGGCAGCGCATTTGTCGGCGGCGTGCCGCTGATCGTCGTACTGCTGGCGGCGTCGGCGTTCTGCATCGACGGCAGCTTTTCGAACCTCGCTCCCTACACGGTCGAAAGCTATGGGGTGCGGCTCGGCGCGCGCGCCTCCGGGCTCGGCCAGACGGCGAACGGCGTCGGCAAAATCCTCGGGCCGCTTAGCCTGGCGCTGATCGCCGGGACCAGCAATTTCGTCTCGCCGAAAGCTACCGAGGGGGCATTGTTCGGGTCGTTCCTGGTTCTGGCCTTTGGGATGGCGCTGGTCGGCCTCTCTTTCGCCATCCTCGGCCGCGAAACCCATGGCCGGGCAATGGCGCTCGACGAAGCGGAGCAGCGGGCCGGGCGGCAGCCGGTCGTGCTCGGCGCCGAAACGCGCTGAACGGCCTAAATTTGCCGCGCCGGTTGACGGAGCCGAGCAGGGCAGCCTAAACCTCCGACCGGAGACGACGAGCGGGGTTGCCCAACTCGCCGCCGAAAGGAGGAGGGAAATGTCTGGACGGACTTCGGACGATCTGCTGGCGCTGTTCGACACGGCGCCGCTCAACCGGCGTTATTGGGTCGCCTTTGCGCTGCTTTCAGCGCTGTTCGTCCTTGAATTCTTCGATTTTCTGGTCGTCGGCTACCTGCTCGCGGTTCTCGGGCCTCAATGGCACCTAACCTACGGCCAATCGGCACTGATCCTTTATAGCGGCGGCGTCGGCTCGATTCTGGGCGCCTTGGTCTTCGGCGGGCTCGCCGATATGTGGGGCCGCAAAGCCCAAATGATCATCGGCACCTTTATCTGCGCCGCAGCCGCCGGACTGATCGGCCTCGTGCCGAGCGGATCTCTGGCAGATCTTTGCGGTTCTTCGGTTTTTCGTCGGCGTCGGGCTGACCGCGGGGGTCACTCCGTCCTTGACGATCTTGGTCGAGTTGACCCCGACCCGGCACCGCACCCTGCTGACCAGCTTCTACATCGTTTTCGCCTCGGCCGGCGGCCTGCTTGCCTCCACCACCTCGGCGGCGCTGCTGGCGGCGCTCGGTTGGCGCGGCGTCGCCATGCTCGGCGTCGCACCGGCCTTTGTCGGCATCCTGATCTGGCTCTTTGTTCCCGAATCGGTGCGCTGGCTCGTCGCCAAGGGCCGCTTCGCCGACGCCCGAACCGGAGTGGCACAACAACTCGACGTACCGCTACAATCGGTTCCGCTGCCCACCGAGCGGCCGGCCGCCCCGCCTCGCGGCAAGCTGTCGGAGCTCTATCAGCAGCCTCGCATGTTCTGGGAAACCGTGCTGATCTGGGGCGGCTCGTCAACCGCGGGCTACGGCGTCTACCTGTGGGGACCGACGATCGTCGCGATGGTGCTGAAAGTCCCGGTGCCGCAGGCTGCCGCCTATTTCATTTTTGTCGCCCTCGGCGGCGTGGTGGGCAAGATATTCGTTACCTTCCTGGCGCCGCTGACGGGGCGGCGGCCGCTCGGAGTGTTGTGGGGGTTCGGCGGTGTCGTCGCACTGGCCGCCGCCGGCTATTATCACGAGGTCGTCGTTGCCGGCTTGCCGATGATGGTGATCCTGCTATGCGCCTCGACCTTCTTTATCGAGGGCGGCTTCTCGAACCTCGCGCCCTATACGGTCGAGAGCTACGGCGTCAGCCTCGGCGCCCGCGCCTCGGGCCTGGGTCAGGCGGCCAACGGCGTCGGCAAGATTCTCGGGCCGCTGAGCCTGGCGCTGATCGCCGGCACCAGCAATATCCTGTCGCCCAAGGCAACGGCCGATGCGGTGCTGCCGGCCTACCTGTTCCTCGCCTTCTGCATGGCGCTGGTCGGGTTGTCGTTTCTGATCCTCGGGGTCGAGACCCATGGCAAGGCAATGGGGGTGGAAGCCGGCGCCGATTTCGGCCCGGCGGCGGCCTTCGCTGCTCGGCACCGAGGCACACTGAAGCAGCCGGCTACGGCGCTCGGGCGGCTTCGTGGCAGATGCCGATGCGGCGGGCGTTCTTTCCCCAATAAAACAGCGGCGGTTCGCCGGCGGCGGTGCCTTTGCGCATCGCCACGGCGCGCGCCAGCATGAAGCGCGTCACGTCGCGCAGCCCGTCTTCGAGGTCGCCGGTGCCGATCCGGTGCCAGCGCACGTCTTCGAGCTCTTGGCTCGACCGCGGGTCGCCGCAAATGCACTCGCCTTCGCCGAGAAAGAAACGCGTGTTGAACCGCCGGCTGGAGTGCGAGGGGGTGATCGCCCGGCCGACATAGGTCAGCAGATCCATCGCCGCAGCGAGGCCATGCCGGCGGTAGGCATGTTCGATTCCGCCCTCCGCCGCAGATAAATCCGCCGCCAGCGCTTCGGCCGGGCGGCCGATCAGCACGCCCACTTCCTCCCAGGTTTCCCGCATAGCCGCGCGGGCGGCCCGCGCCAGCCTGGGAGCCAGCGCCTCGGTCGCGGTTTCGACCAGCCAGGGGCGGCGATCCGGCGGGTCGATAGCGCCGCCGGGAAAGACATAGACGCCCGGCATGAAGCGCGCCGAAAGCGGGCGGCGGCCGACCAGCACCTCGACCGTGGCGCCAGCGCCGCGCAACAGGATCAGCGAGGCGGCGTCGCGCGGCCGCACTGGCGGTTTGGGTCCTGCCATCGGTGGCCGGGGTTCTTGGACCGTCGCGTCGTTCACCACCGCACTATGCGCGGATTCGCGGCGTCGGCTCCAGCGATTGCGGTCAGCCAGGGTTGCGGCGGGCGCGTTCGATCGCTGCGATCCAGGTCCCGACCGCCTCGCGCAATTCGTCAAACGCGTAGTGTTCCGGACGCGAATCCTCGATCACGGCGTTGCGGATTGTCACTCCTTCGGGCGATATGCGGACCGAATAGGCGTTGCCGACCGCAGCCGGCTGCGGCGCTTCGCCGCGTTCGGCGGCGCCGATCTCGTCGAGAAGCGCGCGAGCGGCGGCGAGGTCGCCTTGCACATCGCTTTGCAGAAAGCTGGCCAGAACCCCGCCGCGGCGGCCGCTGCCGGGCCGGGCATGGCCTTCGAGGTGCCCCGCGCGGTGCCGCCGCACATTGACCAGGCTGCGCCCCATCATCAGGGACCGCGCAGCGGATAGGCCGCGGCAATTCGGCCGCGCTGATACCAGCCTTCGATCGTAAAGCCGTTCCCCGAATCGCCGGTGAACTGTCCGCCGCGGCGGATATGCCCCGCGTGAAAGGCAGCGAGGACCGCGCGGATCACGTCGTCATCGGACATATTGTCGGGGAAAAAGGTCGAGGATGCGCGCTTGTCGATCCATGCGCCGGTAGCCGGATCGAGCAAAGCCACCCGCGCGCGATAGACGCCGTTGGCATCCGGCGGCTGGATGATCCGCAATACCCGCGCGCCCGGCGGGTCGACCCCGTTCGGCCGATGATGATAGCCGACCGCCTCGCCCCGGCGGTTGATCTCGCCGTTCTCGATATGAACGAAATTGATCGGCGGGTCGGTCGCCGTCCATTTGTCTGATGGTGCGAAGCCGCGGGCGGAGGGCCCCGCGGGCAGCAGAACCGCCAGCAGTACAACGAGGCCAGCCGCTTGCCACCAGCGCCTCATCGGGCGGGCGAGAGATGGGTCACCGCCCCGCGAACACGTCCTTGGCCACCAATGCCGCGGTCATCGCCGCCGGCCATCCGGCATAGAATGCCAGATGGGTGATCAGTTCGCCCAACTCTTCCTGGCTGAGGCCGTTGTCGAGCGCACGCCCGAGATGCCCGACCAACTGCTTTTCGCGGCCGAGCGCCACCAAACTCGCCACCGTGATCAAGCTGCGGTCGCGCTTGGAGAGGCCCGGGCGCTCCCAGACATCGCCGTAAACGACCTTTTCGGCGAGATCGATCAGCTTTGGCGCGATCGGCCGGATCTGTTCGCGGGCGGGCGAGGGCGGGGTTACCGGCATGCTTCATTCTCCGTGGTGCGGGATATCGGGTTGTCGCGGAGCGGTGTTTCGGGGCTAGAGTAAGGCCGATCCGAAGTCAAAGCATCCGCCGTGATCGGAGCGGGAGGGTTGCATGCGCATTGCGGTCATCGGCGCCGGCGGGATCGGTGCGATCTACGGCGCGTCGCTCGCCAAGGCCGGGCACGATGTCGTTTTCGTCGCGCGCGGCGCGCATGTCGCGGCGATGCGCGAAAACGGGCTGCGCATCGAAGGCGACCGCGGCGTGACCCAGATCAAGCCGGCTCAGGCGACCGACAACATCGCCGGCATCGGCGTCGTCGATTACGTATTGTTCTGCGTCAAATTGTGGGATGTCGAGAGCGCGGGCGCACAGCTCCGCCCGATCGTCGGATCGGCAACCGCGGTGATCCCGCTGCAGAACGGTGTCGACGCCGCGGAACGGTTGGCGGCGATCCTCGGACCCGAGCCGGTGATGGGCGGCACCGCCTACGTAACCGGGACGATCGTCGCGCCCGGCGTCGTCCATCAGACCGGCGCCTATCAGCGCATGACCTTTGGCGAACTCGACGGCCGCCACAGCCCACGCGGCGAGCGGTTGCGCGATCTCTGCGTCGCAGCCGGATTCGAGGGCGTGCTGAGCCCAGATATTCGGATACCACTTTGGGAGAAGTTTATCCTGCTCGCACCCTTGGCCGGTCTCAATGCGCTCACTCGGCTGGCGACCGGCAAGTGGCGCGCTGACGCCGAGCTGCTGGCGCTATTCGAGGCCGCATTGCATGAGACCGCTGCCGTCGGCCGCGCCGAAGGCGTGCGGCTTCCGTCCGACATTGTCGAAAAGACGCTGAAAACGATGTGGTCGATGCCCGACTACCATATGAGTTCGATGGGCAACGATTTGTTGCGCGGCAACCGCCTCGAACTGCCTTGGGTCGCCGGCAAGGTCGTCGAACTCGGCCGCCGCCACGGTGTCCCGACACCGGTCAACGGCTTCATCTACACTGCATTGAAGCTCTATGCGAACGGCGCGCCGGCTTAAATTTCCGGCGGGCGCCATTCGACGTTGTCGTCGAGCGGAATGACTGGGCGCGGCAGGCGCTGCCAGTCGAACCGGCTCAGGACCGGAGAGGTCAGGCCGGGCAGATCGACTTCGACGATCTGATCGGGGCCGAAGAACTCGTCGAAGCCGCCTCGGAAATGGCCGCGCGACTTGACGACCACCGAACGCGCGCGCCCGATATCGAGGCCCATCATTTCGAAAAAGATCGGGTCGGCGCACTGCACCCGATGCGAGACGACGACGACAGTGATGCCGCCTACCCGCAACGCCGCGCACGGCCCGAGTTCGAGCCGCATGCCGGCGTAGATGCCGCGCCGGCCGACGCAATTGCCGTCGGTCAGTGACAGGACCCGCGCCGGAGCCGACCAGGGTTCGGAGAATTTGGTGGTTTCTTCTCGATTGAAAGCCGCGTCGAATTGGTAATGCCGCCCATAGCGGTGCGCCTCGGCCGCGAGCGGCGGGTCATAAAACACGCCGAGCAAGGCGTCGCGGACCCCGGCCTCGTAAAACGCGCGCAGCAGAAAGGTCGTGTTGCCGCGCCCGCCGCCTCCCGGGTTGTCGGCAACATCGGCAAAGGCCAGCGCCGGCAGTGACCGGTCGCGCCCGCAGACGAGTGCTTTTTCCACCGCTTCGTCGAGCGAGGTCAGCCGCGGATAAAAGCGGGCCCGGTTGGCCCAGCCGAGTTCGGCGATCTCGCGCGCAAGGATGTCCGCGGCCCGCTGGTCCCGGCGCGCGGTGACGACCACCGCGAGGCCGTTATCGGCCGTATCGGCAAAGGCAAACCCGCCCATGACCGACACGTTCAGGATCTCCGGAGTAATCCGCCGCTGGCCGAGATCGATCATCTCGGCATAAGGGCCGGCGGCGGTCAGCATCGTCACCGTCGGCGGCACGATCGGCAGGCGGATAAAGGCCGCCTGCGGGCGGAGCCCGGCCAGCATCTCCCGGATCGCCGCGGCCGCCTCGGCGCCGCGTTCGCGCATGTCGAGATGCGGGTTGGTGCGATAGCCGATAAAAGCGTCGATCGAACGCACCATGCGTTCGGAGACGTTGGCGTGCAGGTCCAGGGTCGCCGCGATCGGAACATCCGGCCCGACGATCTCCCTGACCTTGGCGAACAGCGCCCCGTCGGGGTCGTCCTCCTCGGTCGTCAATGCCGCGCCGTGCGAGCAGATGTAAACCGCGTCGACCGGCAGCGCCGCCTTCAACCGGCGCTCGATCGTGTCCAGCAACTCGACGAAGAAACCATGCTCGACCGGCCCGTTCGGCTCGGTCATGGCGAGTGCCACGCCGACCGGAATCCAGGGGCCCGAAGCATCCATCGCGGCGACGAACCCGGGCGTTTCGGCCAGCATGACCGGCGCCGGCGCCCGCGCTTCGGCAAGGATCGCATCGCCTTCGAGATAGGTGCGGGCGGTAAAGTGCGCCTTGCTGGCCGGCGGCGCGAATTTGTTGCACTCGATCGAAAAGCCGAGCACAGCCACGCGAGGCGGGGAGGGGTCGGGCATGCCGGGCACCGGTGGTCGTTTCCGTCGCCGGCAATCCTAGGCTAGTCTTCGGCCGATCGCCACGGGTGAGGGGAATATCGGCATGCCGGCCGTCGACGGACAGCGCGTAGTGGCCGATCTGAAGCGGCTCGCCGAATTCGGGCGATACAAGACCGGTGTCCATCGCCCGACCTATTCGCCGGTCGATGTCGAATCGCGCCATTGGCTCGCCGGAAAATTGCACGAAGCAGGGCTCGACCCGGTGATCGACGGCATCGGCAACGTCATCGGCCGGCACCGGTCGGCGCAGCGGCGGTTGCTGGTCGGCTCGCACAGTGAGACCCAGCCCTATGGCGGCTGGCTCGACGGCGCCTTGGGGGTGGTTTACGGCCTCGAACTGGCCCGCGCTTTCGCCGCCGACCCCGATTGCGCCGGGCTCGGCATCGAGGTCGCCGCCTGGGCCGACGAGGAGGGGCATTACAGCAGCTATCTCGGCAGCCGCTCGTTCATCGGCGCCCTCGGCGAGGATCAGATCGACCAGATCACCGGCCGCGATAATGGAACGCCATTGCGCACGGCGCTGGACCAAGCGGGGTTCGCCGGCCACCCGCGCGAACTGTTCGAGCCCGGCCGCCATATCGGCTATCTCGAAGCTCATATCGAGCAAGGAGATACGCTCGACACCGCCGGGCTGCGTATCGGGATCGTCGAGGCGATCGTCGGCATCCGCAACTTCCGGGTCTCGCTGATCGGCGAACAGAACCATGCCGGCACGACGCGCATGATCCGGCGCAAGGACGCCGGGGTGGCGATGGTGCGGCTGGCGACCCGCATCCATGACCGCTTTCCGCAGATCGTCGGCCCGCGCACGGTATGGACGATTGGCCGCATGCTGCTGGAGCCGAATGCGCCGTCGGTCGTCCCCGGGCGCGCTGAAATGCAGGTTCAGATCCGCGACACCGATCCCGCCTGTCTCGATGCGTGCGAAGCGGCTCTATCGGCGCTAGCCGCCGAAGCCGAGCGCGACGGCCCGTGCCAGCGTCGCGGTCGCGCCGCTGGGCGGGGTGAGCCATGCCCGATGGACGGGGGTTTCCAGGCGCTGATCGAGGCCGCGGCCGAGCGCCGCGCGCCCGGTTCGCATATGCGTATGCCGAGCGCTGCCGGCCATGATGCCGCAATCCTGTCGGAGCGCATGCCGGCCGGGATGATGTTCGTCCCGAGCCTCGGCGGCATCAGCCACCACTGGTCCGAAGACACCAAGGAAGAAGACATCGTCCTCGGCGCCGAAATCTTTGCCGACGCCGCCCTGGCCGTGCTGCGCTCCTCGGGCTGACCCAGGCGACACCGGGAGCGTCGGCGCCCCGGCCGCAGGACCTCTCGCTTGGTCAGCCGGGATGGGCGCCGGCATCGCGGCGCACCGCCCGCTGCAGGTAGTCGATCGCCGCTTCCAGCTGGGCGTCCTTGCTGGTCCCGATGATCAGCGGCTTGATCGGATGCTCCTCGCTTTCGGGTGCGTTCTGCGAGGCGAGGACCGGAGCGCCGGCCGCGCTGGCGTTGAGCGAGCCGGTGTTCTTCAGCGACCGGTAGAGATCGCTCTCATGGCTGAGGACGGCATTAGCCACCTGCTCGTTTTTCGGCAGGCTGACGACGACGTCGGGGGTGATGCCCTGGCCCTGGATCGATCGGCCTGACGGCGTGTAATAGAGCGCCGTCGTCAGCCGCAGGGCGCCGTGCTCGCCTTCGAGCGGAATGATCGTCTGCACCGAGCCTTTGCCGAAACTGCGGGTTCCCATGATCGTCGCGCGGCGATCGTCCTGCAAGGCGCCGGCGACGATTTCCGCCGCCGAAGCCGTGGCGCTGTTGATCAACACGGCGATCGGCACCCCGGGGATCAGATTGCCGGCGATGGGCGCGCGATAGACGCGGTCGTCGTCGCTGTTCCGGCCTCGCGTCGTGACCACGACGCCGCCGTCGATAAATTCGCCGGTGACATCGACCGACGCGTCCAGCAGGCCGCCGGGATCGTTGCGCAAATCGAGCACGAGCCCGCTCAGCTGGCCGTGCGCCCTCTGCTTCAGCGCAGCGATGGCGTTGGCCAGTTCCGCCGCCGTGTTCTCGGTGAAGGTGGTGATGCGGACATAGCCGATCCGGTCGTTCTGCAGAGCCGACTTGACCGAGACCACATGGATGACGTTGCGGGTCAGGGTCAGCTCGAAAGGCGGCCGGTCGGCGCGCGCGATTTCGAGCGTCACCCTGGAGCCGGCGGAGCCGCGCAGCCGCTTGACGATCGCCTCGACATCCATCCCGGTCGTCGGCTGCCCGTTGATCTTGACGATGCGGTCGCCGGGTTCGATACCGGCATTGGCGGCCGGGGTGCCGTCGATCGGCGCGATGACCTCGGGCACCCTTCCTTCCAATGTCAGCTCGATGCCGATGCCGCCGAACTCGCCGCGGGTGACGGCGGACATCTGCTGATACTGTTCCTGATTCATGTAATCGGAATGCGGGTCGAGCCGGGTCAGCATGCCCTTCAAAGCGTCTTCGGTCAGCTGGTCGCCGGATACCGGCTCGACATAGCTCTTCTGAACCTGCCGGGCCACCTGCTGCAGCAAGCCGAAATCGGCCGGATCGCGCGACTCGCCAGCGGTGCCGGCTCCGGCGCTGTCGCAGCCGTAAAGCGTGAGCGTGATCAGCGCGGCAGCAGCCGCCCTGGCGGCCGAACGGTGCAGGCGTAAGGTGGCAATCATCGGAGCCTTCGAGGCTAGGTGCCCGTCGGTGACGGGTCGGGGCTGTTGTCGCCGGATGTCCATGCGCCCTCACCTCGCAACTCGATGGTGAACCGCCATCCGGCTTGGGAAAATGTAGTCTTCCGTGCGCGGCCTTCCAGGGGGCTCGCCCACTTGTGATGGCTCGCGGCTCAGGAAGGTAGCGCCGGCGGCCGAGATCAATGCCGGATCACCGGCTCGCTGCACCGAACATCGGTTCCCGCCCGGCTGCGATCGAGGCTATATACCGGCGCGATGGCCTGGGCAGAGGGTAGGGACGTAATGACGAACGGGAGTTCAAGCGCCGGTCGGCTGACGGTTCACGGGATCGAGCTCGAAATGCTGCGCCGCGGCGCGGGGCGGCCGGCGCTGTTGCTGCACGGCTTCGATACCATCGACCCCGAGGCGCCGTTTCTCGAATTGCTCGGCCGGCACGCCGAACTCTTCGCTCCTTCTTCCCCCGGTTTCGGCCATTCGCCGCGGCCGCGCGACTTCGACACGGTCTATGACCTGATTCATCTCTATCTCGCCGTACTCGACGCATTGCCGGGCGACAAGGTGAGCCTGGTCGGTTTTTCGTTCGGCGGCTGGATCGCCGCCGAAATCGCTGCGGCATGCGGTCACCGCATCGACAAACTCGTCCTGGTCGATCCGCTCGGGATCAAGATCAGCGATCGGGAAACGCCGGACATTCTCGACGTCTTCAACCGATCGCCCGATGAGGTCAGGGAAAAGAGCTGGCACGATCCGGACCGCTTCGCGCCCGATTTCAACGCGATGTCCGACGAGGCGCTGGTCATCCGCGCCCGTAACCGCGAAGCGCTGTGCCTCTATGCCTGGCATCCCTACATGTACAATGCACAATTGCCGCGCTGGCTTGGCCGCATCGATGTGCCGAGCTTGGTGCTGTGGGGTGCGAGCGACCGAGTCGTCAGCCCCGATTATGGCCGAGCCTATGCCGGTCTGATTCCCGGCGCCCGATTTGAGCTGATCGAACGCGCCGGCCACCATCCCGAGATCGAGCGGCCGGATGCCTTCGCCGAGCGCGTCGGTCGGTTCCTCGGGGAGTAATTCAGCCAAGTCCCGCCGGCAATTCTCAGTCAAGCCCGAGGAACTTCGCCAACAATCCGCCGACGGAGTCCATCGCCTCGGCGCCGATATGGCCGATGTGCTGGCCGAGCTTTGCGCGAGGCACCGTCGCGGCCTTATCGATCATGATCTGCGAGCGCTTCTGCAGGCCGTTGGCCGGGCTCGGATCTATTGTGACTCGGAACAGCGGCCAGTCATGCAGCTCGCTCGTTACCCCTAGCACGGCAATCGACGGAAGTGCGGCGAAGGCGTCGTCCTGGACCACCAGGGCCGGACGGGGTTTGCCGTAATCCCCCGATAGGGCGATCGTGACGAGATCGCCCCGCTTTACCTTCATTCGTCGGTGGACTCTTCGAGGTCCGCATCGAGCCCGCGCATAACTGCGGCCTCGTCGCTGTCCGGATCACGTGCAACGGCGGCGGCTTCGAGCGATTGGCGCCGCGCCTCGGCCTCGAACGCACGGCGTCGCTTTTGTTCGACGCGTTCGCGAACCAGTTCGCGCAGCAATTCGCCGACCGGTTTCGATTCGCGCTGCGCAATCTCGGCGAGGGCGGCTTTCAGCTCCGGATCGATGCGAAACGTGACCGTCTCGGCCTTGGGGCTGGTGTCCGCCATTGGGTCCCCGTGTATCGCGTGGCTAAACACAAAATGTAATACGTCGCGTCTTCGATCCAGGCGAACTTGTCACTGCGGCGCTAATGACCGAAGATCGCCGCGCTGACCGGTTAAGCGGAGAACGCGTCTTGAGAGCTTGGTATCACTGCGAAAACGTATATCCCTTTGTCCCGCAGGAGGTCCTCGACGCGGCGCCGTCGGTGCGCGCCAGCCTGCCCAACCGCTATTGCGACCCGAAGATCAGCGCGGACCTGTTTGAGGAATGCCTCGACGAGCATCTCTTATGCGACGATCTGGGCGTCAATATCGTCTCGATCGAGCATCATTCGGGCATCAACAGCCTCTATGGCGCGAGCCCGATGATCCTCGGCATCCTCGCGCGCCAGACCAAAAAGGTCCGCATCCTCAGCCTCGGCACCTTGATCACGATCCGCCCCGATCCGGTGCGCATCGCCGAGGAATACGCCACCGCCGACGTGATCTCGCGCGGCCGGCTCGACATCGGCTTCGTCAAATCCGGCGACAGCGAGATGGTTTCGGGCAACGCCAACCCGGTGGGCTATGTCGACCGGTTCTGGGAGGCGATCGATCTGATCCAGAAGACGCTGACCTCGCATGACGGCCCGTTCAGCTGGGAGGGCAAGCATTTCACCCACCGCCACGTCAACATCTGGCCGCCCACCTACCAGCGCCCGCATCCGCCGATGTGGGCGGCGACCGGGGATCCGGAGACTTCGGCAGAACTGGGCCGCCGCGGCATGGTCAACGCGCTGGTATTGCGTGGCCCGGAAGCCAGCAAGCGCGCCTTTGACGCCTATCGGGACGCCCGCAAGGAAGCCGGGCTGCCGGCGCCGGGCACCGACCGCTTCGCCTATGCCGCTCTCGCCTATGTCGGCGATACCGACGAGGAGGGGATCCAGGTCGGCAGCAAATTGCTGTGGTTCCTCAATACCAGCCTCAAGCAGTCGCCGCAGATGTCAAAATTCCTGCCGGGACGGTCGCCGCCGGAGGTGACCGCGCAGAATTACCGGACCGAGCCGCGGCCGGGCGCCCAAGCCAATTTGCGGCCGGGCCAGAGCCTGATCGGCATCACCGCCGAGCAGGCGATCGCACGCGGCATTCTGTGCGCCGGCAACCCGGATACGGTCTACCGGCAGATCATGGACATTTACGACAAGGTCGGCGGCTTCGCCAATTTCATCTTCGTCGGCCGCTCCGGTTTTCTCGACCACCAGGAAGCCGAAAAAGGCATCCGCCTGATGGCCAAGGAAGTCCTCCCCCGCCTCCCTGCCGCGACCCCGACGCCATCCGCTATCCCCCGGGCCGCCGAATAGACCACCCTCTCCGCCCTGCTGGGGGCCGGGGTGAGGTGGGGTGGCGGTATGGGTTCTGCGCCCGCTCCAGCCACCTCACCCTCCCCATCGCGTCCGCGACGGGTCCCCTCCCTCTCCCCCGCCCCGCGGCGGAGAGGGCAACCCGAAGCTTCCCCTCGCCCTTGGGGGAGAGGGAGGGGGTGAGGTGGGGCGCAAACGGCAAAGCTACGCACGGTCTTCGCGAACCAGTTGTTCGGCCGTGGGATACTCGTCACCGGGTTTTGCGGGTGGGGTCATCGCTCGGATGCGTTCCAGCTCGGCAATCAATTCGGTGCGGCCGGGCATCGCCGCCTTGGTCAGCAGTTCTCGCAAAGATTGCTCTAGGGATTTTCGTTCTGCCATGGCTAGAACCTTCAGCCGCTCGATGACCCGATCGTCGAGATTGCGAATGACCACTTGTCCCATGATGGCATTCCCCGCACCGCCAGATATTTGATAGCACGATGATATCGTCATGCAAGAGCGCCTTCATACAACACTTTTTCTGGCTATATCCTCCGGCCAACTCCGTCAGTCCCGGCTTTCCATCGGCGATCGGGGTTGCCGGGCAGCGCTCTGGCGGGGTTTAATCGGCGCACGGACGAATGGGAGGACAGCGATGAACGACGCGGCACCGTGGGTCGATCCCGAATTGTTGGCGGCGGGAACCTTGCTGCAGCGCAACGGGCTCGTGGCGCCCGACCGCACCCAGGCGCCGCTCTCCGAGGTGCGCGCCGCGCAGGACCGGATCGGGGCGTTTCTCGGCGAAGGCTCGGTCCCGCTGCAGCATGAGCGCGATCTGACTTTGCCCGGCCCGCACGGGCAGGTGCCGTGCCGGCTCTATCTGCCGGACGATGGCGAACGGCCGCCCTTGCTGGTCTACGCGCATGGCGGCGGCTTCATGCAGGGCAGCATCCCGAGCTGGGACGCGATGCTGCGCGAATTGGTGCGCCAGTCGGGTGCGGCGGCCCTGTCGGTCGACTACAAGCTCTCGCCCGAGCACCGCTTTCCGAAGGCGTACGAGGAGATGGTCGCGGTGACCCGCCTCGCGGCGCGCGAGGGCGCCGGTCTCGGCATCGACCCGACCCGCATCGCGGTCGGCGGCGATTCGGCCGGCGGCAATCTGGCGCTCGCGGCTGCGCTCGCGCTGCGCGACGAGGGCCTGAGCGCGCTGCGCTTCATGCTGCTGATCTACGGCGTCTTTTCGGCCGACAGCGAAAGCCCGTCCTGGCAGCGTTTCGGCAAGGGCGCCGGCCTGTCGCAGACCCAGATGCGCTGGATCTGGGAGACCTATCTCGAAAACCCGGCGCAGCAGAGCGACTGGCGCGCCGCCCCGATCCTCGGCAACCTCAAGGGGCTGCCGCCGGCTCACCTGATCGTCGGCAGCCTCGATCCGCTTCAAGACGACAGCCAGCGTCTGGCCGCGGCATTGACTGCCGCCGGCGTGCCCAACAGCTTGACGGTGTACAACGGCATCAACCACGGCTTCATCCGCTATGGCCGGCTGATCGCGACCTCGCGCCGCGCTCTCGGCGATTGCGCCGCCGCGTTGCGCAACGGGCTGGTCAAGGCACCGTAGGCGGCCGCTCTACGCTTGCCGTTGGGGAACCGCGGCGGGAGCCTTAGCTTCGGCGGACGAGCGCTGCGTGGCCGGGCCTTCGCTACGCGTCAGGTTGAAGGCGGTGTTGACCAGTGCGACATGCGAAAACGCCTGCGGGAAATTCCCGAGCTGGCGCTTTGTCCGCGGGTCGTATTCCTCGGCCAACAGCCCGACATCGTTGCTGAGCGCCACGAGGCGCTCGAACAATGCGCGCGCCTCGGCGATGCGGCCCTGCAGGATGTAATTGTCGGCGAGCCAGAAACTGCAGGCGAGAAACGCTCCTTCGCCGGGCGGCAGCCCGTCGACGCCCTGGCCGGTGTCATAGCGCAATCACGAACCCGTCGACGACGAGCCGCTCCTCGATCGCCTTGACCGTGCCGATCATGCGCGGGTCGTCCGGCGGCAGAAAGCCGACCAGCGGCAACAGCAGCAGGCTCGCGTCGAGCGCTTTCGAGCCGTAGGCCTGGACAAAGCTGCCGAGCTTCGCGGTCGAACGCCTTCGCGCAGACATCGGCATGGATCTCGTCGCGGACCGCGTGCCACGGCTCGGCCCAGGTCGGCGGCGCCGAGCTCCTCGGAAATCTTGATCGCCCGGTCGAAGGCGACCCAGGCCATCACCTTCGAATGAGTGAAGTGCTGCGGCGGCCCGCGCACCTCCCAGATGCCTTCATCGGGCTGGTCCCAGATCCCGGCCAGATGTTCGAGCACGGCCTGGCCGATCGCCGGGCCGCGCCCGACCGGCGGCAGGCCGCGCAGATGGGTGTGGTAGAATCGCGTCGAAGATCTCGCCGTAAGATGTCGAGCTGGGTCTGGTTCGCCGCGCCATTGCCGATGCGCACCGGGCGCGAGTCTTCGTAGCCCGGCAGCCACGGCACCTCCCATTCGCTCAGCCGCCGCTCGCCGCCCAGCCCGTACATGATCTGGATCTGGTCGGGACTGCCGGCGACCGCGCGGAACAGCCAGTCGCGCCAGGCCCGCGCCTCGTCGGAGTAGCCGGCGTTCATCAATGCCAGCAGGGTGAAGGTCGCGTCGCGCAGCCAGCAATAGCGGTAATCCCAGTTGCGCGGGCCGCCGATCTGCTCGGGCAACGAGGTGGTCGGGGCGGCGACGATGCCGCCGGTCGGGGCAAAGGTCAGGCCTTTCAGCACCACCAGCGAACGCTTGACGATGTCGGTCCAAGGGCCTGCCGACGCACACTGGTCGGACCATTGCCGCCAAAAGGCGAGCGCATTGTGCAATGCCCGCTCGGCATCGACCGGCCGCGGCGCCGGCTGGTGCGACGGGCCATAGCTCAGCACGAACGGGATCGTCTCGCCCGCGCCGATTGCGAACTCGCCGACGGTCTTCAAATCTTCGCCGCGCAACGGGACCGGCGTGCGCAGCACGACCCGCTCCGGCCCGGCGATCGCCGAAATGCCGCCTTCGCTCAGCCGCTCGACCCACGGCACCAGGTAGCCGTAATCGAAGCGCAGGATCACCTCGATCCGCATCGCGACCTGGCCGCGCAAGCCGCGCACCAGCCGGACGAGGTCCAACGGCCCATGCCGCGGCCGAAAGAAGTCGATCAGCTCGACCACCCCCTCGCCGGTCTCGAACGTGGTCGCCAGTACCAGCGAGCCATCGAGATAGCGGCGTTCGACCTTCGCGTCCGGATCGGCTGGCGCGATCAGCCAGCGGCCATGCTCGGGCGAACCGAGAAGCGCGGCAAAACAGGCGGGCGAATCGAAGCGAGGCAGGCACAGCCAATCGATCGAGCCGTTGCGCCCGACCAGCGCCGCCGTCGCGCAGTCGCCGATGATCGCGTAATCCTCGATCCGCTGGTTCGATGACATTCCTTGCCGCCGATGCCGTGAGCTGTGAACCCCAATTAATCACTCTCTCGATAGGACCGCCACCAGGCGGACCCGACGGCGCCGACATCGCTCGCCGTGGCCGCTCGGCTTTAGTCGGACAGCCCCGAGCAGGGTCTGGCGACCGGGACGAGAACCGACGACTGGGTTCGCACCGCCGATGAACTTTCTCGCTCCGACCATCAGCTTGCCTCCGATGAACAAGGGGCGGAACCGGAGGGTTCAGCCGCTGCGACAATGCGATTCGCCTTGCCAGACGATGATCTTCCCTGCGCTGTCGAATTTTGCCCTGCCGAATTTATGCGCGGCGCGGCTTCGGATGGACCCAGCTGGGATTGACCCTTTCGGACCGCCTTCGGATATGATCGGAACCGATGCACACGTCCTGGCGCGCGGTAAATGCGAGCAGATCGCCGCGCCCCCGGCGAAGAGGTTGCCGAAGCCGCGGCGGCGCCCCACCTGCCTCCGGCGAAGGGGCCGACAAAGAGGAGACCCTGGAGTCCAGGCCATGACGATCCCCAAGATGAGAGCCCCCGCCGGCAGAATTGTAGCGCTTTGGTTAGCCTTCGCGGGCGGGATCGCCGCCAATCAGGCCGCCGCGGCGTCGCCCGATCCGCAGACCAGCGTGCGCAGCTTCTACGATGCGCTGCTGCGAACGATGAAAAATGGCCCTGCGCTCGGACAGAGCGGCCGCTACGCGGCGCTGGCGCCGATCGTTCACGTCGTCTTCGACGTGCCGCTGATGACGCGGCTGGCGGTCGGTCCGTCCTGGGAGACCCTGACCCCGACCCAGCAACGGCAGCTGATCGACGCTTTCGGGCGCTATGTCTCGGCCACTTACGCCTATCGCTTCGACAACTATTCCGGTCAGCAGCTCCAGGTGACCGGCGACCAGCCCTATGGCGGAGAAGTTATCGTCAACACCAGGATTGTCGAAGCGGGCAATGATCCGGTGACGATCAACTATCTGATGCGCCAGCACGGCGATTCCTGGCAGATTTCCGACGTTTACCTCGACGGTACGATCAGCCAGCTGGCCACCCAGCGTTCCGAATTTCAGTCGATTTTGCAACGTCAGGGAATTGACGGATTGATTGCGGCGCTGAACCGCAAAGTCGATCTGTTGACCGGTCGCACCGCCCAATAGCCGGTCGGCTGTACCGCCCGGCGCCTCAGCCGCCGCCGATCTTCGGGATCAGGTAGATTTCGCTGTCCGGCTCGAGCGGGGCCAGGTAGGCGTCCTGGAAAATCTCGCCGTTGATCGCCACCGCCATCCCTTCTTCGACCTGGCGCCCGAGACCAGGGTAGCGGCGGTCGAGTTCGAGCACCAGGCGGCGGAAGTTGTTGGCCTCAACATCGAACTCGGAGACCCCGCCGGTGAACCGGCGGGCGGCCTGACCCGAGATCACCACATGCGGCATGGTCGGTACCTCACATCGCTTCGCATCCCGAATACTGGTGACGGCAACAGTCGGGCACCGGCATTGCGAGCCCTGGGCCAGCCTGTCGGCAGACCCTGGGCTCGCAATCTCGGCTTTTTATTCCGCCGCCTTCAGCCCCGGCTGCCGTGCGTCGAGCGCGGCGCGCAGCCGCGGCGGCGACATTGGCAAGTCGCGCAGCCGCACCCCGGTCGCGGCGGCGATCGCGTTGGCGACCGCGGCCATCGGCGGCACGATCGGCACCTCGCCGACCCCGCGCGCGCCGAACGGATGCCGCGGGTTCGGCACCTCGACCATGACCGCTTCGATCATCGGCATGTCCGAGGCGACCGGACAGCGGTAATCGAGAAAGCCCGGATTTTCGAGCCGTCCGTCCTTGTCGTAGATGTATTCCTCGTTGAGCGCCCAGCCGATGCCCTGGGTCACGCCGCCCTGGATCTGGCCTTCGACATAAGACGGATGGATGGCCCGGCCGACATCCTGCACCGCGGTGTAGCGCAGGATCTTGACGTGCCCGGTCTCCGGGTCGACCTCGACATCGCAAACATGGGTGGCAAAGCCCGGGCCGGCGCCTTGCGCGTTGAGCGACGTCTCGGCGCTGATCGGCCCGCCGGTCCGCCCCGACTTGATCGCGATGTCGGCCAAGGACAGCGGTTCGAAGCTGCCGGCGTTGGCCCCGGCCGGAAAGGCCTTGCCGTCCTTCCATTCGACCGCGTCGGGGCTGATGTCCCAGATCATCGCGGCGCGCTTTTTCAGCTCCTCGACAACCTTCTCGGCGGCCTGGGTCGCCGCCATTCCGGTGGCGAAGGTGACCCGACTGCCGCCGGTCAGGAACGAAAAGCCGATCGAGCTGGTGTCGCCGACGATCGGGCGCACTTTTTCGACCGGAATGCCCAGCACTTCGGCCGCCATCATCGCGATCGAGGCGCGCGAGCCGCCGATATCGGGGTTGCCCGAAACGACAACGGCGGTGCCGTCTTCGTTGATGTGCACGGCCGCGCTCGACTCGCCGCCGATGTTGAACCAGAAGCCCGAGGCGACGCCGCGGCCTTGATTGGGACCGAGCTTTTCCTGCAGGTTCGGATGGTTCTGCGCAGCGTCGATGGTATCGGCATAGCCGATGTTGAAGTGAGTGGGCCCGTGCGCGGTTTTGGTGCCTTCCTTAGCGGCGTTTTTCGCGCGCAATAACAGCGGATCGATGCCGAGCTGGCCGGCCAGTTCATCGAGGCAGCTTTCGACGCCAAAGGATGAAATCGGCGCGCCCGGCGCGCGGTAGGCGGCGACCTTCGGCCGGTTAGAGACGACGTCGTAACCGACGATGTTGACGTTGGGGATGTCGTACATGGCAAAGCCGCACATGCAGCCCGGCCCCACCGGCGAGCCCGGAAAGGCGCCCGCCTGATATTTTAGGATAAGTTCGGCGGCAACCAGGGTCCCGTCCTTCTTGGCGCCGAGCTTGACCTCGATGACGCCGCCCGAGGTCGGGCCGGTGCCGCGAAATACTTCCTCTCGGCTCATTACCATCTTGACCGGCCGGCCCGATTTCCGCGCCATCGCCAGCGCCAGCGGTTCGAGATAGACCAGCGTCTTGCCGCCGAACCCGCCGCCGATTTCGGCCGGGATAGCGCGGATCTGCGAAATGTCGATGCCGAGCAGTTTGGCGCAATAGGCGCGCACCATGAACTGGCCCTGGCTCGAGCTCCAGATCGTGCATTGTCCATCCGCCGCCATCGAGACGACGCAGGCATGCGGCTCGATATAGGCTTGGTGCACCGGCTTGGTCGTATAGCGGCGCTCGATGATCACATCCGCCTCGCGGAAGCCCGCTTCGGCGTCGCCCTTGGTAAAGCCGATCCGCTTGGCGATATTCGAAGGGTGAGTCGGGATCGGGTCGACGCCCTGGGTGAACAGATCGTCGTGCAGTATCGGCGCGTCGGGCTTCATCGCCTCTTCGACGTCGATCACATGCGGCAATACATGATAATCGACCTCGATCAGCTCGCAGGCCTGCTCGGCGATCGCCGGCGAGACCGCGGCCACGGCCGCTACGGCATGGCCGTCATAAAGCACCCGGTCCCGCGCCATGCAGTTGCGCGACAGGTCGCGGAAATTCATCGGCCCTTCGCCGACAAAGGCTTCCTCCGACGAGATCGGCGGAAAGTCTTCCCAGGTGATCACCGCCTTGACCCCGGGCAGGGCCTTTGCCTTCTCGGTATTGATCGACATGATTCGGGCATGCGCATGCGGGCTGCGCTTGACTTTGCCCCACAGCATGCCCGGCATGACCATGTCGGCGCCGAAATTCGCCCGTCCGGTGACTTTGTCGACCCCGTCCGGACGGATTGGCCGGGTGCCGACGATCTTCTGAAATTCCTTGGCAATGAACGTCATGAGGGCCTTGCTCCTGCTCCACTAAGTCGTCGCCCCCGCAACAGCGGGGGCCCAGGGCAACCGGTGCCGCCTCCGGATTCCCGCTTCCGCGGGAATGACGAGGTTAAGCTTTACCGAGAATGCATTTCTGGCCTCGGCTTTTACTCCGCGGCTTGGCGCATCGGTCCCGCCTCGTCGAGCGCGGCCCGCAGGCGCGGCGGCGACATCGGCAGGTCGCGCAGCCGTACCCCGGTCGCATCAGCGATCGCGTTGGCGACGGCGGCCATAGGCGGCACGATCGGCACCTCGCCGACCCCGCGCGCGCCGAACGGATGCCGCGGGTTCGGCACCTCGACCATGATCGTATCGATCATCGGCATATCCGAGGCGACGGGGCAGCGGTAGTCGAGGAAGCCGGGGTTCTCCAACCGGCCATCCTTGTCGTAGATGTATTCCTCGCTGAGCGCCCAGCCGACCCCCTGCGCGACGCCGCCCTGCATCTGTCCCTCGACGTAGGAGGGGTGGATCGCCCGGCCGACATCCTGGATCGCGGTATAGCGCAGGATCTTGACGTGGCCGGTCTCCTTGTCGACCTCGACGTCGCAGATATGGGTGGTGAAGCCGGGCCCTTGCCCTTGCGCGTTGATCTGGACTTCGGCGCTGATCGGTCCGCCGGTGCGCGCGGACTTGGCCGCCAGCTCGGCAAGATCGAGAGGTTCGAAGCTGCCGGCATTGGCTCCGGCCGGAAAGGCCTTGCCCTCCTTCCATTCGACCGCCTCGGGGCTGATGTCCCAGGTGACCGCGGCGCGTTTCTTCAGCTCCTCGACAACCTTTTGCGTCGCCTGGGTCACCGCCATGCCGCCGGCAAAGGTAACGCGGCTGCCGCCGGTCGAGGCGCTGAAGCCGATCGCCGTCGTGTCGCCGACAACCGGGCGGACGCTCTCGAACGGCACACCCAGCACCTCGGCCACCATCATCGCCATCGAGGCGCGCGAGCCGCCGATGTCCGGATGCCCCTCGGTAACCGTAACCGTGCCGTCCTCGTTGATGTGCACCGCGGCGCTCGATTCACCGCCGGCATTGTGCCAGAAGCCGGAAGCGATGCCGCGCCCCTGGTTGGGACCCAGCGGGGCCCGCCACTGCGGATGCGCCTTTGCCTCCTCGAGGGTCTTGGCGTAGCCGATATTGGTCCAGGTCGGTCCGTGCGCTGCCTTGGTGCCGTCCTTGGCGCCGTTTTTCTGGCGCAGTTCCAGCGGATCGATCTTCAATTCGCGCGCCAGCTCGTCGAGGCAGCTCTCGACCGCGAACGCCGAGATCGGCGCGCCGGGCGCGCGGTAAGCGGCGACCTTGGGGCGATTGCACAGCACGTCGTAGCCGACCGACTCGACATTCGGCAGGTCATACGGCGCAAAGCCGCAGATGCAGCCCTGCTGAACCGGGGAGCCCTGGAATGCACCGGACTGGTATTTGAGCACGGCCTTGGCGGCGACGATCCGGCCGTCTTTCTTGGCGCCGAGCTTGATGTCGATCACGGCGCCCGAGGTTGGCCCAGTCGCCCGGAACACCTCTTCGCGGCTCATCACGATCTTGACTGGGCGTCCCGCCTTCTTGGACAGCATGTAGGCGACCGGTTCGAGATAGACGATCGTCTTGCCGCCGAACCCGCCGCCGATCTCGGCCGGGATCGCGCGGATGTTGGCGATGTCGGCGCCGACGATGCGCGCGGTGTAGCCGCGGACCATGAACTGACCCTGGCTCGAACTCCAGATCGTGGTCTGCCCGTCCGGCCCGACCGAGACCACGCAGGCATGCGGCTCGATGTAGCCCTGGTGCACGGGCTTCGTCGTATAGCGCCGCTCAACGACGATTTCGGCCTCGCCAAAGCCGGCTTCGACATCGCCCTTGGTGAAGCGAACTACCTTGGACACGTTCGACGGCTTGGTCGGTCTCGGCTCGACACCTGCGGTAAAGACGTCGTCGAGCAATACCGGCGCATCCGGCTTCATCGCCGCCTCGACATCCATGACGTGCGGCAGGATCTCGTACTCGACCTCGATCAGGTCGAGCGCCTGCTCCGCGATCGCTTGCGAGACGGCGGCGACCGCCGCGACGGCGTGTCCTTCGTACAGCGCCTTGCCGATTGCCATGCAGTTGCGCGACAGATCCCAGAGATTGGCTGGTGCCGCGCCGAGGGAGCGCTTTTCCGGTGGAAGATGGGGGAAATCGGCGCGGGTCGTCACCGCCTTGACGCCGGGCAGGGCCATCGCCTTGTCGGTGTTGATCGACACGATCCGCGCGTGGGCGTGCGGGCTGCGCTTGATCTTGCCCCACAGCATCCCCGGCATCTTCATGTCGGCGCCGAAATTCGCGCGGCCGGTGACCTTGTCGACCCCGTCGGGGCGGATCGGCCGGGTGCCGACGACCTTGAGGCTCTCTTTATCGAGGTAGCTCATCCTACCACTCCTCTGTTCGTCATTCCCGCGAAAGCGGGAACCCAGGAACCCAGCGCATCACGCCTGCCCTGGCCCCCCGCTTCCGCGGGGGTGACGTTGTTGGACTATTCCTGGGTCAGGTCCTCATCGCCCCGACACCGCCGCCTTGGGTATATGCGGGGGATGGGGGATTCTCGCCGCGCATGACCGCGGCGGCGTCGAGCACGGCGCGGATGATCTTGTCGTAACCGGTGCAACGACAGAGGTTGCCGGCGAGCCAATAGCGGGCCTCTTCCTCGGTCGGGTTCAAATTCTCGTCGAGCAATGCCTTGGCCGCGACGATGAAGCCGGGGGTGCAAAACCCGCACTGCAATGCGGCGTGTTCGAGGAATTTCTGCTGCACCGGATGCAGGCGGTCGCCCTGGGCGATGCCCTCGACGGTGGTGATCGTACGGCCCTCGGCCTCGGCGCCGAGCATCAAGCACGAGCAGGCGATCCGCCCGTCGACGATGACCGTGCAGGCGCCGCAATCGCCCGAGCTGCAGCCTTCCTTGCTGCCGGTCAGATTGAGCTCGTCGCGCAGCACGTCGAGCAAAGTCTGCTGCGGCTCGCACAAAAATTCGACAGGCTCACCGTTGATGACGGTCGATACGTGGTGTTTGGCCATTAGCGTGCTCCAGCGCGTTCAAAGGCGATTGCCGCCGCGCGGCGTGCCAGGACGCCGGCGACCTTGATCCGGTATTCGATAGTTCCGCGTTTGTCGGAGATCGGGTTGCAGGAACGCCCCGCAGCGGCGTCGAGCGCCGCCAAGGTCGGCTCGTCGAGCCGGTGCCCGATCAACGCCTTGGCCGACGGGTCGCAGACGATCTGGGTCGGCGCCACCGCGCCGAGCACGACCCGCGCATCGGTGCACACGCCGCTATTGTCGAGTGTGACATTGACCGCGACGCCGACTACCGCGATGTCCATTTCGGTGCGCGGAATAAAGCGCAGATAGGCGTCGGACTGGTGCGGCTTCGGCTTCGGCAGGTGGAACTCGGTAATGAACTCGCCCTTGGCGAGCGAGGTCCGGCCGGGCCCGGTGACGATCGCTTCGACCGGCGCCTCGCGCTTGCCGCCTGGGCCGGCGATGACGCAGGTGGCGCGTGCGGCGATCATTGCCGGGACGCTGTCGGCGGCCGGCGAGGCGTTGCACAGATTGCCGGCGAGCGTGGCCCGCCCCTGGATCTGCTCCGAGCCGATCAAATCCAGCCCCTCGACGATCCCCGGCCAGGCTTGGGTCAGCGCCTTGTCTTCATAAATCATCGTTCCCGGCGTCGCCGCGCCGATGACGAATTGGTTGGCCTCTTCGCGAATGCCGATCATTCCGGGAATTCGCTTGGTGTCGACGATCAAATCGGGCTTCAGCCGCCCCGACCGCAGCTGCACCAACAGATCGGTGCCGCCGGACAACACTTTGGCCAGACCGGGCGCAGAGGCGAGGATTTTGACCGCCTCGTCGACGCTGGTCGGCGCGGAAAAGCTCAGACTGGGCATGTTCCCTCCTGATTGACGCGGGGCACAGTCCCGCTGAGATAGGCTGACACAGTGCGGCAGCATCGCGGCCGAGCGCCAAGCACCGCGTCATCCTCGATTACACTACCATCCCATGCGGCGTGAAGCGCTATGTTCGCGCATCCCCGCACGATACCGCGCGGCGCCGCAGGATGATCCCGATAATAGACGATATAGTCCTCGACGACACCCTGATCGAGGAAAGCTTTATCCGCGCCTCCGGTCCCGGTGGACAAAACGTCAATAAGGTGGCGACTGCGGTTCAGCTGCGCCTCGACCTCGCGCATGCCGCAAGCTTGCCGCCCGAATTGCGCGAGCGGGCCGCCCGCCTTGCCGGCCGGCGCCTGACGCAGGACGGCGTTCTGGTCATCACCGCCCGCCGCTTCCGCACCCAGGAGCGCAACCGCCAGGATGCGCTCGATCGCTTGGTGGCGCTGATCCGCCGCGCCGCGGCGCCGCCGGCGCCACGCCGCCCGACCAGACCCACCACCGCCGCCAAACACCGCCGCCTCGCCGCCAAGGCCCGGCGCGCCGCGCTGAAGCAGCAGCGCCGCCCCTCCCGCGACGACGCCGGCCAGTGACCCCGCTGGGGCCGCTGACGGCCCCGCCTCGGCGCCCGGCGCACCGGCCATCATTGGCCGGCGCGGACTACGAGGCAGGTGTGTTTATTGCCCCAAATAGGATACACCCATCGTCGAATAAGTAAGGCTGTATATGAAGTTCGTAATCTTTAACTATCCCGGAGTTAACCGTGACTGCTAAAGCGATTGGTAAATCTGCACGCCATCGCAGTGAACAGCAAAATTTCTACCAGCAGAAGGGAATTACTCACCCGCGTCCCCGCCGCGGCGGCGATCACCGCGGCCGGGGCTGCGGTTCCGTTCGCGTCATCGGCCGAAGCCGGTTCCGCCCCGTCGGCCGGCTCCGCCCCGTCGGCCGGCTCCGGCGGTGCGGCCAGCCCAAGGGCCGTCGACTCGTTCCAGGTTCGCTTGCAGGCGGCGCAGGACGAAGTCGCGGTTCCGACCCCGCAGCAGGTGACCAATCGCGACGAACAGAATTATCCCGCTTTTATCGGCAATTATTCCAAGGGTCTGCCGCACAACACCTTGGGAGAAGTCAATAAATCCGCCTATCGCGCGTTCGTGAACGCGCTGCGCCAGGGTACCGCCGCGGCGTTGGAGCAGGTTCCGCTCGGCGGCAATGTTCCGCTGGTCAACCCGTTGGCCGGCTTGGCATTCGACCTCGAGGGCGCAGACTCGCATCAACTGGCGATTGCGCCCTTTCCTTCGGTGGCCAGCCGGGCTCTCGCCGATCAGGCGGTCGAACTCTACTGGCAGGCGCTTTGCCGCGACGTGAATTTCACCGATTACGGGTCCGATCCGACGGCTCTGGCCGCGATCGGCGAACTCGCCAAACTCCCCGCCTATCAGGGGGTGACGGCACAAACCTTGTTTCGCGGCGTCACCGCCGGCGACGCAATCGGGCCTTACGTCTCGCAGCTCGAGCTCAGCCCGATGAACTACGGCCCGTATTTCATGAGCGGGCAGATGAGCATGTATGTCCCGAAGCTCGACTACTTGACCGATCCGGTTTCCTGGCTTGCGGTCCAGAACGGCCAGGGCCCGTTCGCGCAGAACACGGTCGATCCCCAGCCCCGCTTTATTCGCAACGGCCGCGACTTCGCGATGTTTGTTCACACCGACCCGCTCGCCGGCCTGTTCATGTCGTTCTACAACGCCGGCCTGCTGCTATTCGAAAAGGGGACCCCGTTGAATCCGGGGAACCCCTACCGCGATTACAAAAAGCAGTCCGCTTTCGGTACCTTTGGCGTGCCGTTCTTTCTGGGCCTGATGGGCGAAGTCGCAACCCGCGCGTTCAAGGCGGTCTGGTACGCCAAATGGTTCGTGCATCGGGCGTTGCGGCCGGAGGCTTATGGCGGCTTGGCGCATTGGACCGCGACCGGGGCGGCGGCTTACCCGCTCCATCGCGACGTGTTGAATTCGCAGGCGGTCGCCGGCGTGTTTTCGAAAAACGGCACCTATCTGCTGCCCCAGGCTTTTCCGGAGGGCTCGCCGCAGCACCCTTCTTACGCCCAAGGCCACGCCTCGATGGCCGGGGCGTGCGCCACCATCCTCAAGGCGGCGGTCGACGGCGGCGTCCTGTACCAGTCGCTCCCTAATACGATCACGCCCACCGGTCCGGTCCACACCGGGGCTACCGATATCGTGACCGCGAGCCCCGATGGGCTGTCGCTCGACACCTATACCGGCTCGGATGCGAGCCTGATCACGGTCAACAGCGAAATCGACAAGCTCGCTTCGAACATCGGTTTGGCGCGCAACTTCGCCGGGATTCATTGGCGATCCGATTACCAGGCCGGCCTGCGTCTCGGCGAGGCGGTCGCGATCAGCGTGCTGCGCGACCAGATGAACAACTACCCCGGCGAAGCCTTTAGCGAATTCACGATTACGACGTTCGACGGCGCGACCGTCACGGTCTAGACCAGACATCCGCCCGAAGTCGGGGCGACCCGGTTCGGGCTTCGGCTTGGCGAGCAGGGAGGGCGGATGGGCATCGGCATCGAAAAGATCGACGGTGCGTTGCCCGCCGGCTTCGACGCGCTGCGCGAGGAGGCGCGGGGCGAGGGGTTTCGCCACCTGGAACGGCTCGCTGGCGAATGGATTTCGGGCACGACGCGCTTCGAGCGTGACGGCGAAGCGCTGCTCGCCGCAAGCTCGAATGGCATGCTGGCTGGAATCGGAGGTCTGACGATCGACCCGGTCGTACCCGGCGCGCTGCGCATGCGGCGCTTCTATATCCGCCCTAATTTTCGCCGCCGCGGCGTTGGGCGGCGGTTGGTCGCGGCGCTACTGGCCGACACCGGCAGCAGGCGGCCGGTAACGGTCAACGCAAACCCGGCGAGCGTCGCCTTCTGGGAGTCGATCGGCTTTCGGCCGGATCGACGCGACGGCCACACCCACCGTCTGGACCGGCCTCCTGGACCGGAAGTTGCCGAAATGACCGGTAGGATGGGTTGAGCCGGCGAAACCCATCAGGTCGGGACTGGCGACGGCGATGGCAAATTATCGGTATAATTTTCTCCCCGGCGCAAGGCGGCAGCGGTTTCTTTGCGGACACTCCGGACCACCGACCGCTCGAGATATTGGCCGAGGCCATCGGTCTGAGCCTCACCTATTCTGGTCGCTTAACGGAGCAGCCGCGTGAATTCCATTTACAGGCGCTGCGCGCTCGCCGCGCTGCCGCTGATTGCCGAGGCAGGCCTTGGCGCTCCCGCCTTTGCCCAGGTCAATATCCCGTTGACGCTGTATGGAGAAAATCCGACCACCGGCGTGTACGGGCCGCTCACCCCAGGAAAAACGGTGAGGAGTTACACTCTCGGCATCAATGTCGGCATCGGCGGTGGGATGCCCCAGCTCTACCTTTTGGACACCGGGTCGGCGGGATTGATTGCCGCTATGACCCCGGCCGCGATGCCGACGCAACCGGTGACGCCCATTGCATCAAATGCTGTCATCGTTTACTTTGGCACCCACGCCTACATCTTCAGCCAAGTCGCGGTTCCGTCGCTCAGCTTCTACGGCACGTCCGGCAGTGCCCAGCCGGTGTACACCCTGCCGACGCTGTCGCCGGGGTACCAGGTTGGCAGCGATGCGGTTCGCATCGCGGTCCCCGGTTTCGATGAAGGGTTCACTCAGGGACCTCTTGCCTATACTGCCGGTGGTACGAAATACTACTACGACACCAGTTGGCTGCCCGCATTAAATCAGGGAATACCGCCGTTTAGTGGCGCTTATTTCGGCACGTTTGGAGCGGGCGACATGCTCGCCGAGGCCGACTTGATAGCCAATGGTAAGAACTCCGGCGTTCAGACCTCAGTCTCCAGTGTGCTCGGACAAGCCACGGCGACGGGATATGCCGTCTCCGCGAATGCACCGATCTTCGCGCAGGGAGCGCCGCAAAGCGCCGCGACGGCCGCTCTGTTCAATCAAATTTCGTGCAGCCCGTGCGTGACCCTTGGGTTGTCAAACCCACTGAAAGCCCAATTCGCCAGCCTTGTCCCGTGGAACAGCCCGGGCGGAATCGGCCCAAATCCGTTCCCGAATTCGGGCGCAAACGCTTCGACCCAGCACGGTGAAACCTTCCAATACACGTTCAGCCTGCCCGGCCAGGCCGCCGTCACCTACTCGGCCGCCACCCTGCTCGACAGCGGGACGAGAAATAATGATCTCGCCAGCAACAACCCGGCGCTGGGAACCAGCCCCTACTTGAACACCACGACAGGCAATATTCAGGCGGGCGCCACGGTGACCCTGACCGGCTGCACGGTTACCGCCATCGGCGGCTGCGTCCCCAGTGCGGGTTCGACCGGCTTTACGACGACTGACTCGCCCGACATCAATGTGACCTACCAGGTCCCCAACCCCAATCAATCCGACATCCTTCCCGACAACACTATTGGCATCGGCTTTTTTCTGTTGAACTCGGTGCTGTACAACCTCGCCGGCGAGGTGATCGGCTACAGCCCGTTCTTCGTGACCGCGGCACCCTTGACGACAACGCCGTCGGCGCCGATCGTCATCGACGCTACTGCGGGGCCGCTCGGGCTTGCCGGGGTGATCTCGGGCCCAGGGCCGGTGACGATTGCCGGCGGCGGCTCTGCTCAGCTCAGCAATGTCAACACGTATACCGGGCTGACGACGATCCAACCGGGCGGGAAATTGTTTCTCGCCGGGCCCGGCAGCATCGCCGGTTCCGCAGGCCTGGCGGCGAATGGTGCGTTTGACATTTCGAGAGCCACACCGGCCATTGCCGACGGCGGCTCCGGCTGCGTTTGCATTGCCGATCTGACCGGCTCCGGAAGCGTTTACCTCGGCGCGCAGAACCTGACGATCACCAATGCGGGAAGCGCTTTCGGCAACAGCAATTTCTCCGGCACGATCGCCGATGGCGGGGTCTCCGGCGGAACCGGGGGGAGCATGACGCTCGCCGCTGGAACTTTGACCTTGTCGGGGACCAATACCTATACCGGCGGCACGAGCGTGGACGGCGGCGCCACCCTGGTGCTGGCCAGTGGCGGTCATGTCGACGGGGCCGTGGTGCTTCAGTCGGGCGCGACCTTGGCCAATGGCGGGACGGTCAGCGGGGCGCTCACCATCTTGCCCGGCGCGACCGCGGTGAACAGCGGTGTCGTGTCGGGCAATGTGATGGCCGGTGGCAACCTGGCGGGGCACGGCCGGATCGGCGGCAATCTTTCGGTCAGCGGTTCGATCCTATCGACCGGGGTCCCTGGAACGACGCCGGTCGGCGGCGCCATAACTTTCGTGCCGGGCTCGACCTACCAGGTCGGGATCGGCGCCTCCGGCGCCAGCGATGTGCTGGCGGCGGGCGGCCGGGCGACGCTGACTGGCGCATCGGTTATCGTGACCGGGGTCAGCGGCTTTGCCGGCCAGTTCGGCAGCTACGCGATCCTGACCGCGGCAGGCGGGCTCGATGGCCAGTTCGGCCAGGTCGCCGCGGTCATGACGCCCTTCCCGTTCCTGGGCGCGAGCTTGGCCTACACGGACGACACGGCCGCGGTCGTGATCGGGCACGCCGGCGGGATCAGCTTTGCTTCGGTCGGCCAGACCGGCAACCAGGCCGCGGCCGGCGGGGCGCTCGACCAACTGCCGTCGTCGAGCCCGCTGTTGCAGAGCGCCGCCCTGCTCAGCCTTGCCTCGGCGCCGGCGGTCCTGACCGCGCTCTCAGGCGATATTTATCCGTCGAGCGAAAGCGTGATCCAGCAGCAATCCGGGGTCATTCGCAGCGTCCTCGGCGGGCGTCTGCGCCAGGCGCTGGCGGCGGATGGCGCGATGCAGGTTGCCGCACTCGGGCCGGTTGCGCTGCCGGTCACCGGCGGATCGCCGCTGACGGTGTGGCAGCAGGGTCTGGGCGTGTGGAACAATATCGGCAGCGCGGGCAACGCTGCCGGGATCAACAGCTCGAGCGGCGGCTATCTGATCGGTGTCGACGCGCCGGTCGGCGGTTCATGGCAGATCGGTCTGGCCAGCGGCTTTGATCAGATCGGCTTCAATTCGACCGGCGCCGCGGCGAGCGGCGCGATGACCGGGGCGCATCTGGCGGGCTATGCCGGGCGCAAGTTTGGAGCGCTGGGGATCGAGTTTGGCGCTGCGAACACCTGGTACAACGGCACGATCAACCGCAATGTCGCATTTCCGGGCTTTGCCGACACCGACAAAGGCGGCTTTGGCGCGACCGCGACGCAGATCGTCACCGAAGCGACCTGGGACCAAGTGATCGCCGGCGCCGCCCTGCTGCAGCCTTTTGGCGGCCTCGCTTATGTCCATGTCGGTGATTCGCCGCTCGCCGAAACCGGTGGTGCGGCGGCGTTGCAGGTCGGCGCTTCCAGCATCGACGACACCTACGCCAGCCTCGGCCTGCGCGCTGCCGCACCGGTAAAGATCGGCGATCTTGGCCTGACCGTGAACGGGTTGACCGGCTGGCAGCATGCCTTTGGCGTCCTCGCGCCGCAGACCTCGGTCGCCCTTGCCGGCGCACCGCCATTCCCGGTGCAGGGTGTGCCGATCGCGCGCGACGTCGCGCTGGTCGGCGCCGGATTGCGCTACGACCGCTCGGCGGCGCTGTCATTCGCCATCGGCTATTCCGGCTGGATCGCCGGCCGCGCCCAGCAAAACCAAGTCAACGGCGCCCTGACCGTCAAGTTCTAGCGCATCGCTGTGCAGCCATGGTGACCGCCTTCGCGGCTGTCGCGAATTGGCTGTAAATTGCGGCTAAGCCGTTATTCTCCTAGCCCCAGGACATCGTTTCCGTTCTCGTGCCGATGAACACCAGCCAAGCATCGCCAGGGGGCGCGGAGACGTCTGCGACGGGCGAGCTCGAAACGGCGCGCAAAGCCGTCGAGGACACCGCCGCGATCGGCGGCGGCCTTTGGCTCTCCTACCTCTTCGTCCTGTTCTACGTCGGCATCGCGGCCGGCGCCGTCACCCATGCCGATCTGTTATTGCAAGCCCCGTAAAGCTGCCGCTTCTGAACATCGAGGTGCGCTACCAGGGCCAGGAAGAGGCGCATGTCCGCGCCCTGCTGCTCCAGGCGGCGGCGAGCGTTGGTTTGGGCCTGCGCCGGCTGACCAGCGAAAATCTCGCGAATTCGCCTCAGGTCACGGTGAGCGTCCTTGCGCGCCGCAACCGGCCGCAAAGACGCCGCTCGAAGAGATCATTGGCCGGATGAGCCTCGACCCGTTCGTCACCACCCACTGGCAAGCCGAACAGGCCGCCGTGGAGACTTGACGAGTTCCACGGGGCGCTCGGTCGCGGCCTCTTTATAATATCAATCATCCACCACTTGACATCTGTACGGTTTAACCGTACAGATGTGCATGATCATTAGGAGCGTCCGACACCGGGGCCTGTTGCGCCTCATCGAAGACGACGACAGCCGGGAACTCCGCAACGATCTGGTGCAGCGGCTGCGCAACATCCTGGCGGCGTTGATCGCGGCGGCCGACATGAGCGGGGTGATCGGGCCGCCCGGCTGGCGTGTCCACCAGCTCAGGGGCGACCGCGCCGGGACATGGAGCATTTCCGTCAGCGGCAATTGGCGGCTGACCTTTGACGTTCGTCAGAACGAAATCTGCGACCTCGATTTGGAGGACTATCACTAATGAGCCGCGCTCCCGCCAGAATAGCAATGGCCCCGCCGCATCCGGGCATGTTCATCCGCGAGGAAATTATCGACGAACTCGGCTTGACCGTGAGCGAAGCGGCGAAAGTGCTGGACGTGCGCCGCGCCACCTTGTCTGACCTGATCAACGGTAACGCCGCGTTGTCGGCAGAAATGGCGCTGCGGATCGAGAAGGCATTCGGCGTGAAGATGGAAACGCTGTTGAACATGCAAGCGTGGCACGACGCTTATGCGATGCGCCAAAGGGAAGGTGAGATCACCGTCAAGCCCTACCGACCCCCAGCTCCCGAGCCGGGCTGACGGGTTACAAACTCGCGTCATGTGAATGATAGTCGGTGACTTAGCCACGGCGCTCACCGATTCCCTAGGATGGACGGTGCAGAAGATGTCGCCGAAAACGTCTTTGTATTCGAGAAAGTCGACGAGCACAACGGCACTGCTTACGATCTGGGTGGAAGTCCTACAATCAAATCTGCATCCCGAAGGCCGAATAACACTGCCATCTGTCCATTCATGCTAGACGGCGCGTCAGGGATGCGAGCCCAAACTTCGCGCATATTCAAAAGCGGGTGGTCTTGTAATATTGTTCTTCCTTCTAGGGCGTATCGTGCATTTTCTTTTGGTAAAAAAGTGGATTGCGTGACACTCCCCTTGATCGCCCCTGTGCGCCACAGACCGTCAAAAGCGAGTTTTGCGCAGTCGTGTGGTTTTGTAGATGCAGCATTCTGCTCGCCATATCCCATGCCGTCTTCGGATCGTCCGTGAGGTTTCCGCCCGTACCGCACAATTTCCCTCAGCTGACAAGCGCGAGGGGGTCCTGAAGGTTTGAAACGCCATGTCTGTCCTCCAGATCGCAGAGACAGAGAGAGCCGGTGATCTTCACACAAAGAATCGGCCGCGGAAAACGCGGATCAGTCGTTACATGAGTGGCTGCATCTTCATACTGGTGAACCGATGCAGGCGCCTAGGAGAAGCCGTGCGGTGCCGGATTAACCCCAGCCCGACGAAGACTGAGGCCTCGCGCCACCGCCGCTTTCACCGCGTCCGGCTGATACGGCTCCTCGAAAGTGCTGTTCCCGCCGGTCAGGCCGGGTGGACTGCTTCCTTGGGCAACAGCTCGGCGCGGTAGGTCGGGCGTAGGATGTCGAGCTTCATCGGCACCGGCGTGCCGAGCCACAGCGCGTTCTTGCTGTGGTCGTCATAGGAGCTTTCGGTCAGCGGATGGACCAGCACGTCGAGGCCGTCGCGGTTCAGCATCAGCCACGGCACGATGTTCTGGAATTCCTCCGGCTTGAAGATCACCGCGAATTGCGAGATCGGGTGCGGGCCGCGGGGCTCGTCGCTGAAGCCGCCGGGCTCGACCGCGAATTTTTCGATGATCGCCTCGCGCAGCTTTGCGGCGTCGGGCTTGGTCTCGGCATTGTAATAAACGTGGGCGTGATAGCCTCTGTTTTCGGTCATTGTCGGTTCTCCTGCAGATTTGTGGAAAAGTAGAAGGCCGGCTGGCGAAGCGCCGTACGCCCTTCGAGACGCGCCCCTTGGGCGCTCCTCAGGATGAGGAATTTTCTTAACGCCATCAAAACTTGCTCATCCTGAGGAGGTCGCAGAGCGACCGTCTCGAAGGACGCATCGCCCATGGTGCAACCCTTCGCCTCGCGTCACGCTTCGAGCTTGGCCGCGATCTTTTTGCCGATTTCGGCCCGCCACTCCTCGATCGGCTTGAACCCCTCGCGCGCCTGGCAATTGGCCTCGGTCTCGCGGAACAATTCGTCCTCGGGCTTGTCGAGGTCGATCTTGAAGCCGAGCGGCTGCGGCACATACCACGGGGTGTCGCAGAACATCTCGATGCGGTTGCCCTCGGGGTCCTGGAAATAGACCGACCAGGCATTGCCGTGGCAGATCGGGCTGATGCCCTCGCAGCCGGCGTCGCGCACCTTGCGGAACGCCTTTTGCACCTGGGCGAGGGTGCCGATATTGAACGACACCTGCTGCACCATCGGCACCTCGGCGTCGGTGGTGCGGCCGCGCACCAGCACGACCTGGTGATGGTCGCTCGGGTTGCGCGACAGAAAGGTGATGCGGCCGTCCTCGGCGCCGTCGCTGACCACGAAGCCAAGCACGTTGGTGTAGAAGTCGATCATCTTCGGCACGTCATGGACATAAAGCCCGACATGGCTGAGGCGAGGTGCCGTGTCCTGTGGCATGGCGATGGCTCCCGATCGGTTGTTTCCCGCTGTTATAAAATAGCCTTGGCCGCCATCTATCAAATCGATAGTTAGTATGATATTCATTCTCGGTCATGGATATCCGTGCAGTCGACCTCAATCTGCTGAAAGCCTTCGACGCGCTGGCCACCGAGCGCGCCGTGACCCGCGCCGGCGACCGGATCGGGTTGTCGCAGCCGGCGATGAGCCATGCGCTGTCCCGGCTGCGCGACCTGTTCGCCGATGATCTGTTCGTCCGCACCCCGACCGGCATGGAGCCGACCGCGCGCGCCCGCGAGATCGCCCCGCTGGTCGCCGCCGCGATCGAGCATATCGAGGCGGCGCTCAACCTCGGGATCGGTTTCGACCCGGCCAAGAGTGCGGGCATTTTCACCGCCGGCATGGCCGAATATGCCGAGGTGGCCCTGGTCGGGCGTCTCGCCGCTGCCTTTGCCGATCAGGCTCCGCGGGCAACCCTGCGGCTGACGCCATTGACGGGTGCCGCCGCCGCCGAGCAGCTCGACCGTGGCGCAATCGATGTGGCGGTCGCCCATATCAATGCCTTGCCGCCGCATATCGAGTCGGTTCGGCTGTTGCGCGACCCGTTTGTCGTCGTCGCCCGCCGCGGTCATCCGATCCTCGGCCAACCGCTTTCGGTCGAGAGCTATGCGGCGCTGAACCACATCCTGGTGTCGCCGCGCGGCGACACCAGCGGCGCGCTCGACCGCATTCTGGTGGATTTCGGGCTGCGCCGCCGCATCACCTTGCTGGTCGCGACCTATTTGGCATTGCCGGCAGCACTCGCCGCATCCGATCTGGTCGCCACCGTGCCGAGCCGGATGGCGCGCCAGATTGCTGCCACCGGCGAAATCGAGATCATGCCGTTGCCGATCGATTTTGTGATGACCGTGTCGATGGCCTGGCACCGCCGCGCCGCCGGCGAGCCGGCGCAGGCCTGGTTCCGGGCGCTGCTGATCGACGCTGCAGCCAATTGAACCGGCGATCCCCGGAATCAAAGCATATCAGGCCGTCTGGTGAGGCGCGTTAAAGATTTTCTCATGGGCGTCATAGGCTAACTGCACCTATCCCTTAGCATTCAGGTGAACGTATCGCCATCACGTCCTTGGTTCGTTAGCTGGGGGTCTGGGGCCGCCAACAGCGAAGCGGCTGCCTCCGGTGCCCGATCTCGCCGGCATGACGAAAAGAGACCGGTACGAAGTGTCTAATACGTGCTGTTAGGGACTGTTCATCAACTCCCACATCTTCTTGGCCGTCGCGAACGTTGGAAGCCCCTGCGCCGACAAACTTCCTGTCATCGTATCAGTGTCCAGCCGCCAAGAAAAAACTCCGGCGGCGCCGTGCGATTTCGCATCGGCGACGTATTGCGTGGGGTCGTCTGGCGACGGATCGCCGTTGATGAAACCTTCACCGCTTAGACCGTAGACGATCTTGGCGAACGACCCGAGCTGCTGTTCATACCAGTCGACTGTGGTGCCGTTCCCGCCATGGCCATATGACTGAGGCATCGTATAAGTGAACTGACTTAGCACTTCTGCATTTAGCGCGTTTTGATCCGCTGGCGTGATGGTCATGATCATCGGGCGCTTCGGGGTAACCAGGCCGAGCTGCCGTCTTACGCATTGCGCCAGCGTTATCAACTTGCCGGCATCAAACCCGTTCTGTGGGCTAATATCTTCATAATCTATGTCGAAGCCGTCGAGGCCATAGGTCTGCACGATATTCTGTATACCCTCGGCAAAAGCTTGCGGGGTTTCTGACGCCATTACCGTGTCATTGTTTCCCCATCCCAGCGATATTAGAATCTTAATGTCGGGATTCTTAGCTTTTGCCGTTGCCACGATAAGCTTGACACGATCTTCGTCGGTGTCGTCGGGCGTCGCCTTGCCGCCGTTGAAGTTGTTATCGCGAAAAGTTCCAAACTTTGGAATTTGAAGTCCTGCGGAGTCGTAAATCCACACAAACGCTAGGATCAACAAATTACAGCAGTCAAATGGAGCAGTGTCTACAATCTCCGCATACTGCTCCTTGGAGCAACCGTGGAAAAGTCCAAAATATTGTCCTACTACTTTACCCGAAGGCAGAATTAGGGTCTGTGGGTGTGCCTCGCTCATGGCTGCTCCTTTGTGCGCAATTGCCGCGACGGTGGGTACACGCCCTTCGCGATGGTAGGTACACGCCCTTAAAGTCTATCCGACATTCCGGGTGCGTTAGTGGTCAGTGTTGCCCGTTCGGGCTGCCCTCGCAATGGTTAATCGGGCTGCGTCCGGGTAGGAGAGGTCGGCAACCACGGTTTGGACTGGCGCCAACATCGGGATTTCCGAGAGCATTTGGCGTTGGGAGCAGGAGCACTTGGAGCGAATTCAGGTGCAACTCGACGAGACGTGTTGCCGATCTGGTCGTAAAGCGATGTGGGTATGTTTGGGCGCGCTCGAGGTTGATCGGCGCCGCGGCCGATTGACCGGCGCGATTTGTGCTTCGGCGCTCGGCCCGAAGGGGGTAGCGTTAACCCAGTCCGGGTTGAGCCGGATTGATAATGCCTCGGGAGGAAACCATGAATGTAACCCGGCGTAATTTGGCGGTCGCGGGCGCGCTCGCACTCGGCAGTGCCAGCCTGCTGCGCGCCTCCGACGGCATTCGCCGATGCTTCCGACGAAGCGGCGGTCAAGGACTCGGTCGAGGCATTGCGCAAGGCATTGCTGGCCGGAGACAAGGCCCAGCTCGAAACGCTGGCCGCGGCTCAGCTCAGCTACGGCCATTCGAGCGGCAAGGTTCAGAACAAGGGCGAGTTCGTCGACGGCGTCGTTACCCGCAAGGCGGTGGTCAAGTCGCTGGACTTTCCCGATCTCACCGTGGCCGTGGCTGGCGACGCCGCGATCGCCCGTCATCTCTACGTCTCCGAATCCGAAACCGACGGCAAACCCAACAGCACCAAGATCGGCGTGCTCGCGGTCTGGCAAAAGCAGGACGGCGGCTGGAAGCTGCTGGCGCGTCAGGCCTACAAACTGACCTGATTGGCGGCAAGGCCGAGCGCGGGCGGGAAGAGGCCCTCGGCCCCTAAAAACGCCGGATTTGCGTGACATCGATGCGCACGCTCGCGGCGATCGCGCAGCGGCGCGGGCGGCAGGGAGACTGCCGTGTCGGATCTGGTTGCGCGGTTATTCCCGGTTCAGCCGATTCTATTTCCCGGTTCGGGCGGAATAAATTCCCGGTTCCGCGGCGACGGGAATTCGGTGGTAAGCTATTGATCACGCAGCGAGTTTCGGTGGCTGATCGGGCCAGATTCCCGCTGAATCGACAAATTCCCGGTTATTTTCCCGGTTCACGGGAATTTGCCATGGCGTGAACCGTCAGGTGGCGAACCGCGAAGCCGTGCCGCGCCTGCAAGATCTCGGTGATGCGGCGGCGGTGGCAGGCCTGCCAATCGGCCTCGTAGCACAAGAGGCAACTCGGCGCCTGCGCCGCGATCGCCGCGGCCTGCGCGAGGTCGAGTTCGGCCTCGGGGCGGCCGAGCTTTTCGTCGACGATCGCCCAGAACCGGTCCCAGTCGCGCCGCCGGGCGGCGAGACGGCCTTCCGGCGGGGTGCCGAGCGCCTGGAGATGGACATAGCGCATGCCGGCAGCCTCGATCGCGGCGGCGAGCTGGCGCTTCGAAAAACCCGGGCGGCGCGAGATCGGCCGGTCGCGCACATCGATCAGGACCGCCACTCCGGCGGCGCTGAGCGCCGCGGTCACATCCGCCGGCAGGGCCTTCTCGTAGCCGATCGAACAGAGCGCCTTGCCGCGGTTCATACCGGTCTCACAGCTCGCGCGTGCGCCGCGCCATCGCGTCGTCCCACAAATCGCCGCGGTCGTCGTCGAAGATCAGCTTCGGGTCGCCGGTGGTGGTGAACCAGTCGTGATGGGCGATCTCGCCTTCGAGTTGGCCCGGTCCCCAGCCGGCGTAGCCAAAGGCGAAAAGGCTCTTTTTCGGCCCCTTGTGGTGGCCGATGTCGCGCAGAATCTCCTTATCCGCGGTCATCGCCACATCGAGGCCGACGCTCAGGGTGTCGAAGCGATGGTATTCGGGGCTGTGCACGACAAAGCCGAGTTCCGGCTGCACCGGGCCGCCAGCGAAAACCTGCAGGCTGCCCTCGACTCCCGAATCGTGCTCCCCGGTCGCCTCCAGCAAGCTCTTGATCGAGCGCTGCTCGAGGGGGTGGTTGAGGACGATCCCGAACGCGCCGTTGCCGTCGTGGCGCAGCAGCAGGATCACCGCATGGTAAAAGCGCGGGTCGCCGATCGTGGGCGCGGCGATCAGGATCTGCCCGGCGAGCGAGCCGGTGTCGGTGTGTTCGGGCGGTGCGGCCGCGGTCAGCATTGCCGCCATCAGCAATGCCGCCGCCACCGGCCGCAAGCGCGGCCTGGAGAGGCGGGGGAAAGCCATCGGCGCAGCTTACATCCGGGCTCGCCGGGTCGGAAAGCGGTGCTAAGATCGCGGCCGGTAGCGAGGGGACAAATCCTGATGACGGATCAGTCTTGGATTATCACGACTGCGGTCGGCACTGGCGAGCGCGGCTTTGGCGGCGATGGCGGGCCGGCCGAACGCGCGGTGCTGAACGGGCCGTTCGATATCGGCTTCGATCCCGCCGGCAACCTCTATTTCTCCGACACCTTCAACCACCGCATCCGGCGGGTCGACGCGCGCACCGGGAGTGATCTCCACCATCGCCGGGAGCGGCGAGGCCGGCTATGCGGGCGATGGCGGCCCGGCAACCCAGGCCGCGTTCAACGAGCCCTACGGCATCGCGGTCGACCGCGGCGGCAACATTTACGTGGCCGACCGTCACAATCACTGCGTCCGCCGGATCGACGGCGCCTCGGGCATCGTCACCACCTTTGCCGGAAACGGCAGCTCCGGTTTCGCCGGTGATGGCGGTGCCGCCTCTGGCGCGGGGATGGTCGAGCCGAATGGGCTCGGCTTTCGATCCGATGCAGCAGCGGCTGTTCATCGCCGACGTCGCCGATAACCGGGTGCGGGTCGTCGATCTCGGCACCGGCACGATTTCGACTTTCGCCGGCACCGGCGAGGCGGCGCATTCCGGCGACGGCGGCCCGGCAAATCGGGCCGGGGTGTTCGGCGCGCGCGCGGTCAAGGTTGCGGCGGACGGCACAGTTTATATCCTCGAACGCCAAGGCAGCAGCTTGCGTGCCGTGGATGCGCGGACCGGCGTGATCCGGACGATCGCCGGAACCGGGGCCCGCGGCTATAGCGGCGACGGTGGACCGATACTCGCAGCGGTCTTTGACGCACCGAAGGAATTCGCGATCGAGCCCGGCGGGGATTTGCTGATCGTCGATACCGAGAACCACGCGATCCGGCGGATCGACAGCGAAAAGCGGCACGGTCGATACGATCGCCGGTGGCCGCAAGGGGGGTGAGGGCGATGGTGGGCCGGCGCGCCAGGCCGGGCTCGGGCGGCCGCACGGCGTCGCCGTCGGGCCAGACGGCGCAATTTACATCGGCGATACCGAGAACCACCGCATCCGCAAGCTCACTCGCGCCGGCTGACGGTGGATCGGTCCGGGGCTTTCCTAGCGGCGCGCTTCCCTAGCCGAGAAACTCGCGCAGCGCCGCTACCAGATCCTTCGGATTGTCTCCCTGGACGGTGTGGCCGGCCTTGGGGATCTTCAACCAGCGGCCGTCCGGCAGGCCGGTCGCCAGACGCTCGGCGTCCTCGTCGTGGAATACGTCGCTCTCGGCGCCGCGCACGACCAAGGTCGGGCAGGTGACATTGGCGAGGCCGTCGGCGAGACGCTGCCGCTCGGTGGAATTCCGGTCGCCCATCTGCTGAAACCGGCGCCGGTCGTATTTCCACACCCAATTGCCGTCTTCTTGCTGCCGCAGATTGTGCATCAAGCTGCGACGCAGGATCAGCGGATCGCGCCGCGGGTTGAAGGCGAGCGCGCGCTCGATGATCGCCTCCAGACTTTCCGGTTTGGAGCCGCCGTTGACGAAGTCGCGGATGCGGCTCGAACCCGGCCGGCGCATATGGGGACCGGCGTCGATCAGTACCAGAGCCGACAGGGTTTCGGGGTGTTCGATAGCATAGGCCAAGCCATTGATCGCGCCCATCGACATGCCGACGAGGACGAATTTGCCGAGCCCGATCGCCTCGGCAAAGCCCTTTACGTCGGCGCGCTGCGAGGCGAGCGAATAATCGGCGTCGGGCGCCCAATCGGTGTCGCCGTGGCCGCGTTGGTCGAGTGCCAGGCAGTGATAATCGTCGCGCAAGGCGAGGCAGCACAAATCCCAGGTATGCGCGGTCAACGCGCCGCCATGCAAAAACAGGATCGGCCGCCGGCCTGCAGTGCCCCAATCGAGATAACGAAAACGCAGGCCATTGGCTTCGATTCGACGATCGTCCGGCAACGCCACTTCATCGAAATTGAACCCGGCGCGGATTGAAGTGGATTTCAGATGATCGCGATATTCTTCGCTGGATAAGGTCATGGTCTCGAACGCTCCGTCAAAACTCCACGCCGGCGCGGCAGGCAACAGGCTTTAGCACGAAGGCGGCGCGCCAGACTATTTGCCCGGTTCGGCGCTTGCCCGCTTTTGCGATTGGCACCCCCGCGCCGGGAACATGGCTCAACTGCCCTGCTGCGCCGAACCGCCGTTGTTTCGTTCATCCCAGGCGCTACACTCGCATTCCGGAATGACGGGTTGCAGCGGGCACCCCGGGCGACGGAGGGAAGAAACGATGGCGTATGATCTGTTGATCAAAAACGGGCTGATCGTCGACGGCTCGGGGATGCCGGCGTTCCGCGGCGATGTCGGGATTAAAGACGGCAAGATCAAAGAGATCGGCAAGCTCTCCAGCCCGGCCGAAAAGACCGTCGACGCCGACGGCCGCGCGGTTGCTCCCGGATTTATCGACAATCATTGCCATTACGACGCCCAGGTGACCTGGGACCCGCTGTGCACCTTCTCGCCCGAGCATGGTGCCACCTCGGTGATTTTCGGCAACTGCTCGCTGTCATTGGCGCCGGTGCGCAAGGGCACCGAGGAGCGGCTGGCCGAGTTTCTGTCCTATGTCGAAGCCATCCCGATGTCGGTATTGCGGACGGTCGATTTCGACTGGGAAACGGTGCCGCAATACATGGATCATCTCGACAAGCGGCTCGGCGTCAATGTGGGCAATCTGATCGGCCATACGGCGGTCCGCCACTATGTTTTGCGCGACGACTGCCAGAAGGCGGGCGCCACCGAGGCGCAGATCAAGGAGATGCAGGACATTGTCCGTCAGGGCATGCAGGCCGGCGCGCTCGGCCTCTCGGTATCGCGAGAAAAGGGCCATTTCGATCCGCAGGGCGTGCCGATCCCGGCTTTGTGGGCCGATGAGCAGGAAATCTTTGCCCTTGCCGATGTGCTGCGCGAACTCGGCACCGGCACGATCCAGGCCGGCGGCGGCCAGTATGTCGAGCTGAAGGACGGCATGATGCGCCGCCTCGCCGAGGCGACCGGGCGCATGGTCGTCTACAACAGCCTGTCTCACACGATGCGCCGCCCGGACGAGTGGAAGATCCACATGGCGCGGGTCGAAGAGACCGCGGCGATGGGTATCCGCGCCTACCCGATGTGCAGCCCGAACCGGGTGACGCAAGACTTCACGATGAAGAACAGCCAGGTGTTCCGCGGCCTACCAACCTGGCACCCGATCCTGTTGATGTCGGATGACGAGAAATTGCGGCTCTACGCCGACCCCGAGGTCCGCGCTAAGCTGCACGAGGAAGCGGTCGTCAACAAACCCGACAGCGCGGTCGGCATTTCAAAGACTTGGTGGAACTACATCTGGGTCAACGAGCCGGTGCTGGAAAAGAACAAGTGGATGCAGTTCAAGTCGATCGGGCAGATCGCCGAGAAGCAGGGTAAGCGGGTGATCGACGCCTTCCTCGACCTGGTCGTCGAGGAAAAGCTCGAAACCCGTTTCCTGCAGGCCGAGAACAATATCGATGACGAGGTTCTGCAGAAGATCCTGACCCATCCCAACGCCGTGATCGGGCTCGGCGATGGCGGCGCCCATGTGCAGTTCCACGGCGGCTATGGCTACATCACCAAGCTCCTCGGCGAATGGGTGCGCGAGAAGCAGGTGATGACCCTGGAACAGGCAGTGCGGCGGCTGACCTTCGACTCGGCCTCGACCTTCGGGCTCTATGATCGCGGGCTTCTGCGGCCGGGGATGGCAGCCGACGTCGTGATCTTCGATCCGGCGACAGTAAAATGCGGGCAGGAGACGGTCGTACACGACTTCCCGATGGGCGCCTGGCGCATCAAGGAAGCCGCCGAGGGTATCTTCGCCACCGCCGTAAATGGCCAGATGCTGTACGAAGAGGGCAAGCACACCGGGGCGCTCCCCGGTAAGGTGCTGCGCAACAGCTATTACGAGCAGAACCGGCGCAGCAACGCGTAACGCCACGGGGACGGCGCTCCCAGCGTCACCCTCTCCCCCGACCCGGGGCGAGGGTGACGCTGGGTCCCTTGTGCTCGCCGCTATTTGGCGGCGAAGAACTTATCGGAGCGCAAAGGACGCGGGCCGTAAAAGTGACGGCGGGGCGGTTCACCGAACACGACCATTCAGGTCGCTGATACGCTTCCTACAGATGATTTCGCAGGGCTCGAGGCCAGCCCCGCGATGGGCTACGGCAGATCAGCCGGCATTGCTTGACGGATGGTTGGCTCAATTCAATTAACATGTCTTCGCGGCCCCGACGGTTTCGCAGACGAGGTCAACCGATGAGCAGCCGCCGTGCGGTTCTCGCTGGCTCTCTTGCTTCCTTCACTCTTTGGCCCGTCGCCGGGCGGGCGCAACCGGCGCCCGGCGGCCCCACGATCGGGTTTCTCGCGCCGGCATCCGGGCCTTACATCGGAACGCCGACCGAAGTCTTTGACTCGTTCCGTCGCGGGCTCGCCGATCTCGGCTACGTCGAAGGACGAAACATCCGTTGCGAGTATCGTTCGGCGCCGGACCGAGCCGGTCTCGGCGAGATGGCGGTCGAACTCGTCCGATTGAAGGTCGACGTTTTGGTCGCGGCGGGTGTTGCAGCTTTCATCGCTAAGCCGGTGTCGGCGAGTACCCCAGTGGTATTCGGATTCAGCGGCGACCCGGTACAGGCGGGGCTCGTCGGCGGTCTTGCCCGTCCCGGGGGCAACATGACGGGAGTGACCTTTCTCGCCACTGAACTCGTCGGCAAGCGTCTCACCCTGCTCAAGGAAGCGGCGCCTGCGATTTCGCGCGTGGCGGTCATGGGAGTATCCGGCCATCCCGGCGAGCGGAGCGAATGGCGCGCCTGGGAGGACACTGGGCGGGCCTTGGGCGTGAGCCTGCAACTCTTCGAATTGAAAAATACCGTCGATCTCGATGCAGCGCTGACCGCGGTCGCGAATGGCAACATGGACGCAATTCACGCGTTTCCGGATGGCGTAACGGCAGCCAGCCGCGTCCGCATCGCAGAGTTTGCCCTTTCGCACCATCTGCCGAGCGTGTTCGGCTGGAAGGCGTATGTGGAAGCCGGCGGTCTGATGTCCTATGGGCCCAATCTGGAAGATTCGTGGCGCCAAATCGCCGGCTTCGTAAGCAAGATCCTGAAAGGATCAAAACCCGCGGACCTCCCGATTGAGCTACCCACGCGGTTCGAGCTCATCGTCAACCAAAAGACCGCACGCGCGCTCGGCCTCACCATGCCGCCAATACTCCTCGCCGGCGCCGACGAAGTCATCGAATGAGCAATGACACCACAGAACAAAAAAGATCGAAAAAGAAGAAAATGAGGAAGACCGCGATCGCTTACAAGGTTTTGATCCAGTTTTTAAAATGGCGCAAGGGACGGGACTTGAACCCGTGCCATTCAGGAAACGCAACCCTCCCGCCGCGGCTGTCCTTACGGACGCTGGATCAATTCAATGCGGTACCCGTCTGGGTCTTCGATAAAAGCGATGACCGAGCCGCCATGCGCCATCGGACCGGCGGGGCGCGGGATCTTGACACCGGCGGCGCCGAGCCGCTCGCACGCCTTGTAAACATCGGGCACGCCGAGTGCGAGGTGGCCGAATGCGCTGCCCAGCGCGTAGGGTTCAGCCTGCTCCCAGTTGTGGGTCAGTTCGAGCACCGTATTGTCGGCCTCGTCGCCGTAGCCGACAAAGGCAAGGGTGAATTTGCCGGTCGGGTAGTCGCGTTTGCGCAGCAGCTTCATGCCCAGCAGATTGGTATAAAACTCCAACGACTTGTCGAGGTCGCGCACCCGGATCATTGTATGCAGATAGCGATAGTTGTCGGTCTCGGCCACAGGCTTGGTGGCTTCGGCTACGTCGGTCATGGCCATAGCAAATTCCTCCGGAAGGGTGCTGAGGATGCGGGTTCGACGCGTCGGCGCGCCGCTACGATTGCGAGAACCTGATCGGCGGCCCGCAAGCTCGGCGACCGGTCGCCTGCCCCGAGGCGCCGCATCGTTTCATCATAGCCTGTAAAATGAGCGGCGCGAACCCGGTCATTCCCCACCAACAGCGCGGCTTCGGCCGCGATCCGTTCAGGCGTGCAGTCGGCGCCCAATAGCTCGCGCACGACCGGCCGTTCGAGCAGCAGGTTGATCAGATTGACCTGCCGTACTTTCACGACCCGGTCGAGCAATGCTTCGGTGATCGGGTTGAGGCGATAGCAGACGACCATCGGCAGCCGGGCCATTGCCAATTCGAGCGCTACCGAGCCCGATGCAGCCACCGCCGCGCGGCTCGCGGCAAAAGCGTCGTATTTTTCCTGTGTGCCGTGCAGGATAATCGGCCGGCCCGGCCAGTTCCGTACGGCATCGCTGACCGCGCTGGCGACCGTCGCTACCGTCGGCACGACCACACGAAATGGTCCGACCAGCCCTTCGAGCCGCGCCAAGGCTGCGCCGAAGATCGGTGACAACCGGCGGACTTCGCCGGCGCGGCTGCCCGGCAATGCCGCGATCAGCGTTTGATCGCCGCCGAGCCCGTGAACCGCGCGAAAGCGCGTCCCGTCTCCGCGATCGGCGCCGCTGTCGAGCACGGGGTGGCCGACATATGAGCAGGCGAGGCCGACCCGCTCGAAATAGTCCGGCTCGAACGGCAACAACGCCATCAGATGATCGTACCAGCGCGCCATCCGCCGTGCTCTGCCGGCGCGCCATGCCCACACCATCGGGGCCACATAATGGATCAGTGGCAGGGTTTCGCCGCGCCGCCGCAAGCGCTGGGCGATCCGCCAGCTGAAGCCCGAACTGTCGATCGTGACGACTGCGTCGGGCTTGAGCGTTCGCACCGCCTCCACCGTCTGGCGCACCCGGCGCAGGATCAGCGGCGCTCGCGGCAGCACTTCGGCCACACCGATTACGGAGAGGTCGGCCAGCGGCACCAGGCTGTCGAGGCCCTCATCGCGCATGCGTTCGCCACCGACGCCGGCGACGCGCAGCCGGCTGCCGACACGTTGCCGCAACGCCTTGATCAGCGCTGCACCGAGCACGTCGCCCGAAGGCTCGCCGGCGACAATAAAGATAAACGGCGCTGCGTCGGTCACATGCGGCGGACGCCGACGACGAAGAGGCCTGCGCGGTCGGCGGCCTGGACCATCTCGTCGCGGTCGAGCACGATCGTCGCCCCGGCCTCGACGGCAATGCCCCGCAAGCCGGCCTCGGCTGCGAGCGCCACGGTTTGCGGCCCGATTGTCGGCCTGTCGGCGCGCTGCTCTTGGCCAGGCTTCTCGACTTTGACGAGGACGCCGCCCAGCCCTTCGCGTCGAAGTTCGGCGCAGCGTCGCAATAGGGCATCCGTGCCCTCGATCGCCTCGACTCCCAGCACCAGGCCCTGCTGCACGACGACGGCCTGGCCGATATCGAGAGCGCCCAGTGCGCGGGCGATCCGCTGACCGTGTTCGATATCCGCCATTGCTTGGGCATCGGGCCGCAGCGAACCGAGCGCACCTTCCGGCGCGAGCCCGGCCGCAAGCAGTTGATCGGCGCCGATCACGCGAAACCCCTCTCGCTCGAACTCGGCGACAACCGCCGATAGCAGCCCGTCATCACCGAGAGCTTTGTAGCCGACGCGGGCGAAGAACTTAGCCGCGCGCCAATCCGGGCGTAGCATGGCTAGCGATGGCCGCCGCACGCCGCCCGCCAGGACCAGATCGGTTACATTGTTCCGGCGCAGCAGGTCGAGGCCATGCCCGGCGGCGCCGAGCCGGCACCAGGCGTGCTCGACCCCATCGACCAGTGCCGGTTCGGCCGCCCCTTCGAGCGCGAGCACAAAAACCTCGCGCCCGGCGGCGCGGCAGGTATCGACGATGCGCCGCGGCAACCCGCCGCTGCCGGCAACGATGCCCAGCCTGGCCGCCTTTTCCCCATCTGCCGTCGGCCTATCCGCCATTCGCCTCCTCGGGCTGGCAGATGGCCCGGCTCGAATCGGCACGGATGAAACGGATGATGTCGTCGACCGGCCCCAGGCCGGCAAAGCGCTCGGCGGTCTCGTTGACCCGATCGCTCAGTGTTCCGGAGGAGTGGAACAGGAACTGATAGGCGTTGCGCAGCCCTTGAATGTCCTCGCGGCTGAAACCGCGGCGCTGCATGCCAATGATGTTGAGGCCGGTCAGCCGGGCGCGATTGCCGATCACTTGGCCATACGGGATGACGTCGCGTTCAACCCCCGACATGCCGCCGATCATCGCGTGCTTGCCGATTCGGACGAACTGGTGAACCGCACACAGCCCACCGAGAAAGGCATATTCGCCGATGACGACATGCCCAGCCAGGGTCGCGTTGTTGGCCATGATTACGTGGTCGGCGATCTGGCAATCATGCGCGACATGAGCGCCGACCATGAACAGGCAGTCATCGCCGACGCGAGTTGCCATGCCGCCCCCAGTCGTGCCCGGGTTCATCGTGACATGTTCGCGGATCGTATTGCGGCGGCCAACAACCAAGGATGACGGCTCGCCGCGATATTTGAGATCCTGCGGCTCGAGCCCGATCGAGGCGAACGGGAAGATCCGCGTCCCCTCGCCGATCGTGGTGTGCCCGTCGACGACAACATGCGCGCGCAACGTCACTCCGGCGCCAAGGGCTACGTGTTCGCCGACGACGCAAAACGGGCCTATCACCACATCGGCCGCGAGACTTGCCTGCGGCGCGACGATCGCCGTTGGATGGATGCGCGCCATCGCCCGGCGCTACTCGTCGAGGATCATCGCGGCGAACACGGCCTCGGCCGCCAGGTTGTCGCCGACTTTGGCCCGGCCCTCGAACTTCCACACATTGCCGCGATTGCGCTGCTTGACGACCTGCACGTCGAGCCGATCGCCCGGGAATACCGGACGGCGAAAACGCGCGTTGTCGACACTCATGAAATAAACGAGCTTGCCCTCGGATTCCGGCCCCAGGGTGTGCACCACGAGAACGGCGGCGGTCTGGGCCATCGCCTCGATGATCAGCACCCCCGGCATCACCGGCCGCGCCGGGAAATGCCCCTGAAAATAGTTCTCGTTGATAGAGACGTTCTTGATCCCGGTTGCATGTGCGTTCGCCACCACGTCGACGACCTTGTCGATCATCAGAAAGGGATGGCGGTGCGGGATCATTTCCATGATCCGCTGGATATCTATCTGGGCGGCTTCGCCCTCCGCGCAGGCCGGATCGATCATTCCCCGTCCTTCTTTTTTCCCAGACGCTGCAACGCCACGGTTTGTCTCATGAACTCGGTCATCGGCACCGCCGGAATGCCGCACACCGTTACCCCGGCCGGGATGTCGCGCATGACGCCGCTCACGGCGGCGATCCGTGCCCCGCTCCCGACCCGCAGATGGCCGGCGAGCCCCGCTTGTCCGCCGACCATGACAAAATCGTCGAGCTTCGTGCTGCCGGAAATGCCGACCTGTCCTGCGAGAATGCAACACCGACCCAGCACGACGTTGTGTCCGATCTGCACCAGGTTATCAATCATCGAGCCGGCGCCGATCACGGTATCGTGACCCGAGCCCCGATCGATCGTGGTGTTCGCGCCGATATCGACGCCGTCACCGATCAATACTCTCCCGAGTTGTGGAACCTTGACCGGCCCGGCCGAATCCGGGGCAAAGCCGAAGCCGGCCTGGCCAATGCGCACACCCGGATGCAATACGACGCGTGCGCCGAGCAGCGCGTGGCTGATCGTCACATTAGCGCCGATATGGCAGTCCTCGCCGATCTCCACGCCGGCGCCGATCACGGTGTTGGCGCCGATCCGGCAACGCCGGCCCAGCCGGGCGCCGGCCTCGATAACGGCGTTCGGGCCGATCGCGCAATCCTCTGGCACAATTGCGGCCGGATCGATCAGAGCCGAAGATGCGCGACTGGCGATGACCGCCAACGCCGGATAGAGGGCCTGGGCCGCCAGCCCATAAGCCTTGTACGGCTCGCCGCTTACCAACAGAGCCATGCCGGCAGGCGCCCGCGCCACCGCCCATTCGTCGACAAAGACCGCACCGGCCCGGGACGCACGGAACGCGCCGAGGTATTTTCGATTGTCCAGAAAGCTCGCTTCATCCGGGCCGGCCGTTTCGAGAGGCGCCACATCGTGGCACAGCCGTTCGGCCGCTTCGACATGCAGCAATTCCGAGCCGCTCAGTCGTGCCAGTTCGGCAAATGTGAACGGCCCCGAGCGCTTGAAAAATCGAGGATCGGCCATCAGTCGATCAACCGGCGAAGCTCTACCGCCTCTTCGCCTTTGCGGTAGGGGCGGGCGGAGCGGCCGCAACAGGCTCGGCGCTGGCGGCGGGCGGCACCGGTGCGACGAAATTGACGTTTAGCACCGGCATCTCTTCGTCCAGTTTTTGCAAGACCTCGTCGGTCACGTCGAACGATCGGTCAAATAGCACCAGATCGGTGCGCTGCAGTACCAGATTGGCTTTTCGCTGCTTCGCTATATCGGCGATAATCCTCAGCATGGCCGACTGAATCTTCGACAATGCATCGCTATTGGATTTTTCGAGAGCCTGGCGCTTGCTCTGGACATCGAGGTCGAGGTTATTGACTTTTTGCTGAAATTCCCGGCCCTTTTTATTCAAGGTATCCGGCGACATCGACGCCTGCTGGCGCTGCAAAGCATCGCGCTCGGCGCGCAGGGCTTCTTCCGTGTGAGAGATCTGCTGGGAATATTCGTTGCGCTTTTGCTCAATCTGGCCGCGCACCATCTTGGCGGCCTTCGAATTCTGCAACAGCGCCTGAACGTCGACCACCATGACGCTCAAATTCTGCGCGGCCGGCAAGGGCGGAGCTGCCGGCGCCGGGGCCGGGGCGGGCGCTGCTGGCGGGGGGGCCGCCGGCGGCGCTTGGGCAACCGCCGTACTTGCTCCTCCCCAGCCCAACGCCAGCAGCACTGCCAACCGAAAAAACAATGTCAACATCAGAATCTCGTCCCGAAACTGACCCGGAAGAACTGGGTCTGATCGAATGATTCCCGCCTGATCGGCACCGCCAGGTCGAGGCGGATCGGGCCGACCGGAGACTTCCATGATACCCCGATCCCGGCGCTGAGCCTGATCGCCGGCGAACTCTCCACCGTCGGCTGGATCCCGCCGGTTGTCGCCAACTGCGCCGGCGTCAGGTTCAACTGGGTGGGTTCGAGTTGATAGAGGGTGCCGAAATCGGTGAAGACCCGTCCGCTCAAGCCGAGTTCCTTGGGCAGGCCGAGCGGCACGCCCAAGGTTACCGAACCAACGTAGTATTTCTGGCCGCCGAGGGCGTCATCGGTGACCGAATCGCGCGGCCCGATACCGGCATTCTGAAAGCCGCGTAAATTGTCACCGCCGACAAAGAATCGGTCTTGCAGAAGAACATTCTGGCCATTCCAGCCGAAGATATCGCCGGCCTCGCCGGTAAAACTTAATACCCAATCGGGCGCAACCGAATAATAGTAACCAAAATTGACCTTGGTGCGTACAAAATCCACGCCAAACCCAACTCCGGCAAAATCGTTGCCGATCGACGCGTAATAGCCGCCGGTCGGGTCAATTCTATCGTCACGGCGATCGTAGAGCAGCACCTGGCCGACCTGAGACGTGACGTGCTGACCAGATTGCAGCGCAATGAACAGCGAGGCATCGCTCTGAATGTCTTCAATCGTATCCGACCTCGCCGTGTATGTCAAAGTCTGCCGTAGATTGTCGGTAATCTGATAACCGGCACGCAATGACCCGCCGTAGGAGAATTGCTGGTACGGTGGGGTTATTCCGGAGAAAAATGATTCGGTGGGGCTGGTTTTTATTTCAAAAACGTCAAAGCCGGCAGCGATGTTCTTGTCGAGAAAATAGGGCTCGGTGTAGCTCAGATCGATCTGCTGGGAACGCAACGAAACGGTTGCGCCGATGCGCAGGTCCTGACCGCGACCGAGAAAGTTGCGCTCTCGGATGGTGATGTCGGCAAGCGGGCCGTCGCTGGTCGAAAAGCCAAGCCCTAAAGTCAGCTCGCCGGTCGATTGCTCTTCGACCTCGACCGTAACCACGGTCTTATCGGGCGCCGACCCGGGCGCGTTGGTCACCTCGACTTTTTTGAAAAACCCTAAATTCTTGATGCGCTGTTGCGATCGCTGCATCTTTTCAGTGTTGAAGGCATCGCCCTCGACCAGTTGGAACTCGCGGCGGATCACCTTGTCGAGCGTGCGGACGTTGCCGACGACATCGATCCGCTCGACATAAACGCGCGGCCCCTCCTGAACATCGAAGGTGATGTCGATGGTATGATCCTTTTGGTTGCGCGTAATGTTCGGCTTGACCTCGACAAAAGCGTAACCGCGATTGCCGAGAGTATTGGTCAACACCGTGACCGACTTTTCCACCTCCTCGGCATTGTACCAATCACCCGAATGGACCGTCAGCAACGGCTTGACCGCGGAGGCAGGCAAATCCTTGAGCTTGATGTTCACACCAATCTTGCCAAAGCGATAGCGCTGACCCTCATCGAGGGTAAAGGTAATGATAAATCCGTTACGCTGCGGGGTGAGCTCAGCTACTGCAGACAGCACGCGAAAGTCCGCATAACCTTCGGTCAGGTAGAATTTTCGCAGGAGATCGCGATCATAAGTCACCCTGTCGGGATCATAACTGTCATTGGTCGACAGGAACCGATACCAGCGGCTTTCCTTGGTTGCGATTACGCTGCGCAGCTTGCTTTCGCTGAACTCTTTGTTACCGACGAAGTTTATGCTGCGGATCCCAGTATATTCGCCTTCATTGATCTCGAAGACTAGATCGACACGATTTTCAGAAAGCTGAATGACCTTCGGCTCGACCGTCGCGCCGAAGCGCCCGTGACGCCGATAAAGCTCTAGGATGCGCTTGACGTCGTTCTGCACCCGGGTGCGGGTGTAGACCACGCGGGGGCGCAGCTGGATTTCGGCGTTCAGTTCCTTGTCGTCGAGTTTATGATTACCCTCGAAGGCGATCCGATTGATGATCGGGTTCTCGACGACCGTGACGACGAGCGTATTCCCGACCCAACTCAACCGCACATCGGCAAAAAGACCGGTCGCGAACAACGCCTTCAGCGACGCGTTTACCTTCTCATCGTCCCACGGGTCGCCTCGTTGAAGCTCAAGATACGAACGAACGGTTTCGTTCTCGATCCGCTGGGTGCCGACGATGCGGATATCGCTGACGGTGCCTCCACCCATGGTGGCGGGCACCGGTCCCCGGATCACCGGCGCGGGTGCGCCAACCGGCCGCGCCAGGTTCGCGGGTCTTTGCGTCGTCGCCGGCGCGCCAACGGCAGGCGTCGCGCCGATCGGGCGTTGCGCGCCGCGTCTGGCCGGTTGTCCGAGGGTAGGCGCGCCGCCGGGCTGTGCGGGTGGCGGCATGCCGCTTTCGAGATTGGGCGCCGCGGCGGCGCCGCCGGCTGAACCGGGGCAGGGGCTCCACCGGACTGTCCGAGCGGAGGCATACCGCTTTCGAGGTTGGGTGCGGCGGGTGCCGCCGGTTGGGCCGGAGCCGGAGCGCCGCTCGACTGTCCGGGCGGAGTCATACCGCTTTCGAGATTGGGTGCAGTGGGCGCCGCCGGTTGGGCCGGAGCCGGAGCGCCGCTCGACTGTCCGGGCGGAGTCATACCGCTTTCGAGATTGGGTGCAGTGGGCGTCACTGGCGGTGCCGCGGCGGGTGCGCCGCTGGGCTGTCCGGGCGGCGTCATACCGCTCTCTAGGCTAGGCGCTGCCGTCGCTCCGGTCTGTCCTCCAGCCTTCTGGTTCCCCTTGGGCCCGTTCGGTGTCGCGGCCGTGCCCCCTTCGGCTTGCGCGATCGCCGCCCGAGGAATTGCGGCCAGCGCCAGCGTGATGACGCCGACGATCGCCCACAGCCGGCAAATCCGTATGTTGAAACGCAAAACACCCCACCCCCGGCTCGAACCCCCATCCCCCGAAACTACGCTCGCGTTAGGTTACGAGGCCTTTCACAAACTCGACAATCCGCAGGTGGACGAGATCGTTCCAGGTGGCGAACACCATCAGGGTGAGCACTAAGGCTAAACCGATGCGAAAGCCATACTCCTGAGCCCGCTGTCCGAGCGGCTTCCCCCGAACCGCCTCCGCCGCGTAAAACAGCAGGTGTCCACCGTCAAGCACCGGGACCGGGAACAGATTGATCAGCCCCAGGTTGATCGACAGCACCGCCATGAACCAAATGACCGCGACAACCCCGCCTTGAGCCACGTCACCTGACATTTGGGCAATGCGCAATGGCCCGCCGAGCTCGTCGGTGCCGCGGGTTCCGATCACGATCTGCCACATCGCCTTCAGCGTGTCGACGGACATTGTCCAGGTCTCGGCCCCGGCCTGCAGTAGTGCGGTCGCCGGGTCTCGCCTGACATAATCCACGCCGTTTCGGGCGATGCCGAGCAGGCCAACCTGATAGTGGTTGCCAAACCGATCGGTCAGTTCGGTTTTGGTCGGCGTGATTTGAAAGGTTAGATCCTGTCCGCCTCGCCGGATCGCGATCGCGCTCGGCACCCCGGGATTGAGGCGCACCTCCTGCTGAACATCTTCGAAACTGCGGATTGTGGCCCCATTGATTTTGACGATCACGTCGCCGGGTTTGAGCCCGCCGCGCGCGGCGGCGCTGCCTGGCTGCACCTGCCCGATTTGCGCCGGGGTAAACGGCTGACCGAAGGTCATGAACAGGATCGCGAGTACCGCGATCGCGAAGACGAAATTGGCGGCGGGCCCGGCCACCACGATCGCCGCCCGCTGGCCGAGCCGCTTGTAATGAAATGAAACCTCTCGTTCGGACGGAGTCATTCGGCCGATACTCGCAGACGGCAAGGCCGAGCTCGCATCGCTGTCGCCGAACATCTTGACGTAGCCGCCGAGCGGGATCGCACTGAATTTCCAGCGCGTACCGGCGCGGTCGTACCAGCCGAATAATTCAGGTCCGAAGCCGATCGAAAAGACGTCGACCCGCACGCCGTTGCGCCGGGCAATAAAATAATGACCGAACTCATGAACAAAGACGAGCACGGTCAAGATAAACAAAAACGGGAGTATGTAGGTCAGTCCGTTGTGCAGAAACGCGATCATCTTAAACCCATCGGTGCAGCGGCGAAGGCCGGGGCGTTGCGGCCGGACAGGCGAGCCGCTAGCTCCCGCGCCGCCCTGTCGAAATTGTAGACATCGTCGAGCGATTTAAGATTTCCGGCGGGAATGGCCGCGAGCGTGCGCTCGACCGTTTCGACGATATCGAGAAACCCGATCCGGCCCTCGAGGAACGCGTGGACCGCGATCTCGTTGGCTGCGTTCAAGACGGTAGGCGAACCGCCGCCATCGATCAGCGCTTCGCGCGCGACGCGCAGGGCAGGGAAGCGCTGTTCGTCAGGAGCCTCGAACGTCAGACGCCCCACGGCAGCCAGATCGAGTCGCTTGGTCGGCGCGTCGATGCGTCCGGGCCATGCCAGCGCATAGGCGATGGGCGTCCGCATATCGGGGGAGCCGAGTTGGGCCAATACCGAGCCGTCGCGATAGACCACCGCGCCATGCACGATCGATTGGGCATGTACGACGATGTCGACGCGCTCCGGCGGCAACTGAAACAAGTGATGAGCCTCGATCAGCTCGAGCCCTTTATTCATCATTGTCGCCGAATCGACCGAGATCTTCGCCCCCATGCTCCAATTCGGGTGGGCCACGGCCTGCTGCGGCGTGACCGAACGCATCTCCTCGATCGTGCGTTCGCGGAACGGGCCTCCGCTCGCGGTCAGAATGATCCGGTCGACGGTCTCGGCTCGCTCGCGGTCAAAGCATTGCCAAATCGCATTGTGTTCGCTGTCCACCGGCAACAGGGTCGCGCCGCAGCGCGCGACCTCTCGCATAACAAGAGTGCCGGCGCAGACTAGAACTTCCTTGTTGGCGAGCGCGACGATAGCTCCGCGCCGAATCGCCGCGAGAGTTGGCGGAAGCCCGGCGGCGCCGACGATTCCGGCCATCACCCATTCAGCCGGGCGCAGCGCCGCCTCCACCAGCGACTCCGGCCCGCATGCGGTCTCGATTTCCGTTCCGGCGAGGGCATCTCGTAGGGCCGGGTAATGGTCGGGATCGCCGATCGCGACAAAGCGTGCGCCCAAGGCGCGGGCCTGCTCGGCGAGTCGGCCAGGATTGCGGTTGGCGGTCAGCGCTTCGACCGCGAATGCGTCCGGGTTGCGCAGCAAGAGATCGACGGTGTTTTGTCCGACGGAGCCGGTCGACCCGAGTATCGTGACGCGCCGCATCCCCGTCATCCCCGTTCTTGGCGCCGGTTGTCCCGGGCGCCGGCGGGCGACGTTCCCGAGATCAAGAACCTGGCCCGAGAACTCATCGCCATGCCAGAACGCTGCGACCGCCGATCAGGGTCAGCAGCGCTACCGTCGGGATCGCCGCCAAGAGGCCATCGAGTCGATCAAGCAGTCCGCCGTGCCCCGGGATCAGAGCGCTCGAATTTTTCACGCCGAACCTGCGTTTCGCCAGCGACTCGGCAAGATCGCCGAACTGCGCGACAATCGCAAGACCGGCGCTAAGCAGTATCAGGAGGCGCGGCCGAGGGGATTCCGAGTGTCAGCGCGGTTGCGCCCCCGGCCAACCCCGCGCAGATCGTCCCGCCGATCAACCCGGCCCAAGTCTTGCGCGGGCTCCAGCGCGGCGCGAGCCGCGGCCCGCCTAGACTTCGCCCGATCGCGAAGGCGCCGATATCAGTCGCCCATACCACCACCAGCAGCCACAGCAAGGTGGCACGGCCGCCCAATTCCTGGCGCGCCAGCCATAAAAGAGAAATGCAGGGCAGCGCCACCCACAGAGTACCGAGGGCAGTCCATCCGGGTTTCATGTCCGGCCCCCGCCGCGCCGTCCAAAAGGCGATTGCCGCACCGGCAAAAGTGGCGGCGATTGCGAGCCCAGCAGCCCCGACCGCCGCGATCGCCACGGCCGCGAGAACGGCCCCGATGATCACGACCTCTGATCGTGCCGCATCGGGCGCCGCGGCTCGACCGCCACGGCACAACCGCCCCCATTCCCATACCATAACCGCGGCGGCAACTCCCGTCAGCAGTGCCAGCCAGACCCCGCCGAACCAGATCGCTACAACGGGAAGCGGCGCCAGCGCCAGCGCCGATATGATCCTCAGCCGCAATCCGCTGGGTTCAGCGCGGGTCAACCGCGGCCCCATAACGGCGTTCGCGCCCGCAATATTCATGGATCGCCTGATCGAAGTCGCTTTTGCCGAAATCGGGCCAAAAAGTCTTCGTGAAGAAAAGCTCCGAATAGGCGCATTGCCACAAGAGGAAATTGCTAATGCGTTGCTCGCCGCTGGTGCAAATCAGCAAATCCGGATCGGGAAGGTCGACCGTGGACAGGTGGCGCGCTAGACAATCCTCGTCGACTGCATCGACAACCAGAGCGCCCTGCGCGATCTGCTTGGCGATCGCGCGCACCGCGGCGACGATCTCGGCGCGTCCCCCGTAAGACAGCGCGATCGTCAGGGTGACGGCTGAGTTATCGCGCGTCGTCTCTTCAGCATGCTCGATTAGGCTGACGATGTCAGGTGCCAGCCGGCTGAACTGGCCGATCACCTTCAAGCGAATGTCATTGCGGCGCAGCTCGGCGATCTCGCCGCGAAGATAATGGCGTAACAACCCCATCAGATCGTGAATCTCGCTCGACGGCCGCTTCCAATTCTCCGACGAGAATCCGAATAAGGTCAGGTAGGGAATGCCGAGTTCGCGCGCGGCCGCGACGGCGCGCCGCACGGCCTCGGCGCCGCGGCGGTGTCCGGCAATGCGCGGCAGGCCCCGAGCCTGCGCCCAGCGCCCATTACCGTCCATGATGATCGCAACATGCCGCGGCAGCGCGCGCGGCACAGTCCCGGCGGCGCTGAGCGGATCGGCCATCAGACCTGCAAGATCTCCCTGTCCTTTTGCCCCAGGGTCTCGTCGATGCGCCGGATCGTCTCATCCGTCAGGTGCTGGATCTCCTGCTGCAGCTTGCGCTGCTGATCCTGGGAGATCACACCATCCTTTTCTTGGCGGCGGAGCATTTCGATGCCGTCGCGGCGCACGTTGCGCACCGACACGCGGGCCTGCTCGGCATATTTTGCCGTAACCCGCGTCAGTTCGCGCCGCCGCTCCTCGTTCAGGTCCGGGATCGGTACCCGCATCACCTGGCCCTCGGTCTGCGGATTGAGCCCAAGCCCCAACTCGCGGATGGCTTTATCGACCGCTTTGACCAAGGCGCGATCCCACACCTGCACCGTGATCATCCTCGGCTCAGGCACGCTGACATTGGCCAGCTGATTGATCGGCATGGTCCCGCCATAAGCCGAAACCATGATCGGCTCCAACAAGCTCGCGGAAGCCCGTCCGGTGCGCAAACCGCCGAACTCTTTGCGCAGCACATCGAGAGCGCCATCCATGCGGCGGCCGAGATCCTTCAGCAGCGAGTCTTCGGACATGGCTTCACTCCCCGTCAATGATCAAGTTTCTCCGTCGATGAGGGTAAACCGCCCTTCGCCGCGCATGACCTCGTGCGAACGCCGCCGTCTCGAGGATGGAGAATACAAGGATCGGAATATGGTTCTCCCGCGCCAGCGCGATTGCCGATGCATCCATTACCTGCAGGTCGCGGGCCAATACTTCGCGGTAATCGAGCCGTTCGAACCGGACGGCGCCGGGCACGCGGTGCGGATCGGCGTCATAGACCCCATCCACTTTGGTGCTTTCAGCAGCGCATCGCAGCCCATCTCCGACGCCCGCAGCGCGGCGGCGGTATCGGTGGTAAAGAAGGGATTGCCGGTGCCGGCAGCAAAAATCACCACCCGCTTCTTTTCCAGGTGCCGCATCGCCCGGCGGCGGATATAGGGTTCGCACACCGCCTGCATCGAAATCGCCGATTGGACCCGCGTCGGCACCCCACGCTTTTCCAGTGCGTTTTGCATCGCGAGCGAATTTATCACCGTCGCCAGCATGCCCATGTAATCTGCCGAGGCGCGCTCCATCCCGGCGGCGCGCCCGAGACGCCGCGAAAAATATTGCCGCCGCCGATCACCAGGCAAATTTCGACGCCGAGCGCATGCACCGATCCGATCTCGTCGGCGATGCGGGCGACGAAATCGGAATCCGAGCCCCCCTCTCGCGCGCCCATCAGCGCCTCGCCCGAGATCTTCAGAAGAACGCGACGAAACCTGAGATCGGCAGCCATCCCGCCCATATTTTATATCGTTGCCCGGGCCCGGTAACGGACCCCGTGAGCATACAGCAAACCGCGGGCAACGTCGCGAGCGTGTTATCGCAGCGGCGCGGCGGAACTCAGTGTTGCAGTTGTGCCGCCACCTCGGCGGCAAAGTCGGTGCGCGGGCGCTCGATCCCCTCGCCCAACGCATAGCGGGCGAAGCCGGTTATGCTGATCGGGATCCCGCCGCCCTGGCGGCGTTCTCGACCACCTTCGAGATCCGAGTCTCCTGGTCGACGACGAAAATCTCCTCGAGAAGTACGACTTCCTCGTAAAATTTACGCAGCCGTCCGTCGACCATGCGCTCGACGATGCCCTCGGACTTGCCGCTGGCGCGTGCCTGCTCGCGCAGCACGGCGCGTTCCCGGTCGAGCGCCAATTCGGGCACGGAACCGATGTCGAGATAGAGCGGGTTGGCTGCCGCGACGTGCATTGCCAGCTGCTTGCCCAGATCGGCCAGTATGTCGCCTCGGGCAGACGATTCGAGACCGACGATCACGCCGATCTTGCCGATCCCCGGCCCCAGCGAATTGTGCACATAGGAAAAGACCGCGCCCTGTCCGACCGAGAGCCGCGTCGAGCGGCGAAGCACCAGATTCTCGCCAATTGTTGAGATCAAATAGGTCAGCTCGGCCTCGACCGCCCGACCGGAGCCGGGATAGGGGGCACGCATCAGCAATTCGAGCGTGCCGTCGCCCGCGACCGAAAGTTCACCAACAGTCCGCACAAAGCCCTGAAAAGCCTGGTTGCGCGCGACGAAATCGGTCTCCGAATTGACCTCGACCAGAGCGCCGGCGGTGCCCCGCACCGCCGCACCGATCAATCCTTCGGCCGCAATTCGGCCCGCCTTGTTGGCCGCAGCGGCCAACCCCTTTTTACGCAGCCAGTCGACCGCCGCTTCGATATCGCCGCCGCTGTCGCCGAGCGCCCTCTTGCAATCCATCATTCCGGCGCCGGTCTTGTCGCGCAACTCCTTGACCAACGCCGCGGTTATCTCGGCCATCGCATCATCCTCTGTTCTACGCCCGCCCTCTGCCCAATAGGTCGGCAACCAAATCGAGGCGGCCATCGTTGTACCTCCGCGGCGTTCAGGCGCGGGCTGTTGCCGGCTCGCCCGTCGCGAGAACCTCGTCGGCGGACATTGCGGCGGCGGCCTCGGCCTCGGCCAGCCCGGCGGGCTCTTCCACTTCGTCAGCAGGAAGGTCGTCGACGGCAAGCTCGGCGCGGGCGCCGATGTCGACTCCCGATGCAGCGAGTTCGGCCTGCAGGCCGTCGAGGACCGCGCTTGATACCAGGTCGCAATAAAGATGGATCGCCCGCATCGCGTCGTCGTTTCCGGGAATCGGGTAGGCGATACCTTCTGGCGAAGAATTCGAATCGAGAATGGCGACGACAGGAGGTGAAGCGTATTGGCCTCGGCTACCGCGATGGCTTCCTTGTTGGTGTCGATCACGAACAGGATGTCGGGTAGCCCGCCCATCTCCTTGATACCGCCGAGCGCGCGCTCGAGCTTGTCGCGTTGCCGCGTCAACTCCAGCAGTTCGCGCTTGGTCAGTCCGGTCTGTTCGTTGTTTATCCGTTCGTCGAATTCGCGCAGGCGCCTGATCGACTGTGACATGGTCTTGAAATTAGTCAGCATGCCGCCGAGCCAGCGATAGTTGACGTAGTATTGGCCGCAACGCTTGGCGAACTCCGCGATCGGCTCCTGCGCCTGTCGCTTGGTGCCGACCAGCAGCACCCGCCCGCCGCCGGCGACAACGTCGCGGATCGCCTGCAGCCCCTGGTGGAGCATTGGCACCGTCTGCTCGAGGTCGATGATGTGGATGCCGTTGCGGGCACCGAAGATGTAAGGTGCCATCTTCGGGTTCCACCGCCGCGTGTGGTGGCCGAAATGGACACCGGCTTCCAGCAGCTGACGCATCGTGTAGGTCGGCAAAGTCATAACAATCCCTTTTTTCCGGTTGAGCCGCCGCAGGAAAAAATCGGCACTCGGTACCACCGAGACCGACACCGGAGCGCTCGCCCGCACATAAACCGTGCGAAGCGGTCGCAACCCTGCGTGAGGTATCGAACGGGGTTTACTTACGGCGCGCGCTGGCTTTTGGCAAGGCCGCGCCGAGGCTGGACACCACCATATCGGCCGCGGGGAGCCTTCACGGCGTCGTCCGCGCGCGAACTCACGGGAACGGTCTCGGGAGGTGTTATACGAAAAACAGGCGAGACATTCTTGCATAGCTGCGCTACTATATCAGCAAGTCTCTCGCCAAGAGAGCTCTGGGAGCTGGTAAGGGTCCTGCCGGCGTCGGCTGCATTCCGCGACTAGTCCGCTTGCCTCCGGCCGTTTCTGGCCGAAGGCGAGCGGGGCGTGGCAGTTCCCTGACGGACCCGATCGGCGGCGATTGGAATAGCTCCGCGCCAGCCGTCGGAAACTATTAACCTCATTCCTGTACCGTAAAGGCGGCTCTTGGCGCGGGAGGGCTAAACTGCCCGCTTCCGCTCCGTTTCGCTGCACGACCCACACGCAGGAGGTGCAAGGATGCAGGCAGTGGCGGTACCCATCGGCCGCGACGAGGCCGGTCTCGACGCCGCTCACGGAAACTTCGGACCGCCGGTGCAGACGGACGCCGCGCCGCGCATATGATCCGGCCGATGCGCCTCTGGCCGTTTCTCGTTCGCCGCAAGTACCGCGCGCGGCCCCAACGCGGGGTGATCGTATTGAGCGCGATGTTGATCACCGCTTATGGTGCGAGCACCTTTTGGTCGTTGCAGCGTTCGCACGATCAGGCGCTGCGCGACGCCGGCGCGAGACTCGAAAGCATGGCGCGGTCGGCCGAGACCGTGACCGCGCGGTCGCTGTTCGATGACAAAATTCTCGACCGATGGTATCGCGAGCGCAATACTTCGTTGGCCGAGTTTGCGCTCTTCGCGGCGACCGTCGCGAGCCTGGCCTGGTTCGCGGCTCGCGCATTACGGGTAGGCCAGTTCGCGGAGGCGTCTCTGCGCCGCAGCGAGTCCAGGCTCAAGCGTCAGGGTTCACTGCTGCAAAGCACCCTCGAAAGCATCGGCGAGGGGCTGAGCGTTTTCGATGCCCGAGGACGGCTGAGCGCGCGTAACCGCCGATTCTGCGACCTGCTCGAATTGCCCTCTGACCTGCCAATCGGCGCGCCGCTGCGCGAGATCCTGACATGCCAGGCGCTTCGCGGGGATTTCGGCGATGTCGACCCGCAGGCCGAAGTCGCCCGCCGTCTCGAGCTTTTTTACCGTGACGTGCCGACGGTCAAAGAGCGGATAACCCGCAGCGGGAAAATCCTGCAGATCCGGCGCAGCGCCATGCCCGACGGTGCGGTCGTATCGGTCTATTCCGATATTACCGAGTTCAAGGCCGGCGAACACAAGCTGCTGCAGGCGCGCACCCAGGCCGAGTTGGCCAACCACTCGAAAAGCGAGTTCCTGGCCAATATGAGCCACGAGTTGCGCACCCCGCTCAATGCCGTGATCGGCTTCACCGAGATAATAGCGCAGGAGCTGTTCGGGCCGATCGGCAACGAGAAGTATCTCGAATACATCAAGGACGTGCATTCGAGCAGCCTGCACCTGCTGTCGATCATCAACGATGTTCTCGACATGTCGAAAATCGAGGCTGGCAAGCTGGAGCTGCAGAAAGAGGCGGTCACCCTTCAGAACGTGATGGCGGATGTCATCCGCATCGTCCACGAGCGGGCCGGCGCCCGCGACATCGCCTTGTTATCCGAACTGACCGATGAGGCTGTCGTGATCTGGGCTGATGAGCGCGCGATGAAGCAGATTTTTCTGAACCTGCTGTCGAACGCGATCAAGTTTTCGAAGGAAGGCGGCTGCGTTCGCATCCGGGTCAGCAACCAGCACCCGGAATTCGCCACGGTCGAGGTGGAGGATCATGGCATTGGCATGGATATGGAAGAGCAGGAGCGCGCCTTGCAGCCGTTCGGCCAGGCGAAGCCGGCGACGACGCGCAACTATGGCGGCACCGGGCTTGGCCTGCCGATCACCAAAGGGCTGGTCGAGGCGCATGGCGGCACCCTGACAATCCTCAGCCGCCCCGGCGAAGGTACGACGGTCCGGCTGGTGTTGCCGACACAACCGGAAGGCCCGGTTCTCGCCGTCGCGACGGCAACGCGGGTGGGCGCCGCGGCGGTGGCGTGAGGGCCGACGGCCCAGCAAACCGGGCTGCATTGTCGCCGGCTTCTGGAGCTCATCCGGGTCATGCCACAGTCGTAATCAGCTTGTCCCGCCGCATTACCCGGAACAGAAATATTCCCGGGATGATCCCCATCGCGGCGATCGCCAAAATTCGGAAGCAGCTAGTATAGGCCACGAACGCGGCAGCTTCGAAGGCGCGCGTCGGTGAGGCCGCCGCCACCGCCGCGTGGCGGTAGATCGGGCCGACGCTGCTCTCGATTCTCGCTTGAAGCACTCCCGTCATCGTGGCGACACCGGCGGCGCAGCCAAGTTGCCGCGACAGATTGTAAACCCCGGCGGCATCGGTTCTCAGATCCGGGCCAAGCGTCGAGAAGGCCAGCGTGCTGAGCGGCGTGAACAACAGCCCGACACCTATCCCCTGCGCCGCGCTTGTCGCGGCCAGCCACAACTCGCCTCCGTGGGGCGGCACGCGCGACATCAGTTCGAGCGCGCCCGCGGTGATAATCAGGCCGGCGGCGAGCAGGGCACGGTGGTCGACCCGGTCGATCACGTAGCGGACCGCGAGCATGGTCGCCATGGTCCCGACGCCGCGCGGGGCAATAGCCAGTCCCGCTTGCGTCGCGTCCCAGCCGAGCGGGCCTTCGCTGAGCGCCGGCACAAACACTATGGTTGTGAACAGCAGCGCGCCGATCATGAAATTGTATACGGTGGCCACCGCAAAATTGACGTCGCGAAAAACATCGAACCGGAACAACAGGAACCTGGATCGCCGGCTCAGGACCACGATTGCAGCCAAGGCCGAAAAGGCGATGGCGAATTCGCCGATGGTCTCCGGCGCGAGCGGCCACAGTCGGCCGATGCTCCGCTCTAGGGCGAGCTGCAGCGCCGCCACAGCGGTGATCAGCAGCGCAATTCCGATCCCGTCGATCCGGTCGTCGCCATGCGGCTCGGTGAGCAACGGAACCGAGCGCAATCCGAGCAGCGCGATCGCCCCGATCGGCACGTTGACCGCAAAGATCCATCGCCATGAGGCCAGATCGGTGATGACGCCGCCCAGCACCGGGCCCAGCATCGGCCCGGCCATGATCGTTGCTCCCCAGATCGCCAGCATGCGCCCGTGCTCTGGCTTGGGGTAGAGGTCGAGCACCATCGCTTGCGACAGCGGCAATATGATGCCGGCCGCGGCGCCCTGGATCAGCCGGAAGAATAGGAGTACAGCCGCGGATTGCGACAGCGCGCAGAAGAGCGACGCGGCGACGAACAGGGTTATTGCGACGGTGAACACCGGTCGCGCGCCCCAGCGCCGGCGAAACCAGGCAGTCATCATCGCCGTCACCGCAGACGCGCACAGATAACTTGTCATGACCCAAGAGCCGAGATCGATGCCGCCGCCCAGGTTTTGCTCGAGCTGCGGCAGTGCGACGTTGGCGATGGTGGCGTCGAAGGCTTGCATTGCGGTCGCCAGCATCAGCGCAACGGTTGCTCGGCGCCGCCCCGATACGGATAGAAGCCCGGGCTCGGGGCCGACCCGGATTTCTGCTTTCCGCCGGTCCGTCACCGGAATGACGGACCCGGGCGAGCCGTGTCGCGCTGGCCTGCGCGGACCTTTCATTGTCAGGATCGGGGACCGCTCAGGGTGCCGGATTCGGGAGGCTGGAACCAGTTGGCCCTCCACCATCCCAGCCGGGTATGCCACCCCGGCCCGGCATGGTTGTCTCCCGACACGCCGAACCCGCGTTCATTCGCGGCCGCAAATCTTTCCCAATCGCTCGGATGCCCTCAACTTCCTGGTGCACGGCAACCCGGATAATTTCTTCATTCCGCTTCCTTGTGATTGATTTTTGCTAGCAGAGGATTTGGCAACAAGAAGCGAGCTTAGATTTCCGCCCGTCAGAAAATCGCCCGAACACCAGCGATCGAGCGATGACACTTCGTAATGTTTGCGGTCAACGAGCGGCCAAAACCGATCCGCGGCCGACCGCCTATGGCATCCGTCGGGGCTCGGGCGGCCGATGGTCTTCCGCGCGAGCGGCCGGCCGACGCCAGCCAAAAATGCGTAGGTCATGCAGCGCAAAGCCGTGCAGTTCCGCCAGTCCGAGGGTCTTAGACGTCGCCAGCTTGATGACCGTCGCGCGGGCGCAGGCGAATCCCTGGCAAACTTGCAGCGTATCGCCGAGCTGCAGCACCCCGGCGTCGGCGCCGGTTTCTATGCGGTCGTACAGCTGGGCTTCCAATCTGGCGGCGAGATCAAGACCGGCGAGCGTAGCGCTGCACAGGGCCGCGATGGCAAAAACCGCGGCGCCGACGACGAGCGCAGCGCGCCGATGCTGCGCCATGGACAGGGTCCGACCGCGCACGACCTTGTCGGGCTTGCTCAAGCTGATCGTCAGGTAGCCGGCAAGACCGAAAGCCAGCGGCACCCCGACCAGCGGCAGTACGAGGCTCGCTGCGGCGCCGGCGGCGACCAGCGCCAGACGCGAGCTCGCTGGCCTCGATATCGGGAAACCAACGATCTCGACCATAGCGCGCAGTAAGCGCCGAAACCGTTAAGAAAGATTTTGCGAGGGCCCGGTGGATGGATCTACCTCGTTTATCTTCATCGCTGGAGCGGCTGCGTTAACCCTTATTTAGCCTTCGCCTTCTAGGGTAGAAAATCGACAATGCATGCGAGGGAGCGACCTCTGTGCTGCGAGAGTTGCCATGAAACGCCTTACGATGCTGGTCACCCCCGACGGGCGCTGGGTCCTCGAAGACAGCGCCGAGTTTCTTGCGGCGCTGGGAGATGCCAGTCCGGACTACGATGCCGCTGCGTTTGCGGTCAAGAATTTGGGTTTTGTCAAACTCCAAGTCCTCGACCAGTCGGTGATCGAGATCGAGCTGCATCCGCACAATGTCGAGCTGCCGGCGCTCCTCGCGGTGCAGCAGCAATTGCTGACCTCGACGGTAAAGCTGTTCCGGATCAAATATTTCACGTCCGCCTGGCAATCCGAAATTCTTCCGGCCCCGGATCTCGCGGTGTCGCGGCTGTCGGAACTGTGCGCCCCTCGCTTCGCACCGGCCGAAAAAGAGCGGTTTCTGGTCGAACCGCAGGATTTTTCGAAACTTTACGATGCCGGCGATGGTGCGCTTCATCTGCTGGCGCAGAAGTGGCGGATGTCGTTCGGGCATTTCGATCCGAGTGTGATCTCTTTCGCCATCAAGCAGCAGATGCTGTCGCGAATGATGATCTTTGGCGTCAAACCGGATTGGAGCGACCCGGTGTTCCGCTTTATTGGCGACGGGTTTCGCTGGCTCGAGAGCGATTATCAATTCCTGGGAATTGGCGAACGGGTCGAGAACCAACCCGATCGCGACTATGGGGGATGGGTCGCGGAGTTTTATAAAAGCGTGGCCAGAACCGGCCAGCCGCGATATGACCATGTGACCGCTGCGATCCAGCTCAACCCCGGCGAACGCGAGTTGTTTACGACCCGTTACGAGCGGCTGCTGCTGCCGTGGAAGACGTCATCGGAGGAGATTCTCGTCTCGATGCTGTCCAGACGATTGGGCGACGACGGCGGCGGCGCGAGATACGTCGCGTCCGAGGCCGAAAATCCGTTAAGCAGCATCTCAGCGAAGTCTTCATAAGCCTCCGCGGCGGAGACGCTGACCAGCACGTTCTCGACGGCGCCCGAGGGCGCCCCGGGGAAGATGACGCTGCGGCTTTCGTGCTTGTACCCGTATCCGGAGGCGACGCCCTTCTCGACGAGAATGGGGGCGACTATAGAAATCCCCCAACTGACCGGCCAACGGCCGAGCGCATAAGCGCGGCCGATCCGTGGCAGCAGTTGGGAGAGCCGCCGTCCGCGAAAATCGGGGCGTACCCAAGCCGAGCCTCCATAAACGACAACACCGGTGATCAATTTGGCGTCGGGTGCGGTCACGACGCAGTGCTGGCCCTGGTCGCGCCCGCCATACAACATGTCGTCGGCTTCTTGCTCAAAAGTCGTGTCCGGCCAGTAATGGACGCGGCCCGCATGGGTGGCCACGATCTCCCCATGCTCGTCTTCGCCGGAAATCCAGTAGGAATTCTCCGGGATCAGGGTGCTAAACTCTGGGTTGAACATTCTCATCAGCGGATACCAGGTGCCGTTGGCCACCCTTTGCTTATTCAAATAAAGCAGCTCCTCGAAATCACTGCGAACTCGCAGCCGAATGCCCTGTTGTCGGGCTATCTTGTCACCTTCGAGGACAAAACTCGCCAATAGTCGGGCCGGGCCATATTTGATCGTCAGCGCATCCGGCAAACGCAGATTATTTTCTGGAACGATATTTGGATAGATCTGGATCATCTGAGGCTCCCGATACCGAGATCACTACAGTTCACGGTTTCGCGGTGGTTGCCGGGCCGCGAACGATAGCTATAAGATTGATAGAATATTAACGTCTTTTGGTAGAATGTCAATATTAGATTAGCGAATATGCGATAATCGTGCAATTTATACAGCGGTATTTATCATAAATACATCTATAACGCCTTGTATAAGTGACGATGATTTGACGATCTATTGGCGCTCGTACGCAGATGGCGTCAGCGGCTGAGGCGTGAAGGACGTTTCGCTGACGCATTTTGGGCGGATCCGGGGGTAATCCCGACGCTGGCACCGCGCTCGCTTCGCAAACCGGCGGGTTGCCGTCGATTTGGCCCGATCGCTAAGCCGCATGGGCATTGGCGTCACTTGCCGCCTCGCTGGACGGCCACAGCCCCAATTCAATTGTCGAAAGCTATCCGGTAATAGGCGAATAACGGGCCGACCACGGCAAAGTCGGCCGCCCCGAGCGCGGCAGCCTCGCCGCAGCGGCCGCGATCAACGAACGGCCCGTCACCCGGTGAGGACGATCTTCCCAGCCCCACTTCCGTATCAAACTCCGTCCAAAACGGCTTGCGAAAAGCCGTCGGTCGCGGCCGGCGTCTCAGCCGGCCCGGCGCATCGCGGGCTGCGGCTTCGAAGATGGACCCGGAGGTAGCACGCTTGCCTTGCGGCGCGATCCCGAACTCGGGGTAGGCAGCGTGTCGGCCGAAGCAACGCAACCCGGGGGACGGAGTGAGCAGCAGGGATCAATTGAAGCGCGCGGTCTGCGAGGCGGTCGATCGTCACGCCGATGCCATCATCGATCTGGGCGAGACTATTTTGCGCACTCCCGAGACCGGCTTCAACGAGGTCAAGACCGCTGCTCTGGTAGCGCAGCGAATGAGCGCGTTGGGGCTGGCGCCGAGCACCGGCCTTGCGTTGACCGGGGTCAAGGGCCGCCTCACCGGACGCGAGCCGGGTCCTCGCCTCGCTCTTATCGGCGAGCTCGACAGTCTGCGAACCTCGGAGCATCCGCTGGCCGATCCGCTGACCGGTGCGGCGCATAGTTGCGGTCACAACGCTCAGATCGCTGGCATGCTCGGCGCGGCGATCGCGCTGACCGACGCCAAGATTGCCGACCACCTTGCCGGTGAAATCGTCTTCTTCGCGGTCCCGGCCGAGGAGTTTATCGATGTCGAGGAGCGGCTCGGCCGCGTCGCCGAGGGCGAGATCGAGTTCATGCTGGGCAAGCCCGAACTCGTCGCCAAAGGCCATTTCGACGACATCGATATGGCGATGATGATCCATACCGGAGCCGCCGACGGTCAGAAACCGCGATCGGCGATCGCCGACTCGTCGAATGGCGCCCTGGTCAAGCAGATCCGCTTCATCGGCCGGGCGGCACATGCCGGCGGCGCGCCGCAACGCGGCGTCAATGCGCTCAACGCGGCGATGATCGCGATGAACGCGATCGCCGCCCAACGCGAGACCTTCTGGGAAAAGGACACGATTCGCATCCATCCGATCATTACCAAGGGCGGCGATGCGGTCAGCGTCGTGCCTGCCGACGTCACGATGGAGACCTTTGTGCGCGGCGCTTCGCTGGAGGCGATCGTTGACGCCAACCGCAAGGTTGACCGCTGCCTGCGCGCCGGGGCGATGGCGATGGGTGCCGAGGTCGAGATTCATACGATCCCGGGATATCTGCCGCAACGCAACGATCGGCGGCTGGGCCGAATCTTCGGCGACAATGTCGAAGCGATCTTCGGGCCGGGCGAATTCCAGATCGGCGGCCACCGCACCGGCTCCACCGACATGGGCGATCTGGCGCATTTGATGCCGGTGATCCATCCCTATGTCATCGCCGCCGAAGGTCGTGCCCACGCCGCCGACTGGCGGATCAACGAGCCGCAGCACGGCTATTTGACGCCGGCCAAGCTGCTGGCGATGACCGCGATCGACCTGCTCTACGGCGATGCTGCCCCGGCCAAGGAGATCCTCGCCGAATTCGAACCCGCGATGACCAAGGAAGCCTATCTCGCCTTCCAGCGCGGGCTGTTCAAAAGAGAGCGTTTCGACGGTCAGGCGATCTGACCGGCATGTTCGTCTGGACGACAAGCGAACCGTCGGGAAAGTTTACAGACAACTCGGTCCGGTCGCGGCAAGCCGTTGAAATATCGATACGGCATGAAAATTGCGTCAGGACGGGTGCGGATAAGGAGGACCTAGATGGCTCAAATACTGTTGGTCGCTATGACGGTGCTGATTGGCCTGTCGGGGAGCGCATTTGCCGGTGCGCCTCCAGTTCGGGTCCCGGAGCCCGCCACTCTCGCGCTGCTTGCCGCTGGTTTCGGTGGGGTGGGCGTGGTTAGATATTTCAGACGGAAATAGCCGGCGGCCCTCGGCTGCTTGTGGTTTCTACCGCCCTTGAGCAGCACTGTCCCGGTGCTCGGCGCCTTCCTGTGTGCCGCCATTGTCGAAATGGCGCGCCCCTGGCGCCCGGCGCCGGCCTTCACGCTGACCCGCTGGCTCGGTAACTTCGTACTCTTTGCTCTGACGATCGGCTTCAACTTTCTCCTCGTGCCGGTCATCGCGATCGCGGCGATTGCCGGCTTTGCTGGCGGGATGCCCCTATGGCTGCAGTTGATGGTCGGCATCCCGGCCCTCGACGCGCTGAGCTACGCGCTGCATCGAGCGTTCCATGCCAGTCCGTTGCTGTGGCGCTTCCACGCTCTGCACCATTCCGACCCGGCACTCGACGTTTCCACGACCGTTCGTCATCATCCGGGAGAAGTGGTGCTGATGGGGCTGTTCGTCGGCATCCTCGCCGGCATGATCGGATTGTCGCCCTTCGTGATCGGGCTCTACGCATCGCTTAATCTCGCCGTGCAGTTCTTCGCGCATGCGAATGTCGGCTTGCCAAGGGGTCTTGCCAATACTTTGGCTTGGCTGGTGGTCACACCGGTGGTGCATCGGGTGCATCATTCCCGACACGCTGCCGACGTTGCCAGCAATTATGGTTTGGTGTTCTCGGTATGGGACCGGCTCTTCGGCACTTATCGCAGCGAACCCGAATACGGCGAGGACGCAATCGAATTCGGCGTCGATCGTCTGCGCGAGCCATATTTTCAACGGCTTGACCGCATGCTGTGGCTGCCGTTATTGGTCCGCGAAAGCAGATGGACATAGTCTAAGGCATACAGGGATCGGCTACTGCGAACGCTGAGGCGGCCGCACGTCCTGCTGCTGGCATCCGATCCCGCATCCGCTTTCTGGGCGCTCGTTTCCACACCTGTCCCTACGGCAACCAGGTCCAGCAAGGCTTGTGTCACATGCCGCGGCGCTGCATTGATGGCGCTTTGGACGATCGTTCAGGGAGTGGCCGAAGATGCACAGCCTTTGGTCGGATGGCGACGCTCAGCAGTTTGTTGATCGTTATGCGAATGGGGGCGTCGGGCCTGATCTGGCGCTGCGCGTCTACACTTCGCGGCTGCTCGGCCAAGACCCGAAGCTGGTGTTGCATGGGGGCGGCAACACCTCGGTCAAGACTGTGGTCAGGGACCTGCTCGACGAGGAAGCCGAGGTGCTGTGCGTCAAGGGCAGCGGCTGGGATATGGCGGCAATCGAGCCGGCCGGCCTTCCGGCGGTGCGGCTCGCGCCGCTGCGCAAATTGCGGGCGCGTAAGACTTTGGCGGATGAGGAGATGGTGCGGGTGCAGCGCGCCAATCTGATCGATCCCGGAGCGCCCAATCCGTCGGTCGAGACGCTGTTGCACGCCTTTTTGCCGCATAAATATGTCGACCATACGCATTCGACAGCCGTGCTGAGCCTCGCCGACCAGCCCGACGCGGCCGAGCGCTGCGCCGACCTCTATGGCGACCGGATGGGGCTGGTGCCATACATCATGCCGGGCTTTCTGCTCGCGAAGGCGGCCGCGGAGGTGTTCGACGAGAATCCGGAGGTCGAGGGGCTGGTTCTGCTGAAGCATGGCATCTTCACTTTCGGCGATAGCGCGAGGGAGGCGTATGAGCGAATGGTCGCGGCGGTATCGCTCGCCGAGGATCAGTTGGTTCGCCGCCGCAGGACGGTGTTTCCCTCTGCGCGCCTGCCAGCCGCGATTGCCGGTATCGCCGAGGTCGCTCCGATCCTGCGCGGCGCCTGCGCCATTGCTTCGCCGAATGTTGGCGGGGCCTATAAGCGGTTCATTCTCGAGTTCCGGTCCGGCCCGGCGGTGCTCGATTACGTCAACGGCGCCGAACTGGGCCGCTATAGCCAGGCCGGAGTCGCCACCCCGGACCACACGATCCGCACCAAGAACTATCCGCTGATCGTGCCGCCGCCCGAAGCTGGCGGGCTCGACGCGTTCAAGACCTCGGTGCGCGAGGCGGTCGACCGTTTCACCACCGATTACCACGCCTATTTCGCGCGCCATAACGCGCGCCAAGCGGACCCGAAGCGGGAGCTCGACCCGATCCCGCGGGTCGTTCTGGTGCCGGGGCTCGGCCTTTTCGGGCTCGGGGGCAATGCCAGGGATGCGCGGGTCGCTGCCGACATCGCTCAATCCACCATCGAGACCATAACCGACGCCGAGGCGATCGGACGGTTCGAATCGGTCAGCGAGGCCGATCTGTTCGATATCGAATACTGGTCGCTCGAGCAGGCCAAGCTGGGCCAAGCGGTTGAAAAGCCGCTTGCCGGCCAGATCGCGGTGATAACCGGCGGCGCCGGCACGATCGGTCTGGCGACCGCGCGCGCGATGAGCCGCGCCGGAGCCGAAGTGGCTTTGCTCGACATCGACGGCAAAGCCGCCGAAGCGCGGGCCAAGGAACTCGGCGGGGCGGCCCTCGGCCTTGCTTGCGACGTCACCGATCGTGCGGCGGTTGGCGCGCGCGTTCGACCGCGTCGCCGCGCAGTTCGGCGGTGTCGACATCGTCGTGTCCAACGCCGGTGCGGCCTGGCAAGGCCGTATCGGCGAAGTCGAGGACCGGGTGCTGCGTGACAGCTTCGAAGTGAATTTCTTCGCGCATCAGACCGTCGCGCAGAACGCGGTGCGCGTCATGCTGGCGCAAGGGACCGGCGGGTGCCTGCTATTCAACGTGTCGAAGCAGGCGGTCAATCCTGGCCCGGATTTCGGCCCCTACGGTGTGCCGAAGGCCGCGACTTTGGCTCTCGTTCGCCAATACGCGCTCGATTACGGTCCCGTCGGGATCCGTGCCAACGCAGTCAACGCCGACCGCATTCGCGGCGGGCTCTTGACCCCGGAACTGATCACCGCTCGCGCCAAGGCCCGCGGGTTGAGCGAGCATGACTACCTCGCCGGCAACCTGCTCGGCCGCGAAGTGACCGCCGATGACGTTGCTCAAGCCTTCCTGCACCATGCGCTGGCGCTGAAGACGACCGCCGATGTCACCACCGTCGACGGCGGCAACATCGCCGCCGCGCTGCGCTGACGGTTCAGTTTTCGGCATGCCGGCGACCGGTATCGCCCATCCTTGCCCATTTATTGTGCGCTGCATTTCAATTGGTCATTACTAATTGTTATCAAGCAATAATTTTCTATTGCGCCGCAGCAAAGGCCGGCGATAATTATTGCGGACGTGAGTAAGAGGCGCGAGCATGAGCGACACATTGTTCACCCATCAAAAACCCAATTCACCCGAAGCCCGATATGCCGAGGACGGCCTGCGTGCCTTTTTCGCCTATCGCGATATGGGGATCATCGAGGCGACCCACGGAAAATTGCGGGTCCAGTTGGTCCGGGCTCTGCGCAAATCCTCGGAGGCCAAGGGGGGCACCGGGTTTCACATCCACACCGCGGACATCCATGTCGTCTACATGGTCAGCGGTTGGGCCAGGTTCGACTATGACGGGGTCGACACCCTGGTCGAGGCCGGCGACTGCGTCCACCAGCGCCCGGGCATCGTCCACAATCTTTATGACTGGTCGGACGATATGGAATTCATGGAGATTATCGCCCCGGCTGACTATGAGACGACCGAGATCACCCAGCCGGCAGTGGTCGCCGCCGCCCGCTAGCGTTCCGGCGTTCTGACCCGGAAACGGCTCGTCGTGCCCGGTCTGGACCCGGTATCCGCGGTGGGACCCGACCTGGTGACGGCGGCGACATCGAGATTCACGGAGGTATGGCCGGCGCACCGCGACAGCGAGGCCTATTAAGGCGCGCCGGCAAACGTGTCGGTCTGGGTTAGTCGCTGGCGTAGACGACGTTTCTCACCATCGGATAGATCAGACCATCCCATCGCCGGCCATTGAAGACCCCGTAATGGCCGACGCCAGTTTGCACATGATGGCGCTTCAAGTAGGGGCGGAGGCTGCTGCACAGCTCCTGCGCGGCGAGCGTCTGGCCGACCGCGCAGATATCGTCCCGTTCGCCTTCGACCGTAAACAGCGCTGTGCGGCGGATCGCGCGTGGATCGATGCGCCGGCCCCGCCACTCGAGCTTGCCCAGCGGCAAGGCGTGCTCCTGGAATACGCTCTGTACTGTCTCCAGATAGAATTCGGCGGGCAGATCCATAACCGCCAAATATTCGTCGTAGAATTTGCGGATCGCCGCGCCTTTTCCTTTTCGCCATTGGCGATATGGCAAAACAGATCGAGCTGAGCCTTGATGTGCCGGTCAAGGTTCATGCTCATGAAGGCGGCGAGCTGGGTGAAACCCGGGTAGACGCGCCGGCAAGCGCCATTGTAGCGCAATGGCACGCGTGTCGATCAGGTTGCGCTCGAACCAGCTGATCGGCCGGCTCGTCGCGAGCCGATTGACCTCGGTCGGGTTGACCCGGGTATCGATCGGGCCCGCCATCAGGGTCATGCTGCGCGGCTGCGCCGGGTGGCCGTCCTCTGCCATGATCGCGACCGCCGCCAGCGCGGCGACGCAGGGCTGGCAGACCGCGACGAGATGCGCGCCGGGGCCCATCACTTCGAGAAAAGTGATGAGGTGATCGATGAAGTCGTCGAAATCGAAGCGGCCGTGGCGCAGGCTGACGTCGCGCGCATTGTGCCAGTCGGTAATGTAGACGTCGTGTTCGGCTAGCATCGTGCGCACGGTGTCGCGCAGCAGCGTGGCGAAATGTCCCGACATCGGCGCCACCAGCAGCACTCGCGGCTGCGGCGCGGCGAGTCTTTTTGAAAGTGCAGCAGGGTGCAGAACGGCGTCTGGTGAACGGCGACCTCGCGGACCGCGACCGATTGGCCGGCGACTCGATTTTGTCAATGCCGAAGGCCGGCCGGCGGTGACTAGGCCGGCGCGCGCGACCAGTTCGCAGAGAGCGGCGATGGCCCGCTGCACGACATTGCGGGAGGTTCCGGGTAGCAGGCTGCCTCAACGTCGCGGCGGTCAGATTGGCGAAGGTGCGCAATGGCGCAATCGTGTCGGCGTAGGTTTGAAAATTCTGGTAAATCACTATGCGCCACAGCTCCTCAGCTAAGTTGCGGAGATTAGAGGATTTGATCGTTCTATGCGAGAAGGTTTGGCCTCGGATCGAGGCTGTGTGACAATACGCGGACGCCCGGTGTCCATGCCACGAAAGGAACGCACGGCGATGGCCGAGGCCACTTTGACGATCAGCAGCAAAAACTATTCCTCCTGGTCGCTGCGCGGCTGGCTATTGTGCAAGATGGCGGATCTGGAATTCGTCGAGCAGCCGGTGCCGGTCGATGATCCGGCGAACCGCGCCGAGCTGTTGTTGCTGTCGCCCTCTATACTGGTGCCGTCCTTGACGCATGACGGGATTCGAGTATGGGACACTCTGGCGATCGCCGAATACTTGAACGAGGTGAAGCCGGAGGCGAGATTGCTGCCGGCCGAGCGGGCCGCCCGCGCTCGCTGTCGCTCGATCTGTGGAGAGATGCATTCGGGTTTCGCCAATATGCGCTCGGCCCTTCCGATGAACCTAAAGGCGCATCACCCGGGGTTCAAGGTATGGGCGGGAGCGCAGGCCGACATCGACAGGATCACGACGATCTGGCGCGAATGTTTTGCCGAACATGGCGGCCCGTATTTGTTCGGATCGTTGACCATGGCCGACGCGATGTATGCGCCTGTCGTGACCCGCTTTCGTACCTATGACGTAAAGCTCGACCGCGAATGCGGCGGCTACTGTGACCGCATAATGGCCTTGCCCCATATGAAGACCTGGCGCGAGGCGGCGCTGCTCGAGCCCGACGAACTCGAAGAACTCGACATGGAGTTTTAGCTGCACGCTCGCGCCGCACCGGGTTGAGACGGCCGCAGCACAAGAGATTGGCCCGAGGATCCGGCGACACCCAACGCCGAATGCGGAGCGTTCGCGCCATGTCCGATGGCCGCACTCCGGGGAGCACGACTACCGGCGTAACCTCGTCGAGAAGGGAGTTCGATGTCGAGCACCACCCCGCTTTCCGGCCTTGTCGTGATCGAGATTGGCCAGAGTATCGCGGCCCCCTATGCCGGAATGATCCTCGGCGAACTCGGCGCCGAGGTAATCAAGGTCGAAAACCCCCGAACCGGGGATGCCGCCCGCGGCTGGGGCCCGCCTTTCGCCGAAGGTGCGGCGACCTGCTTTCACGCCGTCAATCGCGGCAAGCGCGGGATCACCATCGATCTCGCCGACCCGGCCGAGGTCGAGAAGCTGAAGGCGCTGATCCTCGATCGCGCCGACGTGCTGATCCACAATCTGAAATTCGGGGCGCTCGACCGTTTCGGCCTGTCGGCTGAAGCCGTCACCGCGGGCAAGCCGAGCCTCGTCTATTGCAACCTCGGTGCCTTCGGCGCCGTCGGCCCGCTGCGCGAGCGTCCCGGTTACGATCCGCTGATGCAGGCTTATGGCGGGCTGATGAGCCTGATGGGCGAGGTCGGGCGGCCGCCGGTGCGGGTTGGCGTGTCGATCGTCGATCTGGCCACCGGCATGTGGTCGGTCATCGGCATCCTCGCGGCGTTGGAGGAGCGGCGCCGCACCGGTCGCGGTGGGGTGGTCAACACCTCGCTTTACGAGACTGCGCTCGCCTGGATGACAATCCCGATCGCCGCACATCTCGTGAACGGCGAGATCCCGACACCCCAGGGATCGGGCGTCGATATGATCGTACCCTACCAAGCCTTTGCTGCTGCCGACGGCTACATCATGGTGGCGGCTGGCAACGACAATCTGTTTCGGCATTTATGCACCGCACTCGATCGCCCCGACCTGGCGGAGGATTTGCGGTTTCGCGCCAACAAGGACCGGGTAGTCAATCGCCGGAGCCTGATCCCAATTCTGGAGGATATTTTTGCTGCGGAGCCGATCCAGATCTGGGCCGCCCGGCTCGATCGGGCCGGGAATCCCGAATGGCCCGATGCAGACGGTCGACCAGGTAGTGGCAGACGCCCAGACGGTGGCGCTCGGTTTGGTCCAAAGCCTTCCGCCGGGCCCGGAACGCCGATCCCTGTCGCTGGTGGGGCTACCCGTGTCGTTCGATGGGGTCCGTCCGCCTTTTGCTAAATCGGCCCCGGCGCTCGGGGAGGATAACGCCGCGATTCTCGGCGACTGCTGATGCGGCCGCCTCAAGGAATTCTGCCGGCCGTCTGCGTCATCGCGCTGAACGCGTGCTCTCAATTGGCGCCGCCGGGCTCCGCGACTGCGCCCGCCGCCGGCTCCCCGCAGACGCGAAGCGGCGGCACCGTTGTGGACGCGCGCGAGCATGTGTCCGGCCAGTTCGTCGCGCTGATCGGGCCGAAAGCGCAGCATGCGCCGCCCTATCTCGACACTGCGGGGACCAATTTTTACTGTCTGCGCAGCCTTATCGACCGGACGAACGGCGAGACTATCGACCAGCTTTATGTTTCGGACAGCTACGACGGAGCCGAGCGGAACTGGAGCGGCGCGCACGATGGCGCCGGCCAGTCATTGCGATTTATTCCGATCAGCCGTCACAAAATCGGCTGCGACGACACCTGTTCGTACCTCGAGGAGTTTGCCGCGGACATCCCCGAAACCGAACTGCGAACGAACCGACAGGGATTTTCGGTCACTTTTGTCGATCACGCGGGCGACCAAAAGACGATAAAGCTGTCCGCCGAGCAGATTTCGGCTCAGCTTACCGCGCTTGACGCGAGGCGGGTCGCCGCATCCTCGCCCGGTGCGCCGGCCCCGCCGTAATGCGGAATTACCAGTCGGCGTAGCTCTCGGCGTCAGCCCTGTTTATCTCCGCCCGTGCCGTCTGGCAGGCTTCGGGGACTGCCGCCAAATCCGCCGAACCGGTGCAAGTGGGGTCATGCCGCGGGATGACGGCACCGGAAAGGCTCGCCTGGTGGGGTGCCACGCTGTGGCGCGAGGCGAAGGCTTCGACACCGGCAAACATCACCACGAAAACGATCGCGACCACCCAGGCCGAGGCGACTAAACGCCAGCCTCCAAAAGACCTCTCGACGGTTCCCAGATCGCTCGCGCTGTCGAAATCTTCCGGCATGGTTGCACCAACAGTTTGTCCTAGTGCTGCAATGCAATAAATAGGCAAGCGCTGCTGACCGATACACCCCTAGTTCGGCATAGCTGTGGTGCGCATTTCATATGCGAGAATAATAATCATGCACAAAATTCATATAACCCCGAAGCCGCCGGCATATGCCACTCAACCCCGGCGGGCGGCGTGCAGTACGTTTTCGCAAAGGATCGCCGCAAAGCCAAGGAACAGTGCGACTGCGCCCAGCCGCGGCGCGTTCTGCCACCAGGTCCTGGTCGCCGCTGCGATCGAAATCCAGACGGCGAGTGCCACCGTCAGCCGTGCATCCTCGACGAACAAGCCGAAGATCTCGCTGCCGATCGCCATGATCTGTTTCATGTGAGTGTTCTCTCAGGACGCTGGCGACAGCACACTCTGACGGCGAACCCGGCGAATGGTCCCGACGCTGATCAGCGCCGCGGCCAGAAACCCCGCGATCAACCCGAGGACGGACACATCGCCGCCCGGCCATTCGACGCCGTAGCCCTCACCGATCCAGAACGTGCCAAAGCTCGACAGCATGATCCCGACCGCGAATTTGAGCGCATTTTCCGGCACTCGGGCCAGAGGGCGGTGCAAGAGCAGACCGATTGCCGCCACGAGTATCGCGGCGGCGAGCGCACCTATGGTCGCCGGCATGAGGGCGCTGCCGGCGGCGCCCACGGCGATGACGATGAACACGACCTCGATGCCCTCCAAAGTCACCGCTTTGAAGCTCGTCGCCACGCCGATCGGGTCCCATCCCCGGGCCTTTCCGGGCTCTTTGCGCAAGGCCTGGGTTTCGCTCGCGTAATTGGCTGCCTCGTCGCGCAGCGCGATGATGCCGCCGGCGCGCAAAACCGCCTTGCGCAGCCAGCGCATGCCGAACAGCAACAATAGGATGCCGATTGCGGTTTGCAGCAAGGCGAGCGGGATCAGGGCGAGCCCCGCTCCGAAGATCGCGACAAGCACGACCAACAGCACAGCGGCCAATCCGGCGCCGACCAGCGCCGGCCGCCATCCGCGCACTGCGCCGACCGCGAGCACGATCGTCAAGGCCTCGACGCATTCGACCGAAGAGGCCAAAAACGACGCCAGCATGGCCGGGGCGGAATGCACGATATCCATAATGCTATTCGATGCCGCTCGGGCTTGAGGGACGAATAGCGTTAAAGATGGTGTGCTGTCGCCGGTGGGCAAATGAAGTTAGGATGACGAAAGTGGCCGAACGCCGTCTTTGTCGCGACGGCCGCGATATCGAGGATGACCGGGCGATGACCGACGATGTTCACACCAGCCTGATCCGGGATCAGTTCACCCGCCAGGCGATACCCTTCAGCACTGCCAACCCGATTACCGATGTCGGCGCGCTCGGGATGGTGATCGATGCGGCTGCGCCGGGCCCTGATGATACGCTGCTCGATGTTGCTTGTGGCGGCGGCATCGTCGTCTGCGCCTTCGCCCCCCATGTGCGCCACGCCATCGGCATCGACATGACTTCGGCGATGCTCGACCGTGCCCGCCGTCTGGCCGCCGAAAAGGGGATCGCCAACGTGACTTGGCGAGAGGGCGACGTCAGTTCGCTGCCCTGGCCTGACGGGTCGTTCACGATCGTCGTCACCCGCTTTGCCGTGCATCACTTTCCCGAACCCGAGGCGGTATTGCGCGAAATGGTGCGGGTTTGCGCGCCGGGCGGCCGGATCGTCGTGGTCGACACGATGGCGTCGGCCGATCCGGCCAAGGCCGCCGCCTTCAACCACCTCGAAAAACTGCGCGACCCCTCGCATGTCCGCGCCCTGCCGCTTGCCGAACTGCGCGGCCTGTTGCGAAGGCCCGGCCTGGGCGAGCCTCAGGTCAAATTCTCCGAACTGCGCGACGACGTGAAAAACCTGCTCGCCCGCTCGTTCCCGAACCCGGGCGACGAGGCGAAAATTACTGCGATGTTCACCGCCTCGCTGGCCGACGATTGTCTCGGTATCCCGGTGCGTCGCGAAGGCGACCAGCTCGAATATGCCTATCCGGTGGCGATCCTCGCAGCACCCAGGATCTAGCCCAGCGGCTAATCAGCCACCACCGGACCTTCGGATCGGCTATTCCCGCAAGCGTGAGCGCAAACGCTTGGCGATCGCTGCGATCCGCGTATCGTCGGCCGTCTTGGCGCCGGACCCTTCGCGGTCCCAGTTGATCAACAGATTGTCGTTCTTTCGCCGCGGCAGGACATGGACGTGAACATGGGTGACGGTCTCCCGGCGATCGTGCAGTTGGCCTGTATCAAGCTGAGCCCGCCGGGCTGCAGCTCGTCATTGACTGCGCGCGCCACTTTCACAGCCGTCGACGCTACATCGGCAAAAGCTTGAGGCGGCATCTCGAACACCCGGCTGAAATGCGCCTTCGGGATCACCAGGCAATGCCCGTCATTGGCCGGGTTGATGTCCATAAAGGCCAAAGTCGCATCGTCGCCATAGATCTGATGAGACGGAGCGGCGCCCGCCACGATCCTGCAGAAAATGCACTCTTCGGCGAGCATGGCCGCCATCGCCGGGCAAAAGCCGCTAATGGAACCGCGGCATGACCTCTTCGCACAACAGGCGCATCGCGGTCATCACCTGGGCGTGCGGGATCAGGCCCCCGGTGTTCAGTTCGGCCAGGATGCCGTCGATGCCGAGTTCCTGCTGCAAGGCGCGTAGCCGCCCGTTAACCGATTGCGGCGTGCCGATCAGCACCTGGCCGTCCAACGCCTCGTCATAGGTCAGCTTTTCGAGGCGCTCCAGGCGCTCGGCCCGCCCTTCTATCGCGCGCGTGCCGCCGCGGGACATCGAGTTGCGCAGCCGCTCGGTCTGCTCGCGGTAGAAATGCATCAGGCTTTCCCGCGGTTCTTCACGCGCCCGCCCCTCGGTTTCCGCGAGATAGACGGGCACGCGCAGATATACCTGTCCTGTCCCGGGGTGGCCGGCCGCCTGGTATGCCTCTCGGTATTCCCGGATCGCCGGGGCGAACTCGGAAAACGAACCGTGGCGCGCATTGAGAAAAATTGGCAGCCCGCGTTTGCCGACCGCGGGGTAGGTGTCGGGGCTGGCCGCGGCGATGCGGATCGGCGGCAGCGGCTGTTGGAAAGGCTTTGGCGCGACCGCGATATTCTTGAAGTTGTAGTATTTTCCCTCGTAGCAGACCGTCGGCTGCGACCATGCCTGCTCTACGATGTCGAGCACTTCGGCAAACCGGTCGCGACTTTCCGCGTAGGATACGCCGTAATCTTCGTAGGTGCGCGGCAGCCCGCTGCGGCCGACGCCGAAGATCAGCCGGCCGTGGCTGATCTGGTCGACCGTCGCCCCTTCCTCGGCGATCCGCAACGGGTGGCACAACGGCAATACCTGAACGGCAATGCCGATCTTGATGCGCCGCGTGCGGGCGGCGATGGCGCTGGCGATACTCAGCGGCGCCGACAGTACCGACCGCTTGGGGTCGAAATGGAGCTCGGACAGCCACATCACGTCGAGGCCCAACTGTTCGGCCGCGTCGATCTGCTCGAACGCCTCCGCGAACGTGTCCGCATCGGTGCGGCCGGGCAACGACGGAAACTGGTGAAACATGCCGAATTCCATGCGACGAGCTCCTGCTTGCGGTCTGACCGACGAACGGGGCGATCAGGAAAGTCCGTTATCGTGGACGGGGCTGACCGAGCGTGCAAGCAGACTTGAGAAGCTGAATCGCTCAGGCCGGAATAATCGGGTCCCGCTTACCCGATCCGGAGTGTAAATGCTTTAAGTGCGCGCGGGCACAGCCCGTGAGACTATGGGATATTCACTTGCGCCGCCGATCTCCTCGCAGTGCAAGCATGTCGGCGAAGCGGCGGTCCGGATTTAGCTGCAATTGGAGGAACCAATGAGCTACGAACACATCCTGGTCGATACGGAGGACGGGGTCGGGATCGTCACCCTCAACCGCCCCGACAAGCTCAACGCGATGAACCGCAAGCTATCGAGCGAATTGCGAGAGGCGGTCAAAGGGTTCGACGCCGACGACTCCATCGGTTGCATTGTCATCACCGGAGCCGGGTCTCGTGCCTTTTCGGCCGGCGGCGACATCCACGAGCAGCGCGAGGACGACCGCCGCTTTACCCAGGAGGAGCTCAACGCGCGCCGGGGCCGCGGCAGCTATGAAATCTCTGCCAGCGCCAAGCCGACGATCGGGATGCTGAACGGCCTCGCCTATGGCGGGGCGGCGGTGCTGGCGTCGTCGCTCGACATGCGGGTCGGCTGCGAGGACACCCGGTTTCGCTTCCTTGCTGCCGCCTATGGCCGCATCAACAGCACCTGGACCCTGCCCAACCAGGTCGGCTGGCCGATCGCCAAGGAGCTGCTATTCACCGCGCGGGTCGTCGAGGCCGAAGAGGCCCATCGCATCGGCCTGCTGAATCATCTGGTGCCGCGCGACCAATTGCGGGCGAAAACGATGGAACTCGCCCGAATGATCGCCGGCAACAACCGCTCTGCGGTAATCGGCGTCAAGGAGTTGCTGCTGAAGCAGAAAGGCCAGAATCTCGAACAGCAATGGACCGAGGAGCGCGATTACACGACCCATGTCGTCAGGGGTGCGCGGGCCGAGGAAGCCTTTCCGGAATTCATCGCCCGGCACGGCCGGCCGCTGAGCTGAGGGCCGAGATCGCGCATGCCCGACTACGACGCGATCGTGATCGGCACCGGCCAGGCGGGGCCGTCTTTGGCGCTGCGTCTCGCCGGCGCCGGCATGAAGGTCGCAGTGGTCGAGCGCAACCTCGTCGGCGGCACATGCGTCAATACCGGCTGCACGCCGACCAAGACCTTGGTGGCGAGCGCCTATGCCGCGCACCTCGCGCGGCAGGCGGCCGAATACGGTGTTGCGATCGGCGGCGGGATCGCGGTCGATATGAAGCGGGTCAAGGCGCGCAAGGACGCGGTCGTCGACCAATTCAGAAACGGCTTGACCGGTGCGCTCGAAGGGGCCGCGAACTGCACCCTCTATCGCGGCCACGCGCGTTTCTCGTCGCCGCGCGAAGTGGAGGTCGGGGACGAGCGGCTGCGCGCCGAGCGGATCTTTATCAATGTCGGCGGGCGCGCCGTCGGTGCCGGCGATGCCCGGCCTCGACCAGGTTCCCTACCTGACCAACACGTCGATGATGGAGGTCGATTTTCTGCCGCGGCATCTGGTGGTCATCGGCGGCAGCTATATCGGGCTCGAATTCGGGCAGATGTACCGGCGCTTCGGCAGCGAGGTCACGATCGTCGAGATGGAATCGCGGCTGATCCCGCGTGAAGACGAGGATGTTTCGGCCGCGGTCAAAGAAATCCTCGAGCGCGAGGGCATCAACCTGCGGCTGAACGCCGAGTGCATCAGCCTTGCCGCGAAGGGCGGCGAGGATCGCCGCGACGTCGATTGTACTGGAGGGCGCGCCCGAAATCGTCGGCTCGCATCTGCTGCTCGCAGTCGGCCGCCGGCCCAACACCGACGATCTCGGCCTCGACAAGGCCGGCGTCGCCTGCGACGAGCGCGGCTACATCGTCGTCGACGACCAGCTATGCACCAATGTGCCCGGCATCTGGGCGCTCGGCGATTGCAACGGCCAGGGCGCCTTCACCCACACTTCGTACAACGATTACGAGATCGTCGCGGCAAATTTGCTCGACAACGACCCGCGCCGGGTCAGCGACCGCATCACCGCCTATGCGCTCTACATCGATCCGCCGCTCGGACGGGCGGGCATGACGATGGCCGAGGCGCGGAATAGCGGCCGGCGGGTGCTGGTCGGGCAGCGCCCGATGACGCGGGTCGCGCGCGCCGTCGAGAAGGGCGAGACCGGAGGCTTCATGCGGGTCCTGGTCGACGGCGACACCAAAGAGATCCTCGGCGCGTCAATCCTTGGCCCCGGCGGCGACGAGGCGATCCACGCGATCCTCGATCTGATGTACGCAAAGGCGCCCTACACGGTCTTGCAGCGGGCGATGCACATCCACCCGACGGTCGCCGAACTCCTGCCGACAATCTTGGGCGAACTGCAGCCCCTGCCGTGAAGTCGAGGCGCCCGTTCGGGGGCGCCCGGCCTTATTCCGCCGCGAGCTTGGGACGGACGGTCTTTTCGCGCATCGTCACGAATTCCTCGGCGGCGCTCGGATGGATGCCGACCGTCTGGTCGAACTGCCGCTTGGTGGCGCCGCATTTCACAGCGATCGCCAAGCCCTGGATGATTTCGGGCGCATCGGGGCCGAGCATGTGGCAGCCCACCACGCGGTCGGTGCGGGCATCGACAATGATCTTCATCAAAGTGCGCTCGTCGCGCCCCGACAAGGTATTCTTCATCGGCTTGAAGCGGCTGCTGTAGACGTCGACCTCGCCGTATTCGCGCAGCGCTTCCTCCTCGGTCAGTCCGACCGCCCCGATCGGCGGCTGGCTGAATACTGCCGAGGGGACGTCTTTATGGTCCATCTTGATCGGGTTGTTGTTGTAGAGGGTCTCGGCGATGGCGCGCCCCTCGGCGATCGCGACCGGCGTCAAGTTGATGCGATCGGTCACGTCGCCAACGGCGTAGATGTTGGGCAGGCTCGCGCGCTGCCATTCGTCGACGATGACGGCGCCGTTGTCGTTGAGCTTGACCCCGGCTTCGGCGAGCCCGAGCCCGCGGGTATTCGGTTTGCGCCCGGTAGCATACATGACCAGATCGGCCGAGATCTCCTGGCCGTGCGTCGTAAACACCGAATAGCCCTCGCGCGGCGCCTTGACGATGCGGGCGATCTGGGTGCGGGTGTGAATCTCGACCCCGCGGCCGCGCATCTCCTGAGCCAATGCCACCCGGAGGTCGTCGTCGAAGCCGTACAGCAATTCCTCGCGCCGGATGATTTCGACGACCTCGCTGCCGAAACCATTGAAGATGCCGGCGAATTCGACGGCGATGTAGCCGCCGCCGACGATCACGACGCGGCGCGGCAGATGCGGCAGGTCGAGCGCCTCGTTCGACGAGATGACGTGCTCGATGCCGGGGATGTTCGGCACGGTCGGATGCCCGCCGACCGCGATCAGGATCTTGTCGGCGGTATAGGTCTGTCCGGCGACTTCGACGGTGTGCGCATCGCACACGACGCCGCGACCGTCGATGATCTCGACGCCGCTGTTTTTCAGCATGTTGATGTAGATTTGCGACAGGCGGCCGATCTCGTTGTCCTTGGCGGCGATCAGGCTCTGCCAATCGAAATGCGCCGGCGGCACGGTCCAACCAAAGCCCGCGGCGTCGGCAAAGGCGTCGGCGAATTGCGCGCCGTAGACCAGCAATTTCTTTGGAACGCAGCCGCGCAGCACGCAAGTCCCACCGATGCGCAGCTCCTCGCAGATCGCAACGCGCGCACCATAGGCGGCGGCACGGCGCGAACTCGCCACTCCGCCGGAGCCGGCGCCGATCGTAAACAGGTCGAAATCATAGCGCGGCATCTTGCGGGCACTCCTTCGTCGCGGGCTTCTCGATCTTCTGGTTGTCACAACCCGGCCGCCGTCGCAAGCTTTCGCCGGGAACCACGCAAAAAATGAGGAGGACGAGGTGAGCCCTAATCCCTCCCCGACCGGCGAGCCGGCGGAGACGCCGGAGGCGCTGATCGACGCGCGCTATCGCGATGGCGCCGCTGCCGCCGGCCCCTGGAACCAGGTGTTGGCGACAATCCTGGCCCACCGCTCGGTGCGCGCCTATCTGGCCGACCCATTGCCGGAGGGGACCCTGGAGCGCCTGGTCGCCGCCGCGCAATCGGCGTCGACCTCGTCGAATTTGCAGACCTGGAGCGTGGTCGCGGTCGAGGACCCTGCACGCAAGGCCCGACTTGCCGAACTGGCGTCCGGGCAAAAGCATATCGTTCAATGTCCGCTCTACCTCGTCTGGTGCGTCGACCTCGCGCGGCTTCGCCTCGCTGCCGAGGAGCGACAAATGGTGCTGGAAGGCCTCGACTATCTCGAACCGTTCATCGTCGGCATCGTCGACGCGGCCCTGGCGGCGCAGAATGCTTCGATTGCGCTCGAATCCCTCGGGCTCGGTCACGTTCTGATCGGCGCGATGCGAAACCATCCGGAAGAGGTTGCCGCCGAACTCGGCCTGCCGCCGCATGTGATGGCGCTGTTCGGCATGTGCGTCGGCTATCCCGACCCGGCGGTGCCGACCGGGGATCAAGCCGCGCCTGCCGCAGCCGGCGGTGCTGCACCGCGAGCAATATTCCGCGGCGGCGCAGTCCGCCGCTTTCGGCGATTACGACCGCCGCATTCGTGAATTCCAGCGCGAACAGCGGATGACCGAAATCGACTGGACGCAGCGAGCCACTACCCGGGTCCGGCACGGTAGCGGCTTTGCACGGCCGGGACCGCATCCGCCAGGCGTTGGGGACATTGGGCTTCGAGCTGCGTTGAGAGGAGGGCAGGCGATGTCTGGGACGGAAGGCGGGATTTCGGTGGACCATCACGATTGGCATTCGCGGAGCTATGTCGACGAATGGATCGCCCGCGACGTGACGCGCGACGAAGAACGCCGCTGCCGCCTGAGGCAGATGCTTGCTTCTGCGCCTTATTCGGGCGATGGCGAAATCGCGGTGCTCGATATCGGCGGCGGTTACGGCGTCGTGACCGAGGAAGTGCTGCGCGCCTTTCCCCGCGCCGTCGTGACCTTGCAGGATTACTCGCAGCCGATGCTCGACCAGGCGAGGCAGCGTCTGGCCGCGCATGGCGAGCAGGTCAAATATGCGGTCGGCGATCTGCGCGATCCGCAATGGACCGACGGTGTCGGCGGCCCGTTCGATCTCGCCGCTTCGGCCATCGCGATCCACAATCTGCGCGATCTCGGGCAGATCGCCGCCTGCTATCGTGCGATCGCCGGCGTTTTGAAACCAGGCGGGATCTTTCTCGATTACGACCTGTTTGAGCTGATCGGAGGGATCGACGCGCAAATGCGGACGATCCGCGAGGCCGGTTTCGCCGCGGTCGACTGCCTCTGGCAGGAAGGCCGGCTGGCGATCATCCGAGCTCGCGATCCGCATCGAACAGTCTAAGGCGGCCGCTCGCGCATGGCGCAATCCCGCATCGCGGGCTTGAACGCCGCGCCGGTCTGTCGCATGGTCCCGCGGAAGGCCGCCTGTCTCGCTCAGCCGAGGCCGGGCCTTGCGGGGGCACTACCCGTCGGAGTCCGAATCGAATGAAGCACGCCTGGAGCGGCGGGACAGGCTCGCGCGCTGTCGCAGCCGGTGGCCGAGTCACTGACCTCGGCCGCGATCTTTCTCGTCGTCACGGTCAACGCCGGGCCCGAGGCCGAGAGCGCGGTGCGCTCGCTCTGCGCCGATATGGCCAACCTGCTGCGCGCGGTCGGGTTTCGCGACCTCGATGGCCGGCTGTCCTGCATCGTCTCGTTTGGGTCCGAGGTCTGGGATCGGCTGTTCGGCGTCCCGCGCCCGGCGGAGCTGCATCCGTTCCGCGAATTCCGCGCCGGGGCGCGGATTAGCCGTCGCCACGCCCGGCGACATCCTGTTTCACATCCGTGCGCGGCGCATGGATCTGTGCTTCGAGCTGGCGAGCCAGATCATGACCAGCCTCGGCGACGCCGTGGCGGTCGCGGACGAAGTGCACGGGTTCGGCTTTTTCGACCAGCGCGACCTGTTGGGCTTTGTCGACGGCACCGAAAATCCCGGTGGGCAGGCGGCGCTCGACGCCACTCTGGTCGGCGACGAGGACCCGGAGTTTGCCGGCGGCAGTTATGTGATCGTGCAGAAATATCTGCACGATCTCGATGCGTGGAACGCGCTGCCAACCGAGACCCAGGAGCGCATCATCGGCCGCACCAAGCTGACCAATGTCGAGCTCGACGCCGCGGTGAAGCCGAGCTTTGCCCATAACGAGCTGACCAAGATCGTCGAGAACGGCGAGGAAATCAAAATCGTCCGCGACAACATGCCGTTCGGCGAGGTCGGCAAGGGCGATTTCGGTACCTATTTCATCGGGTACAGCCGCTCGCCGCGGACCATAGAGCAGATGCTCGAAAACATGTTCATCGGCAAGCCACCCGGCAATTACGACCGGATTCTCGATTTCAGCCGCGCCGTCACCGGCAATCTGTTCTTTACGCCGACCGCGACGTTTCTCGAGAACGTGACCGCGGACGGGCCGGCGGCGGCGCCCGCGACCGATAACCCCCAACCCGCGAAGCCGGTGCGTGACGGTTCGCTCGGCATCGGCTCCCTGAAGAGAGGCCCCCGGAATGAATAACCTGCATCGCGAGCTGGCGCCGATTTCGGACATGGCCTGGGCGCAGATCGAGGAAGAAGCCGCGCGCACGTTGAAGCGTTACCTGGCCGGGCGGCGGGTTGTCGATGTGCAGGGGCCGGCAGGTACGATGCTGTCGGCGGTCGGCACCGGGCATTTGCGCAACATTTCGGCGCCGGGGGACGGCATCCTGTCGCGGCAGCGCGAGGTCAAGGGGTTGGTCGAGCTGCGCGTGCCGTTCGAACTCGACCGCCAGATGATCGACGACGTCGAGCGCGGCGCCAACGATTCCGACTGGCAGCCGGCCAAGGACGCGGCGAAAAAGATCGCCTTCGCCGAAGACGGCGCGATCTTCGACGGCTATCAGGCGGCCGGCATCCAGGGCATTCGCGAGGGCGCCAGCAACCCGGCGGTGACGCTTCCGGCCGATGTGGCCGACTATCCCGACGCGATCGCCCACGCGCTCAGCGAATTGCGCCTGGTCGGCGTCAACGGCCCCTATTCGGTGGTTCTGGGGGCCGAGCCCTACACCCTGGTCGCCGAGGCGCGCGACCATGGCTACCCGGTATTGCAGCACATCCATCGGCTGGTCGAGACCGAGATCATCTGGGCCCCGGCGATCGCCGGGGGTTTTGTGCTGACCACCCGCGGCGGCGATTTCGACCTGCATATCGGCCAGGATTTCTCGATCGGCTATCTGAGCCATACCGACGCCGCGGTGCGCCTCTATCTGCAGGAGAGCTTCACCTTCCTGCTGCTGACCAGCGAGGCCTCGGTCGCCCTCAACCCGGCGCCGGCGGGATGACGGCCGGGCGGCAGCGGCGGACGAAATTCCGGTGAACCGGGAAAATAACCGGGAATTCTTCGATTTCGGCCGCCGCGCCCGTAGTTTCCTGCCGTAAACCTAAGTAATATCATCTACTTGCCGGTGAATTCCCGTGGCCGGCGAACCGGGAATTCTTGCCGTCGAACCGGGAAATAAATCCGCCGAACCGGGAATTGCGGGAAATAACGAAACCTGCCAAGTATCCTACGCCCGCTTCGTGGCCGAACCGTGGCTGCGAGGCTGGCAGCCGCGCCTAGCCCCGATCCAACTCCGCGAAATCACGAACTGCCCCTGAGGGCGGCCCTATTTCTTCCTGGCTCTATTTCTTTTTGGCCGGCCGTTGCGCGCGCGCCGTGGCGTTGGCCGCCACCGCGGCGCGGATCAGTTGCTTGAAGGCGGCTTCGTCGATCTGCTCGCCTTCGCGCAGGTCGATCGCACGCCGCGCGTTCCCTTCCAGGCTGGAATTGAACAGCTTCTTGGGGTCGCCGATCGAGGCGCCGCGAAAAAAGGTAAGCTTGACGACTTCTTTGTACGATTCCCCGGTGCAGACGCCGCCGTCATGCGACCAGACCGGCGTCCCCCGCCATTTCCACTCCTCCTCGATATCGGGGTCGGCATCGTGGATCAGCCGACGGAGATGCGCGAGGGTCTGTCCTCGCCAATCCCCCAGCTGTTCGATCCGCCTGGTGATGTTCGCTGAAGCGTCCTCGCCATTCGGATGATTTGTCGGGCTCATGGTCTATCCGCTCCGTCGTTTCGCCGGCCGGCCTGATGCTGGCAGCGTATAGCCCGGAGGACCAACTCCAAAAGGTTCGCGACGTCCCGCTGCGTCAAAATAATCGGGGCTCGGGTGCCATGTGATTTTCGGCCGAGAACCTCACCGGCAAGACCACCGAAGACCTGCGATCGGCAGGCGCTGGCAGTTAGGCATCCTCGCCGCTGAACCGCGTCGAGAAGGCCGCAGCCTCGGCGGCGACCTTGAAGCCGACTTCGATCAAAACGTCATCGCCATCGTCCGAATACCTAAACCGGGAGGGCTGGATTCGGCGGTCATCGAGCCAAATGCGCATCACGTTCATCCGTTCGACAAAATTGACCGCCTGCACTCTTATCGTGACAAGCGCCATTGCCAGTTCCTCGCATGCATGCCCGCCACCCGTTGCGTTGCGCACGGCGGCGTCCAATTCATCGAGGTGAAAAGGTTTCCTCAGGAAAGGATAAGGAAGGGTTTGATTCTTATGAGCTATAACGGTCGGATCACCGGACATCAATAAAATGCGACTGTTTATATTCTCGAGTTCTCTTAATATATTCGGGTGATGTTCTCCGGGCATTGTGGCGTCGGCAATGATGAGATCATAAACGCAAGTCTCGACCCGCCGCTTCGCGGCGATGGGATCGGTCGCGTAATCGACGTCAAAGCCTTGCTCGGTGAGGTGGGTATGCAGCACCTCACAGATTTCTGGCCGATCGTCGATGAGAAGCAGTTTCGGTCCTGCCATCTTCTACACTCCTGGCCCTACCCGGTGTTTATCCACAGGGGATCTTCTCCACGAGCAAATTTAACCCATACGACCGGCGAGGACTGTACGTGACCGTACTCTTACGGCGCATGCGCTGTTCCCCTGAAATCGACTGCAACGGGTGTCTATTGGCAAATGCGAGTCCATTGCCCATAATCTTCTGTAGCGTCCGTAATAGGCCTTTTGGGCGCGGATGCATGGGAGATGCGTGTGCTCTTGCCCGAGTTCTTCGGAGGCGCACATGGCGTTTGCCGTTCCCATCTCAAATCGGCTGCTCGCGCGCCTAGCGCCGGGGGATCTCGACCTCCTCAGACCGCACCTCAACCTTTTTCCTCTGCCGCAAAAACAAACACTCGCGGCGCCAGACACTCCGATCGATCATGTCTACTTTCCGCAAGAGGGAATGGTGTCGCTGGTCCAGCCTTTGGAAAACGGGGCCATGATCGAGGTCGGGATGATCGGCAACGAGGGATTCATCGGGGCCCCGGTTTTGCTCGGTGCGAATAGTTCCCCTCTCGAAGCTATGGTGCAAATTCCGGGGTCAGCCCTACGGATGCGAGCAGGCGTATTCCGCGAAGAAGCGGCTAGGAGCGCCGCTTTATCGGGACTGCTGCTTCGGTTTGTCCAGGCACTTCATGTCCAAGTGTCGGTGACGGCGGGGTGCAACGGGCGGCACTCGCTCCCTGAACGCCTTGCACGATGGCTGCTGACGGCTCGTGATCGGGCGACGGGCGATCAACTGCCGCTCAGCCATGAATTCCTCTCGATGATGCTCTGCGTGCGACGAGCCGGCGTGACGGTCGCGTTGGGCACCCTGAAGGCGGCCGGGCTGGTCCGAAACACGCACGGCCGGGTCATCGTCATCGACCGCCGAGGCTTGGAGGCTGCTTCTTGTGAATGCTACCAAACGGTCAGGCAGGAGTACGAGCGTTTGCTGCCACAGGTTTAGGATCGTCATCGGTTCTACGGGCCTTTATCACCAAGGCTGGGTGGCTTCTTTTCGTGCCAATCGAGATTTTCTTCGAGATCATCGGCCCACAGTTCCAGTTGCTGCCCGGCGTCGTGCAGCCTCTTCGCCTCTTCGGCGGATGCACAGGCGACGGCGCGCTCATGCAGTTCCGCCGCCTTTCTGCGGAGCGTGCGGGGATCATCCATGATTCGCCAACGCTCGGCGTGGCGTACGGTTTCGTGCAGCCCGTCAGGGACGAGACCTACGCACGTCGAGCAGCCGCGTAGTGCAGGCAGCAGGCCCTGCTCGGCACCCTATTGCAGTATTGAATTCAGCTCGAGCGCTGCGAACCCGTCGATGCCTATGTCGTCGGGCGGCATAGTTCAGGCGAGGCGGTGCGGCGGCGCGCGATGCCAAGCCCGGCGCAGGCGCGCGCCAGCCAATTGACAGCGATGTCAATCGGCGCGTTAGTCTAGCTCGGAATAATCACGCACATTTTGAGGAGGCAGACCGTGAAGCTGCTGAAGGCCGGCGCTACCGTTTGGGCGATCCTTGTCACGCTGTCGATCATTGCATTCGGCAACCCGGCCCGGGCCGACGCCCGCGCCGACATCAGAACGCTCGAGGATCGCTTTGTCGCGGCATTCAAGGCCAAGGACCTCGATGCGATCATGAAAGCGTACGCCCCCGGCCGGGCGCTGATCGTCTTCGACGTGATCCCGCCGCGGCAATTTGCCGGCGCCGCAGCCTACCGCAAGGACTGGCAAACCTTTCTCGACGGCTTCAGCGGCCCGATCACCGTCGAGCTGACCGATCTCGATATCGGCGCCGACCGCAACCTCGCCTACAGCCACAGCATTCAGCGGGTGGCCGGGGACCGACAAGCAAGGCAAGAAGCTCGACCTGACGGTAAGGGTGACCGACGTGTACCAAAAGATCGGGGGCCGCTGGTACATCATCCACGAGCATGTGTCGGTGCCGGTCGACATCGACACCGACAAAGGCGATTTGAGCTCCAAGCCGTAACCTGACGGCGGCGGCTCGACGGACCCGATGCGGCGCTTCAAGCCAGCCGGCGGATAAATCGCCGCATTCAATACCTAGCTGTTGAAGCCAAGAACGTTGTTCAGCTTGGAGGCGGGCGGTTGCCCGCCGAGGGCTGAGTGTGGGCGGGTATAGTTGTATTCGGCGATCCAGGGCTGCATGGCGTTTCCTCGCTCGGCGGAGGATTGGTAGGCACGGGCGTAGGCCCACTCGCGTAGGCTCGTTTGGATGAAGCGCTCGGCCTTGCCGTTGGTGCGCGGCGTGTAGGGCCGGGTGCGGATATGCTTGAGCCTGGCCTGGGCGCAGGCGGCGCGGAAGTCATGGCTCCTATAGGCCGAGCCGTTGTCGGTCATGATGCGTTCGACGGCGACGCCGTGACGGGCGAACCAGTCGAGCGCGCAGCAGGAAGGCGATGGCGCTTTCCTTCTTCTCGTCCGGCAGGAGCTCGGTGTAGGCCAGGCGCGAGGCGTCGTCGATGCAGACGTGCAGCACCTCCCAGCCGATGCCATGGTGGCGATTGATAGCTCCGGTACGGCGGCCGGTAATGCGGTGGCCGACTTCCCGATGCGACCGAGTTTCTTGGTGTCGAGGTGCAACAGCTCGCCGGGCCGCTCGCGCTGGTAGCGCACGATCGGCGGCGGCGGATCGAGCGCCTTCAGGCGGCCGAGATCGAGCCGGCGCAGGACCGCACCTACGGTCGAGCGCGGCAGGCCGAGCTGGCGGGCGATCCGATCGCCTGTCAGGCGCTGCCGGCGCAACCGTTCGATCTCGCCGTCTCGTGCGCTGGTAGCGCGCTCGCGGTATCAGCAGGGCGTCGAGCTGCGGTCCTGCAAGGCGATCTCGCCGCCCGCCCGATACCGCGCCAGCCAATGGTATGCACGGCGCTGCGACAGACCGGCTGCCGCCGCGGCATCAGCAACCTTCCAGCCCTCATCCTCGATCCGCAAAACCATCAAGAGTCGACCCTGCGGCGTCAGGCGCGCATTCTTATGGATGTTCATCCGGGGCTCCGGCATAGGGCTGGTCGGCTTCGCAACCCCAGCCTCACACCCCAGACCCGGATGAACAACCTTCATAGCTTCAACACCTAGCTAATAGCTCGGCTTGCTCGCAAACGGCGTCAGCTGGAGCTCGTGGGTCCAGCACGATCTGTCCTGGGTATGCAGGTACCAGATATGCCTCGGCGATCTTGACCGGATTGATGATCAGATCGGTGCGGTTCGCGTTCGCGGCAGTGCGCGGGTGCCCGGCGAGTCGATGATGCCGTCGATGACGACGTTGGCGACGTGCACGCCGTGCTCGGAATATCCTCGGTCAGCACCTGCGCCAACGTGCGCATCAGCACCCGCGGATAGTATAGCGACTGGCCGGTCATCCGCTTCTGCCGCGCAACGAACTCGAATTGTTCGAGAAAAAGAACGAGCCGTGGCCGTTCTTGCGCATCGCCGGCAGAACTTCCTTGGCGACGAGGAACGGCCCGCGGGCCGAGATGTGCAGCCCGGTGTCGAGCATCTCGACCGGCACGTATTCGAGCAGTTCCTTTTCCGGCGGCAGATCGCGGCCTTCGAGATAGCCCGCGTTGTAGATCAGCACCTCGGGGTCGCCGGCTTCGCGGCGGATCGTGGCGAATGCAGACGCGATCGATCCTGCGAAACGAGGTCGAGTTCGACGATCATGCACTCGCCGCCCTGCTCACGGATCGCCTCCGCCAGCCGCGACGGCATTGGCCTCGTTGCGCGTCGTCAGGACGGTGAAGAAACCTTCCTGGGCGAATTTCTGCGCGATCGCGCCGCCGACGCCCCAGCGCACACCGACCTCGCACATCGCTGTCGTCGACCGCATGACCATGCGCCAACACGGTGTTGCGGCCATCGGCCTGCCATTTCGAGGTGGCGCCGATCACGACGGCGACTTGCTTGCCCTTGGCGTTCTCTTCATTTCAGAATTTCCTCTGTGTGTGGCGTTGGGGTTTGCGGTCCAAGATGCGCTCAGCTCCATCTCCATCCCGGCCCACGGGTCCGGCCTGCGGCCAGCCCGAGGATAAACTCCGGCCGGGACCCATCTCGACGGCAGGCGCGATGTTCGACTCTACATGCTCGCCAGCAAGCCCTATGGAACCCTCTATATCGGAACCACGTCCGATCTTGCGCGGCGGATTTGGGAGCACAAGAACCAGCTCGTGCCGGGCTTCACCAAGCGGTACGGTGTCCATCACCTGGTCTGGTTTGAAGCTCACCAATCAAGAGACGCGGCATTGCAGCGTGAAAAGCAGATCAAGTAATAGAAGCGGGACTGGAAGATTAACCTGATCGAGCGCGAAAATCGCCATTGGCAAGACCTGTCTTTGACCTTGACATGATAATGCGGCTAGGAACTTTAACGCCTGCCCGGATTCATTTCCGGCGAAGGCCGGGACCCATGGCGAGAATGGGCGCCGGCCTTCGCCGGTGTGGTCAGCATGTACCGCGATAGCAGCAATTCGGTGAAGTCCTCCTCTCTCCCCCCCTCGGCCTGCCTTTCCGATTTCGAAAATTAGCTCGTCGTACCGCTCGCCGGTAGACGCCGTAATCTATACATCTCCAAAGAGCGCGGTCGAGCCGTTAATCCGCTCGCTGGATCGCAATCGGCGGCCATTCGTCTCAACCCCAAGGCCGCGATGCATATCAGTCACCCCGGTCCCAGCCCCACCAGGCGCACAACGCGTCGCCCATGATGAGGCGCTTGTCCTGGTCGCTCAGCCACGGCAGTTCCTCGGTGAACATCGTCACGCATTGACGCCAGGAGCAGGGCATCTTGGTGATGTCGGTACCCCAGAACATGCGGTGCGGACCAAAGGCATCGTAGATCTGCCGCAGATACGTATGCATGGCCGGAAACGGATAGGCCTCGCTGGAATAGCCCGGTGCACCGGTCGCCTTGACCGCCACGTTGGGGAATTTCGCCAGTGCCAGAAGCTCCGGCATGTGGGTCATCGCCGCGGCATCTTTCAGCGTCGTCAGGCCGCCTCGGCCGCCCAGGTGATCGATGGTCAGGCGCAGGCCCGGGTGGCGCTCGGCGATCCGGCCGAGTTCCGCCAGCGAATCCGTCGCCAGCGCGGCGATCGGAACGCCGGCCTTTCGGCTTCCGCCCATAGCCAGTCGATCGTGCCGTCGTGCAGCCATTGCCGCGCGGGATCGTGCAGGAACGTGTAGCGCAGGCCGAGCATGCCTGGCTGGTCGCGCCAGCCGGCGATGCGCGCGCGCGAATTCCGGCCGATCGAGCGGCAGCGAACCCATGATCGCGAACCGGCCCGGATAGTTCTTGGACCGCCGCGAATGCCATGTCGGTCGAGTCCGGGTCCCAACCCGGCGGATGAATGACGGCGGCATCGACGCCGCCTTCGTCCATCAGGGCGATCGCCTCCTCAGGGGTGAAGTGCGTGACCTGCCGGTGCGAAAGGTTGCTCGGCAAGCCGGTTCCCCAGAGATGGATCTGGGCGTCGACGATCTGCATTGCATCTTCTCCTTGACGCGCTCACGCCGCTTCGGCAGGCCGGCGTCCTTGGAGCACCTCGCGGATTGCCGCCAGGATTCGCCTGCGGTCCGGAAACACGTGGTTTTCGAGGACCGGGCTGTAGGGGATCGGCACCTGCAACGCGCAAACCCGCTTCACCGGGGCCTTGAGCCGCGCAAATGTCGCCGCGTCCTCGGTGGCGACGGCGGCCACCTCCGCCGAGAACCCGGCGGTCGGCCCGGCCTCGTCGGCGATGACGAGGCGACCGGTTTTTTGCACCGAGCGGCGAATTGCATCCGTGTCGAGCGGCACGAGTGTGCGGGGGTCGATGATCTCGACCGAAATGCCCTCGGGGGCCAGCTCCTCGGCCGCGGCGAGCGCCTCGTGCACGAGCCAGGCGAGGGCGACCACAGTCACGTCATTGCCCTCTCGCTTGATGTCGGCCACGCCGAAGGGGATCGTGTAGTCCTCGTCCGGCACCGGTCCCTTGCGCGTCATCAGCCGGCTCAACTCGAACGAGATGACCGGGTTGTTGTCGCGGATCGCGGTCTTTAGGAGGCCTTTGACGTCATGGGGTGTCGACGGCAGAAACATCTTCAACCCGGCCACATTCATAAACATCGAATAGGGCGACTGCGAGTGCTGTGCCGCGACGAGGCCGCCGCCGCCGACGGCCGCGCGATAAAGGATCGGGAAAGTCTGCTGGCCGCCGAACATGTAGTGGATCTTCGCCGCCTGGTTGACGATCTGGTCCATCGCGACAAAGCAGAACGTCACCTGCCGCCAATCGACGATCGGGCGAAAGCCGCAGCCGGCGGCACCAATCGCCATGCCGGTCAGCGCCGCCTCGGTGATCGGCGTCGCCCTGACGCGCTCAGGGCCGAACTCCTTAAGCAACGGCGGCAGCGCGTCGGTCGACATGTAGAAGATTTTGGGATCGCGCCGCATCTCCTCGGCGATCGCCTCGAGCGCGGCCTCGTTGTACGTCAGCTCCCGCATAGTCCGCTCCTCAATTCAGCCGCGACCCAATCTCGCGATTGGCAATCCTGTATTCGTCATGCCCGCGACAGCGCGCGAAAGCGGGAACCCAGGGCCAAGGAGGAGACCTTCCCCCTGTTCATGCCGGCGGCAGGCTCTGGACCCCCCGCTGGCGCCGGGGTGATGATGTGGAATTGAGATGACGGCATCTATTTCCAGACGGGTTTCTCACGCCGCGAAGGCGTCGTCGGTCGCCTGCTCGGGCAATGGGAACGGGCTCGCTTCGGCAAAGGCGACGGCAGCCTCGATCGCGGCCATGACCTCGCCCTCGATGGTTTGCAGCGCCGCGTCGCCGAGGTCGCCCTGCTCCCGGAGCCGGCGCTCGAGCCGTGCTACCGGGTCCCTGCCCTTCCACATTTCGACCTCGGCCGGGTCGCGGGGATCGGCCTGCCCAGGGCGCTCGGTATGGGCGCGCTGGCGGTAGGTCTTGCACTCGATCAGGGTCGGGCCGCCGCCCGATCGCGCCCGGTCGACCGCGCGGTTTGCCGCCTGGTAGACCGCGAAGATGTCGTTGCCGTCGACGACGACGCCCGGAATGCCGTAGCCGGCGGCACGCGCCGCCACGTCGCCCAGCGCGTGGGTCGCGGCGGCCGCGGTCTGCGCCGCATACATGTTGTTTTCGCACACATAGAGCATCGGCAGCTTCCAGGTCGCCGCGATATTCAGGCATTCGTGGAACGGCCCGGCATTCGAGGCGCCGTCGCCGAAAAACGAGACGGCGACGCCAGCCTTCTTCTCCATCTGCGCGGCGAGGCCGGCGCCGGTCACGATCGCGATCCCGCCCGCGACGATGCCGTTGGCGCCGAGCATGCCGATGCCGAAATCGGCGATGTGCATCGAACCGCCCTTGCCCTTGCAATACCCGGTCTGCCGGCCGTAGAGCTCGGCCATCATGCGGTTGAGGTCGGCACCCTTGGCGATGCAGTGGCCGTGGCCGCGATGCGTCGAGATGATCCGGTCCCCTTGCCCCAGCGCCGAACAGACACCGACCGCAACCGCCTCTTCGCCGATATAGCAATGCACGACGCCATAGATTTTGCCGGCGCGGTAATCGGCCGAGGCGCGCTCCTCGAACCGCCGTATCGTCAGCATCTGCCGCAGCATGCGGCACTGCTCCTCGGGCGCCAGATTGGGCGCCAGGCTTTGCCCAGGGCTTTGCGTTGACAGGCTCATGGCGCGCTCCTCCGGGCCGGTCGAGGCTTTTTTGCATGATGCGCCGCCGCCCGCCAGACGGCAACCGCAACCTCGCCCGCGTCCCGGCCCACTTACCCAGCCGCGCGCCACCGCGGCCTTCCGCAAGTCCTGGATACTGACCAAAGTGCGACGCGAGCAGAGGCGCCCATCCCAATCGGCCCCAAGGGCCTCAAACCGGCAGATCGCCAACAATTTCAAGCTTTTCAGGCGCTCCATCTCCTGGGCGAAACTCGAAGCGCAACTGGGCTCTGCCTCGTCATCGGGCAGCCAATTGGCCATGTTTGGGAACACGATTTGCCACATCCGAAGCATCGCGTTCTGACCACGGCATCTTCTCGGCGGATCGCGCTTTTTCGAGTAATGCCTTCAAACGCTGGCGAACCTTCTCCGGGTCGGGCACGTAGCGGCGAACCGGTGCTTGCAAAGCGATCGTCGCCATCGCCGAACAGGTTGCCCTGTGCCGGACCGCGTCCGAACAGATCGACATCGTCCGTCACTAGGCGATTGTCCTCGAATTGCTCCGCAGCGTCTTGTAAGGACGGTACCGACACGCGCACCGCGGTCAACCCATCTGTTAATTCGCCCGGAAACCCGCCGGGACTAGGCGAGGAGGTCCAGTTCAGCGCACAGGTAATACGCGAATCGATTTTACGTGGCAGTGTCGCGCAACTCTTCTTCCGTCAGTGTCGGGCCGGAGCAAATCTTTCCAGCAGGGCGGCTTGGGCGGGCTCCAGATCGACGAGGCAGCCGAGCACGTTGAGGACGTTGATCAGTTCGGTCGTGTATTCGGCGAGCCAGTGGTCGGGCTGGATGTTGCCCAGCGGCGAGGGCGGGCGGCGGTCGCCGATGATGGGGCGCTCCCGGTTGGCTTCCGATAGCTGAACCATTGCAGTCAAGACTTGCTTGCCGGACACTTCGTAGCTCCAGACCCCCGGCGGAACGTTATCCACGTAAGCCGGTTCCGATCAGCAGGCGGCGCTTGGTGGCATCGTAAGTTGATCGTGTCCGGCATACGCGGCGGGGTCTGGGAATCGCGCCGCGCGGGATGGTCGCGGCGCGCCGGGGCGGGGGCGCGGCGGGCGGGCGGGGCGGCCTTTGGCCGGGTCGGCCATGCGTTCGCCGAAGGTGTGCAGCCAGATGAGTCGCGGCCCGAGTTCGACGGCCTCGGCGAAGAGGTGTCTGGCTCGGCGGTGAGCGGGATGCGGGGCCCGGGCGTGGAGAGGTCGGCCTGGAAACGCGCGGTGAAGGCGGGATGCGCGGCGAGCGGCGGCGAGATAGGCCACCAGGTCTTCGGGCGCTGACCTCGTCCGCAATTTCGCTTAGGAAGCGAGCAATTGGGCCGCACGTTGGAGATGCTTGCCGCGCATCGCGCCAGAGCGGAAAGGCGCGACCACCGAATGAGCCTTTGTAGTGGTGAAGGTCCGGGACAAGCCCAGTAAACGTGAGCGCAGGCCCATTAGTTGGCGATCCTCACTGCGGAGCGGTCAGGAAAACCTGATGCTCAGAGCGCTACGGTCCAGACAGTTCGGGGTTGGGGCGATTGATTAACGCGATTAGGTCTGGGATGATCCATTGCCGGTCGAAGGAACGAAATCCGTAGCGCACTGGCGGCGATTGCAGGCGCCGTGGTTCACCGGCGATCGGCAGGGAAGCGGGGAATCCGAAGCCTCTGCGAGGGGAATCGAAACTGACGCGCTTCGTGTGTCGGTCGCCCAGCCCTTCCTTGGAGTAGGTGTGGATGGAAGAGCGTCTCCTTCTCGCCGCAGGTTGGCTTCGGTGATTAGCTTCTGCCAGCGCCGCTGCAATGAGTTCGCGTCCGGCGCGATGATCCAGGTCCGGCCCGGCATGACACCGGAGCCGTTGTAGATAAAGAAGTCTTCCAGCGCCGGGTAGGTTGCCCACGCGCCGGTCGAAGCCGGCAGAAAAGGAGCGCGCCAATCCGTTGGGCAATCCACCCAGGCTTTGCTGTCGAGGGTGAGCTGGCCGAGAGGGCCGCGAACTTCTCGTTCGATGACCCGGCGGGCAGCGCTTGAAAGCGCACGCGGCCGGGGTTTCGGCTTTGCTCTTGGCGAACCGGAGGCAAGCACGATGCACACGGGCTGTTGCACGCCCTGGAAGATGCGCGTGTTGACTTCCGGTTGGTGGCCTTCGGGGGAGCAGTCGATGACCCATATGTCGTCGCAGTGTCTCGGCGCAGGTAATCGCGCATCTTCTGAAGCCGGGGCCGCCCAGGAAACCCGCCACGGTGATAAAGCACACGATGCCGTGATGCGGGGTCGCCGGCGGGGTGATCGGGTAACGATATGCCGCCAAAGACCTTCCAGGTCGCCCAGCGCCAGAAGTAGATGTAGAGATTGCGCAGATGTTTACTGTGCGCGCCGACGCCCCACTCGCGCGGCGGCATCCAATCGGCCAGCGGCGCGGAATTTCTCCGCCGGGCATTCTCCCTTCGACCCAACCGCCCCGGCCTTTGGCTCTTCTCTTTGTAGGGGGGATTGCCAATCACGACGGTGATCGGCTCGCCCCTTTTGATCTTGTTCGCGACCTTCCGGGACTGCGGGCGATCGGCGCGAGAATGCCGGGAATGCACCTCGTCATCCTCTTGGGGATTGCCCAGGGTGTTGGTGACGAACAAGGCGCGGGTCGATATCTCGGGTTCGTGGTGTTTGCGTTCAGCCAATCGAGCATCGGCCGGTCGAACCGTAGTTGCGCCACCGCGAACGGCCCCAACTGCATTCGAAGCGATCAGCCTTTTCGCGAGCGGCGCTCGATCGCCTCCTGCACGGCGCCTTTGCCTTCGTCGGCCTCGATTCGGTTTCGGCGATTCTCTGCAGCACGCCCAGCAGGAAGGTGCCGGTGCCCGTGGCCGGGTCGGCCACGTGTAACGGCAGGCGAGGCCAAGCCCTCGGCAACGCCCAAAGCGCCGCTCGTCGCAAGCGCCTCGTCTACCAGCCGCACCATGGCGGTAACGATCTTCAGGCGGCGTGTAATAGGAGCCGGTCAGCTTTCCTGAGCGTATGGTCATAGACCTCGAGGAAGTCCTCGTAGAAATAAAGCCAGGTCTCAGGGTGGCCCTTGCTGATTGTCGGCCAATGCACGACGTCGAGCACGCGGGTGAGGGTATCGAGCGAGGTCTTCAGGGTCGCCTGGTCATCCACGTCGTCGGTCAGGACGCCGGAGCGCGGTGCCGATCAGGAGATTGGTCTGCTGAGCGCCCGCGAGACCTTTCGAGACCGTCGGCGAGGGCGATGCCTTGGGCGCGCGCCATCAGCAGACCGAACGTAACCGCCTGAGCGTAGCCATCGGCGAACGTCTCGTTCGAGGCCTCGGGGAACAGCGTTCGCCGCCAGTCGGCGGCGAGGCTGGTCAGCGCGGCGCTGCCAAGCTCCATCTGCTCGATGACTTCATCTCGCAACAGGCGGCAGAGCCGCGCGCTCACGTCTGCTAATTGTTGGGCGGAACTGGGGGGAATGGGGTCCCAGCTAAGAAAATCTGTGAACAGCCGGAGCAGGCTTGCGGGAGCGCGCAACGCGGCGCCGGCGCTTTCGACCGAGCCCTCCAGCCGCACAATTCGCCCTGGAGCTCCCCGTCCTGCCAAAGGCTGAAGGAGTTACCGTCCGAATAGACGAGGTTGGGCAACAATTTGAGCTTCTGCCATTGCTGCTCTGTCGTGGGGCCGTCGAACCTGCGCGGATCGGCTCCCTTGCCTGGCGCCTTCAGCTCGATGAACCCGACCAGCAGGTTTTGCTTGGTTACGGCGAAGTCGGGCCGCGGCTTCAACTCCTGCACCGAGGACTCGCCGATAAGAACGACATTCGCGGCCCATCCGAGCGCTGCGACAATGTCCTGGACCAACTGATCCAGCGGGCCGCGAAGTTGATCCTCGGGTGAGCCGACGGCCCCATCCCGAGAACTTCGCCTTCAAAGCCACGCCGAAGCGTGACACTGCTTCTCTCAGGGGATCGGTTCTTCGCACAGTTCGTCAAATGTGCTGCGTTCGAGGTGAGTACATTGGCCGTCTTCCAGCACCAACCAAGACGAAAGGTTCGCTTGATCTGGGTTTATCGGGTTTCCCTGCTTATGCCGTTAAAGGCGATCGTTGTGCGATCACGCGACGCGGTCGCCTTGGCTGATCTCGACGGTGCGGTTGTCGACGGCGGGGAGCATGCGGGCGGGGTCGCGGGTGACGATGACGTCGAGCACGGTCGGGCGGGTGCGCTCGGCGATCCCGGCGGCGAGCGCCGCCGGGAGTTGGCCCGGATCCTCGACGCGGATGCCGCTGCAGCCCATTGCGCGGGCGATCGCGGCGTAATCCATCTCGACCAGATCGGAGGACTGGTAGCGGCCGCGGAACATCGCGTGCTGCAATGCCTTGACATAGCCCGAGGCGGCGTTGTTGACGACGACAACGGTCAGCCCGATCCCGGCGCGGCGCGCGGTTTCGAGTTCGCCCAGGGTCATGTTGAAGCCGCCATCGCCGCCGATCGCGACGACCGGGGTTCCGGGCGCCGCCAATGCCGCGCCGATCCCGCCGGGCAGGCCGTAGCCGATCGAGGCCAGCCCGCGGTCGGGGATGAAATGCCGGCCGGCGGTCTTGGTGTCGTAGAGGAGGCCGGTCCAGTGCCCGGCGAAGCCGCCATCGGCGACGAGGATGCTGTCGGCCGGCAATGCCCGGTTCAGCTCGCGGCACAGCCGCGCCATGTGGATCGGACGCTCGTCGGAATCGAGCCGGGCCGAGGCTTCGTCGCGCCATCCCGCCATGCGTTTCGGGATCTCGGCGATGTAGTCGGCGCGGGCGGCGCGGGCCTGCCGGCTATCTCCGGCGAGCGCCTCGGCGAGGTCTTCGAGCCCAGCCCTGGCGTCGCCCCACAACGCCACCTCGGCCGGCAGGCAGCGGCCGATCTCCTCGGCCACGATCTCGAGATGAATGAGCGGGATCGACCGCGACGGCAGCGCGTAGCGCTTGGTGGCGATCTCGCCGAGCTTGCAGCCGACGACGAGCAGACAGTCCGACGCCTCGATCAGTTCGTTCGAGATCCGCGAATAGCGCCCGAACAGCCCGGCCGACAGCGAGTGGGTGCAGGCGATGCCGCCCTTGCCGCTCATCGTATGCGCGACCGGGATCGACTGGGCTTCGGCCAGCGCCAGCAGGGCTTGGTACCCTTGCGACAAATGAATGCCGCCGCCGGCCAGGATCAACGGCCGTTTGGCGCGGGCGATCAGTGCGGCGGCGCGGTCGATGTCGGCGCGGTCGGGACGGATGCGGCGTGAGGGCGCCTGCAGCGTCGTCGGGTCGATCGCAAAATCCTCGGCGGCGAAATCATGCTCGCCGTGGCACACATCCTCGGGCACATCGAGCAATACCGGCCCCGGCCGGCCCGATGTCGCCACCGCGAAGGCGCGGCGCAGCAATTCGGGGACGCGGCTGGTTTGCTCGACCCGGATCAATTCCTTGACCGCCGGCCGCAGGATTTCCACCTGGCGGCACTCCTGGGTCATGTTCTTCCAGGAATGCGAGCGGTTGGTGTCGCCGGCGAAGGCGATCATCGGCGTCCCGGCGTTGAGGCCCTCGATCAGCGCGGTGACGAGGTTGGTGGCGCCCGGTCCGAGGGTGCCGTCACAAACCCCCGGCCGATTGGTGACCCGCCCATAGGCTTCGGCGGCAAAGGCGCCGCAGCGCTCGTCATTGATCAGGAAGTGCCGCATGCCGAGCTGCGCTAGCGCGTCGTAGAACGGCAACAGCTGAAACCCGCCCATGCCGAACATCGGCCCGACCTCGGCGAGCCGCAGGAACTCGGCCATGGCCCGGCCGCCATTCATGCGCCCGGAAGGGAGGTTGCTCCGTCGGTTGGCTTCGTTGGGGCGATTGGCTTCGCTCCGACTGGCGGCTTCGCTCATGCGTGCTCCTCCCGGTCCGCGGCGGCGCGGCGGACGATCGCGACAAACTCGCGCGCGGTGACGCCGGGCATCAGGCCGAGCGCCGCGGCATGGGAATTGACCCGCGACAGGATACCATCCTCGTAGGTCGAGCGCGCGTCGCCGATGCGGGCGCTCGCGGCGGTGACGGTGCCGGCGGCGATGCCGCGCTGGTCGAGCGCCGGAAGCCGGGTCACGCCGGCCTCGTCGACGCCGATCCCGGCGTCGTTGAACAGCGCGGCGCGGGCATCGTATTTGAGCGCGGTCTCCGGCTTTCCGCCTAACAGTCCGCCATGCGAGCCGGTCGCGACGATCGCACCGACATGCTCGGGGCCGACTGCCGCGGCCGAGTTCGAGCGCCCATACCGCCGGCGGGTCGGCGATCAGCAGAAACGCCAATTCGAGCGCCGGCGGCGGCTGCGCTGCGCCTACCGGCGCCAGCGCCAACAGGCCGGCGGCCTCGCGGCAGGCGAGACCCGGCCGGCAGCCGAGTGCCGCCGCCAGGCGATTGGCATGGCTGACAACGCCCCGCGCCAGCATGTCGGCGCCATCGCCGATGCGGGCGGTCATATGCCCGACCGCCGCGGCCGGAATGCCGAGTTCGGCGAGGTAGTCGAGCCCGGCGATGCCGGCCTGGTCGCGCCCGATGCCGGCGTCGTTAAAGATCGCGGCGGCGACGCCGAGCTTCGCCGCGACGTAGGCGGCATAGACGCCGCCATGCGAGCCGTTGACGACGACGCTGCCCCTGGCCTCGGCGCCGATGCGGGTGATGCTGTCGGCAGTTGCGATCGGCGCGGGCATGGAGGGCATGGCATCGTCTCGCGCAAGAAAACTCGCCGTTGCCGATCCTAGTGGCAAATGCCCTGCGCTGTCAGCCGGTCTCGAGGCCGATCGGCGCGCGGCGCCGGTCTCGGACACGGTCTCGGCCTGCGCTTTTGGCTTTGGCTACCGCCGTCAGGTCGAGATGTGATTTGCGTCCATCCGGCCGTCGGCTATCGTCAGCAATTGCCGGACTGAGGAGACCCGCGATGGGTGTTCGCCAAATCGCTATTTCGGCCGTGTTTGTCGCCGGGCTCGCCGCTGTGCCGTTGGCGACGGCGTCAGCACAATATTATCCGCCGCCGCCCTGCTCGCCATTTCCGCTGTTCTGGCCGTTCTGCGTGGCCGGCGCCGTCGTCGGCACCGCTGCGGCGATCGTCACCGCGCCGTTCCGGGTGTTTGCGCCGCCGCCCGTCTATTATGGATATTACGGACCGCCCCCGCCGCCGCCTTATTTCGCGCCGCGTTACTACCCGCCGCCCTACAATAATTACCCGCCGCACTGATCCTGTCCTGCCGGTGCAGCGCACCCGCGCGTGATGGCTCGGTACTTCGCCGAGCTATGGCGCGAATTTGCGGCGCAGCCATTCGGTAGCGTAGTCGAGAAACAAGCGGATCTTTGGCGGAAGGTGCCGGCCTTCGGGATGCACGATGTGAATGGGCGAGGGCGGCGGTTCGTATTCGGCCAGGACGATCTTTAATCGGCCCTCAGCCGTATGCGGCTCTGCCTGATAAGACCTGATGCAGGTAGGCCCGAATTGTTCGAGCGCGGCGTCGACCGCCGCCGCCGTGGTGTTGACCACCAGCCGCGGCTTGACGGTAACGGAAGAAACGCCGTTCGGGCCGTGGAACGACCAGCGGTCGGGGACGGGTGTGACGCTGGTGCACGCCACCACTCGGTGATTCCCGAGATCGCGCGGCGTCGCCGGCTCGCCATGCTGCGAGAGATATTGCGGCGCCGCGCAAACGATGCGCCGCACCTGGCCCACTCTGACCGCCCGCAAGGCGGAATCGGGCAACTCACCGATCCTGACGCCGAGATCGAGCCCCTCATCGACCAGTGAGACCACGCGGTCGAGCAGCAGCAGCCGAACATCGATCTGCGGGTATTCGCCGAGAAAGCTTCGCAGCAGCGGCAGTACGTGAAGCCGGCCGAACATTACCGGCGCGGTGATGCTGATCCAGCCGCGCGGCTCGGTCCGCTCGCCTGAGCTGACCGCCTCGAGTTCGTCATAAGTCGCCAGCAATCGCCGGCAGCTGTCGAGAAAACGCCCGCCGGCATCGGTAAGCGAGACCGCGCGGGTCGTCCGGTTGAGAAGACGGGTCTGAAGCCGCTCCTCCAGCGCCGCGAGCCCCCGGGTAACCGAGGCCGGCGATCGGCCCAATTGCCGCGCCGCTTCGGCGAAGCTCTGCCGCTCCGCTACCGCGACGAACATCGATAAAGCGTCCAGTCGGTCCTGCATATTGTTGCGCCAGCTGAAATAGAGAAACGCGTTGTCGCTCAATTCAATTGCCGACGGCAATGCGCATTTCGGCCTCAACACAACATCCACGCAGCGAGGAGCCGCGCATGCCTGCGATCACCTACCGCACTGTCGACGTCGACGGCCTCAATATTTTCTACCGCGAAGCGGGCCCCGCCGGTGCCCCGAGCTTGCTGCTGCTGCACGGCTTTCCCAGCGCCGGCCACATGTTTCGCGAGCTAATGCCGCGTCTCGCCGACCGCTATCATCTCGTGGCGCCGGACCTGCCGGGTTTTGGCCAGTCGGACATGCCGCCGCGCAAAGCATTCAAATACACTTTCGACAATTTGGCGCGCGTCATCGATCGTTTCACCGAGGTCGTCGGCCTCGAGCGGTTCGCAATTTACATCTTCGATTACGGAGCGCCTGTTGGCCTGCGTATCGCCTTAAAACACCCGCAGCGCATCAGCGCCATCGTGTCGCAGAACGGCAATGCTTACGAGGAAGGGCTGAGCGACGGTTGGAATCCAATAGCGGATTATTGGCGTGAGCCCACTCAGGCGCACCGTGATGCACTGCGCAGCTTTCTAACGCCGCAGACGACCTTGTATCAATACACCAATGGGGTGGCCGACCCGTCGCTCGTGTCTCCCGATGGCCGCTCGCTGGACGATTATTACCTGGCACGCCCGGGCGCGCACGAGGCGCAGCTCGATCTGCTGCTGGACTATGCCAGCAACGTTGCTCTCTATCCTGACTTCCACGCTTACTTCCAAAACCACCAGCCGCCGCTGATCGCGGTCTGGGGCAAGAACGACCCGTTTTTCCTGCCCACAGGGGCCGAGGCGTTCAAGCGCGACATCCCGAGCGCGGAGGTGCGCTTTTTCGACACTGGCCATTTCGCGTTGGAAACGCATTGCCCGGAAATCGCAGGCGCTATTCGCGAATTTCTCGGCCGGACGCTCCGATCCATCTCCGGATGACGAAATCTGCTGCGAATTGCCCAATGAGAGCCGATCTGCCTGATCAGGAGACCAATGGACATGAAGAGACCCGAGACGACCGCCAATGTCGTGCTCGTTCACGGCGCTTGGGCCGACGGTTCGAGTTGGGCCCCCGTCATCGAGTTGTTGCAGCCGAGGGGATTGAAGGTCGTGGCGGCGCCAATCCCGCTTACGTCATTGTCGGATGACGCCGCCGCCCTCGATCGCGTGCTGGAGCGGACCGAAGGCCCAGTGGTTCTCGTTGCCCACGCCTATGCCGGGGCGGTCATCGGGACGAACACGAATGACAGGGTCAAGTCGCTGGTTTTCATCGCGGCTCTGGCGCCGGACGAGGGCGAGACCGTCGCTGACGTATTTTATCGCGCGCAGCCGCATGCGAAGGCGCCGAATTTGACGCCTGACGGTCACGGTTTCATCTGGATGCCGGCTGACGCATTTGGCGCCGCCTTTTGCCAGAACGCGCCGCCCCAGCGGGCGGCGCTCCTCGCGGCAACGCAGCGGCCAATAGCCCTAAAGTGCATTCAGGAGAAATCTCCGAAACCGGCGTGGCGGACAAAACCCTCCTGGTATCTTCTCGCGCAAGAAGATCGGATGATCGCTCCGTCGACCCAGCTCTTTATGGCGCAACGCATGGGCGCGCGCGTCCGGTCGGAAAAGGTCGATCATTTGCCGCTGGTTACCGCGCCTCGATCGGTCGCCGAACTGATCCTTGAGGCGGTAACCGGTGCGGCGGTGTAGTCGAACTGGAAAAGACCAGCAATCCGCCAAGCGGACGAATGCTCTGTCATCATCGGTAAAATAACCGGAGTCCGGAGGTATGACCGCTCTCCCCTTGATCGTCTTTGATGTGGATGAGACCCTTCTCGATCTTCAGACCTTGGAGCCGACTTTCGCACGCGTCTTTGGCGACAAGACCGCCATGCGCCTGTGGTTCGCCAATTTCATCATGTATTCCGCCGCCCTGACTGTCGCCGGTCAGCTTATCGCCCGGCACCGCGGACCGGGTTAGGATGGGAATGCCGCATCTCTCTGGGGCACTCGATTTCACTGGAGAAAGCTGATGCCTGAACCGGAACGGTTTGAATCCTTGATCCTCGGCAGCGGATTTGGCGGCAAGTTATTGGCCTGGCATCTGGCGAAATCGGGTCGGCGGACTGCCGTCGTCGAGCGCCGGTGGATTGGCGGCTCCTGTCCCAACATCGCGTGCCTGCCCAGTAAGAACGAGATTTGGAGCGCCCGGATCGGCCATCAGACACGGCACGCGGCAGAGTTCGGGACGGTGATCGCCGGTTCGGTCAAGACCGACATGGCCCAAGTGCGCCAGCGCAAGCGCGACATGGTCAATAGCGAGATCGAACTGCATTTGCGCAACTACCAAATGAGCGGCGCCGAACTGATCATGGGCGAAGGCCGGTTCATCGCGCCAAAAACGCTCGAAGTGCGCCTCAATGACGGCGGCACGCGAACCTTGGTGGGGGACCAGGTATTCCTCAATCTCGGCACGCGCGCTGCCATTCCCGCCGTTCCCGGCCTCGACGCCGCCCAGCCACTGACGCATATCGAGGCGCTGGAACTCGATTATCTGCCCGACCATCTGGTGGTGCTCGGCGGCGGCTATGTCGGTCTCGAACTGGCCCAAGCCTACCGTCGCTTCGGCAGCAGGGTAACCGTGATCGAAGCCAATCCGCAGCTGATGGCCCGCGAGGATCCCGATGTCGCCGATGAAATGCAGCGGCTATTGGCCGGCGAAGGGATGGAATTTCTGCTGCACGCCCAAACCATAAATGTCACCGGCCGTTCCGGTGACGGTGTCACTCTGACCTTGCGCACGGGGTCGGGCGAGCAAAAGATCGAGGGCAGTCACATCCTGGCCGCCGCCGGCCGCGTTCCCAATACCGCAGGGATCGGGCTCGATCAGACCGGCGTCGAACTGGATGCGCGCGGCTATATCCGGGTCAACGAACGATTGGAGACGACCGCGCCCAATGTCTGGGCGATTGGCGAATGCGCCGGCAGTCCGCAATTTACCCACGTGTCGATCGACGACTTTCGCATTATCCGAGACAATCTGGCCGGCGCCAATCGCAGCACCAGCGGGCGGCTCGTGCCATACTGCATGTTTACCGAGCCGCCACTCGCGCGTGTCGGGCTGAGCGAACGCGACGCCCAACAACAGGGGGCCCGCGTGCGGGTCGCGCGGCTGCCGATGAGCGAGGTGCGGCGGACCGCGACGACCGGCGAGACGCAGGGCTTTATGAAGGTCCTGGTCGGAGAAAGCGACGACCGCATACTCGGCTTCACGATGATCGGCGCCGAGGCCGGCGAAGTCATGACGGTCGTGCAAACGGCAATGCTGGCGGGTCTGGCTTATCAGAGTCTGGGCGACGCGATACTCGCGCATCCGACGATGGCGGAGGGACTGGGTTCGCTCTTTGCCAATGTGCCGGCTCGCTCTGCGTGACGGTCACGCCGGAAATGCCGTCTCGATCGATCAAGTCCGGCGCTCTCGGGCGCCCTCACGCTGTACGTCAATACCGCGCGTTGCCGGGGGTGCGGGGGAAGGGGATCGCGTCGCGCACGTTCGCAAGGCCGGTGACGTAGGCGAGGGTGCGCTCGAAGCCGAGGCCGAAGCCGGCATGCGGCACCGTGCCGTAGCGGCGCAGGTCGCGGTACCAGGCGTAATGCTCGCGGTCGATGTGGAGTTCGGCCATGCGCGCGTCGAGCACTTCGAGCCGCTCCTCGCGCTGGCTGCCGCCAATGATCTCGCCGATCCCCGGCGCCAATACGTCCATCGCCGCGACGGTGCGGCCGTCATCGTTGACCCGCATGTAGAAGGCTTTGATCGCCTTCGGGTAGTTCATCACGATGACCGGCTTTTTCGCGTATTGCTCGGTCAGGTAGCGCTCGTGCTCGGACTGGAGGTCGATGCCCCACTGGACCGGGAACTCGAATTTCTGGTTTGCCCGTTCGAGCACCTGGATCGCCTCGCCGTAATCCATATGGACGAATTCCGAGCCGACGATGCCCTCGATCTTGGCGACCAGCCCCTTCTCGATGCGCTGGTCGAAAAAGGCGAGGTCTTCCTCTCTTTCGTTGAGCAAGGCGGTGAAGGCGTGTTTCAGCAGCCCTTCCGCCAGCCTGGCATTGTCGGCGAGTTCGGCAAAGGCGATCTCGGGCTCGATCATCCAGAACTCGGCGAGGTGGCGGCTGGTGTTCGAGTTCTCGGCGCGGAAGGTCGGACCAAAGGTGTAGACTTTGGTCAATGCCAGGCAATAAGCCTCGACATTGAGCTGCCCGGACACGGTCAGGAACGCCTCGCGGCCGAAAAAATCCTGCGCGAAATCGACCTTGCCCTCGGGCGTGCGCGGCAGGTTCGCCAGATCCAGGGTCGAGACGCGGAACAAGGCGCCGGCCCCCTCGGCGTCGGAAGCGGTGATGATCGGGGTATTGACCCAGAAAAAGCCGTTCTCGTCGAAGAAGCGGTGGATCGCCCGGGCCAGGCTGTGCCGTACCCGCGTCGCGGCGCCGATCACGTTGGTCCGCGGGCGCAGATGCGCGACCTCGCGCAGATACTCCAAGGTGTGCGGCTTCGGCTGGATCGGGTAGGTCTCGGGATCGTCGACCCAGCCGAGCACCTTGACCGCACTCGCCTGCATCTCGAAGGGCTGCCCCTTGGCCGGCGACGGCACGATCATGCCGGTCGCCTCGACCGCGCAGCCGGCGGTGAGCCGCAGCACCTCGTCCTGGTAATTGGCCAAGGTGTTCGGCGCCACCACCTGGACCGGGTGAAACGACGACCCGTCGGACAGATGGATGAACGAAATGCCGGCCCGCGAATCCCGCCGGGTGCGCACCCAGCCCTTGACCGTGACCGGCACGTCGCCGGGCGCCTCGCCGGCCAGGATCGCCCGCGTGCTGAACTCGCTTCTGTCCATCGGCCGAGAGTGACTCCGGCATAGCTGGCTTGTCCAGAGGTGCGGGGTCCAGCGACCCGGTTGCCTTGAGCCGGCTGGCCGAAGCTGACATAGGTGGAACGGCCGCGGATGCGGTCAGGTCCAAGGACGTTGGGGAGAAGTCCAAATGGCATCGACGGGGCGGGATCGTGCTTCGGGTCATTCGCCAGCGCAAACGCCGCAGCTTCCGGCGACCTGGGATCGCACGGCCGACATCGTCGTGATCGGCGCCGGCGCGACCGGAATGCCCGCCGCGATCGTCGCGCGCGAGGCCGGCTGCTCGGTGATCGTGGTCGAGGCCGAACCGGATATCGGCGGTCACGCCATCGCCAGCGGCGGCAATGTTCCGCTGGGCGGCGGCACCAGTGTGCAACGGAAATACGGCATCGAGGATTCGCCGGACCTGTTGTTTCGCGACCTGACCGATTGGTCGGTGGTCGGGCCCAACGGCTTTCCCGATTACCGCTACAACGACCGGGAAATCATCCGCGCTTTCGCCGACAACAGCGTCGCTGCCTTCGAGTGGCTGGTCGCGCATGGGGTGATTTTTGTCGACAAGGCGCCGGATGCGCTCGGCGGCACCTCGGTCGGCAATTCGGTGCCGCGCGAAATGCATTGCGCGGTCATGGACTGGCCGATGGTGCAGACCGGCAAGCCGGCCGATCCGAGCACGCAAAAGACCCGCTCCTCGGGCAACGGCTTGATGCGGCCGCTCGAAGTTGCGGCCAGGAGGGCGGGCGTCGAGATCCTGCTCGACCATCGGATGATCTCGATCTACCGCGAGGCGCCGGATGCCGGCCCGGTGCTCGGCGTCGCGGTCGACCACAATGGCGCGAGGTTGAACATCCGCGCGCGCCAGGCGGTGATCATCGGCACCGGCGGTTCAACCGGCAACGTCAATTTCCGGCGCATGTTCGACCCGCGCCTGACCGAGGAATATTGCGGGCTGGCCGGCATGCCGTGGTCCGACCAGGACGCCAGCGGCGAATTGGCGGCAATGGCGATCGGCGCGTCGTTGTGGGGGCTCTACAACCAGTCTGGCGAATTCGGCGCGAACGTGACCAAGCCGGGTTCGATCGGCTGCCAATACAATTATCGCAATCTGCAATGGATGCCGGGCAGCCGCGTCTTCGACCGGGCCCGCGCGAGCGGCCTGCGGGTGGCGAACTGGCAGGATTTGATCCTGGTCAACATGCTGGGCAAGCGGTTTTACGACGAGACCGGCGGACAATACGTCGCCAACAACTATAATTCGCTCGATCCCTATGTGCAGGGCAGCTGGCGCAATGTCGAGAACGCCAAATACGATCCCAATAATTTCCTGAACGCCGCGCTCGCCGGGATCGATGACGGCCACAATGGCGGCGGTCCGATCTGGGCGATTTTCGACAGCGACGCGGTCGAGCGCGAGCAATGGGTTCCGGCGCCGCCCCATATCGACATCGCCGCCGGCTTTTTCTTCAGCGCCAATAGAATTGGCGATCTCGCCGAGAAGATCGTGATGAAATATCAGCGCGTGCCGATGCCGCCGGCCAATCTGGAAGAGACCGTGGCGCGCTATAATTCCTTTGTCGATTCCGGCGTCGACGAGGATTTCGCCAAGCCCAAGCCGCTGTACAAGATCGCCAAGCCGCCGTTTTACGCCGCCTGGGCCACGCCCGGTCGTGCACGACACCCGCGCCGGGCTGCGCATCAATGCGAAATGCCAGGTCATCGACCTGAACGGCGACGTCATCCCGCGCCTTTATTGCGGCGGCGAATCGGCCGGTGGGTTCAGCCAGCACGGTCTTGCCCGTGCCGTCTGCCAAGGCTACGTCGCGGGCCACGCCGCGGCCGGCGTGTCGCAATAGCCGTCACCCGAGGCAAAATGACCGGGCCGGCGCTGCTGCGCATCAAACGCGTCTACCGGCCGCCCGACACGGAAGACGGCCTCCGCGTTCTGGTGGACCGCCTATGGCCGCGCGGCCTGTCGCGGGAAAAGGCGCAGATCGACCTGTGGCTGAAGGAAATCGCCCCGAGCGCCGCCTTGCGCCACCTTTTCCATGGTAATCCGGCCGATTGGGACGAATTCAAGATCGCCTATAGCGGCGAACTCCAGCAGGAGCCGGCGCAGTCGGCGGTCCGCGGCCTGCTCGAACGGCTGAGCCGAGAGCCGATCACCTTGCTGTTCGCCGCCCGCGACGAAACCCATAACAACGCTGTCGCCCTGAGGGAATGGCTGGAGGAGCAGCGCCACGAAGGGGGCCAAACCGGTGTCCATGTCGGCCGGCCGAATTGACTTGAACCAAGCGATGGTCCGTATGCGCATTTTATCGCTGGGTTAGGCGAGGGCCCGATCACGGCATCCGGCTCGAACCCGTCGGCGACCTTCATCGCCCGAGCCGGTGACGGTCAGCGCGCGGACGAGCAGGTTTGAGATGCGATTTCTGCCGCCAAGCCGCGACCCGATGGGAGGAAGACAATGGCGAAGTTCGATGCGAACACCCTGCGTGAGTTGCGCGGTCTCCGGGAAGTCTCGATCCGGACCGAGAAACACCGGATAGTGCAGTGGTCATCTGGGTGGTGGTGGCCGACGACGAGGTCTTCGTGCGTTCGGTGCGCGGCAGCAAGGGGCGTTGGTACAGGGACCTCGCGACGGGCGGGTCCGCCACATTGGAATTTGACGGCCGCCGGCTCGTGGTTCAGGCGGTGCCGGTGAGTGACGCCGATTCGATCGCGCGGGCCAGCCGCGAATACTTGCGAAAATACGAGACGAGTCCCTACGCGCAGTCGGTGGTTCGCGCCGAGGTGCTGCCGACCACGTTGCGGCTGGAACCGCGCTGACCAGCGAAAGGGTGGTGACGAACGCGGAGGACTGGATGCCTGCCTCACACCTTCAGACCCTGCGCGCGATGGCGTACAACAACGCCTGGGCGAACCATCGCTTGCTCGCTTCCTGTGCCGGATTGACGCAAGCGGAGTTCGAAGCGCCGCGAACGGGCTTTTTCCCGTCGATCCAGGCCACCTTGAACCACATCCTGATCATCGACCGGTTCTACGTCGATGCGCTCGAGGGTGGCACGCTCGGCCCGGCCGCGTGGGCGGATCCAATTCCCTGTCCCACCGTCTCGGACCTGCGGCCCGCCCAGGCGGCGGTCGATCGTCGATTGATCGCCTGGTGCGAGGCGCTGGACGAAGCCGGGCCAGACCGGATCATCCGCGTGCACCGCGGCACGCGCGTGCAGACGGAGCGGGCCGATCGCCTGCTGCTGCACCTGTTCCAACACCAGATCCATCATCGCGGCCAGGCGCACGCGATGCTCAGCGGCACTGCCGTACCGCCGCCGCAGCTCGACGAGTTCTTCTCGGTCGCCGAGGCGCCGCTGCGCGCCACCGAGTTCGACGAGCTCGGATGGACCGAGGCGACAATTTGGCCGGAGTAGGATCGCTCAACGGCATTTCGACGAGCCGTCAAAATCCGACGACCCTGGCCGGCCTGCCGATCTCATTGACCGTGCTACGATATTCCACGCTTATGGGGCCCAGATCACTTCAAGATTAAGATAGCGAGATGGAAGCACGAGATGAAAAATCAGTTAACCGCGCATTGCAGGATGGCGGCTGGTGTTGGTTACCCTCTGACGGCACCCGCGACCCCGCGAGAACTTCTCGCCCACTTAGGACCGTTCCTCCAGGTACGGCATACTGGTCTTGATCATCAAGATCTTAAGCCACTTACGCGGGACGAGGCGCCGCCCCGTTCTATGTCGGCCGTCACGGGCACTGACGCCCAACCGATGCACACGGATGGGGCGTATTATCCTCGACCGCCACACTACATTGCCTTTCACTGTATAGAACCAGGAGAAGCATCGTGCCCTACTATCGTATCGCCTTTGGATCTGGCACGGCTCGAACGGGACCGTCCAAAGATCTTGGCCGCGCCCCACTGGGTGGTTCGCGGAGGCGGACACGGGCGCTTCTACTGCTCAGTCCTAGAATGTAAATCCGGGCAGGCAAGGATACGCTTCGACCCCCTTTGCATGTATCTGGCCTCTTGTGATGCAAGACAGGAGGCGCAAAACCTGCTACGTAGTTATGCTGGCCGTATCGAATTCGACTGGGAAAGCGACCGGCTACTCATTATCGATAATTGGCGATGCCTGCATGCCCGGGGGGCTGGAGCAGACCGCGCCGTAACGCGGCAACTGAGACGCTGGAGCATTGGAGCGTAGGATGGATTCGTCCCCTGAGCCTCTTTTACGCAAGGCCAAGTTGTACGCCCAGCGAGCGCATAATGAGCCCATTGATTCAGCTCTATTCGGATTTTGGATGAGCTTGTCACTAGAGCTCCTCGCACGCGCGGCGCTGGCGCATCTTCATCCAGCGTTACTGGCAGACCCCAAAGAGCCCGATAATATTCAATACGCATTTGGTATTATACCAAAGGGAGTGCCCAAATCTTCTACAGGCGAAGGCTCTATTCGCCCGCTGCTCAGTGTTTATTCCTGACTTCACAGACAAAATGTCTGCACACTGCCTAATAATGGCAGATCGCCGCAATTCCGAGCTGCACTCCGGTGCTGCTACGTTCGAAGGCGTAGATAATTCTCGATGGCTGCCGCAGACCTACGAAGTCGTCGACGTTCTCTTAGGGTACATGAAACGAGATCTAAGGGATTTTCTCGGCGAAGAGCATGATCAAGCGGCCGAACAGATTTTGAGAGATCGGCGTGATACCATTCAAGGTGAAGTCCGTATGAAGTTAGCAGCAGCCAAGCGGTACTACAATTCTACAACACCGGAGTGAAGGTCCAAGCGGACGGAAAAAATAGGGCCAATGATAGACGCTTGGGTAAAGGGGAATCGGCTTCAGTCGGACCTGCCTGTGTCCTGCCTGCGGCTCTACAGCTATCATGAGCGGAGAAACAATCAGCCGCAGTCCTGTTCGTATTGACGAGGCGAGCGCTACCATAAAGCGGGAAGCAAAGTCCTCCCGAACGTACTTGTTTGCTCAGTCTGCAAGCTCAAACTGGATGGTTATCAGGAGATTAATGCTCGTGGATTAGGGTTCATCTATACCGTTGAGGAGGAAGAAGATCCTATTGAATACTTTGGCATTGATCCAGAAGAATACGTTAACGTAGAAGAACTAGTCCGCGACTACTTCGCAGAACGATATGAACGAGTAACGCCCAACTGGCGAATAGCTTGGTCGCTGAGAATCACCGACAACGGAGGTGACCTATCAAGTGCGGCTGCGTCGGAAATGAAGGCGTTCAGCACTGGCGGAGTCGCGATCCGGCTATACCCGCAACTGCATCTCGAATCTGACCGCGACAATTCTTTCTCCGAAGCCGGATTGCCAGAGCGAGCGTGGTAGGCGGCGATTTGTCTATATCGGCGATGGCCCGCTTCGAATACTCGACCCTCATGCCTGCCGGAAGGTGGCGAATGCCGCCTTGATCTCCTCTTCGCTGGCAGCTTCGCCGGCAAGCCCTTCATCGATCGCCGTCAGTTCATTCGGTGTCGCCTCGTAGGAGGCGCCGGCGAGTTCTGCTTCCATTTCAAGTGCAAGCTCGGCCAACTCCTGCTGCCGGTCCTTCGGCCAGATCGGGACGCGACCAATACTGCCCTAACCTGATCCTTGGTCATGATGTCTTAACCGATCCTGACCGGCCGGCCTCTACGATGCCCTGATGCTCAGACCCACGTAAACGATCTGCTCCATCGTCATGGCCGGGCTTGGCCCGGCCATCTACGCGCCACGGCACACGCTTTTGCCGGTGTCCCGTGGATGCCCGGCACAAGGCCGGGAAAGACGAGGGGCTGAGACCGAATCATGTGGGCGAGTCTAATCGCTAGCGGTCGATGCCCTTCGAGGAATTCCTCGATGCCGTATTTCGAGCCTTCGCGGCCGATGCCGACGTCAAAAATCTTGTCACACCGGCGAAGGCCGGTGCCCATCGCAGACCTGGGTCCCGGCCTTCGCCGGGAAGACGAGAGGGGGAGTTGCACTGTGTCATCTGAACGGGTCAGAGAGCATCACCGGTCGATGCCGCCCATGCACAGGTATTTGACTTCGAGGAATTCCTCGATGCCGTATTTCGAGCCTTCGCGGCCGATGCCGCATTCCTTCATGCCGCCGAAGGGGGCGATCTCGGTCGAGATGATGCCTTCGTTGATGCCGACGATACCGTATTCGAGCGCCTCGGCGACGCGCCAGATGCGGCCGATGTCGCGGCTGTAGAAATAGGAGGCGAGGCCGAATTCGGTGTCGTTGGCCATCTTGATGGCCTCGTCCTCGGTCTTGAAGCGATAAAGCGGGGCCACCGGGCCAAAGGTCTCCTCCTTGGTGATGACCATGTCGGTCGTCACATCGGTCAGCACCGTCGGCTCGAAGAAGCTGCCGCCCTGGGCCGCGCGCTTGCCGCCGGTGACGATTTTGGCGCCCTTTTTGACCGCGTCGGCGATGTGCGCCTCGACCTTTTCGACCGCCTTCATGTCGATCAGCGGGCCGATCACCGCACCCGGCTCGAACCCGTCGGCGACCTTCATCGCACCCGCGGTCTCGGCGAGACGCTTGGTGAAGGCGTCATAGACGCCGTCCTGCACCAGGATGCGGTTGGCGCAAACGCAGGTCTGGCCGGCGTTGCGGTATTTCGAGGCGATCGCCCCCTTGACCGCCATCTCGATATCGGCGTCGTCAAAGACGATGAATGGCGCGTTGCCGCCCAATTCCATCGAGGTCTTCTTGACCGTCGCCGGCGCACTGCTCCATCAGCAGTTTGCCGATCTCGGTCGAGCCGGTGAAGGTCAGTTTGCGCACGGTCGGGTTCGAGGTCAGCTCGCCGCCGATCTCGTTCGACGGCGCCGGTGACGCAGGAGAAGACGCCCTTCGGCACCCCGGCGCGCTCGGCCAGTTCGCACAAGGCCAAGGCCGAAAACGGGGTCGCGGTCGCCGGCTTCAGCACCATCGTGCAGCCGGCGGCCAGGGCCGGGCCCGCCTTGCGGGTGATCATCGCCGCCGGGAAGTTCCACGGGGTGATCGCGGCGCAGACGCCGATCGGCTCCTTGGTCACGACGATGCGCTTGTCGGAGGCGTGCGCCGGGATCGTGTCGCCATAGACGCGCTTGCCCTCCTCGCCGAACCACTCGATGAAGGCGGCGGCATAGGCGATCTCGCCGCGCGACTCGGCCAACGGCTTGCCCTGCTCGGCGGTCATCAGGGTGGCGAGATCCTCCTGGTTCGCCATCATCAGGTCGAACCATTTGCGCAGGATCTGGGCGCGCTCCTTGGCGGTCTTGGCGCGCCAGCCGGGCAGTGCCTTGTCGGCGGCCTCGATCGCCTGGCGGGTCTCCTCCGCACCCATCCGCGGCACCGTGCCCAGTGTCTCGCCGGTCGCCGGGTTGGTGACCGGGATCGTGCCGCGGTTCAACGCGTCGACCCAGGCGCCATTGACGTAGCATTGCTGCCGGAACAGTTTTTCGTCTTGGAGCTTCATCGCGCACCTCCCATCGGCGTCGGCGCCAAGCCGCGCCTCTCAGCCGGATAGGTACGGCCCGGCGGCCCCGTTGACAAGCCGCCGGCCTACCCGGCCCGCGATGGCGCTCGCCCTCGCCATTGTCATCGCGCGGTAGCATACTAGGGCAACTAGGCCGACAAAATCGGGAGGACTGGCGCGGTGCTGAACGACCGGCGCATCCTGTTGATCATCTCCGGCGGGATCGCGGCCTATAAGAGCCTCGAGCTGATCCGGCGGCTGCGCGAGCGGGGTGCGGCGGTGCGCGCGGTCATGACCGCTGCCGCGCAGCACTTCGTGACGCCGCTGTCGGTCGCGGCGTTGTGCGAGGACAAGGTCTACACCGATCTGTGGTCGCTGACCGACGAGAGCGAGATGGGGCATATCCGCCTGTCGCGCGAGGCCGATCTGGTCGTCGTGGCGCCGGCCAGCGCCGATCTGATCGCACGCATGGCGGCGGGGCTCGCCGACGATCTGGCGACGACCGTGCTGCTCGCCTCGGACAAGCGGGTGCTGCTCGCGCCGACGATGAATTTGATGATGTGGGCGCATCCGGCGACCCAGGCCAATCTCGCGGTGTTGGCGGGGCGCGGGGTGGTGCGGATCGGGCCGGGCTCGGGCGAACTCGCCTGCGGCGAGGTCGGCTCGGGCCGGATGGCCGAGCCATTGGAGATCGTCGCCGCGATCGAGGGGATGCTGGCGGCCGGCGGCGCGCGGCTCGCCGGACGTCGCGCGCTGGTCACCAGCGGGCCGACCCGCGAGCCGATCGACCCGGTGCGCTACATTTCCAACCATTCCTCCGGTAAGCAAGGCCATGCGATCGCGGCCGCCTTGAGCGCGCTGGGCGCCGATACGGTGCTGGTCTCGGGGCCGACGCAGCGAGCCGCCGCCGGCCGGCGTCCGGGTCGTGCCGATCGAGACCGCGGCCGAGATGCTGGCCGCCTGCGAGGCGGCGCTGCCGGTCGACGTCGCGGTGATGGCCGCGGCGGTCGCCGATTGGCGGGTCGAGGGCGTCTCCGGCCATAAGCTCAAAAAAGATGGCAAGGGCCCGCCGCTGCTGCGCCTCGCCGAAAACCCGGACATCCTGGCGACGATCGCCCGGCGCGCCAACGACCGGCCGGCGCTGGTCGATCGGCTTTGCCGCCGAGACCGACGACATTGTCGCCAACGCCCAGGCCAAGCGCGTCCGCAAGTGCTGCGACTGGATCCTCGCCAACGACGTCTCGCCGGGGACCGGCACCTTCGGCGGCGACCGCAACACGATCCACCTGGTCGATGGGGAAGGGGTCGAGGACTGGCCGGCCATGACCAAGACCGAGGTCGCGGCCCGCCTCGCCGAACGGGTCGCGCAACACCTGCGCCCCCAGTGAAAGTCGAGCTGAAGATTCTCGATCCCCGGCTCGCCGCCTGGGGTTTTCCGAATTACGGGTCAAACCTCGCCGCCGGGCTCGATCTGCACGCCTGCATCGATGATCCGGTGGTTGTCGAGCCGCAGGCGCCGGCCTTGCTGATCTCGGCCGGCTTCGCCTTTCGTATCGGTGATCCGGAATGGTGCGCGCTGGTGCTGCCGCGCTCCGGCCTGGGACACCGGGCGGGGCTGGTGCTCGGCAATGCGGTGGGCGTCATCGATGCCGATTACGAAGGACCCTGCCTGGTCTCGGTATGGAACCGCAATCCGAAGTCCGGCGCAGACGATCTCGGACCCGAGACGCCCGGAGAACGAGGAGATTTGCCGCAGAGTGGCGCGATCACGATCCGGCCCGGCGACCGCGTTGCCCAGCTCGTCTTTACCCGCATCACACGGGCGGATTTTGTGGTGGTGAAGGCGTTTTCCGGCGCTGAAGGTCGCGCCAGCGGTGGATTTGGTTCGACCGGCATCGAGGCCGCTTGTCCGCAGCCTCCGGTGCGGCCAAACTTACGGTGAACTTTCGGTGACGGGCCGCGCGACATGGTTCGGCTGACCAAGAAGCTCCTGTTCGCGATCGAGGCGGTGCTCGACATCGCCTATAATGGCGGCCCGGTGCCGGTGCGCTCGGCCGAAATCACCGAGCGCCAGGGCATTCCACGCCGTTACCTCGAACCGGTGTTGCAGGAATTGGTGCGGCACGGGGTTCTGCTCGGCATTCGCGGGCCGAGCGGAGGTTACCGGCTGGCGCGCGAGCGGCGGTTGATTAGCCTCGGCGAGATCGTGCGAACCGTACACGGGCTCGGGACCGCCGAGGACCCGATCGACGATCCGGCCGGCAGCGCGCTCGGTCACCAGGTCGTGCGCCCGTTATGGCTCGAGCTGCAGGAGGAGATGATGCGGCGGCTCGACTCGCTAAGCCTCGACGATCTGTGCGGCCGCGCCCACCGCGCCGGCATCACCGGCCGGGCAGCCGAATTCGGTGATTTTGAAATTTGACCCGGCGCGCCGGTTCGTTGCAGGGTCGCGCCGCCGAACCTACATGAACGACGAGCACCCCAGGGGGAGAAAGGTCTAATGGACACCGTCGCCGCGACTGAAGCCCGGAACGCGGAGTTTCGTGGCCGCGTCTACGACAGCATCGTCGAGACGATCGGCGCGACGCCGCTGGTCCGCCTCCATCGGCTGGCGCAGCAGGCCGGGGCCAAGGCCGATATCCTGGCCAAATGCGAATTCTTCAACCCGCTCGCCTCGGTCAAGGACCGCATCGGCGTGTCGATGATCGCGGCCGCCGAGGCGGCCGGACGGATCAAGCCCGGCACCGTGCTGGTCGAGCCGACTTCGGGCAATACCGGGATCGCGCTCGCCTTTGTCTGCGCCGCCAAGGGCTATCACCTGATCCTGACCATGCCGGACAGCATGTCGTTGGAGCGGCGCAAAATGCTGCTGCTGCTCGGCGCCGAACTTCAGCTGACCCCGGCGGCGCAGGGCATGCGCGGCGCCATCGCCAAGGCCGAGGAGATCGCCAAGACCTTGCCCGACGCCTTCATTCCGCAGCAATTCCAGAACCCGGCCAATCCGGAGATCCATCGCCGCACCACCGCCGAAGAGATCTGGAAGGACACGGCCGGCGCGGTAGACGTGGTGGTCAGCGGTGTCGGCACCGGGGGCACCCTGACCGGCGTCGGCTCGGTGCTGAAGCCGCGCAAGCCCGGACTCAAGATGATCGCGGTCGAGCCCGAGGACAGCGCGGTGCTATCCGGCGGGCCGCCGGGGCCGCACCGGATCCAGGGGATCGGCGCGGGCTTTGTCCCCGACATCCTCGATACTAAGCTGATCGACGAGATCGTCCGCATCGGCAACGACACGGCGATCCGCACCGCGCGCGAGGCCGCCCGGCTCGAAGCGCTGACCGTCGGGATCTCGTCGGGTGCCGCGCTCGCCGCGGCCCTCGAAATCGGCAAGCGGCCCGAAATGGCGGGAAAGACGATGGTGGTCATCCTGCCGGACTTTGCCGAGCGCTATCTGTCGACGGCGTTGTTCGAAGGCCTGTGAGACGGCCGGCGTGGAACTCAGCGACGCGCAATTTCAGCGTTATGCCCGCCACCTGATCCTCGACGAGGTCGGCGAGGAAGGACAGGCGCGGCTGCTTGAGTCGCGGGTGCTGGTGGTGGGCGCCGGCGGGCTCGGCTCGCCGCTGCTGCTCTATCTTGCCGCCGCGGGCGTCGGGACCATCGGCATCGCCGATGCTGACCGGGTCGACCTGACCAATCTGCAGCGCCAAATCGTTCATGCGACGCAAAGCGTCGGCGCGCTCAAGGTCGACAGCGCGCGCGCCACGCTCGCCGCAATCAACCCGGACATCCGCATCGAGGCTCACCCGGTGCGCCTCGGACCGGAAAACGCCGAGGCGTTGATCGCGGAATACGACCTCGTCGCCGATGGCAGCGACAATTTTGCGACCCGGTATCTATTGACCGATCTCTGCTATCGCCTTCAGAAGCCGCTAGCGGCCGCCGCCTTGTCGCCGTTCGAGGGCCAGATATCGACTTTCCGGCCTTACCTGGGCGCTGGCCATCCCTGCTATCGCTGCCTGTTTCGCGAGCCGCCGCCGCCCGATCTGGTGCCGCGGTGTGAGACCGCCGGCATTTTGGGGGCGGTTGCCGGCGTCCTCGGCACATTGCAAGCGGTCGAGGTGCTGAAAGAGTTGTTGGGGCTGGGCGAGAGCCTCGACGGCACGCTGCTGCTTTACGACGCGTTGCGCGCCCGCTTCCACTCGATCAGGATCGCCAAAGACCCCGAATGCCCGACTTGTGGCGAGCACGCGATGGCTACCGCGTCGTAAAGCCCGACCTGTCGCAGCCAGGGTACTGGTTTGGTGGCCTGCTTCGCGCCGCCGGCACGATCAATCGTCACAATCGCAAATAGCCGCCCTTTACGCTGGCTTTATGCAGCCGATGCCCGATCGGCATCGCATCTTTACGAACAGCCACGATAAGCTTTCCCCGGATTTCGGGTAGGCAAGGCGGTTACGATGCGCGCCGACGCAGGCGAGCCGGACTTCAGTTGGGGCCCTCGGCAGGCTGATTTCCTGCGAGAGGCGGCAGAGAGGCCTGATCCAAGCGTTGCCCTGACGCACTGGATTGCCGAAACGATCATGGAACCGCGGGCCCGCTATTCTGGGCGCCCTTGTGGTCGGTTTCGTGACCGGCCTTTTCGGCGTCGGTATTCTTCGATGATTGTACGGATCACGAACAGTCAGCTTCAAGCGGCGCTGGCCACCGCCGGTACCATGGGGATGCTGGCGCTTATTGGGAGCGGAATTGCGCTGCTTCAATTCTGGTCATGGCTCGTGGCGCCTTGCCGCACTGAACGGCCAAAGCGATCCCAAAAATAGACGCAATGGGCTTGTGCGTGCAAATCGTCCGCGATCCCTCGGGGATCTGGAGCGTCCATGGTCTTCCGGGGCGGGCCGTCGCGTCCTTGGCAAGCCTGACCGCGAGCATCGACTATGCGCGCAAGGAATCCGGCGCGGCCCCAGCGACCATCGTGCTGATGGTCGAAGGATTTTATGCCGTCATTCATCAGGAACTTGGTTGGCCTCGCCGCTTCGTCGCCGGAGAGTGGGATGGGACGGTGGCCGCGACCGAAACAAATGTCGCCGGCAACGCAGGCGCCACTGAAGAGACGGCTGTCGCTGGCCTGCCAATTCGCACCAGGCTTCGCGGCTGGCTCAAAAGATGGAGCAGATCTATTGAGCGCGCTCTCGCAGCCGACCGCTCCCGGTGACTCACCGAGATAGAGAGAGAGATTGGGCCTTGATCGAGATCAAAACTGCCAGATGGCGGAACTGCTATATTGTCCCGCCACAAAGAAAGCTCGAACTCGGATTGTCGGGAGATCTTTATGGGCCCTTTATGCGGGAGCGCACCAATACGTCTCGTATCTTAACATCCGGACGTGCACTTCATTCGCCAGGGCGATCCCGCCTCGGAGAGGGACGTGGCAATGCTCGATTTCCTGATGATCGCCTACGGCGTCGGCTTCTTCGCCGTCGCGGTCCTCTATGTCCTCGCCTGCGAGAGAATGTGAGGCAGCCATGCTGCTCGACTACATCCTCGGCGCGATCGTGACCATCGTGATCATGGTCTATCTCGTCTATGCGCTGATCAACCCCGAGCGGTTCTAGGAGACGCGCCGATGACCGTCAACGGATGGGTGCAGATCGCGCTCTTCAGCGTGATCGTCATCGCGCTCACGCGGCCGCTCGGCGGCTACATGACGCGCGTCTTCGCCGGCGAGCGGACGTTGCTTCGCCCGGTGCTGCGGCCGGTCGAGCGCGCGGTCTATTGGTGCTGCGGCGTCGACGAGAAGGAGGAGCAGCACTGGCTGACCTATGCCGTCGCGATGCTGTTCTTCAGCGTCGTCGGCTTTGTGACGCTCTACGCGCTGCAGCGGCTGCAAGGGTATCTGCCGTTCAATCCGCAGGGCCAGACCGGCGGTCGAGCAGAGCCTCGCCTTCAACACCTCGGTCAGCTTCGTCACCAACACCAACTGGCAGTCCTACGCGCGGCGAAACGACGATGAGCTATCTCGTGCAGATGGCGGGGCTCACGGTGCACAATTTCGTCTCGGCCGCGACCGGCATCGCGCTGGCGCTGGCGCTGATCCGCGGCTTTGTGCGGCGCGAGGCCAAGACGATCGGCAATTTCTGGGTCGATCTGACCCGCTGCACGCTCTACATCCTGCTGCCGATCTCGATCGTCGTCGGCGCTGGTCTTGGTCTGGCAGGGCGTGCCGCAGAATCTCGGCGCCTATGCCGAGGCGACGACGCTCGAAGGCGCGAAGCAGGTCGATCGCGCAGGGCCCGGTCGCCTCGCAGGAGATCATCAAGGAGCTCGGCACCAACGGCGGCGGGTTCTTCAACGCCAATTCGGCGCATCCCTTCGAGAACCCGAACGCGCTCACCAATTTCGATCGAGCTGGTCGCGATCTTCGCGATCGGCGCCGCGCTGACCAACGTCTTCGGCCGCATGGTCAAGGACGAGCGCCAGGGCTGGGCGATCTTCGCCGCCATGGGCGTCCTGTTCCTCGCCGGCGTCGACCACCGCCTATTGGGCCGAAGCGCACGGCAATCCCGCCTTTGCCGCGTTCAACGTCGATGCGACGGCCAGCGCGACGCAGGCCGGCGGCAACATGGAAGGCAAGGAGGTCCGCTTCGGCATCGCCGATTTCGGCGCTGTTGGCCACGGTGACGACCGACACCTCGTGCGGCGCCGTCAATTCGATGCATGACAGCTTACCTGCCGCTCGGCGGCATGGTGCCGCTGGTCAACATGCAGCTCGGCGAGGTCATCTTCGGCGGCGTCGGCTCGGGCCTCTACGGCATGCTCGCCTTCGCCATCGTCGCGATGTTCGTCGCCGGGCTGATGGTCGGGCGCACGCCCGAATATCTCGGCAAGAAGCTCGAGGCGAAGGAGGTCAAGATGACCATCCTCGCGCTTCTTGGCCTGCCGCTGTCGATCCTCGGCTGGACCGCGCTCGCCGTCGTGCTGCCGGCCGGGCTCGCCGGCATCGCCAATGCCGGCCCGCACGGCTTCAGCGAGATCCTCTACGCCTACACCGTCGGCGACCGGCAACAACGGCAGCGCCTTTGCCGGGCTGTCGGCCAACACGCTCTTCTACAATACGACGATCGCTGCGGCGATGCTGATCGGCCGGTTCATCTTCGTCATCCCGCTGCTGGCGGTCGCCGGCTCGCTGGCGCAGAAGAAGCTGCTGGCGCCGTCGGCCGGCACCTTCCCGACGCACAGCCCGCTGTTCGTCGGCCTGCTGGTCGGCGTCATCCTGATCATCGGCGGCCTGACCTATTTCCCGGCGGTGGCGCTCGGCCCGGTCGTCGAGCAGGTCGCGATGAACCAGGGCACGCTCTATGCCGGGCCTTGAGCGCCGAATTCTCGAGGACATTCTGCCATGACCGACATCTCCCCGATCATCGGCTTGCCGCCCGACCGGGCTCTACAAGCGCCAGCTGCGGCCGATGGCGCTGTTCGACAGCTCGCTGATCGTGCCGGCGATCTGGGCCTCGTTCCGCAAGCTCGATCCGCGCACCCTGGTCAAGAACCCGGTGATGTTCTGCGTCGAGATCGTCTCGGTGCTGACCACGATCTTCTTCCTGCGCGACCTCATTGTCGGCGGCGGCAAGGTCGTCGGCAGCAGCGCGCTGTTCTCCGGCCAGATCACGCTCTGGCTGTGGTTCACCGTGCTGTTCGCCAATTTCGCCGAGGCGGTCGCCGAGGGCCGCGGCAAGGCGCAGGCCGACACGCTTGCGCCGCACGCGCACCGAGACCAAGGCCAAGCGGCATCGCAAGCGGCGCAGACGCGCGCAGTTCGAGCTGGTCGGCGCCGCGGCGCTCAAGCCGGGCGACCTCGTGCTGGTCGAGGCCGGCGACTCTGATCCCGAGCGACGGCGAGGTGATCGAAGGCGTCGCCTCGGTCGACGAATCGGCGATCACCGGCGAATCGGCGCCGGTGATCCGCGAGAGCGGCGGCGACCGCTCGGCGGTCACCGGCGGCACGCGCGTCACCTCGGACTGGCTCAAGGTGCGGATCACCGCGGCGCAGGGCTCGACCTTCCTCGACCGCATGATCGCGCTGGTCGAGGGCGCGGTGCGGCAGAAGACGCCGAACGAGATCGCGCTCAACATCCTGCTCGCCGGCATGACGATCATCTTCGTCTTCGCCACCGTGACGATCCCGAGCTTCGCCGCCTATGCCGGCGGCGCGGTGTCGGTCGTCGTGCTGATCGCGCTGTTCGTCACGCCTGATCCCGACGACCATCGGCGCGCTGCTGTCGGCGATCGGCATCGCCGGCATGGACCGGCTGGTGCGCTTCAACGTGCTGGCCATGTCGGGCCGCGCGGTCGAGGCGGCGGGCGACGTCGACACGCTGCTGCTCGACAAGACCGGCACGATCACGCTCGGCAACCGCCAGGCGACCGAGTTCATCCCGCTGCCCGGCGTCGACGAGCGCGAGCTGGCCGACGCGGCGCAGCTCTCCTCGCTTCAGCGACGAGACGCCCGAGGGCCGCTCGATCGTCGTGCTGGCCAAGGAGAAATACGGGCTGCGCGGCCGCGAGATGGCGCCGCTCAACGCGCAGTTCGTTGCCGTTCTCGGCGCAGACCCGGATGAGCGGCGTCGATGTCGAAGGGCACATCGATCCGCAAGGGCGCGGTCGACGCGATCATCGCCTATGCCGAGGGCGGCAGCACGTCCCGTCGGCGCAGTCGCGCTGGCGGCGCGGCCGCGCGCGGCGCCAGTCTCCGAGCGGTGCGCCAGCGACCGCGATCGTCGAGCGCATCGCGCAAGCGCGGGCGGCACGCCGCTCGCCGTCGCCAAGGACGACCGGCTGCTCGGCGTCATCCATCTCAAGGACATCGTCAAGGGCGGCATCCGCGAGCGCTTCGCCGAACTGCGCCAGATGGGCATCCGCACGGTGATGATCACCGGCGACAACCCGCTGACCGCCGCGGCGATCGCCGCCGAGTCCGGCGTCGACGACTTCCTCGCCCAGGCGACGCCCGAGGACAAGCTGCGCTCATCCGCGACGGAGCAGGCGAAGGGCAAGCTCGTCGCCATGTGCGGCGACGGCACCAACGACGCGCCGGCGCTGGCGCAGGCCGATGTCGGCGTCGCCATGAACACCGGCACGATGGCGGCGCGCGAGGCCGGCAACATGGTCGATCTCGACAGCGATCCGACCAAGCTGATCGAGATCGTCGAGATCGGCAAGCAGCTGCTGATGACCCGCGGCGCGCTGACCACCTTCTCGATCGCCAACGACGTCGCCAAATATTTCGCCATCATCCCGGCGATGTTCGTGGCGTTCTATCCGCAGCTCGCGGTCCTCAACATCATGCGGCTGCACGAGCCCGGAAAGCGCGATCCTGTCGGCGATCATCTTCAACGCGCTGATCATCATCGCGCTGATCCCGCTGGCGCTGCGCGGCGTCAAATATCGCCCGACTGGCGCCGCCAGCATTCTGCGCCGCAACCTGTTGATCTACGGCGTCGGCGGCATCATCGTGCCGTTCATCGGCATCAAGCTCATCGACCTGCTCGTCACCGCCATCGGCCTCGCCTAAGGAGGCTGCCATGCTGAGGCAAATCCGCCCTGCCATCATGATGATCGTCGTCATGACGGTCCTCACCGGCCTCGTCTATCCGCTCGGCATGACCGGCATCGCGCAGCTGATGTTTCCGCATCAGGCCAATGGCAGCCTGATCGAGCAGGACGGCAAGGTCATCGGCTCGGAGCTGATCGGCCAGAACTTCACCGCGGACAAATATTTCCATGGCCGCGCCGTCGGCGACGACCGAGCCCGATCCCAAGGACCCGACCAAGACCATCCCGGTGCCCTATGCCGCCGACAATTCGGCCGGCTCGAACCTTGGCGCCCACCAGCCAGGCCGCTGGTCGACCGGGTCAAGGGCGACGCCGCCAAGCTCGCCAAGCCGAGAACCCGTCGGCGCCGGTCCCGGTCGATCTGGTGACGACCTCGGCGAGCGGCCTCGACCCCGACATCACGCCGGCCGCGGCGCGCTGTTCCAGGTGCCGCGCGTCGCCAAGGCGCGCAATCTCGACCGGAGCGGGTGCGGCGCTCGTCGCCGCGCAGACGCAAGACCGGTTTCTCGGAGTGCTCGGCGAGCCGCGGGTCAATGTGCTTGAAGCTCAACCTCGCCCTCGACCAACTGCACTGAAAATCAGCTGATGACCCGGTCGAGCCCGAGGTGCCGCGCCAGAGCGGCCTTGGGCGCCAGCAGATCGGCGAGCGTATAGCGGTCGAGCACCGTCAGAAAGGCTAGGGTCGCCGCGCCGAGAGCCTGTTTGAGCACGCAACAGGGATCAAGGCGGCAGAATTCGGGGTCCGCCAGGCATTCCATCACGGCGAGCTCTTCTTCGGTGTCGCGGATAACCGCTCCGACGCCGATTTCTCCGGGCGGGCGGCCGAGCCTGATCCCGCCGCCTTTGCCGCGGGCGGATTCGAGATAACCGAGCCGCGCGAGTTGGTTGACGACCTTCATCAAATGCGGCTTGGAGGCGGCAAACGTGGCGGCAATCTCGGCGATAGTCGTCAGCCGGCCCTCATTGGCGCCGACATACATCAGGGTGCGCAGCGCGTAATCCGTCCGCAAGGTCAGACGCATGAGCCTCTCTCCGGGTGCGCGCGGCCGCGCGGCCGCTTGACATGACATACATTTAATATATATCTTTTATCCCGACGAGACTTCTGCACGACCGTTCCGCGAGGGCATATGGACATCGGCGCAGCGTCGAGCGGAATGCGGCGCGAAGCGATCATCGACGGGATCGCGACGGCCACCGGCATCGACGAGGCGATGATCGAGCGTCTGGTGCGCGCCTTTTATCGCCGTGTCATCGACGATCCGCTGCTCGGTCCGATTTTCAGCGCAAATATCAGCGATTGGGACGCACATATCGCCAAGATGTGTGCGTTCTGGTCGTCGGTGGCGCTGATGAGCGGGCGCTACCACGGCCAGCCGATGATTGCCCATCTGCCCCTGCCGGTGGATACGCCGCATTTCGACCGATGGCTCGCGATCTTCGCCGCGACAACCTGTGATCTATGCCCGCCCAAGGCAGCCGCTCATTTTCTCGATCGGGCGCATCGCATCGCCGACAGCCTCGAATTGGGGATCGCGGCGCGCAAGGGCGAAATCAAGCCGCGGCGGACGCGGCCCAACGATACCTATCGGCCGCTCGACATCGCCCGCGTCGGATGAGTCCGCCGCGAAACAGCTTGCCGCCGGGCCTGACGGCAACCAGACGGACTCCGGTGTTCGATCAAGATACGATCCCGGCGGGATTACGCCGCGCGCATCGCACGGCGGCGGGGGTATGGGGGCTGATTCGAATTGTCGAAGGCCGTCTGCTTTATCGGACGATCGAACCTGCCGCCGAGCGGATCCTCGATCCGCAGCATTGCGCGACAATTGCGCCGGGATGTGTGCACGAGGTCGAACCGCTCGGGCCGGTGCGCTTCTTTGTCGAATTTTACGCCGACCCGACAACCCCGAAACGGACCGCGACGGTGCCGGAGCGGCCGGAAGATCGCCCCGGTGCTCATGGCTGATCTCGCGATTGCCCGTGCGGTCCACGTGCTCGCCGTGGTCGTCTGGATCGGCGGGCTGTCCCTCGTGACGACCGTCGTGCTGCCGCTGGTGCGGCGCAGTCCGCCTGCGGAGCAATGGGCTTTGCTCCGGGCGGTCGAGCGGCATTTTGTCTGGCAGGCGCGCGTGGCGGTCGTGCTGGTCGGCGCGAGCGGCTTTTACATGGCCGGGAAACTCGATTTGTGGGACCGCTTCCGCCAGCCGGAATTCTGGTGGATGCACATGATGGTCCTGTTATGGTTTGTCTTTGTCGCTGTGCTATTTGTCGGCGAACCGCTGGGCCTCGATCGGTGGCTGCAGCACCGCGAGCGCACTGGCGGCAGTAGCGGCATCGGCCTGTTCCACCGGCTTCATTGGGTTCTTCTTCTCCTGAGCGCGGTGACCGTCTTCGCCGCCGTTCTCGGCAGCTACGGCGCTTCACTGCTTCCGTAAGTTTCCGACAAGCGCAGCCGGCTTAGCTCCGGCCTGATGCAAGGTTCAATATTCCTTATACGGCAGGAACTTGCCGCTCAGAGTCAGCTTGACCCGGTCGCCCTTGGGGTCGCCCTGGCGCTCGATCGTCATATCGAAATCGATGGCGCTCATGATGCCGTCGCCGAATTCCTCCTGGATCAGCTCCTTCCATGTGGTGCCATAGACCTGAACCAATTCGTAGAAGCGGTAGATCAGTGGATCGGTCGGCACCGGGGTCGGCAATGACCCGCGATAGGGGATTTCCTGCAGCAGGCTCTGCTCATCACCATCGAGCTCGAGCAGTTTAGCCGCGCGTTCGGCCTGCTCCGGGCGAAGTTTCATCTGCCCCATCAGTGCGGCCGTCAGGTAGACAGCCGAGCCGCCGCCGATCTCGGCGACGATCGTCTTCCAGGACAGGCCCTTCGCGCGCTTGACGGTAAGGATCTTGCGGGTCAGTTCGTCACGGGTCATCGGCCCCTCCGATGCGGATACGGTCTATCGTGCCGGCAATGCGCATGCCAATACCGGCATCGGCTGCCGAGCCGTTCGGGCATGAACCCGGATTTGGCTGATTGACGCGAATTGCGGCGACGGCCGCGGGACGCCTGCCCATTTTATCGGCGTCGAGACGCAGGGCGGAGACACGCGGCGGCAGCGGATTGACAGGGCCGCCGAGGCCACGGAACACTCAGGCGCGATAGGCAGGCGAAGGGCGACGCGGTGGCGGAAGGCGGAAGGTTGGGCGTCGACATCGGCGGCACGTTCACCGACGTCGCGCTCGAGGTGGGCGGGCGGCGCCACAGCGCGAAGATCCTGACCACGCCGGAAGCGCCCGAGCGCGCGGTCATCGAGGCGATCCACAGCGTTTTGCGCGATGCGGCGCTGACGCCCGCCGATCTCGCGATCATCATCCACGGCACGACCCTGGCGACCAACGCCCTGATCGAACGCAAGGGCGCCAAGACCGCGCTCCTAACGACCGAGGGCTTCCGCGACACGATCGAGATCCGGCATGAGAACCGGTTCGAGCAATACGACGTCAACATCGACCTGCCGCCGCCGCTGGTGCCGCGCCGGCTGCGCTTTCCGGTCCGCGAGCGCATCGACGCAGCCGGCCGGATCCTGGCGCCGCTCGACGAGCACGGCGTGATGGCGCTCGCCGATCAGTTGGCTGCGGCGGGGATCGAGGCGGTCGCCGTCGGCTTTCTGCACAGCTTCACCAATCCGGCCCACGAACGCCGTGTCGGCGAGATCCTGGCCGACCGCCTGCCGGGCGTCGCCGGTGACCTTGTCCAGCGAAGTCTCTCCGGAGATGCGCGAATACGAGCGTTTCTCGACCGCCTGCGCCAACGCCTATATCCAGCCGCTGATCGGCCGTTACCTCGCCAATCTCGAAAGCCTGCTGCGCGATGAGGGATTTTCCTGCCCGCTGTTCCTGATGCTGTCGGGCGGCGGGCTGACGGCGGTCGATACCGCGATCCGCTTTCCGGTGCGCCTGGTCGAGTCGGGGCCTGCCGGCGGCGCGATTTTTGCCGCCGAGATCGCCCGGCAATGCGGGCTCGACAAAGTCCTGTCCTACGACATGGGGGGGACCACCGCGAAAATCTGCCTGATCGACGATTTGAAGCCGCAGACCAGCCGCGCCTTCGAGGTCGCCCGCATCTACCGCTTCAAGAAGGGCAGCGGACTGCCGTTGCGCATCCCGGTCATCGAGATGGTCGAGATCGGCGCCGGCGGCGGCTCGATCGCCCGGGTCGACCGGCTCAGGCGCATCACCGTCGGGCCGGACAGCGCCGGCGCGGAGCCGGGACCGGCCTGCTATGGGCGCGGCGGAACGGCGCCGACGGTGACCGACGCCGACCTGCTGCTCGGGCGGATCGATCCGACCGGATTTTCCGGCGGCCGCATGGCGCTCGATCGGGCCGCGAGCGAGGCCGCGCTGCGCGATCAGGTGGCCGAGCCGTTGCAGCTTGCGGTCGAGCTGGCGGCGCTCGGGGTCAGCGAGATCGTCGACGAGAACATGGCCAACGCCGCCCGCGTCCACGCGATCGAGAGCGGCAAGGATGCGCGCGGACGCACCCTGGTCGCCTTCGGCGGCGCTGCTCCGCTGCATGCCGCGCGGATGGCGGAGAAAGCTGGGCCTCGACCGGGTATTGGTGCCGTCTTATGCCGGGGTCGGTTCGGCTGTCGGGTTTCTGCGCGCGCCGATCGCCTATGAGATCGTGCGCTCCGGATTGCAGCGCCTCGACGCCTTCGACGCCGGCGCCGCGAATGCGCTGCTCGCGGCGATGCACGCCGAGGCCGAGCCGATCGTCCGCCGCGGCGCCGGCGCGGTGCCGTTGACCGAGAGCCGCTCCGCGTTCATGCGCTATCGCGGCCAGGGCCACGAGATCGCGGTGCCGTTGCTGACCAAAAGCTATGGTCCCGACGACGCCGCGACGTTGCGGTCCGCCTTTGAGGAAGCCTACCGACGGCTCTACAGCCGGATTATTCCCGGCGTCGAAATCGAAATATTAAGCTGGGTCCTGTTGCTGAGCGCCCCGCAACCCGTCGAGCCCGCCGCGGCAACGCAATCGCCGACGCCATACACCCCCGAACCGGCGCGACATCGTCCGGTCTTCGATCCTGAAGCGGGCGAATTCGTCTCGGTCGCCATCTACGACCGCGCCGGCCTGGCGCCCGGCGCACGGATTGCCGGCCCGGCGATCATCGTCGAGGATGAAACCTCGACCGTCGTCACGGCGCTGTTCGACGCCGAAATCGACGCTTTCGGCTATATCCAGCTGGCCCGCCGGCCGAACTGAACCGGAAGCCAGCGCTAAGATCCCCGCGGAACGCGGGAAACCCGGAACTTCGTCGACAATCGTAGGGTTGTTCGGAGGACCGCCGCGACGGCGGAAACTGTTCCTTAACGACGCCGGGCTCAGGATCGCCGGTACAAAGCTAGAGGAGGCCGGTACGTGAATGGCCATTTACCCGGTCCCGTCTTGCGCGTCCATCCGCTCGATAGGTTCCGGCAATGATGTCCCCGGTCGATCTTCTCCGCGTTGCCACGCGCGCATTTTCGGCGATGCTGGGCGGCATGGGGGTATTCGAGCTTTGGGCTGCGTATCTCGGCGTGCCCGGCCTTTTCGCCCATGCTTGCCTGACCCTGGCCGGCGCCAGCGCCCTGGTTTGGCGGCTCGACCGCTGACGCCCGCGATGCAACGCCGATAATCCCTATTGCCTGGCGCGCCTCACCTATGGCGCCGCCGATAGATTGAGCGGTCAAGGGCGGTCCCGGTAAAGGCCTCCCTGACGCCGAGGATGCCGATCGACGCCTTTCTTGCTGACGCGTTGCGCCGGTCCCCCGAGCATACTTAAAATGCATATCCCCTCCGGCACAGGCGGGGGTTTGGAAAGGCGTGAGCGATGCTGTCGAGACCCAATACCGCGCTGTCGCAGATCCATATGCAGATCATGTGGAGGCGGCTGATCGCGGTCGTCGAGGAGCAGGCGCAGACCCTGGTGCGCACCGCGTTTTCAACGACGGTGCGCGAGGCCGGGGATTTGTCGGCGGGCGTATTCGACCGCGACGGCAACATGCTGGCGCAGGCGGTGACCGGCACGCCGGGCCACGTCAATTCGATGGCGGCCGCGGTCAAGCATTTCCTCGACGCCTTTCCGCTGAAGACGATGCAGCCGGGCGACCATTACATCACCAACGACCCGTGGCTGACCTGCGGCCATCTGCACGATCTGACCGTGGTCAGCCCGACCTTTCTGCACGGCGAGGCGGTCGGCCTCTTCGCCAGCACCGTCCATGTCGTCGATATCGGCGGGCTCGGCATGGGGCCGGACGGCCGCCAGGTGTTCGAGGAGGGGCTGTCGATCCCGCTGATGGCCTTGGCGCGCGAAGGCCGGATGAACGAGGATTTGATGCGCATCATCCGCGCCAATGTGCGCGAGCCGTTGCAGGTCGAGGGCGATGTCTACGCGCTGGCCGCTTGCAACGACGAGGGCAGCCGGCGGCTGGTCGAGATGATGGAGGAGTTCGGCATCGCCAATCTCGACCGGCTCGGCGAACACATCATCGAAACCTCGCGCGAGGCGACGATCGAGGCGATCGGCAAGCTGAAGCCCGGCAATTACAAAAACAGCCTGGCGATGGACGGCTATGACCGCCCGCTGACCCTGGCCGCCGAGATGACGATCGGCGATGGACGGCATCCATGTCGATTTCACCGGGACCTCGCCGGCGAGCGCCTTCGGCATCAACGTCGTGCTGAACTATACGCTCGCCTACACCGCATTCGGGGTCAAATGCCTGGTGGCGCCCGAGGTGCCGAACAACGCCGGGTCGTTGGCGCCGATCACGGTCAGCGCGCCCGAAGGGTGCCTGCTCAACGCCAAGCGGCCCGCGCGCGGTCGCCGCCCGGCACACGGTCGGCCACATGCTGCCCGATCTGGTGTTCGGCTGCCTGCATCAGGTCATCGACGGCGGGGTGCCGGCCGAGGGCGCTTCGTCGTTGTGGATCCCGCAGATTTACGGCGGCGCCGATGTGCTCGACGAGCTGGGCGCGGAGGAGGGCAGGGCGCCGCCCGAGGTGAGGCCGTTCAGCACCGCGATCTTTCATTGCGGCGGCACCGGCGCGCGGCCGGGCAAGGACGGGCTCGACGTCACCGCGTTCCCGTCCGGGGTGCGCACGATCCCGGTCGAGGCGACCGAAGTCGGTGGCGCCGGTGCTGTTCCGGCGGCGCGAGTTTCGCGAGGGGTCGGGCGGGGCCGGGCAGTTTCGCGGCGGGCTGGGGCAGGTCATCGAACTGGGCGGCGCCGACGGCACGCCGATCGCGATGCTGTGCAATTTCGAGCGCATCAGCAACCCGGCGCGCGGCCGCGACGGCGGCGGAGCCGGCGCCACCGGGCCGGGTCACGCTGGTGTCGGGCAGGCCGATCGGCCCCAAAGGCCGGCAGAGCGTGCCGGGCGGCGATTTCATCCGCCTCGAATTGCCGGGCGGCGGCGGGTTCGGCGACCCGGCCGAACGCGACCCCGAGCAGGTGGCGCTCGACGTCGCCGACGGGCTGATCTCGCGCGAGACGGCGCTGCGAGACTATCGCGTCGCGCTTGCCGAGGACGGCTCGCTCGACCGCGCGATCACCGCGGAGCTGCGTGCCGGCTAGTGAACGAAGACCGGACAGTCGAAAGTCTACCCCCCGCCGCTCTGCGAGAGGCGGTAGCGGCGCTTTGGCGCATTCAACCGCCAGGCCCCCCAAATTTGTTTAACGCAGCGGAGTTCCATCGCCTGCATAATTGTTGCGTGCAGCTCTACCCTAAGGCTTACTCGGTCGAGTCCTCAGTTCATATGGACATTGCACTCAGTGATGCCTTGCAGTCATTGGGTCTACCGGGCCGCCCTCCGGCCGGCTGCCCGCCAGCTGGCTCTATCGGCGGGCGCCGCTGCGGCACGGCTGCATGCGGCCTTCGAACTCAAGAAAGCCTCTCGGGTGTATCTCTGCCCGCTCGATAGGGCTGGCGATCTCCCCGAGATAGTGTTCGGCCCCAACCGCATCGCCAAGCTCACCGCCGCGGAGTTGGAGGAGTTGGTCGATCAGCCGAGATTGAGACGCATCAACCCGACGTTCACGTTCGACGCGGACCAGTTCTCGGAATTTACCTGGCTGATAATCGAGGAAACTTATCTCCTCGACCGGACGCCGGCGGAAAGGGGGCAAATCGGGTACCTTATCGAACCCTCCAACCTCTATCCTCCGATCGAGCCGCACGCCGGCCGATTTCCCGAGCGAGTGGAGATTGCATTATTTGCGATGCTTCTGGCCCCGTGGGAAGATTGGAAATCTTTTGGGTTTGCCGATTGGCGGTGCTTTAAGGCGCCCTGGGTCTATGAGATCAACGATGATCTCTTCGTCTGTCCGTCTCCGCCGCCTTCTCCGAAATCATTATCTTGGACGGGCCCGGACGTCGACGATGAAGAGGGAATAATTTTTGGCACAGAGCAGCCGATGCGCTGGATCGTCAAGAACTCCGTGGCCGAACTGCCGGACTGGTTGAATGATACCCGCTGGATGGAGGTGACACGCGCGCTTGAAAGCCTGCTTTTCAAAACACCAATCGCGCATTTCTTCGTGAAAGCCTTCCTCGAAGACCCCATGGACGAGTTCTTGGCGCATCTCATAACAATTGAGGCGGCCCTCGGACATGAAAGGGGGGAAGGCGTGACGGGGCGCCTAGCAAGGCGCAAATCGACGCTTCTCGGGGCACAGGATGAAGGGAAAGTCTTCAAAAAACTTTACGACGTAAGGAGCAGGTATGTGCACGGTGGAGAAAAGATGAAGGCGATCCCAGTTGACATGCGCGTTGCGGCGCGACGCCTCGCTCGCAGGGTAGTGAACGCGCTGGTGACAGCAGCCCTCAAAGAGCCTGGGCCGCAATCGCGTGAAGCGTACCTTCACGGCTTGTCGTCATAGCCCATGGTCCGGGCATATCGATGAGAGGAAAAAGCGCCATGTCCGAGGCAGGTGCGGTGGCACGCGGGCCGGGAGAGATGATCGGCAATGCCGGTCCCGGCATGCTGGCCGGCCTGCGGGTGATCGAAATCGCCGACGAACGCGCCGAATATACCGGGCTGCTGCTCGGCCGGGCTCGGCGCCGAAGTGGTCAAGATCGAGCCGCCGGAAGGCAACGCGACGCGGCGGATCGGCCCGTTTTTCGAGGACCAGCCGGGGCTCGAACGCTCGCTGTTCTTCTGGAACTACAATCGCAACAAGAAATCGGTCGTGCTCGATCTGCAGAGCCCGGCCGGGCCGAGCAGATGATGCGTCTATTGGAGGGCGCCGACATCTTGCTCGATGCCAGCTGCGGCGCGCTCAACGAGGTGCTGGGGCTCGACCACGCGGCACTCAACGCGCGATTTCCGGCACTGGTGACGGCGCGCATGACCCCGTTCGGTGATGACGGGCCGTGGAAGGACTTCAAGGGTTCGGACCTCATTCATCTCGCGCTCGGCGGGCCGATGATGAATTGCGGCTACGACCCCGACCCCAATTTCGAATACGACACCCCGCCGATCGCGCCGCAGATCTGGCACGCCTATCACATCGCCGGCGAGCAGCTGGCGACCGGGATCATCGGCGCGCTGATCCATCGCGAGCGCTCGGGCGAGGGGCAGGACGTCTCGCTCGCGATCCACGAGGCGGTGTCGAAAAATCCCGAGCAGGATCTGATGTATTGGGTCATGCCGGCGGGTGCCGCTGTGGCGGCTGACCTGCCGCCACGCGTCCGAAGGACCCAACCACAGCCCCGGCATCTGCCACACCAAGGACGGGCGCTGGTTCATTACCCACGGCATGGGCGCACGCGACTTGAAGAACCTCGTGCCGCTGCTCGGCAAATACAACGCGCAGGCCGACCTGCAGCCGCCGGCTCCCGAGGTCGATCTGCGGGCGCGCCAGGTGCCCGGCACCGCCGGCGCCGATGAAGCGCGCAGCCACATGCTCGACATCGTGCAGCGCTTTGTCCGCGCCTGGACCTACAAGGACATGCCGTGGCTCGAGGCGCAGAACGCCGGGCTGCTGTGGGCGCCGCTGAGAAAACCGCACGAGAACGCGCTCGACGAACATTGGCTGGCCCGCAAGACATTCGCCGATATCGAGCATCCGGAGCTCGGCCGCTCGTTCCGCTATCCGACCAGCAAATGGCTCAGCAACAAGACGAGCTGGCAGGTCGGCCGCCGCGCGCCGTTGCTCGGCGAGGACACCGAGGCGGTGCTCGGCCAGAAGCGGCACGGCGGCCGAGCGTGCCGGCGAGCCCGCGCAAGGTCGACAACCCGCGCCTCTCGGCCTTGCACAACAAGCCGTTCCCGCTGCAGGGCATCAAGATTTTCGATTTCGCTTGGTTTCTCGCCTCGGCCGGCGGCACGCGGTTTCTCGCGGCGATGGGCGCGGAGAGCTACAAGGTCGAGTGGAAGGACAATCCCGACACGCGGCTCGCCGGGATGGCGCCGGTCGGCGGGCGCGCCGCGCGCGACGCGGCGACCGGGCCGCTGCCCGGGGTCAGGGACCCCGACATGGGCGGCAACTTTCTCAACAAGAATTCCGGCAAGCGCGGCATCTCGCTCAACATCCGCCACCCGAAGGGCTTGCAGATCGCCAAGGACATGATCCGCATCTGCGATGTCGTCGCCGAGGGGTTTTCGCCGGGCGTCCTGCAGCGGCTGGGTCTCGGCTATGACGTGATGAAGTCGATCCGCCCGGACATCATCTACATCCAGCAATCGGGCATGGGCGCGCACGGCACCTATGGCCGGATGCGCACGGTCGGCCCGGTGGCGGCGGCGTTCGGCGGCCAGGCCGAGATGTCGGGCCTGCCCGAGCCGGCGATGCCGGTCGAGCTGGGGCTATTCCTATCTCGACTGGATGGGCGCCTATGGTTATGCGCTGGCATTGCTCGGCGCGATCTATCACCGCGAGCGCACCGGCGAGGGGCAATGGATCGACGCCTCGCAATGCGAGAGCGGCATTTTCCTGACCGGCGCCACGATCCTCGACTGGGCGGCGAACGAGCGCATATTCCGCCGCTATGGCAACCGCTCGCCCTACAAGCCGGCGGCGCCGCACGGCGCCTATCCTTGCGAGGGCAAGGACCGCTGGATCGCGATCGCCTGTTTCACCGACGCCGAGTGGCAGGCGCTGGCGCAGCGTCGCCGGGCGCGGCGATTGGCTCGACGACCGACGGTTCGCGACGCTCGGAAACCGGCTGCAGCATCAGGATGCGCTCGACGCCGCGGTGGAAAGCTGGACCCTGACCCAGGACCGCTTCGACTGCATGATGAAATTGCAAAAGGCGGGGGTGCCCGCCGGGGTCTGCCAGAACGCCGAGGACCGCGTCGACAGCGACCCGCAGTTGCGCCACCTCAATTGGCTGACCGAAGTCACCGGCACCAAGATCGGCACCTGGCCGGTCTATGAGATCCCGATGAAGTTCTCGCAGACGCCGGCCTATATCGGCGGGCCGATCAACCGCGGGGCGCCGTGTTACGGCGAGGACAATATGTATGTGCTGACCGAGATGCTCGGCCGCTCATCCGCCGAGGTCGAGCGGCTGGCCGAGGAGGGCGTCATCTGAGGTAGGAAGCAATCGTGGCCCGGCCCCTGCTGGTGATCGACGGAGATTCGTTCGCGCACCGCGCCTATCACGGCTTGCCGAAATCGATCCGGCGGCGGGACAACAAGGGCGGCGGCGCGATCGTCGGTTTCGCCAACTTCCTGTTGCGGATGTACGAACAGGAGGGGCCGCGGGCGGTTCTCGTCGGCTGGGACACGCTCGATGCGCCGACTTACCGGCACCGGGCGCTGGACAGCTATCAGGGCGGTCGCGAATTTGATGCGGAGCTGTTGGACCAGCTCGACCTCCTGCCGCAATTCGTTGCGGCGTGCGGGTTCGCCTATGCCAAGACGCCGGGATATGAGGCGGACGACTTCCTGGCCGCCGCCGTGGCGCAGGAGGAGCGGCGCGGCGGCACCGCCGTAGTAGCGAGCGGCGACCGCGACGCCTTTCAGCTCGCGTCGAACTCGACGACGATCCTGCAGCCGGTGCGCGCCGGCGAGATGGCCCGGATCGGTCCCGCGGAAGTGCGCGAGCGATACGGCGTCGAACCGGAGCAGGTGCCCGATTTCATCGCAATCCGCGGTGACCCGTCGGACAAGATACCGGGGGTGAAGGGGTTCGGCCCAAAAGGTGCGGCGAACCTGTTGCGCCGTTATGGATCGCTCGAAGCAGCGCTCGCGGACGGAAGGATGGCTGCCGAGGCGGACAAACTGCGGCTCTATCGTTCGATTGCGACAATGGATGCCGCGGCGCCGCTCCCGCCTTTGCCGGACCAGACGCCCACCTGGAAGGAGGCGGCGAGCCTGGCGCGCGACTGGGAACTGAACCGGCTCGCCGATCGTCTGGCCGGGTTCGGGCGACCATCTCCCGGCCGATCCTCTCCCGATTGAGGCACCGGCCGCCCCTCAACCGCGAGAAGGGTCGCCCGAGGCGGCGGTTTGAGTAGCCCCCACGGGATCGTTGCCCCGGCGGCGGTGGAAGCTTGGCATTGGGTCGGCGCGGGAGACGAGTCCAAAGTTTAAGCGGAAACCGATTTCCGCGGCACCGGGTCACCTCGCCGCTCCCATCGACGAGCACCGATAAAGTCGCGGGTTTGTCGAGAAGCCCTCGAACCCCGATTTCCAAGGATGCGCAAATACCCGGCATGGTGTGGCCGATCTGCCGCGAAAATTTCCAACGATGAATGAAAATAGTGCAATGACACTAATAATATGATGTAGAAGGTTGCAGATGAGTAAATATTAATCGCTCAACGAATTTTCAATGAGTGACAATATTGTTCAAGATTGAGGTTCCCATTTTTGGGATATATTTGTGGCATGCTTCTTGCTGATCTTTTTGCTTTGGTCGTCTTCGGCGCGCCCGGGCGAACCCTGCAAGGAGAATGCGAATGCACACGGTCTCGGAAATCGAGGAAAAGCTGCGCCGGCGCTATTATCAGCCCAAAGGAGTCGAGCAGTTCGGCATCGAGCCGGTACCGAACGAACTGAAGACAGTCCGCTGGTACGACATATTTTCGATCATCTTCGGTTTTGCGCTCAATCCGGGATCGATGCTGGTCGGCGGCCTGGCCGTCGTGTCGGGGCTGTCGTTCCTCGGCGCCGTCGGCGCGATTACCTGCGGCGTTCTGCTGGCGACGGTAGCCTATGCGATAATGGCGACGGTCGGCGTCGATTTCGGTTTGCCGGGCCAAGTCTCGACCCGCATGGTTTACGGATTGCGCGGCGCCAAATGGATGCCGTCGTTCCTGCGCACGATCGCCTCAACCTATTGGTTTGCCTATCAGACGGTGGCCGGCTCGCTGGCCGTCGTGGCGATCCTCGACCGTTGGACCGGCACCCCGCATTCCTTGGTCATGGTCAGCCTCATTTTTGCAGTACTGCAAGCGGTGGTCGCGATCATCGGCTACAATTCGTTGAAGCATCTGTCCAGGACCGCACTGCCGTTCAAGATCGTGATCCTGTGCCTGATCCTGGTCTTGCTGGCGACCCATGACGACCCGCATTTCGCGCCGTCGGCGGTGCTGCACTACGCCGGGAAGCCCGAGGCCGGCTGGCTGCTGTTTGTGACCTGGCTCAACGTCGTCGCTGCGGGCAGCCTGACGATGGTCACCAACTGGCCGATTTCTGCCGCTACACCCGGTCGCGAGCCGATATGTGGCTCGGCACCTTGCTCGGCAAGGTCGGCGGCGGGTGCTTTGCCGCCGTGCTCGGCGCCTATGGAGCTGCCGCCACGATGGGCAAGACGCCGAACGTGTTCGCGGTCGCCTCGAGCCTCGATGTCGGCCATTTCATGCTGCTGCTGTTCTTGCTGGTGATCGCGCTCGACAATTGGACCATCAACGTTCTGAACCTCTATACCGGCGGTCTGTCGCTGTCGAACATGTTCGAGCGGCTCGGGCGGTTCTGGACGACGGTGATCATCAGTGCGCTGGGCATCGCGCTCTCGGCGACCCCGAGCGTGGTGACCGGTTACACGACCTGGGTCGGCATGCTCGGAAACGTGTTCGCGCCGATCGGCGGCGTGCTGATCGCTGATTACCTGTTCGTCAAACGGATGAAGATCGATCTGGTCGCGCTGTTCGAGCCCAACGGCCCCTATTGGTATTGGCAAGGGGTCAACCCGGTCGCGGTGTCTTGGACAATTCTCGGCTTTCTCGCCTACATGTTCGTGATCCCGGCCGAGTGGATCAGGGTGCTGGTGACTGTGGTCGCGACCGGCGCCGGCTATTGGGCGACGACGCAGCTGTTGTCGCCCTACCTTTCGCAACTCGGCCGCGCCGCGAGGCCGGGCGACCAGCGCGAGGCGATCGAAGAGCTCGATTGGGAATTGGCGGTGCGCTGAGGCTGAGCTTCAAAACTCGACCATCCGTGGCCGTTGTTTTCGAGGTCTCATTCGCCATGCGACAATCTCGCGCCCCGGGCTCTGACGCGAGCAGTCCAATAGCATAACGGCCATACCAGGCCGACCGCCGCCTGTGCAGCGAACGCGCTGATCCAGGCGGCGGCGTGTCCGCCGCCTCCCGCGAGGTCGAGAACCAGCCCGAAAAGTATCGGCGTCACGGTAGACGCGCCGAAGCCCGAAAGCGCTTGGACAGCAAGAAAGGCACCGCGTCGTTCAGGGTCGCTCACGGCAACGAGGCCGGCATTAATCGTCCCAGCATCGGCGGTGGCGGCGGCGACGCAGAGGATTGCCACGAGGCCGGCCGCGATCGGCGACCATACAGCGGCGCAGGCGAGAATGAGCCCGGTGCTGGCCGAGGCTGTCATCGCGACCGCGATTACCGAGCGCCGATCCCATCGAGCCGCCAACTCGTTGGCGGCAACGATCAGAGGGGTCCCGCAAAGATTGGCGATTGTTGCAATGAGCGTCGCGTAGCCCGCAAGGTTCGGTCGCCCTGCGCGATCGGCAGCGAAGACAAGGAGTGCGACCAGCCACGCGCGGATGGCCGAGACCTCACCGTTATGCAGGCCATAGGCCCAAACAAAAAGGAGTGCTCGGCGATTGCTCAGGATCGGCCGCAGAGCCGGCAGCCAGCGAGAACCTTGTGGGGTAGCGCGCGGCAAAGGGGGCAGAACGACCCAGCCGATAGCCGCCGCAGCTAAGGGCCCCGCGCCGAGAAGAGCAAGGCCGAGGCGCCAGCCTACGGCGGCAGCCAGAAGTCCGGAAAGCGCGTAGGAGAGGCTCACCCCGACCGTAAAGGTCGAAGTATACACCGCGACTGACCGGGTCTCTTTATTTGCGGGGACCGCGTCCGAGAGCGCCCGCATTCCCGGCATATGGGCTCCCCCGAACGCCGCACCTTGCAAAAACCGCCACAAGGCGGCGCTTGCCGCGCCCTGCGCGAATAGGGCAAAGCCGAGGGCGGTCGCGGCCCCAAACAACAGAGACACAACGTAGATGCGCCGAGGGTCGAGTCGATCAGTAAGGGCGCTTAAAACCGGAACCGCTACGATGTAACCGGCGAAATAGATGCCGCTGATCAACCCGGCCTGGCTGCCGGAGAGCGACCACAGATGCTGGAATTGCGGCAGCAGCGCCGGGAACGAAACGATCCCGGTCATACCGCAAGCTTGGCCGACAAAGATCGCGGCGATCATCCCGCCGGCGGATGTGGAGATCCGAAATCGCGTCATTCACATTCGTGTCTGGGGGGAGGCTAAATCACCATCGGGCCGGTGCAAGTCGGCCCGGAAGCGCCGACGCGAAGCGAGGAGTCGCCCGCACCGGCAAAATACTCTAGAATTCGTGGCACCATGTCTTGGGAGGGTGTCATGCCGGTAATCAAGGCCTTCGATCTCGCTTATGGGCGGTTGCGCTCGCCCGATCTCGATAGGCAAGAGGAATTTCTGACCGATTTCGGGATGGTTCGCGCCGACCGGACCAAAACCGCGCTCTACATGCGCGGCACCGATGCGCCGCACCATCTCCATGTCACCGAACTCGGCGAGCCGCGTTATGTCGGGATCGCGGTTCATGCCGCCGACATGGAAGACCTCGAGCGGGTGTCGCGGGTAGAGGGCGCGTCCAAAATCGAGAACGTCGACGAGCCGGGCGGCGGCAAGCGGGTCCGTCTGACCGACCCCGATGGCTACCAGGTCGAAGTCGTCCACGGCATGCAGATGCTCGCTCCGATCCCGGTGCATCGCCCGAAGGTCAATTCGGGCGAGGACAAATACCGGCGCAAGGGCGAGTTGTTCCGGGTCGACCCCGGCCCTTCGCACATCAAGCGGCTCGGTCATTTCGTCGTAATGAGCAAGAATTTCGAAAAGACGCTCGGCTGGTATCGCGAGACGCTCGGCTTCCGCTGCTCGGATGAGTTCTACGCCGGAGACCCGAACAACGTCGTCGGCTCGTTCAACCGGCTCGACCGCGGCGACGACTATGTCGACCACCATGCGTTCTTCTGCATTCGCGGCGACAAAAGCGGCCTCAACCATCTCTCCTACGAGGCGGCCGACATCGACGACGTGATGGCCGGCCACGAGCAACTCGAGAAGAAAGGCTATCAGCACATGTGGGGCATCGGCCGCCATCTGATCGGCAGCCAGCTGTTCGATTACTGGGCCGATCCGTGGGGCCGGGTGCACGAGCACTGGGCCGACACCGACGTGCTGAACGCCAGCACCCCGCCCAACCGCCTGGAGCGTGGCGCCGGCGCCGGCGGTCCCTGGGGCCAGCCGATCCCGGCGATCTTCATGGGCCACGCATCACCCTGAGTTGGACTGGACGACTCCCGCTCTTCCGCCGGAACGGGGAGAGCGGGAGGCGACGGACGGGTCCGTTCATGCTATTCTGTGCCGTCGGCCGGAAGCGGCGGAGGGGGTGACGGGCGCATGCTGGCGGACGGGTGGGTCTATCGGGTCGCTCTGGCGTTGTCGGGGATCACCTTTATCATGGTGATCGTCTACCTGTTCGTGGCGCAGCAGAACCGCGCGGTCCAGGCCGAAGTCAACCAGCGCCAGCAGTTCATCAACCAGAGCATCCAATTCAACCGCGTTAACGACGCATTGATTCGGGCGCTTGCCGCCGCCGCTGTCAGCGAAAAGGACGATAAGCTGCGCAATTTGTTGGCGCAGAACGGAATTACCATCGACCCCAAGACCGGGGCACCGGTCCCAGCGCCAGCGCCCGGCGAAAAGGGAAAATAGCCGTGGCGGTGGGCATGGGAGGCGGGCGGCGGCCGAGCGACCTACCGCCTCCGGTTATCCTCGTCATTGTATCGCTGTTCGTTTTGATGGCGTTCGAGACCGGCCAAGCGATCCATGACCGCAGCGCCCTGGAAGAGCTGAGGCGCTCCCAGGAAGTGACCGTGAGCGAGGCGGTGAAAATACGGCGTCAGCTGCAAACGCTCGCCGGCAAAACCGCCGAACTTGCCGCTGCGGGCGATGCCGGCGCCAAGAGCGTCGTCGATCAGATGAAGCGGCAGGGCGTGACCTTGTCGGTGCCGAAGAACTAAAGCTCGCGGCTAGTACATCTCTGGCGTGATCACGTTTTGCGGGCGGTTGGTCAACAATGCTGCCCGCATCGTCTCGGCCGATTTGACGCGCGTGTCATGCTCCGATTCGGGGGTGAACCAGGCGGCATGCGGGGTGATCACCAGCCGTCCCTCCAAGCCGGGCTCGCGGTCGCGATAGGCGCGCAGGATTTCGGGGATCGGTTCGACCGGCGGCTCGACCGGCAGGACGTCGAGCCCGGCAGCAGCGATGTGGCTCGTGCGCAGCAACGCCAACAGCGCGTCGAGGTCGATGATCGGGCCGCGCGCGGCGTTGACTACGACCGCACCCGGACGCAGCAAGGATAGCTGATCGTGGCCGAGCATCAGGCGGGTTTCGGGGGTCAGTGGAGCGTGAACCGACAATGTGTCGGTCTGCCGCAGCAGGTCTTCGAGCGTGGCGGCGCGGCCAATGCCGAGAGCGAGATCGGCGCCGTTCGGCAGATAGGGATCGTAAAACATGACACGGAAGCCGAACGCGCGGGCACGCAACGCCACCGCCGTGCCGATGCGGCCGAGCCCGAGGATGCCAAAGGTCTGCACGCCAAGGCGCCGGATCAGGTTGTTCTTTACCGCACCCCAAGGAGCCGGCGGGTTCGAGCGCAGCCGCTCGTGGTAGAACACCACACCGCGGCGCAATGCCAGTGCCAGCGCCATCGCGTGATCGGCGACCTCGGTCGTGCCGTAATCCGGCACATTGCAGACCAGGATGTTGCGCGCCGCCGCCGCCGGGCGGTCGATCTTGTCATAGCCGACCCCCATGCGCACGATCGCCCGCAACTGCGGGAAGCGCCCGATATCCTCGGCCGTGACCGCGTGCCGCATGATCATCAGCCCGTCGACCTCGGCGCAATCCTCCGGGTCGAGCTCGGACAGGGCCTTTTTGGCGCGCCGAACGACGCGCACCTCGGGGCCGAAGATCTCGTGCTCGAGGCTGAGATCCGGGATCTGGCGGTCTTCGGGGTAGAGCACGGTGACGGGCATCGAGGTTTATATCTCCTTATCGCGCAACCTTGACCGGGCGGTGGCTGGCCGCCGAGTGCACGATCGCCTCGAAGGCGGCGACGCCGTGCAGGATTTCGTCGGCGTTGATCGGGTAGGGGCGCTGGCCGTTGATCGCCGCGGCAAAGCCTTCGAGTTCGGCGGCGAGCGGATTGAAGCCCTTATACTCGATGATTTCGGGCGCCAGCGCGGTATGACGGCCGGCGGGCATTGCCGCCGGGACCGGGGTGAAGCGGAAATCGGGATCCTGGCCCGACAGCTCGACCCGGCCCTTGGTGCCGTAGACCGCGAAGCGGTAGGTCGGGGCGGTAACGAGCGAGCAATAGAGGCTCGCCGACATGCCGTTCGCGAGGCCGATCAGCACGCTCGTGGTATCCTCGAACCGGGCCATCGCGCGGCTGCAGGCTGAGGCAATAGACCTCATCGATCTGGCCGAACAAATAGATCAGCGCATCAAGATTGTGCACGCCGGTAGCGGTCATCGCCCCGGCTGGCGCCTCCTGCGGGTCGGCGCGCCAGTAATACCCGTCTGGTATGAAATGGCCGGCGGGCGAGGCCTGCGCGCTCTCGGAATGGGTCGGAAGCCCGAGGCGGCCGTCGTCGATGCGCGTCTTCAGCTCGATCATCGCCGGATGAAAGCGACGGGGATAGGCGACCCCCAACGTAATCCCGGCCCGCGCCGCCGCCTCGAGCGCGCGCTCCGCACTTTTGACGTCGAGGGTGAACGGCTTTTCCATCAAGACGTGCTTGCCCGCGGCAGCGGCGCGCTCGACCTGTTCCCCGTGCTGGCTGTGCGGCGTGGCGAAGACGACGGCGTCGATTGCGGGATCGGCGAGGATCCGGCCCAGATCGTCGCAATAGGCGATGCCGTGCTGGGCGCAAAACGGCTCGGCCGTGGCGCCGGTGCGGCTGTGGCCAGCAGTAAAGCAAAACTCCGTGCTCTTGCCCTGGATCGAATTGACCAGGGTGCGTCCCCAGCGGCCGAGCCCGACGATCGCGGCGCGGATCATTTTTCGCCGCCAGCATGTCGCGCACGCCGCGCAACGCCACATAGTAGCCGGACACGCCGAAGCCGGCGACGACACCCTGGCTGACGCTCGCGGTCTGCGAGGCTGGGCCGCGCCGGATCGGGTTTGAGATGTGAACCTCTATCGTCGGGAATTTCACCTGCGAAATCGCCGCGACGAGGGCGGGATAACCGCTGCCGAACGCAGCCGGGTTGAACAGGGCGGCGTCAAATCCCTTGTCGTTGGCCTCGTAGAATTTGTTGATGATTTCTCCCTCGACATTCGAATGGAAGATTTCGATGTCGAGCCCCAGTTCGGCGGCATAGCCTTTGATCCGCTCGTCGTATTCGGGCAGGGTCATCGGGCCGAAAATCTCGGTCTGGACCTTGCCGCGCATGTTCATGCCCGCGCCGTGAACGATCAGGATTTTCGCCATCGTGTTGTCCTCGGATCAGCTGTCGGATGGTTGCGTCGGACGAATGCTAGCTGAGTGCTCGATTCGCTGACAAGCGCCGATCCGGGTGCACGATCCAGCGCCCTTGACGGACGCGCGCCGATCTTGCACCAATTCGCCGATGAAGTGTCGCAATCTGCTGGTCATGATCGCGGCAGTAGCGGCATGGTCGATCGCTTCCGGTGCGAGCGCTGGGGCGCCGGCTTCGTCCAAGGCCAAGCACTCGCGACGCAGCGGCTCGGGTCAGGGTGCTGATCCAGAGAAATTCGAAGAATACCCAGATCGTCACCTTTGACGACCATCGGTTGCCGCCGGTCAGGATCGTTCGCGGCTCGCCAAAGCGTGCCTTGGGACCCGCTACGCTGGGCAGCATCACCCTGGTCAGCTCTCCCGGCAACACGACGGGCCCGGTGCGCATCCTGCGCGGCGGAAGCGCCTTCGCGTCCGGGTCCTTCGCCCCGGGTGCGACGGCGCTGCAAGGCGCCGATTCGGGCACTACGGAGACTATCAGTTTCATCGATCCGCGGGAGCTTCCGGTTACGGTGTTACGCGGCTCGCGGGTGTCGTGGACCGGCAACGCGCGGTATGCCGCCGCGACGAGAGCGGTCTTCGGGCTGTTCCCGGCGGCCGCCGGTGGCGACCTCGATCGCGTTGCTTTTGCCGTGGACGGCGCCGAATTGAGCCATGGCCTGGATCCCGGAATGTGGCGTCTGGACTTTACCGCGCCGCAGGGGCCGATGCAGGTCTCAGCCGCTGCGGCGAGCGACGTCGGCGGCGGCGACCGGTTCGATTTGACCCAGAACCGACTGCTGGGGCGGGGCTATCTCGCGTTGCTGTTCCGGCGCTACGGCAACTGGCCGGACACGGTCGCGGCCTATAATTGGGGTCCGGGCAACATGGACGGATGGATCGCGGCGGGACGGCCGGCTACCGGATTTCCGGTCGAAGTCGAGCGGTATCGCGACCGGGTTCTGCGCGACGGCGGGCTCGCAGCGGCGCCCGGCCAGCCGATACTGCGCGCGGGTTGGTAGCCCATCGAAGGGATCGCCTCCCCGCGTGGCGCGCCCGCCGGCAGCGGCGGCAAGGCAGCCATGATCGCCCGCGATACGGCGGCTGGGATTCCGCTGCGACAATAGTTTGCAAGATGTGCTAGGTGATATCCCCGGCTGCCTACAGGTTGGGCATTCGCAAACCGGGGAGGCGAGCACCATTTTCATCTTTTTGAGGGGTTCGCGGTAAAACTCAGACCATGCACCTGTTCCGCTGTTTCGAAAACTTGCTGACGCCCACAGCGCTGCCGCCCGGCCCTCCGCCGGCGGGCCTCGGCGCCTTTTATTGGCATCACGCGCGACAGGCCCGCGGCTTGGTGGTGGCGCTGTTCGCGGCTGGCTTGCTGGTCGCGTTGGTCGACACGACGATACCGGTATTCGTGGGCCGCGTTGTGACCATGGTGTCGAGCCGCACGCCGTACGCGGTTCTGCACGAAGCGTGGCCACAGCTGCTCGGCATGGCGCTCGTTCTGCTCGTGCTCCGGCCGGCGGCGATGCTGATGCAGAACCTGATCACCAACCAGGCAATCATCCCCAGCTTTTCCAATTTGGTCCGCTGGCAGAGCCACTGGCACGTAGTGCGGCAAAGCTGGACGTTTTTTCAGAACGATTTCGCCGGCCGCATCGCCAACCGGGTCATGCAGACCGGTCCCGCCCTTCGCGAAAGCGTGGTCTCGGCGACCAACGCGGTCTGGTACATCGTGGTCTATGGGGGCGGGGCCATCGTGCTGCTGGCATCGAGCGACGCCCGGTTGGCGATCCCGGTATTGCTATGGTTTGCCGGCTACGGCGTGTTGCTGCGCTGGTTCGTCCCGCGGCTGCGCAACCGCTCGCAGCGGATGTCGGCGGCGCGTTCGCAGCTGACTGGGCGAGTCGTCGACAGCTACACCAACATCTCCACGGTTAAGCTGTTCGCTCGCCCGCGCGACGAGGACGCCTTTGTGCGCGAGGCAATGGACGAATTGACCGATGCGCATCGCGACCAGGTGCGGCTGATGACCGTGCTGGGGCTGAGCCTCGGGATCCTCAACGCGGCAATGGTGGTTGGCACAGCCGGTGCCGCGATCTGGTTGTGGAGCGACGGCCGGATCGCGGTCGGCATCGTCGCCATGGCGCTGCCGCTGACTTGGCACATTGCCAGCATTGCCGGATGGGTCGCGCAGAATGTGACGACCATATTCGAAAATATCGGCGTGGTGCAGGAAGGCATGCGATCGATCGCGGTGCCGCGACAGATGGAAGACCGCGCCGATGCGGCGCCGCTGCGGATCGGCCGCGGGCAGGTGCGCTTTGATGATGTCCGGTTCGGCTATGGTACGGCGCGGGGTGTGCTGCACGGGATCGATCTGACGATCGCGCCCGGCGAGCGGGTCGGGCTGGTCGGACCGTCCGGCGCCGGCAAGTCTACCCTGGTCAACCTGCTGCTGCGCTTTTACGACCTCGAGGGCGGCCATATCCTGATCGACGGCCAGGATATCGCCGCCGTCACCCAGGAGAGCCTGCGGGCGCATATCTCGATGGTGACGCAGGATACCTCGCTGCTGCATCGCTCTATCCGCGACAACATCCGCTACGGCCGGCCTCAGGCGAGCGAGTGGGAGGTCCGGCGGGCGGCGGCGCAAGCGCAAGCGCTCGAGTTCATCGAGACGTTGGAGGATTGGAACGGACGCCGCGGCTTCGACGCACATGTCGGCGAACGCGGGGTCAAACTCTCGGGCGGCCAGCGCCAGCGTGTCGCGCTCGCCCGCGTGATTCTCAAGGACGCGCCGATCCTGGTCCTCGACGAGGCCACTTCGTCGCTCAATTCGGAGGTCGAGGCGGCGATCCAGGAGCAGCTCGAGAGCTTGATGAACGGGCGTACGGTCATCGCCATCGCGCACCGCCTGTCGACGATCGCGCGCCTCGACCGACTTGTCGTGCTCGACAAGGGGCAGATCGTCGAGGAGGGGACCCACGCCTCGCTGCTCGCCGCGGACGGGACCTATGCCCGGCTGTGGCGGCGGCAATCGGGTGGGTTCCTCGACCCGGCGATCCCGCCGGGGCTCGAAGCCGCCGCCGAATAGGCCAATTTCTCCGCCGAAGATCGTTATTCGGCCGAAGATCGTTATATTGGCGGCGGAGGGTGTTGATGAGCGAGCTGGCGATCAGACCGATGAGCCTGGCGGAATTCCTGCGCTGGGAGGACGGAACCGACACGCGCTACGAGCTCGTGGGCGGCTTTCCGATGGCCATGGCGCCCCCCGCAAGAGCGCATGGCCTCCTGTGCGCCCGGCTCGCGGGGATGATCGACACAATCCTGCGTCCTCGGCGGCCATGCGCCGCGCAAACCGAAGCCGGGATTAGCCGACCCGATCGTGACGATAGCTTTTACATTGCGGATATAGCGGTGACTTGCCGGTCTTATGAGAGAGGCGAGCAGCTGGTCAAGGAGCCGATCTTGATCGTCGAGATCCTATCTCCGGGAACCGAGCGCCACGACCGGCTAACGAAGGTCCCGGTCTACCGAAGCATCGACAGCGTGCAAGAGATCCTGCTGATCGACTCCGAGAGTGTTTATGCCGAGGTGCTGAGGCGGGAGGGGGATCGCTGGATCATTGCTCTGGTCCGCGGGCCTGATGCGGTCCTTCATTTGGCTTCGACGGGTCTCGCCGTCCCGATGAACGAACTTTACGACGGGATCGAGATTGACACCGACGCCGAGCCGTAGTGGGCGCCTCGGGCGAAATCCGGACACGCTTCCCCTTACCGATCGTGCTTGACCGTCTTTATGCCCGGACCCTGGCGCTGGCCGCCAGCCGGTATGCGACCGCGGCGCTGGCGCTGGTCGCCTTTGCCGAGAGCTCGTTCTTTCCGCTGCCGCCCGATTTGCTGCTGATCCCGATGATTTTGGCGCGGCCGCGCCGGGCCTTTCTGCTCGCCGGGTTGTGCACGGTCATGTCCGTGCTCGGCGGTTTTTTGGGTTATGCGATCGGCTATCTGCTGTTTGATTCGATCGGCCGGCCGATCCTCGAATTCTACCACGCGATGGGCCGCTACGATGCGCTGAAGGCTGCTTTTGCCCAATGGGGCGTATGGATCATCATCGTCAAGGGCTTGACGCCGATCCCCTACAAGCTCGTCACGATCGCTAGCGGCGTCGTGCAATTTCCCCTGGTTCCCTTCGCCCTCGCATCGCTGGTGTCGCGCAGCCTGCGGTTCTTCCTGCTCGCGGCATTGTTGTGGCGATTCGGCGAGCCGGTCCGGGAATTCATCGAGCGACGGCTGATGCTGGTAACGAGCCTGTTCGCTGCGGCGCTGGTTGGCGGGTTTCTGGCGTTGCGGTATCTATGACCCGATGAGGGGATCGGCTCGCGCTTTTCCGATTTTTGTACTGGCCGTGAGCGCGGCCGTGCTCGGCGGCGCGCTGCTGTCGCAATATTGGGGCGGTCTCGCCCCTTGCGAGCTGTGCCTTAAAGAGCGCTGGCCCTGGACCGCGGCGATCGCGATTTCGTTCGTCGCGACGATGACCGGCAGCCGGCGGGCTTTGCCGCGGGTCGTGCTATTGCTTGGGCTTGTTTTCGCCGTCGGCAGCGCGCTCGCCTTTTATCATGTTGGTGTCGAGAAGCACTGGTTCGCCGGCCCGAGCACCTGCACCGCGCCGGCCGGCACTCCGACCACACTCGAGGCGCTGAAGGCGCAACTTCTGCATTTACAGCCGGTGCGTTGCGACGAGCCCGCGTGGTCGCTGTTCGGGATCTCGCTCGCCGGCTGGAACCTTGTCGCCTCACTGGCGATGGCCGGCATCTGCGCTGCAATGTTTTGGCGGTTGCGCGGACAGAGTAGCACCGGGCTGCGCCGGAGCGCCGCGTGAGCGGCGCCGGCCGGCACCGGTTGCCGGGCGATCCGGCATCGGCGACGGAGATCGAGCGCATGATCCGCGTGGACCATGCCGGCGAGTTTGGTGCAACGCGGATCTATGATGGTCAGCTCGATGTGCTGCGACGGGGCCGGGCGGCAGCCGAGATTCGCCGGATGGCCGAGGCCGAGCAGCGCCATCTTTCCGCCTTCGAGACATTGCTCGTCGAGCGGCGGGTCCGGCCGACCTTGCTGCAGCCGCTGTGGTCGGCAGCCGGCTACGCGCTCGGCGTGGCAACGGCTTTACTTGGCGAGCGGGCGGCGATGGCCTGCACGGTCGCGGTCGAGGAGGTCATCGACGAGCATTACCGTGACCAGGCTGAACGCCTTGGCAATTCAGACCCTGCGCTGCGCGAGAAGATCCTCTCTTACCGGGACGATGAAATCGCCCATCGTGACGCAGCGCTCGCGATGGGGGCTGAGGAAACCCCCGGCTACGAGCTGCTCAGCGCCGCGATCAAGAGCGGGTCGCGCCTGGCAATCTGGCTCTCGACCCGGCTGTAACCGACGTCCTGGTTGTCGTTCGGCCGCACGGACGGAAGCCTTGCGGCTCCGCCCGATGACGGGTATAGCCCCGAGCGAGAGCAGCATCGGAACATCCCCGATCGGCCTCCGGGAGGCGACGCCAGCGGCGACAAAAGCCGCTTGCCGGCGTTGGCTCATCACCGGGGCGGCAAGCCGGAACTGCGGGGATTTCGCTCGATGATGAAAATCCGTATCGGGTATCAGGTGGCGTACGAATCGCCGCAGCCGACGGCGATGGTGCTGACCTTGCGGGTGCATCCCTCGCGCACCTCGGACCTGGTGAGACCCGATCCGATCGTCGCCGACCCGCCGATCCCGATCGGTGAATATCGCGACAGCTTCGGCAATATCTGCAGCCGGATCGTGGCGCCGGCCGGCCGGCTGACCTTGTCGACCGACGCGATCGTGCGCGACAGCGGCGAAACCGATGCCGTCGCCCCATCGGCCGATGAATGCGCGATCGCCGATCTGCCGGCGGAGACGTTGCTGTTCCTGCTCGGCAGCCGCTATTGCGAGACCGATCTGCTGTCCGAAACCGCTTGGTCGTTGTTCGGCGGCACGCCGCGCGGCTGGGGGCGGGTGCAAGCAATCTGCGATTTCGTGCATGACCGCATCACCTTCGGCTATCAGCACGCCAACGCCACCAAGACGGCGCGCGACGTGTTCGAAGGGCGCCGGGGGGTGTGCCGCGATTTCGCCCATCTGGCGATCACCTTGTGCCGCTGCATGAGCATCCCGGCCCGGTACTGCACCGGATATCTCGGCGATATCGGAGTGCCGCCGGACCCCGCGCCGATGGATTTCAGCGCCTGGTTCGAAGCCTATCTGGGCGGGCATTGGTACACTTTCGACGCGCGCCACAATCACCCGCGGATCGGCCGCATCCTGATTGGGCGCGGCCGCGACGCCGCCGACGTGGCGCTCAGCACCAGCTATGGGCCGACGACCCTTGCGGGGTTCAAGGTCGTGACCGAAGAGGTCATGCCTTAACCGGCTCAAATGGCTCCGGCTTCGCGCAGTCCGGGCGATGTCCTCGGCCGAATAGCCTAGCTCGCGCAAGACCTCGTCGGTGTCGGCGCCGAGATCGGGGGCGGGGCGGCGGAGCCGGCACGGCGCCTCGGCGAATTTGACCGGGAAGCCGAGCATCTTGACCTCGCCATGGCCGGGATGGTCGGCGCCTATCACCATCTCCTGCTCGATAATCTGCGGGTCGGCGAAGACTTCGGGCAATGCTTTTACGCGGTCGCAAGGAACGCCGGCGGCGTTGAGTTTGGCGATCCAATAATCGCTGGAGCGTGCCGCGAGCCGGCTTTCGATCGCGGCATTGATCGCCCGCGCGATTTTTGACCCGCAGATCGTTGGTGCGGAAATCGGGATGTTCGCGCAGTTCGGGCATGTCGAGCGCATCGATCAGGCGCTGGTATGATTGTTCCTGCGAGGGAGCGATGGCGATTTCGCCGTCGGCGGTGCGGAACATGCCGTAGGGCGAGACGATCGCATGGTCGTTGCCGCTGCGCGCCGGCGGCTCGCCGGTCGCGAAATAGTTCGCGGCGAGAAAGCCCAAGGTGCTGATCATCGCATTGTTCAGGCTGGCGCCGACGGTCTCGCCCCGACCGGTGCGGCCTCGCCGCACCAGAGCGGCGCAGATCCCGAGCGCACCCTGGAGGCCGGCGATCAGATCGGCGATCGGCGGCCCGGCGCGCATCGGCGCGCCATCGGGCTGCGCCGGTCACGCTCATGAACCCGCTCATCGCCTGGGCAATGAAATCGAAGGATGGCCGGTCGCGATAAGGCCCGCTCGACCCAAACCCGGTCATATTGCAATAGACGAGACCCGGGTTCAGCGCATCGAGCCGGGCCTCGTCGAAGCCCATGGCCGGCATCACGCCGGGACGGAAGTTCTCGACCAGAACGTCGCTGCGCGCGATCAGTTTTTCGAGCACCGCGCGGCCCTGCATCGCTGCGCAGGTTCAGGGTCAAGGAGCGCTTGTTGCGGTTGAACGCGGCGAAATACCAACTGAGCCCGTCGCGGATCGCCCCCTGCCGGCGCACCGGGTCGCCCGATCCCGGGGTTTCGATCTTGACCACCTCGGCCCCCATATCGGCGAGGATCATCGAGCAGAACGGCCCGGCCAGGATGCGGGTCAGATCGACCACGCGAATACCCGACAGCGGCATGCAGCTACTCCCACCGCACAATCCGTTGTCATTGCGAGCGCAGCAAGCAAGCTCGCGCGGCCGGCATACGGCTTGTCGCGATTGCTTGGACGCTCGCTCCTCTAATGACAAATTCCGCACGAGAACATCACCCTCGACGACATCGAGGCGCTGGCGGTCGGGGCGTGGGTTCTCGGCACCGGCGGCGGCGGCAGCCCGTATCTCGGGCTCTTGAACATGCGCCGGCTTTATGCCGAGGGGCATCGAGTGTCGTGTGATGTCGCCGCTCGATCTCGGCGACGAGGATTGGGTGGCGGTGGTGTCGAACATGGGGGCGCCGCTGGTCGGGCAGGAGCGGCTCGCCGACAGCCGCAACATCGCCCGCGCCGTCGATATCCAACAGGAATTGCTCGGGCAAAAATTCCGCGCCGTCATGTCGCTCGAGATCGGCGGCGGCAACGGCATCCAGCCATTGATGGCGGCGGCGCATCTGGGATTGCCGGTGGTCGATGCCGACACGATGGGCCGCGCCTATCCCGAGGCGCAGATGACCAGCGTCGCGGTCGGCGAGCTGCGGCCCTATCCGTGCGTGCTCTACGACCCGCGCGGCATCGAGGCGGTCGTGACCAAGGTGCCGAGATTGGAAATGGATGGAGCGGGCGAGCCGCAAGATCTGCGTCGAGATGGGCTCGATCGCCTCGACCTGCAAAGCGCCGCGCACCGGCCGCGAGGTCAAGGAATGGGGCATCCATTTCACCGTATCGAAGGCGATCGGCATCGGCCGCCGGGTGCGCGAGGCGCAACGCCTGCACCTCGACCCGGTTGCCGCGATCCTCGACGAGGCCGACGGCAAGCTGTTGTTCCGCGGCAAGGTCGTCGATGTCGCCCGGCGCACGACCGAGGGTTTTCTGCGCGGCCAGGTCGCGATCGATGGTCTCGACGAGGATCATGGCTCTCGGCTCGAAATCGCGTTTCAGAACGAGTGGGTCGTGGCTTGGCGCGACGGCGCGCCGATCGCAATGTCGCCCGATTTGATCTGCGTCCTCGACACCGTGTCGGGCGAGGCCTGCGGCACCGAGACGATCCGCTATGGCAGGCGGGTGTCGGTCGTCGCGTTGCCGGCCCCGCCCGTGTTCCTGACGCCCAAAGGGCTGGACCACGTCGGCCCGCGCGCCTTTGGTTACGACCTCGACTTCCGCTCGGTTTTTTGATGCGGCGGATCGGGATCGATGTCGGGGGGACCAATACCGACGCCGTCCTGCTCGTCGACGGAAAGGTCCTGCACGCGGTCAAAACACCGACGACGCCGGACGTTACGGCCGGCATTTTGACGGCGCTAGCCGAGCTTTCGGGTCATCCTGAAATCGCGAGCGGCGAGATCGACGGCGTCGTGATCGGCACGACGCATTTCGTCAATGCGGTGGTGCAGCGGCAGGGATTGGCGCCGGTCGCGGCGGTGCGGATCGGGCTGCCGGCCGCCGCCTCGCTGCCGCCGTTCTGCGATTGGCCGGAAGACCTCGCCGGGCTGGTTCGCGGCGCCGTCTTCATGCTCGAAGGCGGGCATGATTACGACGGCCGGCCGATCGTGCGGTTCGACGAGGCGGGAATGCGCCGCGCCGCGCACCAAATCCACGAGAGCGGGATCGGATCGGTCGCGATCGCGGCGATTTTCTCACCGATCGATCCATCCTGCGAGGAGCGCGCTGCTGAGATCCTCCGCGAGGAATGCCCCGAGACGGCTGTAACCTTGTCGCGCGATCTGGGCCGCATCGGCTTGCTCGAACGCGAAAACGCGGCATTGCTCAACGCCGCGCTGGTCGAGTTGGCGCGAAAGACGGTCGACGGGTTTACCGCGGCGATTGCGGCGAGCGGGATCGCCGCGCCGCTTTATCTGACCCAGAACGACGGCACCGTGATGGCGGCCCGGCTCGCGACGGCGCTGCCAGTCATGAGCTTTGCGTCGGGCGCCACCAACTCGATGCGCGGTGCTGCATTTCTGTCCGGCCTCGCCGACGCGATGGTCGTCGATGTCGGCGGTACCTCGACCGATATCGGCCAGCTTCGCCGCGGGTTCCCGCGAGAGGCCAACTCGGTCGTCGAGGTGGGCGGTGTGCGCACCTTGTTCCGGATGCCCGATTTGCTGTCGATCGGGCTGGGCGGCGGCAGTCTCGTCTCGCGCGATCCTCTCGCCGTCGGCCCGCGCAGCGTCGGCTATCGGCTGACCCGCGAAGCGTTGGTGTTCGGCGGCGATACCTTGACCGCGACCGATGCGGCGGTCGCTGCCGGGGCCGTGGCGATCGGCGATGCCGGACGGGTGGCCGGCCTGCCGAGAAGCCTCGCGCATGCGGTTCTCGAAGCGGCACGACGACAAAATCGAGGACGCGATCGACCGGATGAAGACCGAAGCCGGCGAGCTTCCGCTGATCGCGGTCGGGGGCGGCGCGTTTCTGGTACCCGAACGTGTCGTCGGCATCTCCGAGGTTGTTCGCGTGCCGCATGGCGAGCACGCCAATGCGGTTGGCGCGGCGATCGCGCAAATCAGCGGCGAGACCGACCAGATTTACCGCGATCTCACCCGCGACGAGGCGATCGCGGCGGCCGAAGCTCAAGCCAGGGAACGCGCAATCGCTGCCGGCGCCGAGCCAGCCAGTCTCGAGACGGTCGACGTCGAAGACATGCCGCTCGCCTACCTGCCTGGGAACGCGCTGCGCGTACGGGTGCGGGTGGCGGGCGAGATGCGAAACCCTCGGCCCGACTGAGACACATGGCGGCACGTCGGGCGCGAAATCCCGCTCGCGTCCCTAATCTTACCTCGGCTGGCCGATCGGCGGCATGGTCAGGAGGCCGGGACTGTCGAGCGCGGCTTGGATCCGCTGCAGCATTGGCTGGGCCACCTCTATCGCATGCCCGAGCGAGGTCACGCTTACGCCATCGTCTTCGGCCTCGGTGCCGGTCAGGCGTTTGTAGAGGAACTGGGCCGGCCCCTCCTCGCGCGGAAAGACAGTCAGCTGGATCGGCTCGTCCGCCGCCATATGTGCTGCTTCCCTGGCGAGCCGCAACGCGGTGTTGTAACCGCCCAGCGCATCGACCAGCCCGCGTTCTTTGGCTTCTTCTCCGGACCACACCCGGCCCTTGGCGACGGCCTCGACGGCGTCGGAGGTCATGTGGCGGCCGGTGGCGACGTGATCCTTGAAACCCTGATACGTCGCATCGAGAAAGGCCTGGAGACGGGATCGAGCCAGGGGCGAGAAGTCGCGAGGTCGCGCTGAACATCGCCGCGTTGGCGCCGATCTGTGCCGAATCGGTGGAAATCCCGATCTTCTTGAGCAGGTCGGCGACGACCAGCTTGCCGGCCAGCACGCCGATCGATCCGGTCAAGGTTGCCGGCTCGGCGACGATCTTGTCGGCCGGCGCCGCGACATAGTACCCGCCGGAACCGGCGACATCCCCCATCGAGACGATGACCGGCTTGCCGCGTTCGCGCGCAAACACGACATCGTGCCAGATCGAACTCAGAGGCGATCACCGAGCCGCCGGGGCTGTCGATGCGAAACAGGATGGCGCGCACCTTGGGATCGCGAACCGCGTCGCGAAAGGCCTGGGTGACGCGATCCGCCGCCATTTCCGCCGACCCTGACAACGGACCGGCCGCACCGCCGCCGCGCACGATCAGTCCCGAGCCGTAGATCAGCGCGATCCTTTCGCCCTGGCGGTTGGGGCGTTTCGTCCGTGCGAGATAGGTCGACAGACTGACCAGCGCCGCGTCCGACCCGGCGAGCTTGTGAGCCGCCGCGATGACATCGTCGCGGTAACCAAGGTGGTCGACGAGCGATGCCCGAAGCGCTTCGTCGGCGAGCAGCGGCCCGCGGTCGATCGCCGCCCGCACCTCATCCGGCGACAGCTTGCGGGCCTGGGCGATGCCGTTCACGACCTGTCCGGCCACCGAGGCGAGCAGATCCTCGACCTCCTCGCGATGCGGAGGCGTCATTTTTGTTTCGGTCAGCGAATTCGCGGCCGTTTTGTAGGCGCCGCGATGGTCGAATTCGGGGGCGATGCCCAACAGATCGAACATGCCCTTGAAGAAGACGGCATCGGAATACAGCCCGGTCAGGCCGACGCTGCCCATCGGCTGCAACCAGATCTGGTCGAAGGCAGTGGCCAGATAGTAGGGGCGAGTGCCGGCGCCGAATTCGCCAAAGCTATCGGCAAAGGCAATCGCAAACTTTCCCTTGGCACGGAACGCGGCGATAGCGTCGCGGATCTGCTGCGCCTCGGCAACAGCAAACTCGTCGTTGCCGACGCGCGCGAGAATGCCCTTCACCCGCGGGTCGGCTCCGCCGGCCTCGATTGCGTCGAGAAAGTCGCGCAGGTCGGATTTTTCGCCGGTGAAGAGCCGCAGCAGGCTCGTCTCGCCCGGTCCGTCGGCTAGGCTCTGCCTCAGATCGACCGACAGGATGATTTTGTCGGCAAGCGCGGGGGTGCTCGCTTTGAGCCGCACAACCACCAGCACCGCCGCGAGGACGAGCACGACGGTCAAGAATCCGATGGTCGCAAAAAAACCGACGAGCAGGCGCCGCATGGGTTCAGTATTCTGCGCCGCGCGATTCTGTGCCGAGCGCGCGGTGGCGCAGCAAGTGATCGGCGAGCACGCACGCGACCATCGCCTCGCCGACCGGGACCGCACGGATGCCGACGCAGGGATCGTGGCGGCCGTGGGTGGCGATTTCGACCTCGTTGCCGTCGACATCGACGGTGCGCATCGGCGTCAAAATCGAACTCGTCGGCTTGACCGCGAAACGCGCGACGATGTCCTGGCCGGTCGAGATCCCGCCGAGAATGCCGCCGGCATTGTTCGACAGGAAGACGACCTGTCCATCCTGCATCCGCATCTCGTCGGCGTTCTCCTCACCTCTCAGCGCGGCGGCGCCGAAGCCGGCGCCGATCTCCACCCCCTTGACCGCGTTGATCGTCATCAGAGCACGCGCAAGATCGCCGTCGAGCTTGTCGTAGACCGGTTCGCCGAGCCCGGCCGGTACGCCGCTGGCGACGATCTCGATCACCGCACCCGCCGAGGAGCCGGCTTTGCGCACACTGTCGAGAAAATCGGCCCAGCGTAGAGCCATCGCGGCGTCGGGGCACCAGAACGGGTTCTCTTCGACCGCCCGCCAATCCCAGGCGTTGCGATCGATCGCATGCGGCCCGATCTGGACGAGCGCCCCGCGGATCGATACCTCATGGCCGAGGATCTTGCGCGCGACGGCGCCTGCGGCGACCCGCGAGGCGGTTTCGCGCGCCGAGGCACGACCGCCGCCGCGATAATCGCGAACCCCGTATTTCCGCCAATAGGTGTAATCCGCATGACCCGGGCGAAAGCGGTCGGCGATGTTGCGATAATCCCTGGAACGCTGATCGGTATTCTCGATCAAGAGCTGGATCGGTGTGCCGGTGGTGACCCCATCGAAGACGCCGCTCATGATGCGGACGAGGTCTTCCTCGCGGCGCTGTGTGGTGAAGCGAGACTGGCCGGGCTTGCGCTTATCGAGCCAATGCTGAATGTCGGGTTCGGCTAGCGGTAGCCGCGGCGGGACGCCATCGACGACGACGCCGATTGCGGGCCCATGGCTTTCGCCCCAGGTGGTGAAGCGAAAAAGCGTTCCGAACGAATTGCCGGCCATGGTCAGTATTTACCTAATGGGTATCTTGGAGTGCTCGTGAATCCTCTCCCCATCAGTATCATCTAGGCGGCCAATAGACCTCCTCACTACGGCGCTCAATGATTTCGATTTGAGAATTTCCAGGTCGCGCATTGCCGATACGGCGACACCGTCTTCGGGTTCTCAACGGTCAGTTCTCTTACGGGTACGCATTCGGGAAACGGCCGCCCTGCCAAACAATAGTTGGGATCGGTAAATCGCGGCCCGGTCACCTCGTACGCGGCGTGGAAGCGATGCAAACGCGTCACATACATAATAATCCGGTCGCCGGGCTCGATCCCCGCGACTGTTTTCTGCCATTTTGCCGGCCAGGCGATCCGCGACCTGTCCCCTCTCGGGTCGCCCAAAACTTTGCGTATGGACTCCGAGCCAATAACTCATTCGCTGCTCCGCATCGCGTGCCGACCTCACACAACCGAGATGTCGGGGGCGTCGACGGCCTTCATGCCGACGACATGATAGCCGCAATCGACGTGATGTACCTCGCCGCTGACCCCGGCAGAAAGGTCACTCAGCAGATAAAGAGCGGCGCCGCCGACATCCTCGATCGTGACATTGCGCTTCAGCGGCGAGTTCAGCTGGTTCCATTTCAGAATATAGCGGAAATCGCCGATCCCCGCGGCCGCCAAAGTCTTGATCGGGCCGGCCGAAATCGCATTCACGCGAATATTGTCGCCACCGAGGTCGACGGCCAGATAGCGCACGCTCGCCTCGAGCGCCGCCTTGGCGACACCCATCACGTTGTAGTGCGGCATCACCCGTTCGGCTCCAGCATAAGTCAAGGTCAGCAGGCTTCCGCCCGCGCTCATCAGCGGCGCCGCTCGACGGCATATGTCGGTGAACGAATAGCAGGAAATCTCCAGAGTGCGCAGGAAATTGGCTCGCGTCGTATACAGATATTTTCCCTTTAATTCGTCCTTGTCCGAGAAGGCGACGGCGTGAACGACAAAATCAAGATGTCCCCAGCGCTCGGCCACTGCCGCGAACACCGAATCGAGGCTCTGTTGCGAGCCCACATCGGCCTCGATCACAATATCGCTATCGAGGCTATGCGCCAGCGGTTGCACCCGCTTGCGCAAAGCCTCGCCCTGGTAGGTGAAGGCGAGTTGGGCGCCGTGCTGACGCAAGGCTTTAGCGATGCCCCACGCGATCGAGCGCTCATTGGCTACGCCCATGATCACGCCCTGTTTGCCCGCCATTAGCGACATGGTGATCCCCATTTCTCGCATCGAGTTCATCCTACACCAACGCTCGGATGAGGGCCATGAGCCGCCCGGCGGCCATCGGTGTTGGCACAGCCGAGGAAGGCAGCGGATAATTACCCGACGCGGCCGGGCTTGGCGGCAGGGTTCGCGATGATGTCTCAGGTAGAAGACGGCGGTCAGGGCGGATATGGCGGCAGGCTGGGGCAAATGGCAGCCGCGTCGGCGGGCTTTGTGCTGTACTCGCTGCGGCGCTTTAATGCGGACGGCTGTTTCGCCGCATCCGGGGCGCTCGGTTACACAACCTTGGTCTCTCTGGTGCCGCTGGTCGCGATTGCCCTCGGCTCGCTTTCGGTGTTCCCGATCTTTGGCCAGGTGCACGACCAGATTCTGGCGCTGGTGTTCAGAGATTTCGTGCCGTCGGTCGGCGAACAGGCGGCTTGGTGGTTTCGAGCCTTCGCCAATTCGGCGGCGCAAACGACAGCAATCGGCGTCGTCGGCCTTGCCGCGACAGGTATACTGCTGATGGTCACGGTCGAAGACCAGTTGAACGTGATCTGGCGGGTGACCGCGCGGCGGCCCTGGGGGCAGCGCGTCCTGGCCTATTGGACGTTGATAACCTTGGGCCCGTTGCTGGTCGGGCTCAGCTTTTCGCTGTCGACCTATTTCGAGATTGCCGCCCGACGCGCCGGGTTCGGCCAACAGGCCGTCCAATGGATCGAAAGCGGCTGGCTGCACGGATTGGCCCGCGCCGTGCCGGCGGCGCTCGAATTCCTGGCGTTGACGTTGCTTTACTGGCTGATCCCGAACCGTGCGGTGCGCTGGCGCGACGGTGCTCTCGGCGCGCTGGTAGCGACAGCGGCGATCGAGATCCTCAAGGTCGGGTTCACGATTTATGTCGGCGCCATGTCCTACTATCAAACCGTCTATGGCGCACTCTCGGCTATCCCGATCTTCCTATTGTGGATGTATATTTCATGGATGGCGGTGCTGCTCGGCGCGGAGGTCGCCGCCGCCTTGCCGCACTGGCGGATCGACCGGCGGATCGGCAGGGTTTCGTCGGGCGGCGTCCGGCTCGGCCTGAGCCTGGCGCTGATCGCGGTACTGACGCGGGCGCAGCGGGTGGGGAAAACCCCCAACACTGCGGAGCTCGCCGCGGAACTCGAGGTGCCGACGACAGTCGTCGACGAATATATGAGGCCGCTAAAAGCCGCCGGTTTCGCCGCCCATACGGAGGAGGGAAGCTGGGTGCTGGCTCGGAGCCCGGAAACCGCCAGCGTTCACGATCTTTACCAGGCGTTGCATTTGCCGTTTGCCGGCAGTTGGCTCGGCCACGGCTCTGCGCTTTGGCAAAGTCTGGTTGCCCCGGCGATGGAACGGATTGTCCGGGCCGAGGATGTCGCGATGCGGATGACCATCGCCTCTCTGATCGGCGACATCATCGACCCGGTGCCACATCAGCGCGGGGTTCGCCGCGCCGCCGGCGTGGGCGGAGAAAAAGTCGTCTCGGAATAGCAACACCGGCCGAGCAGAATGGACGAATAGCAAACACGGGGCCGCGCAGAATGGATGAGATCGTGGACGTCGAACCCCTGGCAGCGTTTGCGCGCTGGTTCGCCGAAATTTCGTCCGGCGAGCAGCAGCCGGAAGCGATGACGCTCGCAACCGCGGCTGGCGACGGCCAACCGTCCGCGCGCGCCGTGCTGCTCAAGGGGTTCGATGCGCGCGGCTTTGTCTTTTATACCAACCTCGAAAGCCGCAAATCGACCGAGCTATTGGAGAATCCGCGGGCAGCTCTGTGCTTTCTGTGGAAATCGGTGGGTCGACAGGTGCGGATCGAAGGCACGGTCGAGCCGGTCGCCGACGATGAGGCGGACGCCTATTTCGCGAGCCGTGCGCGCGACAGCCAAATCGGGGCCTGGGCCTCCGATCAGTCGCGTCTGCTCGCCAGCCGTGCCGAACTCGAGCGGCGGGTCGACGAATTCGGCCAACGCTTCGGCGACGACAGAGGTAACGCGGCCGCCCCATTGGTCAGGCTTTCGGGTGGTTCCGCAGCGGATCGAATTCTGGCAGGAGCGTCCTTCCCGCCTGCATGACCGTTGGCTGTTTGTTCGCCAGCGCGACGGATGGCGGCGCGAACGGCTGTTTCCGTGATCCACGGGCCGGCGGCTGCCCGGCTGCGGCGCAGCGCGACCTACGCCTCGGTCGTTGTCGCGCTGCTGCTGATAGCGGTCAAATTCGCGGCCTGGCTCGAAACCGGCTCGGTGGCCTTGCTGTCGAGCCTGATCGATTCGCTGCTCGACGCTGTCGCGTCGATCGTCAATCTGGTCGCGGTACGTCATGCCCTGACCCCTGCCGACCGCGAGCACCGCTTTGGCCATGGCAAGGCCGAGCCGCTCGCCGTGCTTGGACAGTCCGCGTTCATCACCGGCAGCGCCCTGCTGCTGCTTGCCGAAGCGGTGCGCCGGCTGATCCAGCCGGTCGCGGTGGAAAACCCGCCCGCAGGTATCGCGGTCATGGTGTTTTCGATCGTGGTGACGATTGCGCTGGTGCTGTTCCAGCGCCATGTCGTGCGCCGCACCGGCTCGATCGCGATCACCGCCGACGAGCTGCACTATCGCAGCGACCTGATCTTGAACGCGAGTGTCATCGCGGCGCTGATCCTCAGCGGGCTGTTCGGCTTGCACATCCTCGATCCGCTGTTCGGCGCGGCGATCGGAGTGTGGATCATCTACTCCGCGGCCCGATTGGCACGGCTGTCCTTGGTCCAATTGATGGACCGCGAGTTGCCGGATGACGAACGGGAGGCGATCCGCCGGATCGCGCTCTCGCACCCCGACGTGGCCGCGGCACACGATCTGCGAACCCGCGTCGCCGGGCCCACGGCTTTCATCCAGCTTCATATCGAAATGGATGGCGATCTGAGCCTCATTCGGGCGCACGAAATCTCCGACGAGGTTGAGAGGCGGTTGCGTGACGCCTACCCGCATGCCGAGATCATTATTCATCAGGACCCGGAAGGGATCGAAGAGCCTCGGTCGAACTTTCCGCGAAGGGTAGATGCGCGATGAACGGTGAAAGAAAGGTGCTGCTGCTGACCGGCGCCAGCCGAGGAATCGGACACGCAACGGTCAAGCGTTTCAGCGAGGCGGGTTGGCGGATCGTCACCTGTTCGCGCGATGCGGTCCCCCCGGAATGCCGGCGCGACCCGAACTGGACCCACCACATCACTGCCGATCTGGGCGAACAGGCCGATCTCGATCGCTTCATTGTCGAGGCGAGGGATTTCCTCGACGGGCCGTTGCATGCGCTGGTCAACAATGCCGGAGTGTCGCCAAAGACCCCGGACGGAGAACGGCTGGGCAGCCTCAACGGCGAGCTTGCTGATTGGCATCGGGTATTTCACCTGAACTTTTTCGTGCCGTTGATCTTGACCCGGGCTTTTGCCCCGTCGCTGGCTCGCGGCAAGGGCGCTGTCGTCAACGTCACCTCGATCGCCGGGCATCGCGTGCATCCTTTCGCTGGCTCGGCGTATTCGACCTCCAAGGCGGCTCTGTCGGCGCTGACCCGCGAAATGGCTGCCGAATTTGCCGAACTCGGCGTCCGCGTCAACGCGGTCGCGCCCGGTGAGATCGAGACGGCGATGCTGTCACCGGAAACAGCACTTCTGTTGCCGCGCATCCCGCTGCACCGGCTCGGTGTTCCGTCCGATGTCGCCGGCACGGTCTTTTTTCTGTGCAGCAACGATGCCGCTTATGTCACCGGAACCGAAATCTTCGTCAACGGCGGCCAGCACGTCTTTTGACCAGGCGGCTCGGTCTTCAAGCCGCTCGCTGCAAGGGGAGGCGGTCCCATACATCGGCGAGGCCGGCGACCAGCGCCTCGATATCGGCGTCGGTGTGCAATGGGGTCGGCGTCAGCCGAAGGCGTTCGCGGCCCTTGGGGACGGTCGGGTAGTTGATCGGCTGCACGTAGATGCGATGGCGCTGGAGCAGCGTATCGCAAGCGGCTTTACATAACTCGGCATCGCCGACCATTACCGGGACGATGTGGCTCGGAGACGGCATCACCGGCAAATGCGCCTCGGCGAGACGGCGCTTGAGACGCGCCGCGCGTTCCTGGTGGCGATCGCGTTCGACCTGGCTGCGCTTCAGATGGCGGATGCTGGCGATGGCGCCGGCTGCGAGCACGGGAGGGAGCGAAGTCGTGAAGATGAACCCCGGCGCATGGCTGCGCAGGAAATCGACGAGGGCGGCGGAACCGGCAACATAACCGCCCATGACCCCGAACGCTTTGCCGAGCGTGCCCTGGATCACGGTCGGGCGGTGCATCACGCCTTGAAGCTCGGCGATGCCGCCGCCCCGCGGCCCGTAAAGGCCGACGGCGTGGACCTCGTCGAGATAGGTCATTGCCCCGAAGCGGTCGGCCACGTCGCACATCGCCCCGATCGGCGCGATGTCGCCGTCCATCGAATAGACCGATTCGAAGCAGACGAGCTTGGGCCTGCCGGCGACGACACCGGCCAAGAAGGCGCGCCAGATCATCGGGATCGTTATGGCGGAAGATGTGCTTCTCGGCCCGGCTGTTGCGGATGCCGGCGATCATCGAGGCATGGTTCTGCGCATCCGACAGCACCGCCGTTCCCGGCATCTCGTGCGCCAGGGTCGACAGCACCGCTTCGTTGGCGACATAGCCGGAAGTGAAAATCAGCGCGGCCTCGCGGCCATGGAGATCGGCCAGTTCCTGCTCGAGCAGCAGATGCAGATGGCTGTTGCCCGAGATGTTGCGGGTGCCGCCGGCGCCGGCGCCGTATGTGTGCAACGCCTCGGCCATCGCAGCAAGCACAGCCGGATGCTGGCCCATGCCGAGATAATCGTTCGAGCACCAGACCGTCACTTCGTCGCCGACCCGATGATCGAAGGCGCGGGGAAAACGACCGCAGCGCCGCTCCAGATCGGCGAAGACGCGATAGCGCCCCTCGCTGCGAAGCGCATCGAGCCGGGCGCTGAAAAAGGCTTCGTAATCCATCATCGCTCAATCGCGGATAGGCCGACCATAACACAAGAAGCCGCACCGCGAGCAGACGCCGTGTCGCAGCCCCAGCCGCTGCCTCCTCCGGTCTGGCCTACGCTAAGATGCCTGCGCTGCCGGTGACGACACGAGTGCCCGATCAAGGCGGTCGACAGGCCGCGAATCCAGCCGCTACGGTGTTGCCGTCCGCTGTCTGCTTCGGCGAAGTTCTCTGCCGGAGTGTGAGTTCCGTGCCGCCGGCAAATTCGAGAAACTCGACGGTTACGACTGTCTCCGGCATCAGTTCGAAAACGCCCTCCCAACGCCATGTGAATTTTAACCTTTCCGGTGGCCGACTTCGAGGAAATGCCCGCGCACAGACACCGCGGGTACCCATGGCATCTCGACGCATGCCGACGCAATAAGCCCCGCCTTCCCTCAAATCGAGCTCGAATCGCTTCCGGCACCCAACCGGCCGGAAACCACCATCTCCTCAGAGCTTCCGGTTGGTGTCCAGGCGCGGAAAACTCTTTCACGGGGCGAGCGGAAACGGCGTCGGATTTCGAACGCGACGCTCGCTTGCTCGCCAGCGTTTGCCCGCATTTTGCCTCCTCGGTGTCCAAATATCCTGCGAGTGCATCGAGTTGTCCCTCCCAGAAGGCCTGATGCCGCTCGATCCAATCCCCTGCCTGCTGCAACGGCTCGGCGACGAGCCGGCAGTAATGAACCCGGCCCACCTTCCAGCGCTCAATCAATCCCGACCGCTCCAGCACCTGCAGGTGCTTGGAGATCGCCGGCGCCGAAACAGGGTACGGCTCGCCAAGCCCGGTCACCGAGCAGGGACCATGGGTTAGCCGAGCGACGATCCCACGGCGGATGGGATCCGACAGCGCTCCAAAGACGCCATCGAGCGGTTGTGCATCGCCGGCGGTGGAGGTGCCTCGCCGAGGACCGGCGCCACCGTCGTTCACGCCGATGTCGCCGGGGCGGCGACGATGTCCCATTTCAAGCCGGAAGCAGCCTGCATGACCTCGGTCTTTTCGCGCTCGGCGACGCCGAGTGTGTCGAGCGTGGCGGCAATATGGCCGATCGTCTCGTCCCACTCCCGCTCGGTTATGCCCAAGCCTTCGTGCGAGATTTTCATGTCACGACCGAAATATTCAACCGGTCCTTCAAACGCTGCGCACAGAAAGTCAACCAGAAGCTTGTCCTCCCTGCGGCGGAGTTTGAGCGACTTGCCCTTCCAATAGATGCCGAGCTCGGGGTCGTTGTGCAGCCTCGGCATCAGCTCGCGCACGAAAGCAGCGAGCGCGTCGTAACCTCCCAGGCGAGCGTAAAGCGACTGACGCGTGTGGAGCGAGTTTTCCGGGTCAAGCATGTCCTTCCCCTTTTCGGTTTGGCGACCATCACTTCACCAAACGGTTAAGTGTTTCGCTATGGGGAGCGTCGTCAAGCGCGGCTTGTCGGAGTGCCGTTTGTGAAGTCGCGGTCGAAACGATAAGCCCGAGCCGGCGCATTGCCGGCTGATCGGATCGGCGAAGATCGCTTCTTTAGTGCCGACCTTCTCGCGCAGCGCGTCGTCGCGGCGCTTGCGGGCGAGCGCCGCTTCCCCGCCGCCGGTGGCGTGATAGAGGTCGAGAGCCTCGAATTCATCGGCCTGAGGCGGCGTAATCGACAGGTCGGCGTAATTCCATCGGTCGGGCGCCGCCAGGACCGCGTTCAGCATCGCCCGGGACCGCCGATAGACCGACCAATAGCCCCAAGCCTTCACGATGATGTCACGGAGACAGCGCGGGTAGAAAAGAACGGGGTTCTCCGGCGCCTGCCCGTAACGCCGCTCCAGCCGCGACTTGCGGCGGAATGCGCCACCTTCGAGCGGATGGACCGCTTCGAACATGGTCATCAGCTTGAACCACAACAGCGTCGTCAAAGTCGTCTGCGGCCGCCCGTTCGGATTGGCCGCAGCACGGCGCAGGATCGTGCGCATATGGTCGAAGCTGTAGAAACTCTCCCAGGCGGCGCGGTAGGCGTCGTCCCAATCCGCATCCGACATTTTCGGATGGTGCGCCACCCGGTGGTAGAGGTCGTACCTGTTGAGATCGGCATCCATCCACGAGCCGTTCTGCCATAGCACCTTGTGGTCCTCGGAGCCGGGCAGGGGCGTCAGGTAGAACAGTTCAAGGACATCGAGCGGCATCTCGCGCTTGATGATGCCGATGTCGCGCAGGATCGATTCCTTGGTGTCACCGGGAAATCCAATGATGTAACCAGCGCAGGTGATCGCGCCATGCGCGCGCCACTTCTGCAGCATGATCCGGTACTCGGTGATCTTGTTCTGATGCTTTTTGCTCGCGATCAGATTGTCGGGATTGATGTTTTCGAGGCCGATAAAGACCCGGCGCACCCCGGCTTGCGCCGCCTTTTCGATGAAGTTCGGGATGCGGTGACACAAGGTGTCGACCTGAATGGTAAACCCGATCTTCAGGCCCTCGCCGAGGCGCAGGCGGATCATCCGGTCGAACAGCGCTTCCCAATGCCGGTTGCGGGCGAAATTATCGTCGGTAATGAAAAATCGCCGGATCCCTTGCGCATAGTTATCGCGAACCGCCTGTTCGAGATCGTCGGGAGTGCGAAACCGGCTCTTGCGGCCCTGGACGTTGATGATCGTGCAGAACGAGCACTGGTAGGGACAGCCGCGGCCGAGATCGAGACTCGACAATGAACCCGAAATCCGCCGGATATGGCGAGCCGGCAATATCGGCGCCGGCTCCCCTTCGAGCGCCGGAAGATCATTCATGTAATTGTAGATCGGCTGCAGCACGCCATTCCAGGCGTCGCGCATGACTTGGTCGAGGCGGCCGAGTTCGGCCTCGCCGGCGAAAAACGAAATCCCCAGTGCCTGCGCTTCCGCCATCTCCGGCGGTAGTTGCGGCAACATTGCGATCGACCCGGAAACATGAAAGCCGCCGATGCACACCGGCAGCCCCGCCGCAAGAAACGGGCGGGCGAGATCGACGGCGCGTGGGAACTGGTTCGACTGAACCCCGACAAGGCCGATCAGCGCCCGGCCCCCGGCTTGGTAAATCGTGCGCATGATCCGCGCCGGGCGGACGCGCTGGTTGGTTTCGTCGAAGGTGTGGAGTCGGATGTCGACGCCGGAGCCGAGCACCTTGCGCCGCGCTGCGTCCTCGGCCAAACCGTTGAGACAAGCCAGGGTATTCGACGGGATCGCGGCCTTGACCCAGCGGATCGGATAGCCGTCATCGTCGTAATGGGTCGGCTTGATCAGCACGAGATGGAAAACGTGCGGGTCGCCGCGCCTCGGCTGGGTCGGCATCATCACCCGTCTGTCGTGTTCTGGCAGCGTGATGGACTATCGCCTAATCCGGCAACAGCCTCCAAGCACATAAATCACACAGGTTGGCCCGGCGGTAGCGCTTGCTGTGGTCAGCCGACCTTGGCCCGAAGCAGGTCGTCGCGGCGTTTGCGGGCGAGCGCCGCCTCACCGCCGCTGGTCAAACGATACAGGTCGAAATGGTCGAATTCGTCATCTTCCGGTGGAGTGATCGACAGATCGGAGTAGGTCCATCGGTCCGGGGCGGCGAGCGTTTCCTTCAGAATTCGCTGGGTACGGCGAAACACCGACCAATAAGTCCACGCTTTGCCGGCGATTTCCACTGCGGCGCGCGGATAGAATGCAAGCGCGGTCAGGCGCGGCAGACCGGGACGCCGCTCGCCCCTCGCCTTGCGGCGAATTGCACCGCCTTCGAGCGGGTGGATGCCCTCGACCGTCACCGCGAGCTTGAACCACAGGAGCGCGATCACAATCGTCCGCGGCCGGCCGTTCGGACTGGCCGCGGCCCGCCGCAGGATCGTGCGCATGTGGTCGAGGCTGTAAAAGCTCTCCCAGGCGGCGCGATAGGTCTCTTCCCAATCGCCGTCGGAGATGCGCGGATGATGCGTGACACGGTGCGACAGGTCGTATTTGTTCAGATCGTCGTCCATCCACACGCCGCTCTGCAGCAAGTTCCGGTGGTCCTCGGAGCCGGGCAGCGGCGTTAAATAAAACAATTCAAGCAAATCGAGCGGCAATTCGCGTTTGATGATTTCGATATCGCGCAGGATCGACTCCTTGGTGTCGCCGGGAAAGCCGGTGATGTATCCGGCATAGGTGATCATCCCATGGTCGCGCCACTTTTGCAGCATCACGCGGTATTCGGTGATTTTGTTCTGATGTTTTTTGGTAGCGATCAGATTGTCGGGGTTGATGTTTTCCAGCCCGATAAAAACCCGGCGCACCCCGGCCAGCGCTGCCTTTTCGATAAAGTTCGGGATGCGGTGACACAAGGTATCGACCTGGATCATCAGGTTTAGCCTGATCCCGTCGTGCTGCCGCAACCGGATCATCCGGTCGAACAGCGCCTCCCAGTTGCGGTTGCGCGCGAAATTGTCGTCGGTGATGAAAAAGCGCCGGATCCCGCGCGCATAGTTCTCGCGGATCGCGCGCTCGAGGTCGTCAGGCGTGCGAAACCGGCTTTTGCGGCCCTGGACGTTGATGATCGTGCAGAACGAGCACTGATACGGACAGCCGCGGCCCAGATCGAAGCTCGAGAACGAATGAGCGATCCGCCGGATGTGACGCGGCGGCAGCATCGGCAACGGCTCGGCTTCGAGCCCCGGCAGGTCGTCCATATAATTATAGATGGGCTGCAGCGCACCGTTCCATGCGTCGCGCATGACCTGATCGAGCCGCCCGTTCTCGGCCTCGCCGGCAAAAAACGAAATTCCAAGCGCCTGCGCTTCAACCATCTCGACCGGCATCTGCGGGAGCATGGCGATGCAACCCGAGACATGAAAGCCGCCGATGCAGACCGGCAATCCGGCGGCGCGAAACGGCCGGGCGAGATCGAGGGCGCGGGGAAACTGGTTCGATTGGACGCCGACCAGCCCGACCAGCGCCCGGCCGCCGGATTTGCGAATCGTCCTGATGATCCGTTCGGGCCGGACGCGCTGGTTGGTCTCGTCGAAGGTATGGATGCGAACGGCAACATCGCGGCCAAGGACTTGCCGCCGAACGGCGTCTTCGGCCAGACCGTTCAGCGCGGCCAAGGTGTTCGACGGTATGGCGGCCTTGACCCAGCGGATCGGATAGCCGTCATCGTCGTAATGGGTCGGCTTGATCAACACCAGATCGAAGACGGGAGAAGCGGTGCGCGTCGGCCGGATCGGCATCATGGATCCTGTCGGTTGCTCGCCCATATCATAAGCGACTATCGCATATAGCCGAAAAGGCTTCCTCAAACGACGCAAAGAGGAATCCCGGCGACCGGCCTAATCAATTTTCCATTTGCCCCGGCAGCGCGATATGCCGTTCGGGGCGGCCCGTACCGGCGGCCGTTACTCGGCGTAATAATGGATTTCGTAGAGCAGGCATCCGTCATTCGATTTGAACGGGCCATGGACCGCACCGGGTGGCCGGCAGGCATAGGTGCCGGAGGCGAAGCTCTCGCCGCCTTCCCCGGTGGCGTCGTTGCCGACGGTCAGGTCGCCCGAGAGCAGATAGACCTCCTCCCAATATTCGTGAACAAAAGGTGCGGTCGTGTAGACGCCGGGCGCAAAGCGCAGCAGCCGGGTACGGCTCCCGCGGCGGTCTTGCTCGTCGAGGGTGCCGGCCAGGATCTTCTGCTCGATACCGGCCGGGTAGCCCTGCGGGGTCTCCCAACCCGAGGCCATGTCGATGCGGTGAAATTCAAGATGCGGTTTGTCGAACGGCATCGGAAGCTATCCTCGACAAAGGGCTGTAGTCAGCCTCTAAACCCGCGGAAGGGCGCCGGCAACACCTTTGCGGCCGGTCGTCCGTGCTGGGCGTTCGCCGCTATTTTTTCGGGTCGCAGGCAAAGGTAGCCCGAGCCGGCAGAAGCAGCGGGCAAAAGTCGAGCTTCCAGTCGGTCTGGATGCGCGTGGCGCGGGTATTCGGTGCGCATTCGTCCTGCGCCGCCTTTTGCACCTCGGCGCCGGAACTGACGATCGCGTCGTAGCAGATCGCCACCCGCGCTCTGGCGTCCTTCTCGCTGGCGGCGGCGGGTTGGGGATAGGTCGGATAGGGATCGAAGGCCGAGCAGCCGGCAAGCCCGACCGCAGCGGCGAGCAAGCCGAGCCTTGGCCGCGGCCGCTCTCATACCGTCTCGACAAGGGCGGTTTCCAGAAACGCCGCCGCCGCCAGCAATTCTGCGTCTTGTTGCGGCCTGCCGACCAGCTGGACGCCGGTTGGCAGGCCGTGATCGCCCAAGCGCACCGGAATGGTTACGCACGGTACGCCGAGCAAGGTCCACATGCGGTTGAATACCGGGTTTCCGGTGTAGCCGAGCCCCTCCGGCGCCTCGCCGGGTGCGGCCGGCACGACAATCGCGTCGTATCCATCGAAAAACTCAGCGAGGCCGGCCCGCGCGGTCTGAGCCTCGCTGCAGGCCGAATCGTATTCTTCGGCTCCGACCGCCATACCGGCGTCGAGCAGTTGTGCAAGCCTCGGCGACAACTCCGCGCTGTGCCGCAGACGCTCGTCGGCGAGCGAACGCGCCATCTCGAACCCCATGATCTTGTCTTGAGCCGCGCTCAGCCCTTGATGCGCCGGGGCGATCGCCAATTCGTCGAACCTGCGCGCCGGAATGTTCGAGCGCTGTTCGCGCCAGATCGAGAGCGGTCGCGGTCGCCGGTTCGGCCTCGGGCCACATCGGCGTCCGGTAGAAGCCGAAATGCGGGGCTCGCGCCGGTAAGACGAGATGGCGCAATGCCGGCCGCTCGGCGAGCACGCCGGCAAAAAACGCCGCGTCGTCGACGGTGCGGGCGAAGACGCCGACCGTGTCGAGGCTATCGGCGAGCGGTTTAACTCCGGCGCGATTGATCAGCCCGAAACTCGGCTTGTAGCCTACGCAGCCGCAAAACGAGGCCGGCCGGATCACCGACCCGGCGGTCTGCGTGCCAAAGGCGAGTGGCGCCATCCCGTCGGCGACGGCCGCGGCAGAGCCGCTCGATGAACCACCGGGCGTGTGAGCCAGGTTGCGCGGGTTCGCGGTTTTGCCGGGGGCGAAGGCCGCGAACTCAGTGGTGACGGTCTTGCCGAGAACGACGGCGCCCGAGGCGCGCGCGAGCGCCACGCAGGAAGCGTCGGCGGCCGGCCGGTGCGCGCGGTAGATCGGCGAGCCATAGGTGGTCGGCATGTCGGAGGTGTCGATCAGGTCCTTGACCGCAATCGGCACTCCATGCAGCGGGCCGCGCGGAGGCTCCGAATCGCGTTGCCGTGCCGCGGCCAGCGCCTGCTCGCGATCGAGGTATTGCCAAGCGCCGACGACGTTCTCGCGCGTCGTGATCCGGTCGAGATAAGCCAATGCCAACGCCTCGGCGGTGAGCTTGCCTTCGGCGATCTGCCGGGCGGCCTCGCGGGCGGATAGGGAGCGCGGATCGTTCACGGCGACCTCCGGATTATCCTCACAGGGCGGTGTCCACCAGCAAAAGGTCGGTCCCTTCGGACTTCACCGCAATCTCTAGCGTCTCGGCCCCGGTCAACCCGATGCTGTCGCGCCGGTCGAGGTGGATCCCGCCGGTCTCGGCCGCGCCCTCCAGAACGAACAGGTATGCGCCGCGCCCTCGGTCGGTGCGGTAGGCATAGGTCTTGCCGGCGCGGCCAATTAGCCTGGCGAGCTTGAAGTCCTGCCGGATCGGTAATGAACCGGCTTCGTTGCCGACCAAACAGCGGAACTGGTCGGCGCTGCTCGCGGCGTCAAAATGCCCGCGGTGATACGAAGGTGGCGTCATCAGGCGATCGGGCAGTAACCACACGTAAATCACCTGCAGATCTTCGCTCTCGATGTTCAGCTCGGAATGCTTACCACCCGAACCAGCCGAGAAGACATAATAATCTCCGGGCCCGAGCACATCGATCTTACCAATAGTGTTGATATGCGTCAGAGCCCCTTGCAGGACTATCGCGATGATGATGAAATTGTGGTGAGGGTGCATGTTGTAGCCGGTGCCGTTTCCGCTGAACACTTCGTCGCCAAACACCCGCATCTTGCCGAACGCGGCAACGCCGGACTGGTACTCATGAAAATTGAAACTGGAATGGCGGGTGATGACACCGTCGGGATGGCCAGCGACATAGCTCGCATTGAGGCCGGTCGACGCGAGCCGCGTATAGCCGCGCTCGCTGCTGCGCAATACGAAGCTTTCAGTCACCCTAGTCTCCGTTCAATAAGCGATCTCGACCATCTCGAATAAGGACTTCGGGGTTCCGCAATCGGGACAGACCCAATCCGCAGGGATCTCGGCCCAGCGCGTGCCGGCCGCGATGCCGTGCTGGGGAAGGCCTAGAGCCTCGTCATAGAGAAAGCCGCAGCCGAGGCACAGATACCGCGTCAACAAACCCTGCCTCCGGTTTCGGTTCACCGCCCAGGCACTCTCGCGCATCCCAGGATCGTCTGACAAGACGCGGGGCACGGCGTTGTTGGCCGCGTTCGCTGCCTATAATGATTGGCTCAAGGCCGTCGCCGACGGCCAGCCGATTGCACCGGAGTGAACTCGATGGCCACGCCCCCCGACGATCAAGGCGGTGAACGGTCGCGTTCCGGGGCGGTGATTGGGCTGGCCGTTGTGCTGGCGCTGGTCGTTGCCGCGATCTATCTGGTCCACGCGCTGCAAAGGGAATCGCATCTTGAGGATTGCCTGATGTCGGGACGGACCAACTGCGCCCCGATCGAGGCGCCCTCCGGCAACAGGTGAGGCCCGTTTTTTGCCCTCACCCGCTTTGACACCTACTTGCTGACCGGACGAATGGAGGACGGATGATCGAGATCCCGGCGCGCCGCGGCAAGGCCGCGCAGTTGCAGAGAGGCCAAGTGGTCAAGGTGATCAACACGACCGGCCAGCAGGTCGTCGATACCTGGGCGTTCAACGCGGGGGATTAAGCGAACTCATGTCGATGGAGCACAGCCGCGTCGCGATTGGCCGGATCATTCCCGCGGTCGGCGACGCCTTGGTCACCAACCGGCGGCGGCCGATCCTGACCTTCGTCGAAGACACCTCCGGCGGCGTTCACGATACCCTGTTTTCCGCCTGCGACCGCTGGCGCTACGAGCTGCTCGGCTGCACGGAGTACCATGACAACTGCACGGACAACCTCGCCGCAGCGCTGGGCGAACATGGACTCTCACCGCCCGAGACGCCGGCGCCGTTGAATTTGTTCATGAACATTCCGGTCATCGACGGCAATCGGGTCGAGATTCGGCCGCCGATCAGCGCGCCGGGCAGCTATGTCGCGCTGCGCGCCGAAATGGATTGCATCGTCGCCTTTTCCGCGTGTCCGCAGGATGTCCTTCCCGTCAACGGGCTTGCACTGCGGCCAACCCACGCGCATTTCGAGATTCTCGGTTAATTCTATGTCCGGGCGCCGCGGGGTGTCGCGAGGATGAAAGAGACGTCGTTCGACGCCCTTGCCAGCTGGGTAACGCGAGCCGGGCTGATCGGCCGCACCGAGAGCGAACTGATGGCCGGCTTCTGTCGGCGGCTGTTCGATGCAGGGGTCCCGCTGGCCCGCGCCATGGTGATCCTCGACACCCTTCACCCGATCTATGAGGGTCGTGTCTTTCGCTGGCGCGCCGATACCCCTGCGGAGGTTGAAGCCGTCGATTACGGCCGCACCAACGAAGGGGAAGCGGCCGAGAGCTGGCTGCGCAGTCCGTTTTTTCATCTGCTGCAGTCAGGCGAAGAGGCGTTGCGGCGCCGCTTTATCGCCGGCGATCCCGCCGACTTTCCGGCGGTGGAGCAGGCCCGCGGCGAGGGAATCACCGATTATCTGGCGCTGGTTCACCGATTTGCCGAAGAGGGCGTGATCGGCGAAATGGATTGCGTCTATTCGTCCTGGGCCACCGACGCCGCCGCTGGTTTTGACCCCGGTGCGATCAGCGCGCTGCAGCGGCTCGCTCCGTTCCTCAACCTCGCGATCAAATCGGCCGCACTGGCGCGCATGGCTGCGACGCTCGCCGAAACCTATCTGGGACGCGACGCGGGCCGGCAGGTGATGAGTGGTCGGATCGCCCGCGGCGTCGCCGACAAGATCAACGCGGTGCTGTGGTACAGCGATCTGCGCGGTTTTACCCAGATCACCGACACTGCCCCACCGGAGCAGATCGTGCCGCTGCTCAACGACTATGCCGATGTCGTCGTTTCCGCCGTGCACGGCCATAGCGGTGACGTACTGAAGCTGATCGGGGACGGAACGCTCGCCATCTTCACCGGCGAGGACCGTGCGAAGGCCTGCATTGCCGGGCTCGCCGCCGCCGCGCGGGTGCGCAAAGACGTCGTCGGGCTTAACCGAAGCCGCGCCGAGGCCGGTTTGCCGACGACCCAGATCTATCTGGCGCTGCATGTCGGCGATGTGTTTTACGGCAATGTCGGCGGCAAGGACCGCCTCGACTTCACGGTTATCGGCCCGGCGGTGAACGAAGTCAGCCGGATCCTGGCGATGAGCCGCTCGGTCGAGCAGGATGTTCTCGTCTCGGCGAGCTTTGCCGACGCAGTCGGCGACGAGGTGCGAGGCCGTCTGGTCTCGGTCGGGCGCTATGCGTTGCGCGGCGTGACGCAACCCCAGGAGCTGTTCACGACCGAGCCCGGCTTCGATGTGTCGCAGGTATTGCGGTGACCCTCCCCCGAAGCCCACATCTTCGTTCGCCGAGGCCGGGGCCAATGCGGTCGCCGCGCTGTGCCTTGCTCGGCCAGTTTGGGAGAACACCATGATCCACCATCTCTCGATCGCAGCCCATGATCCCCAGCGCGTCGCCGGAATTCTCGCTGAGCTGATGGGCGGCAAAGCGGTTCCGTTTCCGCCCAATCCGGGCAGCTTCTTCGCGCTTCAGCTCGACGAACATGGGTCGGGCGTCGAGGTCTATCCGGCAGGGACCGAGCTGCAGCCGGGCGGCAGCGACGGCGCCGGCTTTGCGAAAAAGCCAGAAGCACGAGGCTTCGGCCCGACCCATTTCGCGCTCAGTGTCGCCACCCAAGCGGACGCCGTCGAGGCAATCGCGCGCCGCGAGGGCTGGCAATGCTTCCGCTGCAACCGCGGACCGTTCCACGTGATCGAGGTCTGGGTCGAGAACGAATCGATGGTCGAGATTCTGCCGCCCGAATTCGCGGCCGAGTACCTCGCCTTCACCCGTCCCGACAAGATCGCGGCGGCAATGGCGGCAGCGCCGACATCGGCAGCCCGGCAGCGCCAAGCCTAGCGGCTGGGCTCGGGGCGGGCGCCCACGCGGGCAACCCGCCTCGCCGGCGCCGCTACAGCTGTAACGAGCGCCCTGTGTTATGGAGCAGCCGGTCCTATAGGGCCGGCGGATCGCGGTGCGCCGCGACCGCGGCGCACCCTTGGAGTGTTAATAAGTCTCGCGCGGCAGGTTGAGATGGGGGAAGACGCTGTGCACGTGCGGCGTCACGACTTGGCGCGCCGGCCGGATATAGGATTTATCGAGCTCGTGGTAGCCGGTTACGCCGAGCAATGACAGGCAGATGCGGATCTCGTCTTCGAGGATCTCGAACAGCCGCACCACGCCGGGTCCGCCGGCCGCGGCAAGACCGTAGATATAAAGACGGCCGACCGAGACCACATCGGCGCCCAATATCAACGCCTTGACCACATCGGTACCGCGGTAGATGCCGCCATCGACCATTACGCGAGCCCGGCCGCTGACCGCTTCGACGACCTCCGGCAGAACATCGATCGATCCGACGCCCTGGTCGAGCTGGCGGCCGCCATGGTTCGACACGTAGACGCAGTCAGCCCCGCATTCGATCGCGATCTTAGCGTCCTCGGCGGTGCCGATGCCCTTCAGGACCAGCGGAATGTCGAAATTCTTCTTGATCCGCTCGATGTCGCGCCAATTGAACTTTGCCTGGTAGATGCGCGCTTCCTCGACGCGGACGCGGCGCCGTTGGTGGCGTTTGGCGATGTCGCGCTCGCGCCGGCTGTAGCTGTCGGTGTCGATCGTAAAGCAGAAAGCGTCATAGCGGTGATCGATCGCGCGGCGGACATGGTCGTCGACCCAATCGGCGTCGCCGCGCACATAGAGCTGGTAGATCTTGAAGCCGTCGCCAGAAGCTTCTGCGGTTTTTTCCAGGCCAGGATGCGCGCCGGAGCTCAAGATCATCCCGTTGCCGAATTCGCGCGTCGCCTTGGCAACCGTGGCGCCGCCGCCCGGCTCGAAATTCTCGACCGACCCCACCGCGGAGCACAACACCGGGATCCGCAGCTTTTTGCCAAAGAAGGTGCGGCTGCTATCGACATTTGACACATCGCGCAATACCCGGGGGCGAAAGCCGTAAGCATCGAGCGCGGCGCGATTGCGAGCCAAGGTTGTCTCGGTCTCGGAACCGCCGATCAGGTAATCCCAGTTGTTGCGGTTGAGATTGGTGCGCGCCTGGGTGACAAACTCGTGCAGGTTTTGAAACCGCTCTTCGAGCGAACCGGCCATGATTATTCTCCCTCGCTGGTTTGTCTTGTCGCTGCTGGTCTTCTGTTGGCCGAGGCGTTGGCGTCGGGTAGCGGCACAGCCTAAGTCCAGCGCGCGTGTTTCCGCAATCGCTTAGGTCGCGGTTTTGGCTTGGGTGTAATCGTCCGGTATCGCTACGATGGCGCGTCCCTTGCCGCCGATGGCAATGCTCGTCGGCGGCTTTTGTTCAGCCAGACACGACACCCCGCAAGAGGAGACGCGGCATGCCTCGCATTCTGACCCCGCCACCCACTCGGAGGAGACCTTGCAGATCGCTTATGACCTGCTCTCGCCCGGCTGGGAGCTGGCCATGGCCCCGCATGGGCGGCCGGAATTCTTCGATCTGTTGAAGGACACCGAGTACTATATCGGCGGCGGGCAATATCCACACGGCCCCGATTTCTACCAGCGAGCCCCAAAGCTGCGCATCGTCCAGACTTTGAGCGCGGGCTACAACACCTACGACCTCGACGCGGCACGCGCGGCGGGCGTGCCGATCTGCAACAATGGCGGGGCCAATTCGACCGCGGTTGCCGAGCATGCGATGATGCTGATGCTGGCAGTCGCCCGCAAATTGATCTGGCAGCATGAGGGGGTGTCTTCCGGACGTTGGCGCGGCAACGATTTCAACGCGACCAAGCTCTATGAGCTGGAGGACAAGACCTTGGGGATTATCGGCCTGGGCAATATCGGCAAAAAGGTCGCGCGCCGCGCCAAGGCGTTTGACATGCAGATCAAGTATTACGACATCAACCGTCTGACCACCGATCAGGAAGACGCCCTCGGCGTGCGGTTCGCGCTGTTCACCGAACTGCTCAAGATGTCCGATATCGTCACCTTGCACGTGCCGCTCGACAAATCGACGCATAATCTGATTGGCGAGCGCGAATTGGCGATGATGAAACCCACAGCGATCCTGATCAACACCTGCCGCGGGCCGGTTGTCGACGAGAAGGCGCTGTACAACGCGCTTCGCGACGAAAAGATCCTCGGCGCCGGGCTCGATGTGATGGTCGAGGAGCCGCCCAAGCCCGACCACGAGCTGTTCACCTTGAAGAACATCACGTTCAGCCCGCACGGCGCCGGGTCCGACCTGGGACAATCACTGGAAGCGCTGGCGCAACGCCTTCGACAATTTCGAGCGTGTCGCCCGCGGTCAGAAGCCGTTCTGGATCGTCCCCGAATTGCGCGACTAACGCGTTTGGCGCCGGTCGCCTGATTAGTGGCAACTCAGCAGCGAAGCGATCGCCCGAGGCTATCTAGCCAAGGGTGATTGCGTCGCTGCGCTGCTCTGATCGACCGTGCCGCCCACGGCGGTATTCGGGGGCGCACAAATGCGTTTTCGCCGGCAGAGCGTTTTGCGACGCCGCGCTTCGCTCTCCTGTTCGCGACACTTCGGCATCAAAATACAGGATGTGTTTTCCGGCTTTATCAACCGCTCGTCTGGCCAGTTGTCTCAAAGGAATAAATATAACTCAGATAATTTGATGTAATAGTGAGCACGATAGCCGTCCAGTGTGAGCGAGTTCACATATAATTCTTGCCCAGTCCGTATATGACGTTGCTGCGGACACGAAACGCCGCGTCATAGGAGGTCGAAATGGCTCTTACACTGATGCTCGAACGTACGACGTTGCACAATGTCGATGATGTTGCCGGGCGGTGGCAATATGAGGGCGGCACTGTTTTCGAAGACAAAAGGCAGATCGGCTATTACGCGAGTACCAAGCGGGTGATCTTTGGTGCGACCGACGCGCAAAATACGGCGATGCTGACGCTCGAAGTCTTCGCTACGCCGCAGAAGCCACCGCAGAACCTGGTGGTGCAAGGCTCCCACGACTTTAATTCAGGCGGGGAAATCGGCAGCGTCAGCGCCGCCTCGGGCGAATTCGCCGCATTTATCGGCAAGGAATTTCAACGCGTCGGCAATGCTCTGACTATTGGCTAGGCGACGCGGACGGCGGGCCTTGTGGCCCGCCTAACCGCTCACGGCGTGAACTGCTCCTTGAAGACTCGCTCTTCCAGGTTGGCCTCGTGGTCGAACAGCAGCGTCATCGCGATATCGCGATTTTCGTGGATCTCGACGCTGACCACATCGCGCGCCTCGGTAAAGTCGGCGACTGCGCTGACCGGTCGCTTGTCGGTTTCGAGTGCATCGATCTTGACCTGAGCTTCGTGGCGCAGCAACGCGCCGCGCCAGCGCCGCGGCCGAAAGGCGCTGATCGGAGTCAACGCCAATACGCCGGCGCCGAGCGGAATAATCGGACCGTGCGCCGACAAGTTGTAGGCGGTGCTGCCGACCGGTGTGGCGACCAGGATCCCGTCGGCCATCAGTTCGTCCAGGCGCATGACGCCGTCGACGGTGATCCGCAGCTTTGCTGCCTGACGGGTCTCGCGCAGCAACGACACCTCGTTGAAGGCGAGCGCACGATGGCGGGCGCCGTCGACATCGCGCGCAATCATTTCCAGCGGGTGCAGGACGACCGGCTGCGCGTGTTCGAGGCGATCGAACAGTCCATCCGGCTGGTAGGCATTCATCAGAAACCCGACGCTGCCGCGATGCATGCCGTAAATCGGTACGCCTTGCGGCAAAAACCGATGCAACGTCTCGAGCAGGAAGCCGTCGCCGCCGAGCGGCACGACAATTTCCGCATGCTCGGGAGCGACGCAGGGGTAGCGCTGGCTCAGCTCCGCCAGCGCCTGCTGAGCCGCCTCGGTCTCCGCGGCGACAACGCAAATACGGGGAGCAATGTGCGGCAGCGGCGCGGCGCTCACCCGCCGGTCACGCTCATATGGCGGGCCACCGCCGGCTGGTTGTGACGGCGGTCGATGATGAAATCATGGCCGCGCGGCTTGCGGCCGATCGCCTCGCCGATGGCTGCCACGAGCGCCTCGTCACCCTCGGATTGGCGCAACGGCGTGCGCAGATCGGCGGCATCCTCCTGACCGAGACACATATAGAGCGTACCGGTGCAGGTCAGCCGGACACGGTTGCAACTCTCGCAGAAATTGTGGGTCAAAGGCGTGATGAAGCCGAGCCGCCCGCCGGTCTCGCGTACATTGACATAGCGCGCCGGGCCGCCGGTACGATAGTCGCTGTCGTCAAGGGTCCAGCGCCGCTGTAACCGGGCACGCACCAGAGACAAGGGCAGGTATTGGTCGAGGCGTTGTTCGCCGCCGATATCGCCCATCGGCATGACTTCGATAAATACCAGGTCGAAACCCTGGTCGCCGCACCACGCTACAAGATCCGACAGCTCGGCCTCGTTGACGCCGCGCAGGGCTACGGTGTTGATCTTGACCGCCAGTCCTGCCGCCTTGGCGGCGGCTAGGCCGTCGAGCACCACTTCGAGCCGGCCACGGCGGGTAATCTCGGTGAATTTCACCGGATCGAGCGTGTCGAGCGAGACGTTGACCCGGCGCACCCCACAATCGGCGAGTTCGCTGGCGTAGCGGGCAAGCCGGCTGCCATTCGTTGTCAAGGTCAGCTCGTCGAGGGCGCCGGTGGCAATCTGGCGGCCGAGCGAGCGGAACAGGGTCATGATGTCGCGGCGAACCAGTGGCTCACCGCCGGTCAGGCGGAGCTTGCGGACGCCGAGGCGGATAAAGGCGCTGCACAGCCGGTCGAGTTCCTCCAGGGTCAGCAGCTCCGCCTTCGGCAAGAAAGTCATCTCTTCCGCCATGCAGTAGACGCAGCGGAAGTCGCATCGGTCGGTAACCGATACCCGCAGATAGGTGATGGTTCGTCCAAACGGGTCGATCATGCTGTGCTCACGCTCAGGCGCATCCTTCGTTTTTGCTGCGCTCTTCCAAAGATAGGAACGAGATCAGCAAATGTCGCCCCCGATCTCGGCATGGCGGGCCCAGGCTACCTCCGCGGTTCCTCGGGGAACCAGTCGCCGAGGATCTGTTCCTCGGTGTAGGAGGCGGCACGCAATCGCTCCGTCGTCGCCGTTCCTGTCAACGGGAAATCTTATATGACGAAACATAGCGTCTGCCAGCTTGCAGCGGAACCCCGCGCAACCCATCATCGGCCCATGCAGGAATTTACCGTCCAACCCCAGCCCGACGACCCGCGCCTGACCCGCAAGGTCACCGGCATAGACCAGGAAGGGCGGACGGTCGAAACCTCGGTGGTCATGGAGCGGCCGCTGACCTTGTTTCTGAACGGGCGCGAGATCGTCACGATGATGACGGTCGGCGACCATCCGGATTTTCTCGCGGTCGGCTACCTGCTCAATCAGAACATGCTGCGCGCCGAAGACCGGATTACCGGCATCGATTACGACGAGGAACTCGAGACCGTCGTCGTCCGCACCGACCGCGAAACCGATTTCGAGGACAAGCTGCGCAAGAAGACGCTGACCTCGGGCTGCGCTCAGGGCACGGTCTTCGGCGATCTGATGGAGAAGTTCGAGGAGGTCCGGCTCGACCGCAACGCGGTGTTGCGCACGTCGTGGCTCTATGCCCTCTCTCGCAAGATCAACACCGTGCCGAGCCTCTATCTGGCCGCCGGCGCGATCCATGGCTGCGTGTTGTGCGAGGAGGACCGGCCGCTGCTCTATATGGAGGATGTCGGCCGGCACAACGCGATCGACAAGATCGCCGGCTATATGCACCTGCACCGCATCTCCCCGGCAGGCAAGATCTTCTACACGACGGGGCGGCTGACCTCGGAAATGGTTATCAAGACCGTGCAGATGGCCATTCCGATACTGATATCGCGCTCGGGCTTCACCGCCTGGGGCGTCGATCTTGCGCGCCAAGCCGGGCTGACCTTGATCGGCCGGGCAAAGGGCAAGCGCTTCGTGGCGCTGGCCGGCAGCGAGCGCATAATCTTCGACGGCGATGTCGGGGCCGTCGAGGAAGAGCCTCCGCGGCTCGTTCGCAAAGCCAGCCTGGCCGAGGACGCGGCGTGAAGGTCGTCGGTCTGATGCTCGCCGGCGGCCTGTCGCGGCGAATGGGTGGTGGCGACAAGGCGCTGCGGCTGCTTGGCGGGGTCTCGCTGCTCGACCGGGTCATCGAGCGACTCGGGCCGCAGGTCGAGGCGCTGGTGATCAACGCCAATGGCGACCCGGCCCGATTTGCCCGGTTCGGGCTGCCGGTCGTAGCCGACAGCGTCCCCGGTTTCGCCGGGCCATTAGCGGGCGTGCTGGCCGGGCTCGATTGGACCGCGCTGCATCGGCCCGACTGTCCGATTGTGGTCAGCGCCGCTACTGACGCGCCGTTTCTGCCCAGGGATCTTGTGGCTCGGCTCACCGCAGCCGTCGAAGAGGCTCGGGCCGATCTCGCCTGCGCCGCTTCGGGCGGACACATGCACCCGGTGATCGGGCTGTGGCCCGTGCGGCTGCGCGAGGATCTGCGCCGGGCCGTGGCGGAAGAGGGGATCCGCAAGGTCGATCAATGGACCGCCCGTCACGGCCTAGTCGCCGTGCCCTTTGCCGACCGGCCGGTCGATCCGTTCTTTAACGCCAACCAGCCCGAGGATCTCGCCGCTGCGGCGGAGTTGCTCGAACTTAGTGAAACGCCTTGACCGCGTTGACCAGGGTCTGAACCACGCCCCAGACCAGCGGTATTCCGACAAAGCCCCAGGCCAGAGCAAGCTTGAGCCCGTATCCGCGCTGGACCTGTTGATTTGATGACATCACTGGCTCCCGAATACCGGCGCGGCTTCGACCTCGGCATCTGCCTCGACCGCGCGCATGTGAAACCGCTCGTGCACGGATTTGACAAAGAAGTTGCAGACAAAGCCGACGATGAGCAGCCCTGCCATCACGTACATCGTGACGTTGTATGCCTGGGCTTTGGCGACACCGTGCGTGATGTTGTATTCCCGGATGTAATTGACGAGCACCGGGCCGAAAATCCCGGCCATCGACCACGCGGTCAGCAGCAACCCGTGGATCGCGCCGACATAGCGGGTGCCGAACATGTCGCGCAGATAGGCCGGGACAGTCGCGAAGCCGCCGCCATACATGCTGAAGATCACCGCATAGCAAAAGACGAACAGACCGACGCTGCCGATTGCGCCGGTGTATGGGACCGTGGCGTAGAGCGCAGTGCCGAGGATGAAGAACAGGAAGTATGTGTTCTTCCGGCCGATATAGTCTGAAATTGACGACCAGGCGAACCGCCCGCCCATGTTGAACAGGCTGAACAGCCCGACGAGACCCGACGCGGCGACCGCAGTGATCCGACCCTTGAACATTTCCTGGCTCATCGCCGAAGCCTGACCCAGGACCCCGATGCCGGCGGTGACGTTGAGACAGAGAATCCACCAGATCAGCCAGAATTGCGGTGTCTTCAACGCGTCATAGACATAGACATGCTGTGTCGTCACGAGAGGTTTGGGCCGTATCGGCGCGACATACCCCTCGGGCGCCCAGCCTGGGGCGGGAATCCGCACCATTGCCGCCCCGACCATCATGAAGCACAGATAGATCAAGCCCATGGCGATAAAGGTCTCGGCCACGCCGATATGGGTCGGGGTCGAGAATTTGGCCATCAGCCAGACCGAGAGGGGTGCGGCAATAAAGGCAGCCCCGCCGAACCCCATGATCGCCATTCCGGTCGCCATGCCCGGACGATCGGGGAACCATTTGATCAAGGTCGATACCGGCGATATGTAGCCTAGGCCGAGCCCGATTCCGCCGAGCACGCCATAGCCGAGATAAATGACCCACAAATTGTGGAGGTAGATGCCGAGCGCGGAGACCAGGAACCCGCCGCCAAAGCATAAGCCGGCGGTAAACATGGCCTTGCGTGGTCCGCCCTCTTCGACCCACCGTCCCAGCAGCGCCGCCGAGGTGCCGAGAATGAAGATCGCCAGACTGAAAATCCAGCCGAGTTGGGTAAGCTTCCAGTCTTCAGGCGCCGATTGGGTTATCCCGAGCAATCTGGTCATCGGCAAGTTGAAGACGCTGAACGCGTAGGCTTGGCCAATGCATAAATGGACGCAAAGGGCGGCCGGTGGGATCAGCCACCGGCTGTAGCCCGGCGGAGCAACTATCCGCTCCCTATCCAGAAACGAGAACACCGTAGACGCCCTCCCATTGCTTTTATTGACGCATATCTTGCCGCCCGTCAGTCGCCCGAACCGATCCTGGCGGCGCCAGACGGCCGGGCATTTTACGTCAAATTTAGAGCAAAACGATCCAAAGAAAAGGTTACCGCCGGCCCATGCACCGGGCACTGCCGACATCACACCTGCTTATCAAGGCTTAGAACTTAATCGCAGATAAAGCATGCCGCCGCGGCGGGCGTAGGCCATGCGCGGTTGCCAAATTTGGTGACGATCTTTGTCGTGAGATGGGCGCCTCCGGTAAACGCCCGGTTGCGGCGATGCGAACCGCATGGCAGCATTAACTATGGCTGGCGCGCTCGACCTGCGAATACTGGAATTGTTGACGGCACGGCTGTGTCACGAGTTGAGCGGGCCAATCGGCGCCGTTGGCAACGGCGTCGAACTGCTTGATGAGGACGACCCCGATTTCGTGCGCGAGGCCTTAGCACTCGTTCAAGACAGTGCCGGCCGTGCTGCCCGCAGGCTGCAATTTTATCGTTTCGCCTATGGGTTCGGCGCTGAGGCCGTCACCGCCGGACCGGTGCCCGGCGAACTGGCCGCAAAGTTTTTCGAAGGAACGTCGATCTATTGCGATTATGCGGAGTCGGTTCGAGCGCTCCCGCTTGGTCAACAAAAGCTCGCCTGCAACCTGCTTCTGATCGGCGCTGAGGCATTGGTCCGCGGAGGCCGGCTGGCGCTGGGAACGGCGTTGACCGGCTTGCAGCTTGACGTGGTCGGCGAGGCCGCCTTGCTCGCCTCGCAACAAGCGGCCGCACTGCGGCTAGAAACTCCGGCCGCGGCAATTACCGCCCGGACCGTGCAGGCTTACTTTACGGCTCTTCTCGCCCGAGCGGGCGGCTGGCGACTGGAGAGTGCTGCGCCGGAACCTGGGGGGTTCCGGCTGTCGTTAACCGCGACGGAGATCTAAGCCGTAACGGTGTCGTGGCGTGCGACGCGGGTGTCCGCTCCCGCGGCGGCGAGGGGCGGGGTTGCAGGCAACTCGGGCGGGTCACGCAGGACATAACCTCGCCCCCACACCGTCTCGATATAGTGCTTTCCACCGGTCGCCTGAGCGAGCTTCTTGCGCAATTTGCACACAAACACGTCGATGATTTTGAGCTCCGGCTCGTCCATCCCGCCATAAAGGTGGTTGAGAAACATCTCTTTGGTCAGGGTGGTGCCCTTGCGCAAGCTGAGCAGTTCGAGGATGCCGTATTCCTTACCGGTCAAATGTAGCGGGCGGTCGTCGACTTCGACGACGCGGGCATCGAGATTGACCACCAGTTTGCCGGTGCGGATCACCGATTCCGCGTGGCCCTTAGACCGCCTGACGATGGCGTGTATTCGCGCCACCAGCTCGCGGCGATCGAACGGCTTGGTTAAAAAGTCGTCGGCGCCGAAGCCCAGGCCTTTGAGCTTGTGATCGAGCTCTCCCAGCCCGGAGAGGATCAGGATCGGCGTATGCACCCGCGCTGCGCGCAACCGCCGCAGAACCTCGTACCCGTCGATGTCAGGGAGCATCAAATCGAGGAGGATGATGTCGTAATCATAGAGTTTGCCGATCTCCAGCCCGTCCTCACCGAGATCGGTGGTATCGCAGATAAAATTCTCTTTCCTCAGCATCATCTTGATGCTGGCGGACGTGGCCGAGTCGTCCTCGACAAGAAGCACGCGCATAACGCCCTCCGGGATCAGGCCGGCAACCCGTGCCGGCGCGTCGTGGTTAATCATTATCATTGGTAGTTAACATATCGTTATCCGATAGTCGACTCCGCTATCCTCGCGAGAAAGGTGGCCGGTTGCAGCGAAGCCCCGATGGCCGCCCTTGCTCGCCACGGCGTGTACGTAGACGCTCGCGCGAACCCGCGCCAGGACGAGATTTGCCTAGGGATTCTGCGAGATTATGACGGTGCAGGTTCGCCGCGCTTCCCTAACGATAGGCGCTGCGCTCCGCAGGCGGTCCAATGCTCCGGCAATCGCCGGTAATGCTCTCGGAGGTTCCCTGTTTGTTCGCGCGAGCCGGCTTTGCAGGCTCCTCCGGTCTGTAATTCGCGCCATGACCACCCCCTGCCAGTCTGTCCGCCATCAGTGTATGGTAGTGGCAGCACCGCTCGCACGAAGTGTGAGCTACTTCACATTCGTCGAAGAAAATTAACGTTTGTGGACGAAGAAAATTAACATTGCGGCGCAAAAACGGCGATTTCTGCCAACCGCGCGGGCTTCCTGTGCGTCGCCGAGACGTCCGGCCGCCTTCCGTCTGCCGGCCTTTGTTTCGGGTCTCGGCGCGGCTAAGCTCCTTCGGCAATGCCGCTGTGGATCAGGCCCCAACGAACATGACCGTGCCCGAGAAATCGTTTGAACCGGTGGCCTCATGCCCGCTTGACGGGATGCGTGTCGTCGACCTGTCGCGGCTGGTTTCCGGGAATATGGTCAGCCTGCAGCTGGCGGATTTCGGCGCCGAGGTAATCAAGATCGAAGATCCCAAACGCGGCGACCCTCTACGGGCCTGGCAGACCAACGGCGTCAGCGTCCATTGGAAGGTTTATTCGCGCAACAAGAAGAGTGTCGCACTGAACCTCCGGGAAGCACGCGGGCGCGAATTGCTCTGCGACCTGATCGCCGGCGCCGAAGTGCTGATCGAGAATTTCCGTCCGAGGACACTCGAGGCGATGGGACTGGGCCCCGAAATCCTGCACCGGCGCAATCCGGGCCTGATCATCTTGCGGGTTTCCGGCTGGGGCCAGGACGGCCCGTATCGCGACCGCCCAGGGTTTGGCACCTTGGTCGAGAGCATGTCGGGCTATGCTGCGCGCACCGGGTTTGCCGATCGGGAGCCGGCTTTGCCGCCAACCGCACTCGCCGATATGGTGGCCGGACTTTACGGAGCGATGGCTGTGCTCGTCGCTCGTCGCGAGATCGAAGTCAAAGGCGGCAGGGGGCAGGTAATCGATCTGCCATTGCTCGACCCTCTGTTTTCGTTCATCGCCACCGAAGCGGCCATCTATCGCTTGACCGGGACGGTCCGCGAGCGCACCGGCAGTCGTTCCGAGACGACGTCGCCGCGCAACGTGTTCCGAACCAAGGATGGGCGATATATCGGCATCTCGGCGTCGATCCAGGCGATGGCTGAGCGCCTGTTCCGGGCCATTGGCCGTGAGGACATGATTGCCGATCCGCGCTTTCGCACCAATACCGAGCGCGTCGCGAATGCCGAGGCGTGCGAGGCGCCGATCGTCGCGTTTATCGCTGCGCGTACCCTCGCCGAGAATATGGAAGTGTTCGAGCGCGCCGAAGTGACCGCCGCTCCGGTTTATGATATCGACCAGTTTATGGCCGATCCGCATGTCGTCGAGCGGGAAATACTGGTCGATCTACCGGACGACGATGTGGGGCGCCTGCCGATGCACAATGTCATCCCGCGCCTTTCCGCCACCCCCGGCAGGTTGCGCCGCCCGGCCCCGGCGTTGGGCCAGCATACCGCCGAGATTCTTGGCGAACTTGGCCTCGATCGCGTAGAAATCGAGGGGCTGGCGCGAAACGGCATCGTGGGGCTGCCGTAGGGGTATTTGTTTCGCCGACCGGCCTTGCTCGGGTATTGTCTCCGGGACGCTATGGTTCTTCAGACTCGCGTGATGAGACCGGCCCGGAGTTTCCGGTGCTTACCGGCCGAGCGGCTGGCCGGTACGTGCGCCGCCGGTCGGCGATCTAGCGCGCCAAGCTTTACGCCTGTTTGGAAGGCCGGCGGGCGACCCTCTTTCTCAAGGAGACCCCGATGGCCCTCTATGAATTGAGAACCTACACCCTCCGCGTCGGGGGGATGGCGGAAGCGGTCAAACTGTATCAGGAACTCGGCTTTCCGGCGCTCCAGCGAGGTGGTCAAGACAAGAAGCTGATCGGATACTTTCAGGCCGATACCGGCACGATCAACCAACTCGTCCATCTGTGGAAATTCGATGACGATGGCGACAGGCGCGCGCATTGGGCGGCGGTATTCGCCAACAGGGATTTCGTCGAGGGTTTCGCCGCGAAATTTCGCCCGCTGGTGATTACGCAGGAGGTAAAGCTCCTCCAGGCGGCGCCCTGGGGACCGCACCCGTAACGCTCCGCCCGGATGGCGTCGAAGCCGAGGCGGCCTGAGCTCAGGGCGACCGAGGCCGGTTCAGCCGATCATGACAAAATGCAAGGGGCAAGCAATGAAACCGGATCTGCCGGTATGGCGGTCGCTGCTGTTCGTGCCGGTGACGGCGCAGCGCTTTGTCGACGGGGCCGCCAGGCGTGGCGCCGACGCGATCATCCTGGATCTCGAGGACAGCGTCGCGGCCTCGGAAAAGGAGCGGGCGAGGGGGCTCGTGCCGAAGGCGGCGGCCATCGTGTCGCGCGGTGGGGCCGACGTCGTCGTCCGCATCAACCGGCCGCTGCGGATGGCGGTGCGTGATATTGAAGCGGCGGTCGGGCCGGGAGTGCTGGCGCTCGCCCTGCCGAAGGTGGACAGCGCCGAGCATGTGCGGCTGCTCGCCGAAATCGTCGACGAGATCGAAGCCGAACGCGGCATGGCGCTGGGCACGACGCGGCTGATCGCGATGGTCGAGACCACCGCGGCATTCTTTCGTCTTGCCGAAATCGCCGGGGCCCATCCGCGGCTCTGTGCCCTCACGCTCGGCGCTGAGGATTTCGCCACCTCGGCCGGCATCCTGCCCGACGCCGAGGCGCTTTCGATGCCGAAGCAGATGGCGGTGTTCGCGGCTCGCGCCGCCGGGATCATGCCATTGGGCTTCATCGGCTCGATCGCCGAATTCCACGATCTCGATGGCTTCCGCGCGACGATCCGCCGCTCACGCCGGTTCGGCTTTATCGGCGCTTCGGTGATCCATCCGAGCCAAGTGCCGATCCTCAACGAGGAATTCCGGCCGACTACCGATGAAGTCGATCACGCGCGCCGGGTGCTCGCCGCGTACGACAAGGCGCTGGCCGAGGGGGTCGGTGCGGTCACCGTCGACGGCAAGATGATCGACGTTCCGGTCGTCGAACGCGCGCGACTGATGGTCGAGCGCGAAACCGCGATTGCCGACCGTGAGGCGCGGATCCGAAGCTCTTGGCTAAGAAGGCAGTCGCTGCGACCATGTCGATCGGCAGGCTCGGCCGCGTACCACCGACTGGCGTGTTCCTCGCGGCGGTCCTGGCAATGACGCCCGCCGCAATCGCGGCCTCGGACATGATTTCCGAACCGGTGGCAGTGCTCCAAGGGCTCGACAAGGTCACCGCGCGCGTCTTGGAAATCGAGGCGCCGGTCGGCAAGACGGTCCGGTTTGGCGGTTTGTCGATCACGGTGCGCGACTGCGAGAAGAACCCTCCGGAGGACCGTCCGGAAAGTGCCGCCTTCCTGCAGATCGACGAGGTGCGTCCCGGCGAGGACAATATCCGGCGGTTCAGCGGCTGGATGTTCGCGCAGAGCCCGGCACTGTCATCGCTCGAGCACCCGATTTACGATGTGATTCTGCTCGACTGCAAAGGGGCCAGCGGGTCGCCGCCCGCATCTTCCGGCAACACTGCCGGGAAGGAAGCCCCGTAGGCGAGAGCCGAGGTCAGCAGTCGATGATAACGGCGCCGCGAAATCTCGATACCGCCGAACTGGGCCAGATGGGGGGTCAGGAACTGGGTGTCGAGCAGGCGGTAGCCGCCGGAGCGCAACCGGGCGACCAGATGGACCAAGGCCACTTTGCTCGCGTCGGTTTCTCGGCTGAACATGCTTTCGCCGAAGAACACGGCACCGATCGACACGCCGTATAATCCGCCGACCAGCACGCCATCGCGCAGGCATTCCACGCTGTGCGCCGCGCCGCGAGTGAACAGCGTCAGGTAAAGCCGGACGATCTCGTCGTTGATCCAAGTGTTCGGACGCTTGTCGGTCGCTTCAGCGCAGCTTCGGATGACCTCCGCGAAGGCGCAGTCGCAGCGAATCTCGAACCAGCCGCTCCTCAGCACGCGGCGCAGCCGGCGCGAGACGTGGAACGTGTCGAGCGGGAGGATACCGCGGCGGTGCGGATCGACCCAGAACAGCTCGGGGTCGTCGGCCAATTCGGCCATCGGGAAGACGCCGGCGGCATAGGCGGCGAGCAGGATTTCGGGCGTCAGCCGGATCAAAGGGCGGCTCGGTTCACGACGCCCCCGCCAGGAACCGCTCAAGCCAGTGGATGTCGTAGTCGCCATCGATGAAGTCGGTAGCGTTGACCAAGCGCTGGTGCAGCGGGATCGTGGTTTCGATGCCGCCGATCACATACTCCTCGAGCGCCCGGCGCAACCGCATCAGGCATTCGTTGCGCGTCTTACCGTGAATGATCAGCTTGGAGATCAGGCTGTCGTAGTAGGGCGGCACCTCGTATCCTTGGTAGAGCCCGCTATCCACGCGTACCCCAAGCCCTCCCGGGGCATGGTAATCCGTAACCCGCCCTGGCGAAGGCCGGAAGGTTTGCGGGTTCTCCGCATTGATTCGGCATTCGATCGCATGTCCGGATAAGCGGATTTCGGCCTGGCGGTAGCCGAGCGGAGCACCGTCAGCGATGCGCAGCTGCTCGCGCACGATATCGATGCCGCTGATCATCTCGCTGATCGCGTGCTCGACCTGAAGACGCGTGTTCATCTCGATGAAGAAGAAATCGCCGTCCTGATACAGAAATTCGAGAGTGCCGACACTGCGGTAGCCGATGTCGCGCAGCGCGGCCACCGCGAGCGCGCCGAGCCGGTCGCGCTCGTCGGGGTTGAGCGCGGGAGACGGCGTTTCCTCCAGGACCTTCTGGTGCGTGCGCTGCAACGAGCAGTCGCGCTCGCCGAGGTGAACAACTCCGCCCTGGCCATCGCCGAGAACCTGGATCTCGATGTGACGCGGCCGCTCGAGCCAGCGCTCGAGATAGACCTCGCCGCGTCCGAAGAACGCCTCCGCCTCGCGCTGCGCCGCCGGCAGCTGCCGAGCCAGTTCGGCCCGATCGCGGGCGACCCTCATGCCTCGCCCGCCGCCGCCCGCGCTGGCTTTGATCAGAACCGGATAGCCGATCGCCTCGGCTGCGGCCGCGGCGGTGTCGGCGTCGCGCACCGCGCCCTTAGAACCAGGCACGGTCGGGATGCCGAGCCGTGCCGCCGCGGCTTTTGCCGCGACCTTGTCGCCCATCAGCCGGATGTGCTCGGGCGCCGGGCCGATGAAGGTAAAGCCGTGCTCTTCCACCGCCGCGGCAAAGTCGGCGTTCTCGGCGAGAAATCCGAGCCCGGGATGGATCGCATCGGCGCCGGTGATCTCCGCCGCCGAAAGGATTGCGGCGACGTTCATGTAGCTGTCGCGGGCGGCAGGCGGACCGATGCACACGCTCTCATCGGCGAGACGCACATTCATTGCCGCCGCATCGGCGGTCGAATGCACCGCAACCGTCTTGATCCCCATCTCGCGGCAAGCGCGGTGGATCCTCAGCGCGATCTCGCCGCGATTGGCGATCAGCACCTTTTCGAACATCGCCGCCGCCGGCAGGTCACTCGATTACCATCAAGGCCGAGCCATATTCGACCGGCTGTGCGTCTGCGACCAGGATTTGCGCGATCCGGCCGGCCCGAGGCGCCCGTATCTCGTTCATCACTTTCATCGCCTCGATAATCAGCAATGGCTGACCCTCAACAACGGTGTCGCCCAGGCGAATGAGGGCGGGCGCTCCAGGCTGCAGCGCCAAATACGCGGTGCCGACCATCGGTGCCGTCACCAGGCCGGGATGGGTTGCGGGGCTTGCGGCATTGCTGCTCGTTGCACCGATCTCGGGTGGGGAGATCGAGCTCGACGAAACCGCGACACCCGCCGAAAGCCTTGAAACCCGAACACGGCGATCGCCTTCCGCATATTCGATCTCGGTCAGGCCGGTTTCGGCCAGCAGCTGAGCGAGCGTGCGGATCAGGTCGGGGTCGGGCGAGAGCGGCGAGCGACGGCCGCTGAACCTCACCGAGGGTCCTCGGCCGGTTCGTCCTCGATTAGGTTGGCGATCGCCTCGAGTGCCAATTCGTATCCGTGCGGGCCTAGGCCGCAGATCACGCCGCGTGCTGCGAGGCTCACATAGGAATGGTGGCGGAAATCTTCGCGTCGAAAGATGTTCGACAGATGGACCTCGATCACCGGCAAGCCGGTGGCGGAGAGAGCATCGAGAACCGCGACCGAGGTGTGAGTCAGCGCGCCGGCGTTGAGAACGATGCCGTCCGCCGATTCACGTGCCTCCTGGATCCAGTCGACGAGCTGTCCCTCGTGATTGGTCTGACGAAAATCGATCTGCACGTCGAGCGCTGTTGCGCGCGTCAGGCAACGCGACTCGATGTCGGCCAACGTGTCATGACCGTAGATCGACGGATCGCGCACACCGAGCAGGTTTAAATTGGGGCCGTTGAGCACGAAGACGGTGGACATCCGCGTCCTCCCCTGAAAGCGGCGCGGTTATATCATGCGCCAGAGGGACGGCAAGACGCCGGCTGGATCCGCTCTGGCCCAGATATATCTTTGAAACGAGACCAGGCCGCCTCGTCCTTGGGGTCGTTCGGAGTATGAACCGGGGCTTTCCGCCTCGCCGCGAGACGGCCATAGTGCGCCTGACAACCCCGATATGGAGGATAGGATGGCTGTTACTTTGTACGATCTCGCCGGCGCTCAGGCGGATCGCCGTTTCAGCCCGTTCTGCTGGCGCACCAAGATGGCGCTCGCCCATAAAGGTCTCGAAGTCGAGACCGTGCCATGGCGTTTCACCGAAACCGATAAGCTGCCGCGTCCCAATGCCGGACGGGTCCCGGTCATCGTCGATGGTGACCGGATCGTGCATGATTCATCGGTCATCGCCGGTTACCTTGAGGAGCAGTATCCGCAGCGGCCCCCGCTGTTTGGCGGCGACGCTGCGCGAGCGCTGACCACTTTTGTGCAGAACTGGACTGAAACGGTGGTTCAGCCGGGGCTTGTCGGCTTTGTCGTGCTCGACATCTGGCGACAGGTCGCCCCCCAAGACCGCGAATATTTTCGACGGTCGCGCGAGGAGCGGTTTGGCCGGACGCTCGAGGAGGTGGTCAAGGACCGCGAAACGCGGCTACCGGCGTTTCGCGACAGCCTGGCGCCGCTGCGCCGTACGGTCGAGCGGCAAGCTTATTTGTGCGGGGCCGCACCGGCCTATGCCGATTATGTCGTGTTCGGCGCCTTTCAATGGGCGCGCGCGATCAGTGATTTCGAGCTTTTGGCCTCCGACGATCCGGTCGCGGCTTGGCGTGGGCGGATGCTCGATGCCTTTGGCGGGTTCGCGCGCAAAAGCCCCGGCTATGGTGGCTGAGCAGCGGTACAGCAGGCTGTGGCGCTTCTGTTCAGCAGTTTCATGCGCCGTGGTGAGAATTCGTGCGGATGATGCGGCGGCTCATCGGGCTGCGGCCCGCATTGGAACCGAGGAAGGGTCGATGCGGCGCAGTTTTGCGTCCATCGTGGTCTTGCCATCGGGCGATACCCATGTTGCATCGAGTTCGCCGCCATAGCTGGAGCGGAACCGCAGGGTACTGTCGCCTTTTTGAGCGAACACCAGTTCATGACCGATGATTTGTCCGCTCCGTCGGTTCCATTCGGCAGGCTCGTTTTTGTCGATCCCCGGTCCGATTGCATAAATCGCAGTCAGGTCTCGTCCGTGCACCGCCTCGATCTGGACGAGAACCTCTCGACCGTTCGGATAAAAGCCGTACCAGGTATCTCGGGCGAGAACATCACTGTCCAGGGACGGTTCTATGGCGGATATGCGCGCCGACGCACCGGCGACGGTCAGCCGGGCTGGTACCGCGGACCGCCGGTGGAATAGTTCACCGGGCAGGCGAAGTTCGGCGCTCGGCGCTTCTCCCCAAGCCGGATGGCAGGCAAATTCTCCCTTCAGTCCGTCATCATCGACGAAGTCGCGCACGCAATCTCCATAGCGCCGGAAAAACAACCCACTCGACGATATCCAGTGGCCGGTAGAGATAGGCAGGCTGGTCGACGACCGCGAAACCAAGGCCATGATGGACGAGGATCGCCCGGGACCGCTCGCCGCGCCCGCCGGGGTCGAAGTCGTCGCCGTGGAAAAAGAACAGCATCACCCGAGCCCGGTTGATCCGCTCGAGCAGCGGGTACAGGCGTATCGCATTCAAGCGCCAGGTAGCAAAGCAGTCTTCGAAATCACCAAATGCGGCAGGGGCGGTGGCGACGACAGCATCGACATCGCCCGAAACATCCGCCGCCATCAACGCCAGAAAGGCGCCAAAGGATTGACCGGCGAGAACGATCCGCCGATAGCCCTGATGCTTGAGCTGCGCTGCGATGCCGACCAGGCGGCTGCTGCTGCCGCTCAACGTATCGTCCTTGCGGAGCCGGTCGAAGCGCAGAACATCCCAGCCCGAAATCGCGCAGCAGCCGAAGAAAGGGCGGCGTCGGCGATTTCCAGTCTTCGCTGTCGACCGAACGGCCGTGGCTCCAGACTACAGCCCCCTTTGCCCGCTGCGGGCCAATCAAAGCTTGGTGAAAAGCCGGATCGAGTCCAATCGCAACCGCCGGCGCATTAATTGCCAGCGCCACGCTCAGGGCTAAGCCGCATGCCCCGGCCCAGATCAACCGCCGCATACTTGGAGATCCCCCACCCCTCGCCTCGGCTGAGGCTCACGGGTGGAGAGCTTAACGAAATGTATTCCTTTATGTCACTTCGTAAACTCGGCCCCAAAGCGGCGGCGGCAGCCGCTGATCGTGCTGCGGCGCACGATCTCACATCGGCTGCGACAGCATGGCGCAGTGTTGCGAATTCAATTCATTCCTCGCGCAGGGTCATCAGCACGATCGAGCCGATTAGAACGCCGCAGGCCGCGAACCCGGCGTCGATCTGGCCGAGCGCCATACTCAGCAGGGTGGTTGCCGCCGTTGCGGCGCCGATCAGAAAGGGCATGGAGGATCCCGGTCGTTGGTCTCAAGTTGAATTCTTCGTTAAAAACGGACGACGAACCGCTCTATTCCTGCAGCCTCAATCGGAGAAACGCGATGGGGTTCATCTACGTGGCGCGCAGCGCGAAACTCAGCCGCTGGGGCTCGGATGTCGGGCTGGGCAAGTACATCTACAAAATCGGGGTGGCCGACGGCGATCCGAAGGCGCTCGTCGCCGAAGGCTGGGCCGGCGAAACGGATTGGACGATCGTCCGCAGACGCGAGGTCGAGGATGTGGGTCAGGAGACGACGCTGGAGCGGCTCGAAAAAAAAGAAAAGATGATCGATCCCCGGCTCTACCCGAAGCTCAAGGGAGCCATCGGCGTGTTTCGCTTGACGGCGTCCCAGGTCGAAAATCACCTGTTGGTGACGCGCGCGCTGGCGGGGGATGGCGGGCGGGTCCAAATCAAGCTGAAGCCGGCCGATTTTGCGGATTATCTAATTCACAATGCCTTGCGATGACCGGCGCCCCCGATCACTTTTCATCCACGGGCCGAAACAGCCGCAGGGAGCCCACCGGCACCAGGGATCGCGATCCGGCGTCCAAGCCACTGAGGTTTCGGCAGGCGAGCATGGGCCGCGGCCGCGGCTCCGACCCGCTTCCGCGCTTCGCCGAGAAACGGGACGACCCGGCGCTGCCCGAGGTCGACAGATAGAAACATCAGTTCTTGTGTCGCGACACGCTGCGCCTCGGTCGCGCGGAACATCTCATGCGCGAGATGCAGACGCTTGCCGTCGGCGCCGACGATTTGGCTGGTGACGCGGACGCGTTCGCCGACCAGCAATTCGCGCTCGTAGAGATTGTGGCTCTCGGCCACGAAAGTTCCGTGGTTCGTGGCCCGCTTGTACTCCTTCCCTATCCCGATCGTGTTAAACAGAAGGTCTGTCGCGTAATCGAAAAGCACGGTGTAATAGGCGAGGTTCATGTGGCCGTTCAAGTCGATCCATTCGGTCAGAACTTCTCCTCGGTAATCATCAAAGGGAGCTGCGATATTCATGATCAAGGATCGATCAACGAAGGCTGGGAGCGTAACCTTTGCGGGGATATTCTTCCCAATATTGACGAAATCCACGGCCGGTCATTTCTTGATGCGGATGGGCACGCAGCTTGGCCACGTCGATATCGACGCCCAGATCCGGGGCTCGTCGGCAAGTCGATCCAGCCATCCTGCATCGTCAATGACGAGAGTGGCGATCTCTCGGCACAGGTCCTGAAAGTTCACGAAATACTCGGCGATCCGGAAATTCGGGATGACTGCCGAGAAATGCACGGTCGCCGCCAGTCCGACCAACGTGCTGTTGTAGTTGTGCGGCGCCATGACGATGGCTTGCGGTTGCGCCATCGCGGCGATGTCCAGCATCGCGGTGATGCCGCCGACGACGCAGATGTCGGGGTTCAGGATGTCAGCGGCTCGCTTGGCCAGCACACTCGAAAAACGCCTCTTTCGTATAGATCGCTTCGCCGGTGACGATCGGGATCGGCACAGCCCGCCGCACCTCGGCGACGAGCTCGATGTTCTCCGAAAGGCACGGCTCCTCGTACCAGTCGATGCCGAACTCGGCCAGGCGCCGGCCGATGCGGATCGCGTGTGCCGGGGCGAAGCGCCGGTGCGCTTCGATCAGAAGCTCGAAATCCGGCCCCAGCGCTTGGCGCATGGCCCGGACATAGTCGATCGCGAAATCTTCGTCGCGGCGGTCGACAAAGCTGCGCCACGGGCCCGGAAACGGGTCGAATTTAGCGGCGGTGAAACCCATCGCCTTGACCGTCAAACCGCGTTCGACTCCTTCCTCGATCGTCGATCCGCGCGACCAGCCATTGGCGTAGACCCGTACCCGCTCGCGCGAAGCGCCGCCGATCAGGTTGTAAATCGGCAGCCCGGTGCGCTTGCCTAGGATGTCCCACGATGCGATCTCGACCGCGCTCCAAGCCGCCAACAACTCCACCGAACTGCGCTTGATCGCGAAATCGTCGAATAGGATTTGGCCGGTGTGGCGGATGTTGAAGGCGCTGCGGCCGATCACGTGCGGCGCCATCGCCCGGATGCATTCGGCGACGACGGTCTCCTTGCCGTGGGTTACATAGGCTTCGCCCCAGCCATGAAGCCCATCTTCGGTCTCGACCCGGCAAAACAGCAGATCCTTGGAGCTGCCGGTGCCGAGAATAAAGCTCTCGATACGCGCGATTTTCATCTGCGGACTCTCTGGGGCATTTTGGTCGTCGGGAATATGACTGTGACCGATCGTAGCACCGGGCGCGATCCCGGCACCAGCGCGCCCGCGCCGGTTGCCCGGGGTGCTCGTGCATAAGGTAACAGAAGCCCGACCAGCTTCGCGCGGAGAACGGAAGACGCAATGACAGATCAGGCCCAGTCTGTTTCGGGTGCAATCGCCGGACATGGCGGCGAGCCGGGGGAGACGCGCCGCGATTTTCTGATCCTGGTCGCCGGAGCGATGGGGGTGCTGGGGGCCGGCGCGGTCGGATACGCCCTGATCGATTCGATGAACCCGGCAGCCGATATTCTCGCAGCCGGCGAGCCGGTCGAGGTCGATTTGAGCAAGGTTGCAGCCCGGCCAGCAGATCATCGTGCTGTGGCGCGGCAAGCCGATGTTTATCGTTGACCGGACCCCGTCACTGGTCAAGACCCTGCAGGATCCCAAGCTCGTCGACCGCCTCAGCGACCCCAATTCCTCGAGCCAACCAGCAACCGCCCTATGCCAAGAATTGGCACCGCTCGATCGACCCCAAATATGCGGTTCTGGTCGGGATGTGCACGCATCTGGGCTGCATCCCGAGCTTCTTCCCCAACCCCGATCCGACCAATCCGGCGCCAGATTGGCTCGGCGGGTATTTCTGCCCTTGTCACGGATCGAAATACGATCTGGCGGGCCGGGTGTTCGCGGATGCGTTCCCGCGCCTTACAATCTGCCGGTTCCGCCATATCACTTTCCGAATAAGACGACCGTGCGCATCGGCGAAAACCCGCCCAGCCCAGCGTGGGATTTCGATTCGATCGAACAGGTCTGAGCGGCCCGGCCGACGGGCAATCGACCTCTCGAGATGGGCTGAACGGCTCGGGCGAATCAGCCGACGACAAGTCCGGGGTCGTGTTCCGTGCTCCCTAGCTCCGGCTAGAGCGATGCGACTGTGTCGACGGCCGGGCGGTCCGCCAGCGGTGTCGGATTTCGGCAGGAGGCTGAGGCGATGAAGACTTTCGTGAGCTGCGGTCAGCTTTTCACCGGGAGCGAGGACGATGCCCAGTGGCCAGCCAGATGCTGGTCTTCGACGAAGAAGGCGTGATCGCTTATGTCGGAGCCGAGGAGGAGGCGCCCAGGCGCCTGCGCGGCGACCGGACGCTCGACTACTCGAGCGCTTTTGTCATGCCCGGGCTGATCGACGTGCACACCCATCTCGCCTATGGCAACGCCAAAAGCGAGGAGGACATCGACCTTTACAGCCCGCTCGAATTTCGGGCGCTGCGCGGCCTGTTCTTTGCCCAGAAGGTTGCCGCCGCCGGATTTACCGCGATCTGCTCGCCGGGAGATGCCGGACAGATCAGCCTGTCGATCCGCAACGCGATCCGCGCCGGGCTGTTCGACGGCCCGCGGGTCATGGCTGCCGGGCGGTATGTGACGACACATCAGGGTCTGACCGACTGGTATCCGACCTGGATCGGCGCGCCCGAAACCTCGATCGGCAAGCTCGTCACGAACATCGCCGAGGCTATCGAGGAGATCCGTCGTCAGGTCAAAGACGGGGTCGACTGCATCAAGATCGCGCTGGACGGCATTCAGCGCCGCGACAACGGCGAACTGGTCGCTGCTTTCACCGAGGAAGAGACCGAGGCAATGGTGCGCGAGACCCATCGGCTCGGTAAAAAGGTCGGTGGTCCATGCCCGCGGCCGCGAGGCAACGCTTGTATGCGGCGCGCAGTGGCGTCGATCTGATTTTTCACGCGAACCATCTCGACGACGAATGCATCGCGCGATGCTCGAGACCGGCAGTGCGTTGTGTCCGACCCTGACCCAGCCCAAGAACGTCATCGAGTTCACCCAGCCGCACGAGCCGGCCGGGACAAAAGGGCCGCCCGGTTGCGGCACGCCGCGAATACGAGATCGGCTGCGCCAATTGGAAGAAGGCGCGGGCGGCCGGCGTCCCGATGATGACCGGAACCGATACCGGTTTTGCCGTGACCCCATATGGCGAGTGGAATGCGCGCGAACTCGAACTGTTTGTCGACGATCTGGGCTTCAGCCCGGCGGCGGCGTTGCGCGCGGCGACCGAGGTCAACGCGCGCTTCATGACCGGAGGCATCAGCATCGGCACGCTGGAGCCCGGCCGGGCTGCCGATTTCATCGCGCTCGACGTTTCGCCATCGGCCGATATCGGCGTGTTGCAGGACCGCAGTCGAATCCGTGCCGTTCATATTGCCGGCAAGCAGATCGCGAATCGCCGATCGCGACTACGACCCGCGCAAGGTTACTGATTTCGCGCTGACCAACTGGACCGATCTCTACACGCAGGCGCGTGTGGCCGAATTGCAGGGCCAGCCGCCCGCGGCTCGCCGCGGCCGAATAAATCGCCGGTACATAGAACCGGACCGACGCTGTGCGAGGCGTAAGTCTGCTGTCGGAAACTTTTCGGAGCGGGATGCGGAAACCTCAATTGTTCGGCGCCGACATCTGGATGGTTCCGAAAGGACAGTGCCAACATAACGGCTGGCTCCGTGGCGATTTATCAGCATCAGCACTGACCTTGTTCGGAGCTGGCGGCGGCGCTCGATTTTGGTCAGCGCGTCTCTCGGTGACACGACCGGCTGCTGGCCGATCGTCTCGATAACGTCGCCCGGCAGCAAATCGAGGCGGGCAAGCGGACTGTCGTTCCCGATCGCAGTGACGACAACGCCGTTGACATTTCCCGGCACCCGCAGCCGGTGGCGCTGAGCTGGCGGTCAATGGGGCGAGCTTGAGACCGGCGCCCACATCCATCGGACTTTTCCGCGCGTCGATGATCGTGATGCCCGAGATCGGCATTTCCGAGTTGTCGCGGCATCTCGCCGATGACCGGATGCAGGGTAAATTCCCGGTCTTGCCGCCACACCGTGACATTGGCTGAATGGCCGACCGGCGTCTCGGCGACGACTAGGGGAAGATCCCGCATCCTGATGATGTCATGGCCGTTGACCGCCAGGATCACATCGCCCTGCGCGAAACCGGCGCGTGCTGCCGGGCCGTCGGCTCCTAGCCCGGCGACAAGTGCGCCCTCGGGCTTAGCCAATCCAAAGCCCGCGGCGATATCTGGCGTAACCTCCTGAATTTCGATGCCTAGCCACCCGCGCTCGAACCTTTCCGTGCTCCTTCAATTGCTCGACCACCGGCTTTGCGAGGTTCGCCGGTATGGCGAAGCCGATGCCGACCGAGCCGCCGTTGGGCGAATAGATCGCGCTGTTGATCCCGATGACCCTGCCGCGCAGATCAAAGGTCGGACCGCCGGAATTGCCTCTGTTGATCGATGCGTCGATCTGCAGAAAATCGTCGTAAGGGCCGGAATGAATATCCCGGCCGCGAGCGGAGATGATCCCGCTGCTGACCGTGTCGTCGAGGCCAAAAGGATTGCCGATCGCCAGCACCCAATCGCCCACCCGCGCAGCGTCGCTGTCCCCCCAGCGGACATAGGGTAAGGGCTGCGGCGCATCGATCTTGAGCAGCGCCAAATCGGTTAGCCCGTCGCGGCCGATAATCCGCGCCCGGTGCTGGCTGCCGTCGTGAAAGGTTACGATGACGCTGTCGGCATTCTCCAGAACATGGTCGTCGGTGACGATATAGCCGTTCGGATCGATGATAAAGCCGGAACCCAAGGCCAGTCCGGGGAGTTTTGGCTGGGCTCTGCGTTGCTGATCGTCAAAGAAGCGGCGCAACAATTCGTCGAGCGCCGAGGGCGGCAATCCTAAAGCGCCAGCCGGGCCCGAAGCGCCAGCCAGGCCCGAGGCAGCTGCGGGGCTGGCGCCGCCTACAGGCGGCTGCAGCCCTGCGGCCTTATGAGACCTCTGGAGCGCCGAGACGTTGACGACCGCAGGGATTATCTCGCTGACGAGAGGCGCGAAACTGGTCATCGTCACCGGGCCCGCGCTCGATGGGACGGCCGATGAATCGGCATCTGTCGACCTACACCCGACAGCGCTCAAAGCGGCGAGACAGAGCAGGATGACAGCGGCGGATTCCGTGCCACGCGGCCGTCGGCTCGCGTTGATAATGGTCGCATCCGTCATGATGCTCTCCGGACCTTTGCTGCACGATAACGCCATTCACCGTGCTGCAGGTTAATGCCGATGGCGAGCTGGCCTCCCGGTCTCTCCGGCCTTTACGCGAGCATGTCGCCAAGCAAAAAATCGAGCGACTTATCCAGATTGATATGGGGAATGCCATCGGTGGCCGCATCATCGAGACGTGGTGGCTGGAACACTGGAAATTCAGTGAAGCGCTCGCCCCAAAATCCCGCTGGGGGCGGCGTCACCGGGACAATCCCAGGGAAAAATCGGATCCGCCGCTGCCTGTCCTGCGGCAATCCGATTACGACATCCACTTTGCGGCCATCGATCGCATCGGTGCCGTCGTCGGTGCAACGGATCGACGCAAGCGCCGTCGCGGCGACCTGCGAATGCGTGCGTTCGGCGCGCAATGTCGGTGCCGCCACCATATTGGCGACCAACGCCGCGAGGTGGTCCCGCTGCAGGGCCGGCACATGATCTGATTTGGTCGCGGCAAAGAGGACGCGGTCGATGCGCGCGCCAAACAGCCAGTGCAAGAGGCCCCGCCGGCTGTAGCGGAACGTCTGAAGGACCGTCTCCAGCGCTCGGCGATGGTCGGTGAACGCCGCTTCGCCGGCGTTAAGCGCGCGCAGGACGTCGACCAGAACAATCTGGCGATCAACGCCACGGGCGAGTTGTTGAAAGAATGGCTGCACCACATTGCGCTTATAGGCATCGAAACGCGCTTCCATGACCGCGGCAAGGCTTCCGGCGGGGGCTCGCGTTCCCGCGGTAAGCGGCAGCGGACAAAAGCCGAGCAGCGAAGCATCGGTAATCTCGCCCGGGTTCAGGAACCGCCCCGGCTGCAATAGGCTCAACTGCTGCTGGGTTCGGCACGCGACGAGGAATGTCCGATAGAGGTTATGGGCCTGTTGTGCTGTCTGCGCCTCGCTGCGTGAGCCGGGCGGATGTCGCCCGATGAAGCCGAGCCAGTCGCGGGCAAGAGAAGCCCGCGCTCCGCTCTGCACCAGTTCGAGGGTCGCGCGCGACCACTCTTCGTAGCTTTGCCCGAGCATGGGCAAGTCAAGCAGCCATTCACCCGGATAATCGAATATTTCGAGGCTGAGTTCGGCGGCGCCGCCGGCCAACCGTCCGAGCGAGGTGCCAGGGCCGAGCACACCACCGGGGAGGAACCCCATCGACAAATCAAGTCTACGCAGGCCGGTTGTGCTCGGCGGCCAGCGTGGCGGGTCGCCGGCGAGCGCGGCGATGGTATTTTCGAGTGGGAACCTGGGTGCGGTAGGGGCCGCCGATTGCGCGAGGCGCACGGCACAGAGACGCCTCTCCGAAGCGGCGCGCAAAAACGGGAGTCGAGCAGTCCGGCCGGCCGCGCTGATCAGATTGGCGACGAGGCTCGTGACGAACGCGGTTTTGCCGGAGCCACTCAGGCCGGTTACCGCCAACCGCACCGTGCGGTCACGAAGAAGCCCCGTCAAGCCCGGCAGGTTGGCGTCTCCGAGAAATGTGAATCCGTCGTAAAGCCGGCGAGCTGAAGGCCCGAATTTAACTCGGGGGCTTCATTGCCACGTCGAGCATGACATTGGGAAGAATCTCGCGGATTACCCCACGCAGGGTGCCTTCGTCCGCGGCGATAGCCGAGGCCAACAGGCGGCGCGAGCCGCGGCGCAAGATCCGCGCGGTGGCCCGCCCGTCACGCCCGGGGCGGATCGTTGCAAAGGCGTCGGCCGGTTCAATTCGCTTCAAGATGCGCTTGAGTGCTTGGAGCCCTTCTGCGGTCTCAACGTCATGAACCGGAGCTTCGGAGCTTTCCGGCTCCTGTTCTTCCTCGACCGCGGCGTCGAGCGCCTCTACCGGACGATAGCGCGCCAAAGAAAGATAGATCGCCCGGCCGGGCTCCGTATCAACTCGTGATTGCAACTCCCAGCTCTCGCCGCGAGCCGACAGCTCGGTGACGAGAGCAAACATGTCGTCGCTGTCCTCCTCATGGGAGCAGGTGAGAAAAGCAAGGCGACCATCGTGTTCGACGACCCGATCGTCGTCTTCGGCAAACCCGAGTTCGGCAAGTGCATTATCGAGCGCACGGCGCGAGGCGACCAAAAGCGTCGTCACGTGCAATCGCCGCCCACTCTCCGCCGGATCCTTCTCCGACATCATCTCCCTCCGCATCCGGCGCGACCGCCGATCCCGCAATCCTAGGCGGCGTCCATTCCGCGCGCGACCAAAATAAGTGCCTTGAGCAATCCCATCCTGGCTAGCCTGGCTGAACCTCCCCGGCCCGATTGAGGCGTACGTCGCAGTCGACGCACACGCTCAACAACAAGCCGAACCCAAACATCACCGTTAACATTGCGGTTCCGCCATAGGAAATTAGCGGCAATGGAACGCCGACTACCGGTATGAGGCCGGTAACCATCGCTGTGTTGATGAATATATAGAGAAAAAAGTTTGTAATAATCCCGCAGCCCAGGTACCTGCCGAAATGGTTTCGGCTACGCAGCGCGATAGCGAAACCGTAGGAGATGATTGACGAGTAGATCACCAACAGAACCAACGCACCGATCAATCCAAACTCTTCGGCCAAAGTTGTAAAGATGAAATCTGTCTGCTTTTCCGGCAGGAAATTCAGGTGACTTTGCGTTCCCGATAGAAAGCCCTTGCCGAACAAGCCACCTGAACCGAGTGCAATCTTTGACTGAAGAATGTGATACCCGGCGCCGAGAGGATCGTTGTCGGGATCCAGGAAAGTATAAATCCGGCTCTTCTGATAATCGCGCAAGAGCCGCCATACGATTGGTATTGACGCTCCTGCGGCTACTCCAGTCAGCAGAAACAATCGTAGCCGGACACCGGCAAGAAAAAACATCACGCCGCCGCACATCAGCAACATAACCGCAGTGCCAAGGTCCGGTTGCTTGAGCACCAACATCGCCGGGAGGATGATCATCACCAAGGGCAAGATTAAAGCCCGGACCTTCAGGTTTTCTTCACCAGCCAATTGATGAAAATAGCGAGCGAGCGCCAGCACCAGGGCAATCGTCATCAGTTCCGAAGGCTGTAATTGGATGACTCCAAGGTCGATCCAACGTTGCGCTCCCATGCCGACAAAGCCACGCAAATCCACCCCTACAACCAACAGTAACGTTATTAAGTAACTCCAATAGGCGAGGCGGAACCAGTAACGAAGCCCCAGCAGCGCCGCGCCGAGCATCGGGATCAGGGCGATAGCGAAACGCACTGTTTGTTTCGTCGCCCAAGGCTGCATATTGCCATCGGCGGCCGAATACAGCATTGCAACGCCAAAGCACGCTACCATCGTTACAAGCAGCACGAGACCCCAACTGATGCCGAAGATCCTTTCGGCGAAGCTCGACTTGGACCGATCGAGGTCGGGATAGAGGTCAGGCACGGCCTAGCCGCCGAGAGTAGTTGGAGTCGGCGCCAAAGGCGGGGCAGGGGCCGTTGACTGGGCCACCGAAGCTGGCGCTGGAACCTTTCTCGCCGGGTCGCGTTGCTGGACCGCGTGCAGAACGTCACGACAAATCGGCCCCGCTATGGCAGAGCCTCCACCGCCGTGCTCGACCACGGTTGCACAGACGTAACGCGCCGCCCCGACGGGGGCGAAACCGACAAACAGCGCGTGATCGCGGTCCTTCCAGGGGATGTCCTCGATCTTTCGCAGCCCGTGGTCGCGCTCGTACTGGGTAATTTGCCGAACTTGAGAGGTGCCGGATTTCCCGCCCATGGCAAAACCGGGCTCGGTGATACGAGCCGCATAGGCAGTGCCGCCCGGTTCGTTGACGACCGCGTTCATTCCGTCAAGGACGAGAGCGAGCGCCTCCGGGTCGATGCCGAGCGCGGGGGGATCGGCGACCGGCGGGTCGCCGCCCGGCGTCATTACCCCCGTGGCCCGAACAAGATGCGGCACAATGGCTCGCCCGGTTACCAGACGGGCCGCCATGGTCGCGATCTGTAGCGGCGTGGCGAGCACCGAGCCTTGCCCTATGCCCGCAATCAGCGTCTCGCCTTGCTGCCAACTGGTTCCGGTGGTCGCGATCTTCCATTCCCGGGTCGGGATCGTTCCGGGACGTTCGCCGGGAATGTCGATGCCGAGGACGGCACCGAAGCCGAAACGATGAGCCATCGTCGCCAACCGATCGATCCCGAGTCGCCGCGCCGTCTCGTAAAAAAATACGTCGCAAGATTGCTTGATAGCGTCGCGCAGACGAAGCGTGCCATGCCCGCCATGCCGCCAGCAGTGGAACACGGCATTGCCCATGCGAAGATAGCCCGGGCAGGTGATCGCGGTCTGCGGCGTCAGCACGGCGGCCTCCAGCGCACCCAATGCAACCATCGGCTTGAACGTCGACCCGGGGGGATAGACGCCCGCGATCGTTTTATCGATCAGCGGATGCCGCGGATCGGCTGAGAGTTCCCGCCATGTCGCCGCGTTAAGCCCCCGGGAAAATATCGAGGGGTCGAAGCTCGGGGTCGACACCAGCGCCAGCACCTCCCCCGTCACCGCGTCGAGCAGGACGCTCGATACGCTTGGCTCGCCGCTGCAGCGACGGGTGACGAAATCCTGCATTGCGATGTCGAGCCCAACGGCGATGTCGACTTCAGGCTTTGCCTCGACTCGCGTGAGTTCTCGCACGACCCGGCCAAAAGCGTTTACCTCGACTTGGCGGGTCCCGGCCGAGCCCCGCAAGACCACGTCTTCGGACTTCTCCACACCGCTCTTTCCGATCTGAAAATTGGGCAATTCAAGCAGCGGATCTCCGGTCAGCTCCTGTTCTGAGACCGCGGCGACGTAGCCGACCGCGTGGGCCGCGGTTTCGCCGAACGGGTAATGCCGGGTGAGTCCCTGCTCGATCGAAACACCCGGCAGTTCGGGCACGGCTACCTCGACCCGCGCCATCTCGTCCCAGTCCAGGTTCGAGCGGATCACTACCGGGACGAACAAGTGCTTGCGCCGCACCTCATGCAAGACCCGCTTTCGGTCCGTGTCGCTGAGTTGGATCAATGTGGCGAGCGAGTTCAGGGTGGCCTCAATGTCCCCTGCCTGCTCGGCGACAATCACCAGATGGTAGTCTTGTCGATTGTCGGCGAGAGCGACGCCGAAGCGGTCGAGGATTCGTCCGCGCGGTGGCGCTACGAGCCGCAGACTGATGCGGTTTTCATCAGCCAGCACCTTGTAGCGATTGGCGTCGACGATTTGCAGCTGGTACAGGCGGGCTGAGAGAGCGGCCAAAAGCACTGCCTGGCCGCCGGCCAGGATCGCGGCGCGTCGGCTGAAACGCTTGTGGCGTTGTGCTTCCCGTTGCATTGCCTCTATCCGTCTGGCTGGGCTTCGAAACCGCCCTGTCAGCTCGCGGCCATCAGAGCGCGCTGGGTTCGGCCTAATAAGAAGCTCGCAACGGGGAAAAGTGAGATCGTCAGTACGGCACGGAAAATTCCGGCGCGGAAGTCGACAAACCTTGCCTCAAGCAGAGAATCCAGAAACCATAATCCCGCCATCGCGGCGGTCGTCAACAACGTAAACCCAGCCCAAACGAATGGAAAATCGCGGTCCGGGAACCATCGCCGATATCGCAGCACAGCCGCGCGGGCGAGAAGGAGAAGCAGAGGTGTGACGCCCGGCGGCCCTCCTGCCAAAAGATCGTAGGCCGCACCGACCAAAAAGAGCGCTGACGACGGCAGCAGATCGGGTCGATATATCGTCCAGTGATAGACTGCCATCAGGGTAAAGGCGGGAGCCAGAGCGGCATATCCCGGCAGATGCACCGGCTGGATCGACAGCAACGCCGCCGCAGCCGTGGTCGCAACCGGAAGAAGGCGGACCAAGACATTTTCGGCCTGTGGGAACGCGGGTGTGTCGGACTTCTTGAACATCGGCCAGCGGTCAGTGATGGCTCGCCTTGACGACCGCACCCGTCTCCGGCCGCCGGCCGCGCGGGGCAATCGTGATCCGCGTGGGTAGTCCGCCGGCCAGCCCATAATCGACAATGCGCAGATATTCGACCCGCGACAATTCGACATGAGGCTCTACCCGGGGGGCCTCACCGTCGACCGCGGCAATGGTGCCGACCGGAAGACCCGGCGGAAACACACCGCCTTCGCCCGAAGTAACGACGCGGTCGCCAATCTTCAGCGCGCCCGCCGGATCGAGGTACACCAGCACAGGGCGCTCGGAGTTGTCGCCGGCCAGGATTGCCCGCTGACGTGACCGCTCGACGATGACAGGAACGCGCGAGTTGAGATCGGTGATCAGCAGGATCCGGGCTGCTCTCGTTCCGACTTCTTCTACCCGACCGACCAACCCCGCGCCGGTGATCGCCGCCTGACCGCGCGCGATGCCGATGTCGCTGCCGGCGTCAACCATCAGGTTGCGCACGTAGGCACCGCCTGAATTGGCTATGACGCGGGCAGAAACATAGGAAACGGCGGATTCGGGAGCGAGCTTCAACAGCCCACGCAGTTGGGCATTTTCGGATGCGAGGGTCAACGCAGCCTGCTGCCAATGCAGCAATTGGAGATTCTCCTTCTCCAGACGGACGTTCTCCTGATGCAGGTGAACCAGCTTCACGGCGTCATCGACAACATTGCCCGCCGCGACAACCGGACGCGACAGAGCGTCAAGGATTGGGACGGTCGCATCGGTAAGCGAGATCCGCAGCGGCTCAAACATCACCTGGTCCACCTTGCCAAGGATGATCATGATCACGGAGAGCAAGACGAGAACTGGAAATATGATCCTCTGGATCGCGGCACGGCGTGCCGGCGAAAGCCTGGTCACAGGACACTCAGCCGTCGCGTTGACGTGCAATCAGCCCATGGCCGCGTGCGCGGGCGATACTCGGCGTCCAAAGCCCCCTCCCAGCTGCGCCGCAGCACCGAGCTTGATAATTACCTGCCAGCCAGCCGCTAGCTAAGTAAAATCTTTCACCAGGTGTTGATCAACACCGATTTCAACGTCTTCATTTCCTCAAGGGTTCGGCCGGTGCCAAGCGCGACGCAACTCAAGGGATCGTCGGCGATCGACACCGGAAGTCCGGTCGCGTGGCGCAGCACTAAATCCAGATTGCCAAGCAGCGCTCCACCGCCGGTCAGCACGATCCCCTTATCGACGATGTCGGCCGCGAGTTCAGGGGCGGTGTGCTCGAGTGCTACCTTGACGGCCTCGACAATCGAGCCGACCGGCTCGGCAAGGCTCTCGGAGACCTGGCGCTCGCTGATGACGACTTCCTTTGGGACGCCGTTCATCAAGTCTCGTCCCTTGATCTCCATGATTCTCCCCTCTCCGTCCTCGGGCATGCACGCCGAGCCAATCTCCTTCTTGATTCGTTCGGCACTGCTTTCGCCGACGAGAAGATTATGGTTGCGCCGGATGTAGGCGATGATCAACTCGTCCATTTTGTCGCCGCCGACCCGAACCGATCTGCAATAAACGATGCCGCCAAGCGAAAGCACCGCGACCTCGGTCGTGCCGCCGCCGACATCGACCACCATCGAACCAGTCGGCTCGGTCACCGGAAGCCCCGCGCCGATCGCCGCGGCCATCGGCTCTTCGATCAGAAAAACCCTCCTCGCCCCGGCGCTTTCCGCGGATTCTTGGATCGCTCGCCGCTCGACTGCGGTCGAGCCCGACGGTACGCAGACGACGATCTGAGGAGTGGCAAAGCTGCGCCGGTTGTGAACTTTACGGATGAAATGCTTGATCATTTCCTCCGTAACTTCGAAATCGGCGATGACGCCGTCGCGCAATGGGCGGATGGCCTGGATGTAGCCCGGCGTGCGGCCGAGCATCAGCTTGGCTTCCTCGCCGACGGCGAGCACTTGCTTCTTCCCCTTGACGCTAGCGATTGCCACCACCGACGGCTCGTTGAGGACGATGCCTCTGCCCTTCACATAGACGAGGGTGTTTGCCGTGCCGAGGTCGATGGCCATATCGGCCGACAACAGGCCCAACATTCTTCCAAACATCTTACGCGAGCCTGAGGTTGCCTAGAGTTACCGTGTGCAATGTCCGCGGCAAGCTGCCGCGAGCCGGATCGCCCACCCATTCATGTCACGTCCCGGTGCACATTGGAATGCCCGCAGCGTACCCTCCCCCGGGCGAGCTAGCGATCCTTGCGAATCAGCGTCTGGTTTGCAAGCTACCTGCCAGCCGCTTGACCTTGGCCTGGTCGATCAAGGATTTGCAGGTGCCCATTTCGAAAGGACCGACACAGGCGATTGGATCCGTTTGCGCGCTCGATGCCCGCGCACCGCGACTGTTTGGCGAGACCTGGGCGGTCAATGCGCCCGCGAATAAGGCGGGCTCGCAGACGATCTCCTGCCGAGACAATCGCTTCGCTGCGTCATCGCAGCGCGGGCGGGCTGGCCCGGTACATGCTCGTCCTAACGCACGTGTTCGACTTTACACCAGCGTAAGTTTCATTCTCGAGCGCTGGCGCGCTGCTGGGAGTTTTGGCCGATCCGGCATATCGAAGCTGCTGACCGGCCTACGGAGAGACGGGAAAACAACCTCACCGCCCCGAGCATTTCCGAGCGCGATATCGTGTTCAACGTCAGGGACGAACCCCATCAGCCTGCGCAGAGCTTCGCGACCGCGTGAAAGCCGCGAGCGAATGGTTCCGACCGGCACATCGAGGATCCCCGCGACTTCCTCGTAGCTCATGCCTTCCAGTCCGACGAGAAGAATGGCCGTGCGCTGCTCTTCCGGAAGTTTGGCGATTGCCCGTTCGAGATCCCGCAGCTCGAGGCGGCGGCCCTGCTGAGGATCGCGGGTCAGCATCGGCTCGTTGCCGCTCAAGCCAACTATCGCCCCTTCGCGCGCACAGCGCCGTACGTGGTTGACATACTGGTTGTGAAGAATAGTAAATAACCAAGCATGCAGGTCGGTGCCGCGGTGCCATAAATGTAGCTTGTCGAGGGCGCGGGTAAGGCAGTCTTGGACGAGATCGTCGGCTAGCGCCGCGTCTCGCGTGAGAGCCCGCGCATAGCGGCGAAGCCGCGGGATTTCGGCCTCGATCCGCCGGTAGATATCGGCCACCAGACCCTCCTGACGCCGGCGGCGGCCGGCCTGTGGCACACCTGGGGCACCCGCAAATTATCGGGAGCGTGTAATCCGATAATGTCAGTCAGGCGGGTTTTATGTAAGAATTTGTAACCATATGTATTGTGCGCCTGCCTGGCGGCGGGCGCTCCCGTGAACTGACCCGCTGCACAGCCAGGCTACGCGACCAACATGAGCGATAATGGTCATATCCTGATCGTCGACGACCAACGAGAGATTTGCGACGTCGTCCACGATTATCTGTCCGGCGAGGGCTATCGGGTCTCGATGGCGCAGGACGGTGTCGAAATGCGCCGCGTGCTGGCCCAATCCACGGTCGATCTGGTTATTCTCGACCTGATGCTTCCAGGCGAGGACGGGCTGACGCTCGCGCGCTTCTTACGAGAGGAATCCAACGTCGGAATCATCATCCTGACCGGGCGCGGCGAAACCGTCGACCGCATCATCGGACTGGAAATGGGCGCCGACGACTATCTGCCGAAGCCGTTTCACCTGCGCGAGTTGTTGGCTCGGGTCAAGAGCGTGCTGCGCCGCGCCTCCGGCCGAAATGCGGAACAGGTGCCGGCCCTGCGGTCGAAAGCACGGTTTGCCGGCTGGAATCTCGACATGACCAGCCGGGAACTCCATTCGCCCGCAGGTGAGGAGGTTCGCCTGACGACCGGCGAGTTCGACCTGCTGACGGCATTCGTCACCAACGCGAACCAGGTGTTGACCCGCGATCGGCTGCTGGATTTGGCGCGCAACCGGGAAGCCGGGCCGTTTGATCGAACCATAGATGTCCAGGTCGGACGCCTTCGCCGCAAGCTCGAGGACGACCCGCAAAAGCCGTCCATGATCAAAACCGTGCGCGGCACCGGCTACATATTCACCCCTACGGTCGAGACCGGTTGATCGCTTGCGACTTACACTGTCAGAAAGCTGCGAATAGCCGACTCGTCCATTGCGTCGCGCCGGCCGGCGGCGACAACTTCACCGCGCTGCATGACGAGATACGCCGCGGCCAAGTCGCGGGCGAATTCGAAATATTGCTCGACCAATAGGATCGCCATGTCGCCGCGGGCGGCCAGGGTACGGATGATCTGCTCGATGTCCTTGATGATCGACGGTTGGATGCCCTCCGTTGGCTCGTCGAGGATCAGCAGCCGCGGCCGTGTTACCAACGCCCGGGCGATGGCAAGCTGTTGTTGCTGTCCGCCGGAAAGGTCGCCGCCGCGGCGGCGCATCATGTCCTTCAGCACTGGAAACAATGCGAAGATTTCGTCTGGGATTTGCCGCAGCCGCCGGGGCAACATCGCGTAACCGGTCTCTAGATTCTCGGCAACCGTCAGGCGCGGAAAAATCTCGCGGCCCTGCGGCACCAAGGCCAATCCGGCGCGGGCGCGTTGATATGGCGGCATCCCGGTCAGATCCCTGTCTTCCCAGGCAATCCGCCCGGCACGGATCGATTGCAGACCGAAGATTGCCCGCAGCAGGCTCGTCTTACCGACACCGTTGCGGCCGAGGATGCAGGTGACCTCGCCTTTCTGCGCTGTCAGGCTAACCCGGCGCAACGCCTGACTGGCCCCATAGTAAAGGTCGATGGCGTCTACCGAGAGCATGTCTCAGCGGCCAAGATAGACTTCGATTACGCGCGGGTGGTTTTGCACCTGGTCGATCGAGCCCTCCGCCAGTACCGAGCCCTCATGAAGCACAGTCACCTTCACGTCAAGCGCACGGACGAACGCCATGTCGTGTTCGACCACGACGACAGTGCGGGTGCGGTTGATCTCTCGCAGCAGGTCTGCCGTCGCTTCGGTCTCAGCATCGGTCATGCCGGCGACCGGCTCATCGACCAATAGCAGCCTGGGATCCTGCGCCAGCAGCATGCCGATCTCCAGCCATTGTTTCTGACCGTGCGAAAGTTCGGCGGCGGGTCGGTCGCTCTCGGCCCCAAGGCGGATCGTCAGCAGGATCTCCCCAATCCGCGCGCGCTCCTCGGGCGTCTCCCGCGCCCAGAGCGTGAAGCGGGGCGATCGATCGCCATCGAGCGCCAGCAGCACGTTTTCGCGCACCGACAGGGGTTCGAACACGGTTGGCCGCTGGAACTTGCGGCCAATGCCCAGCCGGGCGATTGCCGGCTCGTCAAGTCGCGTCAGGTCGATATCGCCGCCGAACATGACGCGTCCGGTGTCAGGCTTCGTCTTACCGGTGATCACATCCATCATCGTGGTCTTGCCGGCGCCATTGGGGCCGATCACTGCCCGCATCTCGCCTGGCTCGAGCATAAGGGACAGCTCGTTTAGCGCCTTGAAGCCATCAAAGGAGACGCTGACTTCGTCGAGTTGGAGGAGATTGCCGTCGGTCACCCCGCGACCTCGCGCGCCGCCGACTCGGCGGCAGCAGATTCGGGCTCTGGCGCACCGCGCGTCGCCGGGCGCGCCGCGAACAGACCGATGATGCCGCGCGGCAGAAACAAAGTGACAAAGATGAACAATCCGCCGAACGCAAACAGCCAGATTTCCGGCAGCGCGTTGGTCAGCCAGGTCTTGCCGAGATTGACCACGATCGCGCCGAGGATCGCCCCGGCGAGCGTGCCGCGTCCGCCGACGGCGACCCAGATCACCGCCTCGATCGAATTGCCGGGGGCGAATTCGGAGGGGTTGATGATGCCGACCTGCGGCACGTAAAGCGCGCCGCCGATGCCGGCGATGACCGCCGAGACCACCCAGACCACGAGCTTGTAGGATTCCGGCCGGTAGCCGAGGAACCGCGTGCGCGCCTCGGCGTCGCGCACCGCTACCAATACCCGGCCGAAGCGCGAACGCGTAATCGCGCGCGCGAGCAAGAACGCCGCCGACAGCACTGCGGCGGTGATCAGCATCAGCCCGACCGAAGCGCCCTCCTGGTTGAGGGGAAAACCGAGGATATCCTTGAAGTCGGTCATCCCGTTATTGCCGCCAAATCCCATATCGTTGCGGAAGAAGGCGAGCAGCAGCGCATAGGTCAGCGCCTGGGTAATGATCGAGAGGTAGACCCCGGAGACACGCGACCGGAAGGCAAACCAGCCGAACAAGCCGGCCAGGACACCGGGCACCAACAGCGCCATCAGCACGGCGAACCAGAAATGGTCGAACCCGTACCAGTACCAGGGCAGCTTGTTCCAGCCGATGAAGATCATGAAATCGGGCAAGACCGGGTTGGCATAAACACCACGCGCGCCGATCTCGCGCATCAGGTACATGCCCATCGCATAGCCGCCGAGGGCAAAGAACGCAGCATGGCCGAGCGTCAGGATGCCGACATAGCCCCAGACCAGATCGACTGCGAGCGCCAAGATGGCGTAGCACAAATATTTGCCGACCAAAGAAATCACGAAATCCGGCACATGCAACACGCTTGACGCCGGGTTCAGAAGGTTCAAGACGGCAAGCAGCGCACTTCCGCCGAGAACGCAAACCAGAGTGACGGTGGTAGCGCGGTCCAGCTGCATCATGCTTCCGCCGCCCGTCCCTTGAGCGGAAACAGCCCTTGCGGCCGCCGCTGGATGAACAGGATCAGAAACACCAGCACCGCAATCTTGGCGAGCACCGCGCCTTCGAAGGGTTCGACAAACTTGTCGACCACTCCCAAGCTCATGGCGGCAAACAATGTTCCCCACAGATTGCCGACGCCGCCAAGGACGACTACGAGAAAACTGTCGATGATGTAATTCTGGCCGAGATTGGGGCTGACATTGTCGATCTGGCTCAGCGCGACGCCGGCCATGCCCGCGATGCCCGAGCCGAGGCCAAAAGTCAGCGCGTCGATCCACGGGGTGCGGATGCCCATCGCCGCCGCCATGCGCCGGTTCTGCGTTACGGCGCGGATCGAGCGGCCGAGCCCGCCCCAGCGCAACGTCGCCATCAGCGCGCCGAGCACGAGCGCCGCAAACAGGATGATCCACAAGCGGTTAACCGTCAGCGTTAGCCCGCCGAGGGCTCAACGAGCCGCTCATCCAAGGGGGCGAGCTGACGTCCTGGTTGGTCGGGCCGAAGATGCTGCGCACCGCCTGCTGCAGGATCAGGCTAAGCCCCCAGGTGGCCAGGAGGGTCTCGAGCGGTCTGCCGTACAGGAAGCGAATCAATGTGCGCTCGATAACTACCCCGAGCGCGCCGGCCACCATAAAGGCGGCCGGGACAGCCAACAGCAAACCGACATCGTCGATCGCGGGGGCGAACGCGCTGATCAGCCGCTGCACCACGAAAGTGGTGTAGGCGCCGATCATCACCATTTCGCCATGCGCCATATTGATGACGCCCATCACTCCGAACGTGATGGCGAGACCGGTAGCGGCCAGCAAAAGCACGGCGCCCAGGCTTAAGCCGTAATAGACGTCCTCAGCGAGAGCCCAGAGCTGCATCCGGCGGTCAATGTCATGGATCGCAGCGCCGATCGCCGCTGCGACCGGAGGAGATTGACCCTGCAGCGAGGCGAGCAGGCTACGCGCCGAAAGATCCGCTCGCGCCGCCACTTCGCTGACAGCAGAAAGCCGCTCGCCGGTGGACCCGGTATTGGATTTCAGCAGCGCAGCGGCCTGCGCTTCGCGCAATACGCGCACGACCTCGGCGTCGCTCTCCTTTACGAGCGATCGCTCGATCAGCGGCAACGCCCCGGCGTCAGCCGATTGGAAGATTGCATCGGCCGCCTTGCGCCGCACTGCCACGTTTTTCGACAGCAGATCGAGCGCACCTTGCGCGGCGTCAATCGCGGAGCGCATCGAATCGTTGACAATGACCAGCCGCAGGTTGACTCGATCCGGCGCTGGCACCGGCTTCCCGGTGCGCGCATCGACGAAGCCCGCGTCGGTACGGATATAAAGCGGCGGGTCCGGGCGTGGCCATTTCCAGGCGAACAGCCGCCGGTCACGCAGCGCGTCGATGACCGCCGCAGCGCGCGGGCTACCCGAGACGGCGAGCTGCTGCACGCCTTGTGCCGCGAGGTCGAAGGTGGAGGCGGCGATATCGGCAAACGGGTCGTCGGCAGCGCGCGTCACATTCGGCAGCACCAGTATTAACCCGACCAGCGCGACGCACATGAAGCCGTGCGAGAAAAAGGACCGGCTGCACCAGCCCTTCCTCAAGCAACGGCGCATTTGATCAAGCCTTGTGATTGCCCAGGCACTTGCCGGCGACGACGTCGTAGCTCCCACAGGACATCGGCGGCAGCCAATCGCCGATCAGGTTCTTGCTCTCCGGCAGATAAGGCGACCAGGGCTGAGCGACGACCAGACCCGCGGTCTGCCAGACCACGTTGAACATCCCGTTGCCCTGCACCTCGCCGATCAGCACCGGCTTGGTCAGATGGTGATTGGGCATCATGGTGGCGAAATCGCCGGACAGGTTTGGGTAGGCAACCCCGACCATGGCGTCGATCACGGCGTCGTGGTCGGTGGTCCCGGCCTTCTCGACTGCCTTCACCCACATGTTGAAGCCGATGTAATGCGCCTCCATCGGGTCGTTGAAGACCCGCTTGTCGTCGTTTACCGACTTCTTGAAGGCTGCGACGACTTCCTTGTTGAGCGGGGTATCGACACTCTCGAAGTAGTTCCATGCCGCCAGATGGCCGAGCAGCGGCTTGGTGTCGATGCCGGCGAGTTCCTGTTCGCCGACGCTGAAGGCCACCACCGGGATGTCGGTGGCTTTGATGCCTTGGTTGCCGAGTTCCTTGTAGAACGGCACGTTGGCGTCGCCGTTGATCGTCGATACCACGCCGGTCTTTTTGCCGGCCGAACCAAACGTCTTGATCTTGGCAACCTCAGCCTGCCAGTCGGAATAGCCGAACGGCGTGTAATTGATCATCAGGTCGGCAGGTGCGACGCCCTTCGACTTCAGATAGGCTTCGAGGATCTTGTTGGTTGTTCGCGGATACACATAATCGGTGCCTTCCAAAACCCAGCGCTTCACCCCGACCTGATTCATCAAGTAATCGACCGCTGGGATCGCTTGCTGGTTTGGTGCAGCCCCGGTGTAGAACACGTTGCGGCTGCATTCCTGCCCCTCGTACTGCACCGGATAGAGCAAGATGCCGTTCAGCTGTTCGAACACAGGCAGCACCGATTTTCGCGACACCGAGGTCCAGCAGCCGAAGACCGCCGCAACCTTGTCGACCGAGAGCAGCTGCTTGGCCTTTTCGGCGAACAGAGGCCAATTGGATGCCGGATCGACGACAACCGGTTGAAGCTGGCGCCCCATCACCCCGCCCTTGGCATTCTGCTGGGCGATCAGCATCAGCATGACGTCCTTCAGGGGAGCCTCGCTGATCGCCATGGTGCCGGAGAGCGAGTGCAGGATGCCGACCTTGATCGGTCCGGTCTCGGGTGCGGCCGGGGCGGCATTGGCCTGCGGTATCAGGTCGGGAAACGCGCCGAGGCTAGAGGTTGCGGCCGCCAGGCCGGCGCCGAGCAACCCAAAGCGGCGACGATCGATCATGATGCCTTTTGACGACATAGGCAGCCTCCCAATTTACGTGATGGCCAACAACGCTTTGACGAAGCGGAGCAAGATTGAGGCCAAGCTTACTGGCAGACACTCGTGCTTTAGAGACGGCCCCGCGATGCCCCATGCGCTTTATTGGCCGCGCCGATCGGCGATCCGTGACCGGTGCCATGCCCCATAGCGCTGCCTTGGGATCAGCTGCCCGTCGTCTCCGTAACCAGATGCGATCTACAAACTGCTGTATTATTGGGCAATCTGCTGCATCCAGCGCCACGTCGGGACCGACCGGCCTAGGCGGGTGTCGCGCGCAATATTGCAGGGTATGCTGACGCACCGCCTCGCGAAGCAGCCGACTGGGACCAATTATGACCGACCACGATTCAGTATTGGCCGCCAATCTCGAATTCTACCGCGCCTTTACCGCGCGGGATGTCGCTGGCATGGACGCGCTGTGGGCGCGCCGAGCTCCAGTCGCCTGCCTCCACCCCGGATGGGCCGTCCTGACCGATCGGCAGGAGATCATGTCCAGCTGGATCGGGATCCTGGCCAACCCCAACGCGCCCCGCATCGCCTGCTACGACGAGCGCGTCATGCTCTACGGCGAGACGGCGCTTGTCCTGTGTGAGGAAGAGCTGGAAGGCGGCACGCTTGCCGCAAGCAATTTTTTTGTCCGTGAGGACGGCGGCTGGCGGATCGCGCACCACCACGCCGGCCAGATCGTCCGCCGCCAAACCGAGCAGCGTCCGCCATCCAGGCTCAACTGAGCCGGGCCACGCCAATGCGGGGCACCGCCTTCAGATATTCAGCGCGTGCTCAAAAGCCTCCCGCACCTCGCCCAGCCGAGTTGCGGTCTCGGCGTCGATGAAACCATCTACGCGATTAGGGCGAAAGCGACGCTGGAATGCGGCAATCGTCGGCTGTTCCGCGGCGCGGCAATAGCCGATCTGCGCCAGATCCGCGAGGGCGCGGTTACGGTCAACCGGCCCGGCCATCGGCGCATGCGCCGGCTGCGGCCAGATCCCGATCCCGGCGCGCGCGAGGCGGAGCCAATCGAATAGTTCACCCGGGTCGGTCTTGCGCTCGGGAGCGATGTCCGAATGACCGACCACTCGATGCGGCGGGATCGAGTGCCGGGAGAGGATGTCGCGGCAAAGAGATTCGACCGCCGCCATCTGCACATTGGGAAACGGGCGGTATCCCCATTCGTGTCCAGGGTTGACGATCTCGACGCCAATGGAGACCAGGTTGAGGTCGCCCTGTCCTTGCCAGCACGATATTCCGGCGTGAAATGCGCGCCGCCCCTCGGGCACGAGCCGCCAGATTAGGCCACTCTCGTCGACGAGGTAATGGGCACTGACCCGCGCCGTCGGATCGCAAAGCCGGTCGAGCGCTGCTTCGGCGCTCTGCATCCCCGTGTAATGGAGCACCAGCATGTCGATGCGCGACGGTTCATCGCGGCTCCCATGGTTGGGCGAAGACTGTTCGCGAATCGATAACGGGATCATCGGATGGCGGCCGCATCGGCTCCGATTTTTGCCACCCGACCCGAGGCGCTGAGGCGCAACAACTCAGATGTCATGGACATCGACGATCCCCGGCAGCGATTTGACTGCGGCCCGAATTTTGGGTTCGACGCGAAAGCCGCCGGGAATTTCGATCTCGATCTCCCGCTCGGGGAGGTTGAGCACCACAGAGACGCGACCGCGGCCACCCGCCTCACGGCCGATCAAACTCTTCAGCTTTGCGAGCGCATGGGCCTCACCGAGAAACACCCGCAGACCCGCCGCAGCTGACGCGACCACGTCATCGAGCGGCTCGATCTTCTGTGCGGTCAGGCGCAGGTTGTCCTCCTCGCTGCGGACATCGACAGTGACGGCCAGCGGTTGCCCCAGTCAAAGAGCGCACGCGACTGGCTCAGCATCTCGGCGAAGACGGTTACTTCGAATATCCCGCTCGGATCTGACATCTGGACAAAGGCAAAGCGGTTGCCGCGCGCCGAGGTCCGCTCTTTGCGGCCGATTACGATGCCGGCGAGCCGGAACCGGGTCGTTCCGTTCGCCGCCAGAGCCGCTGGGAGGTCGATAGAGCGTAGCAGACCGGCGCGCTCGAGGCTCTTGCCATAGGCGTCGAGCGGATGGCTCGACAGGTAAAACCCCACGGCCACGAATTCGTGCTGCAGTTTCTCGACCGACGGCCAGTCGGTCACCAGCGGCAATGACGGCCGATCGCTGAGGCCGATGCCGAAGAGGCTCCTCTGTCCATCCTGCCGTTCGGTCTGCGCTGCGGTTGGCCTCGCGGAGCAGCAGCTCTGCCGAAGCGAAAGTCTGCGCGCGGTTCGGGTTCAAACACTCGAACGCCCCGGCCTTGGCGAGGCTTTCGAATTGTCCGCGATTGAAAGTCTTCGCATCGAGCCGTCGCGCCAGATCAAACAGATCCTTGAATCTGCCATTGGTCTCGCGCTCGCGCACCAGCTCGGCCATAGCCTGCTCACCCACCCCCTTGATGGCGGCCAGCGCATAGCGGATCGCCGGCTTGCCGCTCTTCGGATCGGACTCGACGGTAAACATCGACTTTGAGCGGTTGACGTCGGGCGGCAGCAGCCGGATCCCCAGCCGGCTCAGCTCTTGGCGAAACAGGTTCAGCTTGTCGGTGTTGCCGAGGTCCAAGGTCATCAATGCGGCCATGAACTCGACCGGGTGATTGGCCTTCAGATAGGCGGTCTGATAGGTGATCAGCGCATAGGCGGCGGCATGCGGCTTGTTGAAGCCGTAGCCGGCGAACTTCGCCATCTGATCGAAGATCAGCTCGGCGCGCGCCCGCTCGACGCCGCGCGCCATCGCTCCCTCGACAAATTGCTGGCGCTGCGCATCCATCTCGGACTGAATCTTCTTGCCCATCGCCCGGCGCAGCAGATCGGCGCCGCCCAAGGTATAGCCGGCGAGTACCTGGGCGATCTGCATGACCTGCTCCTGGTAGGTCATCACGCCGTAGGTTTCCTTGAGGATCCCCTCGATCTTGGGGTGCAGGTAGTCGGGCGGTTCCTCGCCGTGCTTGACCGCGATGTAGCGCGGGATGTTCTCCATCGGCCCCGGCCGATAGAGCGCGTTGGCGGCAATGATGTCCTCGAAACGGTCGGGCCGCAGTTTTCTGAGCATATCGCGCACGCCCTGGCCTTCGACCTGGAAGACCCCGACCGTATCGCCGCGGGCCAGTAACTCATACGCCGCGCGGTTGTCGAACGGCAGGTCCGCCAAATCGATCCCGACCCCGCGAGCCTCCAGCAAATCCAAACAGCGGGCCAATACAGTCAAGGTTTTAAGCCCGAGAAAGTCGAATTTGACGAGGCCCGCCAGCTCGACCCACTTCATGCTGAACTGGGTGACCGGCATATTCGAGCGCGCGTCGCGATAGAGCGGCACGAGCTCGGCCAGTGGCCGGTCGCCGATTACCACCCCGGCGGCGTGGGTCGAGGCGTGGCGATAGAGCCCCTCGAGTTTGAGCGCAATTTCCATCAGCCGGGCGACGCCTTCATCGCCGTCGCGCAGCTGCTGCAATGCGGGCTCGCCGGCGATTGCCCGTTCGAGCGTCACCGGATGTGCCGGGTTGTTCGGCACCAGCTTGCACAGCCGGTCGACCTGGCCGTAGGGCATCCCCAATACCCGGCCGACATCGCGCAATACCGCGCGCGCCTGCAACTTGCCGAAGGTAATGATCTGCGCGACCCGGTCGGCGCCGTATTTCTGCTGGACGTAACGGATCACCTCGTCGCGCCGGTCCTGGCAGAAATCGATGTCGAAATCTGGCATCGACACCCGCTCGGGGTTCAGGAACCGCTCGAACAACAGGCCGAAGCGCAATGGATCAAGATCGGTGATGGTCAATGCCCAGGCGACGACGGATCCGGCGCCCGAGCCGCGGCCCGGGCCAACCGGGATGCCTGCGCGCTTTGCCCATTGAATGAAATCGGCGACGATCAGAAAGTAGCCGGCAAATCCCATCTGGATGATTGTGCCGAGCTCGAATTCGAGCCGCTCGCGGTAGGGCCGTACCTGGTCGGCGCTAAGCCCGAGCTTTGCCAGGCGCTCATCGAGGCCGGCCTGTGCGGCACGGCGTAACCCGGCCTCCTCGGTCTCCCCTTGTCCGGTCGGGAATGCCGGCAAAATCGGCTGGCGTGGCCGCGGCAAGTAGGCGCATCGGCGCGCGATGACCAAAGTATTGTCACAAGCCTCCGGCAGATCGGCGAACAGTTCTCGCATCTCCGCCGCGGGCCGAAAATAATGGTACGGAGTTAGGCGTTGGCGGTCGTTATCGGCGACGACAGTACTTTGCGCGATGCACAGCAACGCATCGTGTGCGTCATAGAACTCACGATCCGGGAAATATACATCGTTGGTGGCGACGAGCGGCAGATCATGGCGGTAGGCCAGGTCTACGAGGTCCGGCTCGCTTCGCCTCTCCTCGGGCCCCTCGTGACGCATCAACTCGATATAAAGTCGACCCGGGAAAGCTGCCGCCAAGTCACGCAATACTGCTTCGGCGGCGTCCCTTTGTCCTTCTGCCAGCCTCCTTCCGACCGGCCCCTTGGGTCCTCCTGTCAAGCACAGCAGCCCTTCGCCCGCCATCGCGAGGTCGTCTATTGCGACTGCCGGATCGGCCGCTCCGTCCCCGGCCAGATAAGAGCGGCTGACGATCGCCAACAGGTTGCGATACCCATGCTCGCTCTGGGCAAGGAGCACAATCCGATCGGGCTCGACTGCGCGCGCCGGCAGCCCTCCGTTGGGCCGCGCTTCCTCGGCGCGGCCGGATAGCGCTAATTCGCATCCGATGATCGGTTGCACACCGCCGGTAGCGCAGGCGGTGGCGAATTCGAGCGCTCCGAAGAGATTGCCCGTGTCGGTGATCGCCACCGCCGGCATCCGCTCGGCCTGGCACAGTCGCGGCACCTCCTTGATCGGGAGTGCGCCCGACGACAACGAATAAGCGGTGTGGACGCGCAGATGGACAAAATCGGCAAGGGTCATGCGATCAATATCGCACCGTGCGCCATCGGATTCACCTTTGCCGGAGCGATCTGCGCGCCGTATCGGACCGCGCCATGTTTTCCAACGGCTTGTGCGATCGCGCGATCCTCGACCGCCGGGGTTGCCGCGACCGCGTGTGTTACGGCCCTGTGAGTAGGCATCGGCGCCGTCGATCTGACGAGCGCCGATATCGTATTGATTTAGCGTGAATAAAGTCCGATTGACCGCGACCTGCAGGTCAGCGAATCACTCCGATCCTCGCCGGAGCCCGCATGCCCCCTTCGCGACCGCCGGCATTACCTGAGCCAGTGCGCGACAGCGCGAAAGGGGGCGCTCGTGACGTGCCCGTAGAGAGGATCGCTGCTACAGCCGACAGCCCGATCCGTTTCAGTGATGGAACAGGTTCAGGGCCGAGCCCTTGCGGAACCATTCGAGCTGCGAGGTGCTGAAAGTATGGTTCAGCCGCAATGTCTCGGTGGTTCCGTCGGCGTGCTTGATGCGGCATTCGACCGGCTGTCCGGGCGCCATTTCTTCCAGCCCCACCAAGCTCAACCGATCATCGGCGCGAATCCGGTCGTAATCGGCCGGGTCTTGAAAAGTCAGCGCCAGCAGGCCCTGCTTTTTCAGATTGAACTCATGAATGCGGGCGAAACTGCGGGCGATCACAGCGCAGCCGCCCAGCAAGCGCGGCGACAATGCGGCATGCTCTCGGCTGGAACCTTCGCCGTAATTGTGGTCGCCGACGGCCACCCATTTGATGCCGTGCGCCTTATACTCGCGCGCGATCTTCGAGATCATTACTCCTTTTTCGCCAGTCAGGACATCGACGCCGTTTCCGGCCTCATCGGTGAAGGCGTTGATCGCGCCCATAAACATATTGTCGCTGAACTTGTCCAAATGGCCCCGATAACGCAGCCAAGGACCCGCCGGCGAAATATGGTCGGTCGTGGTTTTGCCTTTCGTCTTGATCAGAACCGGGCAATCGACGAAGTCTTTATGGTCCCAGGCGAGCCAGGGCTCCATTACTTGCAGGCGCTCGCTGTTCGGGTCGACCGCCAAGGCTATGCCGCTGCCATCGGCCGGCGGATTGATGTAGGTGGCGTGGCCAGCGTCGAAGCCGTGAGCCGGGACTTCGGGCGCCGGCTTTGGCGCGTCCAGCCGAAACGGTCTGCCCTGTGCGTCGTTCAACGTGTCGGTCAGCGGATTGAACGACAGCCGTCCGGCAATGGCCATTGCCGTCACGATCTCCGGGCTGCCGATGAAGTTCATCGTGGTCGGCTGCCCGTCGTTGCGCCGTGGAAAATTGCGGTTGTAGGAGGTGACGATTGTGTTCGGCACTGCGCCTTCCGCAGCGGAGCGACGCCACTGTCCGATACACGGACCACACGCGTTGGCCAGCACGGTGCCGTCGATGTCCTTGAGCGACTGCATCTGGCCGTCTCGCTCGATGGTCGCACGCACGGCCTCAGATCCAGGTGTCACCAGAAACGGCACCCCGGCCTTGACGCCATGCGCCTTCGCCTGTTCGGCGACATCGGCGGCGCGGCTCATATCCTCATAGGAAGAGTTCGTGCAGCTGCCGATTAATGCGGTCGATATCTGGTCGATAAAGCCATTCTTCGGATCGGCTACCTCGGCGGCCATCCGGGATATCGGTCGCGCTCGATCGGGCGAATGCGGTCCAACGATATGCGGTTCGAGTTTAGACAGATCGAGCTCGACGACCTGGTCGTAATATTTCGCCGGATCGGCTTCGACCTCTTTGTCGGGTTGAAGCAAATCCTGGTGTTGCTGGAACAGCGGGACCAGGTCGGGCTTGCCCGTCGCGCGCAGATATCGAGCCATGTGCTCGTCGGCCGGGAACATCGAGGTAGTGGCGCCGAGTTCGGCTCCCATATTGGCGATCGTCGCCTTGCCGGTGGCGCTGATCGTGCGGGCACCGGGGCCGATGTATTCGACGATCGCGTTGGTGCCGCCGGAGACGGTCAATTTTCCGGCGACGTAAAGGATCACGTCCTTGGGCGCTGTCCATCCGTTCAACTGGCCGGTCAGGTAGACGGCGATATGGCGCGGGTACAGCACCTCCCAGGGCAGTCCGGCGATTACCTCGACCGCGTCCGCGCCGCCGACGCCGACCGAGCAGGCGCCCAAGCCGCCAGCGTTGGGAGTGTGCGAGTCGGTGCCTATGATCAACTCACCCGGGAAGGCGTAATTTTCCAGTACCACCTGATGGATAATGCCGGCCCCCGGCCCCCAAAAGCCCAAGCCGTACTTAGCTGCCGCCGAACGCAGGAAGTCGTAGACCTCCTGGTTCTCGGCGAGGGATTCGCGCAAATCGGTCGCGCCCTCGGCCCGCGCCTGGATCAAATGGTCGCAGTGCATCGTCGCTGGGACCGCGACCCTGTCGCGCCGCGTCTGCATGAATTGGAGCAAGCCGGTCTGCCCCAGTACATCCTGAAAGACGACCCGGTCCGGGCGGAGCAGCAGATAGCTGTCGCCGGGATTCAGCTCCTGGTTCTCAGGGTCGTCGAGGTGCCCGAGCAGGACCTTGTCGGCCAAGGTCAACGGTTTATCGAGCCGGCGGCGAACTACCGCGAGGTTCCGCGCCATGGTCGCGTAGACGGCAGCCGCCATTTCCGGGGTCGATTCTATAGCAACCATTCCTCAGCCTTTCTTGCGAGCACTTAACGCGCCAGCGCGGCCGGATCCTCGTCAACCCCCGACAGCGGAGATTGGAGCTGGTATCGAAGATTCCGACCGAGCGATAGCCGCACGGATGATGCCCGACGCGGCCAAACCGGTCCAGGAAATCTTATTTCGCGTGGTCTTCGGGGAACCGTTCTCGCCGCCGCCGGCGAGGCACCGCGGGACTGCTCAGGACGCGGTTTCGAGCCGCTTTGGCGCAGCGGCGGCTTCCGGTGTGAGCACGGCAGGAAAGCGGATGGCGAATACAGCGCCGCCTCCCGGCCGGTCGCCGACGTCTACGGTCGCACCGTGCATCTCAGCGATGCGCGCGACGATCGCCAGACCAAGCCCGGCATTGCCACCGGAACGCCGGTCGCGCCTCCAGAAGCGCCGGAATATATGCTGACGGTCGGCTCCTGGTACCCCTGGGCCCCGATCCATGACGCGGATGACGCCCTCGCTGCCGATGGCGATCTCGACGGTCGTCCCGGGAGCAGTATGCGCGAGCGCATTCTCGACGAGATTGCGGACCGCGCGGGCCAGCGCGTCGCCGTCGCCGCGGACTCGTACCGGCCGCCGCGCACCGGTCAGCGCCACCGTCTTGCGCTGCGACAAGGCCAATGGCGCGAGAAAGGCTGCGACTTCGGCCGCGATCGCGACGATATCGGCAATCTCTCCCTCTTCGATGACAAAGGTCTCCAACTCGGAGATATCGAGCAGCTGATTGACCAACCGGCTCATGGCCTCGACGTCGTGGCGCAGTGGTCCCGCCACATCGCGATCCGGGATCATGTCGATCTGCGTGCGCAGGATCGCCAGCGGGGTACGGAGTTCGTGGGCAGCATCGGCGGTGAACTCGCGCTGAGCGCGGAAACCCGCTTCGAGCCGGTCGAGTGCGTCGTTGACAGCGCGAACCAACGGCAAAACCTCGCGCGGCATACCATTCTCGGGCAGTCTAAGCTCGGTGTGATTGGGGCCGATTTCCTTGGCCAGGGCCGAGGCGGCGACAATCGGCTTCATCGCGCGTCGGAAAATAAAAACGTCGATGACCAACAGGAACAGCAAGATCGGCGCTGTTATCCAGCCGACGTGAGTGAGGAACTGGGCAAGTATGTCATCGATCAGCACGTCGCGGTGGAGGACATCCTCGACGACCTGGACGCGGATGGAATGGCCCCCATAGTCGACGGCTACCGTTGCCCCATAGAGCGCGATGCCGTGGCTATCTTGTCGAAAAAATTTGATCGGTACCCCTTCGGGGCGAACGGGGGCGATCGCCCCGACCCGATCTTGCTGAAAGAACTCTACGGGCCCACGCTCCGGACGAGTATCGGTGATCGCGCGATTCCCCGGCAGGGAAGAGAACAACACCCGGCCGTCCCGATCGATCACCGCATAGGCCGCACGTCCGTAGCCAACCGAATAGAATTCGGCCAACCCCGGCGGCAGCGACAAGCGGAGCGTCCCGTCCGGTCCAGTCGATAGATACCGCACGATATCGGCCGCCTGATCGCGCAAGGCTTGATGATGCAGCTGCTCGACCGCCGCCCTAAGCATCAAGAACAGTGCCAAGGGCATGCAGATCGAGGTGGCGATGATCGCCAGAAAATGGAGTGCTACGATCCGTGAGACGACCGAGCGATACCGGCCCATCTCATTTTCTCTCGCCGATCAGGTAGCCGACGCCGCGCAGGGTGTGGATTTGGACCGACGCGTCGACCTCGGTAAGGCGCTTGCGCAGGCGGTGTATGTAAACCTCGACCGCGTTTGAGCCTACCTCCTGGGACAGCCCGTACAGATTGTTTTCGAGGAGGGTTTTGCCGACCACGCGTCCGCTGCGGCGCAGCAGATGCTCGAGCACGGCAATCTCGCGCGGTGAGAAGAAAATCGGCTCCTCGCCGACGAAGACCTGACGGGCGACGGTGTCGAGGGTAACATTGCCGAGTTCCAGCGGGACACCCAGCAAGTTGCCGGGACGGCGCAGCAGGGCTCGCAGGCGGGCAATCAGCTCCTCGAGAGCGAACGGCTTGACGAGGTAGTCGTCGGCCCCGCTGCCCAAACCGGTGACGCGGTCCTTCAGGCTGCCGCGGGCAGTCAGGATCAGCACCGGCGTCGCATCGCGGCGTCGCCGCATTTCGCCCAAGACCTCGATCCCGTCGGCGTCGGGAAGTCCGAGATCGAGTACCACGATCTCAAAGCGGCTCGTCTGCAGCGCCGATGTCGCATCAGCCGCGGTACCCAGGACATCGACGACGAACCCGGCTGCGGCAAGGCCGCGTCTGAGCAGCTCGGCGAAGCGTTCGTTATCCTCGATGAGCAGCAACCGCATCGGGCTTTCCTTTACCGAGGCTAGGCCGTCCCTTATGGGCGTCCCCTTGAGGCTGCTTGTAGACTACACCACTCTCGCCGCCGGCTGCCCGCGTTCTACATCGGCCGGGCCGCCGCTCCCAAAAGATTCGGCCCGGCAACAGGCCGGGCCCCGGGGAGGATCGTTGATGCCTGAGACCACAAATCAGATTGCGTCGAGCTGCCAGGCTACGTCGTTGCCGATCCCCCACAAATAGCCGACATTGGCTTGACCGACGAGGGCGTAGGCACGCCCTTGATGTCGCCAATAGATCAGATTTACATCCTGGCGACGGTCAAAAGTCGGCGCAATATCCGGCTGACTTGATGAACCAATAATCAAGGCTAATGGTCCGATTGCTTTATTATCGGTAGTATAGGTTAGCTGTGCGGCGGGACGACCGTCGACAATGATCAACCGGGCGCCGTGGAAATTCAACCCCCAAGGCTTGAGGTCGGGCAGGCGAACTTGTTGCGGCAAACTCTGACTGATCTTCTGCAACGCCTCACGGACATCGCCGTTCGCCGGAATATCGACCGGTGCATTGTCACCGGCGCTGACGAACAGCTTAAAATAACCGGCTGCGTTGTCGAGCCACAGATTGTTGGCGATTGACGCTTCCAGTGCCGGTCGTGTCAGGGCGCTGGCCGTCTCCGCCGGAGCAAGTCTGCCAATCCCGAAATATATGGCGCTGCCGCCGACAAGGATTCCGAAGAGCGAAGCGGCGATCGGCAAACCCACCTGCCACTGCCGCCAACGGGCCAATCGTCTGGCGGCTCGCGGCGGTGCGAATGGCAGGATCTCAGAGCCATTCCTTTTACCATGCGTGTCCCCGCGCGCGGCGGCGATCAGGCGGTCCGGCACAGGCTCGTGCAGAACCCCATCGAAAGCGCGGCGTACCAATCTCGCCGACTGCGCGAGCGCGGCCAGCTGATCGCGCGCGGCGGGATCGCCGTCGAGCCAAGCCTCGACCTCCCGCCGCTCGACTGGCTCGAGCTCGCCGTCGAGATAGGCGACGAGACGGTCGTCACTGCGCTTCTGCATCCTTCCTACTCCTGCGCAATCCACCACCGGCATCGAGTTCGAGCTGCAACGCGACCCGTGCCCGGGCAAGGCGGCTCATGATCGTCCCGACCGGCACCTGCACGATCTCGGCGGCCTCCTTGTAGGAAAGCCCATCAACCGTCACCAACATCAGCGCCGTCCGCTGATCTGGTGGCAACCGATCTACGGCCTGGCGCACCTCGGCGAGCGCCAAGCGCGCCTCGATGCGGCGCACCGGCTCGTCCGATCCGAGCCGGTCTTCGCCAAGATCGCTCTGTTCCTTGCGCACCTCCCGCGCGCGGATCTGGTCGATCCAGATCGTCTGCACGATGCGAAACATCCAACTGTCGAACCGGGTGCCCTCTTGAAATTGATGGCAGCGGGCCAGCGCCCGCTCGGAGGCCGCCTGAACAAGATCATCGGCATCGACCGCGGAGCCGGTGAGCCCGCGCGCAAATCGACGAAGCCGTGGCAACAGCGCTATCAGCTGATCGCCAAACCGATGGTCGGCCACACTTTCGTCTGGTATCCGAAGCGCCGACAATTCCGCCAACCTCTCTCTCGGCGACAACGGACCTCCTCGAACGGTTATTCCCCCGGAGCAGCACCGCACACGCGCGGGCGCTCAGCATCCGATCCACCCGAAACAACCGCAGTGCTGATCTCGCCAAAGCCGCACTAGATCCGGGCTATCTGTCGCAGCCTAGCACGGCGGCGAAATAGGGCGAAAGCATGACGAATTGAGCCGGATACGCGGCTCACGCTGCGAAGCGATGCCTCCGAGACGCTCGAAGCAGAGCAAGACCGGCAAACCCCGCTGGGGTTCGCCCTTCACAAATAACGGGCTTCGCGGCATTGTGCGATCTGCTGGTCTCCAGGTTCAGGAATACCGATTCGATGAAGGTTGCCGTCGTTAAAGAAAGGCGGCCGCATGAGCACCGCGTTGCGGCATCGCCCGACACCGTCAAGCGCATGGTCGGAATGGGGCTTGAAGTTGTTGCCGAACGGGGTGCGGGCGAAGAAGCCGGGCTGACCGACGCAGCTTTTGCCGCAGCCGGCGCGACGATCGCTGCGGACCCGGCGTCGACGCTTGGTGACGCGGATATCGTGCTCAAGGTGCAGCGTCCTCAGACATCCGGCGAGGACGGCATCGACGAGCTTAAATACCTGAAACGCGGTGCGGTATTGATCGGCCTGTTGCAGCCGACGCAAAATCCCGCCGAAATCGAAGCCTTGGCTGCCGCCGGGATCATCGCCTTTGCAATGGAGCTGTTACCGCGGATCACCCGGGCGCAGGCGATGGATGTGCTGTCGTCGCAGGCCAACTTGGCCGGCTACAAGGCGGCTATCGACGCTGCCGACGAGTTCGGCCGCGCCTTTCCGATGATGATGACGGCCGCCGGCACGATCAAGGCGGCGCGTGTGTTGGTGATGGGGGCGGGCGTTGCCGGGCTCCAGGCGATTGCCACCGCGCGGCGTCTCGGCGCCATCGTGTCTGCGACCGATGTGCGCGCTGCCGCCAAGGAACAGGTCGAAAGCCTCGGTGCGAGTTTCATCTCGGTCGACGACGAAGCCGCCCGATCGGCGGAGACCGCCCAAGGTTATGCTCGCGAGATGGGCGAAGATTACCAGCGTCGCCAGCGCGAAAAGATCACCGAGGCCCTGAGACGCACCGATGTGGTCATTTGCACCGCCCTCATCCCCGGCCGCCGCGCGCCGGTGCTGCTGACCGAGGCGATGATCGCCGAATTGGCTCCCGGATCGGTCGTCGTCGATCTGGCGGTGGAGGCGGGCGGCAACGTCGAAGGAAGCCGGCCGGGCGAGATTGTGACCACCCAAAACGGCGTCAAGATCATCGGGTATCTCAACATGCCCTCTCGGATCGCATCGGATGCAAGCCAACTCTATGCTCGAAATCTGTTGTCGTTTCTGACCCTTTTGATCGACAAAGACGGCCGCCTGGCTATCGATCTCGGTGACGAGATCGTAAAGGCGACCTTGCTGACGCGGGATGGCGCAGTGGTAAACCCAGCCTTTGCCTCGGCGCCCGCAACGGTCGCGAGTCCAGTTGCGGTTCCGGAAAACTGACGGAGAAAGCGATGGCGGACCCTGCCTCTCTGGCCGAGCGCGCTAGAGTGCTTGCCGGCGATGCCGGCACGCTTGCGCAGAACCTCGAAGCTCTGGCCCGCCAGTGGGCGGTGCAGGCGCCGCCGGCGGCGGGCGGAACGCCTTTCGTCTTCGAGCTGACGATCTTTGTGCTGGCCGTCTTCGTCGGCTACCATGTGGTGTGGCGGGTCACCCCGGCGCTGCACTCACCGCTGATGAGCGTAACCAACGCAATTTCGAGCGTGATCATCGTGGGTGCGTTGATCGCTGCCGGTCCGTATCACCTGAGCTTCGCGAAATTCGCGGGATTTGTCGCGGTTACCTTGGCCGCGGTCAATATATTCGGCGGATTTATCGTCACTCAGCGCATGCTCCGAATGTTTCAAAAGAAAAAATAGCAGGGCAGCAGTGAGCGAGAACCTATCCGCTTTCTTCTATCTGATCGCCTCGATCTGTTTTATCTTGGCGCTACGCGGTCTGTCCTCACCGCAGACCGCACGAGCAGGCAATTTTTACGGCATTGCCGGCATGGTGGTCGCGATCGTCACGACCCTCCTGACCCCGCACGTCGTCAGCTTTTGGCTTATCGTCATCGGCATCCTGATTGGTGGCGCGATCGGCACCTACATCGCGCTGCGCATCCACATGACGGCACTGCCGCAGCTCGTGGCGGCGTTCCACAGCCTGGTCGGTCTCGCCGCGGTCTGCGTCGCCGTGGCCGCGTTCAGCGCTCCGGCCGAGTTCGGGATCGGAATACCGGGTGCCATCGAGCGCTCCAGCCTTGTCGAGATGTCGATCGGCATGGCGATCGGGGCCATTACCTTTACCGGCTCGATCGTCGCTTTTGCCAAATTGCAGGGGCTGGTAAGCGGGCGGCCGCTGTCCTTCGCCGGTCAGCATCTGCTGAATGCAGGACTGGGGTTCTGCTGATCGTGCTGATCGCGATCTTTGTCGCGTCCGGCACGGCCGCTACGTTCTCGCTGATACTGCTGCTGTCGCTGGCGCTGGGGTTCCTGCTGATCCTGCCGATCGGCGGGGCCGATATGCCGGTGGTCATCTCGATGCTGAATTCCTATTCCGGGTGGGCGGCGTGCGGCATCGGCTTTACCTTGTCGAACAGCCTGTTGATCATCACCGGTGCGCTCGTCGGCTCGTCAGGCGCCATCCTCAGTTACATCATGTGCAAGGGGATGAATCGGTCGATCGTCAACGTGATCCTCGGCGGATTCGGCACCGAGGGCGGTGTCATTGCCGCGGGTGCCGGAGCCGCGGACCGCTCGGTCAAATCAGGCAGCGCCGAGGACGCCGCCTTCATTTTGAAGAATGCTGGTTCGGTCATTGTCGTCCCCGGCTACGGCATGGCGGTGGCCCAGGCCCAGCACGCGCTGCGCGAGATGGCCGATCAGTTGAAAAAGGAGGGGGTCAAGGTCCGCTATGCGATCCATCCGGTGGCCGGGCGAATGCCCGGCCACATGAACGTGCTGCTGGCCGAGGCAAATGTCCCTTACGACGAAGTCTTCGAACTCGACGAAATCAACCGCGACTTCCCATCGACCGACGTAGCCTTCGTCATCGGCGCCAATGACGTGACCAATCCTGCGGCCAAGACAGATCCTTCGTCGCCGATCTACGGCATGCCAATTCTTGATGTTGAGCGTGCTAAGACCGTGCTCTTCGTCAAGCGTTCGATGGCTTCGGGCTATGCCGGGGTCGAGAACGAACTGTTCTACCGCAATAACACGATGATGCTGTTCGGTGACGCCAAGAAGATGTGCGAGGAGATCGTCAAGGCGACGGAGTGAACGGCTTCGGTGTCCGGCGCTTGACAAGGCGTGGCTTAAGCTTATGCCCTCGCGCTCCATGCGCTTGCGCAGCAGCTTGCGGTAGCGGCGGACCGCCTCGGCCTTTTCTCGTGCGCGCCGCTCTGAGGGCTTTTCGTAGCTGCGCCGCAATTTCATTTCCCGGAACACGCCCTCGCGCTGCATTTTTTTCTTCAGGGCCCTGAGGGCCTGGTCGACGTTGTTGTCGCGAACGAGGACTTGCACGGGGGCTCTTCTCCATATCAGAGGCTGTAGCCGCAGCCTCGCCGCGGCACTTGCTGCACTTATCTAGCACCTCCGGCCCCGCGCTGTGAAGGTCGACGACGGCGGTCGGCTTGGACTGCGGCTTTGCCATGACCGGCATCGGAGCACATATAAAGCCTATGGCTTTGCTCAAGATCGCCCGCATGGGCAACCCTGTGCTGCGCGCACCCGCCGCGGCGGTCGATGATCCGAACGCGCCGTGGGTGCGCCAGCTCGTCGCCGACATGATCGAGACGATGGAGGACGCCGGCGGCACCGGCTTCGCCGCGCCGCAGGTCCACCAGCCCTGGCGGATCGTCGTCTTCTTCGTCTCCGGCGAGCGCCTCAGCGGGATGCCGGGCGACGTCGCGCAGGATTTGACGGTCCTGATCAACCCGGCGGTCGAATTGTTGGGGCGCGAGCGGGCGTTCGGCTGGGAGGGCTGCCTGTCGGTCCCGGGTCTGCGCGGCGTCGTCCCTCGCCATCTGCGGATCCGCTACCGCGGCGACCGGCCTCGACGGCGAAATCATCGAGCGCGAGGCGGAAGGGTTTCATGCCCGCGTCGTTCAGCACGAATGCGATCACCTCGACGGAATTCTGTATCCTCAGCGTATCGACCGACCATCGTCTCTGGTTTTTCTCGAAGAGCTGCAGCGCCACCCGATAGACCTCGCGGCTTTTCTGGCCGAGACGCGACCGGATGAGAAGCCCACTCGCCGAGAGCCAGCGCGAGGCATTGCTCGAGGCGATGTTGCCCGAAGTGCCATTTGATGGGTGGTCGCGAGCGGCCCTGCGCGTCGCTGCGCGGCGGCTCGGCATCGCTGTTGGCGAGGCCCTGGCCTTATTTCCGCGCGGGCCGCGCCGATCTCGTCGCCGGCTTCAGCCGCTGGGCCGACCGGCGGATGCTCGACCGGTTGGAAACCCTGCCGCTCGAGCCGCTGTCGGTACCTGACACGGATTGCGTCGGCGATCGGCGTTCGTCTCGAAATCGTCGAGCCGTGGCGCGAGGCGGTTCGGCGTGCGCTTGAGGGTTCTGGCCCTGCCGCAGCATGCGCCGCTCGCTCTCCGGCTGGTATACGAGACGGTGGACGGGGTCTGGTATGCCGCCGGCGATACCGCCGACCGACTTCAGCTTCTACACAAAACGCCTGACCTTGGCGGCGATCTACGGCGCGGCGGTGCTCTATTGGCTTGACGACCGTTCCGAGGGTTTCGCCGATACGCGCGCCTTTCTCGACCGCCGCCTCGCCGATGCCGTTCGCGTAGGCCGCGCGCGCCGCGATCTCGAAGCGGTGGTCGGTCGCCTGCCTAACCCTTTTCGCCTGCTGCACCCGTTGCGCTGACCCCGCCGTCAGCGGTGGGGAATGAGCCGGGTCACATGGCCCATCTTGCGGCCGGGCTGGATGTCGGTCTTGCCGTAGAGGTGGAGCTTGGCGAGCGGATCGCCGAGCGCGTCGCGCCATTTCTCGACGTCCCTGCCGATCAGGTTCTTCATAACCGCATCGGAATGGTGGGCAACCGACCCGAGCGGAAGTCCACACAATCGCGCGCACCAACTGCTCGAACTGGCTGGTAACGCACGCGTCGATCGTCCAATGGCCCGAATTGTGCGGGCGCGGCGCCAGTTCGTTGACCAGGATATCGCCTGCTTGGGTCACGAACATCTCGACCGCCAGCACTCCGACGAGATCGAGCTTTTCGGCAATATGGCGCGCGATCGCCTCGGCCCGCATCGCGATCTCGGCCTCGATCCGCGCCGGGGCGATGGTGGTGTCGAGGATATGAGCCGTATGCTGATTTTCCGCCGGCGGGTAGGTCGCCCAAGCGCCGTTGCGCGCCGCGCGCGACGATCACCGAGATCTCGCAGGCGAAATCCACGAAGCTTTCAAGAATGCCGATCTCGGCCCCCATATGCCGCCACGCCTCTTCGGGCTTGGTCTCCGGGGTTAGCGTCACCTGGCCCTTGCCGTCATAGCCCATCCGCACGCTTTTCAGCACGGCGGGGTAGCCGAAATCGCGCATCGCCCGAACCAGCGCCGCCGCATCCGACACCTCTCGATAGGCAGCGGTTGCGACGTCAATCGAGTGCAGGAAATCCTTCTCCCGCAGCCGGTCCTGCGTGATCTCCAGGATTTCGGCTCGTGGCAGCACGAGTTTTGAGGCGGCGACAAATCGCACCGCCGTGGCCGGAATGTTTTCAAATTCGAAAGTAACCACATCGACCGCCGCGGCGAAACGGTCGAGGGCCGCCAGATCCGTGAAGTCGGCGACCGTCGCCGCGCCGCATACCTGTCCAGCCGGGCTGTCCGCCTCGGTGGCAAATACATGGCAGCGGTAACCGAGCCGAGAGGCCGCCTGCGCGGTCATCCGCCCGAGCTGACCGCCGCCCAAGATTCCGATGGTTGCCCCGGGGGCAGAACTGGCGCCGCCATCACCCCTGATCCGGACGGTCGGCCACGCGCTGCGTTTGGGCTTGCCGCCACTCATCCACAGCCTCCGCCACGACCGGGTCGGATAGCCCTATGATCGCGCCGGCACAAAGAGCCGCATTGACCGCGCCGGCCTCGCCGATCGCAAATGTAGCGACCGGGATCCCGGCCGGCATCTGCACGATCGACAACAGGCTGTCCATGCCCTTCAGCACTCGGCTCTCGATCGGTACGCCAAGCACCGGCAGCGGCGTCAGGGCGGCGGCCATGCCCGGAAGATGCGCGGCCCCGCCGGCCCCCGCGATGATTACCCGCAGGCCGCGCGAGCGCGCCGTGCGGGCGTAATCGAACAGCCGGTCCGGCGTGCGGTGCGCCGAGACGATCCGGGTCTCATAGGCGACCCCGAGCTTATCGAGCGTCCCGGCGGCATGGTGCATGGTCTGCCAATCGGATTGGCTGCCCATGATGATCCCGACTGCCGGACCGGCATTGCTCATTCGGCTCCTGCCCCGATCGAAACGCGACGGCCGGCATTATAGAAGCCGGCCAACGACGTACAACACTCAGCGGCAGCCCTGCTAGGCGATGATATCGGGCAGCAACTCGCTCTCGATTTTCGAGATTTGGTCCTTCAGCGAGAGTTTGCGTTTTTTGAGCCGCTGCAGCCGGAGCTGGTCGAACGGGGCATGCTCGGACAGGCGGGCGATGACATCGTCGAGATCGCGGTGCTCGCTTTTCAACGCGGCGAGCCTCGCCCGTAATGATGCGGTGTCGAGGTTCATGGCCGATGGCACGAAATTTGACCAGTATCATATCATCTATGATGACTACGGTCGCCGACATACAGCTTACCGAGCCGGCGTCGGCACTTTGGGACTTTGCACTCGATTTCTATGACCTTCCCGATGTCTCCGGTGCGCTGATCGAACTGCAGGATCGCGCCGGGCTCGACGTCAATCTGATCGTGTTCGCGTTGTGGCACGGCCTGTCTGGACGGGGGCGCCTCAATGGGGAAAAGTTGGCCGCGGCCGATAAGGCGGTTGGAATGCTCCGCATCGAACTGATCGAGCCGCTTCGGGGGCTCCGACGGCGGCTGGCAATGGATCGCGATGCGGATATTCAGCGGCTGCGGGCGGCGATCAAGGAGGTCGAGCTCGGAGCCGAAAAGATCGCGCTCGCCCGTCTCGCCGGCTGCGCCGGGCCGCTGATCGCCAGCGTCGACGCGGCCGAACGCCTGGGCGCCGCGAACGGCAATTTCGCTCTTTATCTCGGGTCCGTTCAAACCTGCGGCGCTGCGGGCGTCATTCGCCAAGCACTGCAAGGATTTGCGCGCCGCTGATAGCCCGCCCCGGCTAGGGCTCGCCCCAGCGGCGGACCGTCCCGGTGTCCAGGCCGAACAGATCGAGCACACGCCCCAAAGTCTGGTCGACCATCTCCGCGATCGTCGCAGGTTTGGCGTAAAAGGCGGGCACCGGAGGAGCGATCACCGCTCCCATCTCCGACAGAGCGGTCATAGTACGCAGATGGCCGGTGTGCAGCGGGGTCTCGCGCACGACGAGAACAAGGCGCCGCCGCTCCTTCAGCACTACATCCGCCGCCCGTGTCAGCAACGTCGTCGTCGCGCCGGTGGCGATCTCGGCCATGCTGCGGATCGAGCAAGGGGCCACGATCATGCCGATCGTCCGAAACGAGCCCGACGATATCGGTGCGGCCATGTCGCCGATCGCATGGACGACATCGGCACGGGCACGTACCACGGCCGGCTTCAGCTCGGTCTCGAGCGCGAGGGTCACCTCCGCGGCTCGGGTGATGACGAGGTGGGTTTCGACCGGCAACGGCTGCAATATCTCCAGCAGCCGCGCACCGTAGATCACCCCGGACGCGCCGCAGATCCCTACGATCAGACGCGGAATTCCAGTTATTTCTCCCACCGGGACCTCTTTGAAATTTGCGGTCCTGACATATTTTCGTCATTCAAGGGGCGGAGGCCCCTGGCCGGACCATACGCCCGGCGTTACCTTTGGAAGCGGCCATCGTCTACGAGGAGGATTGTGCATGTCGCTGCAGGATCGCATCGGAACGCTGAGAGAAAAACACGCGGCACTCGAACGCGCCATCGATGAAGAGAACAGCCGACCGCTTCCTAACGACGATACGATTTCCGAGTTGAAACGTCAGAAACTCCGCATCAAGGACGAAATCTTCCAATTGGAGAGCCATTAGGCCGCACAATCGGCGGTTCTGCCTCAAAAAAACCGGGAGGAAGCCATCTCCCGGTTTTTTTGTGGCCGGAAGCGGAGCACGACTATAGACCCGTTCGCCGGAGCTGCTAGTCGGCGGTGAAATCCTCCGGGGTCAGCGCGATTGGGGCGCCGTGCGGGGTACGCAGGGCGGCGTGCCGCCAGGCGGCGCGGTAGCGGGCGAGGGAAGGGGGGTCGGCGGCGGCCTTTTCGGCGGCAAGGCGACTCGAGTGCTCTGAGCCAGTGCCGGTAATAGGTGTCGCCGGCATCGGGATCGCCCTCGGCCTGGGCATGCTCGATCTCGTCGGCGAGGGTTGCGGCCCATTCGGGCCAGGTAAAGAGCCCGCGTTCGTGCAAAGCCAAGGCCATGGCGAAGGCCTGGGCCTCCCATGGCTCGCGAAACACCGGGCCGCCGCGATCGCGCGGGATGCCGGGAACCGCTCGCGTGATACGGTCGATCGCGCTCATGCCGGCGAGAGATACGGCTCGAACGCCTCGATCGACACCTTGATTAGCGGATCGGCATCCTCGCCCCACAGTTCACGCGTGGTGAAAACCACCGTGTACAGCCATTGCGGGTTGTCGCCGGCGCCCAGCGCGGCGCTGTCGGGAAAGACATGGCAGCCGCGGACGGCCTCGACCGAGCCGGTTTTACCACGGGCATAGCGCGGCAAGCGCGTATGGGTTATCGGGTTGATGTTCTTGGCGCGCACCCGATCGCCCTCCTTGAACCGAGCCGGTTTGGGCGCCGGCCGCGCGAAATTCATCGCCACAGGGTGTTCGGCGTCGGATGGGCTAAGTCTGCGGTTCAGCCTGATCCCGGGCCGCAGGGAACGGCCGGTGGCGATCTCGTCCTCACCGACGAGGCCGTGTCCGACGAGCCGGCCCTCCAGGCCCAGAAACCAGCGGCGGTAGTAGGACGATCGGAGATATTCGAGCGGCGGCAACATTTCGAGGGAGGCGCGCCCGCCGTCGATCGTCCACAACCCGATAAAGCCCATCGCGCGCTGCATCGCGAGCACGCGCCCCTCCCACTTCTCGTGAAACGGCGGCTCGTCGGGCTCAGCCTCGACCCGGCCGAACCCGTGCATGCCGCCCATGTCATGGATCGAGTTGGTCATCATGCAGCTTTCGCCGGCGATATCGGCAGGCCGGTGCCGACCATGCTGTCGCGGGTGACCAGGGCGGCGAGCCGTTCCTCGCTCCAGCCTTCGGTGCCTTCCGGCCGCATCGGCAATACCAGAAACCGCGTCTCGGCCGTCGAATCCCAGATCCGGATCTCGGTGTCGGGCGGCAAGGTCACGCCGAAATCGGCGAGGACGCCCTTCGGATCGATGACCGCGCGCGAGCGGTAGGGCGCCGATTTGTACCATACCGGGGGCAGCCCCAGCACCGACCACGGATAACAGGAGCACAAGGTGCAGACGACGAGGTTATGGACCTGCGGCGTGTTCTCGACCGCGATCAGGTGGCTGGCGACCGGGTCCGGATTTCCCAGCGAATTCGCCGCCTCGGTCGCATCGGCGAGGAGCCGCCGCTTGAATTCCGGATCGACCCAGGCGCGGGCGACGAGCCGCCCACCGATATGCGGCCCGACCCGGGTCTCGTAGGTCTCGACGATCTTGTCCAATGCCGCCGGATCGACATAGCCCTTTTCGGTCAGGATGGTTTCGAGCGCACGCACCCGCACATCCATTTCGGAGAGTTCCGAGCCCTGCGACTGGTCGTGCGGATGGGCGTGGTGATCGGACATCGCGGTACTCCTCGGTCGTCCTCGCCGCCAGCATAGCACATGGCGGTTGGGCTCGCGCCTCCGTCGTGGCACGTTGCCCGTTCGACCTTTCATCCCAAGACCAAATTCCCGTGAAACGGGAAAATAACCGCGAATTTTTCGCCGCAAGCCACGTCGCGACAGTAAATTATTATGTTATATCAATAGTATGTAGGAAATCGCATGGTCGACTAATCGGGAATTTCAGCACCGATAAACGGGAACCAATTCCGCCGAACCGGGAATTATTCGCGAATTGCCAAAACCGCCGCAGCATCGCTCCGCGCCGGGGTAAAATTGCCGGAGAACGCACCCGCAACCGCCAGTGAAGGTTCCTATCCGACCAAGCCGCCTTTTTTGAGGCGGTTGCGGCGACAAAGGTCGATGGTCGAAGCTCTCCCTGCGTTATGAAACTCGGCGTGCTTCCCGGGATCGGTAAACTCGGCGGCAACTTGTGGGGGGCGTAATGACCATGATGGCCGGGGCGGAGTTGCTGGATGCGTCGTCGCCGCAGCGGCGGGCGATCATCGCCGGGATCGCCGGCAATGTCATGGAATGGTACGATTTCAGCGTTTACGGGTATTTCGCCACGGTGATCGGCCGGCATTTCTTCCCGGCTCAGGATGCCACCTCGTCACTGATTGCGGCTTTTGGGGTTTTTGCCGCGGGCTTCATGATGCGGCCGCTCGGCAGCCTGATCTTTGGACATATCGGCGACAGGCTCGGACGCAAGCTGGCATTGTCGACTTCCGTCATGGTCATGGCGGTTCCGACCTTCCTGATCGGATTATTGCCGACCTATCAGGAAATTGGGCGGTGGGCGCCGGTGCTCCTGGTGCTGCTGCGCCTGGTGCAAGGGCTGTCGGTCGGCGGCGAGTACACGACATCCGCGATCTTTCTTGTCGAGAAGTCAGCGCCCGGCCGGCGCGGGTTTCTGGGAAGCTTTGTGCCGTTGGGCGCCACCGGCGGCGTATTGCTCGGGTCGGTGGTGGGGGCGGTTGTGACCACGGTCCTCGACCATTCGGCGGTGAATAGTTGGGGTTGGCGCGTCGCCTTTCTGCTCGGCCTGGTTGTGGGCGGGATCGGGCTCGCCATCCGCCGGCAACTCGCCGATGACCGGGAGGCGCCGGGCGGGATGCCGCCGGCCGCCTCACCGGTGCGCGAGGCGTTCCGCAGCCAATGGCGCACGATCCTGCGGGTCGTCGGGCTTAACGCGGCGGGGGCGGTCGCCTATTACATGTCCTTTGTCTATGTAACCACCTATCTGCGGCAGATAGACTTTATCGCCGCGTCCAAGGCGCTCGACATCAACACGATCGCGGTGTTGGCATTGCTGCTGACGATCGTGCCGATGGGGATATTGTCCGATCGCATCGGCCGCAGGCCGGTATTGCTCGCCGCTACCGGCGGGTTGTTCGCGCTGGCATTGCCGCTGTTCTGGATGCTGCATCATACCGATCCCGCGATTGTCCTGGCCGGCCAGATCGGGTTCGCCGTGCTGAACGCGGCCTATTGGGGGCCGAGCACGGCGACGATGGTCGAACTGATGCCACGCCATATCCGCTGCACGGTCATGTCGGTCGGATACAATCTCGGCCTTGCCGTTCTCGGCGGAGCAACGCCGATGGCCGCGGTCTATGTGGTCCGGCGCAGCGGCAACGACCTTTCCCCGGCCTTGCTGGTCATGGCGGCGGCGGCCGTTTCCTTTCTGGTGATCCTCGGACTGCGCGAATCCAACAAAGCGATCCTGGCGGGGCCAGCCGCGCAACCTGCCATCGGAGCCGCGGACGGCGCCGGTTAGCGTACTGAGAGCTCACGGTGAAAAAGGGCGGATCGTCCTCGAAAATCAGGCGGCTAGCATTTCACGGAGTACTGATGGATAATGCTCCATGGCGACTTTCCAGCCACGCCTCGACATTCTGCCCCGGCCGCAGCGAACGCTGTGGCGAGAGCTTGACGCCACCCCGGATCATTTCACGCTCTATGGCGGAACGGCCTTGGCACTGCGGCTGGGACATCGGCAGTCGGTCGATTTTGCCTTCTTCTCGCATACGCCGTTCGATCCGGCGACCTTGGCGCGCGAGATCCCGTACCTGGCCGAAGCTGAACAAGTTCAAGTGGTCAGCCATACGCTGACTTGCCGGGTGGAGCGCTGCGGACCGGTGCTGACGTCGCATGTTCGCCGCGACAATGGGCGAGCACCTTGAAATCCCTGCCCGTTACGCCCGAACTCCTGGGCATCGCCCGCCGCGTCATGTGGTTCGAGGAGCCGGAGCGGGCGCTCGCCGACCCGGTGCAATTCCTCGCGCATGTCATGGTCTTCGGCGCCATCGAGGACTTGAAGGCGCTGCGCGGGATCGTCGGGAAGGACGAATATCGTGAAGTCCTTAAACATGCGCCCCCGGGCATATTTGATGCGCGCTCCTGGGCGTATTGGAATCTCGTCTGCGACCGGCAACCAGCACCTCCTTTGCCGGTGCGGGCACTACCGCCGACACCGCCAATACCAAGGTAATCCTTCGTTTCTAACGGGAGGTGACGCCGGCACGTTTCGGCATCGACGCGAGCGTAAGAGCGACGCGCACCAATGGGGCTTACCGTATCTGCACCCACAAATGGGGAGGTCGCAGGAGTGGAAACCGAAAATTAACCTGACCCAAAGAATGATCGTTCTCCCGAGGGCGAGTGCTCTTCGATTGGCTCGTCTACGCTGTCGGACTTTGGAGACGAAGATGCCAAAAACGATCGAATCGCTTTGGCGAAGATATATTGCTAGCTGCGCCATGAAGCGGGCTGTTAGACAGGATTACCGTGCAGCGATCGAAGTAATATATCGGTGCATAGCCGAGGATTTGGAATCGGAAAGACGCAGACGTTTATTATCGGCCCCTAACCTGAGTCATCCTGACGAGCGTGCAGCACATATGTCGTGGCGATTAATCAATGGCAGAGTCGAAAGCCAAACTCGATAGCTGATACTCACACGACCCGAGAACATTTGCTTGCATCTGATCGAATAGTCAATAATCGCTCGACAGACCGATGCGGATGCGATCGGCCCCGATTGTCACTCGGCGGCTTGGGCGATGCCGGCGGAGGGTCGGCGCCAGGTGGCCAGCTCGTCCCAGCTGTCGGCTTCCATGAATTGGGCCCAGCGGGCGTAGAGGTTGCGCATCGGCTCTTCGCTCGATTGCGCCTTGGTGATGTCGATGACCTTGCCCGGGAGGCGCAGCCCGTCCCATTCGAAGTTCTCGACCGCGGTGCCGAGGCCCATCTCGTAGGAATAGGGGTGGCGGCGGGCGATCGTGCCGCGGCTCGCCTGATGAGCGTAGTTCCAGTTCTCCATGTCGTCCTGTTCGGTCATCCCGGCCGGGCCGGAATAGCGGATGTAGTAGTCGCGCAGGAAATCCTTGACCTCCTGCGGCGCTTCGCGATCGACCAGGAACCAGCGCCACACCTCGGTCTGGTGCGCGCCGCGCGGATGCCACACCGCGATCGTGCGCGGCTGGCGCGGCAATAGCGCGATATTCGGAAAGATCTCGCCGGGCGCGCCGAGCAGGCGGGCTTCTTCGCCGCGCGTGCGGCGCCGCTCTTCCTCGCAATGGCGGAAATATTCGGAGACGACCGGCGAATGCTGATAGGTGGCCGGCGGCGGCAAATCCTTTGGCAATGCGTAGACGATGGTCTGATGGCCACGGTCCGGGATCGCGACATGAAGTTTGCGGCCGAGCAGCAGTTCGGACATGTCGCGGCGGCCGGCGCCCGAGGGTCCGATTCCGGCGAGGTCGACCGAGCGGTGGCTGATGTTGTGGTAGCTGTCGCCGCTGAAGTTTTCCGCCGGAAATTTCCAGTTGCACGGGATCAGCCATTTCTGGACGCCGCCGAGCACCTCGGCCTGGCCCTCGCGCCCGTCGCGGCCGTCCAGGATCAGGTCGAGGTAGCGGGCGAAATCGCCGAGATACTCGGTGAAAGACGGTGCGGCCGGGTCCCAATTGGCCCAGATCGCGCCCTTGTAATTGCACAGCTGGGCTACCTCGACCAGGCCCCATTGCGAGCGGTCAAGCGTTGAATGATAGGCCTCGCGAAAGTAGGGGACGCCGACGAGCTTGCCGTCGGTGCCGTAGCTCCAGCCGTGATAGGGGCAGGTGAAGACCGGGGTGTTGCCCTCGTCGTAGCGGCACACCTTCATGCCGCGGTGCCGGCACGAATTCAGGAATACATGGATCTCACCGGCCCGGTCGCGGCACAGGATCACCGATTCCTCGCCCATGCCCGAGACAAAGAAATCGCCGGGGTTCGGGATCTGCGTTTCATGGCCGACAAACAGCCAGGCGCGGGCAAACAGGCGCTCCTGCTCCTCCCGGTAGATCTCCTCGTTGACGAAGATCTCGCGGCTGATTTGGCCGGTGGCCAAATCGACGAGACCCGGCCGGTATCCCGATTCCCGCGCGACAGACATCAGCGTCCTCCTCGTCTCGGATCTTCCGCCTGGTAGCTTACCGCATTCTGTCCGGTCTGCGAGCGCAGCTCGCGGCCGGCCATTGCTTCGAGGATGCGGGCGGCGACCGGAAAGCCGTCCTGGCCCCAGCCCTGCGCCTGGGCGCGGTGGAAGACATCATGCGCGAGCAGGCCGAGCGACCCCGGCGCCCCGACCTCGCGCGCCAGATCGCAGGCGAGGTGCAGGTCCTTGGCGACGATGTCGAGGGTGCCGCCGGCGGTGAATGCGCCGCTCAAAACCGAGCGCGGGATGTTGTCGAAGGTGCGGCTGGCCCCGGCGCTGAACGGCACGATCTGCGCCAGCACGCCGGGATCGACCCCGGCCTTGGCGCCGATCAGCAGCCCCTCGAGCGCCGCGATAAAGTTGGTGTAGCCGAGATACTGGGTGACGAGCTTGGCGATACAGCCGGCGCCGGCATCGCCGACATAGAAGATGTTGCGGGCGATGGCTTCGAACAGCGGCCGGTATCGCACGAAGACCGCCTCGTCGCCGCCGACCATGACCGTCATCCCGGGTGGCCTCCCGCTGACCGGCGCGTCGAGCATGGCGACCCCGTTGACACGGCACGCTTGACCGACCCGGCGCGCGACCGCAGGCGCGTTGGTGGTCAGATCGATGTAGCCGCAGCCGGCGCGCAACCCGGCCAGGATGCCGGTCGCCGGATCGAGCACCGTGGGCTCCATTTGGTCCGGGCCGGGCAGCGAGGTGAATACGGCTTCGCTTGCCTCGGCCACCGCGCGGGGATTGGCGGCGACCGCCGCCCCGCGCGCGGCCAGCGCGCCGGTCGCTTCGGAGCGGATATCGTAGACGGTCAACCGATGGCCGGCGTCGATCAGGCACCCGGCGATCGGCGCCCCCATCGTGCCGGTGCCGACAAATCCCAGCTGCATAGGACATTCCCTTCGCCGCAACCTGAGAAGCTATCGCGCCCCCGAGATCGGCACAATCGCCCACACACCGCAGCCGGACGCCATGGCCCGGCGCCCGGAATGCGGAAACCATCGCGGGCGATTTCGGCGCCGCAGGGCGGCTTATTTTGAAGTCCGGGCTTGCGACGCTGTTGCCGAATATCCGATCGGCGGAAGGTGAAGTTTTTGTCCTTACCGACGAGGGCTTTGATTATCTTATCCAGTCGTTTGGACCCGACCGCTTACTTGAGCTTGGCGTGATCGAGCCGCAGGGTTAGGGATACCGGGAGCTGTGCCGGACGCTCGGCTGCGGCTTACCGTCGCTTTGCCGGTCTCCGCCGTGCGTGCCGAATGTGGAGAATCCAAACCTCATCACCTCTGATCTCGTAGTAGATCTTGTAAGGGTGCCGTGACAGCGTCAGTTCTCGGACGTTCGGCTCGTCGGTCGCCGGCGCCATATAGGGAAACCGGCCGAGCCATCCGATCTGGCGCTCGATTTGAGACTTCAACGATCGAGCGGCCTCGGGCGATCGCCTTTCAAGATACTCGTAAACCTCTTCGAGGTCGGCACGGGCGCGAAGCGCGTAGCGAATTCTCATTCATTGCCGGGCCTGAAGAACCCCGCCATATCCTCCTCGGGCACGAATTGGCCGCGCTCCGCTTGCGTCCGGCCCTCGCGGACCGCCGCTCGGGTCTCGTCGTCGAGGTGCACGGGCTGCGCCCGCTTTGAGGCAAGGGCCAGCAGAATCTCGGCTGCCTCGTCCTGATCGGCGTCCGGCAGGTCACGAATTCTGTTGATCGCGTCATCGAGCAGCTTCGTCATGGCAAGATCCAGCAAGGCGGGAGACCGCGATAGTGATATGCGATTCGCACCCGCCGAAGCTATGGGATCGGGCGCAGTTCGCCAACAGCCGGCAGCCGCAGTTCCGCTCATCGTGGTCTCCTCCGGCATGCCGAGGCTATCGCCGGTGCGGCTGCGCAGGCAAGGGGGTGGTTCGCGCTGCGCGTCGCCAGCGCCGGAGGCCGGCGGCACGAGGCTGGCTTTCGGCCGGCCGCGCCTTATTCTGCGGGCACCTTTTCGTGGAGGAAGAGCATGCAGATTGGCTTCAACCTGCCGATCAGCGGTCCGATGTCGGAGCCCGAGATCGTGACCCGGATCGCCCGGGAAGGCGAGGCGATGGGTTACGACTACCTGACCCTGACCGACCACATTCTGCTGCCGAACCTCAAAGTGCCGGGCTACCCGTATTCGGAGAGCGGCGAGTTCTTCACCGAAGGGCCGCAGAACCGCCACGACCAGCTGACCGCGGCCGCCTATATCGCGGCCAAGACCTCGCATATCCGGCTGGTGCTGGCGGTCATGGTGGTGCCGTACCGGCCGGCCGTGCTGGCCGCGAAGATGCTGGCGACTGTCGATATCTTGTCGGGCGGCAGGCTGACCGTCGGCATCGGCGCCGGTTGGCTCGAGGCGGAATTCGATGCGGTCGCGACCACGCCGTTCGCCAAGCGGGGAGCGGTCACCGACGAATACATCCGCGCCTTCAGAAACTTATGGACCGAGGAGGCGCCGCGCCTGCAAGGCGATTGGGTCAAATTTGACGAGGTATGGTTCGAGCCGAAGCCAGTACAAAAACCGCACCCGCCGATCTGGGTCGGCGGCGAGAGCGGGCCAGCCCTGCGCCGCGCCGCCCGTCTCGGCGATGCGTGGTACCCGATCGGCAGCAACAACAAGCACCTGCTCGATACCCTGCCGCGCTATCAGGCTGGCATCGCCCGGCTGCGCCGCTTTGCCGGCGAGGCCGGCCGCGAACCCGCGAGCGTCGCGCTGACCTATCGGATCAAGCGCTACGGCGAGGCGGTGCCCGATAAAGCCTCCGATGGCGGGCGCAGGTTGTTTTCCGGCAGCACGGCAGACATCGCCGACGATCTGAGGGCGTTGCGCGATCTCGGCGTTACTGCCGTCGACATCGATTTCGAGCGTCCCGACCCTGACGCCTCGCTCGCCGAGATGCGCCGGTTCAAGGAAACCGTGCTCGCGCGGGTCTAGGTGGGCGGTGGCGCTCAGCCGACGCCGTGGTCCTTGAACCAGGCCAGCATTCTGGCCCAGCCGTCCTTGGCCGCGTCGGGGCGGTAGCTCGGCCGGTAATCGGCGTTGAAGCCGTGCGGCGCGTCCGGATAGATCATCATGTCGCAGGTTTTGCCGGCGGCCTTGCATGCCGCTTGGCGTTTATCGATCAGTTCGCGCGGGATGCTCTTGTCGAGGCCGCCGTAGAGGGCGAGCACCGGGCACTTCAGATCGGGGATCACGTCGACGGGGTTATTGGGTGTCAGCTCGCTACGCGGGCGATCGACGCCATACCACGCGACCGCGGCCTTCAGCTCCGGCTGATGCGCGGCGTAGAGCCAAGTGATTCGTCCGCCCCAGCAGAAGCCGGTGGCGGCGAGCTTGGAGAGATCCGCTTTCCCCGTCTCCTTGGCGTAGACCAGGGCGGCGTCGAGATCCGACAGCGCCTGATCTTCCGGAACCTTGGCAAGAATCTTGGCGACCAGTTCCTTGGGATCCTTGATCTCCGCCGGGTTTCCTTCGCGCGCAAAAAGCTCGGGCGCGATCGCGTAGTAGCCGAGCTTGGCAAGGCGCCGGCACAAATCCTGGATGTGCTCGTGCACGCCAAAAGCCTCGTGAATGACGAGGACGGTCGGAAAGGGACCGCCCTTGTCGGGCATCGCGCGATAGGCCGGGATCGATCCGTCAGCGACCGGAACCTTGACCTCGCCGGCCTCCAGTCCGGTGGCGTCGGTATGGATCGTCTGGGCTGACACCGGCTGAACCGAGAGCGCAAAGCCGGTGATAAGCGAGGTCATGACGAAGCCGCGCCGCGTCCATTGCGAGCATGGCAGCAATCCCTCCAATCCGTTTTCGATGGCATCCATGTCGCCCTCCCTGCGCTCGATCGACGGCACTGAGGATAGGGGGGCGCCGCATTGGTAAACAGGTGCAACGCTCTCTTGTCACGACGATGTGATCGGCGCCGTCGGCTTTCTCGCTGGAAACCTGGCCGATGAAAAATTCCCGAGGATCAGAACAACGGTCAATGTTGATCGCGCTGTTTGCCCTTCTGGTATTTGGCCTAATCTTGCGCCTGGTTGTGACCTTTGTTTTTCCGAATATAGATCATCCGGATGAGATTTATCAGACCTTGGAGCAGGCTCGCCGGCTGACTACCGGATATGGCTTTGTCCCTTGGGAGTACGTGACCGGAATACGCTCCTGGGCCCTCCCGGGCCTGTTCGCGGGGTTGATGGAGGCGGCGAGGATCGGGGGAACCCCGCCGGACAATTACTTGAGAACGATCCACGTCTTTATGGATCTCGTGTCGCTGCTGCCCATCGTTTGCGGCTTTCTATGGGGCCGCCTCGCCTTCGGTTTGGCCGGCGGGATCGTAGTCGGTGTGGTCAACGCGACGTGGGCGGAGTTGATTTACTTTGCCCCGCATACGTTGACCGAGGTCGTAGCCGGAGATGTATTGGTTCTGGCCTTGTATCTCGCTTATCCCGATCGGATCGGCATCGATCGACGCCGGCTTTTCTTGGCTGGGATCGTGTTCGGGCTCACCTTCGTATTGCGCTTTCACATCGCCCCGGCGATCGCCGTCGCCGTGGTGTGGATATGCGGTGCACAACTGCGGCAGCGCTGGGCGCCGCTGATCGCCGGCGCATGTCTGCCGGTCTTGGCGAGCGGGGTTCTCGACACGCTGACATGGGGCTATCCGTTTCAGAGCATCTGGCTCAACGCTTGGGTCAACATCTTTCAGGGGATGATTGTCGATTTCGGCATCGCTCCATGGTTTTATATACTCGGATATATTGGGTATTTTTGGGGCGGCGCGTTCGCTTTTATCATAACCTTGGCAATACTTGGCGCACGTAGGCTGCCGCTGCTTCTGGCGGTGGCGGTGACGATCGTGGCAGCGCATTCGTTTATCGGGCACAAGGAATACCGGTTCATCTATCCGGCGCTGCCTCTGATCATAACCTTGGCCGGCATTGGGACCGTCGAACTGGTGTTCGCCTTATGGGGATCGGTCCGGCCGGCATTCAGCCGGTCGATCGGGCTCGCCGTCGCCGCTGGGATGTGGGTTTGCGTCAGCGCATCGCTGTTCTTTTCCGCACCCTTTCAGTTTCTTCTGTCTTATCTCTCCGGCGAGATCGCAGCCTTTCGCGAGCTCTCTGCGAACCCCGCGTTGTGCGGCGTTGCTCTATACCACATCCCTTACTACTACACGCCGGGATATACCTACCTCCGCCCGGGAATCATGATTCACACCCCAAAGTCGGCGGAGGAGTTGGTCGCCAAGCAAGGCAAGTTCAACGCGATAATCGCAAAACAGTCGGTGGCCGTCCCCGCACCATTGTTCACCCGGCAGGTTTGCTTTCCCAACGGATACAATTTAGTGCCGCTGAAAGGGCAGATCAGGACCGTCGTGGCCGAGGAGCCGATTTGTATCTGGCTGCGGGCCGGGTCATGTGCCGGCGGCGGCGCCGCATCGTCTGCCGCAACCGCCCATCCGGTGAGCCCCCATCCCGATTGACCGCCGTCGGACGACCCGGACGGGGCCGCGGTCAATAATCGTGGTTGTAGTTGAGCCCGATGCCGGTGCCGCCATTTTGCCCGGCCTCGGTGTCGACGGTGAGGTGATGCCCGACTTCGATTTCGACCGTGACTTTGCTGGTCGGCGGCGAGACGCCCTGGGTCACGCCGACCGAGACGCCGGGCATCAGATATTTCCCGGCGCTGACCGCAGCCGCGCTCGATGTCGTGGGGGTGACGACGCTAGGGTTCAGGATCGGGCTGGCCGCCCCGGCCGGGCCCTGGCCAAAGCGGAGCCAGTCGAGACCGAGCTTGCCGCGCAGCCGGTCCAGAACGCCGGGACCGCCGCCGGCAAGGGTGGCGGCGGCCTGGGCGAGTTGCACCCCCTGGCCGGCGTTGATCTGCCCGACCCCCTGGTTGAACAAGACGCGGGACAGGATCTCGTCCTGCGGAACCTGAGGCGTCGAGGCCAGGGTGATCTTTGGCGCCGAAGCAACCCCGCTGATGATCACCTGCGCGGTTATGTCGGCGGCGCTGACCTCGGCGACGATGTCGAGCGTCGGGTCGAGCTTGCTGCCGCCGTCGAAGGTGATCCGGCCGCGGGTCAGCACGAAGCTCTTGCCGAGCAGGTCGACGCTGCCCCGGTCGGCCACCAAATTGCCGGCAATCTGCGGCGCCGCCGTGGTTCCGGTGATTCTCAGCCGGCCGTGCCATTGGCTGTCGAGACCGTGCCCGCGCACCAGAACCGGGCCGGGCAGGCTGACGGTGATATCGAGCGTGCCGGAAAGCGCCGTTGCCGGGGCTGGCAGCGGCGAGCGATCTCCGCTGCGGCCGCCGATCTCGGTGACGTGGATGACGACGACGCTGGGCGGCAGGCTGGCCGGCAGGTTGATCTCGGCGCGATCGACGGTCAGCGAGGACGCCACCTTTGGCGCGGCAAGCGGGCCGGTGACCGAGACGGTGCCGCTCGCTGTCACCAAAGCCTCGTCGCGGGCCGCGACGCGAAAATTGGCGAGCGTCGCCGACAATTCGGCGCTCGGCCCTGAAGCGCCGCTGAGGACCACGCTCCCCCGCGCCGTGAGGGTTCCGGACGCGCTGTCTCCGGCCGAGAACGAAGCCAGGCTGAAGCGGTCGCGATCGCCGACCAGATCGGCCGACAGGTTGGTCAGCACCGCGCCGGTCGCGAAGTTCTCGTAGCGCGCGCCGATGAGCCGCAGCCGGCCGCTCGCCGCGGGTGCCGCGACGGTGCCGCCGACCGCTACATCGGCCGAGAAACGGCCGCTGAGCCGGTCCTCGCCCAACGGCAGCAGATCGGCAAGGTGGCCGATGTCGCCATCCCCCTGGACCTGCAAGGCAAGCCGCCCCTGCGGCGGCACCGATAGCCCGAGCGGGGCCCGGGTAAGCAAGAGCGGCAGCGAGCCGGTCAAGGCCACCCGGTCGCCTTCGAGACCGGTCACCCGGCCCCGTAGCTCGACGGCTCGACCGTCCCAATCACCCGTCACCGTCAGCCCAAGCCGCGGCGTCCGCGTATGCGGCGTCACGGAGAGCGACAGCTCCCGCGCATTCACCGCTATATGGCCGCGCGGTGTGCGCAGGGTTCCGCTCAGATTAGCCGAGGCCGAAAGAATACCGTGCACGCCCGGATCGCCGAGCAACCTTGCGGCGGTCGCGATCGGCAGGTCGGCGGCGGTCAGTCCCAGGGACAGCGCTTCGCCTCTTATCGCGCCGTTGCCGGTGATGTGCCCGGGGCCGAGCCGCAAATCGAGCCCGGAAAAGGCAAGGTCAGCGCCACGGCGCGTCAGTTCGAGCGGCTGCGCCAGCAAGAACCGCTCGCTGCCGAGCGATCCGGCGAACTGGGTTAAGCGCAAGTCGACGCCGCCTGGCGCAAGCCCGCCCGCACCGGCAAAGGTCATGGTCAGCGGCTGGCCGGCGCCATTGCCCTGGAATTCGAAACGCCCTGGACGCGGACTGGCGAAGGTCACCGCAGCGGCGGAGAATTCGCTTGCACCGAAATGCGCTCCCGTCAGCGACAGCCGCCCGGTCCCGGACGGTGTCCGCCAAATGTCAGCTAATCGTGCGGTCGCGGCGACGCCGCCAATGGCGATGCGGCCAGACCCGGCGCCGGCGGCGAGCCGGGACCCGCTCGCCGTCAGATCGAGCCCTTGACCGCCGCCAGCCGCCGCGAGGTTGGCCCTCAGCTCGAAGCTTCCGCCAAGCGGCCGTCCGGCCAGCGCCGACCAGCGCGACAGATCGGGCAGCCGCGCGGCCAACGAACCCTGGGCAAGACCGGTCGGGAGTGCCACTCGCAGATTGCCGCTGACTACGCCGTCGGCGGCTTCTATCCGCAGGCGCGGCACGACCAGTTCCGATCCGCCGTTCATCTCGGCGGACAGCGCCAAGCTGCCGTTTAATCCGGCCGCGCGAAATGAGCCGTCGATCGTCGCTTTGGGCTGCGACAGGTCGGAGACTTCGCTGGAGATCCGAAAGCGATCGAGCGCCGTTCCAGCGGCGGTGATGCCGCGGCCCTCGACTTCGCTCCGCAGCCGCAGCCGGTCGACCGGCCCTTGGGCGTCGAGCTTGGCGGAGACCGACCCGGTGACGGCGGTGCCAAGCGCTGCGCTGAGCGGTTTCAGCTGTGGGACATCGAGGTTTAGCGCCGCGTGCAGAACATTCGAGGCGGAATCGAGTTCCGCCGCACCGGAAATCTTTGCGGCAGTCCCAGCCACGATGAGAGGATCGAGCGTGAAGGTGCCCGCCGCATCGCGGCGAACCCCGGCGGCAAATGTCGCCTTGTTGCCGATCAGCGCGTCTGCGGCCGCGATTCCGGTCCGCATCCCGCTCGCCGTGCCGGCAAGATCGACGTGCCCGAAGATGATTTGGCCGGCGGTCGCAAGATGACCCGAGCCGGTTAGATCGAGACCGCCGCCCTTGGCCGCAAACCCGGTCAGATCGATGCTCGCTAGGTCGCGGTCGGTGGTAGCGGTGAGCGACCACTCGATACCCTGGCCGAGCCCGGTCATCGCGCCGATTTTCTCGGGGAGCACAAGGCCTTGGAACCGGCCGTTCGCCGCGACCGCGACCCGGGATGCGGGGTCGTCGAGCGGGCCGTTCGGGGTGGCCGAGCCATGGATCTCGATCCGCTCTGCCTCCCCGCCGGAGATCCCGATCGAGGTTCCGAGCAGATCGGCTTTGGCCACGGGCCGGGCGCGGCTCCCGCTCACGTCGATATCCAAGGTCACCGAACCATGCAGCGGCGTGCGTGCTACACCCGACAACAATGCCGCGTTTGGCACATCTGCCCGCAGATGTGCGGAAATCGCGCCATTCGTCCCGTCGAAGGAGGAGTCGCCGCTGACCTTCCCGGCAGCGGTTACGATAGCTAGCCGGTTGATCGCCGATCGCTCGGCGAACTCGCTGCGCAGGGAAAAGGTTACATGGTCTCCGGCCGCCGTCGCGAGTTCCGGCGGCAATAGCGATGCCACCGACGCCCCTCCGGTGACCCCGAGAGCCGTTTTCGCTGCGGCGGTGAGCGCGATATCGGCTTCGATATGCGCCAATGCCCCCGCCGAGCCGGCCAGCCGGCCATGCCAATCCGCCAGCGGCCCGTCGCCGTCGAGCGAGAGCGCAAGCGGCAGGCGGTCGGTTCGCCGGAGCCAGCGGTCGCTCAGCATCCCGGTCGGTTCGTTTGCTTTCACGTGCAGATTCAGCACCGAGTTGGCTCCGGCCACTGAGGTCTGCAACGCGATGTTTCCGGGAAAGCCATCGATGCGGTGAAGGTCGAGGTCGGCGCCGGCGGTTCCGCTTGCGAGATCCGCGCTTCCGCTAACCGTCGCGATGACGCTTTCGCCCATGAGCGCAGGCGCCAGCGACAGGCGGGCGATCGCTAGTCGGTCGAGAGCGACGGCGAGCGGAAGATGCGGCACCTGAAGCGATTGGGAGAGCGGCGCGGATGTCCCCAATGACGACGGCATCCGCGTTACGTCGATCTCGCCAATCCTCAGGGCTCGGATACGCGCCGTCCCGCCGAGCAGATCGGCCGGTGCAAGATCGAGAGCGACATCGTGCAAGCTCAGCCAAGTGCCGTCGCCGTCGCCGATCTCGATGCGCGCGGCCGTCATCCGGAACGGTACCGTGCCGCGGAGGCCGTGAATGGCGAGGGAGAAGCTTGGACTGCTTGCGGCTCGGGCGATCGCGGCAGCGAGCCAATCCTGTCCTTGCCGGGTCTGCAACAGCCCGAGCGCGGCCAGCGCCAACGCGATCGGTATGGCAATGACAATCGCGAGCCAGCGCAACGCGGTGCGCATCAGAACGCCTCGCCTAGGCTGACATAGACCTGGACCCATGAATCGGCGCTGCGCCGGTAGAGCGGCGTCGCCAGATCGAGCCGCAGCGGGCCGAACGGGGTGTAATAGCGCAGGCCCAGCCCGACACCATAAAACAGGCGGTGACCCAATTGCGGCACGCTGTTCTCGTAATAGCTGCCGGCATCGACGAACGGGACGACGCCGATCGTGTCGGTGACCTTGATACGCGATTCGAAGTTCAGCACCAGGCTCGACCTGCCGCCGATCGGATCGTTGTTGGGTGCCAGCGGCCCGGCCATCTGATAGCCGTAAGGGCGGATCGTCCCGCCCCCGCCGACATAAATCCGCTGGTCGGCCGGGAGCGCAGCCAGCGGCGCGCCGTCGAGCGTGCCGAGCGCGGCCCTGCCGGCGAGGATGGCCCGCCCGTTGGCATCGATCTGCCAATAGGTGCTGGCCGACAGCAGGCTGGTCACATAAGTCGCGCTCGGGGCCGAGAAAATATGGGCCGGGGTGACCGACAACTGAGCGCGCCAGCCGCGGGTCGGGCTCAACAGATTGTCGGTGGTGTCGAGCTTTATATAGGCTGGGACGCCAAACAGCGTGTAGCGCTGGGTGCGCTGCGCCGAGGTGTTGGTCGAAACGTTGGCAAGTTGCTCGACATTGGCCTTTTCGGCTTCGAGCAGCACGCCGGCGGTCAGTAACCGGCCAATGCGGCGTTCCACCCCCGCCGTGGCCAGCGCACGCCGGCTGTGATAGGCCACCGGCGTATCATCGGCGATCTCGGCCGTCGCCAGGAAATCCTGATCGGTGGCGAGAAAATCCGGGCGGCGGAAATTCGCGTTGACGCCGTAGACCTGCTGACCGCCGGTTGCCGATAACCTCAGATATTCGGCATTGCCGAACAGGTTGCGGTTTTCCCAGAAGACCCGCGCGGCGGCGCCCTGACTCGTATTGTAGCCCACTCCGGCGCCGACCGTGCGGTGCGCGCGCTCGGTCGCGTCGATCGTCATTTGCGCGCTTCCCGGCTCGCCGGGGCCGGCTAGAGGGGTGATCTGCACCGTGCTGAACAAACCGCTCTCGATCAGGGCGCGGCGCGTCTCTTCGACCCTGGCTGCGTCATAGGTCTCGCCGCGTCGCCAGCGGAGCCGGCGCTCGACCCATTCGGGATTGAGGGTTCTCAACCCTCTGATCGCGACGTCGCCAAAGCGCATCGCCGGACCCGGGGCAAGCTTGTAGGTCACGTTCATCGTATGGGTGCGATGGTCGATGACGACCTGTCTGCTGTCGACCTTGGCAAAGGGATGGCCGCTGTCACCAAAGGCGGCCAGCAACTGCGTCTCGGCCGCAACCACGGGGGCGGTGCGGGCGGGGTCGCCGGGCTTCAGCGGCAGCGGTGCAGCCGGAGGAATCGCCAGCGGCCGGCCGTCGGGACCCAGCACCGCGACGGAGGCGACATGATAGAGCGGCCCCGGTGTTACCTTGACCGTGATCTTTTGCGGTTGCGTGGTGGAATCGAGATCGTAGTCGAACTGGGCGTCCCAATAGCCGAGGCTGCGCGCAGCATCGGCGAGCCGCCCGAGATCGCGGTCGGCGCGGCGGCGCAACGCCTCTTCGGAGGCGGGCAGTCTGTCCTCGAGCGTTTTGAGTTCGGAGACTTTGTCCAGCAGGTCGGCCAACTCGCTGTTGCCGGCGCCCGAAATCGTCGTCTCATAGTGAATGTCCGCCCGACCGGCAGAGGCGGGAAATAGGGCCGCGGTCATGGCGGCTACCGGCAGAAATCGGCGAACCCGCATCCTTCCCCGGGCGAACGCCCCGCAGCGGGGCCGCACCGGGGCGGGCTTATCCGCTCCGGCGCGCCGTTGCGACTTCGACCCGGCGTTTAAGCCGGCGGATCTCCGGGGTCAGCTTGCGGTCGGGTGTGTCGCGCAGAAACGCGTCGAAGCCGCCCTTATGCTCGATCGTGCGTACCGCCGCCGCGGTAATCCGTAGCCGGATCGGTCCCAGCACATCCGACAAGACGGATATCTGCTGCAGATTGGGCAGAAACCGCCGCTTGGTTTTGTTGTTGGCATGGCTAACATTATGACCAACCTGGACGCCCTTGCCGGTGATCGCGCATCTTCGCGCCATTGCCGCACCCTCGAACCAACCGCTACCGAATAAGCCAACCCTCGCCTGTGCCCTTGGCGGCCTGGCGTGGGCGCGTCTTCTACGCCGTGCATGCGCGTAGCGTCAAGACCGGGACGCAAGAGGGTCGGCGAGACGATCGCCCTCGGCTAGCCTAAATGTGGCCGTGCTGTCCGACGCTAAGCGCGTCGCCTCGCCGCCCCCGAACAGTAGGCACGGCTAGCCTTCGCCGATTGCACGGCAACCGCCGAGATCAGGGTCTTGTCATTTTTTCGACGCAACCCGCTCGGGCCGGGTGCGGCTAAATACTGGGAAATCGGCTGAGAGGCAGCCAAAGAGATTTCGACTGGAAAGATTTTGCGCTTGGCCTAGGACCCATCCTTGTGAAGGCGTGTTTTGCTTCCTGAGGCTGTGTCTTGTCCTGATCCTGACATGCAAGAGCCGTCGCCGATGATGACCTCGCTTAGATCCAAACTGTTTGCAGCCGCCGCCACGATGGCGGTGGCCATTGCTGTCGGCCAGCCCGTCGATGCGAAACCGGGTGGGGCCGGGCACGATCGTGGAGGCCGGTTCGGCAGCGAAGGCTGGCACGGCGGCGGCGTTTGGCACAACGCGGGCGGCGGTTGGCATGGCGGCGCGTGGCACAACGCTGGAGTTGGCGGTTGGCACGGCGGTGGCGGTTGGCATGGCGGCGGTGGTTGGCGTGGCGGCGGTGGTTGGCGTGGCGGCGGTAGTTGGCGTGGCGGCGGTTGGCACAATGCCGGTGCCGGCTGGGGCCGTTGGGCCTCGGGTGGAGTTGGGCGGTGGGATTGGCGTCAGCGCTGGGGCTGGAGCGGCTTTGCCTGGGGATGGCCCGGCGCATGGCTGTGGGGCGGTCCGATATTCGGCGTGTCGGTCGGCCTGATCGTGGCACCGCCGATCATAATCGTGCCGCCGCCGATTTACGCGGCCGTACCGCCGATCGTCGTCGGCGTCCCTGCGATCTATCCGCCGCCGGTGGGAGTGGCCGCCGGGCCACCGCCCGCCGCGGCCCCAGCGGTAGCCGCAGTCCCGCCGGCTCCATCATCGGGTGCGCTGATCGGCGCCGCGGCACCTCCACCGATCGTAGTCCTGCCGCCGCCGGTGGTTGTCGCCGCGGTCGCCCCTCCGCCGGTGATCTTTGTGCCTCCGACATTGGCGTTGGTGATCGGGCCTCCGTCCCTGGCGTTCGTGACGATCGGGCCCGGCTGGTGGAGCAGCGGCTACATCGGCGCCTTCGCCGGGCCGGTGCCGGTTCACTTCGCTAACCTACGCGTGGGCTTCGGCGGCCGGGGACCGCGATACCCGTCCTGGAGCTCCGCCCGGGGGCGCTGGTGGCGCGGCGGACCTCGCGGCGCCGGGTTCGGCGGATGGCATGAGGCGAGGCGCGGCCCGGCGATGGACGACTGGCACCGCGGCGGCCCGCAGGGCTTTGGCTTCGGCGGCTGGCGCGAAGCCCGGCAAGGCGCCGGCTTCGGCGGCTGGCACGGTCACGAGCGTTGATCGGTCGAGGCGTCGATATGTTCTCGCCATCGCTTTGGCGCGGTGTTGTCTTGGCGGCTTGTCTGCTTCCGAGCATCGCGCTCGCGCAGTCTGCCGCGAGTAGCGCCTCGATCCCCCCAGCCGCGGCGACCCCGGCTCCCGGCAGTTCGCCTCCGGGCGGTTCGCCTCCGGCGTCGCCTGGCGCGCTACCCGCTACCGCCGGTGCACCGGAGATGTCCGCCGCGACCCGTGCTGCTGTCGACCAAAGGATCCGAACCCTGCAATCGCAGCTCGGCATTACCGAGGCGGAGATGCCGTTATGGTCGGCTTTCGCTCAGGCCATGCGCGACAACGCGGCGAGCACGGACGCGCTGTTTAGCCGGCGCGCCGACGCCGTGGCGGAGATGAGCGCGGTCGACAATATGCACTCCTATGCGCAGATCGCGCGCAACTATGCCGACAACACCGAAAAGCTGGCGACTGCCTTCGACAGCCTCTACGCCAGTCTGTCAGACGTGCAAAAACACGCTGCCGACACGTTGTTCCGCCAGCAAGCGGCGGCCGCCGCCCATCCTCGCGCGCGACGTTGACTGCGCCGGGCCCTAGCACCGATCCGGCGGGATCAGGCCCGGATTACTTGGAAACCCCGTATGCTCCGGTTGCATCGACGGCGCCGCCGATCCGGATCGACGTGTTGGTGCCGGGGATCAGGAACGATCGCGGGAAGCTGCCGCTGGGCAGCGGCTGGCCCGAAGCCGGCGAGGCGCTATCGGTGTCAGGTCTCGTCGGGGCCGGTGTCGCCGCGTCGGTCGGAGGCAACTGGTCGATCCGCTTCTGCAAGATTTGTTGATTTTGGCGAAGGTTCGACAGTTCGTCGGCTTCGCTGGCGACGGCCGCCAGCAACAGGAATGCGCCGGTCAGACCGGCGATTACCGCCATGCCGGCGATCTTCCGCTCGCTGATCATTGTCCTTCTGCCCCGTCGACCGAGTTTCCGCGCTCAATCAGGGCCACGCCCGCTTCGGTCCAGCCTGGCCGACCGCCTACACGTCGAGGTTGGCGACGCTCAGCGCATTCGACTGGATGAAGTCGCGGCGCGGTTCGACGAGATCACCCATCAAAGTCGAAAAGGTTTCCTCGGCTGAGTCGGCGTGGCTGACCTTGACTTGGAGCAAGGCGCGGACCTCGGGGTCGAGCGTGGTTTCCCACAATTGATCCGGGTTCATCTCGCCGAGGCCCTTGTAACGCTGGACTTCGATGCCGCGGCGGCCCAATTCCATGACGGCTTCGACGAGGCTGGTCGGTCCCGCGATTGGCCAAGACTTGTCGCGCGCGGCAAACGTGCCGGGACGGTCGTAGGTCTGACCCAAGGTGGCACTGTCGGTATCGAGCCGGCGTGCCTCGGCGCTGCGCAGCAGGGCTGCGTCGATCAGCCGGCGTTCGCCGACCCCTTGGCGGGTTCGCGCGAGAACCAAGCCTTCACCGGCGATGACCTCGCCCCGCCAGGTGCGTTCATGCTCCGGCGCGAGACGGTTGAGGCGCTCGGCCGTGCGATGTGCGGCGTCGATCGCCCGGTTCGGATCGGCGAGCAGCGAAGGCGACAAGGCGCCGGCGATTGCCGCCTGTTCGACAACCTCGACGTCGCCGACCTTCGCGGCCAATGTTTGAACCGAGCGGCGCTGATTGCGCGCCTCTTCCAACAGCGCCCGTAGATCGTTGCCAGCGCGCTCAACGCCGTCGAACTGGGTGAACACCGCATCCCTCAGCGCCGCGTCGATGCAGTAGGCCTCGAGCGCCGGATCATCCTTCAGATAGACGGCCTTCTGATTGCCGCGCTGCAGCCGATAGAGCGGCGGCTGTGCGATGTACAGAAAGCCTTTGTCGATCAGGCTCGACATCTGCCGGAAGAAGAAGGTCAGCAGCAAGGTGCGGATATGGCTGCCATCGACATCGGCGTCGGTCATGATGATGATGCGGTGATAGCGCGCCTTTTCGGGATCGAAATCGTCGAGGCCGATCCCGGTGCCGAGTGCGGCGATCAAGGTGCCGATTTCCGCCGACCCGAGCATCTTGTCGAAGCGGGCGCGCTCGACATTGAGGATCTTGCCCTTCAGCGGCAGGATCGCCTGAAAGCGGCGGTCGCGGCCCTGTTTGGCGGAACCGCCGGCACTGTCGCCCTCGACGATGAACAGCTCGCTCTTGGCCGGGTCGCGCTCCTGGCAATCGGCAAGCTTGCCCGGCAGATTGGCAACATCGAGCGCGCCCTTGCGCCGGGTCAGGTCGCGCGCCTTGCGCGCCGCCTCGCGGGCGGCGGCGGCCTCGACCACCTTGGCAACTACCTTCTTCGCGTCGGCCGGGTGCTCCTCGAACCACTGCGTCAGTTTGTCGGCGACGATCCCCTCGATCGCCGGGCGGACCTCGGAGGAAACGAGCTTATCCTTGGTCTGCGAAGAAAACTTCGGGTCGGGCACCTTGACCGACAGCACGCAGGTCAGCCCCTCGCGCATATCCTCGCCAGTCAGCGCTACCTTTTCTTTTTTGGCGATGCCGCTGTCATTGGCATAGGCGTTGACGCTGCGGGTCAGGGCCGCGCGAAAGCCGGCGAGGTGAGTCCCTCCGTCGCGCTGCGGGATGTTGTTGGTAAAGCACAGCATCAACTCGTGATAGCTGTCGGTCCATTCCATCGCAATTTCGAGCAGGATATCGTCGCGCTCGCCGCGGATCGCGATCGGGCTTGGGTGCAATGCCTGCTTGGAACGGTCGAGATAGCGGACGAAGGCTTCGAGCCCGCCCTCGAAATGCAGGGTGACGCTCTTCGGCTCGACCCCACGCGCGTCGTTCAGCAACAGGGTGACGCCGCTGTTCAGAAAGGCTAATTCGCGCAACCGGTGCTCGAGCGTCGTGAAGTCGAATTCAGTCTTGGTGAAGGTCTCGGTGCTCGGCAGAAAGGTGATCTCGGTGCCGGTGGCCGGACCTTGACGAACTCGATCCCTCGGGCAGCGATGGCGCCGGCCCAACTTCGGCGAGCGGCGCCTCTGGCACGCCGTCGCGAAACCGGATGAACCACTCCGACCCACCGCGAAAAACGCGAAGGTCGAGCCGGCTGGAGAGGCCGTTGACCACCGAGACGCCGACCCCGTGCAATCCACCCGACACCTTGTAAGCGTTCTGGTTGAACTTACCGCCGGCGTGCAGGTGGGTCATGATGACCTCGGCGGCCGAGACGCCTTCCTCGTCGTGAATGCCGACCGGGATGCCCCGCCCGTTGTCCGTTACGGTAACCGAGCCATCCGCGTTCAGGGTCACGACGACCGTGTCGCAGTAGCCCGCCAACGCCTCGTCGATCGCGTTGTCGACGACCTCGTAGACCATGTGGTGGAGGCCGGAGCCGTCATCGGTATCGCCGATATACATGCCCGGCCGTTTGCGTACGGCGTCGAGTCCGCGCAGCACCTCGATCGATTGTTCGTTGTAGGTCTCGTCAAGGCCGTTGGCGGTGCCGCCGCCATGAGCGGCCCCGTTGCCGGCGCCGGCTGCAGCACCATTCGCATCGGGCTGCCCCTTGGGCGGGGCCGGCCCCGAGGCGCTGCCGGCCGGGGCTTGTGGATCAGACGCAGGGATGTTTGCCATATCTTTCGTCGTCGGGTCCCTATCGGGTTAAGAGGAATTCGCGGAGACGGTCCCGTCTGAAACGGCCAGGAACTGTGCCCGGCCGCGCAGCGGGACAAAAAGCGCCTCGTCGGTTCCGGTCAGCCACACCTGGCTTTCGAACCGGGCGAGAATTTCGAACAGCGCGGCGCGCCGGCCGGCGTCAAGGTGAGCCGCGATCTCGTCGAGCAGCAGCAGCGGCGGTTCGCCGCGCAGTCCCCGCCGAAGCTCGGCGTGAGCCAGCAAGATCGAGATCAGCAGGGCCTTTTGCTCACCGGTCGATCCGAACTCCGCGGCAATGCCGGTTCGCGCCAGGCTGATCCTCAGGTCGCATCGGTGCGGGCCGACCGCGGCCCCGCCGACAGCCGCGTCGCCGTGCCGCGCCGCGGCCAGGGCCGACGCGAATTTGGCCTCGACCGCCAGGGCCGGCATTTCGTCCAGCCAATCTTCGACCGTGCCGGTGAGCCTCAGACTCGCGCGCGGGAACGGATCGTCTGCCTCGGCGCAAGCGCGGTCCAGCCGCTCCACAGCGTCACGCCGGGCCGCTGCGACAGCGACGCCCTGCGCCGACATCACTTCTTCGAGAGCGCCTAGCCAAACCGGATCCGCCGGGCCGTCACGCAACAGGCGCGCGCGTTCGCGCAATGCCTGTTCGTAGGCGCCAACCCGTGAGGCATGTGCCGGGTCGAGCGCGAATACCAGACGGTCGAGAAACCGGCGTCGCCCGCCGGGCCCGTCGACAAACAGGCGATCCATCGGCGGGGTCAGCCACACCACCCCGAGACGCTCGCCGAGTGCCGCGTGGCTGCGTATCGGCTCGCCGTCGATGCGCACCAGCCGCCTTTCGCCGTCGCCGGTGTCGCGCCCGGTGCCGATGCGCAACGCGCCTCGCTGGGTGGTCACCGTCGCCGCGACCGCCCAACCTGCGGTCGAACTCGCGGCGCTGTCGCCGTCCGCGGTGCCGTGCCGACAGTCGATCTCGGTCAGTTTGGCGCTGCGCAGTCCCCGGCCCGGCGCCAGAAACGACACCGCCTCGAGCAGATTGGTTTTGCCTGCGCCATTAGGACCGGTCAGTACCACCGGCTGGGTGCTGAGGGTCAATCTGGCTTCGCGGTAGTTGCGGAAGCCAGTCAGCACCAAGCGGGTTATGCCAAGCCGCCCAATCGACGGCAAAAAGTCCGCGGCGGCAGCGATGCTGCGGGCTTCCTGTGCTTCGGTAAGCATGGGAATTATATGGGGTTGGCGACCCTTTTTATCCACTCGGCCGAGTTCGGCGCACGCCGATGGCACCCTCAAACCCGCATCGGCATCAGGACGTAGAGAGCGCTCGGATCGGCGCGGTCGCGCACGATCGTCGGCGAGGCGGAATCCGCCATGACGAATTGCACACCTTCGCCGTCGATTTGCGCGGTGATATCCAGAAGGTATCGGGAGTTGAAGCCGATCTCGATCGGTTCGGCAAGATAGGCCGCGTCGACTTCCTCGACGGCGGTGCCGTTTTCCGGGCTCGTCGCCGATATGGCGAGGCCGCCCCCATTGGCGCCGTTCGAGGCGATCGCCAGTTTGACCGCTCGGCTCTTCTCGGTCGAGATCGTCGACACCCGGTCAACGGCTTCGGCAAATTCCTTGCATTTGACCTCGAGGACCTTGTCGTTGGTCGACGGGATTACCCGGTCGTAGTCCGGGAAAGTACCGTCGATCAGCTTTGAGGTCAGTGCGGCCTCGCCCGCAGCAAACCAAATCTTCGTCTCGCCGAGCGAGATCTGAATTTCGTCTTCGCTTTCGTCGACGAGCTTGCGCAACTCGATTACTGTCTTGCGTGGAACGATAACGCCCGGCATCCCGGCGGCTCCCTCCGGCATCACCATCTCGACCCGGGCGAGGCGATGGCCGTCGGTGGCGACTGCGCGTATCACCGGTACCTCGTCGTTTTTGGTGGCATGGAGGTAGATGCCGTTCAGGTAATAGCGGGTCTCCTCGGTGGAGATTGCGAATCGGGTGCGGTCGACCAAGCTGCGCAGCTCGGTCGCCGTCAATGTGAAATTGAATGGCAATTCGCCGCTTGCCATGACGGGGTAGTCTTCGGGCGGCAGGCACGCCAGGGTAAAGGTTGAACGGCCGGATCGCAGCACCATCGAGCTGCGCTCGCCGCTCGCCTCGATCTCGATCTGGGCGCCCTCGCGCAATTTGCGGACAATGTCGTAGAGGGTGTGCGCCGGGGCGGTCGTGCGCCCGCCGCGCTCGATTTGGCTCGGCACCCGCTCGACGATCTCGAGATCCATGTCGGTGGCGCTGAGAGCCAGAGCGCCGCCGCCCGCGTCATCGGCACTCAGCAGCACATTCGAGAGAATCGGGATCGTGTTGCGTCGTTCGACGACGCTCTGAACATGTCCTAGCGCCTTAAGGAGCGCACCCCGTTCGATGGTGAGTTTCATTCTGGCTACACGCAGGTTGACTGACCGGACAGCGACGGCCGGTTTTACGGGCGACGCCCCGTCACGCCAACCGGCCGGCCGACAGACGGGAACGCAGACTAGCACAAAACGGCGCGGCCCTCAGCATCCGGTTTTCCCGGTCGTTCGAGGGACCACAAGCCGCACAGCGCCGTCAGCCTTGCAGCATCCGGCGCAGCAGCTCGACATCCTCGGCGAGGACCGGATCGGTCAGCATCAGTTCATCTATCTTGCGCACCGCGTGGATGACCGTGGTGTGGTCGCGGCCACCAAACTTGCGCCCGATCTCTGGTAACGACCGGGTCGTCAACAGCTTGGCCAGATACATCGCGACTTGGCGAGGTCGGGCGACGATGCGGGCACGCCGTTCCGAGGTCATCTCGGCCAGCCTGATGTTGAAATGCTCGGCGACGCGCCGCTGAATCTCGTCGATCGTCACGCGCCGCTCATGCGAGCGCAACAGGTCGTGCAACTCCTCCTGAGCGCTTTCGAGTGTGATGTCGCGGCCGACCAGCTGCATATTCGCGATGATGCGGTTCAGTGCGCCCTCGAGCTCACGAACATTCGAGGTGATCTTGTGGGCCAGGAACTCCATTACTTTACGCGGTATCTGCATATTGCACTGCTCCGCCTTCGACTGGAGAATGCCGAGGCGCAGCTCGTAGGTGGTTGGATGGAGATCGGCGACCAGCCCCCAGCCCAGGCGCGATCGCATCCGTTCTTCGAGCCCCTCAAGGTCGGAGGGCGATTTATCGGCGGAGATCACGATCTGGCGGTTCTGGTCGACCAGCGCGTTGAAGGTGTGGAAAAACTCTTCCTGGGTCAATTCTTTGCCGCTGATGAACTGGACGTCGTCGATCATCAGCAAGTCGACCGAGCGGAATTCCTCCTTGAAGTCCATCGTCGACTTGAAACGCAGCGCGCGGATGAACTGATACATGAACTTTTCAGCCGAGAGGTAGATTACCTTTCGGGTGCAGGCGTGTTTGCGGACGTGCCATGCCACCGCGTGCATCAGATGGGTCTTGCCGAGCCCGACCCCGCCATAGAGAAAGAGCGGGTTGAACGGCACCAGGCGCACCGGCGCGGCGCAGGCCTCAGCGACCCGCCGCGCCGCTGCGTGCGCCAGTTCATTCGGCTTGCCGACGACGAAGTTCTCGAAGGTGAAGCGCGGGTCGAGCCCCGAGGGCTGCGCCCTGTCTTCGCCGATTTCGATGGCAACAACCGGCGCCGCGACCGGATCGGAACCCTGACGGTTTTCCGCCGGCTCCTCGCTGCCGGGGGGACTTCCGGGTCCGCGCGTGTGCAGACGCGGCGCGACGATCACCGATACCCGCTTCACCTGCCGGTTCTGGGCTCGCCACAGCGCCAGAATCCGGTCGGCGTAATGCGAGGCGACCCAGTCTCGAAAGAACCGCGCGGGGGCGGCAATGATCGCCTCGCCGCCATCCACCCCCTGTACGCTGATCGGCATCAGCCAGCTGCGATAGGCGGTCTCTCCGACCTCCTGCTTCAGCTGACCGAGAACCCGGTTCCACTCCTGCTGCGGCATCGTCGCCGCGCTTTCAGTGCCATTTCCGTGAACGGTTTCCCCCATCACTGCATCCCCCGATCAAGACGGCAGCACTATCCGATTTACCATCGGTAAATTTACCGCTTCATATCGTAAATATTCACCGCTCCGGTGTTGCCTTGGGTCGGCAACATTTTCCCCCTGTACTAAGAATTAATATTATTTTGATTCAGGCAAAACATTTGCTGTTTTGCCCCGAGCGACTTTTACAGGGCACCAACGTGATTTCTGCTGGCGCAATAACTCTATGCTAGCTTACGTATCGAAACGATGGCAAGCGACCGAAAGGGGAACGCACAAACATTTTTTCAGCGCGCATTTGAAGCAGGGTAGGCTGGTTTGTTACCGATGGCGCTCGCGCCAAAGTTCAACGGACGCGCGCGACAGGGCGGCGAAACCATCGGCGGAGACTGGCTCAGAGGGCGTTGATGCGCGCGGCGAGGCGGGACAGCTTTCGCGAAACCGTATTTTTGTGCAGCACGCCTTTAGTGATCGCCCGATGCAGCTCAGGTTGGGCGACGCGAAAGGCCGATTGCGCCGCCTCCCTGTCGCCGCTCCCGATCGCCATCTCGACCTTTTTGACGAAGGTGCGCACCCGGCTCATCCTGGAGCGGTTGATCGCGGTACGTTTCTCGGTTTGGCGGATGCGTTTCTCCGCCGATTTGTGGGTGGCCATGCTTCTTCGCCGAACGAGGTGAGCGCGTCTTCTATAAGCAGCCCAGCATCGCGTCAACACCCAACCGCCCGCCAGCTAGCCAGCCAACAAAAGCTCGCTGTCGCCAGCCGATCACGATATCGTGTGCCGCCGCGCCAACGGCCGAGCAACAGACCGCGCGAAACGCGACAACCGACAAGGAGCACGATCATGGCCTCCATCCAACACGTGCATGTAAAGACCCACGATCCCAAGCAGACGGCGCAATTCTATGTCGACAATTTCGGGGCGACGATGAAGGCCGAAATTCCCGGCCGCGGTTTTCGCCTCGATCTGCACGGCCTACAGCTAAACATCACCGGGCTGATCGCCAGCCAAAAGCACGAGCAGCATTACGGGATCGAGCACATCGCGGTCGATACTGAGGATTACGACGGCGCCCTGGCCCGGATGCGCCAGAACGGCGTCAAGATCCTTGAAGAAATGCCGCCCAACAATGGCCGACGGGTGTGCTTTATCGAAGCACCCGACGGGGCACAGATGGAATTGATCGAAAAGGTCTGAGCCTACCGGCAACACTAGTCGAGGCGGCGGCCATGGCGCTGAAAGATGTAATCACGCTCGGGATCTCGCTGCCTCACCGTTCGCCGGATCCGATCGGGGCCGAGACGGTGCGTCAGGTGGCGCAGCGCGCCGAGGCGCTCGGATTTTCCGATCTGTGGGTGACCGAAAACACCCTCGATCACGTCTTTTGCTTCGATCCGGTAGCGGTGCTGACCTATGCCGCCGCGGTCACGAGCAAGATCCGCCTCGGCGCGTCGGTGGTGGTGCTGCCGATCCACCACCCCGCTATGGTCGCCCATCAATGGGCGTGTCTCGATTATTTGAGCGGCGGGCGCGCGATCCTCGGCGTCGGGCTCGGCCGCGAGCACCATTACGCCCAGTTCCAGATCCCGCGCGAGGCGCGGGTGCGGCGCTTTCGCGAGGATGTCGACTTGATCCGGGCGTTATGGAACGAACCGCGGGTCGATTTCCGCGGACGGATCTATCAGCTCGAAGGCGGCACAATGATGCCGAAGCCGATGCAACAGCCCTTGCCGATGTGGTTTGGCGTCGGCCACCCGAATGCGGTGCGCCGTGCCGGATTTCTCGCCGATGGCTGGATGGGATCGGGCGGGTCGAGCATTGCCGCCTTTAAACAATCGGTCCCGTTGCTGCGCGCTGCACTGCAAGAAGCTGGGCGCGACCCCGCCGGTTTCCCGGTCTCGAAACGCCTGTTCATGGCGGTGGACGACCGTCCCGAGGTGGCGCGGGCCGAACTCCATCGGTGGTTTACTGAAGTCTATCACAACCCGAAGGCACCGATGCCTCCGGCATCCACGGCACGCCGGAACAAGTCCGCGAGCGGCTCGAGGAATTGGTCGCCATGGGCGCCAACCACCTGCTGCTGAACCCGGTTTCGCGCTACGCCGAGCAGGTCGACGCCCTGGCGGCGGTTGCCGGGCTGTCCTGAGGCCGCGCGATAAAGGAGCAATCCCGATGTCTTCCGTGCATACCGATCCGGTCAAGCAGCAGGTCGCCGCCCATTGGGACCGGCGGGCCGCGCATTTCGACGAGGATTTCGGGCACAGCATACGCACCCCGGCGGAGCGGGCGGCCTGGGATCGCATTTTCGGTCTTGTGCTGCGGTCCGGGGGGCCGCTGGACGCGCTGGACCTCGGCTGCGGCACCGGCTTCCTCAGCCTCGAACTCGCCGCCCGTGGACATCGCGTCACCGGCGTCGATTTTGCACCGTCGATGATCGCCCTCGCCGAGGCCAAGGCGGCGGAGCGCGGCCTCGCGGTCCGGTTCGAACAGGGCGATGCCGAGCAGTTGCCATATCCGCCGGCCGGCTTCGACCTCGCGATCAGTCGGCATGTGCTGTGGACCCTGCCGCATCCCGAGGCTGCGATCGACGAATGGATCCGCGTGCTGCGGCCGGGTGGACGGCTCGTCGTCGTCGACGGCGCTGTGCTAGACGGCAGCGACCGGTCGCCGGCGCGCAGCCGGGATGCCAGGAGAATGCCCGGACCAGCCCGGAATATGCGGCGGTCGGCGACCAATTGCCGTTCCTTGGCGGCCGGCCGCGGGAGCAGATCGAAGCGCTGCTGCGCGCGCACGGCCTCGTCGAATATCGGTGGCGATCCGCTCGTCGATCTGGTCGACGCGCAGGTGCAAGCGCATGATCGAGGAGGGGCTGGAGCCGCGGCGGCGAAACCGTTACGTCGTCTGGGGCGACGTTCCGCGCTGAGCTTCCGATGCAGCAAGGCCGCGGCGGAATGGGGAGCCACAAGCACGGCATCTCCGGACATGCCACGCAGAGCCCGCGCTTTCGCCTTGGCAAAAAGCTCGCCGCCGAGCGCGGCGAATTCGATGCCCGGCCGAGCCGTCGCCCATTGCGGCCCCGCTTCGACACCGTCCGAGAGGCGATCGGCGCCGAGGGCAAGCCGCGACGCCCCTGATCCCGCCTCCAACCCGGTCAGCGGTTGCGGAAGGCCGGCTTTCGCTTTTCGATAAAGGCGGCCATGCCCTCCTTGCGGTCTTCGGTGGCGAAGGTCGAATGGAACAGCCGCCGCTCGAAGCGCACACCTTCGGCAAGGGTCGTCTCGTAGGCGCGGTTGACCAACTCCTTGACCATCATCGCGATCGGCCGCGACATCTGGGCGATGCGCTCGGCCACCTTGATCGCCTCCGGCAAGCAGGTCGGCAGGCCGGCACGATGCGGCTGACCAGACCGGCGCGCTCAGCCTCGGCGGCGTCCATCATCCGCCCGGTCAGGCACAAATCCATTGCCTTCGCCTTGCCGACAAACCGGGTCAGGCGCTGGGTCCCGCCGGCGCCGGGGATCGTGCCGAGCTGAATCTCGGGCTGGCCGAAGCGTGCGGTGTCGGCGGCGATGACGATGTCGCACATCATCGCGATCTCGCAGCCGCCGCCGAGGGCAAAACCGGCGACCGCGGCGACGACCGGCTTGCGGCACTGCCCGACCCGCTCCCAGCCGCTGGTGATGAAGTCTTCGAGGTAAGTTTCGGGATAGGTCTTGCCGACCATCTCCTTGACGTCGGCGCCGGCGGCAAAGGCCTTGTCGTTGCCGGTCAGGACGATGGCCCCGATCGCCTCGTCGGCCTCGAACATCGTCCAGGGCCGCGGCCAGTTCGCCGACCAGCGCCGCGTTCAGCGCATTCAGCGCCTGCGGCCGGTTCAAGGTAACGATGCCGACCGCGCCCCGATGCTCGACGAGGATGTTCTGGTAACCGAACGTGTCGCTCATCTGATCTCTCCTCAGCGCTGCCGTTTGGCGCAATAAAAAGTGGAGCGGCCGGACTGCACAATGCGCCGTACCCCCTCGGCGCAATTGCAGCCGGGACAGGGTTCGCCCTCCCGGCCATAAACCGCCCAGCGGTGCTGGAAATAGCCGAGCTCGCCATCGGCTTGGACATAGTCGCGCAGCGACGAGCCACCGGCTGCGATGGCCTCGTTCAGCACCGAACGGATCGCCGTCGCCAACCGGCCGAGCCGCGCGCGGCTGATCGACCCGGCGAGCCGTTCCGGCGACAGCCGGGCGCGATAGAGCGCCTCGCAGACATAGATATTGCCGAGTCCGGCGACGATGCGCTGATCCAGCAGGGCGGCCTTGATCGAGGTCATCTTGCCGGCGAGCTTGGCGGCGAGGTAGGCGCCGTCGAACCCCGGTTCGAGCGGCTCCGGCCCGAGGCCGGCCAGCAGCGGATGGCGGTCAACCTCGCTGCGCCTCATATAATCGAGCGTGCCGAAGCGGCGGGCGTCGTTGAAACGCACAACGGTGCCGTCGTCGAGAGTAAGGACGACATGGTCGTGGCGCATGTCCGGCTGCGCCGCATCGCCGGTGGTGATCCGGCCGGACATGCCGAGATGGAGCAGCAGCAACCCGTCGCCGTCGAGCTCGACCAGGATGTACTTGCCGCGGCGGGCGAGTGCGCCGATGCGGGCGCCGTCGAGCCGCTCGGCCAGCCCCGGCGGAAAGGGCCGGCGCAGGTCGGGCCGGCGCAGTTCGGCACGTACGATCCGGCGGCCGCTCATTTTGAGCGCCAGGCCTCGCCGGACCGTCTCGACCTCGGGCAGTTCGGGCATTCGACAAGCGGTTTCCGCGCCCCTCGGCCGCGGCGTGGCGTGCGCGGTCCGATGGCGCTATCTTCCTGCCCGATGAGCGAGAAAGAGACAAGCGGCAGTACCGCTCGCGACTATCGCCATATCGCCCCTGGCGAGAAGGCGCCGCTGGTTCGCGGCATCTTCGACAGTGTCGCATCGCGCTATGACCTGATGAACGATCTGATGAGCGGCGGCATCCATCGGCTGTGGAAGGCCGAAATGGTCGCCTGGATGAAGCCGCGGCACGGGCAAATGCTGATCGACGTGGCCGGCGGCACTGGCGACATCGCGCTGCGGGCATTGCCGCGCCTCATTCCCGATATCAACGAGGCTGGCGCCTTCGATGTGGGGGGCGTCGAGGAGGAGAGCAGCGCGGGCGGGAGCAGCAGGGGCGGGGCCTTCGTTTGCGACACCAATCAGAGCATGCTCGAGATCGGCCGCGCCCGCGCGCTCGACCAGGGCATCCTTTCTGGTATCGAGTGGCTGGGAGCCGACGCCGAACGGCTGCCCTTCTCCGACCGCAGCTTCGATCTCTATGCGATCGCATTCGGCCTGCGCAACGTGACCCGCATCGAGGCCGCACTCGCTGAGGCACGGCGGGTGTTGAAGCCCGGCGGCCGCTTCCTGTGCCTCGAATTCGCCCCGCAGGTGGCGCCGCTGCTGCAGCCCCTCTACGATCTTTACAGCTTTCATGTCGTCCCGCTGCTTGGCCAAATCGTCACCAGCGACCGCGACGCCTATACTTACCTGGTCGAAAGCATCCGCGGCTTTCCGCGCCAGGGCGAACTGGCTGATTTGCTGCTGTCGGCCGGGCTCGATCAGGTCAGGTTCCGCAATCTCACGGGGGGCATCGCTGCGCTTCACTCAGCCTGGCGCCTTTGAGGCCGGGCGGCGCGGCTTCCGGCTGCTGCGCGGCCCGCGCAACATCGCTCGCCTGGCGGCAATCGGGCTGATTCTGGCGCGCCATGATGCGCTGTTTCCGTTCGCCGGCATCCCGGTGGTCGCCTTTTACCTGCGCATCGCAGGGCTCTTTGCGCGCCGGCGCAGGCCCGCTGCGGCGCGCCCCGGCCAGCGCCTGGCTGCGGCCATGGACGAAATGGGGCCAAGCTTCATCAAGCTCGGGCAGTTGCTGGCGACCCGGGCCGATCTGCTCGGTGAGGAGATCACGACCGATCTGGCCAGCCTGCAGGACCGTCTGCCGCCGTTTCCGGGGCCGCAAGCGCGGGCGGCGATCGAAGCGGAATTCGAGCGCCCGCTCGAGGCTCTGTTCTCGTCGTTCGACGAGACCGCGGTTGCGGCAGCCTCGATCGCTCAGGTCCATTTCGCACGAACGACGGAGGGCCGGGAAGTTGCGGTCAAGGTGTTGCGGCCTGGGATCGCCGCGGCGTTCGCCCGCGATTTCGATCTCTTCTTGTGGCTGGCCGCCTGGGCCGAGCGGCTTCACCCGCCGTTGCGGCGACTGAAGCCGGTCGAAATCGTCCAGACCTTGGCGGAGGTGGTGCGCTTCGAGATGGATCTGCGGTTCGAAGCGGCAGCGGGGTCGGAGCTGGGCGAAAATTTTGCCGGCGACCCGAGTTTTCGCGTGCCGCGGATCGACTGGCAGCGCACCGGACGCGGCGTGCTGACGCTTGCCCGGATAACCGGCATCCGCGTCGACGATCGTGCGGCACTACTCGCCGCCGGGCACCGTATCGACCGCTTGCTCGCCAATGCGGCCGGCGCTTTTTTCAACCAAGTGTTCCGCGACGGCTTTTTCCATGCCGACATGCATCCCGGAAACATGTTTGTCGACAACTCGGGCGCGATCGTCGTCGTCGATTTCGGGATCATGGGGCGGCTCGACCGTGCGACCCGGTATTACCTTGCTGACATGCTGATCGGCTTTTTGTCGGGCAATTACCGTCAGGTGGCCGAGGTGCATTTTGCCGCAGGATACGTGCCAGCCGACCAATCGGTCGACGCCTTCACCCAGGCCTGCCGCGCGATCGGCGAGCCGATCCTCGGCCGGCCTCTGGAGGACATCTCGGTCGCCCGGCTGCTCGCTCAGCTGTTCCGGGTCACCGAACAGTTCGGCATGGAAACCCAGCCGCAATTGCTGCTGCTGCAAAAAACGATGGTACTGGTCGAAGGGGTGGGCCGCCGGCTTGATCCCGAAGTCAACATCTGGGCCTTGTCGCGGCCACTGATCGAGAGCTGGATGCGCGACAATCGCGGCCCCGAGGCCAGATTACGCGAGCGTCTCGACACGATCGTGGAGATGCTCGACCGTCTGCCGCGGGTATTGGAAAAGCTGGAGAACTTTGTCGAGGATGCCGCCCGCGACGGCGTCTTACTGCATGCTCAATCAATCGTCTCCCATGCCGAGGAGCAGGCGAAACGCGCCTGGCTGGTGGTGTTGCCGGGTTACATCGCGGCGGCGGCGCTGGTCGCGATAGCCCTCACCCTCGTGCTCCGACGGTAGCATGCTATTGTGGCCTCGACCGCGGCAGGGAGGAAGACGCGATGAGAGTGTCGAGCATTCGTTCGCAGATCCTGGTGCTGCCGGAGGCGGATCCGCTGGCCGATACGCCGGAAAACCCGAATGCGGCGCGGCCGATCGTGATCGTCAGGGTCGGCACCGATGACGGCATCGAGGGTATCGCGGTAACCTTTTACGGCGGGGCGATGACCGGCTCGCTGAAGCGGGCGGTCGACGAACTCGGTGTGCTGACGATCGGCGAGGACCCGCACCGGGTCGAGGCGATCGCCGCCAAGCTGCGCAATGCGGCTGGCGGTTCGGGTCCAGCTGGAATGTTCACCCTGGCGCTGGCGGCAATCGACATCGCATTGTGGGACATTCGAGGCAAGGCGCTGGGCCAGCCTTTGTGGAAGTTGCTCGGCGGCGCTCAGCCGCGGGTCGCCACCTATGCCAGCGGTGCATTGCGGCGCAACCTTACGCTCGATCAGGTGGTGACCGCGGCGGGCCGGCTGAGGGAGAAGGGCTTCCGCCAGGCGAAGATGCAACTAGCCTTGCCCGGCGATACGACACCGGCAAAAGAGGTCGAGCGCGCGGTCGAAATCCGCCGGGCGATGGGCCCCGACATCGCGCTGATGTGCGACATCAACCAGCGCTGGCGGCCCGAGCAGGCGATCGACATCGGCAAGCGGGTCGAGGATGCGGGCGTCGGCTTATTCTGGCTCGAAGACGTGACCACGCATGACGATTACGCCGGCATCGCCCGCGTCAACGCGGCATTGGCGACGCCGATCTGCGGCGGCGAACTGGTCTACGGCATCGTGCCGTTCCGCCACATGATCGAGGCGCGCGCGGTCGATTATGTGATGATCGACCTGATCCGCGCCGGCGGCATCACTCCGTGGTTGAAGATCGCCGGCATGGCCGAAGCGTTCAACCTGCCGGTCGTCAGCCATGTGATCCCGGAAATCCACGCCCATCTGGTCGCGGCGGTGCCGAACGGGCTGACCGTCGAATACATGGGCTGGATGCTGAAGCTGTTCGACGGTACCGCAGCGCTCGAAAACGGAGAGATCGTGATGCCCGATCGCCCCGGCCTCGGTGTGACATTCCGCGAAGACACGATCCGGCAATACGGAGTGGCGTCATGAAGATAACCACAGTCACCACCGGCATCGTGGCACTGCCCAATGACGAGCCGCTCGCCGGATTTTCGGAGAATCCGAACGCAAAGAACCCGATCGTCTGGCTGAGGCTCGGCACCGACGCTGGCATCGAGGGCGTTGGGGTGACCTATTTCGGCGGCGCGCTGACCCGTACCCTGCGGCATGCGGTCGACGAGTTGGGCGCGCTGGCGGTCGGCGAGGACCCGATGCGGGTCGAGGCGGTCGCGGCCAAACTGCGCGCGGCCGCGGTCTCGGCCGGCCCCGCCGGGATCTTCATGATGGCGTTGTCGGCGATCGACGTCGCATTGTGGGACATCAAGGGCAAGGCGCTGGGCCTGCCGCTGTGGAAGCTGCTGGGCGGCGGGCGCGACCATATCGCGACCTATGCCAGCGGCGCCTTGCGCCGCGGGCTCAAGCTCGACGAGGCGGTGACCGCCGCCGGCAGGCTGCGCGAAAAAGGCCACCGCCAGACCAAAATGCAGCTCGGTCTGCCCGGCGTCACCTCACCGGCGCGCGAGGTCGAGCAGGCGCGGCTGATCCGCCAGGCGGTCGGCCCCGATATGGATCTGATGTGCGACATCAACCAGCGCTGGCGGCCGGAGCAGGCGATCGACATCGGCAAGCGGGTCGAGGATGCCGGGGTCGGCCTTTACTGGCTCGAAGACGTTACCACCCATGATGATTACGCCGGGCTGGCGCGGGTGGCCGCGGCATTGGCGACGCCGGTTGCCGGCGGCGAATACCTGTACGGCATCGTGCCGTTCCGCCACATGCTCGAGGCCCGCTCGGTCGACATCGTGATGATCGACCAGGTGCGCTCGGGCGGCATTACTCCGTGGCTCAAGATCGCCGGCATGGCCGAGGCGTTCAACCTGCCGGTCGTCAGCCACGGCGTCCCGGAGATCCACGTCCACCTGGTCGGCGCCGTGCCGAACGGGTTGACCGTCGAGTACATGCCTCGCCTGTTCCAGCTCTGGGAAGAGGTTCCGGTCCCCGATAACGGCCTCTTGGCGATGCCGACCGCCCCCGGCCTCGGGCTCAAGCTCAGCAGCGAGGCGATCAACCGGTTTGGCGTCGGCTGACGCCAAACCCGCCGTGTAGCGGCGGAAACGGCGCGACCTAAACTCGGGTGGGCCGGCTCGACGCCTGTTGACGCGATCTTAATCGGTTGTTCAACCTAATCAGTCGTGCGGCGGGCGAGAAGGTCGATTTCGACCAGCGCTCCCGGGCGAGACCGGTAACGCCGATGCAGGTTCTTGCCGGCAGCCTGCCCGGTGCAAAATAGGTTTGGTAGACGGCGTTCATCGCTGCGTAATCCCGTTCGAACTCGGTCAGGTAGACGCGAGCGAACACGACCTGGTCGAGGGCGCTGCCGGCGCCGGCCAGCACGCACCGCAGATTTTCGATAACCCGGCGGGTCTGCGCGTCGATACCCTCGGGTAATGGGGCACCATCGTCTTCGGGGTCGGTCGGCATCTGGCCGGTCACGAACAGCCAGCCATCGACCGCGGTGGCATGGCTGAACGGCGCCACCGGCGCCGGTGCGCCGGGAACCATCAGGAATTCGATCATCCGGTCATCCTCTCAGGAAGCGTGATGCCAAAAGTGTGAAGCATCGCGCTTCGCACCGTTCTGGCCGCGGATAGAAGAAGCAACGAGCGCGGCCAGCATATCGGAACGGGGGATTTTCACCGATGCGGCGGCGGGATAGGCTAAGCGCTTCTGTAACAACCATCGCGGCATACCCCCGATGCTTGACCTTTCCCCCGATATTGCACCGCCGCAGCCGGTCAGGCTGGCAGATTACCGGCCGCCCGAATTTCTGGTCGATGCCGTCGATCTGGTTTTTGAGCTCGGCGATGGCGATACGCGGGTCAAAGCGCGGCTCGGCATTCGCCGCAATCCCGAGGGCGGTGAGCCGAAGTCGGCGCTCCATCTCGACGGCGAGGAATTGGAGCTGGTCTCGCTCGCGCTCGACGGCGAGACGCTCGGCACCAACCGCTACCGGCTGCCGGCCGAAGGCGGCCTCGTGATCGACGAGGTGCCGGACGCCTTCAGCCTCGAGGTAGAGACCCGCATCGCGCCCGACAAAAATACCGCGCTGTCCGGGCTCTATATGTCGGGCGGCAATTTCTGCACCCAATGCGAGCCCGAAGGCTTTCGCCGGATCACCTATTTTATCGACCGGCCGGATGTCATGGCGCGCTATTCGACGACGATTGTCGCCGACAAGACACGGTTTCCGGTGCTGCTGTCGAACGGCAACCCGGCCGGGGCGGGCGAGGCCGAGGGCGGGCGTCACTGGGCGAAATGGGTCGACCCTCATCCCAAACCCTCCTACCTGTTCGCGCTGGTCGCGGGCGATCTGGTCGCGGTCCGCGATCGGTTCACCACCCGATCGGGCCGCGAGGTGGCGCTCGGCATCTGGGTGCGGCGCGGCGACGAGGACAAATGCGGCCACGCGATGGCGTCCTTGAAAAAAGCGATGCGATGGGACGAGGAAGTGTTTGGCCTCGAATACGATCTCGACGTGTTCAACATCGTTGCGGTCAGCGACTTCAACATGGGGGCGATGGAGAACAAGGGGCTCAACATCTTCAATACGCGCTACGTTTTGGCCAAGCCCGAGACCGCTACCGATGCTGATTATCAGGGCATCGAGGCGGTCATTGCTCACGAATACTTTCACAATTGGACCGGCAACCGGGTTACCTGCCGCGACTGGTTCCAATTGTCGTTGAAAGAGGGGCTGACCGTCTTTCGCGACCAGGAATTCTCTGCCGACCAGGGGAGCCGCGCGGTCAAACGCATCGGCGAGGTGCGCACCTTGCGCGCGATCCAGTTTCCCGAGGATGACGGGCCGCTCGCTCATCCGGTGCGGCCGGAAAGCTATCTGCGGATCGACAATTTCTACACGCCGACGGTCTACAACAAGGGCGCCGAACTGGTGCGGATGATCCACACCCTGATCGGCAAGGACGGGTTCCGCCGCGGCATGGATCTCTATATCCGCCGGCACGACAACCATGCGGCGACGATCGAGGATTTTGTCGCGGCGATGCAGGAAGCGAGCGGGGTCGATCTCAGCCGCTTCAAGCCGTGGTATGGGCAGGCCGGGACGCCCGAGATTTCCGTTGAAGACCACTGGGATCGCGGCGACCCACAGCTATGAGCTGAATGTCGTCCAGAGAGTGCCGCCGACGCCCGGGCAACCCGATAAAATTCCGATGCTGATCCCGCTGGCGATGGGGTTGCTTGGCAGCGGACGGTGGGGAATTGCCGACCCGAATCGACGGCGAGAGCGAAAGCCGGGCAGGGACACGGGTGCTTGCCCTCGGTCAGGAGCGGGAGCGGTTTCGCTTTGTCGATTTGCCGGCGCCGCCGGTGCCGTCGCTGCTGCGCGGTTTTTCGGCCCCAGTCAAACTTAAAGGCGTGCCGCTGGAGCGGCTGAAATTTCTCGCGGTGCACGACCCCGAGCCGTTCGCCCGCTGGGAGGCGGGTCAGGAGGTAGCGGTCCGCGCCCTGCTCGACCGGATCGAAGCGCTGCGGCGCGGCGAGCGGCCGGCGGCGCTCGATCCGGATCTGGTGACGGCGATGCGAGAAACCCTTGACCATGCCGGCCAAGACCCGGCTTTCGCCGCCGAAGCATTGGCGTTACCGACCGAGGCGTTCCTCGCCGACCAAATGGCGGTCGTCGATGTCGATGCCGTGCATATGGCCCGCGACACCGCCCGCGCCGAAATCGGTCAGGCATTGACAGCCGAGTTCGCCGCTGCACATGACCGGCTGGCCGATGCCGGCCCTTACCGGATCGATGGCGAAGCGATCGGCAGGCGGGCATTGCGCAACACCGCGCTCGCCTATCTGGCGGCGGCCAATCCGGAGAAGGGAGCGGCTCTTGCCAAGCGGCAATTCGACGCCGCGGCCAACATGACCGATGTGTTGGCAGCGCTAACGGTGCTGGCCGATCTCGACTGCCCCGAGCGTGCGGCGGCGCTGGATCGCTTTTTCACCGCTTGGTCGCATGACCCGCTGGTGATCGACAAATGGTTCAGCCTGCAAGCGCGCTCGGGGTTGCCCGACACACCGCAGCGGGTTCGTGCACTCGCCGCGCACCCGGCGTTCGACCGCAATAACCCTAACCGCATGCGCGCGTTGGTCGGTGCTTTCGCCCAGGGCAACCAGGTGCGCTTTCACGATGCGAGCGGGGCCGGCTACGCCTTTCTTGCCGACGAGGTGATCGCCATCGATCCGAGCAACCCGACGACGGCGGCGCGCTTGGTGCAGCCGTTCGGCGCCTGGCGCCGCCACGACCCGGCGCGCCAGGCATTGATGCGTCATGAGCTCGAACGCATCCTCGCCATCCCCGGCCTCAGCAAGAACACCTACGAGATGGTGTCGAAGAGCTTGGCTTAGCTAGCGCGGGCTGGCGGCCCGCCGTCGGTGCGGCATCGACACCGTCGTCTTCAGCCAATTCCTTCAAACATCAAGGCATTGGTCGCGGTTGAAAACAAAGTCGCCCGCTTCCCACCAGCGCTCGACGGCGTCTAGCAATGATCCGACGCGCGGGCCGGGGTGGATACCGAGCGCGGTCACATCGTGCCCGGTGAGCGGAAATTGCGGCGGCGTCCAAGCGCGGGCGAAAGCGACGAGTTCCGCCAGCCGCTCGGTAGCCATTCGCCCTTCGGCGGCCTCAAGGAGTGCGAGGTCGCGGTAGCGCGCGGCGCCGAGGCGGTAGAGCGTGCGCCGCTGGGCCGCGGCATCGGCGCCGGGGTCGAGCGGCCAGGGCGCGGCCAGATCCCGCAGCCGGTCGCGCCATGCATTGGGGAAGCGCAGGCGTTCGGCGATTGCCTCGGCGCCGCGGGCATCGGCCTGGATCAGAGCCCCGAGACGCCGCAATGGATCGGGTTCCGGCTCGACCGCGATCATTCTGCGCAGGCGGTCGAGCCGGCGCGCTTCCGGCAGTACGACGGACAGCACCCCGTCTTCGATCATCATTTGCAGGGCCCGGCTCGGGTCCTGCGTTTCGAGCAGATGGATAGTTCCTGTGCCACCCGCTCCGCCGACAGGGTCGGTAGCAGATGGGCCGCGGCACGACAGGCGGCGCGTGCCGGGGCATCGCCGGCGTTGCTGCCAAAGCGCGCCTCAAAGCGGTAATACCGCAGCAGCCGCAGCACGTCCTCGGCGATGCGGGTGGCGGGATCGCCGACGAACCGGACGCGGCCGGCGCGCAAATCACCCAGGCCGCCGACGGGGTCGTAAATCGTGCCGTCGGCTGCGAGAAAGATCGCGTTGATCGTGAAGTCGCGGCGCGCCGCATCGGCTGCCCAATCGGCGTCGAAGGCGACGCGGGCGCGGCGTCCGTAGGTCTCGACGTCGCGGCGCAAGGTAGTGATCTCGAAATGCCTCGGCGGGACCACGGCGGTAACGGTGCCGTGGGCGAGGCCGGTGGGCACGACCTTGATGCCGCGCTGCTCCAGCAGTTCGACCACGCGCTGTGGGGGAGCGGGGGTGGCGAGGTCGATGTCGGTCATCGGGATCGACAGCCCGAGCAGCGCGTCACGCACCGCCCCGCCGACGAAACGCGCCTCTACCCCGCCCGCCGACAGCGCGTCGAGAACCGCGCGCGTTGCCGGCTCCGCCATCCACGCGGGAACAATGAGGCGGCCCCGATTGTCCTGCGGCTCAGCCATCAGGGCTGCTTGGGTACGATGTGGCCGGGGACAATGGCGCCATTCTGCCAACGCGGCGCGACGTAGACCCCTTGTTGCTGCGTGCCGAAGCCGACGGTCACAACAAACAATACGGTCGCCAGCAACGCCACACCGGCGACAGCCAGCCACAGCCACGGCATCGCGGCCCATGGCGTCGCACCGCCTTCATGCGACAGACCGAATGCGCCAACCCACAACAAATAGAGGACGGTCGGGACCAGCAGAGGCAGAACGATCGTGATGAAGACCCGAGCCATTCCCACTGTCAGCCGCCGAGCACCTCGGCCAAATTCACCAGCATTCCCGCGGTCGCGCCCCAGATGTTGCGGTTCTCGTAAGGTAGAACGAAAAAACTCGCATTCGCTGCTCGATCTCGCGCTCGGTGCGCCGATGGTTGCTCGAGTCGAGGATGTAAGAAAGCGGCACCTCGAATACCTCGGCGACTTCGAACGGGTCGACCACGAGGGGGAAGGGCGGGGTGATGATGCCGACGATCGGCGTGATCTCGAACCCGGTTCCGGTTACATAGGTGTCGAGCCGACCGATCAAGGTCACATGGTCGCGCGGCAGACCGACCTCCTCCTCGGTCTCGCGCAGCGCCGCAGCGGTCGCGTCGCGATCAGCGGCCTCGATGCGGCCGCCGGGAAAGGCGACCTGACCGGCATGCGCGCTCAAATGCGCGGTACGCAAGGTCAGCAGCACCGACATGCCCTCCTTTCGGTCGATCAGCGGAACCAGCACGGCAGCCGGCCGCAGTGCGGTGCTGGGCGGGGTCATCCCTGGGTTGAGGTCGTGATCTCCGCGGGTCGCACGCCGCAGCGCGGCGGCTTCGTCCGGGTCCGCGGTCCCGCCAAAGCCGCGTCTGCCGGGCCGCCCCTGTCCGGCAAACCGGGCAATCGCCCATTCCCGGCTTGCAGCATCTGCCATTGTCCCCCGCTCTCGCATACCGATCTATCCTTCCGGCGGTTTATTGCCAATCAGGCCCCGGATCGCCCAATCGGAAAAACGCGCCGTTGCTCCAGACCCCGAACCGGACGACGCCGTCAACCGCTTCTTCGGCGCCGAGTTCGACCAGCTCGTAAAAGACCGGCCTGGTAAGCCTGGCCTCGAGCCCGCCGCGCACCAGTATATAGGGCGCGGGCTCCCCGCCGGCCGCGGTCGCGATGCGCAGCGGATGGTCGGGCCCCGCCGTCACAATGTCGTCCACATTGGTGCGGAAGATAAGTTGCCGGTCGTGGCCGTCGCCGGCGACGGTCAGTTCTACGGCGAGAAAGGGTACATCATCGACTTCAATGCGGCCGCGTTCGGCCGGGGTCACAAGCCAATAAGAGCCATCAGCCTCACGGCGCAGCACGGAGGCGAAGAGTTTGACGAGCCGCAGCCTGCCGATCGGCGACCCGCGATAAAACCAAGCGCCGTCGCGTGCGATGCGCATGTCGAGATCGCCGCAGTCGATGGGCAGCCGCCGTGCGCCGAGGGGCCCACTTTCGGGGGAATTGCCGGAGCCGGTATTATCCATCAGGCTCGCATCAGCCGCAGAGTTTGAAAAAGGGATATTAACCTTTGGCCCCTTCTGCATCCGTCAACGCCCCCGCTGATCTCGTTGCCGAGGTCGAAGCGCTCGGACGGGGCCTCAGCCTCGCCCGTGCCCGGATCGGTGAGATCATCTTTGGTCAGCACGAGGTTGTCGAGCAAGCCTTGATCACCTTGCTGTGCGGCGGCCATGCATTGCTGATCGGTGTCCCGGGCCTCGCCAAGACCCGGCTGGTCGAGACCCTGGGCACGATTCTCGGGCTAGACGACAAGCGCATTCAATGTACGCCCGACCTGATGCCGGCCGATATCCTGGGCTCGGAAGTGCTCGAGGAAAGCGATGCCGGGCGGCGGTCTTTTCGCTTTATCCCGGGGCCGGTGTTCTGCCAGCTGCTGATGGCCGACGAGATAAACCGGGCCAGCCCGCGCACGCAATCGGCGCTGCTGCAGGCCATGCAGGAGGGCCGCGTATCGATCGCCGGGCAATATCATCCCCTGCCGCGGCCTTTTCACGTGCTTGCGACCCAAAATCCGCTCGAACAGGAAGGCACTTATCCGCTCCCCGAAGCACAGCTCGACCGGTTTCTGCTGCAAATTGACGTCGATTATCCCGACCGTGAAGCCGAGCGTGAGATGCTGATCGCAACGACCGGGGTCGCCGAGGACCGGCCGCGGCCGGCGATGGATGTCGCCGAGCTGATGGCGGCGCAACGTTTGGTGCGCCGTATCCCGGTCGGCGAGAGCGTGGTCGAGGCGATCCTGGGACTGGTTCGCTCTGGCCGCCCCGACCGCGGCAGCGCAAATGGAATTACCCGTTACGTCTCATGGGGGCCGGGTCCGCGAGCGAGCCAGGCGCTGATGCTCGCTTGCCGCGCTCGCGCATTGATCGACGGCCGGTTCAGCCCGTCGGTCGACGACGTCGTGGCGCTGGCGCCACCGGTGCTGCGGCACCGCATGGCAGTCAGCTTTGCCGGACGGGCCGAGGGCGTGACGGTGGCCCAGGTCATCGAGCAGATTTCGGCGCCGTTCCGGTGAACACGGCCGGAGCAAGATCGCTCGCCTCGCTGCTGACGCGCCCGCTCGCAGCGCCGATTGCCTTGCGTGACCGGGCCGAGCAGGCCGCCGCCGCATTGCCGCCGCTGCTGGTCGCCGCCGAGCGCGTCGCCGCCAATGTGGCCCAAGGGGTGCACGGGCGCCGACGCGTCGGTCAGGGAGAGACCTTCTGGCAGTTCCGCCAGTACATGCCGGGGGATGCCGCCAACCGCATCGATTGGCGCGAGAGTGCCAAGTCGCAGCGTCTCTACGTCCGCGAAACCGAATGGGAGGCCGCGCAGAGCGTATGGCTTTGGCGCGACGCATCGGCTTCGATGGATTACAGTTCGGCCCCGTATATTGCCAGCGCCGACTGGCCGACCAAACGCGATCGCGCCGAATTGCTGCTGGTCGCACTCGCTAGTTTGCTGGTGCGCGGCGGCGAGCGGCTGACCTTGCTCGGAAGCGGCATGGCGCCGATCAGCGGCCGCATCGCGCTGTCGCGGCTGGTCGAGCTGATCGCGCACGACCGGACCGAGACTGAAAGCCTGCCGGCCTTCGAGCCGCTGCCGCGCGCTGGGCAAATGGTTCTGGTCGGCGATTTCCTCTCGCCGCTCGACGCGATTAATGCCGCGCTCACCCGGTTTGCCAGCGCCGGGCTCAAGGGCCATCTGCTGCAGATCGTTGATCCAGCGGAGGAAGACTTGCCGTTCGACGGGCGGGTGCGATTTGCCGGGATCGAGGAGCGTGACGAAATCGTCATCAGCCGCGTCGAGAGTGTCCGCGGTGATTATGCGGATCGCTTTCGCAATCATCGCGCCGGGCTCGCCGCCATCGCCGGACAACTCGGCTGGACTTTCGGCGCACATCGCACCGATCACTCGCCCGGGCTCGCGCTGCTGGCGCTCTACCAGGCGCTGGCGGGCGACGGTCGGTGGTAAGATCGCGTTTCAAGGGCCCGGAAGCGGTGCGCTGAAGCGATGCTGGAGTTGGGTTCCCTCGCTTTCGCCTCGCCTTGGCTGCTGCTGGCGCTGGCTGGGTTGCCGATCATCTGGTGGCTGCTGCGGGTAACCCCGCCGGCGCCCCGCCGGATTGCTTTCCCGGCGATCCGGCTGCTGCTCGGGCTGGCGCCGCGTGATGAAACGCCGTCGCGCACGCCGTGGTGGCTGATCCTGCTGCGCACGGTGCTGGCCGCGCTGGTAATCGTCGCGGCAGCCCACCCGCTGCTCAACCCGCAGGCCCGTCTTGCAGGGACCGGGCCTATAATTCTCGTGGTCGACGATGGCTGGGCCGCGGCACGCGACTGGCCGGCTCGGCAAGCGGCGCTTGCCGATCTGCTGGCCGAAGCCCAGCGCGAGGCCCGCCAAATCGTCCTGGTCACCACGGCCCCGACCGCGGGCGACACCGCACGGCCGCCATTAGCACCGATCCGCGCGGCAGATGCGCGCGCCGCGGTCGAGGCATTGCAGCCGAAGCCCTGGGCAGTCGACCGGCAGGCGGCGCTGGCGAGGCTGCGCAGCCTTTCCCTCCCCGATGCGAACGCCGCCATCTGGCTGAGTGACGGCGTCGCCGATGGCGGCGCTCCAGGGCTCGCCACCTATCTCGATGATTTGGGCCATTTGACCTATCTCGACGCGGGACCGGGCGAGGCGCCGGCCTTGCTTGCCGCCGGTGATCGCCAGGCGAAGGATCTCGGTGTAGAATTGCGCTCGCTGCCGGTCGGCAAAACCGCGTCTTTACGAAGTGCGCGCGAGCGGTGCGGACGGCCGCTTGCTGACGCGCCGGCAAGCGATCCTCGAGCCGAGTGCGAAATCTGTGACCGTTCCGCTGCCGATGCCGAGCGAGCTCAGAAACCGGACGACGCGCATCGAAGTCGAGGACGGGCAATCGGCGAGCACCGTGCTGCTGGTCGATGAGCGCTGGCGCCGACGCCCGGTCGGGATTATCGGGCCCCCGATCGGCAGCGGACAGCCGCTGCTTAGCGACAATTATTACCTCGAACGGGCGCTTGCTCCGTTCACCGAAATCCGCCACGGCGCGGTCGACGATCTGCTGAAGCGTCAACTCGCGGTCCTGATCTACTCGGATTCGGGCCCGGACTCCCCGGAGGAGGCGGCGAAGGTCGAAGACTGGATCAAGGCGGGCGGTCTTTTGCTGCGCTTCGCTGGCCCACATCTGGCCGAGCAAGGCGACAAGCTGCTGCCGGTGCGGTTGCGCGAGGGCGGCCGCACCATCGGCGGTGCGATGTCGTGGGAACAGCCGGCGCGGCTCGCCGCCTTCGCCGCCGACAGCCCGTTTGCCGGATTGCGAATTCCACGCGACGTGACGGTGTCGCGCCAAGTTCTGGCGGAGCCCGACATCGACCTCGCCGACAAGACCTGGGCGCGGCTCGCCGACGGCACTCCGCTGGTAACCGCAGAAAAGCGGGGCCGAGGCTGGATCGTGCTGGTGCATACGACGGCGAACGCCGACTGGTCCAATCTGGCCTTGTCCGGCCTGTTCGTCGAAATGCTGCGGCGGATCGAGACGATGAGCCAAGGGGTGACCGCGGCGAGTGAAGCCACGTTGCCGCCGATCGAAACGCTCGACGGGTTCGGTCGGCTGCAGCGCGCTCCGCCGACGGCGCGCCCGATCCCCGGGAAGGAGATCGCCACCGCCACTGTTTCGCCGCGAAATCCGCCGGGGTTCTACGGCACGGAAAACTCGCGCCGAGCGCTAAATCTTTCGTCTGCGATTACTGGGTTGAACGCGATCACCGGGCTGCCTGCCGACGTAAAGCCAGAGACCTTTGCCCGCGGCCGCGAAACCGATTTGCGGGCGCCGCTGCTGACTGCTGCGCTGCTGCTGGCCCTCGCCGATCTGCTGATCGCCTACGGGCTGCGCGGAATGCTGCGGCGACGGCCGGTGCGACTGGCCAGCGTCGCGTTGCTTGCCGCGCTCGCCCTCCCTGCCGCGGCGCGCGCCGACGACAACTTTGTCGTGCGCGCAACCTCGCAGCTGCGTCTTGCCTATGTGCGGACCGGGGACGACGCGGTGGATGCCGAGAGTTCGCGCCGGCCTCGTCGGGCTTAGCGACACTCTCAATCGCCGGACCGCGGTCGAAACCGGCGAGCCGCTCGCCATCGACATCGAAACGGACGAACTGATCTTTTTCCCGCTGCTGTATTGGCCGGTGACCGCCGCCCAGCCGGCCTTGTCGCCGAGCGCGGTCGAGCGCGTCAACCGCTATCTGCAGACCGGAGGCACGATCCTGTTCGATACCCGCGACGGCGACGAGCAATCGCCGGGCCCGTTCGGCGGTGCCGCGATTGCCGCGGAACGGCTGCGCCGCCTGACCGCCGGGATCAAGATGCCGCCCTTGGTGCCGATACCGCCCGACCACGTGCTGACCAAGTCGTTTTATCTGATGCACGAGTTCCCCGGCCGGTGGGACGTCGGGACGTTATGGGTCGAGCCGGTCGAAGACCATGTCAATGACGGCGTTTCGAGCGTGATTGTCGGAGCGAACGACTGGACCGGCGCCTGGGCGGTCGATAAGGACGGCCGGCCTCTCTACGCCGTCGTGCCTGGCGGCGAGGAGCAGCGCGAGATGGCGCTGCGGTTCGGCATCAACTTGGTCATGTACGTGTTGACCGGCAACTACAAGGCCGACCAGGTGCACGTGCCGGCGATCCTGGAGCGCCTCGGCCAATGAGCATCAGCGGCGTTTCGCTGGCTGCCGCGCCGCTGCTTCCGTGGCCGGTGTTGGCGCTGCTGGCCGCGAGCGCCGCGCTCTGCCTTGGCTTCGGCGTCCTGCGCCACGCCTCCGGCGTTAGCTGGCGGGCAATCGCCATCGTGGTGCTGCTCGCGGCGCTGATCAACCCATCGCTGATCAAGGAGGAGCGGGCGCCGCGTCGGGATGTGGCGATCGTCATCGTCGACAATTCGCCGAGCCAGAGTATCGGCCACAGGCGGCAGGCGGCCGAGGCCGCGCTCGCGGCGATAAGGGAGCGGCTCGCCGGCGAGCCGGGTCTCGACTTGCGGGTGATCCGCGCCGGCGCGCCGCGACCCGGCTCCGGCGACGAGGGAACCCGGCTGTTTGCGCCGCTCGATCGGGCAATGGCGGACGTGCCGCGCCAGCGGCTCGCCGAAATCGTCATGATTACTGATGGGCAGGTCAGCGATGTCCCTGCCGGCGATGCGAAAACGCTGGCGCAGGGTATCGGCGCGCCGCTGCATGTCCTGCTTACCGGAGCCCCCAACGAAAGCGACCGCCGGCTCGTTATTGCCCAGGCGCCGAGTTTCGGCCTCGTCGGCAAGCAGGTGCAGCTGACCATTCGGGTCGAGGATTTGCCCGAGACTGCGGCCGAGAAGACCGGCGAAGAGCAAAATGAAGCGCGAGTGAGCTGGCGCAAAGATGGCGGCGCTGCTCAGCAATTTTTCGTGCCGGTCGGCCGCGATGTTCCGCTGACGGTCCCGATCGATCATGGCGGGCCCAATGTGCTGGAGCTCGAGGCCGCACCCGGCCCGCACGAACTGACCTTGGTCAACAACCGTGCCGTCGTCGTCGTCAACGGTGTTCGCGACCGCTTGCGGGTGCTGCTGGTCACCGGCGAACCGCATGCGGGCGAGCGCGTCTGGCGAAATTTCCTCAAATCCGACCCGTCGGTCGATCTCGTCCACTTCACGATCTTGCGCCCGCCGGAAAAGCAGGATGGCACGCCGATCCGCGAGCTGTCGCTGATCGCCTTCCCGATCCGCGAACTGTTCGACACCAAGCTCGACAATTTCGATCTGATTATTTTCGACCGCTATTCCCGGCCCGGCGTGATCCCACAGGCGTATCTCGAAAATGTCGTGCGATATGTGCGCAACGGCGGCGCCTTCCTCGAAGCTGCCGGCCCCAATTATGGCACGCCGACGAGCCTGTCGCGCACGCCGCTCGGAGAGATCTTGCCCGACGTGCCGACCGGCGAAGTCTATGACGAGGGGTTCAAACCGCAACTGACGGATTTGGGGCGGCGCCATCCGGTGACTGAGGGCCTACCGGGAGCGGGTCCGCGGGGCGGCGAGCCGAACTGGGGCCGCTGGTTCCGCCAGGTCGACACCCGGGTCCATAACGGCGTAACGGTGATGACCGGGGACCGCGGCGACCCATTATTGGTTCTCGACCATGTCGGCAAGGGACGGGTGGCACAGTTGCTGTCTGACGAGATGTGGTTCTGGGCGCGCGGCTTCGAGGGCGGCGGGCCCCAAGCCGAACTGCTGCGCCGGCTCGCCTATTGGCTGATGAAAGAGCCCGATCTCGAGGAGAACGATCTGCGCGCGGCGGTTGACGGTGACCGGCTTATCGTCACGCGCCAATCGTTGGAGCCGGATGACCGGCCGGTCACGGTGGCCGCCCCCGACGGATCGAGCCACAGCCTGAAGCTGACCCCGGATCGCGGTGGGCGCAGCACTGGCAGCATGGCGATCGATCAAATGGGGCTGTACCGGGTGAAGGACGCCAGTCGCACTGCTCTTGCCGCGGCAGGTCCGCTCAATCCGACCGAGTTTGCCGACGTCCGCACCACGCCCGAAAAGCTGGCGCCGGCTGCTGCTGCAACCGGCGGCGGCATCTTTTGGGTCGGCGGCGGGACGATTCCTGAGATCCGTCGAGTCTCCCCCGAGCGGGCGACGGCCGGGACGAACTGGATGGGCATTCGCGCAAACGGGGATTATACCGTCACCGGGCTGACTGAGACGCCGTTGCTCCCGGCGGTTGCAGCCTTGGTGCTGATTATCGGCGGGCTCGTTACGGCGTGGCGTCGCGAGGGTAGCTGAGCCGCCCGGATCTGGTGGATCGCGTGCTGAGAAGGGTTCTGGCGCCGCTGCATCCGGACGGCTTCAAATTCGTCCTTGCCGCGGCTGCCGTGACATTGCTGTTGTTCCTGGTGTGGAGCCCTGCCGGTTGGGCGGCGGCGATCGTCACCCTGTGGATCGTCTATTTTTTCCGGGATCCCTGGCGCATCACCCCGACGCGCGAAGGCCTGCTGGTGAGTCCGGCCGACGGGATCGTCACATCGGTCGCGCCCGCGCGTCCGCCGCCCGAGCTCGACATGGGCGACGCCGAGGTCTCACGGATAGGAATATTCCTCAGTCTTTTCGATGTGCATGTGACCCGCGCCCCGATCGGCGGCCGGGTCGTGGCGTTGCGCTACACCAAGGGCCGCTTTGTCGATGCGAGTCGCGAGGAGGCAGGTCAGAACAACGAGCGGATGGCGATTCGCTTGGCGCCGCCCGAGGGGCCGGAAATCGCTTATGTGCAGGTCGCCGGCCTCGTCGCTCGCCGCATCGTGTGCGACCTGCGCGAGGGCCAGCGCATTGCTGCCGGCCAGCGGATGGGCATCATCCGCTTTGGCTCGCGAGTCGATGTCTATTGCCCTCCGCCTTATGTAACAATGGTCGTGGCTGGGCAGCGGATGGTCGGCGGAGAAACGATCATCGCCGACCGCTTGGCGCAGGAGCCGCCGCGGCAGGGCGTAGCGAATTGAGGGGAGGGGGCGTTGAGAGGAGTGGCGCGGTGAGGAGGCGGACGGGCCGGATGCGGCGGCCCCGCGTCAATCGGCTGGCCGATCTGTCGTTCAATCGCATGGTCCCAAACATCCTGACATTGCTCGCATTATGCGCGGGCATGACGGCGATGCGGTTTGCGATGAACGGCAATTTCGTCGGTGCCGTCTTCGCGATCATCGTCGCCGGCATTTTTGACGGTCTCGACGGTCGGATCGCGCGGATGCTCAAATCGACCTCGAGCTTTGGCGCCGAACTCGACAGTCTGGCGGATTTCGTCAGTTTCGGCGTAGCGCCGGCCTCGGTGCTCTATCTGTGGACGATGTCGACATTGCACGGCGCCGGCTGGGCGATCGTGCTGTTCTACGCGGTCTGTTGTGCATTGCGCCTTGCCCGCTTCAACACGGAGGCCGGCAACGAGAGACCGGCCTACGCATCGCCGTTTTTCAGCGGAGTGCCGGCCCCTGGTGGCGCGGGGCTTGTAATGGTGCCAATGTTTCTAAGCTTCGAATGGGGTGATTGGCTGTTCCGCTCACCCTACCTGAACGCGCTGACGGTGACTGGCGTAGCGCTGCTGATGGTCAGCAGAGTGCCGACCGTATCGCTGAAGCAAATCCGCGTTCCCCATCACTTGGTGCTGCCGACTCTCCTCGGCGTCGGCGTATTGGCCGCTTTTGTAACAACGGCGCCGTGGCTGACTTTGACCGCAATCGGCATCGTCTATGTCGGCTCGATCCCGCTGACGATCCGCGCCTATTATCGGCTTCGCCGTGCGGTTGGGACACGTCGAAACGAACCTACCCAGGCGGTTGCGCCGGCATTGCCGCCCGCCGCCGGCCACCCGCTGACCGTGGACGAGGCGCCCGCCAATCAATGGCGGCATTGACCCGGCACCCGCCGGCCAGATGATTGCTGTGCGTTCGCGCTGCCATCAGTTTTTCGGACGGTCGCAAGGCCGCCGCCACCAGGAGGAACCAGTCATGCCAGTAAAAGCCGGAGTTATTCGCGCCGGAGCGCGGACCACGAGGCGGGGCGCCGCCGAAACCTTCACCGGCGTCGTATTCCAGGATCCGGTGATCACCGCCGAGGCGCCGTCGCGCATGGGCGGTTCCGTCGTTACCTTCACGCCGGGCGCGCGCACTGCCTGGCACTCGCACCCGGTCGGCCAGACACTGTTCTGTCTGTCCGGTGTTGGCCGTATCTGCTTCCAGGGTCAAAAGCCACAAGTGCTGAACCCCGGCGACACGGTCAATATCCCGCCGGATACGATGCATTGGCACGGCGCTTCGCCGGATCGCCTGTTCGCGCATCTGGCGCTGTCGGAAGCCGGCGAGCAGGGTCAGGGCACCAAATGGGGCGAGCACGTCAGCGACACCGAGTACACGGCCGAGGTCGCGCCCTGAGCTGAGGGCGCGTAAGGCCTTCCTGGCCCCAAATTAGGGAGCGCGAGGGTTGGGGCTGTCTTAGTTCGGACACTCGAGCACCCGAACTAGGACACTCCACCATTTAGGCCGCTTCCGCCCGATCGGCGACGATGACGTGCTGTGGCGCAGCCAAGCGAAGCGATCCAGCGGTCCCGCCCCGGCGAACCGGAACCGGCAGAGCGTGATACCGAGGAATACTAGGACGCCCGCTCGATGGATGGCCTTACGACGAAGCAATTCGGCGATGCCTGCGAGCACCTTGTTCTCGCTGAACTGATGCTTGCGGGCTGGCCAGCGCATAAGATGCCGGATGGATGGCCGGGCTATGATCTCGCGGCCTCGTCGCCAAATGGCGAGCCGATCCGCATCTCGGTCAAGGGTCTGCGCGCCGGATACGGGAAGCTCGCCAGCTTTTACCGCTTCGACCCGACTGGTTGGGACTGGCTTGCACTGGTCAGGATCAATGTAGAGACGGGTACTCGGCAATTCTTCCTGATCCCGCACGATGCTGCGCTTACGCTCAGTCTGGCGGAAAGCGATGGTCGACGACGCATCAATTACAGAAATTCAAGTCTCGCCGCCTATGAGGGAACTGCCGCGCTAAAGCCGCCTGAAATTCGGACACTTGCTGAATCAGCTTAGGACATTGGTCATCGAATTAGGAAGGCACCTGAGGGTTGATCAGTTAGAGCCAGATTCGCTTAGATGAGATGGAAGCGCCCCTCAATCCCCTCGACCGGGCTTGACTAGACTTGATCCGGCCGTCCACGTCTTCTCATTCCGATTTCCGCGGATGAGTGAAGGCGTGGACCCCCCGGGCCAAGCCGGGGGAGGCGATCAAGCGTGAGGTGACTCAATCTAACGTGATCTTGCTCTAGCGATAGGCGATCGCGGGCAGCCCTTCCTCGCGCCGCACTTCGTTGATGATCTGCAGCACGCGCTCGCGGTAGGGGCGGTACTGCACGCCGAATTCCTGCACGAGGCGGCTGTTGTCGATCAGATAGTTACCGGACAACTCCTTGCCACCCGTCTCCTTGTCGAAGGTGATCTTGGCGTCGGGCAGGAATTCGCGAACCATGTCGGCGATTTCGCCCAGGCTGATCGCGACGCCGCCGGTGTTGTAGATCCACCCTTTCGGCTTGTCAGTCATGATCACCCTGGCAAAGATCTCGGCGATCTCATCGACATGAACCGGGCAGCGCATCGCGTCCTTGTACGGGAACGCGACCGGCTTGCCGCGCGCTGGATCGGTGATGCAGAAGACATGGTCGACCGAGCCGACGATCTTGTCGTTGCCGGTTACATTGGCCGGCCGAATCGCGGTGATCTCCATCCCGTGCTTCTCGCGGTAATCCTGCGCCTGCCATTCGTTAAAAATTTTATGCATCGCGTATTGCACGTGGCCGTGGCGAAAATCGTCTTCGGTCACCATACGGTCGCCGTAGTGTTTCTGCTCGCCGCTGACTGCCAATGAGCTGGCGTAGGCGACCCGGCTGACGCCGCTCAAGCGCGCCGCTTCGAAGCAATTGTCCATGCCGAGGATGTTGAGCTTGAACGCCGCGTGCGGCGGGTGTTCGCTGCCCAAGTAATAGGCGAGGTTGACGACTCGTGTCGGCTTGGCCGTCGCCATCACCGACATCACGTCGTCGAACTGGGCGACATCGCCGCGCACGACGCGGACCTGGTTGCCAAGATTGTCATAGGAGGCGGTGCCGGGGTTGATATCCATGCACACGACCTCCTCATCGCGCGCCGCCAACAGCGGGACGAGCCGGCGGCCGATGAAACCGGTGCCGCCGATGATCAGTGTCGACATAGTTTTTCCTCCCGGGCCGATCCCAAGGGCGACGTTAGCCGCCGGCTGGGGGTTGGGCAAGGAGCCGGCTTCCGCATAGCTGCCATCCGGCCTAAGTTCGCACAGGTAACGAAAGGAGCGTCGGCTCGATGGCGGCTATCATCTTCGCCAATTGCGCGGTGCTCGACGGCACCCGAAGCGAGCGTCGCGAGGATCACCACCTTGTGGTCGAAGACGGCTTGATCCGCGAGGTCTCGGACCGAGCCGATCGCGAGCACCGGCGCCGAAACCATCGATCTCAAGGGCGGCACATTGATGCCCGGGCTGATCGATGCGCACGTCCATGTGATCGCCGTCGACCAAGCCTTGGCGCAGCTCTCGGAGCGGCCTGTCAGCTTGGTGACGTTGCAGGCGGCTCGCGTGTTGGAAGGCATGCTGCAGCGCGGGTTTACGACGATCCGCGATGCCGGCGGCGCCGATGGCGGGCTCGCCGAGGCGGTCGAGGAAGGGCTCGTGCGGGGGCCACGGATTTTCCCCTCGGGCCGGGCGCTGAGCCAAACTGGCGGGCATGGCGATCTGCGGCCGCGCACCCGCTCGGTGTCGGTCGTGGCCTGCGCCTGCTGCGAGGGTGGCGCCGGGCTCGCCCGCATCGCGGACGGCGTGTCGGAATGCCGACGCGCGGCGCGCGATGAGCTGCGCAAAGGGGCGACGCAGATCAAGATCATGGCGTCGGGCGGAGTCGCCTCGCCCTATGACCCGGTGTGGAACCTGCAGTACAGCGAAGACGAAGTCCGCGCGATCGTCGCGGAGGCGCGCGCCTGGCACACCTATGTGATGGCCCATGCCTATTCGCCTGAGGCGATCCGCCGCTCGGTCGATTTCGGGGTGCGCTCGATCGAGCACGGCAATTTGATCGACCGCGCCACCGCCGAGCACGTCGCCGGCGCCGGCGGTTTTGTTGTGCCGACCTTGGTCACCTATGACGCGCTCTATCGCTTCGGCAACGAGCTGGGTTTTCCCGAAGCGAGCCTCGCCAAGCTCGGCGATGTACGCGAGGCCGGATTGCGTTCACTCGATATATTGCAGGCGGCGGGCGTCGATATCGGCTTCGGCACCGACCTGCTGGGCCCGATGCACCGCCATCAGTCGCGCGAATTCATCATCCGCGCCGAGGCGATGTCGCCCTTTGACATCATCCGCTCGGCGACGACCATCAACGCCGAACTGCTGAACCGTTCGGGCGAGCTCGGAGTCATCGCCCCCGGAGCGCGCGCCGACTTGATCGCGATCGACGGCAATCCGCTCGCCGATATTTCTCTGCTCGACGGCGAGGGCGAGCATCTGACCCACATCATGAAAAACGGCGTTTTCTACAAACGGCCAGCCTGAATTCTGTCAACCCGGATGCCCGCGTTAAGCTTTCTTCTCAACCTGCTGTGGATCGTGTTCGGCGGTTTATGGATGGCGATCGCCTGGGTGATCGCGGCAGTGATAATGGCGATCACGATCGTCGGTCTGCCGTGGACGCGCGCCGCCTTCAACATCGCTGTTTATACGCTTTTGCCGTTCGGCAAGACCGCAGTATCGCGCGCTGCCTATACCGGGCGCGAGGATCTCGGCACCGGACCGCTCGGCACGCTCGGCAACATTATCTGGTTGGTTTTCGCTGGCTGGTGGCTGGCGCTCGGCCATCTTTTCTTCGCATTGGGCCTGGCGATTACGATCATCGGTCTGCCCTTCGCCTGGGCGCATCTCAAGCTCGCCGGCCTCGCCCTGTGGCCGATCGGCAAGATGATCGTTCCGGCCGATTGAGGTACCCGCCCGCACCCAAGCTTATTCCGCAGCGTTTTTTCGGCCATAGCGCCGGACGCGCAAATCGGCCTGCTCCTTATGGCCCCAGAAGCGCTCGATGGCGCACAGCCGGCTGCAATATTCGCCGACCATGGCGCTGGCCTGCGGGGTCCTGACCTCCTGGTAGGTGCAGGTCTTCAAAAACTTGCCGACCCACAAGCCGCCAGTGTAGCGCGCCGCGCCTTTGGTCGGCAGCGTGTGGTTGGTGCCGATTACCTTGTCGCCGTAGGAGACGTTGGTTTCGGGGCCGAGGAACAGGCTGCCGTAATTCTGCAGCCGGTCCAGCCAGGTGCGCGGCGCTGACGTCAGCACCTCGACATGCTCGGCGGCGATCCGGTCGGCCTCGGCCGCCATCTCGCCATCGTCGGCGCATAAAATGACCTCGCCATAGTCGCGCCAGGCGATCCCGGCGACATCGGCGGTCGGCAACACAGTGAGCTGACGCGCGACTTCAGCAATCGTCGCGTAAGCGAGCTTTTCCGAGGTCGTCAGCAGGATCGCCGGTGAGGTCGGGCCATGTTCGGCCTGGCCCAGCAGATCGGTCGCGCACATCTCGGCGTCGGCGGTCTGGTCGGCGATGACCAGGATTTCGGTGGGTCCGGCAAACAAATCGATACCGACCTTGCCGTAAAGCTGGCGTTTCGCCTCGGCGACATAGGCGTTTCCCGGGCCGACCAGCATATCGACCGGCGTGAACGTATCGGTGCCGAGCGCCATCGCGGCCACCGCCTGCACCCCGCCCAGCACATGGATCTCGTCGGCGCCGCCAAGATGCATTGCCGCGATCGTCTCGGGATGCGGGCCGCCCTGATTTGGCGGGGTGCAGGCGGTGATATGCCCGACGCCGGCAACCTTGGCGGTGACGATCGACATATGTGCCGAGGCGACCATCGGATAGCGCCCACCAGGCACATAGCAGCCGACCTTGGCGACCGGAATGTGGCGGTGGCCGAGCACGACCCCAGGCAGGGTTTCGACTTCGACATCCTTCAGCGAAGCGCGCTGGATCTCGGCGAAATTGCGGATCTGGGTTTGGGCGAATTTGATGTCTTCGATGGTCTGCGGCGAGACTTTGGCGACCAGCGCCGCGATCTCGTCAGCAGAAAGCCGAAAGCTCGCCGGCGACCATTTGTCGAACTTCTGCGATAATTCGCGCACCGCTATATCGCCGCGCTTGGCAACATCCGCGATGATGCCCTCGACGGTGCTTCGTACTTTGGCGTCGGCCTCTTCCTGCTGGCCGGCGAGCGTGGCCGTCTTGATGTGGCGAGGCATCTGCATCCCTCCTGTGGCTGTGACCCGCTTGCCCTCGGACAAAGACGTTATCACCGGACGAACTTGGCTGAGTCTCGTCTGATCTGATCTGGAAGCCAAGTCGACGATATCGTATCTTCGTAGACGGATTTTCTCTGCCAAGGCGCCCCGATGGCCCTCAAGATCAAGGACCCGGCGACCGAGAAATTCGTGCGCGAACTCGCTGCGACTGTCGGAGAATCCGTTACAACTGCGGTGCGCCGAGCAGCCGAGGAACGTTTGCAGAGGCTTCGGCTGCGACGCGGCGGACGCCGCTTGGCCGTCGAAATCCTCCAGATCGGCAAGCGCTGCGCGGCCTTGCCGGATGTTGATACTCGCTCGGCGGACGAAATTCTCGGCTATGACGAGCACGGGCTGCCGCGCTGATGGTCATCGACAGATTGGCAATCACCAGGCGGTCCAGCCGCCGTCGGCGAGGAGCGACGAGCCGGTGACGAGAGCGGCGGCGGGCGAGGCAAGGAACACGACCGCCGAGGCCACTTCCTCGACAGTGCCGAGCCGTCCCAATGGGATGCGGTCGAGCACCCATTTGCGAAACGTCGGATCGTCGAAAAACGGCCGCACCAAGGGGGTGTCGATAAAGGTCGGGGCGATCGACACAACGCGCACCCCCTTGGGCGCCAGCTCGACCGCCATTGCTTTGGTCAGGCCTTCGATCGCGTGTTTGGTCATCACATAGACGGTGCGGTCGCGCTCGGAGCCGACATGACCCATCTGCGAGGTCATGTTGATAATTACGCCCTCGCCTTGGGCGGTCATCCGCCGCGCCGCCGCCTGCGCCGCCAGAAACGCCGCCCGCACGTTGAGGGTCAGGAGACGGTCGAGAGTTTCTTCATCGACTTCGAGAAACGGCTGCGGCCGGTTGACTCCGGCGTTGTTGACCAGGATATCGAGCCGGCCGAGACCGGCAAAGGCGTCGCGGAGCGCGGCGCTGTCGGTCACGTCGAGCGGCAATGCCCGCGACCGGCCGCCGTGCCGAGCAATTTCGTTCGCGACCTCTTCAAGCTCGGACCGGGTACGGCTGACCAAGACCAATTCGGCGCCGGCGGCGGCGAGAGCCAAGGCCACGGCACGACCGATGCCGCGCCCGGCGCCGGTGACCAGCGCGGTCTTGCCGTCGACCCGGAACATCCGATCGGAGAAAGCCGGCATCAGCCGGCAATCTCGCCGGCATAGGTTTCAAGCAGCCGCCATGCCGCTGGACCGGCTCTTTCGCGCCAGCGGGCATAGAATGGGCCGAGCTGGGCCCGGAAGCTCTGGGCGTCCGCGGTGTTGACCGCCATGCCGCGGCGCGCCAGTTCCTCGGCTCCGGCGGCGTTGATCTGTTCGGTGTCCTGACGCTGCAGCAGCGCGAATTTCTCGGCGTTGTGCTCGACGACTTGTTGGATGTCGCGCGGCAGCGCGGCCCAGGCAGCGGCATTGGCGAGCAGGGTGAAACCCGACCACCAATGCCGGGTCAGGCTCAAATAAGTCTGCACCTCATAGAGTTTCAGCGACAACACGACGCCGAGCGGATCGCTCTGGCCGTCGAAGCTGCGCTGTTCGAGCGCATCGTACATCCGGTTGAACGGGACGTAGCCGGCCTCGGCGCCAAAGGTGGCGAAGAAATCCTGGGCAATTTCGCCCCCGGGGCTGCGGATCTTGACCCCAGCGAGGTCGCCTGGAACCTGGATCGGCCGGGTGCTGGTCGTCAGATGATGAAAGCCGTTCTGCAGGCAATGGCGCAAGGCGTGGACTCCGTTTTGGGCCAGTTCGCCGCGAATCCGGTCGCCGAGCGCGCCATCGAGCGCGGCGAATACCGCCGCCGAATCGGCAAACGCGAAGGGCAGCAGCGGCAGTGCGCTGGTCGGCGCGAGGCCGCCCAGGGTGGCGCCGGCAACGAAGAATTCGAGCGCGCCGCTGCGCATATCGACGAGCATCTGCGGGTCGGGGCCGAGCTGGCTCTCCGGAAACACGTCGAGCCGGAACTGGCCGTCTGTCTCTCGGCCGATCGCCTCGGCCATCTCGGTCAAACGCCGCTGTGTCGGACTGCCGATCGGCTGGTTGAGCCCGAGCCGATAGTGAAAGGATGCTGCACTCATGACCGCCGCCTTTTCTGTATCGCGAGGCCGGGTGCTGCCGATATTGAACCTTTCCGCGCCGATGTGTCAGCAGCCGGCGCAAGCTCTTGGCCGCGAGCAGGTATTCCTCGGAGCCGAGTGCTACGGCGGCGATCGCCCGGCATAGGCTTCCGGCGCGTCATCTTCCGGCTCGTTGTCGGCGAGGAGCGGCGTCCAGTCCGGCGCCAAGGTCGAGAGACGCGCCGGCGTAGCCGCCTCTTCATAGAGTTGCCGCGCCTCGGTCGGCGGGCCCCGGCGCATACCGAGGCCCAGCACCCGCACCGTGCGCCGGAATCTCCCTTGCGGGAGGACGACGATGTCGCCGACTCGAATCAGGTGATTGGGCTTGCGTGCAGCCTGATTGACGCTAACGGCACCTTCGGCACACAACCGGCCGGCGACCGACCGGCTCTTGATCAAGCGCGCGAACCATAGCCATTGGTCTAGCCGCCGGCTGAGAACCTCCGCTCGTTGGCTGCCGCCGATCAAGCGAGCTTCAACTCGTGCAATTTGGCGAACGGATGGCCCTCCCGCGGCGGGCGCAGATCGCCGCGATCGGCCCGCTCGCGGCGCCGGCGCGGCCGCGCGACAAAGGTCTCAGCCCCGGCGTCGATAATCGCGCGATAGCCGAGTGCGGTGAGCAGCGGCCGCAGTCCGCCGGGCTCGATGCCGGCCATCGCCGCCAGCTGCTGATCAGCCGCGAACCGGCCATTGCGGGCGAGGCGCCGCGCCGCCGCAGCGAGGCGCTCCGCCCGATCGGGGCGCAAAGCGAGGCGATCGGCGACAAAAAAACCCAGCGCCGCATAAAACGACCGCGGCAATGCCGGGTCGAGGTCAATGACTTTTGCGAGCCGGCGAGCCGGCGGCAGTGTCGGCACACCCCGGCCGTCCCGAACCGCCCAGAGCAGACCGCGAAAACGAAGCGCCTCGGGCCGCAGTAACGCCTCGACATAGACGGTCTCGGTACCGAATCGTACCCCTTGTCGGGATAAAGCTGCCCGGTCCGCCGGCGTCAGCGCCGCGACTTGGCTCGCGACTTTGCCCGCCGGCAAAGCGCCGAGCGCGTCGGCCAGCTGAAAGGCAAGCCCGCGCCCGATCCCGCCGAGCGGCAAGGCCGAAGCGGCAAACAACGGCGCCAGCCTGCGCTCGATGTCGGCGCGGACAAAGGCCGAGAGCCGCTGGCGGATTTTCTCGCGTACCTCGCCCTCGACGAAGTCGCTGGCCAGCGGCTCGACCCGTGGCGTCAACATTCGCTCGCCGGCGACCAGCCGGCCGACCGGGCCGCCGCGCCAGCGCACCGCGCCGACCGGATCGATCGCAAACGCCGCATCGGCGTCGGCGGCGAGATGTTGCGCGCGGGCTGCCACCTCGCTGCGCAGCACGCGGTTGGCGGCGGCGGTCAGCATCCGCATCTCGACCCCGTCGATTGCGTCGGGGACAAAACGCAAGCCGTCGAGCCGTCCGACATAGGCACCTTCGACGCGCACCTCGCCGGACGCCGATACCGACGCGGTCAGCGCCTCGTCGGAGGCGAGCTTGCGGACCAGAAAAGCGGAGCGCCGGTCGACGAAGCGCTGGGTGATCAGGTCGTGCAGCGCGTCGGAGAGCCGGTCCTCGATGCCGCGGGCGCGCTCCTGCCAAGCCGTCGCGCCATCGACCCAGTCGCCGCGATGGGTGATGTAGGTCCAGGTGCGGACATGCGCGATGCGCGACATCAAGGAGTCGATGTCGCCGTCAACCCGGTCGAGATTGGCCATCTGCCCGGCAATCCAGACGGTCGGCAGCCGTTCCTCCGGTCCGGCGAGATGACTGAAGATATGAGCCAGCAGCCGCGTGTGGGTATCGCTCATCACTTTGCGGAAGTCGGGGATCTGGCAGACTTCCCACAGCAGCCGCACCGCGCCGCGGTGACGGGCGAGTTCGGCGACCTCTCGATTGCGGGCGAGCGCCTGTAATGCCCGGTGGTCGTCGGCTTCGCGGGCCTGGACCAGTCCCGGTACCGTGGGCCGCTCGTCGAGGCTCCTCAGCAATGCGTCGACCGACTCGAAGCGCAGCCGGACGTTGCGCCAGTTGAGCCGGGTCAGCGGATCGAAGCGATGCGCCTCGACCGCCTCGACGAGTTCCGGATCGAGCGGTCCCTGGTCGGCGGTCGTGCCAAAGGTGCCGTCGCTCATATGACGCCCGGCGCGGCCGGCGATTTGGGCGATCTCGGCGGCGGTCAGCCGGCGCGGGCCGCGGCCGTCGAACTTGCCGGTGCGGGCAAAGGCGACATGGTCGAGATCCATATTCAGCCCCATGCCGATCGCGTCGGTGGCGACGAGATAATCGACTTCGCCGGCTTGAAACATGCCGACCTGCGCGTTGCGCGCGCGGGGGCTCAGAGCGCCGAGGACGACCGCGGTGCCGCCGCGCTGGCGCCGGATCAGCTCGGCCAGCGAGAAGACGTCGGCGACGGCAAAGGCGACGACGGCGCTGCGCGGCGGCAGTCGCGTCACCTTTTTATGGCCGGTATAAGAGAGCGTCGAGAAGCGCGGCCGGCTGACATGCTCGATGTCCGGGACCAGCCGGCGCATCAGCGGCTTGATCGTGTCGGCGCCGAGAAACATCGTCTCCGCGAGGCCGCGCGCGTGCAGCAGGCGGGCGGTAAAGACGTGGCCGCGCTCGGGGTCGGCGCATAGCTGGATTTCGTCGACGGCGAGGAAATCGACGGGACGATCGAGCGGCATCGATTCGACGGTGCACACGAAATACGATGGGTTGGGCGGCAGGATCTTTTCCTCGCCGGTGATCAGCGCAACCGCGCGTGCACCCTTGAGCTTGACGATTCGGTCGTAATTCTCGCGCGCCAGCAGCCGCAGCGGAAACCCGATCATCCCGCTCTTGTGGCCGAGCATGCGCTCGATGGCGAGGTGGGTCTTGCCGGTATTAGTCGGCCCGAGGACCGCGACGAGCCGCGGAGCGGGGCTGAACATGGCCATGACCAAAGGTATCGGGCGGCGCGGGTGCCAAGGCAAGAACAAACCGGTCGATAAGCCCCGATGCGACGCCATGGCCGGGATTTTCATGAGGCTGAAACGATGGCGAGTGCTTTTTCCCGCCTAAGCCGGCGACCTTGCGGCGGCGCGGATTTCGTCACATATCCCCGATGCGTTAATCCTCATCGCGACGGCAGAAATGACCCAGGAAACCAGAAGCTTCCAGGCGGAAGTCAGCCGCCTTCTCGAAATCGTCGCGCATTCGCTGTACAGCGAAAAAGAAATATTCCTGCGCGAATTGATCTCCAACGCATCGGACGCCTGCGACCGGCTGCGCTATGCGGCCTTGACCGAACCGGCCCTGGCCGAGGGCGATACCGGCTACCGCGTCGTCCTGACGCCGGACAAGACGGCCCGCACCCTGACGATCGCCGATAACGGCATCGGCATGAACCGAGACGAGTTGATCGAAAACCTAGGTACGATCGCGCGCTCGGGCACCGCCGCGTTTGTCAGTCAGTTGTCGGGCGACGCACGCAAGGATGTGAGCCTGATAGGCCAGTTCGGCGTCGGTTTTTACTCGGCCTTCATGGTCGCGGAAAAGGTCGAGGTGCTCTCCCGCAAGGCCGGGGATACCGAGGGCTGGCGTTGGGCCTCCGACGGTAAAGGAGAATTCACGATCGAGCCCGCTCCCGAGGCGACGCGCGGCGCGGCGATCATCGTTCATTTGCGCGAGGGCGAGGACGACTATCTCGATCCGGCCCGGCTGCGCCAGATCGTCCGCACCTATTCCGATCACATCGGGCTGCCGATCGTGCTCGAGGACAGCGGCAAGGAAGAGACGATCAACACCGCCTCGGCGCTATGGACCCGGCCGAGATCCGAGATCACCGACGAGCAATACAAGGAGTTCTATCATCACGTCGGCCACAGCTTTGACGATCCTTGGTTGACTTTGCACAACAAGGCAGAGGGCGTTCTCGAATACACGAGCCTGTTGTTCGTGCCTTCGACCAAACCGTTCGACTTGTTCGAACCCGAGCGCAAGAGCCGGGTCAAGCTCTATGTTCGCCGAGTGTTCATCACCGATGAGGGGACCGACCTGCTGCCGGCGTATTTGCGCTTTCTGCGCGGCGTCGTCGACAGCGAAGATTTGCCGCTCAACATCAGCCGCGAAATGCTGCAATCGAACCCGATGGCGGCGAGGATCCGCCAGCAGTTGACCCGGCGCGTGTTGACCGAGTTCAACAAGAAGGCGACCGAGGCCCCCGAAGAATATGCCAAGTTCTGGGAGAATTTCGGTTCGGTGCTGAAGGAGGGGTTGTACGAGGATCGAGACCAGCGGGAAGCGCTGCTCGGGCTCGCACGGTTCCGTTCGACCGCTCGCGATGGGCTGGTGTCGCTCGACGACTATGTTGGTGCGATGCGGCCGGGGCAGGAAGCGATCATTACGATTACCGGCGATAATCTCGATGTCGTCAAACGCAGCCCACAGCTTGAAGGGTTTCGCGCGCGCGGCGTCGAAGTGTTGCTGCTGACCGATCCGATCGACGAATTCTGGGTACAGGCAATCGGGTCCTACAAAGAGAAGCCGTTCAAATCGGCGACGCGCGCCGGCGTCGATCTCGACAAGATCGAGGCGCCGGAGGAGCAGCCGCAAGACAAGCCCGCGCCACCGGCCAAGCTCGCCAGCCTGATCGCGATCTTCAAGCTGGCGCTCGGCGACGCGGTCAAAGACGTGCGCGGCTCAGACCGGCTGACCGACAGCGCCGTCTGTCTCGTCGCCGACGAGGGCGACATGGACATGCATTTCGAGCGGCTCTTAAAGCAGCATCGCCAGATCGACAGCACAGCGAAGCGAATCCTCGAACTGAACCCTCACCACAAACTGATCGAGCGCCTGGCCGCTACTGTCGGCGAGACCGGGGCTTCGGACCAGTTGTCGGAATTCGCCTGGTTATTGCTCGATCAGGCGCGCATCGTCGAGGGCGAGCAGCTTCCCGACCCGCCGGCCTTCGCCCGCCGTTTAGCCGAATTGCTCGAGCGCGGCCTGCCGCAGGCGGCGTAGATCGCCCGACCGGCGCCGGCACTATTCGGGAAAGGCCTGTGCAGTTCCGGCGGGTAATGGAACCTGGAACACATTGAGCGCGTTCCCGATCGCGGTGTAATAGCCGATGATCGTGCCGAGCTCGACGACACCTTGCTCGCCGAATGCCGCGATCGCCTCGGCGAAGCTGGCGTCGGACAATCGTTTCGTGTCGATCAATTCCGTGACGAGCCGGTAGACCAGCGCCTGGTCTTTGGCGGCAAAGTCGGGCGCGGCGTGGGTGCGGATCGCCTCGATCGCTGCTGCCGGCACCCCGGCCTCCACCGCCAGCGGCGCATGCGCGTGCCATTCGTAATTCGCGCGAATGTGGCGCGCCGTCAGGCAGATCGCCAGTTCCGACAGGGCCGGCGATAGCGAACTGCCCCAGCGCAAATATTCGCCTAGCCGAGACAGGTGGCGGCAGACCTCCGGAGAACGGATCAGGATCTGGAACGGCCCGCCGAAACGGCCGCGCCGTCCTGCGACAATCTCTTCATGAACTTGTTTCTGCGCCGGCGTCATCTCGGCCGGGCTGATCTCGCGGTAACGGCTCATCCAAGGCTCCCTATTGGTCTCCGCTCGGATGATAGGGAATTTCCGCGGCCCTGCGATCGGCTATTTCGCGCACATCAACCATGCCCGTCGCAGCGGCGAGGGTTACAGCGAATTAATCTCGACGAAAGGCGGATGTCACATGGTCGGCGCAAATCTACAGCGACCCTGCTCTCGCATTTTACGCTCCTTGCGGCCGGCGTGAGCATCTACTCCGACAAGAGGGAAAGATGACAGGTTCTTCCGCTTGCAAAACCCGCCTCCCGCAATTGACCCGCGGCCGTGCCGCCGCGATCGCCGCCGGGCTCGGCGCGACGCTCGCGCTGACGCCGATGGTTTGGGCCGAAAATCCGTCGGCCTCGGCACCGCAAACGATGACATCCCCGGTGGCCCTGATGCAGCAGCAAAGCTTTGCCCCGCTCGTCAAGAAGGTGTTGCCGGCCGTCGTAAACATCTCGGTCACACAAAAGGCCGGGGCGGATCAGATGGCCGAAGAGCAGGACGAGGGTCAGGGTACCCCGTTCCAGGGCTTTCCGAATTCGCCGTTCGACGAGATGCTGCGGCGCTTTTTTAATCAGCAAAATCCCGGTGGCGGAAACCAACCCTTTCCTCAGATGCCCGGGGGCGAGCCTCACCGGATTGCGCTCGGCTCGGGCTTTATCGTCGACCCTTCCGGCTATGTCGTGACCAACAACCACGTCGTCGGCGATGCCGCAAAGGTCCAGGTTATTCTGCAAGATAAGACCAAGTATACCGCCAAGATCGTTGGCCGCGATCCCAAGACCGATCTCGCAGTGCTGAAGATCAAGGCAGACCAGCCACTGCCTTATGTCACTTTCGGCGACAGCAGCGCCGCTCAGGTCGGCGATTGGGTTATGGCGGTCGGTAACCCGTTCGGGCTCGGCGGGACAGTCACGACCGGGATCATCTCGGCGCGCGGTCGCGACATCAACGAGGGTCCGTATGACGATTTCCTGCAGATTGATGCGCCAATCAACCGCGGCAATTCCGGCGGCCCGACCTTTAACTTGGAAGGCCAGGTGATCGGTATCAACACCGCGATCTATTCGCCGAACGGCGGCAGCGTCGGCATCGGCTTTGCCGTGCCTTCGAATGCGGCCAAGACCATCGTCGCGCAGCTCGAGGAGCACGGCAAGATCGACCGCGGATGGCTCGGCGTCCAGATTCAGGAGGTGACCCCTGCGATTGCGGCAAGTCTCGGTCTGCACCATGAGCGCGGCGCTCTCGTTGCCGTCGTCACCCCGAATGGCCCGGCGGCCAAGGCCGGCCTCAAGCAGGGCGATGTGATCCTGGCATTCAATGGCACGAGAGTGAGCGAACTGCACGATCTGCCCCGTCTCGTGGCCGCGGTACCCCCCGACACCGAAGCGACGGTGGCAGTGTGGCGTGACGGTCGGGAGACCGAGGTGCATGCGAAGCTCGGTCAGCTTCCAGACAATAACCAAGTAGCCTCGGCGAATACCGGGCCCGCCGAGGAGGGGTCTGCGCAGACAACGGCGATGGGCATGCGGCTTGCCCCACTGACAAACGAGCTGCGGCAGGAATTGCACGTCGGTAAGAATGTTAATGGCGTCGTGATCACCCGGGTTGCCAGCGGCAGCGCCGCCGAAGACGTTGGCCTCGCCAGCGGGGACGTCGTCGTCGCGATCAATCAGCAGCCGGTCCGCACCCCGCAAGAGGCGGCGGCCAAATTAAACGACGCCATCCATTCGCCCAAAAAGACCGCGTTGCTGCTACTGAACCGCCATGGCGTCACCGAATATGTCGGCGTCACACTCGGCGCCAATCAAGGGTAACCCCGAACAGCCTACTAGCGGCCGTCGGCCGTCCTGCTCTTCACCAGAGGGCGGGGCGGCCGAGCCGTCTTTCGCGCAGCAGACTTAGCGATGGCGGAACAGCGGCGCGGTCGGCCCGACCCTGTCCCGAGCCGGCAGCGGCGCGCGCGCCTCGAGGCGTTCCAGTTCGATTCGCGTGCGGGCGCCGGCGCGCAACAGCCGGTCGGTCGCTTCGCGCAATTCGATCCGGGACTCGGACGTATCGTGATCGAGGGCCGCGTCGAAAGCCGCCAGGAATGCGGCAATGTCGGCATCGACTCGCTCGCGCAAGGTGCGGTCGATGAACGCCCCACCATCCTTCATGCGCTGCCCGTCGCCGGGCGCGCGATGCGCCATGGCATTGCCGGCCGCGGCAGCGGGCGAAGCGCCAGGCGGGGGATATTGGCCGGATTGACCCTGCCGCGGGGGCTGGCCTATCGGCGCCTGGCCGCTGGCCGGGCGCGGAGGGAAACGGTCACCGGCGCCGGCACCCGGGAAGTTCGGCGTGTTCTGCGGCACAGGATCGGAAACATGTGGGCCGTTGCCGTTGCCGTGAGGCAGGGACAAATGCAGGGTTCGCCGCGAATCGCTGTTTTGCGGTGGCGCCGCGGCAGAGTCCGACGGGCGCGACGCGCTGCCGTTGGCGGCTGGGCGCTGACCGCCAAACAGCAGGTCGCCATGGCGTGGGCCTAAGCCATCGCGCCCCTGCGGATGATCGTTCATGCGCAAATCCGGCGGCGGATACTCGGGGAACAGACCGCGCTGATTGTTCTGCGCACCAGGATCCGGCTGGGGAGGGCCGGTGTCCGGTTGTGCCGCGCTGGTGGGTTGCTCGACCGTCTTCGGCTCGGCGGCCGTAACAGCCAGGCTCCCGACCCGGTCCTCCGCGCTGGTATGAACGATTCCTTCGGCGGCTCCGTTATCGCCCAGTGTCTCCGCGGTTGGCCCCTTAAGCAATTGCGGCTCCGTCACTGCTGGCGCAGTTGACGGTGCGGCATTCCCGGTCGCATCGGCTGTAGCGCCGCGGGCACGAGTTCGGCTGACGATGTAACTGATAGCCGGCGGCGAGCAATCGTAAGTACGAGCGATACTCGCTAATGTTTCTCCCGCCTCATACCGCTCAATGATCGATGGCCAGTCCTGTTGGGGAATTTTCCCTCTTTTACTAGATTTTTCCATGCGGAGACCTTCGGCTGTAACCCTTGTGTTTGTCTACCATGCCGTCGCGCGCACCGTTGCCTGTGCGCAGCCCTTCCGGACATCGTAAGTTCGCGCGCGAAAGGAAAGTAGAGGCCAGCACGGCACCGCCGCTGGCTGGGTTGCCGCGCCTGACGGGAGCACCGATATCCGAGCCCATTCTTCAGATGACCTATAATACCGAATGTCAAGTAAACGGTGAAGAAGGTTTATTCGTTCAAACCCGTTTTTCGGCCAGCGCTAGCGCTCTGCCGGTTCGGTCAAATTCGGAAGATTTTGCCCGGGTTCATGATGTTGCGCGGGTCCAGCGCCTTCTTGATCGCCCGCATCACGCTAACCGCCTCGCCATGCTCTGCGATCAGAAATTCCATTTTTCCGTACCCGATTCCGTGCTCGCCGGTGCTGGTCCCCTCCATCGCCAGCGCGCGGGTCACCATGCGGTCGTTGAGGCGACCGGCCTCGGCGATTTCTTCCGGCCGATTCGGGTCGAGCATGAAGACCAAGTGGAAATTACCATCGCCCACGTGACCCACCAATGCCGAGGGAATCGAGGACTGTGCGAGGTCCTGTTTCGTTTCTCGGATGCACTCGGCAAGTCGCGAGATCGGGACACACACATCCGTCGCCCAGCCTTTTGACCCCGGCCGCAGCGCCAGTGCGGCGTAATAGGCGTCATGCCGGGCTTGCCACAATTTCGAACGGGCCTCCGGCGTCGTTGCCCAACGAAAATCATCGCCGCCATGCTCCGCGGCGATCCCTTTGACTGTTTCGGCTTGTTCGGCGACGCCGGCTGGGCTCCCGTGAAATTCAAAAAACAGGGTCGGGGCGACCTTGTGGTCAAGCTTTGAATATTTGTTAATCGCGTCCATCTGCGCCTCGTCGAGGAGCTCGATGCGCGCGACCGGAATTCCGTTCTGGATCGTCAGGATCACGCTGTCGACGGCGGCCTCTAATGTCGGAAAAGCGCAAACCGCCGCCGAGATCGCTTCCGGAATGCCGTAAAGCCGCACGGTCAGCTCGGTAATGATGCCAAGAGTGCCTTCCGAGCCGACGAACAATCGAGTCAGATCGTAGCCCGCGGCCGATTTGCGCGCCCGCCGTGCCGTGCGGATGACGCGGCCGTCGGCGAGCACCACGGTCAGTGACAGCACATTCTCGCGCATTGTGCCATACCGTACCGCATTCGTACCCGAAGCCCGAGTTGCCGCCATGCCGCCGAGAGAAGCGTCGGCCCCCGGGTCGATCGGAAAAAACAGTCCCGTATCGCGAAGATGCTCGTTGAGCTGCTTGCGCGTGACCCCGGCCTCGACGGTCGCGTCGAGATCGTCCGCATTGACGCGAAGGACCCGGTTCATCTGCGTCATATCGATCGAGACTCCGCCGGCCAAGGCTGCAACATGGCCTTCGAGCGAAGTGCCGGCGCCGAAACCGATGACCGGTGTTTCATGCGCGGCGCAAAGTTCGACGATGGCTGAGACTTCCTCGGTGGTCTGGGGGAAGGCCACCGCGTCCGGCGCATGCGCGGGGTGGTACGATTCGTCCTTGCCGTGCTGGGCGCAGATCGCCGCCGAGGTGGTCAGGCGGTCGCCGAGGAGCTGTCGTAACCCGGTGAGCAGCGCCGAATCGGCGGGTTGGCGATGAAGGGCGGATGCGGGCATGGCGGCGACCGATAATTGCAATAACCGACGGGATTGGGCCAGCATTACTCCGGCCTCGACCTTGCGGCAATGCGTATCGCGACGTCCGACGATCAGGACATGTCGCGGGCGGGAGCCGCAGAATTATATTTGGGCGCAAAGTCCAATCGCGGCGGCAGTTCGTTGCCTTTTCCCGATTCGGCTAAGGGCGTCATTGAGCAACCAACGGAGAAACACCACGTTTTGACTAATTACTGCGGCGGCTTCGGGAGGTCGCGATGGCGCTCAGGGCGGTCACGCTCGACGATAAATATATCCTCGACAAGGGACGCGTCTATCTGACCGGGACGCAGGCGCTGGTGCGCCTGCCGATGATGCAGCGCCAGCGCGACGTGGCCGGCGGACTCAACACCGGCTGTTTCATCTCGGGGTATCGCGGCTCGCCGCTGGGCGGACTGGATCAAGCGCTGTGGGGCGCGCGCAGGTTTCTCGAACGCAATCACATCCGCTTTCAGCCCGCGATCAACGAGGAGCTTGGCGCCACGGCGATTTGGGGCAGCCAGCAGCTTGGTCTGTTTCCTGGCGCCAAATACGACGGCGTCTTTGCCATGTGGTACGCCAAGGGGCCGGGCGTCGACCGCAGCGGCGACGCGCTGAAGCACGGAAATTCCGCCGGGTCAGCGCCAAATGGCGGCGTGTTGTTGCTCGCCGGCGACGACCATACCTGCAAATCTTCGACCTTGGCGCATCAGTCCGAGTACGCGTTCATGGACGCCTGTATTCCGGTGTTGAACCCGTCCGGCGTGCAGGAAATCCTGGACCTCGGCCTATATGGCTGGGCGATGTCGCGCTATTCGGGCTGTTGGATCGCATTCAAGACGATTGCCGAGACGGTCGACAGCTCGGCTTCGGTCGATATCGCTCCGGAGCGGACTCGAATCGTATTGCCTGACGATTTCGAGATGCCGCCGGGCGGGCTCAATATTCGCTGGCCCGATCAGCCGCTAGAACAAGAATACCGGCTGCACAAATACAAGCTCTACGCCGCTCTTGCCTTTGCCCGCGCGAATCGGCTCGACCGCATCGTGATCGACAGTCCGCAGCCGCGTTTCGGCATTGTCACGACCGGCAAATCCTATCTCGACGTACGCCAGGCGTTGGACGATCTCGGGATCGACGAGGCGCATGCCGCGGAGATCGGGATTCGCCTATACAAGGTGGCGATGTCATGGCCGCTCGAACGCGAAGGCATCCGCCATTTCGCCGAAGGGCTCGAAGAAATCTTGGTCGTCGAAGAAAAGCGCGCGGTCGTCGAGAACCAGTTCAAAGAGCAGCTCTACAATTGGCGCGAGGATGTGCGGCCGCGGGTCATCGGCAAATTCGACGAAAGCCGCAACTGGATCCTGCCGTCCAACGGCGAATTGACCCCGGCCCAGATCGCCCGGGTTATCGCTCAGCGCATCGGCCGCTTTTATACCTCGCCGCGCATCGTCGAGCGGCTTGCCTTTCTCGAGGCCAAGGAGCGTCAGCTCGGCGGCAATGTCGTGCCGTTCGCGCGCACCCCCTATTTCTGCTCGGGCTGCCCGCACAATACATCGACCAAAGTGCCGGAGGGCAGCCGCGCCGTCGCCGGCATCGGCTGCCATTACCTGGCCCAGTTCATGGACCGCTCGACCGCGACTTTCACCCAGATGGGCGGCGAGGGAGCGCCGTGGATCGGCCAAGCGCCGTTTACCGAAATCCCGCACATCTTCGCCAATCTCGGCGACGGCACCTATACGCATTCGGGTGTGCTGGCGGTTCGCGCTGCCGTCGCGGCCAAGGTCAACATCACCTACAAACTGTTGTTCAACGACGCCGTGGCGATGACCGGCGGCCAGCCGATCGACGGCGGTCTGACCGTCCCGGTATTGACCCGCCAACTCGCCGCCGAAGGAGTGGCGCCGATCGTCGTCGTCACCGACGAGCCCGACAAATACCCGCCCGGGGTGGAGTTCGCCGCCGGCGTCACCGTCCGCCATCGCGGCGACCTCGATTCGGTGCAGCGCGATCTGCGTGAGGTGCCGGGCGTCAGCGCCATCGTCTACGACCAGACCTGCGCCGCCGAGAAGCGGCGTCGCCGCAAACGCGGCCGCTTTCCCGACCCGGCCAAGCGGGTCTTTATCAACGATCTGGTGTGCGAGGGCTGCGGCGACTGCTCGAAGACCTCGAATTGTCTGTCGGTGGTGCCGGTCGAGACCGAGTTCGGGCGCAAGCGGGCGATCGATCAATCGAGCTGCAACAAGGACTATTCCTGCGTTGAAGGGTTCTGCCCGAGTTTTGTAACCATCCACGGCGGCGGGCTGAGAAAGAGCCGGGCTGCGGATCTCGGCGAGGACGCTCTGCCGGCATTGCCGGAACCAACCCATCCCGCGCTCGACCAGCCCTATGGGATCCTGGTCACCGGTGTCGGCGGGACCGGCGTGGTCACAATCGGGGCATTGCTCGGCATGGCCGCGCATCTTGAGGGCAAGGGCTGTACGATCCTCGACATGACCGGGCTCGCGCAGAAGGGCGGGGCAGTCTACAGCCATGTCCGGATCGCCCGGCAGCCGGATGAGATCCATGCAATCCGTATCGCCGCGGGTGGTGCCAGGTTGCTGCTTGGCTGCGATCTCGTGGTTTCGGCGAGCGCCGACGCGCTGTCTAAGCTCGAGCCGGGCCACAGCTGTGCAATCGTCAACAGTCACGAAATCATTACCGGCGATTTCACCCGGAACCCGGATCTGGTGTTTCCGACAGGGGCGCTCGAACGGAGCATTGCGGAAGCGACGGGTCCCACGAATACCGAGTTTGTCGACGCGACGCGGCTCGCGACCGGGCTCTTCGGCGATTCGATCGCGACCAACCTGTTTATGCTCGGCTACGCCTATCAGCGCGGGCTAGTGCCATTGTCGGCCGAGGCCATCGAACGCGCGATCGAATTGAACGGCGTTGCCGTCGACTTCAACCGGGGAGCCTTCCGCTGGGGACGGCGCGCCGCTTGCGATCTGTCGCTGGTCGAAACGCGCGCGACCCCGGCGGCTGCGATCCCGGCGAGCCACCGGCTGTCCGAAACCATCGACCAGCTTATCGAGCGGCGGGTTGCGTTTTTGACCAACTATCAGGACGCTGCCTATGCCGCCCGCTATGCAAACCGCGTGAGCCGCGTACGCGAGGCCGAGGCTGCCGGCACGCCTGGCAGCACGGCATTGACTGAGGCTGTCGCCAGGGCGCTGTTCAAGTTGATGGCGTATAAGGACGAATATGAGGTCGCCAGGCTGTACACCGAGAGTGATTTTCTGAAGCGCGTCGCCGATCGCTTCGAAGGCCCCTATCAGCTTCGCCTGCACCTTGCGCCTCCGATTCTCGGGGATCGTGACCCGAAAACCGGGCATCTGCGCAAGCGCGAGTTCGGGCCGTGGATGCTGACGGTCTTTCGGATGTTGGCCAAGCTCCGCTGGCTGCGCGGCACGCCGTTCGACATTTTCGCCCGCAGCGAGGAGCGGCGCACCGAGCTCCGGCTGATCGGCGAATACGAGGCGGTCGTCGACGAAATCGTCACGCACCTGTCTTCCTCGAACCACGCGGTTGCAGTGGAACTCGCCTCACTGCCGCTCGAAATCCGTGGCTTCGGACACATTAAGGACGCCAACCGCATCCGGGTGAAGGCGAAAGAAACCGCGCTGCTCGGGCGCCTGCACGCACCGGTCGCCGCTCCGGCGTTCGTAGCAGCGGAATAGCATGGCGGCCGTGCTCACCGACGCGAATGGCGTGACGCCAGCTAAGCTTTGGATGCTCCGCGGCATCCCTGCGTGGTTCTGCGGCCAGAGGCGGGCCGCCTGGAAATGCGTTACAACGGTAATCGGGACGAATGGTGATGCACCATCAGCCAGCGTCCGTCCTGCTTCTCAAAGATGTTTGTTACCAAGTTCCCCGCACTGCTTATCGCGCCAGCTTTGTCCTTTCTCTGAACCTGCTCGATCCCGGTCGTCCACGCAACAGCCCCGACGATCTTGATTTCAGGTTTCATTGTGGCCTTGAGGTCGGGAAACGCAGCGAATAGCGTTTCGAATCCCTTGCCAATTGTATCCCATCCGACAGCGACTGATTTGCTGGTCGGGCCGATATTTTGAATGTCTGCGTCGCTGGACCAAACCTTCTGCATCGCAGCAACATCACGCGCAGAAAACGCCGAATAAAAAGCCTGGTTGGCAGCCTTTACTGCGTCTATCTCCGAAGCTTGCTGTGCAGATGCGATAGTGCAGAGGAGAATAGAGCAAAATAATACGAAGTGTCGATCCGATGTCTTAGAATAAATGATGCACATCATTCCATCGTCTCCCTGATGAATTTTGAATTTTATGATGGATATTGGTCCCCTCGATGCCCGACCATCCGGCAGCATCCACCGCTACAGCCGCACTTCCCGGTATTCGAGGCCGAGCCGCACCTTGCCGATCCGGCCGAGTATCGCGGGCGTGACGATCCGTGCTTCAGGTCGGTAACGATGTGCGCAGCTTATCCCCCTTCGGCCGGCAGCGCCACAAAGCGCGTGTTGCCGTCGCGCTCGACGCGGACCAGAAGTTCCTTGCTGCCTTTCTTGGTCGAGGCAGCCGCCTTCTGCTGAACCTCCTCCGGTGTCGCGACCGGGGCGCGGCCGATTGCCACGACAAGATCACCAGGGCGCAAGCCCTGCGTTGCAGCCGCGCTGTTAGCCGGCACCTCCATGATAACGACACCCTTTGTCGACTGGGGTAGAGAGAACTGCTTGCGCAGGTCTTCGTTCAGCCTAGCGACCTTGAGCCCAAGCGCATCGACAGTCGGCGGCGGTTTCGGCTTCTCCGGCTCGGGCGGTGGCGGCGGCGGGCGGTTCGGGTCAAGCGCCGCGACCTTCAGCGTAAGCTCGTGTTCCTTGCCGTCACGCCAGATCGTCAGCTTGACCGTCTTGTCGGGCGGCGTGCCGGCGACCAGGATCGGCAGTTGGCGGCTGCGGTCGATCGGCTTGCCGTCGTAGGTCAGGATTACGTCGCCGGGTTCCAGCTTTGCCTGGGACGCGGGGCTCGCATGGTCGATCGTCGCGATCATCGCGCCGCGGCTTTTGTCGAGGCCAATGGCTTGGGCGAGTGCGTCGGTGACCGGCTGAATGCGTGCCCCGATCCATCCGCGTTCGACTTTGCCGGTCGCCTTGAGCTGATCGATGATCGGCCGCGCAAAAGCGGAAGGAACCGCAAAACCGATGCCGATCGACCCCCCCGACGGCGAATAGATCGCGGTGTTGATGCCGATCACCTGCCCGGCGAGGTCAAACATCGGTCCGCCCGAATTGCCGCGATTGATCGACGCATCCGTCTGTAGGAAATCGTCATAAGGTCCCGAATGGATGTCCCGTGCCGTGGCCGAGATGATGCCCGAGGTGACCGTGCCGCCGAGGCCGAACGGATTGCCGATCGCCAGCACCCAATCGCCGACCCGCGTCTTGTTCGAATTGCCCCAATTTGCCGCAGGAAGCGGCTTCCCCGCGTCGACTTTCAACAGCGCCAGATCACTGACCGGGTCGCGCCCGACCACTCGGGCCTGCAGGGCAGTGTTGTCGGATAAGGTGACCGTAATCTGGTCGGCATTGGCGATGACATGGTTGTTGGTGACGATCAGCCCCGAAGGGTCGATGATGAAGCCAGACCCGAGCGACGCGACCGGTGCCGCCAATCCGTTCGGACCGCCAGGCGTGCCGTTCTCGCCGAGAAAATCGTGGAAGAACTGGTCGAGCGGCGAACCTGGTGCCGGCGCCTGCCCCTGGGGGGCATCCTTTGGCACTCCTGCGATTCCCGCCTGAGTAGTCGAGATGTTGACCACTACCCCGAGCAGCCTCGCGGCAAGATCGGCGAAGACTTCAGAAAACGGTACATCCGCCGGCGGATCGGCGCGGCTCGGTGTCGCCGCGATCAGCAGTACAATCGATAATGCCGCCCGCATCGCGCCGCGGCGGCCCCAAACGGTCACCAAACCCCTTCCTTCACCCCGACGACGCCGGGCCCTCCGTGGATCGCATCCAGCGCTGGCGTTCCTCGACCGCTCGATATGAAATGGCGGCGGACTTGGCAAGACAGAAGCGAGACGTGAGCATGCGCGCGAACCAAGCGGACAGCGAGCTTTTGTGCTCTTTGTTCGACGCAGCGCTCGCTGCGGCGGAGCCCGGCCGGGCGCTGGCCGGCCGGGCTCCCGCGCAACCTCCCGGACGCACCGTCGTGGTTGGCGCGGGCAAGGCTGCGGCGGCGATGGCGCGCGCGTTCGAGACGCAGTGGCCGGGTCGGCTCGAAGGTCTTGTCCTTACCCGTTACGGTCATGCCGTGTCCTGTGACCGGATCGAAATCGTCGAGGCGAGCCATCCGGTACCCGATGCCGCGGGGGAGCGCGCGGCTCAGCGTATCCTCGCTCTGGCGCACGGTCTCGGACCCGACGACCAGCTGGTCTTTCTCGCTTCGGGCGGCGGCTCCGCGCTGCTGACCCTGCCGGCGCCCGGCCTTGCCCTTGCCGACAAGCAGGCGGTGACACGGGCGCTGTTGCGCTCCGGCGCGACAATCACCGAGATCAATACGGTGCGCAAGCACCTCTCCGCAATCAAGGGTGGGCGGCTTGCCGCCGCCGCCGCGCCGGCGCGCGTCGTGACGTTGGCGATTTCCGATGTTCCCGGCGACGACCCCGCAGTAATCGCATCCGGGCCGACGGTGCCTGACCCGACGACTTTCGCCGATGCCCGGGCGGTGCTGGAGAAATACGGCATTGACGAACCGGCGGCTGTGTTGGCGCATCTCGCGGCGCAGGATCGCGAGACGCCGAAACCCGACGACCCGATCTTCCAGCGGACCCGCTTCGAACTGATCGCAAGCCCGCAGGAATCGCTCCGCGCCGCCGCCGCCGCCGGGTTGCGGCAAAATATCACGCCGATCGTGCTGAGCGACCGGGTCGAGGGCGAGGCCCGTGATGTCGCCTTGGTCCATGCCGCCATCGCCCGCCAGCTGCGCGCCGGCGAGTTTCGAATCGGGGACCGGGCGGTAGCGCTTCCCGCGGTGCTGTTGTCGGGCGGCGAGACCACCGTGACCGTCAAGGGCAAAGGTCGCGGCGGGCGCAACGTCGAGTTTCTGCTTGCGCTGGCCGTGGCGCTTGACGGAGCCGAGGGCATTTCGGCGCTGGCCTGTGATACGGACGGAATCGACGGAACCGAGGACAACGCCGGCGCGATCGTATATCCGGACAGTGTCGCGCGCGCTGCAGCGTGCGGGGTCCGGGCAGCGGCGGCGCTCGCCGAGAATGACGGGTATGGATTTTTCGCCACCCTCGGCGATCTCGTGGTGACCGGCCCCACCCTGACCAATGTCAACGACTTCCGAGCGATCCTGGTGCGCGAATGAACAGGATCTACCAGGGAGACTAAGATGCGCCGGCAGCGCAGTGCAAAAATCGTCGCCACCCTCGGCCCTGCCAGTTCGACGCTCGAGCAGATTCGCGCGCTGTTCGAGGCCGGCGTCGACGTCTTCCGCCTCAATTTCAGCCATGGATCGCATCGGGATCATCTTGCCCGGTTCGAGGCGATCCGCCAGGTCGAGCACGACACCGGCCGGCCGATCGGCATTCTGGCCGATTTGCAAGGGCCAAAGCTGCGACTCGGCACCTTCGAAACAGGCCATATCGAGCTCGCCACCGGCGCTCGTCTTCGGCTCGATCTCGATCCTTGTCCCGGCGACCAGACCCGCGCGCCGCTACCGCATCCGGAAATCTTCGCCGCCTTGCAGCCGGGGACCCAACTGCTGCTCGACGACGGCAAGGTGCGGCTGGAGACCGAGACCTGCGGCGCCGGCTTTGCCGAGACCTTGTGCCGCGTCGGCGGGCCGCTGTCGGACCGCAAGGGGGTCAATGTCCCAAACGCGGTATTGCCGATGTCGGCGGTCACCGAAAAGGATCGGGCCGATCTGGCGTTTGCCCTCGATCACGGGGCCGACTGGATCGCGTTCTCGTTTGTTCAGCGCCCTGACGACGTGGCGGAAGGCCGCAAACTCGTAGGCGGCCGCGCCGGCGTCATGGTCAAACTCGAAAAGCCGGCGGCGATCCAGCGTCTGTCGGAAATCATCGAGCTGGCCGACGGGCTGATGGTGGCGCGCGGCGATCTTGGCGTCGAGATGCCGCCGGAGGACGTGCCGAGCGTGCAAAAGCAGGTGGTTCACGCCTGCCGGGTCGCCGGCAAGCCGGTGGTCGTCGCCACCCAGATGCTCGAATCGATGATTACCTCGCCGACGCCGACCCGCGCCGAAGCCTCCGATGTGGCCACCGCGGTCTATGAGGGCGCTGACGCGGTCATGCTGTCCGCGGAGACTGCCGCCGGGCGTCATCCGATCGAATCCGCCGCGATGATGAACCGGATCGCCTGTCGGGTGCAGCAGGACCCGCTCTACTTCTCGATGCTCGAAGGGACCCTGATCGAGCATGAGCATACCGCTCCGGATGCGATCAGCGCCGCCGCCCGGCAGGTCGCGAGCACGATAGGCGCTGCGGCGATCGTTTCCTACACGACCTCGGGGGCCACGGCATTGCGCGCCGCACGCGAGCGCCCGGAAGTGCCGATCCTGGTGTTGACCTCGGACCTCGGCACCGCCCGTCGCCTCGCGGTTTTATGGGGAGCGCACTGCGTTCATACCAGCGACATCAAGAACTTCAACGACATGGTGCAGAAGGCAGTGCGGATCGCCCACCGTGAAGAGATCGCACAGCCCGGCCAGCGCGTCGTCGTCACCGCCGGCGTGCCGTTCGGCACTCCCGGCGCCACCAATGTGCTGCGCATCGCCTGGGTGGACCGCTGATCGCGCGACAAGTCGCGGTCGCCATGGCTGGGTGGTCGTGAGCGCGGCGAGCACTAAATCCATCACCGCGGATAGACCTGGATGCTGGCGGCGACCGCGTCGGCGACGTGCTCCTTGGTAATCAGTCCCAGCACGTCGCCGGGCCGCGGCAGATGCCGGCGATTACGGTCGCGACGGACCACTACCGCCATCACCGCTTTCCTTCGCCACATCCGTGCGATTACGTCGAAAGCGACGTCGTCTTCCCTGACGAGCGTGAAATCGCGCCGGGCGACATCGCCGAGGGTGATCCCGGTCTCGACGGAAGCCAAGCCCTGCCTGACCGCGGAGTTGATGCGCACGACGCCGACGATGCGGTCGCCGCGGGTAACCAGCAGGTGAAGCATCGCGCCGCCGTGGCCGGGCTGCTGGAGAAAATGATCGAGTGCTAGCTCGGCAGGGACCGTCAGGAAATTTCGTTCCATCACCTCATTGGCGCGCCGTACCAGAAACATGTTGGCGTGGAGAGCCTTGGGAATGGCATGCCCGCGCCGGACCAGCTTGAGCGTGTAGATGTTCTCGCGCGACAACAACCGGCGCATCCCGAGCGCCACGGCGACCGCGAGGATCATCGGCAAAACGATGTCGTAATCGCGGGTCATCTCGAAGATCATCGTCACCGCGGTCATCGCCGCGCCGGTTCCGCCGCCCACCATCGCGCCCATTCCGACCATCGCAAAGGCCGGCAGATTGACCGGAACCCACGGAGCAACAGCGGAGATCAGGCCGGCAAAAGCCGCGCCGAGGGTCGCCCCCATGAAAAGAGACGGCGAGAAGATGCCGCCCGACGAGCCCGAGCCCAGGCTGAGCGAGGTCGCCGCCAGCTTGGACACGAGCAACAGGGCAAGCAGGGCCACGGTCGTCAGCTTGCCGGTCAGGATCGCCTGGATCGTCGCATAGCCGACGCCTTCGACGAAGTAATGCCCGAAACTGCGATAGAGGCTGTAAATCAGCAAGCCGACCAGCAGCATGCCGAGGCAGTGGCGCAAATATGCGCCGGGGATGCGGTCGAACAAATCCTCGACCAAGTGCAGGCCGCGGATGAAAGCGGCGGCGGCCACCCCGCACAAGCAGCCCAGCAGCACGTAAAGCAACAGAACTAGGGCGCCGGCTGCCGGACTGGCGGGGAGGGGCACGATCGATGGCACGTGGAAAGCCGGCTGTGGTCCGAAAAACAACCGGCCGATAAATGTCGCGGTACCAGTCGCGACGGCGACCGGTAGGAATGTGTTTACGCTGACCTCTGGCAGCATCAGTTCGATCGCGAACAGGACACCGCCGATGGGCGTGTTGAAGGTCGCAGCGATGCCGGCACCTGCGCCGGCGGCGACAAGCGTGATCCGCTGCCCCGGAGTCATCGCGATCAGCTGGCCCAAGGTCGATCCGAGCGCGGAACCGATTTGGATGATCGGCCCCTCTCGTCCGACGGCAGCGCCGCTCCCGATCGCCAGCGCGGAGGCGATCGATTTGGCAACAGCCACCACCGGGCGGATCACTCCGCTACGATAATAGATTGCGTCCATCACCTCGGGGACGCCGTGGCCTTTGGCTTCGGGGGCGAATTTCGTAACGATGAAGGTGACCCCGATTGCCCCGACCACAGGTACGAGAATCACCAGCGGGCCCCACGGGTTGGAGGGGGTGAAGAGACTAGAATTGTAGCTGAAGGAAAGGGTTCTCAGAAAAAACAAGTTATGCACGAGAGCGATCAGCTCACGGAAGACGAACGCGCCGAGGCCGGTCACCGCGCCGACGACGAAGGCGAGCAGCGACATACGGATCAGCCCGAACCGGGCCGCGCCGACGCGCCAGCCAGCCAGCACCGGCGCAACGGAAAACCTGTGCAGCGCTCCGGCGCCGGACGTTGTTGGCAAGTTATCGATCCGATCAGGCACGGCCACTTCTCCCGAGCGTGATTTGTCCAGGGCGCTGGAACATGTTACACGCGCAGCCCGTTGTGACGACGCCCAGTTGGCGTTTTCGCCGACCGGTCGGCCCAACCTACCGGCATCGAGGCTATGGAGCTCTCCGTCGTTATCCCCGTAAAGAACGAGGCCGAGAACATCGCGCCCCTCGTTGGCGAAATCCGCGCCGCCCTCGACAGGCTGTGCACCTATGAGATCGTTTACGTGGATGACGGCAGCACGGATACGACCGCTGCCGAAATCCGGGCTTTAATGGTTGAAACGCCTCAGCTGCGATTGTTGCGCCACTCCCGGAGTTGTGGACAAAGTGCGGCAATTAGCAGCGGGGTGCGCGCCGCGCACGGCGCCTGGATCGCAACACTAGACGGCGACGGGCAGAACGATCCGGCCGATATTCCCGAACTGTGGGATCTTGCCTGTGCGGCGCCGCAAGACCCGCCGCTGTTGGTTGCCGGCCATCGCCGCATCCGGCGGGACCGCTGGGCAAAGCGAGCGGCTTCGCGTGTCGCAAACCGGATCCGCGCCCGGCTCCTCGGCGACGATACGCCGGACACGGGCTGCGGCCTGAAGCTGTTTTCCCGTGAGCTGTTCCTCGATCTGCCGAGTTTTGACCATATGCACCGGTTTCTGCCGGCGCTTGTCCTGCGCGCCGGCGGCAAGGTGCTGTCGGTTCCGGTCCATCACCGGCCGCGCCAAGGCGGCGCTTCAAAATACGGTGTGTTCGACCGTCTCGGCGTCGGCATCATCGATCTGTGCGGCGTCATGTGGCTGCAGCGGCGTGCCTCCCGTCCGGACCTTCTTCCCGAGCCCGTACCGGACAAGAAGGCCGCTACGCCATCGCTGGTGATGTCCGCCATTCGATGATTCCCGGAGAGAAAGGGGCGGCGCCGTACGATCTTGCGGCGGTTGGGCTTCGCCGCGCCGCGCGGGTAATCGTGCTCGGGCTTCTGCTGGCCGGTGTGGCGATCGCCTGGCGCTGGCGGGCATTGCTCGACCCTGCCCAGATGGTAGCGGCGATCGGCCGCTATCCTGCGGCGCCGCTGGTGTTTCTCGCTGTTCATATCGCCGGCAGCCTGCTGTTTGTACCGCGCACCGTGTTGGCGATCACCGCCGGGCTGCTCTTCGGCGTCGGATCCGGAATCCTTTGGGCGGCGGTCGGCAGCGTCGCCGGTGCTATGGCGGGATTTCTCGTCGCCCGCTATCTCAACACCGGTATCGTCGATCTTTCTCGCAGCGATGCGATCCGGCCTATCCTCCAGAGAATAGAGCAGGGCGGCTGGCGCGCGGTTACCGGGTTGCGGCTGATCCCGGTCATCCCGCACAGCTTGACCAATTACGCACTGGGGTTGACGAGGCTGCCGCTCGGGGCTTTCGCTCTGGGCTCGCTACTCGGGCAGCTGCCGATGACCATCGCCTGTGTCGACTTCGGCGCTGCGGGCGAGCAGGTCATGCTGGGCACTGCCGGATGGCTGGTGCCGACTCTGATCGGCTTCGCCGCGCTCGCCGTGTCGCTGGCGGTCCCCGCGATGGCCCGCCTGCGTCCGCGTTAGCCGCGGGCGAGCTTGCGCGGCATCGGGCCGCCGGTCGCCCAATCGAGCAGTTCCACCGTATGGACGACCGGCGCGGTGCAGCCGGAGGAGAGCTGGGTTATGCAGCCGATGTTGCCGGTGGCCACCAGATCCGGCTGGGTCTGGGCGATGTTGGCAAGCTTGCGGTCGCGGAGTTTTCCAGCGATGTCCGGCTGCAGCAGATTGTAGGTCCCGGCCGAGCCGCAGCACAGGTGGCCTTCGGGCACGTCGAGCGCTTCGAACCCGGCCGCTGTCAGCAACGCCTTTGGCCCGCCATGAATGCGCTGGCCATGCTGCATCGAGCAGGCCGAATGATAGGCCACCCGACGCGCGCCGGTGCCCGCAACCTGGAGCGAGGGCGGGCGCAAACCTAAGGTTTCGATAATTTCGGTAACATCCCGGGCGATGCCGGCGACCCGCGCCGCCTTCTCGGCAAAGGCCGGGTCTTCACGCAGCATAAAGCCGTAATCCTTGACTGTCGTGCCGCAACCCGAGGCGTTGACCACGATCGCGTCGAGCCCGGCGGCGACGCGTTCGCGTTCCCAGGCATCGATATTGGCGCGGGCAAATGCTAGCGCCGCTTCCTCGCGGCCAAGATGATGGACCAGCGAGCCGCAGCAGCCGCTGCCGGGCGGCACGACGACTTCGCAGCCGTGGCGGGTCAGTAACCGGATCGTCGCCTCGTTGATCTCGGGCGCCAGCACGCGCTGGGCGCAGCCGGTCAGCAATGCCACCCGCATCCGCCTTTTGCCCTCGGCGGGGAAAACGCGCCGCCGATCGATTGGCGAGGTGGCCGGGGGCCTGGCCGGAGCCAGCGCCAGCAACGGCGCCATCCGCAGCGGTAGAAACCGCGCGAATGGCTTGGCCAGAACCGCGCAGCGCAAGGCCAGGCGGAACCGCGCCGGCCGGGTCAGGAGATGGCCGAGCAGCCGCCGTAATGCCCGCTCGGCCCAGGGTCTGCGGTATTTCTCCTCGATCCAGCGCCGCCCGTGATCGACGAGGTGCATGTAATTGACCCCCGACGGGCAGGTCGTCATGCAAGCCAGGCAGGACAGGCAGCGGTCGACATGCTTGACGGTTTCGGCGCTGACGGTCCCGTCGCCCGCCAGCATGTCCTTGATCAGGTAAATGCGCCCGCGCGGCCCATCGAGTTCGTCGCCGAGCAGCAGATAGGTCGGGCACGTAGCGGTGCAGAACCCGCAATGGGTGCAGGTTCGCAGGATCTTTTCGGATTGGGCGATGTCGGGATCGGCCAGCTGCTCCTCGGTAAAATCGGTGCGCACGGCTCAGCTGCCCTCGACCATGCGTCCCGGATTGAGGATATGGCGGGGGTCGAAATTGTCCTTGACCCGGGCGGCCAGGGCCGCCAGCGCCGGGGGCTGCGGCTCGAACACCGGGATCGCGCGGCGCAGTGCCGCCGAACCCTTGATCAGCGTGGCGTGGCCGGTGCCGTGCCCATCCACCCCACGAATTGCCGCGCGAATCAACGCAGCGCCGCCGTCTTCGACCATATCCCTGTTCGATGCAACCGCGACCCACAGCAGGCCGCCACCCCAATCGACATACCACGCCGCATCGACGGCGCGGGCGACCGCTTCGCCGATTTCGGCGCCGCGGCTCGGTGCAACAGAAATACGCCAAACCATCCGGTCGGTGAGACCGGCGAACGGTTCGACATCCCGGATCGCCCGCCAGAACGCCGTCGAGGCCTCCTCTTCGAGCACCGCCGCATCGCAATCCGCGGCCAACTCGGCCAGCAATCGCTCGCGCCGGAACGCGACGGAGGGCGCTGGTCCTTCGAGGCGAAGGGCGGCGATTCCGGGGAGATCGGCCAGCGAAGTCAGCGCCGTGGTCGTGCCCGCCGGCAGGTAGGCGGCACCCGAGACCTCGTGCGGCGAGGCGAGCGCCCGGCTCATCGCGCGTATCGCCCCCGCTGGATCGAGACCGCACAAGACGACGGTTAGGGTGTGCTCGGGCCGTGGCAGTACCTTGACTGTCACTTCTTCGATTGCGGCCAGGGTCCCATAGGAGCCGGCGATCAGCTTCGAGAGATCGTACCCGGTCACGTTCTTGACGACTTTGCCGCCGGATTTGAACGCCTCGCCGCGCCCGCTGACGCCGCGAAAGCCGAGGAAATGGTCGCGGGCCGCGCCCGCCTTGATCCGCCGCGGCCCCGACAAATTGCAGGCGAGCGCGCCGCCGATCGTGCGTCGAACGGCGTCCGCGGCGGGGACGCCGAGCAACCCGCTCCAATTCGGCGGCTCGAAGGCGAGCATCTGTCGGGCCGGCGCGAGGGCCGCCTCGATGACCGCGAGCGGAGTTGCCGCGGCGGCGGTCAGGACAAGCTCGTTCGGCTGGTAATCGCGGATACCGGAGAGTTCTGATAAATCGAGCGTGCGCGGCGTTTGCATCGGCCGCCCGAGGCCGCGTTTCGAACCGCCGGCGACCAGCTCGAGAGGCTCTCCGGCGACCAGCGCTTCGCCGATCGCGTCACGCAATTCATCGATTGAGGTCGGGACCAGGCGGGTCATAATGCGACATAACGCCTTATAGCGGCAGGTGCCAAGCGAGGTGTCGCAATGTCCGCAATCCGCGGAAGCTGCCTATGCGGTGGCGTGAGGTTCGAGATCGACGGCGTGCTGCAGCGGCCGCTGAATTGCCATTGCTCGCGCTGCCGCAAGCAGCATGGCGCCGCGTTTCGCAGCCGGGTTCGTGTCCGTGTCGCCGATTTCAAATGGATCCAGGGCGAGGATTTGGTGAGCTATTACGAATCCTCTCCCGGTTTTCGCCGCGGCTTTTGCCGCGTTTGCGGCTCGCCGGTCGTCAACCGGCCGGGTCCGACCTACAAACCGGCCCTGGAAAATCCCGCGATCGCCTCGGAGCTGGGCATCCCGCTGGGGATTTTGGATGATGATCCGCGGGTTCGTCCCGAGTGCCATGGCTTTGTTGCCAGCAAGGCACCCTGGTTCGAAATCACCGACGATCTGCCGCAATACCCGGATTACCCTCCGGCCGGCTAAAACCGCGGCAGGTCGGGGAAGGGCATTCGGCCGGCATGGATGTGGAGACGGCCGAGTTCGGCGCAGCGGTGCAGTTGCGGAAACACCTTGCCGGGGTTCAGCAGGCCGTCGGGATCGAAAGCGCATTTGACCCGCTGCTGGTGCGCCAGATCGCTTTCGTTGAACATCGTGCCCATCAAGTCGCGCTTTTCTACGCCGACACCGTGCTCGCCGGTTAGGACGCCGCCGACCTCGACGCACAGCCGCAGAATGTCCGACCCGAAAGCCTCGGCCCGCTCGGTCTCGCCGGGCTTGTTGGCGTCGTAAAGAACCAGCGGGTGGAGGTTGCCGTCGCCGGCGTGAAACACGTTGGCGACGCCGAGCCCATAACGCTGCGACAGCGCGCCGATGCCGGTCAGCACCTGCGCCAGCCGGCCGCGTGGGATCGTTCCATCCATGCAGTAGTAATCCGGCGAGATCCGCCCGACCGCCGGAAAAGCCGCCTTGCGCCCGGACCAGAAGGCCAGCCGCTCGGTATCGTCGCGGCTGATCCGGACCGAAGCGGCATGGTGCGCGCGGGCAATCGCCTCGACCTGGCCGATCAGATGGTCGATTTCTGCCGGCGCGCCATCGAGCTCGACGATCAGCAAGGCCTCGACATCGAGCGGGTAGCCGACCTCGACAAAGGCTTCGGCGGCATGGATCGCCGGCCGGTCCATCATCTCCATGCCGCCGGGGATGATCCCGCCGCGATCACCGCGGCGACGCAGTTGCCGGCATCCTCGGTCGTGGCGAACCCGATCAGCAGCGCGCGCGCCGCCGCCGGCTTGGGCAGAATGCGCACCGTGACCTCGGTAACGACGCCGAGCAGCCCCTCGGAGCCGGTCATTACGCCCAAGCAGATCGTAGCCTTCGGCGTCGAAATGCTTGCCGCCGAGCCGGACGATCTCGCCATCCATCAGCACCAGTTCGACGCCGAGGATGTTGTTGGTGGTCAGCCCGTATTTGAGGCAATGCACGCCGCCGGAATTCTCCGCGACATTGCCGCCGATCGTGCAGGCGATCTGGCTCGACGGGTCGGGCGCGTAATAAAACCCGGCATGCTCGACCGCCTGGGTCAGCGCCAGATTGGTCACGCCGGGCTGAGCCACGACACAACGATTGTCGTAATCGATCTCGATGATCCGGTTGAACTTGGCCATGCCGAGCAGCACACCATCGGCCAACGGCAAGGCGCCGCCCGAAAGCGAGGTGCCGGCGCCGCGCGGCACGATTTTGACGCCGATCTCCTTGCAATAGCGCAGGACCGCCGCGACCTCTTCGACCCGCGACGGGAGCACCACGACCAATGGCAACTGGTGATAGGCGGTCAGCCCGTCGCTTTCATAGGCGCGCCGCTCGGGCTCCGAGACAATTACGCCTTCGCCCGGCACGATCTGGCGCAATGCCTCGACGATCTCGGCGCGGCGCTGCAACACCGCGGCATCGGGCGTCGGCATTTTCATCGGCCTGGTCCGCCGTTTTCGCGGCCCGGCTGCAGCGGTCAGCCCTGACGCGCCTTGTAGCGCGGGTTGGTCTTGTTGATCACGTAGACGCGGCCTTTGCGCCGGACAATGCGGCAATTCTTGTCGCGCTTCTTTAGTGATTTCAGAGAGTTGACGATCTTCATCGGTAATATTCCTGGGCCAAGCCCGGAACATAGGGACGAGCCGTATCGGTGTCAAATTTCGAGGCGGCTTTGGTGCGGTCGAGAAGACTCGAACTTCCACGGAGTTTCCCCCACAGCGACCTCAACGCTGCGCGTCTACCAGTTCCGCCACGACCGCACGGCAGGGGACAGTCTCGCATCTCGCCGCGAGGCGGCGTGATTAGCAAATCCGCGCTACCATATCAAGCAGCATGGGACCGGAAACCGTAATCGACGGCGCTGCGGTTGAGTGGCGATCAAGCGCAACCGCGGTTCCCTACGCGCTCGCCGTGGCGGAAATGGAGCGCCGTGTGGCCGCGATCCGCGCCGGCACGACGCCCGAACTGATCTGGCTGCTGGAGCATCCGGCGCTCTACACCGCCGGGACCAGCGCGCGTGACGAAGACCTGCTCGAACCAGACCGCCTGCCGGTGCACCGGACCGGCCGCGGCGGGCAGTACACCTATCATGGTCCGGGACAGCGTGTGGCCTATGTCATGCTCGATCTCGCCCGTCGCGGCGAAGACGTCCATTGCTACGTTCATCACCTTGAGGAATGGACGATTCGCACCTTGGCGCGGTTCGGTGTCAGCGGCGAGCGGCGCAAGGGCCGGGTGGGCATCTGGGTCAGGATCGGCGCCGGAGAGGCCAAGATCGCCGCGATCGGGGTGCGGGTGCGGCGCTGGGTAACCTATCACGGCATGGCGATCAACATCGATCCCGACCTCGACCACTACCGCGGGATCATCCCTTGCGGTATCGCCGAGCATGGAGTCACCTCCCTGGCTAATCTCGGCATCGCCGCGACGATGGCCGATGTCGACGCCGCTTTGCGCGCCACCTTCGCCGAAGCCTTCGACCAAGCGCCCGCCTGCCGATGAGCACGTTGTTCGAGAATCAGGCGCCTCGCCCGCTGGCTGACAGGCTGCGGCCGAAGAGTCTCGCCGAGGTCGTCGGGCAGGATCATCTGCTGGGGCCGGAAGGGCCGATCGGGCGGATGGTGGCGAGCCGGCAGCTGTCCTCGATGATCCTGTGGGGGCCGCCCGGCTGCGGCAAGACGACGATCGCGCGGCTGTTGGCGCATAGCACCGACCTTCATTTCGAGCCGCTGTCTGCGGTGTTTTCCGGAGTTGCCGATCTGCGCAAGGTATTCGACGCGGCCAGGAAGCGGCGCGAGATGGGGCACGGCACGCTCCTGTTCGTCGACGAGATCCACCGCTTCAACCGCGCCCAGCAGGATGCCTTTCTGCCGGTGGTCGAGGACGGCACCGTAGTGCTGGTCGGGGCGACGACCGAGAACCCGTCTTTCGAGCTGATCGGGGCGTTGCTGTCGCGGGCCCAGGTTTTGGTGCTGCGCCGGCTCGGCGACGACGATCTGGAAACCTTGGTGCAGCGGGCGGAGGACACGCTCGGCCATAAGTTGCCGTTGACCGATGATGCCCGCGCTGCGCTGCGCGCGATGGCTGATGGCGACGGTCGCTTTCTGCTGAACCTCGTCGAGGAGGTTGCCCGGCTGCCCGCCGGCGTGACGCTCGATCCGGGTGAGCTTGCCCGGCTGGTGCAACAGCGCGCCCCGCTCTACGACAAGGCTCAGGAAGGCCATTACAATCTGATCAGCGCATTGCACAAATCCCTGCGCGGTTCGGACACCGACGCGGCGCTCTACTGGCTGGCGCGGATGCTGGCCGGGGGCGAAGACCCGATCTACATCTTGCGCCGGCTGACCCGCGCAGCGGTCGAGGATATCGGGCTCGCCGATCCACAGGCGGTGGTGCAGGCGCTGGCGGCATGGGACACCTACGACCGGCTTGGCTCGCCCGAAGGCGAGCTGGCGATTGCGCAATGCGTGATCTATCTGGCGACCGCGCCGAAATCGAATGCGGCCTATACAGCCTTTGGCGAAGCCCAACAGATGGCGCGCGAGACCGGCTCGCTGATGCCGCCGATGCACATCCTGAATGCTCCGACGCGGCTGATGCGCAACCTCGGCTACGGCAAGGGTTACGTTTACGACCACGCCACCGAGGAGGGGTTCTCGGGCCAGAACTATTTCCCGGACGGGACTGCACGGCGCACATTCTATCGGCCGAGCGAGCGCGGCTTCGAGCGTGAGATCAAAAAACGGCTCGATTATTGGGAAAGGCTGCGCGAGCGGGCGGCCGGGCCGACGTCATGACCGACGCCGTCGAGACCGTAACCGTCGACGGCGATGACGGGCCGGTTCGCCTCGATCGCTGGTTCAAGCGCCATTTCCCGGCGCTCGCCCATGGCCGGCTCGAAAAGCTGCTGCGCACCGGGCAGATCCGCGTCGACGGCAAACGGGCCAAGGCAAGCGACCGCCTGACCGCTGGCCAGGCGATCCGCATTCCGCCGCTCGACGCGCCACGGCCGGCCGCCGCGGCGCCGCGGCGGCTGCCTGCCGCCGACGAGGCGATGCTGCACGAAGCGATCCTGCACCGAGACGAGGCGGTCATCGTGCTCAACAAGCCGCCTGGGCTGGCGGTCCAGGGCGGGACTCGATCCGAGCGCCATCTCGACGGGTTGCTCGACGGCTTGCGCTTTGGCCATCCCGAGCGGCCCAAACTTGTCCATCGCCTCGACAAGGACACCAGCGGCGTCTTGGTCATCGCGCGCAGCACCGTGGCGGCGGCGTTTCTGACCCGGGCATTTCGCGACAAGGCGGCGCGCAAAATCTACTGGGCATTGGCCGTCGGCTTGCCGAAACCGCCGCAGGGTCGGGTCAGCCTCGCGCTCGCCAAGCGTCCGGGGCAGGGCGGCGAGCGCGTGCGCGCCGACCCCGAGGAAGGCAAATCCGCGATCACCTATTACCGGGTCGTCGAGAGCATCGGCGAGCGGGCGACTTGGCTCGCCTTGCTCCCGGTTACCGGGCGCACCCACCAATTGCGGGCGCATTGCGCCGCGATCGGCACGCCGATCCTCGGCGACGGCAAGTACGGCGGCGGCGCCGCGCATCTCTCGGGGGTGCCGAATGCAGGCCGGCTCCACCTGCACGCCCGCACGCTCGCGCTCCCGCATCCGCAGGGTGGAATGCTGCGGGTAACCGCGCCGCTGCCGCCGCATATGCGGTCAAGCTGGGAATTCTTCGGTTTCGCCAGCGATGTCGAGGATCCATTTGCAGGATTGGATCTACCGGGATGAAGCGTTTTTACAAAAAGGTCGAGATCGCTCGAGATGACGGGTGGCTACCAGGTCGTGCTGGACGGCAAACCGATCAAAACCCCCGGAAAGCAGCCTCTGGCCGTGTCGAACCTGGCGCTCGCCGCGGCACTCGCCGCTGAATGGGAGGCCCAGGAGACGGAGATCCGCCCGGCGGAAATGCCGCTGACCCGCTTGGTCAGCACCGCGATCGACCGGGTGACGCCGCAGCGCGCCGCGATCGTCAAGCAGATCGCCGATTACGCTGGGACCGATCTCGTCTGCTATCGGGCGGTGCATCCGCCGGAATTGGCAGCCTGCCAACATGCGACGTGGCAGCCGCTGCTCGATTGGGCGGCACACCGCTATGACGCGCCGCTCGAGGTCACCGCGGGGGTCATCCCGATTAGCCAGCCGCCGCAGAGCCTGCGCGCGCTTGCCGCCGCTGTCGACGAGCAGGATGATCTGACGCTCGCTGCGCTCCATCTGCTGACCGGCGCCTGCGGCTCGCTGCTGATCGCCCTGGCGCTAATCGAGGGCCGCCTCGATGCCGTCGAGGCATACGCCGTCTCGCAGCTCGACGAGAGCTTTCAGATCGCGGCCTGGGGCGAGGACGAGGAGCAAGCGCAACGCCGCCGGGCGCTCGCCGCGGACATCGCAGCGGCGGCGCGGTTTCTCTCGCTACTGCGCGACTGACGCTCCGCCCGTCATCACCTTGCTTCCAGCAAGTGAAAGACCGACCGGCAATGCTCGGTGAACTCTCGAGTCACGATCGACCAGCCACTAGCCTCGATCCGGTCTTCCCAGACCCGCAGCGGATACTTCCGGTAACCGACTTCCCATTGGTGTCCCCCAGGCGGTTCGACCGCGAAGTCTTTCCGCCATAACAGTTTCTTCATCGAGAAATATTGGCGAAACGTGGTCCGGTTGAAGTATAGATCCAGCGATACCTGAAACGCCATGTAGGGGACCGAGACGATCAGGTACTTGGCGCCGCTGTCTCGGAAGGTCGACAGGACCGGGCCGACGCGCGGCCAATCGACGTGTTCGAGCGTCTCGCAGCAGAGGATCGCGTCATAGCCGGCGATCTCGTCGGCGTGGAGGTCGCAGATGTCTCTTTCGAGATGCCGCACGTCAGGATAGGCGAACGCGCGCGGTACCCAGTCAAGCGTATGAACATCGTACCCGGAATTGACCAGCAGGCTGGTAACCAGCCCGAATGCCGGCCCGACTTCCAGAATTTTTTGGCAATGGATCGTGCCCAACAGATGGAGCTGCATCCACTGTTGGACGATCCGCTTGCGCGAATAATAGGCGTTCCATTCGCGCCGGGTAAAGGAATTGGCCGTTTCCGGCTCCCGGTGGTGGAGATCAACTGTCGTCATCGTTCAAGCGTCGATGTCTGCGCGTACCCCTGAAAACCGGGTTACGCATTCGCCGGCTTTTCGGCGGCCTGCTCGGCCCGGAATTCGGCGAATACCTTGCTCGCCACCATCAGCGACTCGCGGATGATCGGGACGCCGACATAGCCGGACAGGTGCAGCAGCGCTTCGGTCAGTTCCTCCTCGGTCCAGCCCTGGCGCAATGCCATGCGCAGATGGAGCCCGAGTTCGGGCTCGCGCCCGGTAGTCGTGTCCGAGATCACGCAGATCAGCGCGCGGGTCTTCAGATCGAGCCCAGGCCTGGTCCACAGCGCGCCGAATACCGTTTCGGTAGCAACATCGATGAACTTCTTCATCACCGGATCGCTGTAGATCTCGCGGGCCGATCGCTCGACCGCGGCGTCACCCATCAGGCGGCGCCGCATCGCCGCGCCTTTTCGATACAGCTCGCTTTCCGCCACGTCGACCTCCTGCCGATAATTCAGTGCGATGTTGTCTTGGCCGAGCCGCAGACTGGCATCGCGGGCGAAGCGAAGCAATCTCGGCAGGGGAGGGGGCGTCGGTCGAGATTGCTGCCATGCGCTCAGTCCCAGCAATAATGCTCGAAGAGGTTTTCGCGGGGCTATGGCCTTGATCCCTGGGTTGGTGCTATCTCGCCGCTTCACTGTCGCGGTGGATCATGGACAACATTCTCGATCGCCTCGAGGAAAAGCGGATGGCGGCGCGGGCGGGCGGCGGCGCCCGGCGGGTCGAGGCGCAGCACCGGCGCGGCAAGCTGACCGCCCGCGAACGGATCGAGCTGTTGCTCGACCCCGATTCGTTCGAGGAATGGGACATGTTCGTCGAACACCGGAGCCATGATTTCGGCATCGACGAGCACAAGGTCCCGGGCGACGGGGTCGTTACCGGCTACGGCACGGTCAATGGGCGCCTGGTTTTCGTTTTCAGCCAGGATTTCACCGTGTTCGGGGGCTCGCTCAGCGAGGCGCATGCCGAAAAGATCTGCAAGATCATGGATCAGGCGATCAATGTCGGCGCCCCGGTGATCGGGCTCAACGATTCGGGCGGGGCGCGCATCCAGGATGGGGTCGCTTCGCTCGCCGGCTACGCCGAGGTGTTCGAGCGCAACGTTCTCGCCTCCGGTGTGGTGCCCCAGGTGTCGATGATCATGGGGCCGTGTGCCGGAGGTGCGGTCTATTCGCCGGCGATGACCGATTTCATCTTCATGGTCAAGGAGACTTCCTACTTATTCGTGACCGGGCCGGAAGTCGTCAGGACGGTTACGCACGAGACCGTGACGCAGGAAGAGTTGGGCGGTGCGGTCACCCATACGACGCGCTCGGGGGTCGCCGATCTCGCCTTTGAGAACGACGTCGAGGCGCTGATCGAGCTGCGCCGGTTCATCGATTTTCTGCCGGCCTCGAACCGGGTCCAGCCGCCATCGCGGCCGACCGCTGATCCGCGCGACCGGGTCGAGCCGTCGCTCGACAGCCTGGTCCCTGCCAACCCGACCAAACCCTACGACATCAAGGAGTTGATCCTCAAAACCGTCGACGAGGGCGATTTCTTCGAGATCCAGCCCGACTTCGCTCGCAACATCATCATCGGGTTTGCCCGGATGGAGGGTTCGACGATCGGCATCGTCGCCAATCAGCCGATGGTGCTGGCGGGCTGTCTCGATATCGACAGCGCCCGCAAGGCGGCGCGTTTCGTTCGCTTTTGCGACTGTTTCAACATTCCGATCGTAACGTTTGTCGATGTTCCGGGGTTTCTGCCTGGGACAGCACAGGAATACGGCGCGATCATCAAGCACGGCGCCAAGCTGCTTGTTTGCGTTTGCCGAGGCGACGGTGCCCAAGGTGACGTTGATCACCCGCAAGGCTTATGGTGGCGCCTATGACGTGATGAGCTCGAAGCACCTGCGCGGCGACGTGAATTTCGCCTGGCCCTCGGCCGAGATCGCGGTGATGGGGCCGAAGGGCGCGGTCGAGATCATCTTCCGCGCCGACCTCGGCGATGCCGCGGCGATCGAGGCGCGCACCGAGGAATATCGAGAGAAATTCGCCAATCCGTTCGTCGCCGCCAGCCGCGGCTTTATCGACGACGTGATCCTGCCGCGCGACACCAGGCGTCGCCTCGCCCGTGCGCTTGCCATGCTGCGCGGCAAGCAGCTGACCAACCCGCCCAAAAAACACGACAACATCCCGCTGTGATGCTCATACGAATTTGACGCGAGGACAGGATGTTTAGATCAATGTCCGCGGAGGAGTACATCTCTGAACGCGTCGAGCAATTCCAGAAGTGGTATGACGCTAAGGCCGTTCAGGCGAAAGGCCGATACCTAAGGAGCCGCGTCATCGCGGTGACCGGAGCAGCCATCGTCCCAGTTGTCGCGAATGCTATTCCCGATCCGGCTATCACCCGGTACGCGACCACGATTATCAGTCTGATTGTCAGCCTCACCGTAGCCCTGGAGGGCGTCTATACATTTCGGGAGACCAATGGAAGAATTATCGATCGACTGAGCAATTTTTGTCACGAGAGAAATTCCTCTTTCGCGCTGGAGAAGGGCCGTACAAGGAAACAGAACCGGCCAGAGCACTCCCCCTCCTTGTGGAACGGTGCGAGGCGCAAATAGCCGCCGAAAATTCTGCAACCTTAAACGTCATCGCACCGGCGGCTCACCAACCCGAACCAGGAACCGCGAAGGCCGCTTGAGCCGTGGGAAGAACCCAATCATATCGGGCTACAATGGCTGGCCGCTCCGAACCCTCTCAGACCGTCATGGCCGGGCTTGTCCCGGCCATCCACGCGCCGTCCACGTCCGCTCTACCGGTTTCCGTGGATGCCAGGGCCGGCCATGACCGAATAGGGTACCGCGGTGAACGACGGCCGCTCTGTGGATCAGACAAGCTCTCTATAGAGATCCTTCCAGTCAGGATTTGCGGCAAGGATCAGGCGTACCTTCCACGTCCGCGGCCAATGCTTCATGTTGCGCTCGCGCTGAACGGCGGTCCGGATGTTGGCGTGTTGCTCGACAAACACGAGCATCTTCAGGCTGTAACGTTTTGTAAATCCGTCGGCAACGCCCTCGCGATGCTCCCAAATGCGTTTCGCGAGATTGCTTGTCACCCCCGTATACAGGATGCCGTTTGGGCGGTTCGTCATTATGTAGACCCACGCGCCTGCCATTCCGGAACCCTGCAGCGGCGAGGTATTGGCTGCAACGCTTTCGTGGATGGCCGGGACAAGCCCGGCCATGACCCTGCAAAGAGGCGACGATCTCTGACAGCGACGCCTATAGCGCCGAATTACTGCAGCGATGTTCCGTAAAATCCTGATCGCCAATCGCGGCGAAATTGCCTGTAGGGTGATGCGCACCGCGCGGCGCATGGGCATCGCCACGGTCGCGGTCTATTCGGATGCCGACGCCGGCGCCTTGCATGTGCGGATGGCGGACGAAGCGATCCGGATCGGGCCGGCGCCCTCGGCCGAGAGCTATCTGCGCAGCGACCGAATCGTCGAGGCCTGCCGCGCCAGCGGCGCCGAGGCGGTGCATCCCGGCTACGGCTTTCTATCCGAGAACGTTGCGTTCGCCAGCCTGCTCGCCAAGGCCGGTATCGTCTTTGTCGGACCCGGGGCAAAGGCGATCGCGGCGATGGGCGACAAGATCGAATCCAAAAAACTCGCCCAGGCAGCCGGCGTTTCGACCGTGCCAGGCTATCTCGATGTCGTTCCCGATGCTGAGACCGCGGTCGCAATCGCCCGCGACATCGGCTATCCGGTGATGCTCAAGGCGTCGGCCGGCGGTGGCGGCAAGGGTATGCGTATCGCCGGCGACAACGCTGAAGTGCGCGAGGGGTTCGCGAGCGCGGCGAACGAAGCTCGATCGAGCTTTGCCGACGATCGGATCTTTATCGAAAAATATATCGAGGAGCCGCGCCATATCGAGATCCAGGTGCTCGGCGACGCCCACGGTAACCTCGTCTACCTCGGCGAGCGCGAATGCTCGATCCAGCGCCGGCATCAGAAGGTCATCGAGGAGGCGCCGAGCCCGTTCCTCGACGTCGCGACCCGCGAGGCGATGGGCCGGCAGGCGGTGGCATTGGCCCGTGCCGTCGACTACTGTTCGGCCGGTACGGTCGAGTTCATCGTCGACCGTCAGCGCAATTTCTACTTCCTCGAAATGAACACGCGGCTGCAGGTCGAGCATCCGGTGACCGAACTGGTCACCGGACTGGATCTGGTCGAGCTGATGCTGCGCATCGCCGCCGGTGAGGAATTGCCCTTCGCCCAGCAGGATGTCCGGCTCGACGGCTGGGCGATCGAGGCGCGCATCTATGCCGAGGACCCGACGCGCAATTTCCTGCCGTCGATCGGCCGGCTCGTGCGCTACCGCCCGCCGGCGGGGGAGGGGTTACGGCTCGACGACGGCATCGTCGAGGGCGATGAGATCAGCATCTTCTACGATCCGATGATCGCCAAGCTGGCGGCTCATGGACCCGACCGCGACGCCGCGATCGGCCGTCTGCGTAACGCCCTTGACGCGTACTACGTTACTGGCGTCCAGAACAACGTTGCGTTTCTGGCGGCAGTTGCGGCGAAGCCGAGGTTTCGCGAAGGCGCGTTGTCGACCAACTTTATCGCCGAGGAATTTCCGGGCGGATACGCGCCTCCGGCCGGTTTGGTCGAGGCAGATCGGGTGATTCTGCTTGCCGCCGTGCTCGCCGCGCGGCGCGTCCGCGAAACCGAGCTGACGATCGATGGCAAACTCGCCGGAACCCGTAGCGAAGTCCCTGAGCGATGGAACATCCTGCTCGACAATTCGCCGCATCAGGCCTCGGTGCGGCCCGACGACGACGGCTACGCGGTCGAGATCGACGGGGAATCCCGGCTCGCCGACACTGATTGGCAACCGGGCCAGCCTTTGCTGCGGGTGCGCACCCATACGGCGCTGGCGACCGTCCAGATCGAGCGGTTGCCCGGTGCGGAGTTTCGCCTGACCCATGGCGGTGTGATCCGCCGGGTGCGGGTGCTGTCGCCGTCCGCGGCGCAACTGCTGGCACTGATGCCGGAAAGGAAGGCCGCGGACACCTCGCGGCTGCTGTTGTCGCCGATGCCGGGGCTGCTTTCTTCGGTCGCGGTGGCCCCCGGCCAGGAGGTGAAGACCGGCGAGGTGCTGGCGATCGTCGAGGCGATGAAGATGGAGAATGTGCTGCGCGCCGGCCGCGATGGGCGCATCGCCAAGATCCGCGCCAAACCCGGCGATAGCCTCGCCGTTGACGAGGTGATCCTCGAATTCGAATGACGTGGCGCCGCAGCGGGGCGGCGGCGCGCGCTCCGCGTTACAGCATCGGCAGACTGCCCTGGCGGTGGGGGCGCGGAAAGGCGGCATCGATCCGGGCGATTTCCTCGGTGGAGAGATAGAGATCGCCGGCCGCGGCGTTCTCCTTGAGATGACCGAGGCTGGCGGCTTTCGGGATCGCGAACACCGACGGCCGGTGGACCAGAAAGGCAAGCGCCACCTGGCGTGGCGTCGCATCGTGCGCTGCGCCAATCTCAGCCAGCACCCGGCCGCCGGCGGTGTTCGGGCCCGGAAAGCGGCTGTGACCAAACGGGCTGTACGCCACGATTGCGGCGTTGTGTTGCTCGCACCAGGGGATGACTGAGTGCTCGATCGTCCGCTCCAGCAGGTGATAGAGCACCTGATTGCAGGCGAGACGCCCGCCGCTGGCAATCTCCGGGACCTCTTCGAGATCCCCGACATCGAAATTGCTGACGCCCCAACTGAGAATCTTACCGTCGCGGCGCAATTCTTCGAAGGCGCCGATCGTCTCGGATAGCGGATGTGAGCCACGCCAATGCAGCAGGTAGCAATCCAGCCGATCGGTGCGCAGCCGCGCCAGCGAGCGTTCGCACGCGGTCCGCGTGCCCGTGCGGGAGGCGTTATGCGGCAGCACCTTGGAAACCAGGAAGACTTCGTCGCGACGGCCGCCGATGGCCTCGCCGATGATCTGCTCCGCAACCCCCGAACCGTACATCTCGGCGGTGTCGATGTGGTTCATGCCGAGATCGAGCCCACGTTGTAGGGAGGCGATCGCGGTTCGTCGGTCGGCCTGCTCGAAATACCAGGTGCCCATGCCGATCACCGCCACCTCGCGCCCGGTTGGGCCGAACATACGCCGTTGCATGGTGTCCTCCGTGTTGTCTAGCGCGAGCTTGGCCGAACGTCTCAGAGGACGCCGAAATGAACGAATCCACCTGGGTAAACGTGCGCGCTCCGACTATTTTCGCGGCGATGAAAACCTCTCGCTTGCGCATCATGGGCCGCGTGCAGGGCGTTGGCTACCGCGCTTGGGCGACACGCACCGCTGCTGCGCTCGGGCTGCGGGGCTGGGTGCGCAACCGCACGGACGGTTCTGTAGAATTATTCGCGAGCGGGCCTGACGACGCGGTCTCGGCAATGGTCGAGGCGGCCCACCGGGGCCCGCCGGCCGCTCACGTGGAGGCGGTTGAAATTGCCGACGACGAGGACGACGGCAGCGTCGGCTTTTCCGCCCGGCTCACCGAATAACCGGCTGGCGAAGAGGCCAGTCCGTCAGGCGGCCTCGGCCTCGTCCTGATCCTCGGTGCCGGTCGGGCCCGAATCCTTGCCCTTGGCTTCGGGGTCGCGATCGACAAACTCGATCACCGCCATCGCCGCGTTGTCGCCGTGGCGAAAACCTGCCTTGACGATGCGGGTATATCCGCCCGCCCGGCCGGCATAGCGCTCGGCCAAAGTCGTCATCAACTTGTTGGCCAGGTGCGAGTCCTGCAGCTTGGAGATCGCCCGCCTGCGGTTGGCGAGCCCGCCATGCTTGCCGAGCGTGACCAGCCGCTCGACGATCGGGCGCAAATCCTTCGCCTTCGGCAGGGTCGTCGTGATTTGTTCGTGCTTGATCAGGGCAGCCGCCAGGTTCTCGAACATCGCTTGGCGATGCTCGGACCGGCGGCTGAAACTGCGGCCTTTCAGGCGATGGCGCATCGGATCCTCAATACGGTTCGTCGAGTCGCTTGGCCAGTTCCTCGATATTCTCGGGTGGCCAGTTGGTAATCTCCATCCCGAGATGAAGTCCCATCTGGGTCAGGACCTCCTTGATCTCGTTCAGCGATTTGCGCCCGAAATTCGGCGTGCGCAGCATCTCCGCCTCGGATTTCTGGACGAGGTCGCCAATGTAGACGATGTTGTCGTTCTTTAGGCAGTTGGCCGAGCGCACCGATAATTCGAGTTCGTCGACCTTGCGCAGCAGGTTCTTGTTGAACGGAAGCTCGCTCGGCCGCGTCTCGTCGGAGGGGTGGCGAGGCTCCTCGAAATTGATGAAGAGCTGGAGCTGATCCTGCAGGATGCGGGCGGCGAGCGCCACCGCGTCTTCCGGCGTCACCGCGCCGTTGGTTTCGACCCGCATCGCCAGGCGGTCATAGTCGGTGACCTGGCCGACGCGGGTGTTTTCGACGCGATAGGAGACCTTGCGGACCGGGCTGAACAGCGCATCCACCGGGATCAGCCCGATCGGCGCATCCTCCGCCCGGTTCTGCGTGCCGGGCAGATAGCCCTTGCCGCTCTCCACGGTCAGCTCCATCGCGATCTTGGCGCCGGTGTCGAGTGTGCAGATGACGAGCTCGGGGTTCAGGATGTCGATGTCATGGCCGGTTTCGATGGCGCCGGCGCGGACCTCGCCCGGGCCGGTGGCGCGCAGCCGCATGCGCTTGGGATCGTCGCCGTACATCCTCAAATCAACGCTCTTGATGTTGAGGACGATGTCGGTCACGTCCTCGAGGACGCCAGGCAAAGACGAGAATTCGTGCAGCACGCCCTCGATCTGGATCGAGGTCACGGCGGCGCCCTGCAGCGAGGAGAGCAGCACACGCCGCAGTGCGTTCCCGAGTGTCAGCCCAAAGCCGCGCTCCAATGGCTCGGCGACCACCGTGGCGGCGCGTTTGGGATCATCGCCCGGCTCCACCGAAAGCTGCTTCGGCTTAATCAGAGTTTGCCAGTTGTTTTGGATCACAACTCGAACCTCGGTCGGTAAAGGCGGATGTTATCCGCAAGATCGGCCGATGGCAGCACCACCGGCGTTTTCAATGATATGGACCCCCGAGGGGGCGGGTGCGTCCTGGTCAGACGCGCCGCCGCTTGGGCGGCCGGCAACCATTATGCGGGATCGGGGTCACATCGCGGATCGAAGTGACGGCGAATCCGACCGTTTGCAAGGCGCGCAGCGCCAATTCCCGACCTGACCCAGGACCCTTGACCTCGATCTCCAAGGTTCGCATGCCATGCTCCATGGCCTTGCGCCCGGCATCCTCCGCGGCGACCTGCGCCGCATAGGGGGTCGATTTGCGCGAGCCCTTGAAGCCTTGGCTGCCCGACGACGACCACGCGATGGTGTTGCCCTGCGCGTCCGTTATCGTGATCATCGTGTTGTTGAACGTGGCGTTGACGTGCGCCGTGCCCGAAGTGATGTTTTTCCGCTCACGCCGGCGAAGGCGCGGCGCTGGTGCCGCCGTTCTGGCCATCTATCTCTCGTTTCGCCGTGTTCCTGGTTTCGGGAGTCTACTTCTTCTTGCCGGCGATCGGGCGCGCCGGCCCCTTCCGCGTGCGCGCATTGGTATGCGTGCGCTGACCGCGTACCGGCAGCCCTCTGCGATGGCGCAGTCCGCGATAGCAGCCAAGATCCATCAGCCGCTTGATGTTCATTGCGACCTGCCGCCGCAGATCGCCTTCAACCGTGAACTCGCGGTCGATCACCTCGCGCACGCGAGATACTTCGTCATCGGTCAAGTCGCTGACCCGCCGTTCCGGCGGAATGCCGACCCGGGTGCAAATTTTAAGGGCGGTGCTCCGCCCGATGCCATGAATGTAAGCGAGCCCGATCGGCACCCGCTTTTGGTTGGGGATATTGACGCCAGCGATGCGCGCCACTGCGCTTCTCCTCAACAAGTCGGAAATAAGAAGGGGTGGGCTCTCCCACAAGGGCATGCAGTATAGCCCCGCACAGGACTACGTCAATCCCGATTGCGGCATAATGCCGCAGTAGTGGGTTCGATCGATCGTTCGTTCGCTTATTCGAGGACTGCTTCGATCTGGCGCGTCACCTCGTCGATATCGGCCATTCCATCGACGCTGCGCAAAAGACCGCGGTCGCGAAAATACGGCAAAATCGGTGCGGTCTGGCGACGATATACTTCAAATCGCGCCCGTACCGCCTCCGGACGGTCATCGGGCCGATGGACGAATTGTCGGCTGCCGCAGACGTCGCAGACGCCCTCGGTTTGAGGCCGGCGATAGTGTTCGTGATAGCTGGCGCCGCACTGCGCACAACTGAAGCGTCCCGCGAGCCGGTCGATCAGCGCCGCCTCGTCGACCTCGATCAAGATCACGTGATCGAGACCGAGATTACGCTTCGCCAGCATCTGATCGAGGGCCTGAGCCTGTGGGACGGTTCGCGGAAAGCCGTCAAGGATGAACCCGGCGCTGCAGTCCGGCTCGGCAATTCGCAAGGCGATCATATCGATCATGATCTCATCGGGAACCAGCTGGCCAGAATCCATGATGCCTTTTACCCGCATTCCGATTTCGGTTCCGGAGGCGGTGGCTGCGCGCAGCATGTCGCCGGTGGCGAGGTGGCGGATGCCCCGGCTCTGTTCGATCCGCTTGGCCTGGGTGCCTTTACCCGACCCGGGCGGTCCGAGCAGGATTACGTTCATCCCCGTCGACCTCTCAACTTCGCCCGTTTTATCAGGCCCTCATATTGGTGGGCCAGCAGATGCGAATGGATCTGCGCGACCGTATCCATCGTGACGCTGACAACGATCAGCAGGCTGGTGCCGCCGAAATAGAACGGTACCGAATATTCCGAGATCAGGATCTCCGGCAGGATGCAGACCGCCGCGAGATAGGCCGCGCCGATGACGGTCAACCGGGTCAGGACATAATCGAGATAGTCCGCCGTGTTCTTGCCCGGCCTGATGCCGGGAACGAATCCGCCGTATTTGCGCAAATTGTCGGCGGTCTCGGCCGGATTGAAGACGATTGCGGTATAGAAAAAACAAAAGAACACGATCAGCGCAACATAGAGGGCCATATAGAGAGGCCGACCATGCGCGAGATAGGCGGTGATCTCGCTAAGCCAGCCGGTGGTGCCTGCGTTTGCCTGAAAATTTGCTAAGGTCGCCGGCAGCAGCAGCAGCGAGGAGGCGAAGATCGGAGGGATAACCCCCGAGGTATTGATCTTCAGCGGCAGGTGAGAGGCGTCGCCGCCGAACATTTTATTGCCAACTTGGCGTTTGGGGTATTGCACCAGGATGCGGCGTTGCGCGCGCTCCATGAAGACGATGAAGGCGACCACCGCCACCGACACCACCAGGAACATGATGATGAAAAAGCTCGAGATCGCTCCGGTGCGCCCGAGTTCGAGGGTGGAAGCGAGCGCGTGCGGGAGGTTGGCGACGATCCCGGCAAAGATGATCAGCGAGATGCCGTTGCCGACCCCGCGCGCCGTGATCTGTTCGCCGAGCCACATCAGAAACACGGTGCCGCCGACCAGGGTCACGACGGTAATCAGCCGGAAGGACAAACCGGGGTTGAGCACCGCGGTTTCCGCCCCGGCGCGCATGCCCTCGATCCCGACCGCAATGCCGTAGGCCTGGACCGCGGCCAGTAAGACGGTGCCGTAGCGCGTGTACTGGTTTAGCTTTTTGCGCCCGCTCTCGCCTTCTTTTTTCAGGGTCTCGAGCGTAGGCGATACCGCGGTCAGCAGCTGGATGATAATCGATGCCGAGATGTACGGCATGATGTTCAGCGCAAAGATGGTCATGCGCCCGAGCGCGCCGCCCGAGAACATATCGAACATGCCAAGGATACCGCCGGCATTGCGCGAAAAGATATCGTGCAGCATTGCCGGATCGATCCCAGGAATCGGGATGTAGGTGCCCAACCGGTAGATCACCAACGCGCCGAGCGTAAACCAGATGCGGCTTTTGAGTTCGGTTGCCTTGGTAAAGGCCGACAGATTGATGCTGGCAGCAAGTTGTTCGGCGGCTGAGGCCATTCTATTCAATCCCTAACCAAAAGCGCGGACCGGCCGGCGTTCGTCTCGGCCTGAGGGCCGCACGGCCCTCGGACCGGCATGAACCGCGCTGGACCGCCTGCCTAGGCTGAGGTCGGCGCCTCGGCCTCCGCCTTTTTCTTCCCGTCGCGGCGCAACATCACCTTGCCCCCGGCCCGCTCGACGGCGTCGATCGCCGCCTTGGAGGCTCCCGCGACCTCGATCGTCACCGCTGCGCGCAACTCTCCCTTAGCGAGCAGGCGGACACCGTCCCCCAGCCGTCGCAGCACACCGGAAGCGACCAGCGCCACGCCGTCCAGCGTACCTTCCGCCTTGAGCTTACCCATGTCGAGGGCCTGTTGCAGCCGGCCGAGATTCACCACCTTGAAATCCGGGCGAAACATCTTGTTGTTGAAGCCGCGCTTGGGTAGCCGGCGGTGCAGCGGCGTCTGGCCGCCTTCGAAGCCGTTGAGTGCGACTCCGGTCCGTGCAGTCTGGCCTTTGCCGCCGCGCGCCGAAGTCTTGCCCTTGCCCGATCCGATGCCGCGCCCGACGCGCTTTGCTCGATAGTGCGCTCCCGGATTGTCCCTGATCTGGTTCAGCTTCATCGTCTCATGCCTTCTTAGCTGTGCCCGCAAGGGTACCTGCCGGCTTCGGCATCGCCAAATGCGGCGCGGACAGGGGAATCGGCGCCCTAATCGCGGGCGAGGGTTTCGTCTAGCTTTGCTCGACGATCCGCACCAGATGCGCGACCTTGCGGATCATACCGCGCACCGAAGGGGTGTCTTCGAGAACGCGGCGGCGGTGCAGCTTGTTCAGGCCCAGGCCCTTGAGGGTTTCCTCTTGATCATGCCGGCGGCCGATCGGGCTTCCGATCTGCTCGACGGTCACTGATTTTCTGTCTTCCATCACGCCGGTTCCCGCGCATCGGCGTCGCGGCGGCCCAGTATCTCGCTGACCTTCTTGCCGCGCCGGGCGGCTACGGCGCGCGGGCTGGTCGCTTGGCTGAGCCCCGCAAAAGTCGCCTTGATCATGTTGTGCGGGTTGGCGCTGCCGATCGACTTGGCGACAACGTCGTGCACTCCGAGCGCCTCGAAGATCGCGCGCATCGGGCCGCCGGCGATGATCCCGGTGCCGGCTTTGGCGGCGCGCATGACGACCCGTCCGGCTCCATACCTGCTGGCGATGTCGTGATGGAGAGTCCGTCCTTCGCGCAGCGGCACTCGGATCATGTTGCGACGTGCCTGCTCGGTCGCCTTGCGTATTGCCTCTGGGACCTCGCGCGCCTTGCCCGCGCCATAGCCGACGCGGCCCTTTCTGTCGCCGACGACGACGAGCGCGGCAAAGCCAAAACGCCGGCCGCCTTTCACCACCTTCGCCACGCGGTTGATATTGACGAGCTTTTCAGCGAATTCGCTCTCCTCGCGATCGCGCGGCTGGCGGTCGCCGTCGCCGCGGCCGCGCCGTTCGCCCTGAGTGCGCGCCATTGTCCGTGCCATGCCAACCCTCTCAGAAATCCAGGCCGCCTTCGCGAGCGGCGTCGGCCAGGGCCTTGACCCGGCCATGAAATATGTAAGCGCCGCGGTCGAAGACAACGCGTTCGACCCCTGCCGCCTTCGCCCGTTCGGCGATCAACTTGCCGACGGCGCCAGCGGCGGCGATGTCTGCGCCCGTGTTGCCGCTCGCTCTGAGCCCGGGATCGAGGCTCGATGCCGCGGCCAGGGTCCGGCCAGCCGCATCATCGATCACCTGGGCATAGATGTGCTTCGACGAGCGAAATACCGACAGCCTCGGCCGATTATGGGAGAGGCGGCGCAAATTCGCCCTTACGCGCTGGCGCCGGCGCAGAAACAGGTCTTTGGCTTTTTGCGGCATCGCGGCTACTTCTTCTTGCCTTCCTTACGGCGGACAGTTTCGGCGGCATATTTGATGCCCTTGCCCTTATAGGGCTCGGGCGGGCGAAACGCGCGGATCTCGGCCGCCACTTGCCCGACACGCTGGCGGTCGGCGCCGCTGACGGTGATCACCGTCGGGCGTTCGCAAGTGATCCGGACGTCTTCGGGAATCGGAAACGGAATGTCGTGGCTGTACCCGAGCTGCAGGTTCAATGTGCTGCCTTGGACCGCGGCGCGATAGCCGACCCCATTGATCTCAAGGCCAACCGAGAAGCCTTTCGAGACCCCGGTGACCATGTTGCTGACCAACGCCCGGGTCGTGCCCCACATCGCCCGCGATTGCTTGGTGTCGTTGGCGGGGGTGATCGTAACCGCGCCGTCGGCCACCGAAGCCAGGACGGCGTTGCTTATCACCATCTGCAAGGTGCCGAGCCCGCCCTTAGCGGTCATGGTGCGGCCGGAGAGCTGAACTTCGACCCCGCTCGGCACGGTCACCGGGTTTTTGCCGACACGCGACATGTCAAATCCTCAAAAGACGCGGCAGAGGACCTCGCCGCCGACCTTTGCGGCGCGGGCCTCGTTATCGGACAGCACGCCGCGCGGGGTCGACAGGATCGCAATACCGAGCCCGTTAAAGCTGCGCGGCAAGTCGGCGATCCGCGAGTAGATGCGCCTTCCGGGCTTGGATATCCGGGCGATTTCGCGGATTGCCGGCTCGCCATCGACGTATTTTAGCTCGATCTTGATTTCGGCGACGCCGGGGCGCAGGTCTTCGCGGGTAAAGCCGCGGATGTAGCCCTCCCGTTTCAACACTTCGAGCACGTTAGCGCGAATATTGGACGCAGGCGAGGCGACGACCGCTTGCCTCGCCCGCTGCCCGTTGCGAATCCGGGTCAGCATGTCCCCCAGCGGATCGCTCATCGACATCGCCAGGATCTCCTACCAGCTCGACTTCAGCATGCCGGGGATTTGCCCCGAGGATGCGAGTTCGCGCAAAGCAATGCGCGAAAGCCTGAATTTTCGGTAATAGCCGCGCGGCCGCCCGGTCAGCGAGCAGCGATTGCGCACGCGCGTCGGCGAACTGTTGCGCGGCAGCAGGGCGAGCTTGAGCTGAGCGGCGAACCGGTCCTCGGGCGGGGCGGTGCGGTCGATCGCGATCTGTTTGAGCCGGGCCCGGCGTGGGGCGACCTGCTTGGCGAGCTTGACCCGTCGCGCGTTTTTCTCGATCGAGCTCTTTTTTGCCATGAACTACGCTCCCGAGGCGATCAATTGACGAACGGCATGTCGAAACCCCTGAGGAGGGCCTTTGCCTCCGCATCGGTTCGCGCCGTAGTCGTGACAACGACATTCATCCCGCGCACTGCATCTACCCGGTCATAGTCGATTTCCGGAAAGACGATCTGTTCTTTCAGACCCAGCGCGAAATTCCCGCGCCCGTCGAAGCTCTTTCCCGGTATGCCGCGAAAGTCGCGCACGCGCGGCAGTGCGACGTTGATCAGCCGATCGAGAAACTCGTACATGCGGTCGCGCCGCAAGGTGACCTTGCAGCCAATCGGCATGCCCTGGCGCAGCTTGAACGTTGCGATCGAGCGCTTGGCCCGGGTAATGACCGGGCGCTGGCCGGTAATCGCGGTCAGTTCGCCGGCTGCGGCCTCTACTTTTTTGCTGTCTTGCACCGCTTCGCCGACGCCCATGTTGACGACGATCTTTTCAAGGCGCGGAGCCTGCAGCGCATTGGAATAGCCGAACTCCTGCATCAGCGCTGGGCGCAACGTCGTCTCGTAATGTTCCTGCAAGCGCGGTTTGGTCATTTCCTCACCTGTCGATGACTTCGCCCGAGCGGCGGGCAAAGCGGACCTTGCGCCCGTCATCGAGCACTCTATAGCCAACCCGAGTCGGCTTCGTTGACGCCGGGTCGACATGGGCGACATTGGAAATATGAAGCGTAGCTTCCTTCTCGACGATCCCACCGGGATCCCCCATCCGCGGCTTGGTGTGCCGCTTGATCAGGTTGACGCCCTGCACGAGGACGCGCTGTTCGGTTGGCAGCACGCGCAACACCTCGCCGGTCCTGCCCTTGTCGCGCCCGGCGATGACGATGACGTTGTCGCCCTTCTTAATTTTTAGCTTCGGCATGGCGTGGCTTTCATACGGCCCGTCTCACAGCACTTCGGGAGCGAGCGACACGATCTTCATGAACCGCCGCGCCCGCAGCTCGCGCGTGACCGGGCCGAAAATACGGGTCCCGATCGGCTCGCCCGCCTGGGTGATCAGTACCGCGGCATTGCGATCGAAGCGGATCGCGCTGCCGTCATTGCGGCGGATCTCCTTGGCCGTGCGCACGATGACCGCACGATGCACGTCGCCTTTCTTGACCCGGCCGCGCGGGATCGCTTCCTTGACCGAGACGATGATCACATCGCCGATGCTGGCGGTCCGGCGTTTGGAGCCGCCCAGCACCTTGATGCATTGGACCCGGCGCGCTCCCGAATTGTCGGCAACGTCGAGATTCGTCTGCATCTGGATCATGCCGCACCTCCAGCCGGCACGACAGCTTCAGCGTCCGGCGCGGCTACCGTCTCACCGACGGCCGGGGCCCGCCGACCGCGCCCGCTGCCGCCTTCTTCGAGCGCACCGAGCACGATCCAGTGCTTGCGCTTTGAGAGCGGGCGGCTTTCTTCGATGCGGACGGCGTCGCCTTTATGCCAGCGATTATCTTCGTCGTGCGCGACGTATTTCTTCGAATGGGTGATGAACTTCTTGTAGACAGGATGCATCACACGGCGCTCGACGCGGACGATCACCGTCTTGTCGCACGCGTCGCTGACGACGATCCCCTGGAGCACACGTCTGGACATTCTGCGTTATCCTTGGGCCGTTTGGCGGCGGCGCTCGCCGAGAATGGTCTTGATGCGGGCGATGTCGCGCCGCACCTGGCGAAACCGCGCAGTGTTTTCGAGCTGCCCATTGGCGCGCTGAAAGCGCAAATTGAATATCTCCTTGCCGAGCAGGTCGAGCTGCCCGGTCAGCTCGTCGTCGGTTTTGGCCCTGACATCACCCGCCTTCATCAGACGGCCTCGTCGCCGGGCCGTGTTACAAACCGGGTGCCGAGCGGCAGTTTTGCGGCGGCAAGAGCAAACGCCTCGCGCGCGGTCTCGGCCGGCACCCCGTCGAGTTCGAACATGATGCGGCCGGGCTTGACCCGGCAGATCCAGAATTCAGGCGAGCCCTTGCCGCTGCCCATCCGCACCTCCGCGGGTTTGTGCGAAACCGGCACGTCGGGGAACACCCGGATCCAGATGCGCCCGGCGCGGCGGATGTGGCGGGTGATCGCGCGGCGGGCAGCCTCGATCTGGCGCGCAGTGATGCGCCCTGGATCGGCCGCCTTCAGCCCGTAGGCGCCAAAGTTCAGGGACGTCCCGCCTTTGGCCAGACCGTGGACGCGCCCCTTGTGCGCCTTACGGTATTTGGTGCGTTTCGGACTGAGCATCGGCTCTTACCCCAGGCTTTCGCGCCGGCCGCGCTCATGGCTCGCCGGCGGACCCTGGCCTTCGGCAGCCCGCTTCTCCTGCGCCATCGGATCGTGCGCGAGGATCTCGCCCTTGAACACCCAGACCTTGACGCCGCAGATCCCGTAGGTGGTTTTGGCGGTGCCGTAGCCGAAATCGACATCCGCGCGCAGCGTATGCAACGGCACCCGGCCTTCGCGATACCACTCCATACGCGCGATTTCGGCGCCGCCGAGCCGGCCCGAGCAGTTGATCCGGATGCCCTGCGCGCCCAGCCGCATCGCCGACTGCACGGCCCGCTTCATCGCCCGGCGAAAGGCGACCCGGCGCTCGAGCTGCTGCGCGATGCCGTCGGCGACCAGCTTCGCGTCGATCTCGGGCTTGCGGATCTCGACGATATTGAGGCTGACCTCGCTCGAGGTAACCTTGCTGATGTCGGTGCGCAGCTTTTCGATATCGGCGCCCTTTTTGCCGATGATCACGCCAGGACGGGCCGAGTGCAGGGTGATGCGGCTCTTGCGGGCGGCACGCTCGATGACGATGCGTGACACCGCCGCTTGCCCCAATCGCCGATTGAGAAAGCGGCGCAGCCCGAGATCGTCGAGCAGCATGTTGGCGTATTCCTTGCGCGCAAACCACCGCAAATCCCAGGTCCGGTTGATGCCGAGCCGCAGCCCGATCGGATTGACTTTCTGGCCCATTCAAGCCGTCTCCATCTCAAGCCGCTTCTTCGGGGCGCTCGCGCACGATCACGGTCAGATGCGCAAAATGCATTTCGACCCGCGCCGAGCGGCCGCGGCCGCGGGTGTGAAAGCGTTTCAGGACAAAGGCCCGGCCGACGGTCGCTTCCTTGACATAGAGGCGATCGACATCGAGCTGATGGTTGTTTTCGGCGTTGGCGATCGCCGCTTGCAGCACCTTCTTCACGTCCGTGGCGATGCGGCGTCGCGAAAAAGTCAGTTCAGCCAAGGCCGAGGCGGCAGTCTTGCCGCGGATCGCCTGGGCGACGAGGTTCAATTTGCGGGCGCTGATGCGCAGCCCGCGCATGCTGGCCAGCGCCTCGCTGTCGTCGAGGCGGCGCGCGGCCGAGGGCTTGCTCATGTCAGGCCCTCCGCGCCTTTTTGTCGCCGGCGTGGCCATAAAAGGTTCGCGTCGGCGCGAACTCGCCGAGCTTGTGACCGATCATGTTTTCGGTCACCAGCACCGGGATGAATTTGTGGCCGTTATAGACGCCAAAGGTCAGGCCGACGAATTGCGGAAATATCGTCGAGCGGCGCGACCACGTTCGGATCACCTGGTTGCGCCCCGAGCGCCGCGCCTCTTCGGCCTTTTTCAGCAGATAACCGTCGACAAACGGTCCTTTCCAAACCGAGCGGGTCAAGCTCTTCCTCCGTGTTCGAAACGAGGCTAGCGCCTGTGGCGCCGACGGACAATCAGCCGGTCCGTCGCCTTATTTTGCCGAGTCTTCTTGCCTTTGGTCGGCTTGCCCCACGGCGTCACCGGATGGCGGCCACCGGAGGTGCGACCCTCCCCGCCGCCATGCGGGTGGTCGATCGGGTTCATCGCCACACCGCGCACCGAGGGGCGGCGGCCAAGCCAGCGGTTGCGTCCCGCCTTGGCGATGACGATGTTCTGCTGGTCCGGGTTCGAGACCGCGCCGATCGTCGCCTGGCATTCGGCGCGCACCATCCGCAACTCGCCTGACGACAGGCGCAACAGCGCGTAACCCTGATCGCGTCCGACAAGCTGCGCATAGGTTCCCGCCGAGCGCGCGATCTGGCCACCCTTGCCGGCCTTCATCTCGACATTATGGATGATCGTCCCGACCGGCATGCTGCGCAACGGCATCGCATTACCTGGCTTGACATCGACCTTCTCGCCCGAGACCACCGTATCGCCGGCTTTGAGCCGCTGCGGCGCCAGGATATAGGCCAGTTCACCATCGGTGTAGCGAATGAGGGCGATGAAGGCGGTTCGGTTGGGATCGTATTCGAGGCGTTCGACGACCGCTGGCATATCCGCCTTGCTACGCTTGAAATCGACGATGCGGTAACGGGTCTTGTTGCCGCCGCCACGCCAGCGCACGGTGACGCGGCCGGTGTTGTTGCGCCCGCCCTTGCCGCGCAATCCCTCGGTCAGCGCTTTGACCGGCTTCCCCTTCCACAACTCGCTACGGTCGACGATGACCAGCTGCCGCCGCGAGGGGGTCGTCGGATTGAATGTCTTGAGCGCCATTATCCTAACCTTGCCCTAGATCCCGGTGGTGACGTCAATCCGCTGGCCTTCGCCGAGGGTGACGATCGCCTTCTTCGAGTCGGAACGGCGCCCGGGGCGGCCGCGGAACCGCTTGAGCTTGCCCATGACGTTGATCGTATTGACTGCTGTCACCTTGACATTGAACAGTCCTTCGACGGCCGCCTTGACCTCGCGCTTGGTCGCCTTCACCGGCACCCGAAAGATCACCTGATTGTGCTCCGACGCGTTCGTCGCTTTCTCGGTGATCACCGGAATGCGGATCAGATCGTACATCTGTTGCCGCGTCAGCTTTGTCTCGACCCGCGGTATGACGCGAAAGCGGCTCATTTGAGGCGGGCCTCCAGATGTTGCACCGCCTCGCGGGTCAGCACGAGCATGTCGCGGCGCAGGATGTCGTAAACATTCGCTCCCTGCTGCGGCAACACATCGACGCGCGGCAGATTGCGAGCGGCGCGGGCAAAATTCTGGTCGACCGCAGGGCCGTCGATGATCAGTACCGAGTCCCACCCGAGCGTCGCCAGCCGGGCTCGCAATGCCTTGGTTTTCGCTTCTTCGGCGCGAGCGGCGTCGATGACGACCAGTTTACCTTCACCGAGCTTCGCGGATAGCGCCGTTTTCAACCCAAGCCGGCGTACCTTTTTTTGCAAATCGAAAGCGTGGCTGCGCACGACCGGACCGAAAATCACGGCCCCGCCGCGGAACTGCGGCGAGCGCAGGCTGCCTTGGCGGGCCCGGCCGGTGCCTTTTTGCTTGTAAGGCTTCTTGGTCGTGCCCTGGATGTCGCTGATGCCCTTTGTCTTGTGGGTGCCGGCGCGCCGCTTGGCGAGCTGCCAGTTGACCACGCGAGCGAGTATGTCGTGGCGAACCGGAAGCCCGAACACCGAATCGTCGAGCTCGATGTCGCCAATCTCCTGATTGTCGAGATTGCGAACCGCGAGCCTGCTCATGCCGGGGCTCCTGCCGGGGCTTCCGACGCCGCCGGCGCGCCCCGTATCGCGGCCGGGAAGGGGAGCCCGTCGGGTGCCGGACGCTTGGCCGCATCCTTGACCAGGACAAGACCGCCTTTGCTGCCCGGTACCGCGCCCTTGATCATCAATACCCCGCGTTCGGCATCGGCCGAGATCACCTGGAGGCTCTGAACCGTCACCCGTTCTGCCCCGAGATGCCCGGCCATCTTCTTGTTTTTGAACGTCTTGCCGGGAGACTGGCGCTGGCCGGTCGAGCCATGGCTGCGATGCGACACCGAGACCCCGTGAGTGGCGCGCAGGCCGCCGAAATTGTGCCGCTTCATCGCGCCGGCAAAGCCCTTGCCGATACTGACCCCGACAACGTCGACCCGTTGGCCGGCCACAAAATGGGCCGCGGTGATCTCGCTGCCGACCTCGACCAGCGCATCCTCGGTGATGCGGAACTCGGCCAGCCGCGCCTTCGGCTCGACTTCCGCCTTGGCGAAATGGCCGCGCTGCGCCTTCGACACATTCTTGACCTTGGCGGTGCCGGCGCCGAGCTGCACGGCGCAATAGCCGTCCTTCTCCACGGTCCGCACCGCGACAACCTGGCATTTGTCGATCGCTAGCACGGTGACCGGCACATGATTGCCGTCTTCGGTGAAGATTCGCGTCATGCCGAGCTTGCGCGCGAGAAGGCCGGTGCGCATTACTCGATCCTCAGAGCTTGATTTCGACGTCGACGCCGGCGGCGAGATCGAGCTTCATCAACGCGTCGACGGTCTGCGGCGTCGGGTCCACGATGTCGAGCACGCGCTTGTGCGTGCGGATCTCGAACTGTTCGCGCGACTTCTTGTCGATATGCGGTGACCGCAGCACGGTGAACTTCTCGATCTTGGTCGGCAACGGGATCGGGCCGCGGATCCGTGCACCGGTCCGCTTCGCGGTATTGACGATCTCGCTCGTCGATTGATCGAGGACACGGTGATCGTAGGCCCGCAATCGAATGCGGATGTTCTGGTTGTCTATCGCCATCGTTTCCGTCCCCCAAAAAGGAGTTTTGTTGGTTGGATCAATGCTATTTGATGATTTTGGCGACGACGCCGGCGCCGACGGTTCTTCCGCCCTCGCGGATGGCGAAGCGCAGGCCCTCATCCATGGCGATCGGCGCGATCAATTCGATCTCCATCGAGATGTTGTCGCCGGGCATGACCATCTCGGTGCCCTCGGGCAGGTGCACGGTGCCGGTCACATCGGTGGTGCGGAAATAGAATTGCGGCCGGTAATTGCCGAAAAACGGGGTGTGGCGGCCGCCTTCCTCCTTGGTCAGGATGTAGGCCTCGCACTGAAAGCGGGTATGCGGGGTGATCGAGCCGGGAGCGGCCAGCACCTGGCCGCGCTCGACCTCCTCGCGCTTGGTGCCGCGCAACAAGGCGCCGATATTGTCGCCGGCCTCGCCCTGGTCCAAGAGTTTCCTAAACATCTCGACCCCGGTGACCACGGTCTTGGCGGTCGGTCTGAGGCCGACGATCTCGACCTCGTCGCCGACCTTGACGATGCCGCGCTCGACCCGGCCGGTGACCACCGTGCCGCGCCCGGAGATCGTGAACACATCCTCGATCGGCATCAGAAACGGCCGGTCCTTGGCCCGCTCCGGCTGCGGGATGTAGGCGTCGACCGCCTGCATCAATTCCATGATCGAGGCGTGGCCCTGCTCCGGGTTCTTGCCTTCGAGCGCAAACAGCGCCGAGCCGCGCACCACCGGCAGATCGTCGCCGGGAAACCCGTAGGACGACAACAGTTCGCGCATCTCCAGCTCGACCAGGTCCAACAGTTCCGGGTCGTCGACCATGTCGACCTTGTTCATGTACACCACCAGGGACGGCACCCCCACCTGGCGCGCCAGCAGAATGTGCTCGCGGGTCTGCGGCATCGGCCCGTCCGCCGCCGACACCACCAGGATCGCCCCATCCATCTGCGCCGCCCCGGTGATCATGTTCTTGACGTAGTCGGCATGGCCCGGGCAGTCGACATGCGCGTAATGCCGGTTCTCGGTCTCGTATTCGACATGCGCCGTCGCAATCGTGATCCCCCGCGCCCGCTCCTCCGGCGCCTTGTCGATCTGGTCGAACGGCACAAACGTCGCCCCGCCAGACTCCGCCAATACCTTGGTGATCGCCGCCGTCAACGTCGTCTTGCCGTGGTCGATGTGACCGATCGTCCCGATGTTGCAATGCGGCTTGGTCCGCTGAAACTTCGCCTTCGACATCGTCCTGTTCTCCGCTCAAACCAATCGGGCGCTCAGGGCTCAGGCCATCTTGGCGCGGACTTCGTCCGCGACGGCCTGCGGCACCTGTTCATAGTGATCGAAATGCATCGTGTATTGGGCGCGGCCCTGGCTCATCGATCGCAAGGTATTGACATAACCGAACATATTTGCGAGCGGTACCATTGCGTCGATAACCCGCGCATTGCCCCGAGTGTCCATACCCGTTACCTGGCCGCGACGGCTGTTTAGATCGCCGATTACATCGCCGAGATATTCGTCCGGCGTCACCACCTCGACCCGCATGATCGGTTCGAGCAGCTTTGGCGCAGCCTTCATGACGCCTTCCTTGAACGCGGCGCGGGCCGCGATCTCGAAGGCAAGCACACTCGAATCGACATCGTGGTAGGCGCCGTCGAACAACGTCACCTTTAGATCGATGACCGGAAAGCCGGCGAGCACGCCGGTCTCGCACGACGCCTTCAGCCCCTTTTCGACGCCCGGCACGTATTCTTTCGGCACGGTGCCGCCGACAACCTCGTTCTCGAAGACAAAACCCTCGCCGGGCGCCAGCGGATCGAAACGCAGCTTGACCCTGGCGAACTGCCCGGCGCCGCCGGTTTGCTTTTTATGGGTGTAGTCGACCTCGCCGGTCCGGGTGATGGTTTCCCGATAGGCGACTTGCGGCGCGCCGACATTGGCGTCGACCTTGAACTCGCGCTTCATGCGGTCGACGATGATCTCGAGATGAAGCTCGCCCATCCCTTTGATCACGGTCTGACCGCTCTCGTGGTCGACGGCGACGCGAAACGACGGATCCTCGGTCGCGAGCCGGGCCAGCGCCTGACCCATCTTCTCCTGGTCGCCCTTGGTTTTCGGCTCGACGGCGATCTCGATGACCGGCTCCGGGAACTCCATGCGTTCGAGAACGACCGGGTCGCCGGGATCGGACAATGTATCGCCGGTCGTCGTGCTCTTGAGCCCGGCGAACGCGACGATGTCGCCAGCCAGCGCTTCCTTGACGTCCTCGCGGTGGTTCGCATGCATTTGCAGCATGCGGCCGACCCGCTCGCGGCTGTTCTTGACCGTATTCAGCACCTGGCTGCCGCTCGACACCACACCTGAATAAATCCGCACAAAGGTTAGCGAACCGACGAAAGGGTCGCTCATGATCTTGAAGGCGAGTCCGGCGAACGGCTCATCATCCGACGAGTGACGCACCACCGGCTGGTGGGTGCCCATCTTGACGCCGTTGATCGCGGCGACGTCGGTCGGGGCTGGCAGATAGGCGATGACCGCATCCAGCAGTGGTTGCACGCCCTTGTTCTTGAAGGCCGAGCCGCACAACACCGGAACGAACGCGGCGCCGATGGTGCCGCTGCGGATACAGCGTCGCAAAGTCGGCTCATCGGGCTCTTCGCCCGCCAGATAGGCTTCGAGCGCGGCATCGTCCTGCTCGACCGCCGCTTCGACCAACTTGCTGCGGAAGGCCTTTGCCTCGGCGGCCATCTCATGAGGGATCTCGACGATGTCGAATTGGGCCCCCAGGGTCTCCTCGCGCCACTTGATCGCGCGCATCCCGACGAGATCGACGACCCCGACAAAGTCGCTTTCGACGCCGATCGGCAATTGCAGCACCAACGGCAGCGCCCCGAGCCGGTCCGCGATCATTGCGACGCAGCGCGGGAAGTCGGCGCCGGTCCGGTCCATCTTGTTAATGAAGCAAATTCGCGGCACACCGTACTTATCAGCCTGCCGCCATACGGTTTCGGATTGCGGTTCGACCCCGGCGACCGAATCGAAAACCGCGACGGCGCCGTCGAGCACGCGCAAGCTGCGCTCGACCTCGATCGTGAAATCGACGTGGCCGGGCGTGTCGATAATGTTGATCCGGTGATCGTCCCAAAAGCAGGTCGTCGCGGCCGAGGTGATCGTGATCCCGCGCTCCTGCTCCTGGGCCATCCAATCCATCGTGGCGGTCCCTTCGTGCACTTCGCCGATTTTGTAGGACCGTCCGGTGTAATAGAGTATCCGCTCAGTCGTGGTCGTCTTGCCGGCGTCGATATGCGCCATGATGCCGATGTTGCGGTATCGCTCGAGAGGTGTTTGGCGTGTCATCGAAATAGCTCCAGGGGTGCAGCCTTAACCGCGCGGCCCCGATCAGGAATTGTACCGACCGCTCTTTTGCAGACCGACTGCTCCGCCCCCGCTACCAACGGTAGTGCGAGAAGGCCTTGTTCGCATCGGCCATCCGATGCGTATCCTCCCGTCGCTTGACCGCGACACCGCGATTATTGGCGGCGTCGAGCAATTCGCCCGAGAGCCGCTCCTCCATCGTATTTTCGCCGCGCCCGCGCGAGCTGGAAATCAGCCAGCGGATCGCCAGCGCCTGGCTGCGGTCGGGCCGAACCTCGATCGGCACCTGATAGGTGGCGCCACCGACCCGGCGCGACCGCACCTCGACGGCTGGCCGCACATTGGCGAGCGCATCGTGGAAAACCCGCAACGCGTCCTGCCCGCCGCGCCTGGAGATACGGTCGAGGGCGCCGTAGACGATTCGCTCGGCCACGGATTTCTTGCCCTCGTACATCAGGCAATTCATGAACTTGGTCAGCACAGGGTCGCCGAATTTCGCGTCCGGCAATACTTCGCGTTTGACCGCGGCTCGGCGGCGCGACATGGCTCTCTCCTACCTCGGGCGCTTGGCGCCGTATTTCGAGCGGCGCTGGCGCCGATCCTTGACGCCCTGGGTGTCGAGGGTTCCGCGAATGATGTGATAACGCACCCCGGGCAGGTCCTTGACTCGGCCGCCGCGGATCAGCACCACAGAATGTTCCTGCAGATTGTGGCCCTCGCCGGGAATGTAGCTGGTGACCTCAAAACCGTTGGTCAGTCGAACGCGCGCCACTTTGCGCAGCGCCGAATTGGGCTTTTTCGGGGTTGTCGTGTAGACGCGCGTGCACACTCCCCGCTTTTGCGGGCAAGCCTCCATCGCCGGCACCTTGTCGCGCGCGACCTGAGGCCGTCGCGGATTTCGGATCAGCTGATTTATCGTCGGCATCCTTGCATCCTCAAGCACGACAACCGCCCGACGCCGCTGTCGCGCCGGTGCGATCGAGCACCTCTACCACGGAATAATATCGCGCCCTCTCACAAGGGCGCAGAGCCACGAAGGAATGATCGGGCCGCGTCTAGGTGGCTTCCTACGGCCAGCCCCGAAAAGGAACGTGCATATAATTACCCGGTCTGCCGCGGGTCAAGCCCCTTTGGCTCGCGGACGCGCGTGAAAACAGGAGGCAGGCGAGCCTGCCTCCTGTTTTCCGATCAGGCACTCTGCTTGTCGGCGTCCACGAGTTGAGCCGGTTCTTCGTTGGCCGCATTGGCGGCGATCTCGGCGAGTTCGCGGTCGCGCTCGGCCGCGACCTCGCGCAGCCGGGCGACGACGCTGCCGGTTCCGGCCGGGATCAGGCGGCCGACGATCACGTTCTCCTTGAGACCGGTCAGGGTGTCGACCCGTCCGGAGACCGCGGCTTCGGTCAGCACCCGGGTCGTTTCCTGGAAGGAGGCGGCCGAGATGAACGAGTTGGTCTGCAAGCTGGCCTTGGTGATGCCCTGCAGGACCGGATGCGCCACCGCCAAGCGCAGCCCCTCGCGCTCGGCCTTGGTGTTCTCATACTCGAACTCGGTGCGATCGACCTGTTCGCCGGCGAGTAATGTGGTCTCCCCGGCGTCCTCGATTTCGACCTTCTGCAGCATCTGGCGCACGATGACTTCGATGTGCTTGTCGTTGATCCGCACGCCCTGCAGCCGATAGACTTCCTGGATCTCATTAATCAGATAGCTGGCCAACGCCTCGACCCCGAGGATCCGCAGGATGTCGTGCGGGACCCGGTTGCCATCCATCAGCAGGTCGCCCTTTTGGACGAAATCGCCCTCCTGCACGCTGATATGCTTGCCCTTGGGGATCAGGTACTCAACCGGTTCCTTGCCCTCCTCGGTCGGGACCACGATGATTCGGCGTTTGGTCTTGTAATCCTTACCGAATTCGACCCGCCCGTCGCCCTCGCTGATGATCGCGAAATCCTTGGGCTTGCGGGCTTCGAACAGTTCGGCGACGCGCGGCAGACCGCCGGTAATGTCGCGGGTCTTCGACGATTCGCGCGGGATGCGGGCGAGCACGTCGCCGGCTTTGACCTGCGCTCCATTCTCGACCGACAGGATGGCGTCGACCGACATGAAGTAGCGTGCCTCGAGCCCATTGCCGAGCAACAGCACCTCGCCCTGTTCGTCGCGCAGGGTGATCCGCGGCCGCAGTTCGCCGCCGCGCGGCTGCTGCTTCCAGTCGATCACCACCTTGGACGATATGCCGGTCGCCTCGTCGACGACCTCACGCATCGACAGCCCCTCGATCAGGTCGACGTAATGGGCGATCCCATCCTTTTCGGTAACGATCGGGATCGTATAGGGGTCCCATTCAGCCAGGCGCTCGCCGCGCTCTACCTGGGCGCCCTCATCGGCGAGCAGCCTGGCGCCATAGGGCACCCGGTGCCTGGCCTTTTCCCGGCCGGCCTCGTCGAGCAGCACGATCTCGAGGTTGCGGCCCATCACCACCGGGACGCCCGCCGAGTTCATTACGACGTTGCGGTTCTTCACCTCGACCCTGGCGTCGAACGCCGCCTCCACTGAGGATTGCTCGGCCCCGCGCTGCGCCGCTCCGCCGATATGGAAGGTGCGCATCGTCAGCTGGGTGCCGGGCTCGCCGATCGATTGCGCGGCGATGACCCCGACCGCCTCGCCGATATTGACGACGGTGCCGCGCGCGAGGTCGCGGCCATAGCACTTTCCGCACACGCCGACATGGGATTCGCAGGTCAGCACCGAGCGGATCGGCACCACGTCGATCCCGGCCCGCTCGATCTCATCGATCGCGTCCTCGTCGATCAGTGACGCCGCCGGCAGCACGACCTCGCCGGTCAGCGGATTGAGAATGTCGACCGCGGCGGTGCGGCCGAGGATCCGGTCAGCCAGCGGCGAGATTACCTCGCCGCCATCGACGACAGCGCGGGTCATCAGCCCACGGGTGGTGCCGCAATCCTCCTCGGTGATGATGGCGTCCTGGGCGACGTCGACCAGACGGCGGGTCAGATATCCCGAATTCGCGGTTTTCAGCGCGGTGTCGGCGAGGCCCTTCCGCGCGCCGTGCGTCGAATTGAAGTATTCGAGGACGGTGAGCCCTTCCTTGAAGTTCGAGATGATCGGCGTTTCGATGATCTCGCCGGACGGCTTGGCCATCAGCCCGCGCATCCCGGCCAGCTGTTTGATCTGTGCCGCCGAGCCGCGCGCCCCGGAATCCGACATCATCCACACCGAATTGATCGGCTCGCCCGGGGGGGCCTGCCGGATCATCTTCAGCATCTCCTCGGCGACGTTGTCGGTGCAGCGCGACCAAACGTCGACCACCTTGTTGTATTTCTCACCCTGGGTGATCAGACCGTCCTGGTATTGCTGCTCGTATTCTTTGACCTGGTCCTGCGCCTTGGCGACGAGAACTCGCTTGGCGTCGGGGACGATCAGATCGTCCTTGCCGAAGGAAATGCCGGCCTTGCATGCCTGCGTGAACCCGAGGGTCATCAGCCGGTCGCAGAAGATCACGGTCTCCTTCTGCCCGCAGTGGCGATAGACTTGGTCGATGACGTTGCTGACCTCCTTCTTGGTCAAAAGCGTGTTGACCAGCTCAAAACCGATCGCCGGGTTGCGCGGCAGGATCTCCGACAGCAGCATGCGGCCGGGGGTCGAGTCGACGCGGCGGACCACCGGATTGTTATCGGCGTCGACGGTGTGATACCGCGACTTGATCCGGGCGTGCAGCGACACGGCCTTCGAACTCGAGCGCCTGCTCGATCTCGCCGATGCTGCCGAACACCATGCCTTCGCCCTGTTCGCCGGCGCGCTCCATCGTAATGTGATAGAGGCCGAGCACGATATCCTGCGAGGGCACGATGATCGGCTTGCCGTTGGCGGGCGACAGGATGTTGTTGGTCGACATCATCAGGACGCGGGCTTCGAGCTGGGCTTCCAGCGACAGCGGCACATGGACCGCCATCTGATCGCCGTCGAAATCGGCGTTGAAGGCGGTGCACACCAGCGGGTGTAGCTGGATCGCCTTGCCCTCGATCAGCACCGGCTCGAAGGCCTGGATGCCGAGGCGATGCAGGGTCGGCGCCCGGTTGAGCAGGACCGGATGCTCGCGGATCACCTCTTCGAGGATGTCCCACACCTCCGGCCGCTCTTTTTCGACCATCCGCTTGGCGGCTTTGATCGTGCTGGCCAGGCCATAGAGTTCGAGCTTCGAATAGATGAACGGCTTATAGAGCTCGAGCGCCATTTTCTTGGGCAGGCCGCATTGGTGCAATTTGAGCTCGGGGCCGACCACGATGACCGAGCGGCCGGAATAATCGACGCGCTTGCCGAGCAGGTTCTGGCGGAACCGTCCCTGCTTGCCCTTGAGCATGTCGGAGAGCGACTTTAGCGGGCGCTTATTGGCGCCGGTGATGATCCGGCCGCGCCGTCCGTTGTCGAACAACGCGTCGACCGCCTCCTGCAGCATGCGCTTCTCGTTGCGCACGATGATGTCGGGGGCACGCAGTTCGATCAGGCGTTTCAGCCGGTTGTTGCGATTGATGACCCGGCGGTAGAGGTCGTTCAGATCCGAGGTGGCGAAGCGGCCGCCATCGAGCGGCACCAGCGGACGCAATTCTGGCGGGATCACCGGGACGACTTCGAGGATCATCCATTCCGGCCGGCTATTTAAATCGATGAACGCCTCGACCAGCTTCAGCCGCTTGACGAGCTTCTTGCGGCGTGCCTCCGAGTTGGTTTCACGCAGCTCGGTGCGCAGTTTCTCCCGCTCTTCGCCGAGATCGATCGCTGACAATACCGTGCGCAGCGCCTCGGCGCCAATCGATGCGGTAAACTGATCGTCGCCGTAATCGTCCTGCGCCTGCAAGTACTCCTCCTCGCTCAGCAGCTGGTGCTGCTTCAGCGGGGTCAGGCCCGGCTCGATCACGACGTAATTCTCGAAATAGAGAATCCGCTCGAGATCCTTCAACGTCATGTCGAGCAGCAAGCCGATGCGGCTCGGCAATGACTTCAGAAACCAGATATGCGCAACCGGCGAGGCGAGCTCGATATGGCCCATGCGGTCGCGGCGGACCTTGGACAAGGTGACCTCGACGCCGCATTTCTCGCAGATGATGCCGCGATATTTCATCCGCTTGTACTTGCCGCACAAGCATTCGTAGTCCTTGATCGGCCCGAAGATCCGCGCGCAGAACAAGCCGTCGCGTTCGGGCTTGAACGTCCGGTAGTTGATCGTTTCGGGCTTCTTGATCTCGCCGTATGACCAGGAGTGGATGCGCTCCGGGCTGGCGATCGAGATGCGGATATTGTCGAAGCTCTGCGTCCCGGTGACCTGCCCGAAGATGTTCATCAACTCGTTCATGGACGACCCCTTTTGGAAAACTCGTGACCGGGGCTCCGCCGAGCCCCGGCATTGTGTTTGGTTCCCGCCGCGCCCGGGTCAGCGAGCATCGAGGTCGGGCGAAGCCTGACCGGATACCTCGGACCGCCGCGCAGCGCGGAGACGCTGACGCCGGCCGCGGTGTCCGCCCCCGGTTCCACTCGATCTCTGCTCAATAATCGCGCTGCTCGAGTTCGACGTTGAGGCCGAGCGAGCGCAATTCCTTGACCAGCACATTGAAGGATTCTGGGATGCCGGCCTCGAAATTGTCGTCGCCGCGGACGATCGCCTCATAAACCTTGGTGCGGCCCGATACGTCGTCCGACTTGACCGTCAGCATCTCTTGCAAAGTATAGGCCGCTCCATACGCCTCGAGTGCCCACACCTCCATTTCGCCAAAGCGCTGGCCGCCGAATTGCGCCTTGCCGCCCAGCGGCTGCTGGGTGACGAGGCTGTAGGGACCGATCGAGCGGGCATGGATCTTGTCGTCTACCAGATGGTGCAATTTCATCATGTAGATATAGCCCACCGTCACCTTGCGATCGAATGCCTCACCGGTGCGCCCGTCGACCAGGGTAACCTGGCCCGACGAGGACAGGCCCGCCTTCTCCAGCATCGCGACGATGTCGGCTTCGCTGGCTCCGTCGAAGACCGGGCTCGCCATCGGCACGCCTGGGGTCAGATTCTGGGCGAGCTCGATCAGCTCGTCGGCGTCGAGGCGCGCAATCTCGGCGCCCTCGGGCCCCTGATACATCTCGCCGAGCATCCCGCGCAGCCGGTCCGAGCCGGTGCCGCGCCTGACCTGGGCCAGCACCTCGCCGATTTGCCGGCCGAGCCCGGCCGATGCCCAGCCGAGATGGGTCTCGAGGATTTGCCCTACATTCATCCGGCTGGGCACGCCGAGCGGATTGAGGACGATGTCGACCGGGGTGCCGTCCTCGAGATACGGCATGTCCTCACACGGCATGATGCGAGAGATAACCCCCTTGTTGCCGTGCCGGCCGGCCATCTTGTCGCCCGGCTGCAATTTGCGCTTCACCGCGACGAATACCTTGACCATCTTCATCACGCCGGGCGGCAACTCGTCGCCGCGCTGCAATTTTTCGACCTTGTTTTCGAAACGCGCGGTGAGCTCGGCGACCAAATCGTCCATCTGCTTCTTCAGCGCTTCGATGTCGGCCATGCGGGTGTCGTCGCGCAGAGAGATCTGCTTCCACAGCGAGGCGGGATATTCGCCCAGCACCGCCTCGGTGATCTCGGTGCCCGACTTCATCGACCTCGGCCCACCAACGGCGATCTGCCCCAGCAGCAATTCCTTGAGCCGGGCGGCAAAGCTGCGTTCGAGGATCGTGCGCTCGTCGTCGCGGTCCTTGGCCAGCCGCTCAATCTCGGCGCGCTCGATCGCCAGCGCGCGTTCGTCCTTGTCGACGCCGCGGCGTGAAAACACCCGCACCTCGACAATCGTCCCGGAAACCCCGGGCGGCAGGCGCAGCGAAGTATCGCGCACGTCAGAGGCCTTTTCTCCGAAGATCGCGCGCAATAGCTTTTCTTCGGGTGTCATCGGCAATTCGCCCTTGGGCGTGACCTTGCCGACCAGGACGTCGCCGGGTTTGACCTCGGCGCCGATATAGACGATCCCGGCTTCGTCGAGGTTCTTCAGCGCCTCTTCACCGACATTCGGGATGTCGCGGGTGATCTCCTCCTGGCCGAGCTTGGTGTCGCGCGCCATCACCTCGAATTCTTCGATGTGGATCGAGGTGAACACGTCGTCGGAAACGATCCGCTCTGAAATCAGGATCGAATCCTCGAAATTGTAGCCGTTCCACGGCATGAACGCGCACAACACGTTGCGCCCCAGCGCCAGCTCGCCGAGCTGGGTCGACGGGCCGTCGGCGATGATGTCGCCGGCGCCGACCTGATCCCCGACATTGACCAGCGGCCGCTGGGTGATGCAGGTGTTCTGGTTCGAGCGCTGGAACTTCAGCAGATTGTAGATGTCGACGCCGGAAGCCGCCGATGACGTCTCGCCGGTTGCCCGGACCACGACGCGCGTGGCATCGACTTGGTCGACCACGCCCGAGCGGCGGGCGATGATCGTTACTCCAGAATCGCGGGCCACCGTCTCTTCCATGCCGGTGCCGACGAGCGGCGCCTCCGCGCGGATCAGCGGCACCGCCTGCCGTTGCATGTTCGAGCCCATCAGCGCCCGGTTGGCGTCGTCGTTTTCGAGGAACGGGATCAGCGCCGCCGCCACCGAAACCAGCTGTTTCGGCGACACGTCGATCAGGTCGATGTCATTCGGACGCTGCATGACGAAATCGCCGCCCTTGCGGCAATTCGTCAGGTCAGCGGTGACGCGACCCTCCGCATCGGTCTCGACATTGGCTTGCGCGATCGCGTAGCGGCCCTCATCCATCGCCGACAAATAGACGACATCGTCGGTGACCCGGCCGTCCTTGACCCTCCGATAAGGACTTTCGATGAAGCCGTACTGGTTGACCCTGGCATAGGTCGCCAGACTGTTGATCAAGCCGATATTCGGCCCCTCCGGCGTCTCGATCGGGCAAATCCGTCCGTAATGGGTCGGATGCACGTCACGCACCTCAAAGCCGGCGCGCTCGCGGGTCAGGCCGCCGGGACCCAACGCCGACAACCGCCGCTTGTGGGTGATCTCACTGAGCGGATTGGTTTGGTCCATGAATTGCGACAGCTGCGAGGATCCGAAGAACTCGCGCACCGCCGCCGCCGCCGGCTTGGCATTGATCAAATCGTGCGGCATGACGGTATCGATCTCGACCGAACTCATGCGCTCGCGGATCGCCCGCTCCATGCGCAAGAGGCCGACCCGGTACTGGTTCTCCATCAGTTCGCCCACCGAGCGCACCCGGCGATTGCCGAGATGGTCGATATCGTCGATTTCGCCCCGGCCGTCCTTGAGTTCGACCAGTACCTTGAGGATCGCCAGGATATCGGCCTTGCGCAGGACGCGCACGCTGTCGTCGGTCTCGAGCCCTAGCCGCGAGTTCATCTTGACCCGGCCGACCGCCGACAGATCGTAGCGCTCGGAGTCGAAGAATAGGCTGTTGAACAACGCCTCCGCGGTCTCCAAGGTCGGTGGCTCGCCCGGCCGCATGACCCGGTAGATATCGATCAGGGCGTCCTCGCGAGTGGCGTTCTTGTCGATCGTCAGGGTGTTGCGGATATACGGACCGACTGTCACGTGGTCGATATCGAGCACTGGCAGTTCGCTGATGCCGGCTTCGACCAGTTGGGACAGTGCGGCGGCGGTGATCTCGTCACCGGCCTCGAAATAAACCTCGCCTGTCTCCTCATTGATCATGTCGGACGCGAAATAACGGCCGATCAATTCCTCGTCACGCACCAGAATGTCGGTCAATCCTGCCTCGCGCAGCCGCCGGGCGACGCGCGGTGTCGCCCGCTCGCCCGCCGGCAGCACCACCTCGCCGGTCGACGCGTCGCGCAGATCGTTGACCAGCTTGCCCTTGAAGTGGTCGGGATCGAAGGGCGCCATCCAGCCCTGCGGCCCATGGCCGAAGACGATCGACCGGTAAAACCACGTGAGGATCTCCTCCTTGGTCATACCGACTGCCTCGCCGGGTTGCAGCGGCTTGTTCTCGGCTTTGCGCTCCGCGCGCAGCTTCTCGGTAGCGTCGTCGTCGAGCGCCATCAACAATGTCGTCGCCGGCAGTTTGCGGCGCCGGTCGATGCGCACATAGACGTGGTCCTTGGCATCGAACTCGAAATCGAGCCACGAGCCGCGATAAGGGATCACCCGCGCGGCAAACAGGTATTTGCCGGAGGAATGGGTCTTGCCCTTGTCGTGGTCGAAAAACACGCCGGGACTGCGGTGCATCTGCGAGACGATGACCCGCTCGGTGCCGTTGATGATGAAGGTGCCGTTCTTCGTCATCAGCGGCATGTCGCCCATATAGACGTCCTGCTCCTTGATATCGCGAATCGACCGCGATCCGGTATCCTCGTCGACATCCCAAACGACGAGCCGCAAAGTCACCTTCAACGGCGCAGCAAAGGTAATCCCGCGCTGCTGGCATTCGCCGACATCGTATTTTGGCGCTTCGAGCTCGTAGCGGACGAATTCCAGCTGCGCGCGCTCAGAAAAATCCCGGATCGGAAATACCGATTTCAGAACCTCCTGCAGCCCCGAATTGACCCGCTCCTCCGGTACTTCCCCCATCTGCAGGAAATGGTCGTAGGAACTCTTTTGCACCTCGATCAGGTTCGGCATCGGCGCGACCTCGGGGACGCGTCCAAAGCTCTTGCGGATGCGCTTTTTGCCCGTAAAGGAAATAGCCATGCATGTTCCTCGCTGTGGGTCGCCGCGGGCTGACCCGGTCTCAGTTTTCGCGGCCGGTCATCGGTTCGACGGTGGCGATATTGTTCGATCACGCCGCCGATAAGCAGGACCGTCGTCCGGTCACGTCTACGTCGCGCAGCCGCTCGGCCGGCTGGGCGATCTGCATTCGGGCTTTCCGACGCCGAAACCCGGCGTGCGCGACAAGTCGCGCCCCGGTTTCCAGGTTTCGGTGTCGGGCTCGGTTGCCGGAAAATTCGTCGGACACCGGCCCCGTCTGAGAAAGCTCGTAGCAGGCCTACTTTATTTCGACAGTCGCACCCGCGTCTTCAAGCTGCTTTTTTATTTTCGCCGCTTCCTCCTTATTGACGCCCTCCTTAACCGGCTTCGGCGCCGCCTCGACCAAGTCCTTGGCTTCCTTCAGACCAAGGCTGGTTATCGCTCGCACTTCTTTGATAACGTTAATTTTTTTCTCACCGATCGCAGCTAAAATCACGTCGAACTCGGTCTGCTCGACGGCCGCCTCGGCCGCCGGGGCAGCCGCCGCAGCCGCGACCGCGACCGGAGCCGCCGCAGAGACGCCCCATTTTTCCTCGAGCATTTTCGACAGCTGCGCCGCCTCGATCACACTCAACGCCGAAAGATCGTCGACCAGTCTTGCCAAATCCGGCATCTTCTACTCCCGATTTCCTAAGATTAACCCTGCTTAAGGTAGTAAACCGCTACCGGCTACGTGGTTTCCGCCGCACTCTCGGCATGTGCGGCGAGCACGCGGGCAACTTGCCCGGCGGGTGCCTGCAACACTCTGGCCAGCCGCGTCGCCGGAGCGGCCAGCAGTCCGAGGAGCTTGCCGCGCAATTCGTCGATCCCTGGCAGCAAGGCCAATTCTTTGACCCCGGCAGCGTCGATCAGTTGGCCGGACAGTCCGCCGCCGATGATCGTCAGCTTGTCGTTGCGGTTGGCGAACTCGACCGCGACCTTGGCTGCGGCGACCGGATCGCGCGAGAACGCGATGGCGGTCGGCCCGCTGAACAAGGGTGACAGCGTCGCAAACGCGGTGCCGTCGAGCGCCCGCCGCGCCAGCCGGTTCTTGGTCACGCGATAGCGAGCGCCGGCGCTGCGCATCTGGCGACGCAACTGGGTCGCTTCTGCGACGGTGAGCCCGGTCTGGTGCGTCACCACGACGCAAACCGTGTCGGCGAGATCCTGCTGCAACGTCTCGACCAGCTTTTGCTTTTGTACTCTGTCCACTCCCGTCTCCGACCCGACTACGCGCTACGATCCGCCGGCTAATGCCAAGCGCCGGTCCAACCGCTCCGGCTAGGTTCTGGCCTCGTCGGCCAAATCCGATAATTCGACCTTGACGCCCGGCCCCATCGTCGAGCTCAAGCTAACCTTCTTGATATAGGTGCCTTTGACGCCGCCAGGCTTATTCCGGGTGATCGCGCCGACAAAGGCGCGTATGTTATCCGTAAGTGCATCCTCAGTAAAGCTCGCCTTGCCGACCCCGGCGTGGACGAGCCCGGCCTTTTCCGCGCGAAATTCGACCTGTCCGCCCTTGGCCGCGCGCACCGCCTCGCCGACGTTCTGGGTCACCGTGCCGAGCCGCGGGTTCGGCATCAGGCCGCGCGGGCCGAGGATCTTGCCGAGGCGGCCGACCAGCGCCATCAGATCGGGGGTGGCGATGGCACGATCGAAGTCGATGTTGCCGGCCTGAACCTTCTCGGCCAGATCCTCGGCCCCGACCACATCGGCGCCGGCGGCCTCGGCTTCCTGGGCGCGGTCGCCGCGGGCAAAAACCGCGACCCGTACCGTCTTGCCGGTGCCGTGCGGCAGCATCACCGTGCCGCGCAAATTCTGGTCTTGCTTGCGCGGATCCAAATTGAGGTTCATCGCGACCTCGACGGTCTCGTCGAACTTTGCCGAGGCGCGCGATTTGATCAGCTTGACCGCCTCGTCGACTTTGTGTTCCGCCTCCAGATCCAGTCCCTCATAGGCCTTCTTCAGCCGCTTGCCCATTTTCGCCATATCGTTCACTCCACTACGTCGAGGCCCATCGACCGGGCCGAGCCGATCAGCATCCGGCACGCGCCCTCGATGTCCTTGGCATTGAGGTCAACCATCTTCTGTTCCGCAATTTCGCGGATCTGAGCCATCGTGACGCGCCCGACCGAGGTGCCCTTGCCGGTGGTTTGCGAGCCCTTCTCGATCCCAGCCGCCTTTTTCAGAAAATAGGTGTTGGGCGGGCTCTTGGTCACGAAGGTGAAGGAACGATCGGCGAAAGCCGTGATCACCACCGGGATCGGCATGCCGGGCTCGAGGTTCTGGGTAGCGGCGTTGAACGCCTTGCAGAACTCCATGATGTTGAGCCCGCGTTGGCCCAGCGCTGGCCCGATCGGCGGAGACGGGTTCGCCTTGCCGGCGGGAACCTGCAGTTTGACGATGCCGACTACCTTTTTTGCCATTGGTTATCTCTCGTGAACCCGTCGGATAGGGGAGAAGGCGAGGCGCTCAGACCTTTTCGACTTGGGAATATTCCAACTCGACCGGGGTTGCCCGGCCGAAGATCGACACCGCGACCTTGACCCGCGAGCGCTCCTCGTCGACGTCCTCGACCAGACCGTTGAACGACGTAAAGGGCCCATCGCAAACCCGTACCTGCTCGCCCACCTCAAAGGTGATCGACGGTTTCGGCCGTTCGATCCCTTCTTGAACCTGGTGCATGATGCGGGCTGCCTCGTGCTCGGTGATCGGCGACGGCCTGACGCCGCGGCCGCCGAGAAAGCCGGTGACCTTGGCGGTATTCTTGACCAGATGCCAGGTCTCGTCGGTCATATCCATCTTGATAAGCACGTAGCCCGGGAAAAACTTGCGCTCCGAACTGACCTTGGCGCCGCGCTTGACCTCGACCACCTCCTCGGTCGGCACGAGGATCTCCTCGAAGCTGTCCGACAGGCCCTTCTGCTCGGCCTGCTCCCGGATCGAGGAGGCGACCTTCTTTTCGAAGCCGGAATAGACATGGATAACGTACCAGCGGGCGGTCATCGGGCGGCTTCCTGCGTTAATGCCCAAGGCCGAAGATCAGACGCACTCCGGCCGAAAAAATCTGATCGACAAGGAAGAAAAAGCCTGCCGCGATAAAAACCATGACGAACACCATGGCGGTTGTCACGGTCGTCTCCTTGCGGCTCGGCCAAGTGACGCGGCCGACCTCCTGACGGACCTCTTCTGCGAACTTCAACGGACTAGTCTTCGCCATGACCTAATTGCACTCGTATGCTAGAGCTGCCGTCATCCATATGGCGCCGCCGTAGGGCGTGTTCCACAAAATCAGCCGCGAGCTGGCAGGAGTGGAGGGGCTCGAACCCCCAACCCCCGGTTTTGGAGACCGGTGCTCTACCAGTTGAGCTACACTCCTAAATATTCAATTTTAGATGGTTTAGTAATTCCGCCGCGGCGCCGATCCTTATTTCTGCCACCGGATTGCCATCGAATCAAGCGCGTGCGAAGGGCGCGCGTTCTAATGCCGTTCGCATCGTCGTGTCAATCGCGGTCAGCACCGCTTCGGCGAGAATGGCGCCGGTCGCAGTGCGGCCGACGGCGGATCGAGAACACTTGAACGTCAAAGTGGTCCGGATCAAGACCCCCTGGTGGCATGATCGCAATAGTGCCGGCGTGGTCGCGGTCGCCGACCCGGCGCTTGGACAGAACAGGAGCGGACAATCATGAAGTTCGGCATTCACAACCCGGCATGGGTGTACGGTCCGGATCCGGCCGAAGCGTTCGATTCGGCAAAGGCGAAAGCGCAGTGGGCCGAAAGCCACGGCTTCGTCTGGTTCTCGGTGATGGACCATCTGATCCAGATCGGCGGCGTCGGCGCCCCCGACGAGCCGTTCATGGAAGGATGGACCGTCCTTTCCGGGCTGGCCGCGGTGACCAGCCGCATTCGCCTGGCCACCTTGGCCACATCGGTTGGCTACCGCAATCCGGCGCATCTGGCCAAGATTGCCGCCGGCGTCGATCTGATCAGCCGAGGACGGCTGACGCTCGGCATCGGGGCCGGCTATCTGGAGACCGAGTACCGGCAGTATGGCTGGGAATTCCCGGCCCGTCCTGCCGTGCGCATCCGCCAGATGGAAGAGGCCGTCCGGCTGATCCTGGCGATGTGGACCGAGAAACGAACGACCTTCCACGGCAGGTACTTCCATGTCGAGGAGGCGATTTTCAGCCGAAGCCGGTGCAGAAGCCACGACCGCCGGTGATGATCGCCGGCGGCGGTGAGCAGCTGACCTTGCGCGCCGTCGCCAGGCTGGCCGACGCCTGCAATGTCGGCGGCGAACCCGACATGGTCGCGCATAAGCTAGCGGTGCTGCGCCGCCATTGCGACGCCGCCCAACGCGACTACGACGCGATCGAAAAGACCCATAACAACAGCTGGCTGGTCGCCCGCGACGCGGCCGGCGTAGCGGCCAAGCGCGAACGGCTCGCTAATCGGGGGCCGTTGCGGGGCTTCGTCGGCACGGTCAGCGAGGCCGTCGATCTGATCGGCCGGTACCAGGATGCCGGCGTCCAGCTGTTGATCAACAGCGACTATCGTAACGACATCGAGACCCACGAACTGTTCGCGTCGGATGTCATGCCCCATTTCGCCTAGCCGGCGGAGCTTCATGCGTCTTGCCTAATGGAAGAGGGCTTGAACGTCGCGACAGTTTGGATCAAGACCGCTTGGGCAGGGCAGCGAGGACGGCCAGCGGCGGCCGCCTCGCCCGGCCACTGCCTGACCAGCCGGGGGTAGATCCCATGCCGAGGCTGACCTTGCGCATCGATTTTGATCAGGACCGCGCCATTGGCCCGGGAAAGATCAAGCTCTTGGAGCTGATTGACGATTTGGGCTCGATCGCCGCGGCGGGAAGAAGGATGGGCATGTCATACCGCCGCGCTTGGCTGCTGATCGACAATCTAAACCGCTGCTTTCGCGACCCGCTGGTGGCCTCGCAGGTCGGTGGGCCGCATGGCGGCGGCGCGTCCTTGACCGAGCTCGGTCGTGCTGTGGTGCGCCATTATCGCGCTGTGGAGGATGCCGCGCGTGCCGCCGGCGCGGCGGATATCGAGGCGCTGTCCGCAATTATAGCCGAACGCGGGCCGGACTCCACCACTGGGGGCGACACCGCGGGCCGCAAAACCCACCGGCTGCCGCTGAGCCTGACCTAACGTATCGACAGCGCGGATCTAGGCAACCTTGGCGGCAAGCCCGGCGCGTCGCGCGAGCACGATCTTTTGCGCCGAGCGGCCGAAGAAATGATAGCCCGATCCGCCCTCGGCCAGTAGGTCGAGGAACGCGTCGGGTGCGTTGATCCGCACGCAGCCCAGCACATCGGCGCCGCGGGCGAAGAACGCGTCCGGCAGCATGCCGACCGTCGGCCCGACAACCGTTACCCGAGCTTCTGGGCGGGCCAGCGCCAGCAATCGTTCGAGCGTGTTGTTGACCAAGGTCGAGCCGGTAATCAGCACGACATCGGCCTGCGGCACGACTTCCGCCGCTTGCGCGGCCGGGCGGAAGTACGGCAGTTCGTCGGCCTTCAGAGTATTGGGGTCCTGTTCCAGCACCAGAAACGCTTGGCCGCGGCGCTTGAGCTCCTTGAGAAACGGGACGAAGGCGCCGACCACTACAGTCTGGTCGCCCCTTGCCGATCTCGGTCGCATCAAAGGCGTCGACGCCCGGGCACAGCTCGACCTCGGGATGGGGCCGCCGCTGCCAGCAATGATCGGCCAGCGCATTGACCGTGGCGATGCCGACCGCGCGGCGAATGCCGTGGCCGGAGAGCGCCTCTTGCGCCAAATCGATGGCGCGGCGGCCGGCGAGCTTCCGGGAAACGGCATCGCCATCGCCGAACTCGGACAGCACACCGCCTCCGGGATCGTCTTGATCGGCGTGGCGCAGCTGCCGGCGCTGCCGTCGGAAGCTTGACCCCGGTGAAGAAGAGCCCGACCACGACCCGCTCGACCATGATGCCGTCGAGTTCGGGGCCGAGGATGGCCCCGATCGCCGCGATGGTTTCGCCGAGTATCGAGCCGGTCTCCCGCTGCATTTATGCACCCACTGTTTTTGCCGACATCGCCATAGGATAGGTCGGCCGCGCCTCGCGGCAAAGTATTTCACCCGGCGGTCTCACGCGGCGAACGAGCAGCCGGCCCCCGAGCGCGGCCATCGGCGGCACGATCGGCACCGACGCCGCGGACGCCGCGGCTCTTCGGCGTCCAATTCGGCGAGGATCTTCGGCGGCGACATCGGCAGGTCGCGCAGCCTCGCTCCGGTCGCGGCGTGGATCGCGTTGGCGACCGCGGCCATCGGCGGGACGATCGGCACCTCGCCGACGCCGCGGACGCCGAACGGATGACGCGGGTTCGGCACCTCGACGAGGATCGGATCGATCATCGGCATGTCCGAGGCAACCGGGCAGCGGTAATCGAGAAAGCCTGGATTTTCCAAACGGCCCTGCTGGTCGTAGATGTACTCCTCGTTGAGCGCCCAGCCGATGCCCTGGGTGACGCCACCCTGGATCTGGCCCTCGACATAGGCGGGATGGATGGCCCGGCCGACATCCTGCGCTGCGGTATAGCGCAACACTGTGACATGGCCGGTTTCCGGATCGACCTCGACGTCGCAGACATGCGTCGCGAAGGCGGGACCGGCGCCTTGCGCGTTGACCGACACTTCGGCGCCGATTGGGCCGCCGGTGCGCGCCGCTTTGATCGCGATATCGGCCAGCGGAAGCGGATCGAAGCTGCCGGCGTTGGCGCCGGCCGGATAGGCGCAACCGTCGTGCCAGTCAATGGCTTCCGGGCTGATGTCCCAGATCATTTTCGTTCAATACGCGGTTGCGGCTCTCTGCCTCCCCGTGAGCCGGGGGAGGAGAGGGGACAAGCGCCGAGCTATTTGATGATTTTGGCGACGACGCCGGCGCCGACGGTGCGGCCGCCTTCGCGGATGGCGAAGCGCAGGCCCTCATCCATGGCGATCGGCGCGATCAATTCGATCTCCATCGAGATGTTGTCGCCGGGCATCACCATCTCGGTGCCCTCGGGCAGGTGCACGGTGCCGGTCACATCGGTGGTGCGGAAATAGAATTGCGGCCGGTAATTGCCGAAAAACGGGGTGTGCCGGCCGCCTTCCTCCTTGGTCAGGATGTAGGCCTCGCACTGAAAGCGGGTATGCGGGGTGATCGAGCCCGGGGCGGCCAGCACCTGGCCGCGCTCGACCTCCTCGCGCTTGGTGCCGCGCAACAAGGCGCCGATATTGTCGCCGGCCTCGCCCTGGTCCAAAGTTTCCGAAACATCTCGACCCCGGTGACCACGGTCTTGGCGGTCGGTCTGAGGCCGACGATCTCGACCTCGTCGCCGACCTTGACGATGCCGCGCTCGACCCGGCCGGTGACCACCGTGCCGCGCCCCGAGATCGTGAACACATCCTCGATCGGCATCAGAAACGGCCGGTCCTTGGCCCGCTCCGGCTGCGGGATGTAGGCGTCGACCGCCTGCATCAATTCCATGATCGAGGCGTGGCCCTGCTCCGGGTTCTTGCCTTCGAGCGCAAACAGCGCCGAGCCGCGCACCACCGGCAGATCGTCGCCGGGAAACCCGTAGGACGACAACAGTTCGCGCATCTCCAGCTCGACCAGGTCCAACAGTTCCGGGTCGTCGACCATGTCGACCTTGTTCATGTACACCACCAAGGACGGCACCCCCACCTGGCGCGCCAGCAGAATGTGCTCGCGGGTCTGCGGCATCGGCCCGTCCGCCGCCGACACCACCAGGATCGCCCCATCCATCTGCGCCGCCCCGGTGATCATGTTCTTGACGTAGTCGGCATGGCCCGGGCAGTCGACATGCGCGTAATGCCGGTTCTCGGTCTCGTATTCGACATGCGCCGTCGCAATCGTGATCCCCCGCGCCCGCTCCTCCGGCGCCTTGTCGATCTGGTCGAACGGCACAAACGTCGCCCCGCCAGACTCCGCCAATACCTTGGTGATCGCCGCCGTCAACGTCGTCTTGCCGTGGTCGATGTGACCGATCGTCCCGATGTTGCAATGCGGCTTGGTCCGCTGAAACTTCGCCTTCGACATCGCTACCGGCTTTCCGTCAGAAAAAGAAGCACAACGCGAAGTACAATTAGCGGTCGGCTGGAGCGGGTGATGGGAATCGGACCCACGTAGCCAGCTTGGAAGGCTGGTGCTCTACCATTGAGCTACACCCGCGTTTCGCCGCGCTTGCAGACTCGAACCCACTGCCGCCCGGTGCTCGCCGGCCCGGACCGCCTGCAGCACCGGGACCGGGACAAAGCGCTGGTGGAGGGGGTAGGATTCGAACCTACGTAGACGTACGTCAACAGATTTACAGTCTGCCGCCTTTAACCACTCGGCCACCCCTCCGGCATCGCTCGCCGCCTGGCGCAGCGGAAACCGCCGCTCATACGGCCTCACCCCCCTCTTGTCAACCGGCTGTGCCAGGCCGGCGGCGCCGCTCTGGGGCGCTGTCCGCGGGCTCGCGGTCATGCTAGAGCCTTGGGTCGGTCCGATCGCGTGCTCGACGAAGCGGAAATCATGACCTCGCCACGGCCGTCAGGTCCATATCGCAATGCTTCTCGCCGGCGGCGCCCCGCGGGCGGAATTCCGGGTGGCACAGAAGCGCCCCGGTCGGAAGCTCGGTTCTCGGGCGGCGCCCCGACGCGCTGGCGTGCCGCGCGGCCAATTACGACCGAACGCTGGATCTACGGGCGCCACGCGGTGATGGCGGCGCTGGCCAACCCCGAGCGGCATTGGCGTCGCCTGGCGACCCTGACCGGGCACGAAGCCGAGGCCCGCTCGCTGGTCGCCGGCGCGCTGGCGGTCCGCCTTGGCGACAGCGAGCCGATGCGGTTGCTCGACCGCGAAGCCTTGGCGGCATTGTTGCCCGAGGGTGCGGTCCATCAGGGGCTGGCGCTCGAAGTCGAGCCGCTCGCCGAACCCGGCCTCGACGACCTGCTGCGGCTGGCGACGGGTAACGGGGGGCGGTCGATGATAGTCGCGCTCGACCAGGTCGCCGATCCGCATAATCTCGGCGCGGTGCTGCGCTCGGCCGCGGCCTTCGGCGCGCTCGCCGTCGTGCTTGCCGAGCACGGCGGGGCGCCGGTCACCGGTGCGCTCGCCAAGGCCGCCTCGGGTGCGCTCGAGCGCGTGCCACTCGTCAAAGTCGTCAACCTCGCACGCGCTCTCGACCGGCTGAAAGAGGGCGGGTTCTGGATCTGCGGCCTCGACGAGAATGCGGCGGAAACGCTGGCCGCGCTCGACCTCGGCCCACGCGTCGCGATCGTGCTCGGCGGCGAAGGCGGCGGCATGCGCCGGCTGGTGCGCGAGCACTGCGATTATCTGGCGCGGCTGCCGACCCGACCGGCGCAACCGACGCTCAACGTCTCAAACGCCGCCGCGATCGCGCTCTACGAGCTCGCCCGCAAGGCCGAGTAGATCGGGGGCGCGCGCCCGGTCCGGTCAGCGGATGACGGGTAGCGGCCGCGAGCGAGGAGGCCGGGTATCGGCCACGCCTTGGTTACATCGAATTAACCGTCGCGAAATTCGGCTGTTACCCGCTGCCGCCAGATCCTCTGGAAACCGGCGCCCGCATACCTGGTGCGCCACTGGAGGAACCGAATATGACCGCACTTGCTACCGCCGAATTGCCGCCGGCCGATCTCTCACGCTGGTCCCCACGTCGCAAGGCCTCGATTGTCGGCGCGGTGCGCGATGGGGCGATCGGCTTCGCGGAGGCGTGCCGCCGCTATCAAATCTCGACCGAAGAGCTGATCTCCTGGCAACGAGCGATCGCGGCCAACGGCGTGCCGGGGCTGCGGGCGACCCGAGCGCAGATCTACCGAGGCAGTCGGCGGAGCAAATAAGCAGCATCCTCGTCGCCCGTGCGGCGCAAAGGAAGATTGGCGGCTGTGTGATCCGCTTCACAGACGCTCGGCTGATACCGGGGCTAGAGAGTCGATCGGATCCAACCAGCACCCGGAAGGCCAATGGCAATCACCGAGGCTCCTGAGGACCGGGCCGGTCGATATCGATGCACCGCCGCCCAGCTGCGGCAGCAAGCCGACGCGCTCGATAAGACGCAGGAACGTGCGGAACTCCTGGCGATCGCCGACCAATATGACCGGCTGGCCGGGCGTCTCTCCGACGCTGGAGACGCAGCCGCGGCCGCGCGCAGAGCGGGGCGAGTTCGCAAAAGCCGAAATTCGCAGAACGAATTGCCCTCGGAGCTTCACCGGCCCGCCGCCGAGTAGCCGAGCCACGCTACCCGAGCGAACTGCTCTCCTCGGCCAGGAGGCCGATCGGCGCGATCATGCGGGTACGCGGGAGGGGGAGTGATGCCATTCCACGGCAAATTCGCTAGCATCGGCGTCAAACCGCACGGTGGCGGTCGGCGGCAGACGGCAACGACGATAGAGCTTATATTCGATCCGGGAAATTTTGGCGGGAACCGGCGAGTTGATCTTTGATCGGGCGGCGTCAACCCTGCTGTTCGGGCTGGCCGCCAATACCGACAATCTGACGATCGGCGTCGCCTATGGGATGAAACGCCGGTGGATCCGTTGGCCACAGAATTTGTTGATCGCGGTCGTCACCACCTTTGTGACCCTCGTCGCGATGGGTCTCGGCCGACAGATCCGCGAAATGTTGCCGGCGAGAATGCCAGACATTCTTGGCGGTGGCTTGCTCCTGGTTTTCGCGACCTGGAATGTCTATCGGGAACGGGCTGGAGCGTCCGGCCGGACGCCAGTGCTTACCTCCAGATTTAGCGAGCGGGCATCTGTAGGCATCGGTGAGAGCCTTTTCCTGTCCGGTACTCTATCAGTCAACAATATAGGCCTTGCCATCGCGGGCGGCATTGGCGGTGTCGGCTATATGGCCGCAGCGTTGTCTATATTTTGCTTCAGCATCGCGATGCTTGCGCTCGGGCAAGCTGTCGGCGGCAATGTTACCCGAGTGCGCTTGTTTCCGCAGCTGTTGCGCCATCCGATGAGTGCCAACGCCGTGCTCGCACTCGCCGGTGTTCTGATGCTTGTCGGTTATTGAAAAGCGGACCCCTTGGGTGATGGCCGCAGGTTCCAAGCTGATGATTACCGAGGCTGAGCGCCGGTTCCCATACCGGATTACGGTGGGCGTTCCGACTGATGGGTTCGGGATGCGGCTTACCGAGATGTTCGCTTGGCTTGACGAGAATTGCGGTGCCGATGGTTGGGCGATGACCCCGGCTGGGCTGCGCGGCGTCGTCAACGATGCGGTTGCGGTCTACTTCCTCGACGCAACGTCGGCCGCGGCTTTCGTGCTGGTGCGCCCGGTCAAAGGTCGAAATTACCGGTGGCGCGTTTCAGGTTCGTAGGGATGAGCCGAAACCGCGAACCAAGGCCGGACCGCACAAAACTTTTTGACGAGCCGGTAGATTTCGCAAGGCCGGTTTGGTGCCAATCAGAAGCCGCGGGAGGCGAAGACGATAAAGGCCTGGATCATCCCCTTGCGCGTCGAACAAATTACGGATTTCGTCGGCTCCGCCGCGCGACGGGCTCGGTGGATGGTGCCGCCGATGGGCTGGTTTCTGATCGGGCTCGCAGCATTCGTTCTGGCGCACGCGCTGCCGGGCGGCGAGCCAACGCCCCAGAATATGTTCGCCGCTGCGACCCAACCAGTACCTTTGCCGAGCGTAACACTCCCGGCCAGCCCCGCGCTGCCGGCCGTCGCGCCATCGCATCTAGTGTCGGCGTCATCAATCGCCCAAAGGATGGCCGGTCAAACCAAACACATATCGGCCCGATGGCGAGGACCGCGCAGGTCGCGGCTCGCCCTAAGAAGGGCGCATGCTTCGCTCGTTTACCAGTGGACACCGGTGTTTTGGGGGCCATGCCCCTATCAATGCTACTGGGCGGAGGTGATCACATGGCACGGCGGCGGTTACTGACCTAGCGACCGCTCGCCCCACTTCCCAAGCCGCACAAGACGACTTTTTGACCGCTACGGGCGCCTGCGGCAACGGCGGAGGGAGGCCAAGCCGGTCCGCCCGGCACCGAGCAAGGTGAGCGAGGCGGGCTCCGACGCCGCGGCTGGGACAGTCGGCAAAGCGTTTACCATGTGAGGGGGTTCACACTTCCACGCCGACGATGATGCTAATTCCAGTGGTAGTGCTCGGGCCAGCGTATGCTACCGCGACAATATGGGGCGTATTCGTGATGGCATTTTTGTGTCAAAACTCCGTCCATGGGCGCTAACGCCGAGGATGAAAGAATGTCAGACCCAATGCAGGGTGTCGATTTGCCGCCGAGTGATACAGTCCGCTGGTCCCCGCATCGCAAAGCCTCAGTGGTCAATGGCGTACGCGACGGTGCGCTCAGTCTCGACGAAGCGTGTCGGCGCTACCAGCTTTCGACTGAAGAGTTCCTGGGATGGCAAGGCGCAATCGACGCCCACGGTATTGGAGCGCTGCGTGTCACCCGGTTTCAGTGTTATCGCGACCGCCGATGACCCCGCCGGACGGAATAAACCGCCGCTTTGGTAGTCCATATGAGCACGATGTGGGGGATTTTGACGTTATGCTGGCCTCGACGCGATCAGAGAAACTCCTCGGTTACGGCGATGGGGTTATAAGTGCCGTCATTTGGTTCGGCTTTGCGACCGCTGCGGTGCTGGTCCTTAACTTTGTTTAATCACGGCGAGTAGGCCGTCGCGAGCCAGAGCGCCCACCAGGACCCTAGCGATAACAGAGTGATCACGACAACGGCGGCTCTCAGACTGAGGCGGTGGTCCCCGCGTCGTGACGGCACAAAGGCTCGACGACTGTCCATACCGACATCTTAACCATAATCCCGTCAAATTTTCGTCCTTGATCCCGTCCGAGCCCGTGCCGAGACAAGCTGCTCCCTGTCGGAGTTCTCCGACCTACGCCTTACCCAAATTTTGGAGGAACGCCGCAATTCGGCCAGCCTGTGATCGGTTCCGGAGAAAACATCAGCACATGATCGAAGGGCGGCCGCCCGCCTTTCGCGCGGTCCGAGCGCGGCATCGCCCGCTCCAGACCCGCCCGAAACAGTTCGAAATCGACAACTGCGCTCAGCCGCTCCAAGCTGTCGCCTTTGGCCGAGAGCTGCTTCAGCCGCTCGTCAACGCCGAAAAAACCCGCCTGACCGCGCATCTCCGCCCCCAGCGTAGACCCGGCCTATACAATCCCGAACCCGGCAAAATTACCAGGTTTTTGGAGGTCCCCGGTTGCTCAGGAAGCAGCGCCGAGAGACAATCCCGAAACCTGTGCTACGGCAGCGCGCTTACGACCCGATGACGAACCCCAATCCCCTAATGGTCGGCACCGAGGTTATGGCACCCGTTTGGGCAGTGCTCCACCGAGGCATCATAGCGGAGGCGCCTCCGGGGCAGCGCTTGGGGAAAGGTTCTGTATTTGTCCGGCTCACGCCGCCGATAGCAGCCGCCGAACCCTTCATCTCGATAGAGTTTGTGATCTGCCCGGCAGATTGGCTGACGATTGGCTGGTTCTGACCCGGGCCGACGCACAATTCACTCAGGGATTGACCCGTACATACACCCCGGCAGAACCCGGTGCATGCGTCATGGCCTGCCGCATGCGCGGCGAATTGGGCGAGGAATGTTGCTGTTGCTCCTTCCACTCCGGGCTTTCGGGCACGGCCGCACTGGCAAATTCGTAGACTGTGCTGTAGCCGCTGGTACCCTCGAGAACCCGATAGCGGCGGGCGTAGATCACTCCCGGCACCTTGCGGTAGCCTGGCACATATTCCCCACTGTACCAGGCGTTCCACTCCGCATCGACCTCGGCGGGGACGGACATGCGGCCAATCTGCAACACCGGCGCCATGCCACGCTCCGGCATTTCCACGCCGTCCGGGTAAATCTGTTCCCCGACAATGCGTGTCAAATTCTTCCCAATCACGGACGGCGAGACTTTCTGTCCCCACGGCGTCCGCGGCCGGTTGGTAAACGCCGGCGTCTGCATCACCGCCACGCTTTCCAATTCATAGCATGCCAGGTACTGTGGGCCACCCTTGACCGCCTCGTAGCGGGCCGCCGAGAGAATGCCGGGCACCGACAGCAATTCTGGTAGATGTTCCTTGTTATACCACTCGTTGAATTCCTGCACGTGCTGGGCGTCGATATCAACATACACCATGAAAATCCCGCGACCTTTTTGTGCCATATGTCCGTCTCCTCTGCGAAGCGTAGCCATCGTCTTGCCTCGTCTCGTTGGCACCCGGTCCTCACGCCTGGAGCCTAGGAGAGAACGAGACATCAACTGGGGGAGCCATCTTAGCTAGACCGGTACCTTTCACCAATTCGCCGGAAGCTGCAAACCCGCCCGACGACAATTTTGGGCCGGGATTTCCGATTGAACGAAAAGCCTCTGATATTGCCCGCGATTTTTGCTGCGGAAGTTAGATGCAAAATTCCGGTACGATCCGCGCACCATCAACGGGGCGAGCCCACCAACAGGCGATAAGCTTCGGCGATGATTCCTGATATCGATATCTGGCGCGCGGCCAGCCTGACGCTCAAGCGCTACGGCGACAAGGCGCCCGAGGAAAGCACAGCGCGCGCCGATGAACTTTTCACCGAGCAGGACGACGACGGCGGTGCCCGTGTGGCGCCGAGTTCACCGACGCGGTCGGCCAGCTCGCCAATCTGACGCCGGCCGGACCGCTACATTGATTGTAGGCAGGGCAGGGGCCTTGCTTTCGATCTACTCAGAGGCGGGCGAGGGGGGTGCGTCTTTTACGACACCGTCCACGGATCGACGACTGTAAGGCCGCAAGCGGCAGACCGGCGACATGCTCCTTTGCTCCCGGCGCGACGGCGAGCCACTACGGCCTCAAAGTCTGACCCATGAGTTTCCATGGTTCCTCTCCCGGCAAAGGACTTCCCACAGGTGCGATTCCATGATCTTCGCCATAGCCATGCGACACAGCTATTGCCCTCTGGAGTGCACCCGAAGGTCGCGCAGGAACGCCTCGGGCACTCAACGATCAGCACCACCCTCGATCTCTGCAGCCAGGTCACGGCAACGATGCAGGAAGACGCTGCCAGTCGCCTCGACGCCGCCGTTCGGGGTGCTATAAAGACCCTCGCCGAGGGAAATTGAGGCCATTCGGTAGCAATTTCGATAGCGCCACTTATTCCGGGCCACTTGGAATACAGAATAAACTCTCTGTATCGATATATTATGCCGGGTTAGCACAGTGGCAGTGCAGCGGTTTTGTAAACCGAAGGTCGGGGGTTCGAATCCCTCACCCGGCACCACTGTTTCAATCGTTTAGATAAGGCTCTCACATACTACTTAGCAACGGCTACCTGACGGCTACTGTCCGCTGTCAACGCCGGTAATTACCACCACGGTCCCCAGCCGATGGTTACTCCCATGAACCCTGACGACGGACGATGCCAGGCAGGAGCCGTGGAGGCGGGAGGTCGTCGGCGATGCGGGCGAGCACGTCGGCGAGCCGGGCCTGCGGGTTGTCGCGGAGAAGGCGCTAAAACGTGTTATCGTCGGCGCTCGGCGTAGTCGGTGCGGCACTTGTCCTACGATCCTAATTCCGGGAATTACGACCTCGACCTCACTCCCGACGAGGAGCGTGCGGAGCTGATCGCGCTGCTGCCGCTCGATCGAATAGACCGCTACTCGGGCACCACGCCTCCTGACCTTCGTGTGCAGCCGCTGCGAGGGCTAGCTGGCGTCTTCGTGGCAGCAGTTGCCGGGCTCGCCAGCACCATCGTTCACTTCTGGCGCTGAGAGAGGATCGTCCATGACGCTGACGCTGTTCTGTAGCTTCTGCGGCAAGTCGCAGCACGAAGTCGCCAAGCTGATCGCCGGTCCGACCGTCCACATCTGCGGCGAGTGCGTCGATCTGTGCCACGAGATCATGCACCCGTCGAGCGAGCCGCCTCCGTCCCCGCCGGCGGATTTGTCGCACCTGGCCGACATGGCAGCCGCCGCGATCGGCGTGTTGCAGCAGGCGATCGAGCGGTTGCAGGCCGCGCTGGCGCCCCCGCGGCCGCCAAAGCCGGCCCGACCGGCTACGGCCGAGGTCATCGGCTTTGGCGCAAGCGAATAGCGTGCATGGGTGGGCGTTCTCGGTTAGTTCACGTTCTTGTTCACTCGGCTGGAGAACCGGATGGAGAGACGCCTGGACCAACTCGATGCCGATTTCAAAGACCTGCGCCGCGACCTCGCTGAGGAGTTTCGCGCTCAGCGCGCCCAGGTCGCCGCTCAAGTGAGCGCCATCGCATGGCGGCGGCCCTGAGCGGCTCCATGCCGAGCGAGGCCGACCAGGAGCGCGCCAAGTGGGCGCAGATCGACCAGATGCGCAGGCAGGCCCGGGTGGGAAACGCCGAAAGCTGTCGCAGTGATCGGATTGGCGCTGGCGGCAATCGTCGCCGTTAGCGGGCTTGCTGACTTGGTGAACCCTGCCCCGCCGCAGACAATCATTGGAGACCTCCAATAACGGTGCTTTGGGCCGAGCAGGCCAGCGTTTTGGGTTTGGCAGTGATCGGCTGAGTGTCGCGATTGGGTTCGCGGTCGGGATTGTCTCGGCGGCGGATTGCGCGGGTCAGACTGGTGCGGTCTGCGCGGTGAGCCAGACCATTCGCTTCATGTTGTAGACGAGGTTGGCCAGGCCGATCTTGGTTCTCGCTCGGGCGAGGCCGATGGTGCGGATATACAGGCCCATCGGGCCCTTCTGCCGGGCGAAGACGTGCTCGACCGCCGCGCGCACCGCGGATTTGCGGCCATTGGCTCGGGCGGTGCGCCGGGACATCGGCTTGCCCTTCGGCTTCTTGCGGTGGATCTGCGAGCGCAGGCCGTTATTCGCCAGGATGCTTCTCATTGGCCTTGGAGCGATAGGCGGTGTCGGCCCACACGTCGCTGGCGGTGTTGTCCTTGTCGATCAAAGCGGGCAACAACGCACCGTCGTGACGCGACGCGTCGGTGGCGGCCCAGCTGCGGATCAGGCGATGCCGGCGATCAATGCCGACGTGGTTCTTGTAGCCGAAGGCCGGGACCGCGAGATCGACACGGGGCGCACCGTCTTCACTCGGCTTGGCCTTGGTGTATTTGACCGTCCAGCGTGCGTCGCGGTCCTTCTGGCGCAGCTTGGCCGGCTTCTTCGCCCACTCCGCCGGGATGCGGCCTTCCTTGATCTCGCGCTTCTCGCCGTCGGTGTTGCGCTGCTTCGGCGCGGCGACGATCGTGGCGTCGATGATCTGGCCGCCCATCGCCAGAAACCCGGCCGCCGAGAGCGCCGCATCAAAGCGTTTGAACAGAACCTCGATCGCCGGTTTGCCCCGCAGCTTGGCTCGCGTCAGCGCTTCGCGGAAGGTCCAGATCGTGTTGGCGTCCGGCACCGTGTCGGCAAGCCCCAGCCCGAGGAAGCGCATGAACGACAGCCGGTCCCGGATCAGGTATTCGGTCCGCTCGTCCGACAGGCTGTGGCTGGCCTGAAGGACCAGCACTTTGAACATCAGCACGTGGTCGAAGGCAGGCCGGCCACCCTTCGAGCCGTCCGAGCGCGGCACCGCCCGCTCGAGATCAGCGCGGAACAGCGCGAAATCCACAACCGCACTCAGCCGTTCCAGCGCATCGCCCTTGGCCGAGAGCTCCTTCAGCCGCTCCTCAACGTCGAAAAATCCAGCCTGACCCCGCATCCGCCACCCCCGTCGCGAACCCGGTTCATCGAATCACGAACCCGCCAAAACTGCCAGGTTCTTGGAGGTCTCCAATTGTGCACCTCGACCAACCGCTGTTTGTACCGAGTGTGCCGAAATGACCGGGTCCAGCTAGCCTCGGCATAGGTTAAGTTCGAGGCGCCCGGCGCGGTGACGAAAATCTGCGCCGGCCGAATTTTGCCGGCCATCCGGTCGACGATCACCGGCACTGTGTCGCCGGCGTAGTCAACGAACAGCCTGTCACCGCCAGCATGGATCTGCCGCATCGTTGTCAACGCCGGTTAAATCCTAACCCGCTTTACTCGATGTCGCCGGTTGATGTTGACCCAGTCTCGTTGCTCGTGGGCTTGTCCCGATAGTCCATAGGGGGACCCGCGCGAAGCGAAGTGACCGCCACGAGTTCCGACGCAGCGCAGCGCGGGAGGTCCCTGTGGACCCACCGGGGCAAGCCATGTTCATGCCGGTGCCGGCGTTTTCAGCAATCCGGCTCGATGCTTATTCCTTGAGGCGGTAACTCTCGCCCTGGATGCTGACCACGGTACAATGATGTAGGCCTTGAACGGATCGAGCTTGGTCGACCGCGGCGGACGCGGCTTGTAGCGCGTGCCTCTTCATCGCGCAGGTAGCGCCGCACCGTGTTGCGTGCCACCCCCGTTTCCCGCGCGATCTCGCGAATGCTCTTGCCGTGCCGATGCAATACCCGGGTCCCCAAAGCCGCCTCCAATCCCACCATCCTGACCGCCGCGATTGGCCCGATCGATCGTTTCGATGGTCCGGAGAGGCTCGTCGCCTATCTCGGCTTGAACCGAAGCGTGCATCAATCGGGCGAAAGCCGGCCTCGGTACGGTCGGATTACCAAGCAAGGCCGGACTTATTCCCGCTCAATGCTGGTCGAAGCCGCCTGGCAGGCGGTTCGCGGCCCGGGTCCGCTACGCGCCTTCTTTGAGCGCGTCAGTCGACGACTCGGTAATCACATTGCTGCCGTCGCGGTGGCCCGCAAGCTGGCCGTGATCGTATGGCACCTACTAAGCCGAAACGAAGATTACGCCTGGCTGCGGCCGGCGCTTCACGCCAAGAAGCTGCGCGATCTCGAGGTCTGGTCCGGGGTGCCCGCCCGGCGCGGGCAGCGCGGTCCAGCCTACGAGTACAATCTTGCTGCTGCTCGCCGGCAGGAAAGACAGCGCGTTGAGGCAGCTGAGTTGGCGTACAGACGACTGACCGAGGGGTGGAGCCGTAGAGGCTCCAGGAGGCGCAGCTCAAGCGAGCCCAATCGCATCGAGAACCTGAGTACGCCTGTGTGTGGTCACTAAAGCGCGTCCCCCGGCTGTGGAGCATACTCGGCGCCGTCGAGGACGCGTTGCGCCGGCTTCGCCGGTGCCGCAAGCGGCATCCTCGACCGCCCCTTGCGCGGAGCGCTCCGGCCAGCGCGAGGTCGGGACGGGGGGATGGTCCCGGTTCCGGTCGAACAAAGGGATGAGGAACAAAAAACAGTTGCTCGATCTCATCCGTGGTCTGGGCCCGATACGGTGCGCACAGCCGCGGACGGAAACCGCAGTGCCGGGCAAAGTCGAGAAAGCCGGGATGAAAACGGTGACGACCGCGACCGTAGCCGTGCCGCTCCAGCGCGCCGGTGCGCATATGGTCGTAGAGCACCTCACGCGGCGTGCCGCCGAATGCCGCAAAGGGATTCTCGTGCGCCTCGATCAGGGTCTCAACCCGCTCATCGGTGACGAACTCGACATGGGTCGCCCGGCTCCAGCCCAGAGTGGCGACAAACACCGAAAGCCGGTTGCTGCCGTGCCGAATGACTGCCCAGTCCACCTGCATCTTCTCACCGGACTCGGTCTCAAACCGGATCACCGGCATTAGCGTCCGCGGTGGTGGTGAAAATTCGGGGGTGAGCGCGCGGCGGGCGCAATGCCCCACAACAAGGAGTTCGGCGCGCGCGTGAGCGACGGGTGGTCATCGGGACGGCCGGCTAAGGTGGAGGTGCAAACGCTTCACCCAAGGCCCACCGAGGACCCGATGACCGATGACCGATGACCGATGACCGATGACCGATGACAGAATGGCGCTCGTCGAGCTGCTGCAGAAGAGCGGCGACTTCTGATTTTCTGAGAGCCGTAGCGGAGGCGGTGCTGCAAATCCTGATGGAAGCCGATGTCGAAGGCCTGATCGGGGCCGGCCGCCACGAACGCTCGCCGACGCGCAGATCGTCGCTCAGCCGGTCGTGCTCGCGGACATGTCGCTCGACGGTGCTGCACTCGTCGTCCGGTAATTCTTGGCTCAAGAGCCAGGCCCGACCCTTTGGTCCGAGCAGGTCGGCGTGCGGGCACGGCGGGATCAAATGCGCATGCAAGATGGATTGCAGCATGGTCTTCAACCTAGCGCGTTGGCGCACGATCTGGTTGCGCCGCGTCACCTGTCGGCGCAGCGCCAGCGTCGCCTGGTCCGGTATCCAAACTTCGGGCAGGAAGCCGCTCACGCAGAGCCTGGCCAGGACAGTGGCGTCGATGACATCCGTTTTGATCCTGGCTTCGGCGATCAGCCGGACCTGACCCGGATTAGCAATCACCACTCGACCGACATGCTCGGACGGCACCTCGGCAACCGCCGTGGCGTTGCCGGTCGCCTCGATGATGACGTGGTCGTCCTGCGTCGAGGTTCGGCCGAACGCCATCAGGTGAACGCGCGTCATGCCGATCCGGCTGTTGCATCCCCGGACCGCTTTCCCGCGCGGGCTTTGACCGAGGCCAGGTTGTTAGGTTCTGGCCGCTCAACGGCCGCCGATAGCCGGACGATCTTGGTATCGTTTCGGGGACCTGCCAGATTCCTCGTTGTAAACCGGTGGGTCGCGTCCGTCAAGGTGGTGTAAATTGGGGTGGAGTTTGAGGTGGGCATGGGTCAGGCGGCCAGTGGTGGAAGTTTGGCCGGATTGGCGTCGATTAGCGGCAGCGTCAGTTCAGCCATTCCCTCGATCTGCATGTAACGGCACTGGAGTAGCCACTCATCGTTCTGCTCGAGCAGGACGGCACCGATCAGCCGAGTGATGCTGGCCTCATTGGGGAAGATGCCGACGACATCAGCGCGCCGTTTCACTTCCTTATTCAGCCGCTCCAACGGATTTGTCGAATGCAGCTTGGTGCGATGCTGGGCCGGGAAGGTGATGTAGGCCAGCACATCGTGCTCGCTGTCGTCCATCAGCGCGGCGAGCTTGGGCCAGCGCGGCCGCAGCTGGTCGGCAACATGGCGCCAGGTCTGATGCGCGGCCTCGGCATCGGCTTGCAGAAAGGCCTGGCGGATCGCGGCGGCGACCATGGTGTGCTGGCCTTTGGGCACGTGCGCCAAGGCATTGCGCATCCAATGAACGCGGCACCTTTGCCAGGTCGCTCCGAGCACGCGGGTGATGGCGTGGCGCAAGCCGTCGTGAGCGTCGGAGATCACCAATTTGACGCCCTTGAGACCGCGCTTGACCAGGCTCTTGAGAAAGCTCGACCAGAACGGCTCGGCCTCCGAAGGACCGATGCCAAGGCCGATGATCTCGCGTCGGCCTTCGGTCGTGACCGCCACCGCGATTATCGCGGCGACCGAGACGATGCGGCCGCCGTCGCGGACTTTGAGGTAGGTGGCGTCGAGCCACAAATACGGCCATTCGCCGTCGATCGGCCGGTCGAGGAAAGCGTTGACCCGGTCATCAATGTCTTTACAGAGCTTTGAGACTTGGCTTTTCGAGATGCCGGACAGACCCATCGCTTGGACCAGCTCGTCGACCCGCCGGGTCGAGACGCCGCCGATCCAAGCCTCCTGGATCACCGTGACCAGCGCCTTCTCGGCGGTCTTCCGCGGCTCCAGAAAGGGCGGGAAATACGAGCCCTGGCGTAGCTTGGGGATCTTCAGCTGGAGCGAGCCGAGCCGGGTGTCGAGGCTGCGCTCGCGATAGCCATTGCGGTAATTGAGCCGCTCGGCGGAGCGTTCGTGCCGCCCGGCGCCGATCACGCCTTCGACATCGGCTTCCATCAGAATTTGCAGTACCGCCTCCGCCACGGCTCGTAGAAAATCGCCATCGCCGCTCTTCTGCAGCAGCTCAACCAGCGCCATTCTCTCATCGGTCATCGGGTCCTCGGTAGGCTTGGGATGGGTGTCGCAACGCCACCTTAGCCGACCCTCCCCGGTGACCACCCGTCGCTCACGCGCGCGCCGGGCTCCATGTAATCGGGCATTCCACCCGACGCGCGCTCACCACCGAATTTCCACCACGACCGCGGACGCTAACAACCGGTGCCGCGATACCTGGGCCCTTATTCCGGCTCTTGCGGATTCGAAGCATGGGATCCGGGAACACGCCGACGCGGGGCAGGTCTGCGTGCCTTGGCGGCCGCCGCGGCGCGATTTGCAATATCCTTGTCGGCTACTTCCTTCGTCAGCCGGAGTGCCCGTAGACGCGCAGTTTTCTCCACCTCGGCTTGTCGTGCGGGTACGGGAGCCTTGTCCTCAGCTTCGGAAAGGACTTTCGTTGTTGTCTTAAACTGTTCCTCCGCACGCCGTCGGTTTGCCTCGCCTGGCGGGGGTTGGTAACGCATTGGCGCGGCCTCCTGTCTACAGATGGATGATCCTACCGGGCAGCACCCGCCGCCCGGAACATCGTCGAAGCCAGTTTCCAGCTGCGTCCTCGGCAGAGAGCCCACTTGCAGTGGAACAACTGACCTGTCGCCCTATTTTCTGAGCAATGGAATGATTCCATAGTCTGTTGTGGTTATTGGTCCTCGACCGAACACGTCCGACTATCCCTTGCCGATGATGATTAGAGCGTACGTGCTATGGGGAATGATCGTTTCTCCTTGCTTGCTGCACATCAGCCGATTTCGTCACAACTTTCAGGTCATCGGCCGAGTAAACGACCCGAGGCTGCGCGGAGTCAGGCCGCACAGCTCGCAACAGGCGGCTGAAAAGGGAATCCTGCCCGGGGTGCGAGTTTCGTCTGCGGATGAGTAACCTCGGGCACGAGCTTACGGACGACGCTATTTCGGCTGGGGTGGTAGCTCTTCATCGAGACTGGGAACAGTGATTGCGCCATCCTCGGCAGCCCCGGTGCTAGCATCACCGAGCTTCTCCGGCTGGTGAGCGTCGGCCCATTTCTTAAAGCCTTTGGCGCGGCTATCTGCTAGGGAAATATACATCTCAGGCAGCCTCTCCACTCTCATGTCAGACAATATATGGCTTCCATCTCGGTTTTACTAGATATATCATCAAAAATATAAATGCGTGATCTTTGCGGCTGTTAATTTGTATTAATTATTTTTCGAATTATCTATATAGATCCTCCGGACCGAACCTTATAGGGCAGCCTTTCTTTCAAATTGGGCCCTTTCCATCGAAAGCAGAGCCGTGGTAGGCTCTCTTCTAAGCAGGAGGCGCGTCGTTTAGCAGATTGTCGGAATGTTTCAAGCGTGCCGCCGTGCTTTCGAGCCGAAGAGCATTTTCTTCGAACAACCGGACCATCAATGGATTCGAATCACTTAACGCAAGAACGCGATACTTTGCCGCAACGACTAGGGCCTCTTCTATTATTCTCGCGGCCTTGGTTATTGTAACCATGCGATGCTCCCTGGCCGAGGAGCCGCCGTCAACCCTTTCGGTCGACGACCGCTTCCGGCACCTTGGTACAAGTGACAGGAGAGCACGAATAGGCTCGGAATCTACCTATAGCTGGCTGGCCGACACGGAAGCGACGATGGACAAATCCCGAAGCGGGTTTCCGGGCCCAACATCATCCGCATGATCTCGCGCTCGACAGCGAGGATTTCAAAGATACAGCGAACCGCTCGATCGTCAGTGGCGCCTACCTCAGGTCGGCCTGCACGAAGAACTTGCGCCTCCCGTGATGGCATGGAACGCGCTTCACCCGCAGCCGCTGCCGGCGCAATTTACCAAAGATGACGGCGGCAACCCAGAGGAGGAGAAATGTCCAATCCTGCCGTCATCGGCCTCGCTATCGCTAAAAGCGTGTTCCAGGTGCACGGCGCCGATGCCGAGGGAAGCTACGTGCTGCGCCGACCGCTTTCGCCGAGCCGAGGTTGTCATGTTTTGCTTGTCTCCCCCCCAGCGCTGGTCGGCATTGAAGCGTGCCCGGGCGGCCATAGCTGGGCGCGCGAGCTGCAACGCCTCGGGCATGACGTCCGGCTGATCCCGCCGTAATAGTCCGCCCGTTTGTCAAAACCAATGAGAATGACGGGCCGATGCCGAAGGCATCTCTGAGGCCGAATTCAATCGCCCACTTCACCATTTTGGGCAGAACAAGGAGGGTCGTCGGCGTGCCCTACCGGGTCTGCGAGCTCACGGACATGGGAGGATGGCCACCAATCATCGGCGGCCTGAGCATCCCATACGTAACAACAGCAACGAACAACAGGACTGGAATCACGATCGGCGGAACCAGGTATTTCATGGTCTCTCTCTGATGGGAGAACCGGTTCGGTGTCGTGGCCGGCGCGGCACTACAATTTACTGAGGAGTAGTGCCACCGCCAGAGCAAGGCAGACGAACAACATTATGGGGGGTAGGTATTTCTCACCTCCCGCATTGGCCGGCTCTCGACCAGGTGAGACCGCGTGCTCGTGCATTGGCAGGAGCCCTGCCAATCGGCGTGCAACAGCTACGTCGTCCAATCGTGGCACGCGACCTGCGGACAATCGAGCGATCATCGGCGCGAGCGCCTCAGCCGCGAGGGCTTTCGGCAAAGCAGCAAGCCTGGCAGCCTCGTCCCAAGGGTCTACACCAAGTCGCGTCAACGCCGAGATCACGCTTAGCGGCATACCATTTGGTTCATCGCCAACCGCGGCGAAAAGAAAGCCATTCAGATCTGAATGGAGCAGTGAAAATCGAGCGGATAGCGTCACGATCGTGCATCCTCCAAGTCAAGACGCACCGCTTCCTCGGATAGTTTGCCATCCTCAACGCTGTCAAATTTGATACAGATCGCCGTATGCCGCCAGTCAACCCACGGACCTATGTGCCAAACACCGATCTTTCCGGTCCCCAAAAGCCTGTTCAGTCGAGTGGCAAGCCGACCGACACCGAATATCCCGCCAGTGACGGCAAATGTGACCACACAATCGGCTGCCACCGGCGCAGCGATACCATGGTGCGCCGCTCGCGGGGGCTGAATTGCTGCGTTGCCTTGTTCCAGATCGGTCATGTCTATTCCCGGATGGGTTTCGTTTGGCGTATCTCGGTGTGAGGACGCGACTTGCCCCTGAAAATACCGCGACGATTTCCGGCCCTGAGGGAGGGCTCACCTTGGAGCTGGCTGCAGTCTCGCCGAGCGACACTCAGTCGGACGAAAATTCAGCTGGGCCCCTGCGTATCGAGCGGCAGTTGTCTTCGATCCGCTTAGGTTACGCTGCCGAGTTTCTCCGCACATGCATGGGCTACGGCCGAATTCGGCGTAGCGCTCCCAGGCATGGTCGCCCAGCCGCCCTTCTCGATAAATGAACTCTGGTCCCATGATGTGGAAACCTTTTTGAATTCGACCAGCTTTGTCGCGGCATCGGCTTGCGCCTCGAATTTTGCGACACAGACTGGAGTAAGCGCGGCAACGACCGCGACTTCGGCCCGCTCGTTTGCCATCCTGTCGGCGGTGCTGCCGAGCGTCCATCCGAGCGCTGAGAAGCCGACGACGGCAATCCCGACGGCACCGACAACTGCCCCCCACACTGCTGGTTTGAAACCCGGATGAATCTTCATTTTTTCCACCATGACGTTAGGAGAAAGGACTTCTCCCGTTCAGCCCATCGTAAAATATATATTGTGTGGCGAACTCGCCTCGGGTAGATTCGGAAACTACTTAGACGACGCCCGTCACGGTTCTATTATCGCATATCAACGAATGCACTTTTTGACCAGGCGGTAATTAGCTCTCGGACCTCGTTGAGTTCGGATGATCATTAGCGATAATCAGTGATGCTCGACAGCCCCCTCGCGGCGTCACGGATATGAAAAGCAAAGGATGGAGCGAGATGGCGACCGCGGCGATGGAAGACTTTGTTCGGTGGTGTGAGGGAAAACTGGCGAAGTCGCGCGACCAACTTGGGCCGCTCGAATCTGGTCGGATGCATTTCGGCGCACGCCCCTTCGGAGGACGATGGGAAGACATCACGTTGCGCGAAATTAGGCGGGTGAAGGCGAACATCGCTGAGCTTGAGGCGCTAATTCTTAAATATTCAAGCTGAATGCGGGCAGTTTAACGTCGTGCCAAGGACGAGCCGATAAGCCACCCGGCCAGGGTCCTCAAGAAGGGGCCGGACGAGGGGATCCCCGCCCGGCAAGTGCCCGGTCGCGATCTTGCCATGGGGCGCGTGATTGCAGGCGCCCTGGTGGCGTGCATTCCCGCCGGTAAATCGCGACCATGCGAGCAAATCGGTGCGTTGATGGTCGGGCGGGTTGCATTCGACCGAGTACCGGCCGGCAAAAACTAAAGACCTACTCGAAGCTCGCGATGCAAGAGGCATGCAGCTGCGGATCATTGATCGGTCCACACTCCTTTTTGACACGACCGGCACGGTAACCGCGGTTCGAATGCACCACCGTCTCATACCGCTGGCTGTCACGCACGTTCTGCCTCGTAGACCAAGAGCCCGAACTGTCGTGCGGGTTGACCTGCGGGCCATTGGTTATTACCTCGGCCCCGGTTGCGTTCGTTTCGGCGCGAGCTGTTGGGATAGCAGCAACGGCCGACAGGAATGCAGCCGAGAAGGCGAAGCTCGTCATCATCTTGTACTTCGTTTTCATCTGACTGTGTCTCTCTGATCAAGGTGACGGCGAGTGATTTTAGTCGGCCACCTCTGAAATGATTTCTAACATTTCGAAAGTCATATCCGATAAGATTCGGAAACTACTCAGTCGGCGGGCTTGGATACCTCGGACGCGCCCACAATAGACATGGATCGGATCGTCGGAGCGGCAAAAGAGGTCAAGGGCTCGATCAAGGAAACCATCGGCAAGGCGACACAGGCGACGCCAAGCTGGAGGACTACTTACCCGAAGGCTCCTGGACGTCTCGCCAACCGGCACCACAGCAAACCGCGGTCGCGATCGACGTCGAACTCGCCGCTACGGCCGACGCCCGGTGACGCCGGCTCATTTCGAGATCTGGTCGCGGTATCGAAAAGGGACATCGATCCAATCAGGCCGTCTGGCGGTAGGGCCAGAGCGCTAGCGATCTACGACAGTGATGGTGATCGCGAGCCGAGGCGCTCGAAATGCCGCCGCCGCCTCGACGCATATGATTATGAACTCGGTGCTCGCGTCTAAGCCGCCAGAAAATCGGAACTCTGAGTTCGCTCAACTTTGGGGACGAACCGTCGATGCTTCGGCTTGACGCTCGTGATCGCCGCACCGTTTATCGCTTCGGCGTCATTTCTCCAGTCCATTAGCTTGCGAAGCAACTCGCGGCCACGTGACAGGCGCGATCGGATCGTGCCGATGGGTACATCGAGGATCGCTGCCGCCTCTTCATACGTAATGCCTTCGAGACCGATCAGCAGAATCACCCGGCGCTGTTCTGCGGGAATTCGTGCCAGAGCGCGATCGAGATCGCGTAACGACAACGCTCCGGTGGGATTGCTCCGCGCCACGAGGTATAGGCTCGCCTCGTCGGCCGAGACGGCGATGCCTTCGCGTACGCTGGCTCGGACGACATTGACATTTTGGTTATGCATAATGGTGAACAGCCAGGCGCGTAAGTTAGTCCCGCATTGCCAGCGATGCTGTTTGGCAATCGCGCGGGCGAGAGTGTCCTGGACCAGGTCGTCGGCGCGTGCCCCGTCGCGGGTCAATGCGCGAGCATAGCGCCGCAGCCGGGGGATTTCTTTCTCGAGAAGTTGACCGAACTCATTCATTCTAAACCTCTGTATTCCTTCAGAAGGGCACCAGACATAGGGGCGAGCGGCGCAGACGTAATTTCGATTACGGTGAAGCCCAGCGCTTCCAGAACCTTCCTCTCCGCGGCTTTCAGCGCCTGGTCGGGGACGAGCTTCATGCCGGCTTCGCCGGGTCGTCGTCCATTTCGGTACAGGATCTTCAGACCCACTCGCACGACCCTTCGGCGCCCCGCACCCTCGAACCTGTCAGCGGGAGCCGATTACGGGTAGCGTCGGAAACTACCTATGGCACGCGGGACCAGATGACCGCTTCCTACGCGAAGTCCTCTTTGAGGGGATCGGCCTCCAGTCGTCCAGCGATGCAGCCCAGGCGAATACCAGCGGCATTGATTCCAATAAACCCCGGTTCAATCAGCGCTGGCAACGCCCGTTCAGGCCTAGCCCGGCAATCCACTGCAAGGTGTTGATCTCGCCGAACAGCGGCACGCCGACATAAATCCGCGCGACAAGGACATCGGCCGAACGGAGTTTAGCCGTCGTCCAGGCTGTAAAGAGAGCCGCTGTTCCAGGGATCGGGTCCAGCCGGTTGCAGCCCGTGACGAATCGTCAAGCTGCATAGTGGGTGCCGATGGAATACCATCTCCGGGCTTTCGTCATTCTGCGCCAGTAGCCCGGTGGTATCATAGGCGTTTGCAGCCGGACGATCCGGCCGCCAAGCAGGCCGCTGCAATCGAAGATTTCCAAGGCTGCTCCTGTGCCGACGAACCCAGCTGCCAGCGCCGGAACGCGTGTCCGATACGGCAGTACCGGGAACAGCGAAAATCGTCGAGCCGACCACCACCAAAGCAGGGCTAGCGGCACGGCATAGCCAGTTCGCATAGCCGGCAGAAGCTGGCGCTTGCACGCTCCGCTCCTGCCGATGTTGCTCCCACCAGCCTCTATTTCGCTACGCTCAGAAGGAGAAGCCCCCGATATGCCCGTGCACCAGCCAGCCGATCACGAGGACGACTAGGATCAAGCCGAGTATGCCACCGATCCCGACGCTTCCACCCTGACGGTAGTAGCCGCCGCGGTAGAACCCAAATCCGCCGCCAAACAAAATCACGAGCAGCACGATAAGCAGAATAAGTCCCATCGCTTTGTCTTCCATCAGTTTGTCGGCAGTCCGTGCCGAGCGGCGCGAGTCCAACCGGCTGCGGCACGGCGCCGAAGCCAGTATTCGGAGACATGGAGTATACCTTGGGCCGCAAGCATCGATATGCAATGAGAGATAATACCATGAGTATTTGTGCTTACAGATTCTCTACCTGCTAGAGCTTCTGCAGAGAGGACGGTTTGGTGATTGGCGCTTGTTGCTGCCTGGAATGGAGTCGACCGTTTAGTCTCTTTCCAAACTGGGGCGCAGGCCGAAATGGTTTGTAGGTAGTTTCCGAGCCTATCGTCGTGGCACCGTTGCCCGATATTATGTTTGCAGCCTTGGGGATGGCTATCCGAACCGCTCATAGGAGCTCGGAGCGAGCCGCTGAATAGGTTTCAACTCAGCGGTTGGTTACATCAGAGCATGAAAACGGCAGAGCCGGCAGAAGCTCTCTCCCGGCGGGTTTAATGTTCCTGGAAATGGACAGCCACACGACATACCGGAGGTTATCGTGAGGATGCGCATTGCCTCATTCGTAATCGGATCACTCGTGCTGATCGGTGCACTACCCGCCGCTGCCGGTCAGTCGAGCTTCTCGCCCGGCGCGGGCGCGCCCATCCGATTGGCTGCAAGTGGCGCGTCCACAGTCGACAGGGACACGTACCTCCAGAAGGCGCGGAACGAAATGCGGGAATGGCGACGAAAGCTGCATGACTTCAGCATCAAGGCGGAGGCCAACGGGAAAGAGGCAGGTAACGCAGCCAAGACCGAACTGAACAAAGCCTGGGTGAAAACCGAAGCTGCGTCACGTAAGTTGCAGACCGTGGGCGACGAAGGTTGGGACCACGCCAAAACCACATTCGAAGAGGCGTCCCGCGAACTGGCAGACACTTGGCACAGGATTTCGACCCGAGGACAAGTAAAGCGGGAGGCTGGGCCTCCGTCGATCATGCAGCTACGAGTTGCCGAGGGTGAGGTTGATCTTGGTCACGACTACGCCGCCGCCCCTTGCAAGCGCCTTGATCGCAAGACCGGGTGCTGCCGCAAAGGCTAACCTTCCGGGCGGCCTGACAAGCGACGAGGCCCGCCGCCGGCTGGCGAAGTTCGGCCCAAACGCGATGCCCGATACGGCGCTGCATCCGTTGCGCATGGCGCTCGAAAAATTCTGGGCGCCGGTGCCGTGGATGCTGGAGGCTGCGATCGTGCTCGAGCTGGTGCTGGGCAAGTATGTCGAGGCCGCGATCATCGCCGGTCTGCTGGTGTTCAATGCCGCACTCGGGCTTTTTCAGGAGAGCCGTGCCCAGGCGACCCTTGCGGCGCTGAAGTCGCGGCTGGCGCTGAACGCATCGGTGCGGCGCGACGGCGCGTGGAAAACCATGCCCGCGGCCGAACTGGTGCCCGGGCGACGTGGTCAAGCTGTCGCTCGGCGGCGTGGTGGCCGCCGATGTGCGGCTCACCGGCGGAGAAATCCTGCTCGACCAATCCATGCTGACCGGCGAATCGATCCCGATCGAAGCCGGCGCGGGAGTACAGACCTATGCCGGAGCGTTGGTGCGGCGCGGCGAGGCGGTGGCCGAGGTCACCGCGACCGGAGCGCGCACCAAATTCGGCCGCACCGCGGAGCTCGTCCGCACCGCCCATGTCGTCAGTTCGCAGCAGAAGGCGGTGCTGCGCGTGGTGCGCAATCTCGCCGTATTCAACGGCGTCGTCATCGTGATGCTGGTGGGATACGCCCATTTTCTCGGGTTGCCGCTGGCCGAGATCATCCCGCTGGTCCTGACGGCGGTCCTGGCCTCGATACCGGTGGCGCTGCCGGCCACCTTCACCCTGGCGTCGGCGCTCGGCGCGCGGGCCTTGGCAAAGCGTGGGCGTGCTGCCGACCCGCCTCTCCGCGGTCGATGAGGCGGCAACGATGGATGTCTTGTGCGCCGACAAGACCGGCACGCTGACGCGCAACGAGCTGACGGTGACGGACGTTCGTCCGATGCCCGGTTTCGACGGGGCGCGTGTCCTGGAGCTGGCGGCGCTGGCCAGCTCGGAGGGCGGGCAGGACCCGGTCGATGGGGCCATTCGCACGGCCGCACGCGGCAAGGCCGCCGGCGATATGCCGCAGGTTGATCACGTTCGTGCCGTTCGATCCGGCGACGAAGATGTCCGAGGCGACGGTCGCGGAACCGACCGGCGGGACCCAACGTGTCGTCAAGGGGGCCTTTGCCGCGGTCGTCGGCCTCGCCCAGCCATCGCCGACCGCGGCGAGCGGCGGCGAACGAACTCGAAGGGCAGGGCTTCAGAGTGCTGGCGGTCGCGGCCGGAGCCGCCGACGGCGATGAAGCTCGCCGGGCTCATCGCGCTCAGCGACCCGCCGCGCCGGATTCGGCGGCGCTGGTCAGCGAATTGCACGGGCTGGGCGTGCGCACCGTGATGGTGACCGGCGATGCGCCGGCGACGGCCGCCATCGTGGCGCATGCGGTCGGGCTCGATGGCGCGGTCTGTCCGCCCGGGCCGATTCCCGATGGCGTGCGCCCGGAGAAGTTCGCGGTCTTCGCCGGCGTGCTGCCGGAGGACAAGTACAAGCTCGTCAAGGCGTTCCAGAACGGCGGCCACACCGTCGGCATGTGCGGCGACGGCGCCAACGACGCGCCGGCACTGCGCCAGGCGCAGATCGGCATCGCGGTCTCGACCGCAACCGACGTCGCCAAATCGGCGGCCGGCATGGTGCTGACCGAACCCGGACTCGGCGGCATCGTCGCCGCGGTCAAGGAAGGCCGGGTGATTTTCCAGCGCATCCTGACCTACACGCTGAACTCGATCACCAAGAAGATCGTGCAGGTGCTGTTCCTGGCGCTCGGCCTGATCATGACCGGTCATGCAATCCTGACGCCGCTGCTGATGGTCATCGTCATGATCACCGGCGACTTCCTGGCATGTCGTTGACCACCGACAATGTGCGGCCGTCGCCGATGCCGAATGCTTGGCAAATCGGCAATCTGACGATCGCGGGCGTCGATCATGGGCCTCGGCCTGCTGGTCTTTTGCACGGTGTCCTGGCCGTCGGCAAATTTGACCTGGAACCTCGAAACCGGGGCGCTCAGAACCCTGGCCTTTGTAGCCTTGGTGTTCGGCAGCCAGGCGACGATCTATGCCATTCGTCAACGCCGGCACCTGTGGGGTTCTCGCCCGAGCCTGTGGCTCGCTGCGTCGTCCGTAGCCGATATCGCGATCGCGTCGATATTAGCCATCGGCGGGATCGCCATGACCCCGTTGCCGGTCTTGGTGGTGGCCGGCACGCTTGCCGCGGCTGCCGTGTTGCCTTCGTCCTGGACGCGGTGAAAGTTCCGGTATTCGCCCGCCTCAGGATCGCGTAGAGCGCTGTCCCGTGTTTCCCGGTCAGCGCGGCGCAAAGCGCGAACCGCCCGCTGCCTCGCTGCTGGCGCTAAGTAGTTTCCGAATCTGCCGACGGGATCGGGGTAGCCATAATGCACCGCCAATTTCGCCGGACCCGGGTCTCGTCGAGATGTGGATCATCCGCAGCGACGGGGCGGTCATGATCGCCAGGTCGACAACCCGTGTGCTCGGACTCGCTCAATTCGGGAAACTTAGATGATGAGGACCAACACACTCACGCCGGAACTGCTCTACAAGATGGATGCCTACTGGCGCGCTGCGAACTATCTGTCAGTCGGCCAGATTTATCTGTACGACAATCCGCTGCTGAAGCGGCCGCTGACGCTCGCGGATGTGAAGCACATGCTGCTGGGGCATTGGGGCACGACCCCCGGGCAGAACTTCATTTACCTGCATTTGAACCGGGTCATCAAAAAATACGACCTCGACATGATTTACGTCTCCGGCCCCGGACATGGCGGCCCGGCCGTCGTTGGCAACACCTATCTTGAGGGTACGTACAGCGAGATCTATCCCAATATCAGCCAGGACGAAGCCGGGCTTCGGAAGCTCTTTATTCAGTTTTCGTTTCCCGGAGGAATCCCAAGCCACGCATCGCCGGAGTGCCCTGGCTCGATCCACGAGGGCGGCGAACTGGGCTATTCGCTCAGCCATTCGTTTGGGGCAGTGTTCGACAATCCCGATCTTGTCGTCGCCTGCGTCGTCGGCGACGGCGAGGCGGAGACGGGTCCGCTTGCCACGGCCTGGCATTCGAACAAGTTCCTCGATCCGGTAACCGACGGCGCCGTGCTGCCGATCCTGCATCTTAACGGATACAAGATTTCCAACCCGACTGTCCTCGCCCGCATCACCCGCGACGAATTGGAACAGCTGCTTCGCGGTTACGGGTGGACGCCCTACTTCGTCGAGGGTCACGAGCCGGGACTGATGCATGAGGCCATGGCCGCGACGCTCGATAGAGCGGTGGAGCAGATCAAAAATATCCAGCAGGACGCCCGCGCCCATGGCGACGTCGGGCGTCCGCGCTGGCCGATGATCGTCCTCAATTCGCCCAAGGGTTGGACGGGGCCGAAAATGGTCGACGGCCTGCAGGTCGAAGGCACGTTTCGGTCGCATCAGGTGCCGCTCTCCGACCCCGCCGCCCATCCCGAACACCTCGAGCTCTTGGAAGACTGGCTGAGGAGCTACCGGCCGGAGGAACTCTTCGACGAACGGGGCTGCCTGACGCCAGAACTGGCTGAACTTGCGCCCGAGGGCGAACGGCGCATGGGTGCGAATCCCCATGCCAATGGCGGCATTCTGCTCAGCGACCTGCGGATGCCGGATTACCGCGACTACGCGGTCGAGGTGCCCTCGCCGGGGGCGTGCGGTATCGGCGACACGCATGTGCTCGGGCGTTTCCTGCGCGACATAACGAAGCTCAACAGTGAGCAGCGAAATTTCCGGGTCTTTGGCCCTGACGAGACGCTCTCCAACGGCCTGGAAGCCCTCTTTGAAGTGACCAAACGCCAATGGGACGCCGCGACCCTGCCGAACGACGAATTTCTCGCACCCGCTGGGCGCGTGATGGAAATGCTCAGCGAGCACCAATGCGAGGGCTGGCTGGAGGGCTACTTGCTGACCGGGCGGCACGGACTCTTCAATTGCTACGAGGCGTTCATCCACATCGTCAATTCGATGTTCAATCAGCACGCCAAGTGGCTCAAAGTCACCTCGCACTTGCCGTGGCGGCGCAAGATCGCTTCGTTAAACTACCTGCTGGCTTCGCATGTCTGGCGCCAGGATCACAACGGCTTCACCCACCAAGATCCGGGTTTCATCGACCACGTCGTGAACAAGAAGGCCGAGATCGTGCGTGTTTACCTCCCGCCGGATGCAAACTGCCTGCTCTCGGTGATCGACCATTGCTTGCGCAGCCGCCACTACGTCAACGTCGTGATTGCCGGCAAGCACCCAGCGCCGCAATGGTTGACGATGGATGCCGCCGTCAAGCACTGCAGCGAGGGCATCGGTATCTGGCAGTGGGCCAGCAACGACCAGGGCGTTGCACCCGACGTGGTCATGGCCTGTTGTGGGGACGTGCCCACACTGGAGACGCTCGCGGCCGTCTCCATTATGCGCGAGCATCTGCCCGAGCTGAAAATCCGGGTGGTCAACGTCGTCGACCTGATGAGGCTGCAGCCCAGCACGGAGCACCCGCATGGCTTGAGCGATACCGACTTCGACGAGCTCTTCACCAAGGACAAGCCGGTCATCTTCGCCTTCCATGCCTACCCATGGCTGATCCATCGGTTGACCTACCGCCGGACCAACCACGACAACATCCACGTCCGCGGCTACAAGGAGGAGGGCACCATCACCACGCCCTTCGACATGACGGTGCTGAACGATCTCGACCGCTTCCACTTGGTGATGGACACCGTCGACCGCGTGCCGCGGACTGGCGAAAAGGGCATCTATCTGAAGCAGCAGCTCAACGACAAGCTGATTGAGCACAGGCAGTACATCGACAAGCACGGTCAAGATATGCCGGAGATCCGCAACTGGAAATGGGGAAACTCGAAATGAGTACCCAAGAGCTTGGGGACGCCGCGAAGCTAGGATCGATGTCTGATGCGAAGGACGATCTGAAATCCCTTTCGATGCCGCTACTTCAGTCAAAATTGGGGTCGTCGCCGGACGGCCTCAGCCAAGCCGAGGCACGGAAACGGCTGATCCAATACGGGCCTAACGAAATTGAAGAAAAGAAGACCAATGAGATCTTGAAATTCCTCAGCTATTTCTGAGGCCCGATCCCGTGGATGATCGAAGCCGCGGTGGTCCTGTCGGCATTGGCCCGGCATTGGCCGGATTTCGGCATCATCCTCGTTTTGCTCGTGGCCAACGCCGTCGTCGGGTTCTGGGAAGAACACCAGGCGGGCAATGCCATCGACGCGCTGAAGGCCACGCTGGCGATCAAGGCTCGGGTGATCCGCGATGGGAAGTGGATCGCCCCGGCGGCGCGGGAGCTGGTGCCGGGCGACGTCATCCGCGTGCGGCTGGGCGACATTGTGCCGGCCGATGCGCGCTTGCTGGAAGGCGACCCGGTTGAGGTGGATCAGTCCGCGCTGACCGGAGAGTCATTGCCCGCCACGCGCAAATCCGGCGAGCGCTGCTGTGCTGACGTCCGGTCGTCCCGCTCGTGGCGGGAGATTGCTGCGCCCTATGCCCGCGCCGATCCCCGGCGTGCCCTGGCTCAGCTTCTCAATACGGGACTGCCGTTTCTGTTCGTGATGGTTGCTCTGCTTTGCGGTACGAAACGCTATCCCGGGCTGACGCTGCCGCTCGCTGTGCCCGCAGCCTTATTGCTGGTCCGGCTGTTTGCGATCCAGCATGATTGCGGCCATAGTTCGTTCTTTGCGTCGCGGCGAGCCATGATCTTCTCGGACGAGCTCTTGGGGTATTGACACTGACGCCCTACGCTTTCTGGCACAGGAGCCACTCCATCCATCACGCGAACTCCGGCAATCTCGACCGGCGCGGCACCGGCGGTGTCAGGACGCTCACTGTGCGCGAGTATCGGTCACTCTCGCTTTGGCAGCGCCTTCGCTATCGGGCCTATCGGCATCCAATGATCCTATTCGGCTTGGGTCCGCTCTTTGTGTTCGTCATCCGCCACCGCATCCCAACCGTCAGCCCATTCCGGCATTGGAAAATCTGGGGTAGCATTCTCGGGACGAACGCGGCCCTTGCCGTGATCGTTGTACTGATGCTGCTGACAGTGGGCGGGCGCGGCTTCATGCTCGGTTATCTTCCGGCGATCCTGCTCGCCGCTTCAACCGGGATATGGTTGTTCTATATCCAGCACCAGTTCGAGCACGCCTACTGGGCGACCGGCCCAAATTGGGATTTCCATATCGCAGCGCTGAAAGGCAGCTCCTTCTACGATCTTCCCGCAGTGCTGCATTGGCTGACCGGTTATATCGGCTTCCACCACATCCATCACATCTGCAGCAAGATACCGAACTATGGCCTGCGCGACTGCTTCGACCATAACCCGGAATTTCGCGACGCCAGGCGCCTCACCCTCCTCGATAGCCTGAGATGCTCGCGGCTGTCCCTATGGGACGAGGAAAGGCAGCTCCTGGTGTCGTTCCATCATGCTCTCCGGGGCCATCGGGCGCCGGAAGGCTAATAGGCGATCGGCGGGGATCGTACGATGGCAGCTGCTTCTCCTCGCCTGAGTAGTTTCCGAGCCTGCCACGGTCGAATGCGGATGCGCTAGAAATTCGCTTGTTGACCACGGTGCAGCGCGAGGCATCGCAAGCTCGGAGACCACATGATCACGGGACGTTCAAGTCTGGAACATCACACCTCTGCATCGGGGCATCCCGATCAGGCCGCACGGCATCCTCCTCGAGCCTCTAAGCTCTTCGGACAAGACCACGCATACGCGGCTCGGCTGGTTCAAATCGCGATGGCCATCCGCAGTGTCATGCGGTCGACCAGGACAATGAACGTGCCGGATCAGGCCCCTTCGGAAATCCGAGGGGATGAGGGGATCACGGCGGGCATCGTCGCGCAATCGCGGGCTCGCGGGCGCGGCGGCCCCTAGGACGAGAAAGAGGTCGCGACGTGGACGCGCGCGCCGGCTTCCGCCAAACCCAAGGAACGACACGACCTCGCGACGCCGCCCAAGCCCTGGGTTGCAGAACATCCGGTCTCGCGCAAAACCACGTCTGTCCGGCGGCTGCCGATCGGCGCCGAGCCGCTGTCCGACGGCGGCGTCCATTTCCGCGTTTGGGCGCCGCGGCTGCCGTGGGGTTGTCGTCGAGATCGAGGGCCTTGAGTCGGCGGCGCTTGCAACCCGAGACCGACGGCTACTTCTCACTGCGGAGCCTGTCGGCGCGAGCTGGCATGCGCTATCGTCTCCGTCTCGATCAGGGCGAGGCGGCATTGCCCGACCCGGCGTCGAGGTTTCAACCGGAAGGGCCGCACGGGCCTTCCGAAATCGTCGATCCTGGGCAGTTCGATTGGACTGATCGGGGCGTGGCGCGGGCGGGCGCGCGAAGAACTCGTCATCTACGAGATGCATGTCGGCACATTCACCCCGGAAGGAGGCTGGGTAGCAGCTGAACGTGAGCTGCCGGCTCTCGCCGAGCTCGGTATCACCTGCCTTGAAATCATGCCGGTGGCGGAATTCGCCGGTCGGTTCGGCTGGGGTTATGACGGCGTCGATCTTTTCGCCCCCACGCACCTATACGGCCGACCGGATGATTTCCGCCGCTTCGTCGACCGCGCGCATGCCCTGGGCATCGCCGTCATTCTCGATGTCGTCTACAATCATTTTGGCCCGGACGGAAACTATCTCAAATTATTTTCCGCGGCTTATTTCACCGATCGCTGCGACAACGACTGGGGTGAGGGGATCAATTTCGACGGTCCCGATTCTGGCCCAGTGCGCGAATTTTTCATCGCCAATGCCGGCTATTGGATCGACGAGTATCATCTCGACGGCCTGCGGCTCGACGCGACGCAGGCAATTTTCGATCGATCGGACGATCATATTCTCGCCGCCATCGTTCGGCAGGTGCGCTCGGCGGGCGCGCGACAGAATCGCCTTTGTCGTCGCCGAGAACGAGCCGCAGCACGCCAAGCTGGCGCGCCCGGTCGAGCGGGGCGGATACGGGCTCGACGCACTGTGGAATGACGACTTCCATCACAGCGCCATGGTGGCATTGACCGGACGTCACGAAGCCTATTATTCGGACTACCGTGGCCGCCCAGGTGAATTCGTTGCGGCTGCGAAGCACGGTTTCCTGTATCAGGGGCAGCGCTACCGATGGCAGCAGAAACCGCGCGGCACGCCGACCCTCGATCTCCCGGCGGAATGTTTTGTGGTCTTTCTGCAGAACCATGACCAGGTCGCCAATTCCGGCACCGGAGAGCGCTGTCACGCGCTGACGAGCCCTGGCCGGCTCCGCGCGATGACCGCTTATTTATTGTTGATGCCGGGCATTCCGATGCTGTTTCAGGGGCAGGAATTCGGTGCATCGAGCCCGTTCTTCTATTTTGCCGATCATGAGATCGGGCTGTCGCACGATGTCCGCGAAGGGCGACATCTCTCCCTCGCACAATTTCCCAGTCTCGCGACGCGCGAAATGCGGGCCGAACTCGCCGACCCCGGCGACATCGACACGTTTCGCCGCTCGGTGCTGGATCTCAGCGAACGGCAACGGCATGCTTCGATCTATACCCTGCATCGCGATCTTCTGGAGCTGCGGCGCACGGACCCGGTGCTTGGACAGCGGCCCTGCCGGATCGATGGCGCCGCGCTCACCGAGGAAGCCTGGATGCTGCGTTTTTTCTCCCCGGATGGCGCCGACCGCTTGCTGATCGTCAATCTCGGCCGCGATCTGCTGCTCGGCCCCGCGCCCGAGCCGCTGCTGGCGCCGGTCGAGGACCAGGCTTGGCGGCTCCTATGGTCGAGTGAAGCCCCGCCTTACGGTGGCTCGGGGAGCCCGGCGCAGGACGCCGCGGGGGATTGGCTCATCTCGGGCCACAGCGCCACCGTCCTGATCCCCGGCACTTCACCCACGATCCCCGAGGCAAGGAAGCTCTTTCTGCTCCGAAAAGCCCATGATTGACCTGCGCCGTGTCATCCGAGCGGAGAATCCGTCACCGGAAGCTCCACGCGAATGGCTCGTGGAGAACGGGTTAGGCGGCTACGCCTCGGCAACGATAACGGGCGCGATCACCCGGCGTTACCACGGCTTCCTGATCGCCGCCCTCCCGGCGCCGCTCGGCCGCATGGTGGTCCTCAACGATCTCGAAATCGACATCGAACGCGAAGACGGCAGCGTCGTGAATCTACGCGAGAGGGGCCGATTTCTCGATTTCACCTTGAACATGGGTCTGCCGAGCTGGCGATATGAAATCGACGGCATTGTGATCGAGCAGTCGATCGTCGTGCCGTCGCGCCAAAACATCGTGCATTCGACGTTTCGTTCGCTCGGCGACGGTCAGCTGGTCCGCCTGCGGGTGAGACCCTTGATCAACTTTCGTGCGCTCGAGGCGCCGGTCGGCGAGGCGCTGTCCTCGGGCTATACCCTGACCATCCAAGGCGACCGGTACGAGATCAGCGCGGGGCCCGATCTGCCAATTCTGCGGCTGGCGGTTGAGGGCGCCGAAGGCTTGACCTTTACCGCCGACGGCGGCTCGCGGCGCGAGCGCTTTTACGACATCGAGGCCCAGCGTGGTTACGATTCGCGCGGTTGGCTGTGGAGCCCCGGCTACTTTGCCGGGGAGGTCGGCAGGGATCGTCCATTGACCTTGATCGCGGCGACAGAGCCTTGGCATACCGTGCTGGCGCTGAGCCCCGACGATGCGCTGGCCTTCGAAGGCGAACGCCTGCGACGCCTTGTCGGCCTGGCAGCTGGGCCGGCACAAATCGGGTTCGCGGCCGAACTCGTCCTCGCCGCAGAGACCTTCGTCATCACCCCGGTCGGACGCATTGCCGATGGGGCTCGGGCGCGGGCCGAGGGTGATGAGATTCGCACGGTGATCGCCGGCTATCACTGGTTCACCGATTGGGGGCGGGACACGATGATCTCGCTCGAGGGCCTCACCCTGGCAACCGGACGGGCGATCGAGGCACGCTGGATCCTGCGCACCTTCGCTCACTACGTGCGTGATGGACTTATCCCGAACCTGTTTCCGGAAGGACAAAACCAAGGCCTCTACCACACCGCCGATGCGACGCTGTGGCTCTTTCATGCGCTGCACCGCTATGTCGAGCGTAGCCGGGATAAAGCGACCTTGGAGCTTCTTCTGCCGATCTTGAAGGACATCGTCCGGCATCATCGCGAGGGTACGCGCTTTGGCATCAAGGTCGACCCGCATGACGGGCTCCTCACCCAAGGGGCGGAGGGTTATGCGCTGACCTGGATGGATGCGAAAGTCGGCGATTGGGTGGTGACCCCGCGCCGCGGCAAAGCCGTCGAGATCAACGCGCTTTGGTACAACGCGCTGTGCCTGCTGGCGGATTGGTTGCGTGAAGCACAGGACCCCGAAGCCGAAGAGCTCGCAGCCCACGCGGACAAGACACGGGCTTCGTTCAACCGCCGTTTTTGGCACGCGGCCGGCGGCCATCTCTACGACGTCGTCGATGGCGAGGATGGGGACGACGCCGCTTTCCGACCGAACCAGATCTTCGCGATTGCGCTGGAGCACCCGGTCCTGGACCGAGAATATTGGGAGGCGGTCGTCACCGCGGTGCGTGCGAAGCTGGTGACGCCGGTCGGGCTGCGCTCGCTGGCGCCGGGCGAGCCCGACTACAAGCCGCGGTATTTCGGCGACCTGCGTGCCCGCGACGCCGCCTATCACCAGGGCACGGTGTGGGCCTGGCTGATCGGCCCGTTCATCGATGCCTGGCTCAGGGTCCATCCCGATGACCGCACGGCGGCGCGGGGTTTCCTCGACGGCTTTGAGCCGCATCTCGCTGAGGCCGGCATCGGCTCGATCAGCGAAGTCTTTGACGCCGAACCGCCATTCACGCCGCGCGGCTGCATCGCCCAAGCCTGGAGCGTCGCAGAAGTATTGCGCTGTCTGATCAAAACCGCCATCGAACCGGAATGAAATTTGGCCGGTGCCAGGCGTGATCAAAACACTGTAAATTAGAAGTGGACGCCATGCACCCCGAAGTAGCCGGCGACCAAAATTACAACGACCACTACGCCAATTATAGTGAAGATGTTCATAGTGTTGCTCTCCAGTTCCCTGATAAGCACGTTTCCACGTGTCCGCATAGGGTTGCTCAGTCTGATTAAGAACCTAGAAAGTACCAGATCCTGCTCCACCATCGCCTACGGTATCCGTAATAGCCACCGCCGCCGAAGAGCAGGAGAACCACAACGATAATCAGAATTAATTCCACAACTTCCTCCAAAAACATGCGTGGGAATTTTTCCCCTCTAAATTTAGGTACGGTATGACTACAGAAACCAGCCTCGGAATCTACTTAGCATTTTCGGAATGTACTTACTTGGTATCTAGAGTGCTGAGAGAGCTCAAGCGCCGATCGGCCTAAGGCGCCTCTCGGCGCGCCAAGCCATACTCTTCGGTCAGCCGGGAGATTGCGGCGGGGTGCCTAGGTCGGCGGCGAGCGCCAAGCGGATTAGCGCCGAAAGCGAGCGCGAACCGGTCCTCTTCATGACGGCGGCGCGATGGTTCTCGACGGTGCGCTGGCTGATGCCGAGGTCGGCGGCAATGTTCTTGCTGGGATGGCCGGCGAGGACCAGCCCCATGATCTGGCGCTGGCGGGCGGTTAGGTCCGCCAGGCGCGTCGCTGCCGCTTCCTGCCGAACCGACAGTTTGGCCGCATCCCGAATATGTTCCAGGGCACGCTCGATGCTGGCGAACAGTTCGTCGCGGCGGATCGGCTTCTCGATGAAATCGGCAGCACCCGCCCGCATGGCCTCGACCGCCATCGGGACATCGCCCTGACCGGTGATCATGATAGCCGGCAGGCGACTTCCGCCGCTCTTGAGCTGCTGCAGCAGTTCAAGCCCGCTCATCCCCGGCATCCGGGCGTCTACGAGGAGACACCCTTCGCCGCCCGGATGATAAGCATCGAGGAAGGCCTCGGAACTCGCATAGATCTCGACCGTCCGGCCGTCTTCCCGGAGCAGATCGCGCAGCGCCTCCCGCACCGCGCTGTCATCATCGACGACGAAGATCGTTGACGATGGCAGGCCATCGCCGACCGCTTCGGGAGGCTGCCGGGTGCTCGATTGCCGCGACGGCTGCGACTCGGCGAGGGAGCGCCGGATCAGCTCTGTCAGCTCCCTTGCCTTCACCGGTTTGTTCAGGTGCAGGTGACCCCCTTGGGCGATCTCGCGCAAGGTGCCGGTCGAAATGTCGCCGGTCAGGATTATCGCCGGGATCTCGTGATCGAGCGTGTCCCGCAGGCCGGCGACGGTCTGCAGGCCGTTCAGCCCCCGCGGCAGGTTGTAGTCGGCGACGACCAGATCCGGGCGTATCGCCCCGCGCGCCGCCAATTCCAGAGCCTGTCTCCCATCCTCCACGGCCGTCGTGCGGTGACCCTCGCCTTCGAGCAGCAGAGCCAGCATCTCGCGCACCGAAGGATCGTCCTCGACGACCAAGATTGTACCGCTCTGATGTCTGCTTTCCGTTGCCTCCGGCCAGAGATGGCGAGGCCGCCAGTGCGGCGCGTCTTGTCCGAGCGGCACCTCGACGGCGAAGACCGAGCCCTTGCCCGGACGGGATCGAACATCGACAGCGTGGCCCAGCAAGCCTGCCAGGCGCTCGACGATGGCGAGACCAAGGCCGAGGCCTTTGCTGCGCTCGCGCGCCGGATTGTCGATCTGATGAAACTCCTCGAAGATCGCCTGAAGCTGCTCTTCGGGGATGCCGATCCCGGTGTCCCAGACCTCGATACGCAGCATGTCGCCACGCCGCCGGCAGCCGAGCAGAATCTTGCCCTGACTGGTGTATTTCACCGCGTTCGACAGCAGATTGCGGATCATCTGCTCGAGCAAGCGGGGGTCGCTGCGCACGCTGCGGCTGTTGGGGACGACGCGCCAGCCGAGGCGATGCGCCGCGGCGTGAAAGGTGAACTGGGTGCGCAGCTGCTCGAGCACCGCATTGATCGGGAAATCGACCATCTCCCGGCGGACGATCCCAGCCTCGAGCTGGTTGATGTCGAGGAGCGTGTCCAGCATGCTCGACATCGAGCTCACGGTCTCGTCGAGTCTGCCGACCAGCCGCAAAGTGGCCTCATCCTCGACCTTCTTCGCCAATATTTCATGCAGCAGGCTGATCGTCTGCAACGGTTGGCGGAGATCATGGCTGGCGGCGGCAAGGAAGCGTGACTTGCCTAGATTGGCCTGCTCGGCCTCTCGCTTGGCCGCCTCCAATGCCTCGGTAGCATGCTTGCGTTCGGTGATGTCGTCGATCGCCAGCAGGATCTTACGCCCGCCCAGCGCCTCATCGCGGATCTCTCGTGCGTTCAGCAGCAGAAGTTGCCGCCCGAGCAGCGGGAGTTCGATCTCGACCTCGTAATCCTCGACGGGAGCGGGCTCGGTCTGAATCCGCCCGAGGAAGTGGCGTAGTCCCGGAATTTCCAAGCGGCCATCGCCGGCGAGCTCCAGCATTCGGCCGACGGTTTCCTTAGCGGCGAGAGCGAACGTCCGATAGAAGGAACGGTTGGCAGAAACAACCCGCAACCCCTCGTCGAGTACGACCAGCGGTTGGCGGATCGTGTCGATGATGCTGTCGGAATAGATGCGTGCCGTCCGAAGCTCGCGTTCCGCCGCCTTGATCTCGGAGATGTCGGCAAAGGTGATGACCACCCCGTCGACGCGATTGTCCTGGGTGCGGTAGGGCAGGATGCGACGGACGTAGCAGGAACCGCCATCGGCTTCGATCTCGCGCCCCAATGGTGCAAGGCTGGTCAACACCGTGCGGGCGTCGCCGAGCAGATCGCGGTCGGCAGCCAGCGGGGTCAGATCGGCGAGCGGTCGGCCGATGTCGGTGGCGATGACGCTGAACAGCGATTTGGCTGCCGGCGTGAAGAAACGGATGTTGAGCGCGCCGTCGAGAAACAAGGTCGCTACCCCGGAGCTATCGAGGATGTTCTGCAGGTCATTCGACGTATTGCGCTGGCGTTCAAGCGTCTCTTGGAGTTGGCTGTTGAGCGCGGTGAGTTCTTCATTGAGCGATTGCAGCTCCTCCCGCGAGGTCATCAGCTCTTCGTTGGTCGACTGGAACTCCTCGTTCGCCGACATCGCTTCCTGGTTGATCGCCTTTTGCTCCTCATTGGCGATCTCCAGGTCGTGAATGGCGCTCTGTAGCTCCTTCCGGGTGGCGTCTAGTTCCCGCTCGAGCTCGGCCACCCGCGGAACGCCATCCGTCGCCTCGGCGGGTCGGTCCGCCTGCTGCTCGCGCACCGGCTCTTCGAAGAAACTGACCAGCAGCAATTCCTCGCCTTCGCTCTGCACCGGATGGACCTCGATGCGGACCGCGACGGCACTTCCGCCGAAGCTCGCCTGCGCACCCGTAGCGGTTGCTTGCGCGTGTTCCTGGATCGCCTGTCGGATCGCCGCCCTGAGCTTATGGCGCAGCCCCTCGCGCGCTAAGTCGATCAGATCGCGACTGGGCTCTCCCGCAGCTACCCGCAAATAGCGGTCGGTCGGCCCCGAGTAATAGAGGCATTCATACTTGCGATTGATCAGGACCGAGGCCGGCGCATAGCTATCGATCAGCGCCTGGTGCGTGAGATCGCGAGCGCTGATGCCCTGAACCGCCGTCGGCCGTCTCCGTCCGGGCCAAATCGCTCGCCCGCCCGCCGCCCGAGCCGATCGGAAAATCGACTTCCCCGGGCCGGCTGCGACCGACCTGCCGATAAATCCGTTGCGTCTTGGAGATCGGCTCGAACCGGTCGTCGAGGTTGCCAACCGTCTCGGAGCTGCCAAGCATCAGAACGCCGCCGTCGCTGAGCGCGAAATGGAACAGCAGCAGCACCTTCTCCTGCGCCTCGGGGCGCAAATAGATCAGCAGGTTACGGCACGAGATCAGATCCAGGCGCGAGAATGGCGGATCGGCCAGCACATCCTGGACGGTAAATACCACCAACCCGCGCAACTCGGGCACCACCCGATAGCCGTACTCCTCGTGAATGAAGAAGCGGGCGAGCCGCGCCGGCGACACATCCGCCGCGATCGATCCGGGATAGATCCCCTCGCGGGCCAGAGCGACCGCGTCTTCGTCGACATCGGAGGCGAAGACCTGCAGTTTGATAGTTCGCTTCTCAGCCGCGATTTGCTCGAAGAACAGCATGGCGAGGGAATAGGTCTCTTCGCCGGTGCTGCAGCCGGCAACCCAGATCCGCAGCGGCCGGTCCGCCGGGTGCCGGTGCACGAGATCCGGTATCACCTCCTCAGCCAGCAACTCGAAAGCCTTCGGGTCGCGGAAGAAGCTGGTGACGTTGATGAGCAAATCCTTGGCGAGGAGATCGAGCTCGCCAGCATCCTTCCCCAGCAGATCGAGATAGCGACCAACATTGTCGACGCCAGCCAGCGCCATGCGTCGCTCGATCCGGCGCATCAGCGTTCCCGGTTTGTAGAGTGTAAAATCGTGCGAGGTCTTCGTGCGCACGAGATCGACGATTTCGGCCAGCCGATCCGGGGGATGATCATCCGGCGCTAGCGCCTTCCACCGATCGTATTTGGCGAGGATTTCGGGGATCTCAGCTACCGGCAGCACGAGGTCTACGGCGCCGGTCATGATCGCGCTCCGCGGCATGCCGTCATACTCGGCCTCGTCCGGATCCTGCGCGATGACGAGCCCACCCTGCTCCTTGACCGCCTTCAGCCCCAGACTGCCGTCGCTGCCAGTTCCTGATAGGATTACGCAGATCGCTCGTTCGCCAAGCTCTTCGGCCAACGAGCGCAAAAAGAAGTCGAACGGCAGCCGTGCGCCGTGACGCTCGCGCGGCGCCGAGAGCCGGAGGGCGCCCTCGTGGATAGTGAGGTAGGTACCCGGCGGAATGAGGTAGACATGTTCGGACTCGATCGGCATCCCGTCTGCTGCCTGCTGGACCGTCAACGGCGTATGCCCAGTCAGCAGATCGACCATCATGCTGGGATGGGTCGGATCGAGATGCTGGATCAGAATGAAGGCCATGCCGGTGCCGCTGGGGAGCGAGCCGAGCAACCTGCGGAAGGCATCCAGGCCGCCGGCCGAGGCGCCGAGCCCGACGACCGGGAAAGTGTCAGCGGCGAGCACCGAGCCTCCCCGCAGCGACGATCGCCGGCCAGCCGCTCCGGCCTGATGTGGACGCGGTCCTCTCATAGCGATGCACGCTCCTTCGGCATCGCGCCAAGACATCCTTTAGGAGCCGATATGCGAAACATCCAAACCTTGCCAGAGGTGTGGCGACAGCCTCCCGCCATTTTTGATTGTGAGCCCGTCGAGAGGATGTTGTCGGTAATCTACATTACCAAACCGGTTGCGGGCTCGCCTTTTATGCGTATGTTTTGGGAAGATGAAAAGCGATGCGCGCCCGGACCAACTGATAACATTCACAAGATGCCGCCGCGAGGCCCTGCCGATCAAGTATCGAGACTTGCCGGCGGCCGCGCGCAATCAAACCGGCATGTTCCATCGTCCGGGCAGCATTGCTGACGGTTGGCCTCTGGACGCCCAACATCTCCGCGAGCAGGCTCTGCGTGATCTGCAGCGTGTCATCGTCACCGCGGTCGCGCATCATCAGCAGCCAACGCGCCAACCGCTGCTTGAGACTGTGCGCCCCGTTGCACGCCACCGACACCAGGATCTGCTCAAGAAAGGCTTGGGCATAAGCGTACATCAGATTTCGGAAGGACGGCATCGAGCCCATGGCCCGGGTGAATGCCGCACGCGACATCCTTGTTGCGGTTCCCGGGATCTGGACGAGAAGGCGGACGGAGGAACTCTCGGCACCAAAGATGGCTTGCACGGAAGTGCAACCCTCCCTACCGATCGTTGCCATTTCGATGATACTGCCGTCCGCATAGACCGCTACTACCGAGACGACACCGCTGTCGGGGAAGAATACATGGTCGAGCGGACTATCTGCATCCATCAGGATCTGCCCGCGTTCGCAGCGTACCTGTTCAATCTCCGGCATAAGCTGCTGGAAATCAAAGGCTGGCAGGGCCACTAAAAGCCGATTGCGGGGCCAGGTTGGTAGGGCGCTCATAAAGCTTGGAAAATTATATCGACAGTAGTGCCTTCAGAGCCGGTGCGATGCGTCTGCAGACCGCATCGCACCCGCTCTAAAGGGGCATAAGCCTGTTGGCATATCGGAAACCAACCCTGAAGGCGGATTAGCCTCATTGCACCGTGCCGTGCTGGCTGGTGCGTGGGGCATCGGGATCGTAGCTGCCTCCATAGTAGGCAGGCGTGTTGTAGCCGTATCCATAGTAGGTAGGCGTATTGTAGCCGTATCCGGAGTCGGCAGGTCTGTTATAGCCATAACCGTTGCCATATCCGTTGTAACCGTATGGACCCATGCAAGCCGACAGGCCGGCTGCCAATCCAAGGACTATCGCCAGGTTTTTGAGCATTGGTGACTCCGTTCCGCTAAAGTGGTTCGTCGCATCGGACTGCGGGCGCCATTGCCGACGAACCGTTTCCATTTTCGGTTTGGGTGAATGTTACCAAATACCGACGCTGATGCCCGGCACGCCAATGCCTATGTTCGGGCCGTAAACTACCGGCGGAGGGGAATAGCCATATCCATTGCCGTAGTAACCACCGTAGACGATTGGAGGCGCACGATAGTGAGCGCCGTTCCAGGCGTGGCGGTAATTTCCACGATAATTGTCGTGTTCGCCCCAGCCCGCCTGAGCCGGTGCAGTGGCCAAGGTTCCGAGCACGAGAGCAGCGGAGATCGCGAGCCCTGCCGCGAGCTTCGCGGACAGGCGAAATTTAGATTTGGTGTGGTTGATCGAAGTCATGCGGGGTCTCCTTTGATGGCGCGTCGCGGGGAGATGGTTAGCCCTGCTGGCGATGGGAGCGGGTGTTCTCACGCCAGAAATTCCGGAACACTTCGTCGGCATTCGTCTTTTGAGCAGCGGGCATTGCATCGTAAAGCGATGTAAATGCCGAAGTCAGGTTCTTCAGACCGTCCACATGAGCCTGGGCGAATTTCTGATAGGTCGTCAAATCGTCCAATGCCGTCATGTTTTGCGGGGCTTGCGTCCGTTTTTCGGCGACCAGCTTTTCAAGGTTGGCGACGTTTTCGCGCATTGCCTGCGCCACGCCGTTCCACATTGCATCTTCCGCAGGCGTGATCTTCAGCTCAGCGTGAAGGCTGGTGATTCGCGCCTCGACGGTGTCCGCTTTGTCGGAGGTGGCCTGGGTGGCCGCCAGGGTCTTTTGGGGAGCGTTCTGCGCCAGCTGAAGTGGGTGGCTGGCTGGGTTGGCGCGAGCCGGGGTCAGCGGGCTGGCGAGAAATGTGGCGCCCATCAGCGCTGCTATTGCGACGGTGCGCCTCAACGGAAAGTAAACGGCAACCGGGCGGATGAGGAATGACATCGATGGTGTCCTTATCTGAATTGTAGCGACGTGGAGGTATAAATGTGGAATCACGAATATCGTTCACAAACTCTGGAAACTACTTATGAAATTTCCCAGGATGATCTAATAATCCCGGCTCTACCGTGCCCAGGTTTGCTACGATACATTGAGGACAACTCGTACCCGGAAGTGGTCCCGTGCCCGCCAACGGCGACGAACATAGAGGCCGGCGCGCCCCGCCGTCGGTCGCCCTAATAGCGACGGCCGGCGTGCCGGACAAACTCTCGACTGCCCAGAGAGTGGTCTTCGTCACCTCTTGTCTGGTCGGCCCAGTGGCTTCCGAGGATCCGGTGCGGAAGGGGCCATCTGAGTAGTTTCCGAACCTACGGGCGATATTCCCGTTCCTTTATACAAGTTAGTCCGTCGTTCGGCGGGTCACATCCTTTGCCGCTGCTCGGGATAAGCACAGGCCCGCGTTTCGGCAGCGAACGAAAAGCAGCTGGTTGCGGACTGGCTGGCTATCCTTGAACAGCTACTGGGGGATTCCCGTGCGTGATTGTCCTGAAGTAATGTTTTTGCCGAGCCGCGTAACAGCGGTGTTCGAAGGCAACTTGCTTTCGTTCATGTTACCGGGTGGCACAACATTCGAAGATCTTGCCGATCGCCTCGACCGCATCGGCGAGCGGAACAGCGGCAAAGTTATCGCAATCAAGGTTAAATTCGGCGCCTCGCCGGAGAAGTGGCCGAGCGCTGATTAAAGGCGCTGATAAACCCCAGGGCGATCCGGCGGAGTTTTCGCTCCAACGCCGCCATCACAAAAGCCGGGCCGCTCTAGAGAAGGAAGCTCGTTATGGCAAAAGGGCAGAGACGATCAAACCGGGAAGCTAAGAAACCAAAACAGCCGAAATCGGAAAAGAAAACGGCTACACCGTTGACGCTGCTCGCGCCTGAGCGGGGGCCGGCAAAAGCTCAAGGCGGCCGTGATCTGTCTCGACGGTAAGAAGCCGGCGTTCCTCATTCGTATGCGGTGCAGGCGAGGGGCTTTTAACGGTCGCCGCGTGGCTTTGCCGTCCGCCCGCGGCGGCGGCCGCGAAGATTTGATGGCGTTCAATTGCTGCGCTGGTCGGCTTTTGCCGGCGCGATCGCTCTCTTTCGTCGGCCGAAGCCTCGATTAGCGGTGCAAGTTCCTCGACCTTGCCGAGGGCCTCGACGAAAAAACTCGCCCGCGCGAAATAGGCGTCTAATTAGAAGCTGGGGCACGTAAAGCCGACTGCGAATAAACACTTTGAAATTTGGAATTAAAATGGAGCATGAAGATTTTGGCGTCTGGCCCTCTTTATCAATTTACGCACTCTAATCATTTGTAGTTGTAATTCGCGGCTGCCGCACCAGGTACTGGAGTGCGCGTTGGCACTCGCGTTGCCACAGTGCCAGCCCTCCCACAAAATTTTGGTCCGAGGAGACCATCGATGAAACTGCGTCCATTGCAGGACCGCGTGCTGGTCCGCCGTGTCGAGCCGGAGGCGAAAACCGCTGGCGGCATCTTTATTCCCGACACGGCACAGGAAAAGCCGACAGAGGGCGAGGTGGTCGCCGTCGGCCCAGGCATGCGCGACGAGGAGGGCAAGGTGCACTCGCTCGAGGTCAAGAGCGGCGACCGCGTGCTGTTCGGAAAATGGTCGGGCACCGAGGTCAAGCTCGATGGCGAGGACCTGATGATCATGAAGGAAGCCGACATCATGGGCGTGCTCGATCGGGCCGCCGCGGCGAAGAAAGCCGCCTAACCAAGGATTTCAGATATGGCTGCCAAAGAAGTCAGATTTAATGGCGACGCCCGCGACCGCATGCTGCGCGGCATCGACGTTCTCGCCAATGCGGTCAAGGTGACACTCGGCCCGAAGGGCCGTAACGTCGTCCTCGACAAATCCTACGGTGCACCGCGCATTACCAAGGACGGGGTGACCGTTGCCAAGGAAATCGAACTTTCCGACCGTTTCGAGAATATGGGCGCGCAGATGGTCAAGGAGGTCGCCACCCGCACCAGCGATCAAGCCGGCGACGGCACGACGACCGCGACTGTGCTCGCCCAGGCGATCGTGCGTGAGGGATCGAAGGCGGTTGCCGCCGGGATGAACCCGATGGATTTGAAGCGCGGTATCGACATGGCCGTCGAAGCGGTGGTCAGCGACATCAAGAAGGTCTCAAAAAAGGTTTCGACCAACGCGGAAATCGCGCAGATCGGCACGATCTCGGCCAATGACGACCGCGAGATCGGCGAGATGATCGCGAACGCCATGGACAAGGTCGGCAACGAGGGCGTCATCACGGTCGAGGAAGCAAAGGGCCTGGAGACCGAACTGGACATCGTCGAGGGCATGCAGTTCGACCGCGGCTACCTCTCGCCGTACTTCGTGACTAATGCCGAAAAGATGATCTGCGAGCTTGAAAGCCCCCACGTCCTCCTATTCGAAAAAAAGCTGTCCGGCCTAAAGCCGATCCTGCCCCTGCTCGAAGCCGTCGTGCAGAGCGGCAATCCGCTGCTGATTGTTGCCGAGGAAATCGAGGGAGAGGCGCTGGCGACGCTCGTTGTCAACAAATTGCGCGGCGGGCTCAAGGTCGCCGCGGTCAAGGCCCCCGGCTTTGGCGATCGGCGCAAATCGATGCTCGAGGATCTCGCCATTCTGACCGGTGGCCAGGTGATCAGCGAGGATCTCGGCATCAAGCTCGAAAACGTCACCCTCGACATGCTCGGCCGGGCCAAGCGAGTCCGCATCGAAAAGGAAAACACGACGATCATCGACGGCGCCGGGAACAAGGCGGACATCGCGGCGCGCTGCACGCAATTGCGCGCCCAGATCGAGGAGACGACCTCGGAGTACGATAAGGAGAAGTTGCAGGAGCGCCTGGCCAAACTGGCCGGTGGCGTTGCCATCATCCGGGTCGGCGGCGCGACCGAAATCGAGGTCAAGGAACGCAAGGACCGCGTCGACGACGCGATGCATGCGACCAGGGCGGCGGTCGAGGAAGGGGTTGTCGCCGGCGGCGGCGTCACGCTCCTTTACGCAAGCAAGCGGCTCGGCGGGTTGAACCCTGAGAACGACGACCAGAAAGTCGGCATCGACATCGTGCGCCGGGCACTACGCGCCCCGGCACGGCAGATTTTTGCCAATGCCGGAGAAGATGGATCGGTCATCGTCGGCAAGCTCTTGGAGAAGGACGCCGCCAATCACGGCTTCGATGCCCAGAACGGCACCTATGTCGACATGGTCGAGGCCGGCATCATCGATCCGACCAAGGTCGTCCGCCTGGCTTTGCAGGGCGCCGCCTCCGTGGCCGGACTGCTTGTCACCACCGAGGTGATGGTCGCCGACAAGCCGCATAAGGGCGCGCCGGCGATGCCCGTTGGGGGCATGGGTGGCATGGACGGCATGGATTTCTAAGCCTCCAGCCGAGCCGACACCGGAAAGGGGATCGCCACTTCGCAACGACGGGAGAGGTGCTGCTCTGTCCACGACGACGCCAAACCACGACCGGGATTGGGATTGACCCGGTGTGGTGGACGGTTAGTCAGCTTGCGGGCCACCTCGTGGTCATGGTGGCCTGCATGTCGGCTTCGTAGGTTATCGGCGAGCGCTATCCCAGGCCCGAATGTAGTCGCACCGGGTTATACCAACCATCGATGCAGCTAAAGCAGGCCATCTTCGCCTCGGCCTGAGATAAGAACCGACGACGGCTGAGCAGCTCGGCCGCGAGGGTGAAGAAGAAGCTCTCAGCCATAGCGTTGTCGTAGGCATCACCGACCGACCCCATCGATGGTCGAACACCTGCCCTCGCCACACCGCTTGCCAAATGCCACCGACGCATACTGGCTGCCCTGGTCACTGTGGTGGATGACGTCCTTGGGCCGCCGTTGGCCAACTGCCATCTCCATTGCGTCCAGCACCCGTTCGGCTCGCAAGTGATTCGCCATCGCCCAGCCGACAATCTTGCGGCTCCGGGCGTCGAGCACGACGGCGAGATAGAGGAACCCGGCCATCGTCGGCACGTAAGTGATGTCGGCGACCCACAGGTGGTTCGGTCCGGCTGCGCTGAAGTCGCGATAGACCAAGACGGCGCAGGCCGGTCGTCCTTGTTCCGCCGGGTTGTGGTCGGGCCATCGTGCCGATGGCTGGCGCCGACCAGGCCCGCCTGGCGCATCAGACGCGCGATCCGCTTGCGGCTGTGCCTCTCTCCACGCCCGCGCAGATCGACATGGACGCGCGTCGCCCCGTAGGTCTGCCTCGAACTGGCATGCACCCGTCTTGATGCGCTTCAGCAAGGCCGCGTCGGCCGTGGCGTGGGCAGACGGTGGCTGTTGCAACCACGCGTAATAGCCGGCCTAGCCTGGAAGACCCACGCGCGAATCGAGTGGCCGCTCGGCTCAAACTCGCGGGTAAGATCGTCAGGATTACGGCCAGCACGGACCAGGTCGACCATCTGTCGGCGAAACTCCGGCGGATACGGGCGGGCGTGTTCTAGGCATCGGTAGCACCTCTGGCAAAAGCTTCAGGGTTTTCCACCAAATTGGGTCAATCCCACCAATGGGGACATGGTGGGTTCGGGCGCCGAGGCGATTGCGTTGCGAAGCGCGAGAATATGTTTCTGCATCAGACGACTGGTCTCGACGCTGCGGGCATGGTTGTAGTAGCGCTCGGTAGTCGAAGCCGCGCGATGACCGAGCAGACGGCTGGCGATGCCGACGTGGTCAGGATCGTCGATCGCAATGCTGGTAGCGGCACAATCCCGGAACAGGTGCGGGTTGATCGGCCGGCCCAGGCCGTCGCTGGTCCGGCTCAGGCCAGTCCTCCAGCTTCCTGCAACGGCGGGCCGGGTCGCGATGAAGCGTACTGGTCATCGGGCGTTTAGCTCCTTCCGTAGCCTGAGGATTGTCGCGTTGAAATGGCGTACCGCCGAGGCCGTCTCCAAACCGGTGTAAAAGCGGGTCGTCGTATTAATCGAACGTTGCCCGAGAACGCGACGGACGACCTCGTATCCGCCGGGGTTCCCGTCGAGATAGAGTTTGGCAGCGACGTGGCGGAACAGGTGGGGGTTTATCCGCATCCCGGTATGTGCGTGGATCGTGTTGGAGATCTGGTCGGCGAAACCTCTGACCACCTTTGGACCTCCGCATCTTCCGGGGAAGAGGGCCGTACTATCGGCAGGCGCCAGCCGGGGGCGAAACTCCCGAAGGTAGCGTTCGATCAGCTCGAAGCTCTCCTGCGGCATTGGGTAATCGAGCGGCTCGCCATTCTTGACCTCCGCGGGCTCTATGACGATGTGCATGGATCTATCACGATTTGGTCGGACGAGGTTTCGATCGAGATCCAGCGTGCCGAGATTGCCAATGCGCATTGGCGCCATCAAAAGTATTTCGATGACGGCTGTCATCTGAGCTTCGACGGCACCGCGGTGAGGTCTTGGATTGCGAGCGGCGGCGCTCATCAGCTTGTGCGGGAGCCAGAGCAAAGCCTGCAAATTTTGTGAGTTGTCAAGCTGTCGGAGGCGCGCCCGATTAGTCTCCGTGAGGCCGGGGCGGCCGGTCTCAAGGCGTCGAATTATTGCCCCTACCTTGTTCGAGGTGGTCCCTCTCGAGGCGCAGATGATGGCGGGCAATCGCCTCTCGATGCTGACAATGTGCGCCCCGTGCGGACGCCTGGAAACACGTACGGATTGCCGTCGATCCGCGGGAGACCGGCCAAAAGCGCCCTAGCGGCGCGTTTACATAAATGCCATGGATCTGTCTTCAGTCCTGAAGCTCTTAGGAGCAACCGCTCGAAGCTGACCGAGCGCCATTGCGACCGAGGATCTCCTTTTCTGGCGCCGGTCAGGATCAGCAGACGGATCGCGGCGATCGCGGCGGGGGTGCACCGGACGTCTCGGCCTGGCCGAGCGCTTCGCCGAGGCTGGCGAACTCCACCTCCGACAGGAACCGCTCCCGGCTGCGCTTCTTGTATTTCTCTATGTTGCGGCAAGGGTTGCGGCCTTCCTGGCGCATCCCAGCGCTCGGCCAGCGTGACATTGAGGAGGTAAGTCCGAGAGCCGGTTTGCCGCGATTTGGGTTCCGTCAGTTGCGTGCATTCTCGCAACGTCGGAGCGGGCGATATCCGAGCCGGCGCGACCGATCGCCGGCAGGATATGCGCGCGCAGGAGCGATCGGTCGAGCTCGGCCGAGCGGGGCTCGTGCAGGTCGGTTGCTCGCGCAGGTAGCGATCGGCGAAGGCGGAGAGTGACGTCGCCGCGCTCGGCGCTTTTCAGGCGGCGGATCGTTGCCGCGAACGACTCGGCGAGCAACGCCCGCCTCGGTGCGCGCCTCGTCGGCGGTCGCATGCGACCGTGGGGGCTGACGAAGACCGGCGCTGGCGGTCCTTGCAGCGAGCATCCGGGAGGCAGGCTTTCGGGCGGCGCGGGGACCCTGTGTGCTAATCGTGACCGTCTGGTCCGATAGGAAAGAGCCGCTCTTGCGGCGTAGCCGCGCGAGGAGGCGCTCGGCTAGCGGCGTCAGCATCGGAACTGATGGCCAGCAACCACTTTTCCAGGAATCGCATAGCAACCATTCGAGCGAAATTCGCGGTCGGCTCCGGTATTTCAGCGTAGCCGAGGGGTCACGAAAACGCTATTGTTTCCGCCATGGAGTCGGCAAAAGTAGGCGGTTGCGGGTGTGGGCGGACCATCAGCATCAGCATGGGGTGCTGAGGGTCGAGAGTTCGAATCTCTCCGCTCCGACCAATCCCGTCTCCCTCGCCGTCGATCGCAGCACGGACGCGGAGGATGACGGAATGAATGCCGCCAAACCCGATCTCGAACCCTGGCAATGGCCCGAGGAAGAGTGGCGCAAGCGGGTCGACCGTGTCCGCGCCGGACGCAGCCTGCGCCCGGCGGAGTGGCCGGGCGGAGCGCGCTGCGCGGTGGCCCTGTCCTTCGACAGCGATCACGAGACCAGCGATTTGCGCGACGGCGGCAACTCGATAGGCCGGCTCGCCTGGGGCCAGTACGGCAGCCGGGTCGGCGTGCCCAGAATCCTGAAAGTCCTCGAAAAATACGGAGCCAAAGCCAGCTTTTACGTGCCCGCGGTGACGGCACTCCTGCATCCCGACGAGCAGCGCCGGGTCGTTGCCGAAGGCCACGAAATCGGCATCCACGGCTGGATCCACGAGCTGAATTCGGTTCTGCCCTACGAGGCCGAGCGCGATCTGATGCGGCGCTCCTCCGACGCCCTCGAACGGGTCACCGGCGTCCGGCCGGTCGGCCTGCGCACGCCGTCCTGGGATTTCAGCCGGCACACCCTCGAAATCGAACAGGAGATGGGACTGGCCTACGATTCGTCGCTGATGTCGGACGAGGATTGCTATGAGCTATTGCTCGATGGCGCGCCGACCGGGGTAGTCGAATTGCCGGTGGAGTGGGTGCGCGACGACGCCGTCTATTTCATGATGAACCGGTTTTCGTCATTGCGGCCCTACACGCCGCCGAATGACGTTTTCGACATTTTCCGGAGGGAATTCGATGCCGCGCATGCCGAGGGCGGCCTCTTTCAGCTGACGATGCACCCGCACGTCATCGGCTACCGCTCGCGTATCTGGATCCTCGACGAAATCATCCGGCACGCCAAAGCGCAAAAGGGCGTCTGGTTTGCCACCCACGCCGAGGTGGTCGATTGGGTGAAGCATCACGCGGCCTGACCTCCAGTCGCCACCTGCTCCGCTCGTCCCCGCCGTCTTGATGGGGGAGGGTTAGGGTGGGGGTGTTGTCGCAAGGCTCGTGTCGATGAGCGGCCTGGCCCCGCCCGCCACTCGCTGTGGCTATGTCGCGCTGATCGGCGCCCCCAATGCCGGCAAGTCGACCTTGCTGAACCGGCTTGTCGGCCGCAAGCTGGCGATCGTTACCCCGAAGGCGCAGACGACGCGCTCCCGGCTGCTCGGCATCGCGATCGAAGGGCCGGCGCAGATTGTCTTTGTCGATACTCCCGGCATCTTTGCCCCGCGGCGGCGCCTCGACCGGGCGATGGTCTCGGCCGCCTGGTCCGGGGCCGAGGACGCGGACGAAGCCGTGCTGCTGGTCGACGCCGCCCGCGGGGTCGACCGCGACGCGCGGCGCATCCTAGACCGCCTCGCCGGGCGCAGCCGCAAATCGGTGCTGGCGCTGAACAAGATCGATCTCGTCCGCCGCGACAAGCTGCTCCGCCTCGCGTCGGAGCTGTCCCAAGCGGTTCCTTTCGATGCGGTCTTTATGATTTCGGGTCTGACCGGAGACGGCGTCGAGGACCTCAAGCGCCATCTCGCCGCGGTGATACCGCCGGGTCCCTGGCTGTTCCCCGAAGACCAGCTGTCCGACGCGCCGGAGCGTCTGATCGCCGCCGAAATCACCCGCGAACAGGTCTTTCTGCAATTGCATGACGAGTTGCCTTATGCCTCGACCGTCGAGACCGAAAGCTGGGAAAACCGCTCGGATGGCAGTGTCCGCATCGAGCAGGTGATCTATATCGAGCGGCAGAGCCAGCGCGCGATCGTGCTCGGCGAGCGCGGCCAGCGGATCAAGGCGATCGGCGCCCGCGCCCGCGCCGAGCTCGAACAGATGTTGGAGCGGCGGGTCCATTTGTTTCTGTTCGTCAAGGTGCGCGAGCGCTGGGGCGAAGACCGCGAACGCTTTGCGGCGCTTGGGCTCGATTACGACAGCTGATGGAGTGGCGCGATACTGGCTTTGTGTTGGGGGCGCGGCGGCATGGCGAGAGCGCGCTGATCGCCGAATTGCTGACCCGTGAGCATGGGCGGCACCTTGGATTGGTGCGCGGCGGACAGTCGCCGAAGGCCAGAGCGGTGCTGCAGCCCGGCAACGAGGTCGCGGCGGCGTGGCGCGGGCGCCTTCCCGAGCATCTTGGCACCATCGGCTGCGAATTGGTGCGTGCCCATGCCGGCCGCCTGATCGACGATCCCGGCCGGCTCGCCGGCCTCGCCGCGGCAACCGCGATGCTCGCCGCCACCTTGCCCGAGCGCGAGCCGCACGCCGATGTCTTCGCCGCGTTTGCGGCTTTGCTCGAGGCGTTCGATTCGGCGGCGGATTGGCCGGCCTGCTATGTCGGGTGGGAGTGCAGCCTCCTGGCCGCGCTGGGCTTCGGGCTCGATCTGACCCGCTGTGCGGTCACTGGCGTCACCGCCGATCTCGCCTATGTCTCGCCCCGCAGCGGGCGTGCGGTGTCGCGCGAAGCAGGCCGGCCCTATCACGACAAGTTATTAGGATTGCCCGATTTTCTGTGGCGCGAGGCGCCGGCCGACGCGGTTCAGATAGGACAGGGCCTGCGCCTGACCGAGCATTTTTTGCTGCATCACGTCCTGTTGCCGCAAGGCAAGACCCTGCCGGCGGCGCGCGCGCGGCTGGCCGAGCGTATGCGGCAATCCTCCGCTGCTGGTACCATCGGCAGGTAGCCACCCGGGGTCAATTCAGGCATGGCAGTCACGGCTGCGTCCGGCGAGATCCGCGATGTCGACTTCGCCGAGGCGCTCGGCGAGCGCTATCTGTCCTATGCGTTGTCGACGATCATGTCGCGCTCGCTGCCCGATGTGCGCGACGGACTGAAGCCGGTGCATCGCCGGATTCTGCACGCGATGCAGCAGCTCCGCCTCGATCCCGCCTCGGGCTACAAGAAGTGCGCCCGCGTCGTCGGCGACGTGATCGGCAAATTCCACCCGCATGGCGAATTGGCGGTGTACGACGCGCTGGTCCGCCTCGCCCAGGATTTCTCTCAACGCTACCCGCTGGTCGACGGGCAAGGGAATTTCGGCAATATCGACGGCGATAACGCCGCGGCGATGCGCTACACCGAGAGCCGGTTGTCGGCGGTGGCGCAGGCGATGCTCGACGGCATCGACGAGGACGCCGTCGATTTCCGCGCGACCTATGACGGCGAGGACAGCGAGCCGATCGTCCTGCCCGCGCGCTTTCCGAACCTGCTGGCCAACGGCGCCTCTGGGATCGCCGTCGGCATGGCGACCAGCATCCCGCCGCACAATGCCGGCGAATTATGCTCGGCGCTGCTGCAGCTGATCGACGATCCGGCCTGTGCAGTCGAGGCATTGCACGCGCACATCCCCGGCCCGGATTTTCCGACCGGAGGCGTCCTGGTCGAGCCCGCTGAGAACATCCGTCAGGCCTATCAGACCGGGCGCGGCAGCTTTCGCCTGCGGGCCCGCTGGGAACAGGAGCCGCTCGGACACGGCGCCTACCAGATCGTCGTTACCGAGATGCCCTATCAGGTGCCGAAAGGGCGGCTGATAGAGAAGATCGCGGCTCTGCTCGAAGAGAAGAAATTGCCGCTCCTCGCCGATATTCGCGACGAATTGACCGAGGATGTCCGCCTCGTGTTCGAGCCTAGGACGCGCAATGTCGACCCCGAAATGTTGATGGAGCAGCTGTTCCGCCAGACCGAGCTCGAAGTTCGGGTGCCGCTGAACCTCAACGTGCTCGATCCCGCCGGCGTACCGCGGGTGATGAGCCTGAGGGAGGCATTGCAGGCATTTCTCGACCATCGCCGCGAGGTTCTGCTCCGCCGCAGCCGCCATCGCCTCGCCGCGGTCGCGCGCCGTATCGAGATCCTGCGCGGCCAGATCGTGGTCTACCTCAACCTCGACGAGGTCATCCGCATCATCCGCGAAGACGACGACCCGAAAGCGCAGATGATGGCGCGGTGGGATTTGAGCGAGGTGCAGGCCGAGGCGATCCTGAACCTTCGCCTGCGCGCCCTGCGCCGGCTCGAAGAAATCGCGATCCGCAAGGAAATGGACGCGCTGTCGGCCGAAGAGGCGGGATTGACCCGGCTGTTGGACAGCGAGCGCCGGCAGTGGCGCGCGGTGGCCAAGGAGGTGCGCGAGACTGGCGCCGAATTCGGTGGAGACACGCCGCTGGGCCGGCGTCGCACGATGCTCGCCGACGCGCCGGCGGCTGCCGAGATCCCGGCCGAAGCATTGATCGAGCGCGAGGCGGTCACGGTGCTGTGCTCGGCCAAGGGCTGGGTGCGCGCGGTCAAGGGGCACGGGGCCGCCGCGGGGGAGCAGAAATACAAGGAAGGCGACGGCCCGCGCTTTGCCGTCGCCGCCGAAACCACGGACCGGCTGACCGTCTTCGCGACCAATGGCCGCTTCTACACGATCGGCGTCGACCGGCTGCCCGGCGGCCGCGGCCAGGGCGAGCCGTTGCGGCTGATGCTCGATCTGCCGAACGAGCACGACATCTTGGCGATGTTTCCCTATCGGCCCGGAATGGAGCTGCTGGTTGCCGCCAGCGACGGGCGCGGCTTTGTCGTCGATGGCGAGGAAGCGGTGGCCCAGACCCGCGCCGGCAAGCAGGTGTTGACGCCGGGCGAGGGGGCCGCCGCCCGGATCTGCGTCCAGGCCGAAGGCGGCGATGCGGTGGCCTTGGTCGGCGACAACCGCAGGATGCTGGTGGTCAAGCTCGACGACATCCCGTTGATGACCCGCGGCCGGGGCGTGATTTTGCAGCGCTACAAATCCGGCGGCCTCGCCGATGCCAGGGTGTTCCGCCTGGCCGACGGCCTGTCGTGGCGGCAAGGCGAAAACCGGACCCGCACCGAGACCGATCTCTCCCCGTGGCTTGGCGGCCGCGGCGGCGCCGGCCGACTCGTTCCCAACGGCTTTCCCCGCTCGAACCGCTTCGGCTGATCCCTGCTCGAATCCGGTGGCCGTCCGGCTTTTGTGTGGTGCGATCCATGTCCTATCCCGTCTCGATATAGCGCCGCGCAACGCCTTAGCCAGCCGCTGCGGCTCTTCGGCCGACACGAGGTATTTCGGTCGCCCAGTTCTCGCCGGTTTGATTTTTGGACCGAGCGGGCAGCGCCAGACCCATGTCCAGGGACACTACTTGCCGCGGGCGTTGACAACCGACGGCGCGGCCGTGGTAGAGCCGCGCGTATGAGAATTGCCCCGATTGCCGGCTCGATCTTGTTCCTCGCGATGGTGCTGACGGGCGGCGTTTCGCGCTTTGCCGCCGCCGAGGAGCCGCGCCTCAACGTCTACAACTGGTCGGATTACATCGCGCCCGACACGATCCCGAAATTCGAAGCCGAGACCGGGATCAAGGTCACCTACGACGTTTACGACGCGAACGAGGTGCTGGAGGCGAAGTTGCTTGCCGGCGGATCGGGCTACGACATCGTGGTGCCCTCGGCGAGCCCGTTCATGGCCCGGCAGATCGCCGCTGGGGTGTACAGGACGCTCGACAAGGCAGCGCTGCCGAATTGGAAGAACCTCGATCCGCGCATCCTCGCGCTGGTCGCCGCGGCGGATCCGGGCAACGCGCATGGCGTGCCTTATCTGTGGAGCGTGACCGGGCTCGGCTACAACAAGAAGACGGTCCATGCCGCGCTTGGCGACGCCGCCCCGGTCGACAGCTGGGGATTGCTGTTCGACCCGGCCAACGCGCAGAAACTCGCTGGCTGCGGAATTTCCTTGCTCGATACCCCGCAGGAGGTGGTTCCAGCGATGCTCGCCTATCTCGGGCTCGACCCCAAGAGCCGCGATCTGGGCGATCTCGGCAAGGCGGTCGCCGCGCTCGAAAAGATCCGCCCCTACATCCGCAAATTCCACTCCTCGGAATACATCAACGATCTCGCCAACGGCGATCTGTGCCTGTCGCTGGGCTATTCGGGCGACGTCATCATTGCCCGCAACCGCGCGCGCGAGGCCAAGAACAAGGTGGCGATCGCATTCGAGATCCCGAAAGAGGGCGCGCAAATGTCGGTCGACATGCTGGGGATCCTGGCCGATGCGCCGCATCCGCAGAACGCCTTGCGCTTTATCGACTACCTGCTGCGCCCGGCGGTGATCGCCGACATCAGCAACGCCGTCTCGTACCCGAACCCGAATTTGCCCGGCACCTTGCTGGTCAAGCCGGCGATCCGCGACGACCCGGCGGTCTACCCGCCTGCGGAAATCCAGCGGCGGTTTTTCGTCGACCTGCCGGCGCCGCCGGAATACGAGCGGGCGCGCACCCGAGCCTGGACGCGGCTCAAATCGGGGGAATGACCGCGGCATGGCGCTGCTCGAAGTCGCGGGGCTGGGCAAGCATTTCGGGGCCGTAGCGGCGGTCGACGATGTCTCGCTGACGGTCGAGCGCGGCGCACTGTTCGCGCTGCTCGGACCGTCGGGCTGCGGCAAGACGACCTTGTTGCGGATGATCGCCGGGCTGGAAATGCCGGACCGCGGCCGGATCGTGATCGATGGGGTCGACGTGACCGCGCAGCCGCCCTATGTCCGGCCGGTCAACATGATGTTCCAGTCTTATGCGCTGTTTCCGCATATGGACGTCGCCGCCAACATCGACTTTGGCCTGCGCCAGGAGCGGATGGACCGGCGCCGCCGCGCCGCCCGGGTCGAGGAGATGCTGGCCCTGGTCCAGATGTCGGCTTATGCGCGGCGGCGGCCGTCTCAGCTTTCGGGCGGGCAGCGCCAGCGCGTGGCGTTGGCGCGGGCATTGGCCAAAATGCCCAAACTGCTGCTGCTCGACGAACCTCTGGCCGCCCTCGACCGCAAATTGCGCGACGAGACCCGGCGCGAGCTGATCGGCATCCAGGAACGGGTCGGCATCACCTTTCTCGTCGTAACCCACGACCAGGAAGAGGCGCTCGGCATGGCCACCCAGATCGCGGTGATGAACGAAGCGCGAATAGTTCAGAGCGGCACCCCGGCCGAAATCTATGAGCGGCCCAATTCCCGATTTGTCGCCGGTTTCGTCGGCGAAGTGAATCTGTTCGAGGGCGTGCCGGTCGATAGCCCCCTCTGTCCGTCGCTCGCCGTCGCCGGGTTCGACCGGCCGATCCCGCTACCGGCCGGCCTCGGCGCTGCGGCGGGTACGGCGCTCGCGCTGGCCTTGCGCCCGGAAAAGCTGGTTCTGTCTCACGCGCGGCCGGCCGGTTTCGCGGTCAGGGCGACGGTAAGCTCGGTCGATTATCAGGGGCCGGTTTCGATCGTCCATCTCGCCGCCGAGCCGGACAGGTTGCTGAAGGCGCACCTGGCGAGCAGCGCCGCCTGCGGGTTCGACCGCGGCGGGCTGTTGTGGGCCACCTGGAGGCCCGAAGATGCGGTCGTGATCACCCGATGATCGGGATCGGGCGGCTCGGCCGGCTGGTGCTGGTCGGTGTGCCGTTCCTTTGGCTCGCGCTGTTCTTTTTGCTGCCGCTGCTGATCGTGTTGAAGATCAGCCTGGCCCATAGCGCGATCGGGATACCGCCCTATACGCCGCTGGTCACGAGCCATGACGGCAGTCTGAGATTGCATGCGAGTTTGTCGAATTTCGCATTGCTTGCCGGCGACGAACTCTATCTGCGCGCCTATCTGGGCTCGCTCGGCTACGCCGCGCTGGCGACGGCGCTTTGCCTCGTTCTCGGCTATCCGGTCGCGCACGCGATCACGCGCGCTCCGGCGGCCTGGCGCCAGCTATTGCTGTTCCTGGTCGTGCTGCCGTTCTGGACCAGCTTTCTGATACGGGTTTACGCCTGGATCGCGATCCTTCAGCCGAACGGGCTGCTGAACCGGGCATTGCTGGCTTCCGGGCTGATCCGGGCGCCATTGCCGTTGCTCAACAACGGCTTTTCGGTCGAGCTCGGCCTTGTCTATTCGTACCTGCCGTTCATGATCTTGCCGATCTACGGCAGTCTTTCGGCGCTCGACGAGAGCCTGATCGAGGCGGCGGCCGATCTCGGCGCACGGCCCTGGCGCGCGTTTCTCGGCGTGACCTTGCCGTTGTCTTTGCCCGGCATCGCCGCGGGCTGCCTGCTGGTGCTGGTCCCGGCGATCGGCGAATTCGTGATCCCCGATCTGCTCGGCGGCCCCAACACCTTGATGATCGGCAAGGTGCTGTGGGACGAGTTTTTCGAGAACCATGACTGGCCGGTCGCGGCCGCGGTCGCGGTGGTGCTGGTCGCGTTTCTGGCGGTGCCGGTGCTCTTTGCCCAGCGTCTTCTGGACCGGACGCAAACGGCGTGAGCCGCCGCGGCACTACAGCGTTTGGCGTGGGCGCCCTGCTGCTCGGGTTCGCCTTCCTCTACGCCCCGATCGTGCTGTTGGTGGTCTATTCGTTCAACCGCTCGCGGCTCGTCGCCGTGTGGGCCGGGTTCTCGGTCCATTGGTATGGCGTGCTGGCGGCCGATGAGGGGTTTCGCGGCGCGGCGGCGACAAGCCTCGAAGTCGCGACGATGGCGGCAAGCCTGGCGCTGGCGCTTGGCACCCTCGCGGGGTTCGCGATGGCGCGGTTCGACCGGTTTCCCGGCCGCGCCGTGTTCGCCTTCGCGTTGCTGGCGCCGCTGGTCGTGCCGGAAGTCATCCTCGGCCTGTCGCTGTTGATGCTGTTCGTCGCGTGCGAACAATTGACCGGCTGGCCGCATGGCCGCGGCATCGCCACGATCACGATCGCCCATGCGACCTTTGCCGCCTCGTTCGTCGCGGTGCTGGTGCGCGCCCGGCTCGCCGCCTTTGACCGAACCTTGGAGGAGGCCGCACTCGATCTCGGTGCGCGCCCTTGGGCGGTGCTGGCCCGGATCACCCTGCCGGGGATCAGTCCGGCGCTGGTGGCGGGATGGCTGCTCGCCTTCACCTTGTCGCTCGACGACCTGGTCGTTGCCAGCTTCGTCACCGGCCCGTCGGCGACCACCCTGCCGATGGCGGTGTTTTCGAGCGTGCGCCTCGGCGTCAGCCCCGAGGTCAACGCGCTCGCCACCTTGTTCCTGGCCGCCGTCTTCGTGCTGGTGGCGCTGGCCTTTTGGCTGACCGCACGCCAGGAGCGCCGGCGAGGCTAGGTCTCGCCGTCGAGTTCGGGGTAGTGGCGGAAGATGCCGTGCTGGTTGAACGGGATACGGCGGTCCGAAGCGAGGTAGGCGGCGATGCGCGGCCGGGCCGCGACCTGTTCGTGCAACGCAACGACGCGCGGATAGCTGGGTTCGAGCGCAGTCATGGCGCGCGGGAAGGCGTAGCGCAGACCAGCCACGATCTGAAACAGCGACAGCTCGGGATAACTGAGCCGCGCGCCGACCAGATGGCCGCCGCGGGAGTTGTTGCGCGCCACCACCCGCTCGAAATAGCCGAGGTATTTGGGCATCCGCGAACGCCGGAAATCGGCGGCGCGGGCGAGAGCCTCGTTCCGCTGATCCTCGTAATAGAGGCTGCTGGCGATCGGATGGTGGGTGTCGTGCGCCTCGTCGACGAGATCGGCGATCGTCAGCTGGAGCTGGTGCGCCCACAGCCGGCCCGCCTCACCCGCGGGCGCCAGTCCGTGCTGTCCGCCTAGATACATCAGGATGTTGGCGGTCTGCCCGATCAGCAGCACCCCGGCCTTCAGGAACGGAGGAGCAAAAGACGGGCGGCCGACGTCGCTGCTCCCCATCAGGCGCATCATCTCGGCTTCGCCGCCCGGCTGGCGGGCGACATCGACATAGTCGGCGCCGGCCTCCTCCAGCGCCAGACGGACAAACTCGCCGCGTCCCTGGATCGACGACCAGTAGTAGAGATCGTACCGCATCCTGCTGCTCCTGACCCTTGGCTGGAACTATCTCGCCCGCGCAGGATTAAAAAGGAGCAGGTGAGGGGGGACAATGCCATAGACAGCACCGTTCTGATTTCCGGCGGCGGTATCGCCGGCCCGACCCTGGCCTACTGGCTTTCGAGCTATGGTTTCACCCCAACACTGATCGAACGCGCCCCCGCCCTCCGTACGAGCGGCTATATCATCGATTTCTGGGGAGCGGGTTATGAGGTCGCGGAGCGAATGCACCTCATTCCGCCGTTGCTGCGCGCCGGCTACAAACTGCACGAGGTCCGTATCGTCGATGCCTCGGGACGGCAAATTGCCGGTTTTGGCACGCAGAGCTTTGGCCGAGCGCTGAATGACCGCTTTTTGAGCATTCTCCGCGGGGATCTGGCGCAGCAGATTTATGGCGCGGTCGCGGGGCGGGTCGAGACCCTTTTTGGCGACGAGGTCTGCGCGCTCAGACGAAGACGGAAACGGCGTTACCGTAGACTTTGCCCACGCGTCATCGCGTCGTTTCGATCTGGTCATTGGCGCCGACGGCCTCCATTCGTCCGTACGCAAGCTGGGGTTCGGGCCGGAGTTGCGCTTTGAAGCCTATCTGGGTTATGGCGCTGCTTCGTTCGCGGCGGATGGCTACCCGCACCGCGACGAGGACGCTTATGTCGCCTATTGCGAGCCTGGAAAGCAGGTCGCGCGCTTTGCGCTACGCGACGGCCGCACGGTGTTTTTTCTGATTTTTGCCGCGCCGGATTGGCCTGCAGTTGGCCGTCACGACACTGCGGTGCAAAAGCGAACTCTCCACCAAATCTTCGATCATGCCGGCTGGGAATGCCCGGCGATCCTGCGGGCGCTCGATCAGACCGAGGATCTCTATTTCGATGCGGTAAGCCAAATCCGCATGGACCGTTGGCATCGCGGCCGGATCGGCTCTGATCGGTGACGCCGCTTTCTCTCCATCGTTGCTGGCCGGCCAAGGGGCAGCCTTCGCCATGGCGAGCGCCTATCTCCTGGCCGGCGAGCTGAAGCGGGCGGGTGGAGACTTTCGGATCGCCTACCCCGCCTATCAGGACCGCTTTAAGCCATTCATAGAGCGCAAACAGCGTGAGGCCGCCAAATTCGCCCGGCAATTCGCGCCCAGAACATATTTCGGACTGTTTGTCCGGAACATCATGACCCGGCTTTTGGACGCGCCGCTGCATCGGCGACCTGATGGTCAAGAGGTTGTTCGCCGACCGGTTCACCCTTCCCGAACCAGGCTGATGAGGCCGTGGCTCAGGAGGCGCGGCGATAGCTCCGGCAGACGAGGCGGATCCGGTCGGTGATGTGCGGCCGCACATGATCCGGCATCGGCGTCAACTCGCTGGCGCGCTTCCAGTCGGCGCCGCTGACCACGTCGGGCGAGACGAGGTGGTAGAGCGCCACGTATTTCGGGTTGCCGGCAGCGCGGAAACGCCGGGCGCTCAACACCCCCGGAACGCGTGACAATGCCGGCACGTGCTCGGTGTCGTACCAGGCGTTGAACTCGGTCTCGTATTGCGGCGCCGGGGTCATGCCGACCAGCAGCAGGCCGCCCGCATTCTGCGGCGCCACGGCGTCGCCGGGCAGGATCTGCTCACCTTCGAAGCGCGACAGCAGCCGTTGGCATTTCGCGGTGACCCGCTTCGACCAAGGCGACAAATTCTCGCCGCCGATTGCGCGGTAGGCCGGGCTCTGCAACACCGCCAGGCTGTCGAGATCGTAAGTCGCGACCGACTGCCTGGGGTTTTCGGCGCCGATCCAGCGCTGCAAGGTCAGGAACCCCGGCACGCGCTGGCGCTCCGGGATGTGCTCGAGATCGTACCAGTCGTTGAATTCGTCTTCGGCGACATTGGAGAAATCCATCGCGGCGATCAGCAGGCCTTTGGCCATCCTTCGTCTCCTCCTCGCGTTGAATGCCAAATCCTATGCCAGGATCACCGGCGGGTGCAAAGCCTCAGCCGCCGGCGCGGGCGATCGCGGCAGTAATCAGCGCTGCCGCCTCTTCAACATCGCCCCAGCGCTCGATATCGACCCACTTGCCCGATTCGAGGTCCTTGTAGTGGCGAAAAAAATGCGCGATCTGCGCACACAAATTCGCAGGCAGGTCGCGATACGAGCGCACCCCTGCGTAGAACGGGTGCAGATCGTCCACCGGGACGGCGATGATCTTTTCGTCGGGCCCGTGCTCATCCTCCATCAGCAGCACGCCGATCGGCCGGCAGCGCACGACCGCCCCCGGCACCACCGCGACCGGACCGACGATCAGCGCGTCGATCGGGTCGCCGTCCTGCGCCAGGGTATGCGGCACAAAGCCGTAATTGCCGGGATAGAACATCGCCGTGTGCAGGAAACGGTCGACCACGAGGGCCCCCGATATCTTGTCGAGCTCGTATTTGACCGGCTCGCCGCCCTGCGGGATTTCGACGATGACGTTGACGTCGTAGGGCGGCGCGCGGCCTGCCGCGATCTTGCTGATATCCATGACTTCTCCGAAAGACCTGCCGGTTGGAGTTACGGCGCCATGCCCTTGCCGGCGAGTTCGCCCAGCGCCTTTTCGCTCTTGCTTAGGTCGAAACCCATCGCCTTCATGATGTGAGGCGCCTTGGTGAACTGGATGTCGCGGTACTCGACGACTTCGACCCGGTTGCCCCAAGGATCGAGGAAGTCAAGAAACGGGCCCGGCAGCAATTCTCCGCCCGCCGCCTCGACGAGGGTGCGCACCCGCGAGCGGTCGTCGACGACGAGGCCGAAATGGCGCCTGGAGTCGCGATGCTCTGCGCCGCTCTGCATCAAGTTGATGAACTGGTCGCCAAGTTCGATGAAGGCGTTGCCCGGCCTTTTTGCGCGCAGGGTGAAGTCGAAGATCTTGCCGTAAAAGGCAAGGGCCTGCTCGATATCGCCAACTTCGAGCGCGATGTGATTGATGCCGACGAGATGCGGCTTGCGGCCATCGGCTTGGCGGTCATGTGACGGGCTGGTTGCGGTCATGGCTAGCCTCCTCCTGTTCGGTGCGGCGCAGAATCACTATATTGGGACTAATATTTTGGGGTCGATGCCGGTTCGGCGGGCTTATCCGGCCGAAACGGCAGGGGACCGGCCTCTTCGAGGCGGATTTCGCCCTTCGCCTGGCTTAAGGGCACCATCTTTTGCGGGTACCCGGTCCGGGACCCCAGGAAGCCGTCATGGATCTGATTACCAAGCTGCCGGAGATGTCGGACGATGCGCTGACCAATCTTCGGAGCAACGCCAAGCGTCTCCAGGAGACCGGCACGGCGACGCAGCGCACCGATGCCGCCGTCCTGCTTCCGGCGGTCGAAGCGGAAATCGGCTCGCGCCGGCTGGCGCGGGTCAAGGCTGCACGAACCGCGGTGCCCAAGGAGCGGGTGCGCCGGCCGCGCGCGGCCAAGGCTACCGCGCGGCGAGGCCGCAAGCAACGAGGGATAGGCGCCTGGCTCAGGTTTGGCGCGGCGGATCGAGCCGTTAAGATCTAGCCGGCCGCTATGATACGCCGGCCGCTATAATACGAACGTCACCTGATCGGGGGATGTCGAATGTCGATTGACCTGACCGTCGAGGGCGCGGTCGCCAAAGTGGTGCTGAACCGCCCGGAAAAGCTTAACGCGCTGAACCTCGAAATGCGCGAAAGTCTGTGCGAGCACTTCACTCGCCTGCGCTACGACGACTCGGTCCGGGTGGTGATCGTGACCGGGGCCGGCAGGGGTTTCTGCTCGGGCGCGGATGTCGACCGCATGGCCGGGCAACACCACGATCTGCGTGGCGGGCGGCAGCGGCTGCAACAGGGCGGCCATACCTTTATCCGCGCATTGCACGCGATCGAGAAACCGGTCATCGCCGCGGTTCGTGGGCCGGCGGTCGGCATCGGCTGGAGTATCGCGCTCGCCTGCGACCTGGTGGTGGCGTCGAAGACCGCGCGGTTCTCGCAGATTTTCCGGCGCATCGGCCTGGCGCCCGATGGCGGCGCCATCTGGTTTCTGACGCGGCGGCTGGGGATGGCGAAGGCCAAGGAGCTGGTTTTCTCGGCGCGCTTTGTCGAAGCCGAGGAGGCGCTGGGGCTCGGGCTGGTCAACCATGTTGTCGAGGACGACGATCTGATGGCCCGGACCGAGGCGCTGGCGGCCGATCTCGCCGAAGCGCCGACCTTTGCCCTCGGTTTGGCCAAAAAGCTGTTCCACGCCGCCGTCGGCCCCAGCCTCGAGGAATACCTCGACATCGAGAGCCTGGTGCAGCCGCAATTGCACATGACCGAGGACAACGCCGAGGGGGTCGCCGCCTTCCGCGAAAAGCGTGCGCCGCAGATTCGTCGGCCGCTGATGCGCTGAGGCTGCCACTCAGAACCTCATGCGCAAGGTACGGGAGTGGTTCCCGGCTACGACGACAGCCAGAGGGAAAGGCCGTGAAGCATGGCGGCCGCATCCTACTTCCTAGCCGTACTGGCAAAGCAACGGAAACCGTGCCGGAAACAGGTGTCTTTTCGGGCTGCAACCCTCTCCTATTGTCTGGGCTTCAGCGTCTGTCTGGGCTTCAGCGTCGCCGGCGTGGCAGGGGTTCGATGAGGCGAGGATCTCGGCCGGGTCCGCTCCTAGAACGAGGGGCTGCCGACGGTCGTGCTGCTTAGGTTGCAGCGGTCCTCGCAACTCGGCAGCCAGGACGGCAGCGGGCCCGGGGGCGGCGGGTCAATATAGGGTGTCGAGCAGCCGGTAACCGATGGCGGGCAGGGGAGCGGGATCGGCAGCGGACCGGCGGCGAGGCGCGCCGATGCCCACGGAAGCAGCGGGTCGGCCATGACCCGGCCGGATTTCCCGACCACGCGAACGACGACGTGTTGGCCGAGTGCCATCGGCGGATCGCCTGGCTGGACGTTTTGCACGACGATCACTGCTGCAGCGCCAGGCGCGTGTACATACGGATCGGGTGGATTGGTGCCCCAATCCGGCATGACCGTGTATTCAACCGCTGGCAGGCTCGGCACGGTGCCGGCGGCCAGGAAGGCACGTCCGGCGAAGGCCGCGCCGATACCACCGCTCCCGCCATTACCTCCGACGACAACGCCGGCTACATAGGGCGAAGTCGGATAGAACGCCGCGCCAACGCCGAACATCCGATTATATTCGAGACTGACTTGACGAGGCTGGGCGATCAGCGTGCCGTAGAAGAAATGCACCGGCTGCGGTTGCTCGAAAACCTCGGGCGGGTATTCCGTCTGCGTCGGCGGATAGCAGCCGCCAAGCGTGGCGGCGAAGCACAACACGGACACCACTTTAAAAATGTTCATCGCATTGCCTCCAGCAATGTTCGGATCAGGATGGTATCGTTCCTCGCAAGAGTTTCTTTCTCCTTATCGTTTGCTCGTCGATCTCTACGGCAGGGCAACCGGCCGCTCGCCTGCGCGGGTCGCAACGCTAATTCACGACCCAGAAACCGATACGGGCCTATCGCCGGAAGGACGATAAGCCGGAGGTCACAAAGTTCCGGCGCTGGTGACGCCAGCTCCGCTTGGGTCGTCTCTGCTATACCGGGTCGCGGTCGAGGACTTCTTGTATCCGCTTTGGATCGACGCGAATTTCGACCCCGGCGCGCTCCTGCTGCAGCAGCATCGGCGAACGCGAGTCGCGCTGGCCCCAGCCGCGGTTCAGCGCCTCGGACAATTCCGCCAGCGCCAGATTGGCAACGCGCATCGGCACGTTGAAATCGCGGCCGAGCTGGGTGGCGAGCGTCACATCCTTATGCGCCAGGCGCAGCGCGAAAGCCGCCGGGTCGTAGGTGCCGGGCAGGAACTGGTCGATCAGCCCGTCGAAGGTGCGCCGCCGGCCGGTCGCGCCGTCCCGCACCGCCTCCCATAGGGCGAGCGGCTCGACCCCGGCCTTGACGCCCACCGTGAACATCTCGGCGAGAGCGGTTTGGATGCAGTAGCCGGCGCCGTTGTGCACCAGCTTGGCCACCGAGCCGGCGCCGATCGGGCCGACATAGCGCGCCTTGTCGCCCATCGCGTCGAGTACGCTTTTGTGGCGGTTGAAGATCTGCTCGTCGCCGCCGACCCACAAGCGCAAGCTTGCCGGTGCGCGCCCCGCGCGGACCGCCGCTGACCGGCGCGTCGAGCATGTAGACGTCGCGCTCGGCGAAGGCGGCGTGGATCTGCGCACCAGGGTCGGCGAGTTGGTCGAGAGGTCGAAATAGGCCTTGCCGCGGCTCATCCCGGCGAGGAGGCCGTTGTCGCCAAGTGCGACCGCCTCGACCTCGGGCGGGCCGGGGAGCGAGGTGAAGACGATTTCGGAAGCTTCGGCCAAGGCGCGCGGGGAGTCGGCCCAGACCGCGCCGGTCGCGAGATACGGCTCGGCCGCGGCGCGGCGCAAGTCGTGAACCACCAGTCGTGGCCCGCCTTCTGCAGATTGGCGGCCATTCCCGAACCCATCATGCCCAAGCCGATAAACCCGATCTTCATCGCGCTCTCCCGTGCGTTTTTGCGGCGTCTGCGGCTATTTCAGCACGTCCTTGGCGACCAGCGCCGCAGTCATCGCCGCCGGCCAACCCGCATAAAAGGCCAGATGCGTGATGATTTCGCCGATCTCGTCCTTGGTGACGCCATTGTCGAGCGCGCGCTGCAAATGGCCTACCAGTTGCTTTTCGCGGCCGAGCGCGATCAGGGTGGCAACGACGATCAGGCTGCGGTCGCGCTTGGACAGTTGCGGGCGCTCCCAAACATCGCCGAACAGGACCTTTTCGCTGAGATCGATCAGCTTCGGGACGACGTGGCGGACTTGGTCGCGGGCAGCCGAAGGTTGCGATTGCGCCATGGATTTCTCCTTTATTGAGGCCAGTTATTGAGGCCAGCGGTTTCCTTCCGCGCCGAGCCTAGCACGGCTCCGCCGAAAGCGGCCAGACTAACCGGCCCTTGCCGCGCATTTCCAGCCACGGCGCCGCGAACAGAACAGGTCCGGGGCATGGCGCGCTGCCGCCGGGCCGACGACCGCGGCCTAGTGCAGGCCGGCTGGCGCCGGCGAGCGCTCGGCCGTCGTCTGGCGATAATGGTCGCGCTGCTTTTCCCGCCACGCGCCCCGCTCCTGAGTGTCGATCGTGCCGTCACGGTTGGTGTCGATCTGATCGAAGCGGGCGCGGAAAACCGCGTCCCGCTCCACGGCCGGCATCGCCGCCAGCCGATCGTAGTAGGCCTTGCGCCGCTCGAGATCGGTCTTGTCCGCCGCGGACAGGTTGGGTGCGGCCAGCTGCTCGGCGAGCCTCACCTGCCGCTGTCCGATATTCCGCATGCGGAAATCGCGATATTCGTCGAAGGTGATCAGCAGCGGCGCGGCGGGTTGGGCTACAGGCGGCGTCGTCGCGGGCGTGGCGGGTGCAGGCGTCACGCTCGCGGCCGACGGCGCTTCAGACGCAGCAAGGTGTTGAGCAGTCGCGGGAAGGTGCCATGACGCGGCCGCGAGCAGGGCGCATGCGGCGGTGGCGAGGGTCCATCGTCTCATCGAAAAATCTCCGATGTTCATAGTACGTTCTACAAAGAACATCAGTCGAACAAACCTGGCAAGCTCTTTCTGCAATTTATGCGGAGATTTTCCGAGCGAACGAAATCTGTCCGTGTATCAGGCCTGTGCGGCGAAGCTGCGGAACTCGTGCGGCAGGCGGCGAATATCCTGGACGAGGTCGGGCGGCACCGCGCCCGCGCCGTCGGTGCGCAACGTCAAGGCATCGACGAGGCCGCCAAACCGCTCGCCGATCGCCCCGACGATCTGATCGTGGCGCCCGACCGCGGCGAACAGGTGGGCGACGTCGTCGGGCACTTCGCCCGCCATCTCGCTCCATTTACCCTGGCGAGTGAGCGCGTTGAGCTTATGGCCGAGATCTTCGAGCCCATGCACTGCCAGCACCGGGTAGTAGGCCGGGGTCGAGCCGTAGAACGCCACCCGCTGGCGGACCCATTCGAAGCGGCGGGCGACGGTCTCGTCATCCGGTCCGGTGGCGAGAAAACCGCCGCCGGAGATTTCGTATTGCGAGCGGGTGCGGCCGGTCCTGGCGAGACCGGCTTCGATCCGCGGCATGATCGCGTCGGTCAGGTATTTTCGGGTGCAGAAACCATGCAGCTTGACGCCGTCGCATTCCTCGGCCGCGACCTTGAGCATCGCCGGGCCGACCGCGGCGATCATTACCGCGGGCGGCGGCGCGTCGATCGGTTCGGGCGTGAAGTTCGGGGTCGTCAGCGTAAAGCGGTAGTGTTCGCCTTCGAAGGCGGGCTTTTTGCCGGTTTTCCAAAAATGCCAGATCGCCCGCAATACTTGCACATATTCGCGCATGCGGGGCGCCGGCGGCGTCCACGGCACCGAGAAGCGGCGCTCGTTATGCGCCCTGACCTGCGAGCCCAGGCCGATGACGAAGCGCCCGCCGGTCGAACCCGCGAGGTCCCAGCCGACATTAGCCACCGCCATCGGCGTACGGGCAAAGGCGATCGCGACTCCGGTGTGGAGTTCGATGCGCGCGGTTACCGCCCCGGCTATCGCCAGGGCCAGGAACGGGTCGTGCTTGTTCTCCATCGCGACGACGCCGTCATAGCCCTGGGCCTCGACCTCCTGGGCCGCCGCCGGGACAGCGCGCAAATTCTCCTGCGGCAATGTCGAAAATACCCTCATCGACTGTCCTCTATGCGGCCGTCACGCCGCGGCTGCCGAAAATCGCGGTGCCGACCCGCACATGGGTCGCGCCAAAGCGGATCGCGGTCTCGAAATCGGCGCTCATTCCCATGCTGAGCAGCCGAAATCGGTGCGCCGGGCGATCTCGCGCAACAGCGCGAAATGCGGGGACGGCTCCTCGATCGAGCGGCGGGACGCACATCAGCCCGACAACCGGCAGGCGAGCCGGTCGCGGCAATCGGCACAAAGTCATCGGCGGCGGCCGGGAGGACGCCGGATTTTTGCGGCTCTTCGCCGATGTTGACCTCGATCAGGCAGGGCAGGCGGCGGCCGGTACGCTCCATTTCGCGGGCCAACGCCACCGCGAGCCGCGGCCGGTCGACGCTCTCGATCACGTCGAACAGCGCCACCGCCTCCCTGACCTTGTTGGTCTGCAACGGACCGATCAGGTGAAGCGCCAGGTCCGGGAAAGGCTTCGCGCAATGCCGGATATTTGCCCTGCGCCTCCTGCACCCGGTTTTCGCCAAAGACCCGATGGCCGGCGGCGAGCGCCTCGCGCACCGCCGCCGCCGGATGGGTTTTGCTGACCGCGACCAACGTCACCTCGCCGTCGCCCCGCCCGGCGGCCCGCGCCGCCGCCCGCGATGCGGGCATGCACGGCGGCGAGATTAGGCGACGACGCCTCGATGACCCCTTCCATATCAGCTCCGATCCTGGCAAAAGCCGGATGGCTCGCTCCGGCCGCGAGCAGGGCCATTTCGCCGGGGGATCGCCGGATGTCAACTCGCATTACCGCCTGTCGGTGGCGATTGCCGCAAGTCTTTCGTTAGTCCTTGCCGCGTGCGGGTCGAGCCCGCCGGCCCTGATCCGGCGGCTCTCCCCTCCGGTGCGGGCGAGCGCGCCGCAGGCCCGCCAACATGCAGGATCCGCAACACAGACCGCGTCGGCGGACCCGACACGACGAGATGGATACCGAGGCGACGATGTGGACCGTGCTTGGCTTGCCAAAAAACCGTCGGTTCACCAGCCGGGGCCGCAAACCGGAAATACGGTGAGCCCGATCTTGTGGCAGGCGGCGCTCGACACCTTGAACTTTCGCCAAGTTCAGCACCCAGGACCCGCTGACCGGTCTAGCTCGTCACCGAGTGGTATTCGCCAAAAGACAAGCCCGACGAGCGCTACAAGATCAACGTGTTCGTCCTCGCCCGGGAGGTGCGGTCCGATCCGCTCGCGGTGACGATGGACCGGCAGGTGCGTACCGCTACCGGCGAATGGACGAGAGCACGACGTCGCCCGGAAGGTCGAGGACGACCTCGAAACCGCCATTTTGCTGCGCGCGGGCCAGCTGAAGCGGCCTGGCTCAAGGAGTGGATGTAAGGCTACGCCCGGGCCGATGAATCGCGCGTCCGTCGCTGTCTTACTTTCGTTCGTCGGCCGAATTCCGCCGATCCGGGCGCGGCTCGCGCAAAGTCTTTCTGACCTGCGGTCGATGGTCTGCGGCATCCCGCCCGCCGGCCGTATTTATATCTGGGGCTGAACATCGATGCCTGCGCCGGGCCCGGCCGAACGCAATGTGGCGGTGCCGGGCAACATCGCGGGAAATTCGTCAAAATGATATCGCGCTACAATTTCCGGGAAACTGAAACAAAATGGCAGCAGGTCTGGCGCGAGCGGCGGCTGTTCGAGGTCGCCGCCGACCCGGCCGGCCAAAATACTATGTGCTGGAGATGTTTCCCTATCCGTCCGGCAAGCTGCATGTCGGGCCACGTGCGCAACTACACGATGGGCGACCTGGTCGCCCGCTATCGCCGGGCGCAGGGCTACAACGTGCTGCATCCGATGGGCTGGGACGCGTTCGGGCTGCCGGCCGAGAATGCGGCGATCGCAGAGAAGGTCCATCCGGCGGTGTGGACCGACGAGAACATCGCGACGATGCGCGCCGGGCTGCAGCGCATGGGGTTCGCCTATGACTGGTCGCGCGAGATCGCGACCTGCCATCCGGAATATTACCGGCACGAGCAAAAGATGTTTCTCGACTTCCTCGCGGCCGGGCTCGCCTACCGCAAGGAGTCGTGGGTCAACTGGGACCCGGTCGAGAACACCGTTCTCGCCAACGAGCAGGTCATCGACGGGCGCGGCTGGCGCTCCGGCGCGATCGTCGAGAAAGCGCCTGCTGGCGCAATGGTTCCTGCGCATCACCGCGTTTACCGAGGAGTTGCTCGAGGCGCTTGCACGGGCTCGACCGCTGGCCCGAGCGGGTGCGGCTGATGCAGGAGAACTGGATCGGCCGGTCGGAGGGCGCGCGCGTCTGTTTCGACATCGCCGGCCGCGACGAGCGACATCGAGGTGTTCACGACCCGGCCGGACACGCTGTTCGGCGCGTCGTTCCTGGCCCTGTCGCCAAACCATCCGCTGGCGCAGAGGCTGGCCGAACGACGATCCGGGCCTCGCCGAATTCATCGCCGAATGCAACCGCATGGGCACCAGCGAGGCGGTGATCGAGACCGCCGAGAAGCGTGGCTTCCAGACCGGCGCTCGAAGCGGTCCATCCGTTCGATCGCGAGCCGCCGCGTGCCGGTCTATGTCGCCAATTTCGTGCTGATGGAATACGGCACCGGCGCGATCTTCGGCTGTCCGGCGCATGACCAGCGCGATCTCGATTTCGCCCGCAAATACGGCTTGCCGGTGATCCCGGTGGTGCTGCCGCCGGGCGCGGACCCGGCGCAGCTTCGCGATCGGCGACGAGCGCCTATGTCGAGGACGGCACGCTGTTCAATTCGGGCTTCCTCGACGGGCTGTCGGTGCCGGCGGCCAAGCGCGCCGCCGGCGGAACGGCTCGAAAAGCTGGGCGGGGCGAGCGCACGGTCGCCTACCGGCTGCGCGATTGGGGCGTGTCGCGGCAGCGCTATTGGGGCTGCCCCATTCCGGTCATCCATTGCCCGGCCTGCGGCATCGTCCCGGTGCCGGAAGAGCAACTGCCGGTCGAACTGCCCGAGGATGTCAGCTTCGACCGGCCCGGCAATCCGCTCGACCATCATCCGACCTGGAAGCACGTCGCCTGCCCGCGCTGCGGCGGCCCGGCGGAGCGCGAGACCGACACCTTCGACACCTTCTTCGAATCGTCCTGGTATTTCCTGCGCTTCTGCTCGGCGCGCGACCCGACCGCGTTTCGACCGCGACGGCGGTCGATTACTGGATGCCGGTCGACCAGTATATCGGCGGCATCGAGCACGCGGTGCTGCATCTGCTCTATTCGCGCTTCTTTACGCGCGCCTTGAAGCAATGCGGCTATCTCGGCCTCGACGAGCCGTTCGCCGGGCTGTTCACCCAGGGCATGGTGTGCCACCAGACCTACCAGGGCGAGGGCGGCGAATGGCTGTTTCCGGAAGAGGTCGAGGCCGATGCCGCGGGGCGGGTCGTCGACGCGACGGCCGGCCGGTTACCGCCGGCCGCACCGAGAAGATGTCGAAGTCGAAAAAGAACGTCGTCGGCCTCGACGCGATCGTCGAAACCTACGGCGCCGACACGGCGCGGCTCTATCTGCTGTCGGACAGCCCGCCCGAGCGCGATCTCGAATGGACCGAGACCGGCATCGAGGGGATCTGGCGCTATGTCAACCGGCTGTGGCGGCTGGTCAGCGAGCCGCCGGCGCCGTTGCCGCCGCCGGGAACGACGCCGTGGCGGCGCGATCTGCCGCCGGAGGTCGGCGCTTGCGCCGCGCGATCCACCGGACGATCGCCGCGGTGACCGACGATCTCGACAAGTTCCGCTTCAACCGCGCCGTCGCCCGCATCCGCGAGCTGACCAACGCGATCGAGGAATTGCCGCGGCGAGCTCTGCGAAGCGACCCCGCCGGGGCCGCGGTGCTGCGCGAGGCGCTCGAAACCGTGGCGCGGCTGCTGGGGCCGATGATGCCGCATCTCGCCGAGGAGATGTGGCAGACGCTCGGCGGCGCCGGGCTGCTCGCCGACCAGCCCTGGCCGGCAGCCGACCCGGAGCTCGCCCGCGAGGAGCAGGTGACGATCGCGGTGCAGGTCAACGGCAAGCTGCGCGGCACCCTCGAATTGCCGCGCGACAGCGACAGCGGCGCGGTCGAGGATGCCGCGCTCGAATTGCCGCAGGTGGCGCGCTGGCTCGAGGGCCGGCCGCCGCGCAAGGTCATCGTCGTGCCGAACCGGATCGTCAGCATCGTCGCCTGACATGCCGCGGACGCGGCTTTCGCTGCTCGCCCTCACCGTGACTTCTCGCCGATGCCGCTGGCGGGCTGCGGCTGGGAACCGCTCTATGCCGATCCGCAAAGCGGGCCGGCGAGCGCCGAATTGCGCGCGATCCGGGTCATCCCGATCAGCGACCGGGTCGGCCAGCGCCTCGAAATCGGCGTTGCGCGATTCGCTGAACCCGACCGGCGAACCGACCATGCCGCGCTATACGCTTGCGCACGACCCTTTACTTCTCGCTGCAGCGATCTCGGCATTCAGTCGCAGGGCACCGCAACCTTGGGCAGGATCGACCTGCATAGCACCAGCTATCCTGATCGACAACCGCACCGGCAGCAATGTGCTGACCAATACTCTCCACGAGCAGAATTCGTTTCAGCTGAATCCGAACCAGTATTCGACGGTTGTCGGCGAGGACGACGCCCAGATTCGCACCGTCGCCGAGCTGAGCCAGGAGATCGTGCGCGCGGCTCAACCTGTTCCTGGAGCATCGCGCCGCCGACAGCCCGCCGCCAGAGAGGCCGGGCCGTGCCGTGAAGATCGCCCCGGCGCGCGTCGCCGCCTTTCTGCAGCGGCCCGACCCCGAAATCCGCGCGGTCCTGCTCTACGGCCCGGACGCGGGCCTGGTGCGCGAGCGCGCCGACGCTGTCGCCCGTACCGTCTGCGCGGATTTGAGCGACCCGTTCCGCGTCGCCGAGCTGAACGGCGCCGGGCTCGCCGCCGATCCGGCGCGGCTGGCCGACGAGGCGGCGCAGCTGAGCCTCGTCGGCGGCCGCCGGGTGGTGCGGGTGCGCGGCGCGGCGGATGGGCTGGCGCGGCTCTTTGCCGGGTTTCTCGCCGACACGCCGGGCGAGGCGCTGGTCGTCGCCGAGGCCGGCGAGCTGTCGGCCGGCGTCGGCGCTGCGGCGGGCGTTCGAGGGCTCGCCGCGCGCGGCGGCGATCGGCTGCTAGCCGGACACGCCGCGCGACCGCGCCGCGGTGATCCGCGAGAGCCTGGCGGCGCACCGGGTCACCGCCAGCCGCGACGCGACGCAATATCTGGTCGAGCATCTCGGCGGCGACCGGCTGTTGACCCGCTCCGAGCTCGACAAACTGGCGCTCTATGCCGGCGAAGGCGGCCGGGTCGAGCTCGAGGACGCGGTGCTTTCGGTCGGCGACAGCGCCGCGCTCGAACTCGACGACGCGGTGATGGCGGCGGCCGAAGGCGACACGGCGCGGCTCGACCGGGTGCTCGGCCGGGTCTTTCAGGAGGGCGAGTCGCCGGTGACGGTGGTCCGCGCGATGCTGCGCCACCTGCAGCGGCTGCACGCGCTTGCGGCGACGCGTAGCCGCCGGGCGGCGGCCGGCGAGGACGCTGCGCAGCGCCCGCCCGCCGATCTTCTTCAAGCACCAGGACAGCTTCAGCCGCCAGCTCGCGCTGTGGCGCGAACCGCGCCTGCGGCCGGCGCTCGACCGCCTCGCCCAAGCCGAAATCGACATGAAGACCACCGGCCTTCCCGCCGAAACCCTGTGCCGGCAGGCAATGCTCGCCCGGTGGCCCAGGCTGCGCGCTCGCTGGCCTGAGGCTCAGCCCGGCAAGTTCCAGCCGAGCCAGTCGCACACCGCGCGGCCCATGACCAGTTCGAGGTCGCGGCCTTTGAGCCACGGCATCTCCTCGGTGAACATCGTCACGCATTCTTTCCACGAGCACGGCATGCGGGTGATGTCGGTGCCCCAGAAGCTGCGCTGCGGCCCGAACGTCTCGACGATCTGCTGGGTGTATTTGTGGATGTTGCGATAGGGGTAGGGCTGGCTCGAATTGCCCGGCGCCCCGGTGCATTTGACCGCGACATTCGGGTGTTTCGCCAGCGCCAGCAACGCCGGCTGATTGCCGTGCGCGGCGTCGTCCTTGCCGTCGCGCACCCGCGCGTAATGGTCGATCAGCAATTTGAGGCCGGGGTGGCGCTCGGCGATCTGGCCGACCTGCGGCAGATAGTTCGAGGCCATCAAGCGCAATCGGGATCCCGGCCTTTTCAGCCGCCGGCCACAGCCAGTCCATCGTGCCGTCGGTCATCCAGTTCGCCTGGTGCGGCTGGGTGAAGGCGTAGCGCAGCCCGAGCATGCCCGGCCGGCGCTTCCAGCCGTCGATCAAGGAGCGGCTCTCCGGCTTGTCGAGCGGGAAGTTGCCGAGGATGCGCGAAGCGGTTCGGGTACTTGGCTGCGGCCTCCTCGGAGATCTTGCCCGAATTCGGGTCCCAGCCGGGCGGATGCAGCAGGCAGGCGTTGACGCCGGCCGCGTCCATGTCGCGGACGCACTCCTCGGCCGAATAGGAATTGACCTGACGGTGCGACGGGTTGGTCGGCGGTCCGGCCGACCAGATGTGAACCTGTGCGTCGACAATCAGCATGACGATTTAGCTCCTCGATGTTTCGTCTTTACTGCAGGTCATAGTGGGCGCAGCGAAGCAATCTCATACCGAGGGTTAGAAGACTGCTTCGTCACTACGCTCTTCGTAATGACCGTCTGTTCAGCGCTGCAGGCCTTCGGCGCCGGCCGGAACATCGTAGAAAGCGAGGGTCATCGATACGCTGCTGTAAAAGCCCATCAAGGTGATCACGTCGGTGATGCCTTCGTGGCCGAGCGCCTCGACTGCGCGGTCGTAAAGCCCCTTGGCGACCCAGCGCGAATTGGCGAGGCACGTCGCCATCTCATAGACGACCTGTTCGCGCTTGTCAGAGAACGAAGTCGGCAAGCCCGAGAGCAGCGCCTCGACCTTGTCGGCCGGCAATCCGGCGGCCTTGCCGGCGCGCTCATGCGCGTTGGTCGGATAGGCGGAATGGAACTTGCTGTTGATGATGACGACCGCGATCTCGCGCTCGCGCTCGCTCAGCGAGTAGCCGGTGCGGAAATAGGCGCCGAGCGGCCCCATTACTTTCGCGAGCTTGGGGTTATGCACATAGATCTTGTTCGGGCCGGGGAGCCGGCCGCGGGTCTCGATCAGGGTCCGGTAGCCTTCCTGCTGCTCCGGCGTCATCTGGTCATAGGGGATTTCGGCATAGCGGCCAAAAGTCGGCGTATCGGGCATAACGGGTTTCCTTCCCCAGGTAAATTGGCGGCGCATCCTGCAACAGCGGCGCCGCCCTGTCGACCGGCGCCGGCCGCAGGCAGACCGCGCTTTGTGGCGACGTTAGCGCTTGATGCCTTCGGCGCCGGCGGGGACGTCGTAGAAGGCCAGGACCATCGACACGCTGGTGTAATGGCCCATCAAGCAGATGACATCGGTGATGCCGACATGGCCGAGCGCCTCGACCGCGCGGTCATAAAGCCCCTTGGCCACCCAGCGCGAATTGGCGAGACAGGTCGCCATCTCATAGACCACCTGCTCGCGCTTGTCGGAGAACGAGGTCGGCAGGCCCGACAGCATCGCCTCGACTTTGTCGGCCGGAAGCCCGGCTGCCTTGGCGGCGCGTTCATGCGCGTTGGTCGGGTAGGCCGAACGCCATTTGCTGTTGATGACCACGACCGCGATTTCGCGCTCGCGCTCGCTCAACGAATAGCCGGTGCGAAAATGGGCGCCGAACGGACCGGCCACCTTGGCCAGCTTCGGGTTGTGCACCAGGATCTTGTTCGGCCCGCCCAGGGCACCCCGGGTCTCGAGCAAGGAGCGGTAGCCGTCCTGTTGTTCCGGCGTCATCTGGTCATAGGGGATCTCGGCATAGCGGCCAAAGGTCGGCGTCTCGGGCATTGCGGGTTTCCTTCCCAGGTTGAGTTGCTGGTCATCCTGCAGCAGCGGCCCCGCTCTGTCGACCGGCGCGCCTCCGCCGGCCGGCGGGATCTGGCCTTTCGCGCGGCGCTGGCGTATTGTTTTATTCGACAGGGAGTTTGCCGATGCCAGCGCGTACCGGAAAGCAATACCTCGCGGGCCTCAGAGAGCAGGAGCGGGAGGTCTGGCTCGGCGGCGAGCGGGTGCGCGACGTCACGACCCATCCCGGGCTGAGAGGTGGTGCGCAGGCGATCGCCTCGCTTTACGACCAACAATGCGACCCGAAACTGCGCGACGCGATGACTTACGTCTCGCCGAGTTCGGGCGAGCGGGTCGGGCTGTCTTTCATCATCCCGCGCACCCGCGAAGACCTCGAACGCCGCAGCGCGATGATGCTGAATTGGGCGCGGACCACTTGCGGCATGATGGGCCGCTCGCCGGATTTCATGAACGTGACCTACGCGGCCTGGGCGGGCGCATCCGAGTTCTTCGCGCAGGGCGCCCGGAATTCGGCGAGAACATGGTCCGCTATTACGAATACATCCGCGAGAACGACCTGACCCTGACCCATTCCTTGATCAACTTGCAGCGCAGCCGCACGGTTACCGGCGTGTTCAACCTGCAGGAGGGGACGGCACTCGAAGTCGTGCGCGAGACTGACGCCGGCATCGTCGTGCGAGGCGCCCGTATCCTCGCCACCTTGGGGCCGCTCGCTGACGAGATCGGCGTTTATTCGCCACGCATGGGACGTCACACCGAAAGCCACAGCCCGTTCGCGCTCAGTTTTGCGGTCCCATGCGGCACGCCCGGGCTCAAATTCCTGTGCCGCGACAGCTTTGACCAGGGGCGCTCGCATTTCGACCAGCCGCTCGGCTCGCGCTTCGAGGAAATGGACTGCATCGTCTTTTTCGACGACGTGCTGGTGCCGTGGGAGCGGGTGTTTCTGCTGGGCGATGTCGACCGGCTCAACGCGACGGCCCACGCGACCCATTCCTCGGTGCATTCGGCGCATCAGGGAGCGGCGAAGAACCTCGCCAAATGCGAGTTCGTGCTGGGAACGGCGTTGCTGATGACCCAGACCCTGGGCAACGGCCATCTGCCGCATGTCGAAGAGCGGATTGGCGAATTGATGCTGACGACCCAGCTGACCCGGGCCTGCATCCGCGCCGCCGAGGCCGACGCCAAGCTCGACGAATGGGGGGTCATGTGCCCCGACCCGCTGATGGCGGAAAGCCCGCGCAACCTGTTCATGACCGCCTATCCGCGGATGATCGAGATCCTGCAATTGCTGGGTTCGTCGAGCTTTATGCTGACCCCGAGCGAGGCGGATTTCAAAGGCCCGTTGAAGGCCGACATCGAGCAGTACCTCGCGACCGACACGACCCCGGCGAAGGAACGGGTGAAATTGTTCCGGCTCGCCTGGGACCTGGCCGGCAATGCCTTTGGCAGCCGCCAGGTATTGTACGAGCGCTTTTTTGCCAGCGACCCGCTGACCAGGGCGCGGGCGCTCGCCTCGATCTACCCAAAAAAGGAAGTCATGGACCGCGTTCTCGAATTCCTCGAGCGCGACGACGACAATTTGTGAAGGAGGCAAAGATGAAGAAGCCGATGTATCTGCAGCACGTCAATCTGTACGTGCGCGACGCCGAGCGCTCGAAGAAATGGTACGAGGACCTTTTGGGGCTGCATACCTACGAATACCGGCCGGGCTGGGCCGCCTTCATGTCGGCCGATACCGAGCAGTCGCATGAGGTGGCGCTGATGCAATTGGGGCCGGACGCGCCGCTGCAGCCCAAGGGACAGGTCGGGCTCAACCACCTGGCTTGGCGGCTCGAATCGCTCGACGACCTGAAAGAATTCTATCACCGCTGCAAGGAAAAGGGCCAGGCGATCGAGCGCATCTCCGATCACGGCATCTCGCTCGGCATCTACATGCGCGACCCCGACGGCAACGGCGTCGAGGTGTTCTACGAAATGCCCCGCGCCGAATGGCCGGTCGATTACAACGTCTTCACCCGCGAGAAGACCGGCAACGGCCGCTTCCCCGGGCCGTGGGACAATGACGAGGCGTTTGCCTCGATGCAGCCGCCCGCACCGCAGCCGGTCGCCGCCCAATAACCGCCGACTGACTCGGCGGGCCCTGATGTAATCCCCGTGCGCGGGCTCGACCCGCGCATCCACGTCTTGCTTTAACGGTCGAATGCGTGGATGGCCGGGTCAAGCCCGGCCACGGGGTGCTGGTTGGCTTATAGGATTTCGGATGTCGGCACAGTTCCGTTCGCGGACGGTGGCTGCATTGATGACGGATCAATCCGACCAGCTAGCCCGCCTGCTGCTGAAGCAGGAAGTCGAGGAGTTCCTCTACAACGAGGCGGAACTGCTCGACGAACGGCGCTACGAGGATTGGCTGGCGCTGATCGCCGACGATATCCGCTACTGGATGCCGATGCGGCGCAACGTCAAGGTCGGCGAGCAGGAGCGCGAATTCACCCGCGCCGACCACGACATCAACTGGTTCGACGAGGGCCGCGAGACCCTGGAACGCCGGGTGCGGCAGATCATGACCGGCATCCACTGGGCCGAGGAACCGGTCTCGCGCATTACCCACATCGTCTCGAACGTCCAATTGCTCGAGGCGACCCCCTCGGTCGCCGATGCGGTCGAGGCCGCGGTTAAATGCCGGTTTCTGATTTACCGCAACCGGGTCGAGACCGAGACCGACATCCTGGTCGGCAAGCGCGAAGACCGGCTGCGCCGCGCCGGCGAGGGCTGGCAGATCGCCCGCCGCAAGATCATCCTCGATCAGAACGTGTTGTTGACCAAGAACCTGACTTTCTTTTTCTGAGCGTGGCTTTTTCTGAGCGTGGCTTTTTCTGAGCAAATTGGCGGGCCGGGCGGCGAGCCCTGCCGGTGCCGATCGCAGGGCGTCTCGCGCGATCCGCCGATGTCCGCTAGTATGTCTGGATCTCACCTGGGAGAGACGGCCATGGCCAATGAGAAGATGCTGGCGCAGATGTCGAAGAAGGGCGGATTTATCGCCGCGCTCGACCAGAGCGGCGGGTCGTCCCCAGGCGCCTTGCGCCTCTACGGCATCCCTGAAGATGCGTACAAGGACGATCAGCAGAAGATGTTCCGGCTGATCCACGAAATGCGGGTGCGGATCATGACTGCCGCGGCTTTTACCGGCGACAAGGTCATCGGCGCCATCCTGTTCGAAGGCACGATGGACGGCGAGGTGCGCGGCAAACCCTCGGCAGCCTATCTGTGGGAAGAGCGCGGAGTAGTCCCATTCGTCAAAGTCGACCGCGGCCTCGAAGCGGAGAAGGACGGCGTGCAGCTGATGCGGCCGATGCCGCAACTCGACCAATTGTGCGAGCGCGCCGTCAAGGCCGGCGTTTTCGGTACCAAGATGCGCTCGGTCATCAACCTCGCCAACAGGGACGGGATCGCCGCGATCGCGGCCCAGCAGTTCGAGTTCGGCGAGCAGATCGCCCGGCATGGCTTGATGCCGATCCTCGAACCCGAGGTGTCGATCAAGAGCCCGGACAAGAAGGGGGCGGAAGCCATCCTGTTCGAGGAGCTCAAAAAGCGGACCGACGCGTTGCCGGCGAACCGCCAGTTCATGTTCAAGGTGACCCTGCCCGACGTCGCCGATCTCTATAAGCCGCTGATCGACCATCCGCGCTGCGCCCGGGTCGTGGCGCTGTCGGGCGGCTATAGCCGCGAGGACGCCTGTAAAAGACTGGCCGCCAACCACGGCATGATCGCCAGCTTCTCGCGGGCGCTGGTCCAGGACTTGCGGGTCAGCCAGAGCGACGCAGAGTTCGAACGGGCCCTCGCCTCGTCGATCGACGAGATCTACAACGCCTCGACCGTCAAGACCTGACCTAGGGACGGGTGTAGGGTGGGTTAGCCGGAGGCGTAACCCGCCTGATCCACACCGCTATGGGCTTCGCTGCCGCTTAGCCCATCTTACGCGCTACGCGCTGCGGCAATTGCCAAGATGCTCCGCATCGCATCCTCCGGCAGGGCGCTTCGCGCCGGGTTATAGCGCTGCGGGTGCCGCCGCTCTACCTCGATCAGGGCTGAATTGCGGCCAGACTAACGCCCCGATTGGCTGGCGCGTTGCGAGAGGGCGGCATCGAGGTCGAATAGCGGTTCAAAGGTAATGTCAGCCATGTGACCATAATTCATCGCGTGGTGGATCTGGTAACGGCCAAAGGCGTCGGCGTCGTCAACTTCGATCAGGACGTAACCGCCCCAAGCGGTCCCGTAGCTTTTGACATGCCGGACACCGGACTCCGCACCGCCCCAATTGCCGGTTTTTGCAAAGGTCTGAAGCGCGACCGCCCACGCCTGGTCGAATTCGGACTTTGTCGCGGCGCGATATTCAAAGCGCTGGAGATACAGCTGGGTCATCGCAGGTTTGCTCCTCTGTTCGACGGCGTCTTTTTGAGAATGCGTTATATCTCGCCGATTCTGACACGTTGGGCCGCAGCGAGTTGAGGCACAAATACCATGCCTGCACCACTCGCACCACGGGCCGCCCACACCCGCATTACGCTTGCCCGGTTCCCGACGGTTTACGCTAATGGCAAGCGAGTTCCCGGCCATTGGCCTGGCCAACCTGCGAGATAAAAGCGCGCGAAATAAATCGCTCGTAAGCTTGACGCAAGGTCCGAATTAATGCCGAATTGGCGGGCAGGCATCGCGTTGCGAGCGAGTGGCGCCCTGCCCATAAACGCTACCAATGGGGGAAACGTGTTCAAACAAGAACCAGCCAAAGCACTCGTAATAGCAACCGTCGCGTTGCTGGGTCTGTTGCTGACCGCCTCAGTGGCCTTAGCCGGATCGGTGCCCCAAGCCAAGTGTGGCCGCGGAGACCACACTGAAAGCGGATTGCAAGGGCAGACCACGCCGCAGGAACGGTCTAGCGGCGATTCCGAACGCGCTTACAACTGCAACCTGGAACTCGTGTCCCAGTTCCAAGGCGAGGGATCAGTCTCGCAGAACGGACCGGCCTATTTCGACCGGTGCGCCTACTTTGCAACGAATGACAATCCACTGCAGCAGCATCTTGGCGTCGTGGTGGTCGATGTCTCGGATCCCGAGGATCCGACGGCGAGCACATACATAAACGACACTCCCTCGATGCTGAATCCACATGAGACGCTGAGGGCGCATGTGGGGCGCAAACTTCTTGCGGCAGCCCAAAACAACGGGCCGAACTTTGCCGATTATGATCTGTCCAAAGACTGCCTCCACCCGTCACGACTGGCGAGCATCACTCTCTCGGGCAGTCAGGCGCATATGGGCAACTTCGCTCAGGACGGTCTGACCTACTATGTCGGCCAGAATAATCGAGGCATCGGCGGCTTCGTATACGTCGTGGCGCTCGACGATCCGTCCAACCCGCAGGAACTCCCGCCCTGGCAGTTCCTGGGCGACGGCAGGCCCCACGGCATGTGGACGAACGCGGCCGGCACCCGACTCTATGCGGGGCAGCCCGGATTGTTCGGCAACACCGGCTCCTCGATCGGTCCGGACGGATTGGTGATCGACGACGTCAGCGACTATCAGTTTCGTCGCCCCAATCCGCAGATCCGGATCGTCAGCAAGGTCTTCTGGAGCGACCAGGGGCAGGCCGAGGACATGTACCCGATCCATGTCGACGGGCGCACCTACATCATCAGTACCGACGAGTCCGGCGGAGCGGGCGGTGTCGGGGGTCTTCCCGCCGCGTGTGCCCGGGGGGCGTCGCCGTTTGGTTATCCGAACGTAATCGACATCACCAATGAGAAGAACCCAAGGATCGTCGCCAAACTGATGCTGCAAGTGAGTGAACCCGCGAATTGCCTGAAGCTGGTCAACGATCCCCCCGATGTCGGTGCCGGAGCCCCCGAGTACAGCGTCGAAAGATGTGTAGCGAACCGTGCCGACAATCCGACAATGCTTGCCTGCACGTTCCATAACGCAGGTTTGCGCGTTTTCGACATTCGCGACCTACTCCACGCTAAAGAGATCGCCTACTACAAGCCGCCGGCTCCGCGTACGGCTTTCCTTCCCGGATCGGGTAGCTGGTCGCCGGGCGTCGATCTGACCGTCGATCGGATAGCGGGTTACCCGCGGTTTCAAAAGGTCATTCCCGACCATCGCAACGGCTATGGCAAGGGCAAGGGCACTGAGTTGGAGATCTGGACGGTAAGCGATGGTAACGGTTTTCAGGTCCTGCGCTTTACCGACAATTTCAAAGCGCTCCACAGGGACCTGTTCGGGGCCTCGGGCGAGTAAAGGATCAGGCACCCGCGATAAGGGGAGAGTTGCCCTTCCGCGTCAGTCGGGGTCTTTCTTTTAGGACCTCGTCGGCGCGCGGGTGCCGGTCATCAAACCGGGTAATTCCTTGCCGAAATCGCCGGCGCGCAGCCCGTGATGCGGCGAGAGCCAGCGACCGCGCTCTGGTGCGAAAGTCGCGAGGAATTAAGCGCTGCGCAACGGACCTACGCGTGCGGCTGGCGCCGGCCGGGCGGCGGCCATAACATGCCCGGGAACGGGATGCGAGGGCGGCGGCGATGACGGCAGCGGGATCGGGGTATCGCACGGGTCTCGTCGATCTGGGCAAAGGGCAGATCAGCCGCGAGATCTTTGTCAACGAGGAGATCTACCGGGAGGAGCAGGAGCGCCTGTTTTCCCGCGCCTGGCTGTTTGTCGGGCATGAGAGCCAGATCCCGAACCCCGGCGATTTCTTCGTCTCCGGCATGGGCGAGGAGTTGGTGATCCTGTGCCGCGACCGCGCCGGCGAGATCCACGTCTTTCTGAATTCGTGCCGGCATCGCGGCATGAAGGTGTGCCGCTACGACGAAGGCAACACCCCGGTCTTCACCTGCCCCTATCACGGCTGGAGCTACGGCACCGACGGCAAGCTCGTCGGCGTGCCGTATTTTCGCGAGGCCTATCACTCGACCAGCTCGACCGCGCGCAGTGGGGCCTGGTCGAGGTCGCGCAGCTGTGCCAACTACAAGGGCGCGATTTGGGCGAATTGGGACCCGGCGGCGCCGTCCTTCACCGAGTATCTCGGCGATTTCACGCGCTATCTCGACCTGACCTTGGAAACCTGGGAAGGCGGCGAGAGTGGCGTCGAAGTCCTCGGCGGCGTCCAGAAATGGCTGATCCCGTGCAACTGGAAATTCCCGGCCGAAAACTTCTGCGGCGACAGCTACCACAACATCAGCCACCGCTCGGTCGATCTGGTCGGCATCGGGCCGTCGGGCGGCAGCGGGCGCCGCGACATGCAGGAGCGGCTGATGGCGCGCCGGCTGCAGGTGTCGTTTTACGAGCGCGGACATCAGACCGGCGTTTATGTGCTGCCGGCGGGCCAGCCGACCCCGCCGGCCTATAGCCATTCGCCGATCGTCTCCGAATATTTCGCAAGTTGCGAAGCGGTCAGGCGCGGGCGCAAGGGCGAGTGGGGGAGGGTCATCGGCAGCCCCGGCGAGGTGTTCCCCAATATCGCGCTCCATCCGCGCCAGCCGCGCACGATCGCGGTGTGGCACCCGCGCGGCGCGCACCAGACCGAGGTCTGGCGCTGGTATTTTGTCGACAAGGCTGCGCCGCAGGAGGTCAAGGACTTCCTGCGCGATTACTATATCCGCTACTCAGGTCCGGCCGGCATGACCGAGCAGGACGACATGGAAAACTGGAACTATGCCCATGCCGCGAGCCGCGGGGTCATCGCCCGGCGCCATCCCTACAGCTACGAGCAGGGCCAGGGACACGAGATCGCCAATTACGAATGGCAGGGGTTGCATATCCCCGGCACGGTGATGGACATCACCGAGGCCAAGTCGAGCGAGCACAATCTGAGGAACCTGTACCGCCGCTGGGCCGAATTTATGGAAGCCGACAGCTGGGACGAACTGGCCACCTGGCGGCACCCCGCGCGTGCGGCGGCCGAATGAGCGAGATAGTCAACACCCGGCTGCTGACTCCGGGGACGCAGATCACCTTGGTCGACGGCGCCGTGGCCGAGGTGGTGTCGAACCCGCTGGATGGGGTCTGGGTGTTCGCCCGCTATCTGTCCTCGCCGGACAATCCGTCGGTGGTCGGCAGCGAAGAGATGATCTTTGCCCAGGACATCGCCGAAATCCGCCCGAGTTCGTGACCGCCGCCCCGCCCACTGGGTTAGCCGATCGTCCGGGTTAATTTCGCGGGGCGTGTTTTGAGAGGATGCGCTGCAAGGTGCGGCGGTGCATCTTGAGGCGGCGGGCGGTTTCCGACACGTTGCGTTCGCACAATTCGAAGACGCGCTGGATGTGCTCCCAGCGCACCCGGTCTGCCGACATCGGATCCTCCGGCGGCTCGGGGGCGCCGTCCTCCTGGGCGAGCAACGCGCGTTCGACCGCGTCGGCGTCGGCCGGCTTGGGCAGATAGTCGATCGCCCCGGCCTTGACCGCGGCGACCGCGGTCGCGATGTTGCCGTAGCCGGTCAGCATGACGATGCGGGCGGCCGGGCGGGCCTTGCGCATGGCGCTGACGACTTCGAGCCCGCGCCCGTCGCCGAGCCGCATATCGACGACGGCGAAGGCTGGCGGCCGCTCGCTCGCCTGGGCGATCCCGCCGGCGACACTGTCGGCGGTGGCGACGACGAAGCCGCGCCGTTCCATCGCCCGCGCCAGACGCTGGCATAGCGGTGCGTCGTCATCGACGATCAGCAGGGTGCGCTCGCCCTCGGGAAGCCCGCGCAGAGCGGCGGCGGGCCCGTCTGCGGATGCGGAGCGGGTCGTGCGGTCGGTTGCGTTCATGATCCTCGCCTCTGGCGCCTGCCGCGGCCGGACGTCCGGCTAGCGATGCTCATGCGCCGACGCCGCGGGTTGACGGAGCTTGTCCGACGTTTCCAGATTGGCACGGTTCCAGGAAATCGCAACATGGGCGCCGCCTTCTTCGAGATTTTCGAAGTCGAGCCTGGCACCGCTGCGCTCGAGCAGGCTCTGCGCGATGAAGATGCCGAGCCCCATATGGTCGGCGGCGCCGGCACGCGTCGACAGGTAGGGCTCGCCGAGCCGGGTCATCAGATGAAGCGGAAATCCCGGCCCGTCATCGCTGATCTCGACCGTAACCGTCGCCGGGTCCCAGAACGTGGTGACGGTAACCTCGCGGCGCGCGAACTGGACCGCATTCTGTACCAGGTTGTTGAGCCCATGCAGGATCTCCGGGCTGCGGCGGACCTGCGGCTCGTCTTCGGCCGGCGCGCCGGCCGTGGCGAAGATCAGCCTGATCCCCCGCTCTTGACGCGGGGTCACGGCGGCCTCGACCAAGGCCGAGACCGGCAGCCGCGTATAGGGGGAACCGCCATCCTCTTCCGGCCGCTGCGAAAGCTCGGCGAGGATATGGCGGCAACGCTCCGACTGGCTCAGCAGCAAGGCGGCATCCTCGGCGAGCGGGCTCTCCGGCGGCAGCTCGTGCGCCAGCTCCTTGGCGACGACCGCGATTGTCGCGAGCGGGCTGCCGAGCTCGTGCGCGGCGGCGGCGGCGAGCGCGCCGACCGCCGAGACGCGCTGCTCGCGGGCCAGCGCCAGCTGGGTTGCCGCCACCGCATCGCGCAGCCGGCGCGCATCCTGCGCCACGCTCCAGGTGTAGCCGCCGATGAACACCGTCGCCAATACCAGCGCCGACCAGATCCCGACCACCAGTTCCGGGGGAAACACCAGCGGTCCGGGATCGGTGCGCCACGGCAATGGCAGATGCCACAACGCCAATACGCTGATCGCGGCAATGGCGAAGATCGACAGGGCGATGACCGGGCGCCGCGACAGGATCGTCGCCGCCACCGTCACCGGCGCCAGGATCAGGATCGAGAACGGGTTCTGCAGCCCACCCGTAAGATAGAGCAGGATGGCGAGCTGCAGAATGTCGTAGCCGAGGCACAGCGCGGCGTAACGCTCGCCAAGCCGCCGCTCCGACTGGCGATAGACGATAAGCGCAAGATTGAGCAGCACCGAGCCGGCGACGACCGACAGGGCGGTCATCAGCGGGAGATGAAAGCCAAGCCCGTAATGGACGATCAGGATCGCCAACGATTGGCCGGCGATCGCCACCCAGCGGATCGGAACCAAGGTGCGCAGGCTGATCCGGCCCGAGCCGGCGGCGGGCTCGCTCACGGCGGTTGAAGGGGTATCGGTCACGACAGCGTTCTCTGTCTTTCCGCGTCCGGCGGCGCGGCAGACAGCCCGGTTGGCTCGTGACCTCGTCCAAGCTCCGTGCTGGCTGACAAGGCGCTGACGCGCCATATAGGGGCGATGCCCGCGCCTGCTATATACGTCGAGAATCTGGTCAAGCGCTATCCATCCGCGGTAGCGGTCGACGGGATCAGCTTTACCGTTGCCGCCGGCACGACCACCGCGTTGCTCGGGGGCAACGGCGCCGGCAAGACGACGACATTGTCGATCCTGCTGGGCCTGTTGTTGCCGACCGCGGGCAAGGTGCGGGTCCTCGGCGAGGACATCCTGCGTCAGCGCTATCAGGTTTTGTCGCGGATGAACTTCTCTTCGCCGTTTGTCGATCTGCCGCATCGGCTGACGGTGCGCCAGAATTTGCTGATCTACGCCCGGCTCTACGGCCTGAAGCGGCGTCGCGAGCGCATCGAGCGCCTGGCCTCCGACTTGCAGATCGGTGCGTTTCTCGACCGCCCGGCCGGCAAATTGTCGGCTGGGCAGAAGACCAGAGTTGCACTGGCGAAGGCGCTGCTGAACGAGCCCGAGCTGCTGCTGCTCGACGAGCCGACGGCCTCGCTCGATCCCGATACCGGGGACTGGGTGCGCAGCTATCTCGAAGGCTGGCGCGGCCGCGCCGGGGCTACCATCCTGATGGCGTCGCACAACATGGCCGAGGTCGAGCGGCTGTGTTCCGACGTCCTGATGATGAAGGCCGGCAAGATCGTCGACCGCGGCAGCCCGCAGGCGTTGATCGAGCGCTACGGCCGCGCCAACCTCGAAGAGGTGTTCCTGCACATCGTGCGCCGGCCCGCCGCCGAGCTGGAGCCGGTGGTGTGAGCCGGTATGGCCGCGCCGTCTCCGGTTTTTCGCCGGGGCGCATCTGGGCGATGCTGCTGCGCTATCTGTACCTGCTGCGCAGCTCGTGGCCGCGCACCCTGGAGCTGTTGTACTGGCCCACCCTGCAGATCCTGATCTGGGGGTTCATGAGCCAATTTCTCTACGTCAACAGCAACTACGTGTTCCGCGCCTTTGGCGTGCTGCTCGCCGCGGTCATGCTGTGGGACGTGCTGTTCCGCGGCCAGCTCGGCCTGTCGATCTCGTTTCTCGAGGAAATGTGGGCGCGAAACCTCGGGCACCTGTTCGTCACGCCGCTGCGTCCTTCCGAATGGGTCGCGTCGCTGTTGGCGATGAGCCTGATCCGGGTGTTGATCGGCGTCCTGCCGGCGGCCTTCGTGGCGATCTTGCTCTACCACTATTCGATCTTTTCGCTGGGGCTGCCGCTGGTCGCATTTTTTCCGGTGCTGCTGGTCATGGGTTGGGCGCTCGGCCTGGCGATCTGCGGAATGATCCTGCGTCACGGCATGGGAGCGGAGAGCCTGGCGTGGCTCGCCGTCTTCACCTTGTCGCCGGTCAGCGCCGTGTATTACCCGGTGTCGATCCTGCCCGGTTGGCTGCAGCATTTGGCCTGGGCGCTGCCCTCGACTTACGTCTTCGAGGGGATGCGCGCGGTGCTGTTTCAGCATGTCTTCCGGGCCGATTACCTGCTGACCGCGGCGGCGCTCGACATCGTCTGGCTGGCGCTGGGCATGGCCGCCTTTTTCTGGGCCTTTCACGACGCCCGGCGTCGCGGTGCGCTGCTGCAGATGGGGGAGTGAGCAGCCGCTCGCGAGCGGGTCGGCGCTATTTGGCCTCGCCGAGCACGGTGAAACCCTGTTTTTCGAATGCCGGCCGCGCCGCCGCCAATTCCAGGAATGCGAGGAGTTTCGCCGCGTCGGGGTTTTTGCTGCCTGCGGTCAAGGCGGCCGGGTAGATGATCGGCGGGTGGGTATCCTCGGGAAACACCCCGACGATTTTGACCTTGGGATCGGACGCCGCATCGGTGGCGTAGACGATGCCGAGCGGCGTCTCCTTGCGGTCGACATAGAGCAACGCGGCGCGCACGTTTTCGGCGCCGGCGACATGCGGCTGCACCGCATTCCATATCCCCAGCTTTTCGAGCGCCGCCTTGCCGTATTTGCCGGCTGGGACACTGGCCGGATCGGCCATCGCCAGGCGTCCGCCGTTCAGCAGGCCGACCAGGTCGAAGCCGGGCTTGATGTCGACTGTCAAGTTGCTGTCCGCCGGGGCGACCAGCACGAGCCGGTTGCCGAGCAGGTTTCTGCGCGTCGCCGGCTGGATCAGGTTGCGCTTTTGCAAATAATCCATCCAGGCGAGATCGGCCGAGATGAAGATATCCGCCGGAGCGCCGCTCTCGATCTGCTTGGCCAGCGCCGAACTCGCCGCGTAGGAGATCTTGGCCGGCGCCCCGCCTACGCTCTTAAATGCGCCGGCCGCGTCGTCGAGCGCGTTCTTCAGGCTGGCCGCGGCGAACACCACGACATCGTCGGCCCATGCCGCCCGGATCGGGGCAGCCACGGACATTAGGACCAGCGCAATGGCCGCGAGATCGCATCGCTTCATGACGCGCATTGGCGTTCCTCCGTAGCTAAATCACACAGCAGCGGCAGGTCCATCTCCCCGCACCGCGAATAAACACGCAAAGCGGGTAGAGGCAGAAATCGCTGTATATGCATGTATATATCGAAACGATAGAAGCCGCCCGCATCCGGCGTCAAGCGCTAACCCGCAATGCCATGGTAGCTCTGCGTAAACTGCCAGTGGCGTTGCGAATTCCGCTCCGGTATATTCGTCCAGATATCTCGATGGTCCGAGGGTCAAGGCTCGGCCGAACATTTTCGAGCGGGGGCACGATGAAAGCGATGCGTTTGACCTGGTGCGCCGGTCTTGCCGGAGTGGCTCTTCTCACGATTTGTGGGTGGAACGCCGCCGCGGCCCCGGTCACGACCCAATTCACCGTGACCGGCGATGTCACTGCGCCGGCGAACTACAACAATTCGACTTTGTCGGCGCTGCCGCCGACAACCGAGACGGTCACCTATCAGACCGGCGGCGGCCCACAGACCGGCACCTTTACCGGCCCGACCTTGTGGTCGTTGCTGAATACCGTCGGGTTGCAAAGCCCGCCCCCACCGGTAAAGAACGGCGTGCTGCTCCAGTATGTCGTCGCCACCGGCAGCGACGGCTACAGCGCCGTGTTTTCGATGGGCGAGCTCAACCCCAATTTCGGCGGCAGCAATCCGCAAGTTCTGGTCGCCAATCAGGAAGGGGCGCCGCCGGCGCCGCTCGGCTCGACCGGGTTCGCGCGGATCGTCGCCGCCAAGGATAATTTCGGCGGACGCTATGTGTCGAACCTCGACAATCTGCGGGTCGGCACCGCACCGGTGCGGCAGTCGGAAGGCGGCGGCGTGACGAGCCAGTTCTCGTTGTCGGGCGCCGTGAAAACTCCTGGCAGCTACACCCTTTCCACGCTCGAGGGATTGCCGGCGACAACCCAGACGGTGACCTATCTTGCCAGCGGGACATCGGTGACGGCGACCTTTACCGGGGTGTCGTTGTGGACCCTGCTGACCGATGCCGGGATCGTGACCAACCCGGCGGTCAAGAACGACATCTTGAACTACTACGTCGAGGCGACGGGCAGCGACGGCTACTCGGCGATCTTCTCGATGGGCGAGCTCGACCCGATGTTTGGTGGGAGCACGATCTCGCCCGACATGATCGCTTATGACGAAATGGGAAACCCGTTTCTCGGCAGCGACGGGTTTGCCCGGGTCGTCGTGCCGGGCGATTCCCGCGGCGGGCGCTACGTCTCCAATCTGGTAAGCCTCGTGGTCATCGACGCTATCCCCGAACCCGCATCCTTAATGCTGTTGGCAGTTGCGCTGACGGCCATCGGGTTGCTGCGCGTCCGCGGCGTGGCGGTGAGGCGAACGGCAGGGTCGCCCGCGCAGTCCGGCCGTAGCCGCATTTAATATTGGCGCTTCGATCCTGCCAATCGGTCCGGTATTGTCGGTAATCCAGCTCGTTTTCGGAGCCACCGATCAATGCCCGACAGCGCGACCCCGCCCGATTTCGTGCCGACCGCTCGTACGCGCGTTCGGCGGATGCACGAGCGCGGCCGTTATGATCGCAAGACGGTGTACGCCATCCTCGACTCCGCCCTGTTGTGCCATGTCGGGTACGTGATCGACGGCCTGCCCTATGTCACGCCGACCCTGTTCTGGCGCGAAGGCGAGCGGCTCTACTGGCACGGCTCATCGGCGAGCCGGATGCTGCGCAATCAATCGGCGGGGATCCCGGTCTGCGTTACCGTCAGCCATGTCGACGGTCTGGTCGTAGCCCGTTCCGGATTTCACCATTCGCTCAATTATCGCGCGGTCATGGCCTTCGGCACCGCGGCGATCGTCGCCGATGACGCGATCAAGACGGCCGGGCTCAACGCCTTTGTCGAGCGGCTTTATCCCGGCCGCAACAGGCAGATTCGGCCGATCCTGCCGCAGGAGCTGAAGGCCACGACATTGATGAGCATGGTCATCGACGAGGTCTCGGCGAAGGTCCGCACCGGAGGCCCAGTCGACGACGAGGAGGATTATGCGCTCGACTGCTGGGCCGGGGTCATTCCGATCGAGGCGCGCGTCGGCGCTGCCATCGCCGACGAGCGGCTGAAGCCGGGGATTCCCTTGCTCGACGGACTGCGCCATTGGGTCGAGGGCGGTGCGTTGCCCGAGATCTTGGGCGGGCTGGCGCAGAGCGAGGACGAGTAATGCAGGGTTCGCCGCCGCCGCTGTCGCTTGCCGCGGCGCTCGCGATGCCGCTGCCATCGGGGCGGCGTTCGGCCGAGGTGTTTCGCGACGGCGATCTCGAAGTTCGCCTCTACGCGCCGAAAGGCCATGACCCGCAGACGCCGCATGACCGCGACGAGTTGTATATCGTCGCGTCAGGTACCGGCCATTTTCGCGTCGAAGACGCATCGACGCCGTGCAAGACCGGCGATCTACTTTTTGCCGCCGCGCACGCCACGCATCGCTTCGAAGACTTTTCGGACGACTTTGCGGCGTGGGTCATCTTTTACGGCCCGCAGAAATAACCGCCGATACTGAACAGCCGAGTATTTGGACGATGAAGCCGATCCGCGAAGCGGGCGAAACCGTACTCGTCCACAGCTCCGATATCCATGTCGACGAGGGTCGGGCCGCAGCCTCCGATGATCGAGACGGAACGGCGGGCCTGCGAGCAGTGCTGGAAACCGCGAGATCGCTGAACGCAGATATTGCTCTGCTGGCCGGCGACACCTTCGAAACCAATCAGCTTGGCGCCGCGATCATCGATCGGGTCGGACGCGCTGCTGGCCGATGCCGGCATGCCGGTCGTGATCCTGCCGGGAAACCATGACCCGGCGATGCCGGATTCGGTCTATGTCCGCGGCGGGTTCGCGCAGATCCCCAATCTCGTCGTTCTCGGCGTCACCCATGACGAGGCCGTGCATTTCCCGGCGCACGACCTCGAGATCTGGGGGCATGCCCACCGCGATTATTTCGACATGCCGCCGTTGCGCGGGCCACGGCGGCGCACGACGCGCTGGCAAGTCGCGGTCGGCCACGGGCATTACGAGCCGCCCGAGACGCGCGCCAACCCGCTGCGTCCGTCTTGGGTGTTCGGTGACGAGGAGATCGATGCAACCGCGGCCGACTATCTGGCGCTTGGGCACTGGGACCGGGCGTCTCGGGTCGGCAACGGCGCCGTGCCGGCCTATTACTCGGGCTCGCCGGGCCTGGCGCAGACGGTGAACCAGGTGCGATTGTCCGCCGACGGTATGGTCACCGTCACCCGTGAAGCGCTGCTGAGACGCCGGTAATCGATTGCCGGGTGGAGTGCGCTTTACCCCAGGCAGGCGCAGGTCAGCCGCGCAAGGCTTGGATCTCGCGTGCCGTGTAGCCAAGTTGCGTCAGCACTTCTTCGGTGTGCTCGCCGAGTGCGGCGGCAAACGGCTTGGCGGCGGTCGGCCCGGCTGAAAGCCGGAACGGCGGGTTCAGCGCGAGGAAACTGCCGCCCGCGTCGGCGATTTCGGCGAAGGCGTTGCGGTGGGCGAGCTGCGGATCGGACATCGCCTCCCTTACCGTGCGGTAGGGCGAGGACGGGACGCCGTGCCGATCGAAGATCGCCTGGACCTCCGCGGTCGTCAGCGTCTTCGACCACAGCTCCAACTCGTCGACCAGATCGCCCCAATGACGCCGCCGGTCGGCATATTGGGCAAAGCGCGGATCGGTGATCCAGCCCGAGTGGCCGCTGCCCACAGCGAGGTTCTGAAAAGTCCGCTCGCTGGCAATCGCCAACATGATGTAGCCGTCCTTGGTGGCGATCGGGCCGAAGATCGGCCGTCCCGGCGGCGCTACGTCAAACTGCGCCGCCTGGATTTCGCTGAGGGTCAAGGTCAGCATGCTTTCCAACATCGACACGTCGATCATCTGGCCCTCGCCGGTCAGCTGCCGCTGATAGAGCGCGGTCATGATCGCGCCGAAGGCGTAGGTGCCGCTCACCACGTCGGCGATAAAGATGCCGCAGTAATCGGGCCGGCGCGGCTCTTCCTGATGCGCGATCTGCGCCAGATCATAGCCCGAGGCGGCATGAATGACCGGCGCATAGGCCGGCAATGCAGCCGAAGGCCCGGTCTGGCCATATCCGGAGATCGCGCAATAGACGAGATCGGGCTTGACCTCCTTCAGCGCCGGGTAATCAAGGCCAAAGCGCCGCATCACGCCGGGCCGGAAATTTTCGATGACGACATCGGCGCTGGCCACCAGACGCCGTGCCGCCTCCGACCCGCCGGCCGATTTCAGATCGAGGACGATGCTTTTCTTGCCGGCGTTCAACTGGCCGAAACTGGTGCTGGCACCATTGCGCAGCGGCGGGCGGGTACGCATCATGTCGCCGTCCGGCGCCTCGATCTTGATCACCTCGGCGCCAAGATCGGCCAACAGGCGGCCGCAATGCGGGCCGGCGATCGTCGTCGTGAAATCGATCACCCGCAGCCCGTCCAAGGCGCTGTTCATCCCGCTTTCTCCCCGACCAAGGCCGGCTCGCAGCGTCATAACTGCGCCGAAAATGTCAAGCGGCGATAATCGCAGACGCTGCCGGGCGATACCGTCGCGGTCCGGTCGACAGCGGATCGGTTGCGTATTTGAGAGATTGATAGAATTGCGCATCAAAATAACTGAACGCCGTAAGCTTAAAATAATCTGAACATGTGCATGCTCAGTATCTGAGGATTAAAGCCATGTAATGTTAACAAGGCTGATATGTCGCGAGCTTCGCTTGACACATATTAACCTTAATAATTTACAATCGCTACAGCAAGGTAAAATCCCAGTGCAAACCGCTCTCCCATTGAGGAGCAACGGCGTCTATTGACGCCGTGAAATCAAATGGAGGAAACGATGCAAAATCGAGCCCGGCGTCTGCCGTGGATATTAACCGCTATTTTCATCTTATTAACAGTAGGGGTGGTAAGCGGAACATCCATAGTGACAAAGGCGGGTCTAATCAGGGCCTGGATATTACCGCACTTTCGTCGCGGCCGGATATAGTCAGCGGCGGTGCTGTATTGATCCGCATCAACGCATCGGGAAAAGTGGCTGTTAATGACGTGGCCGTCTTTCTGAATGGCCAAGACGTCACAAACGCATTTCAGCCTGAAGCCGGCGGCCATTCGCTGCTCGGATTGGTGCAAGGGCTGGGTATCGGCAGGAACAACCTAATTGCGAAAGCGGTAGATAAGCATAACCAGCCGTATCTTTCAGCGCATTTGATTTTGACGAACTATCCGATTACCGGCCCCATTTTCTCGGGTCCGCACGAAGAGCCGTTCTATTGCATGACGCAGCTCTTCAAGCTGCCGGCTTCGACGCAGACCCTGGGGCCGGCACTTGACCCGGATTGTTCTATCAATACCCGCGTCGACTACGTTTATCGAACCACCGGTGGCACTTTCGCACCGCTACCGAGCCTCACGAGTTATCCGGTCGATCTTGCGACGACGACGACCAGTCAAGGTAAGACTGTCCCTTACATCGTGCGCGTCGAGACCGGCACCATCAACCGGGGTATCTACGAGACCGCCGTGCTGCACGATCCGACCAAGGAAGGCCCGCCCACCCCATTCAATCCTCCCGCCGCCTGGAACCATCGTTTGGTCTATACGCTCGGCGGCGGCTGCGTCGGCGGCTGGTACATTCAGGGGGCGAGCCTTGGAAACGGTGGAATCCTGGAAGACCTGATGCTGCGCCAGGGATACGGCATCGCGGCCTCGTCCCTGAACGTCTACGGCAACAACTGCCAGGATCTGCTCGCCGCCGAGACTTTGGCAATGACGAGAGCGCGCTTTATCGAGAACTTTGGGCCGGTCGCATTCACGATTGGATACGGCTGTTCTGGCGGCACAGAGGCAAGTCATCCGATCGCCGACGAATACCCCGGTCTCCTCGACGGCCTCGTTATGGGATGCTCTTTCCCCGAACTGACGGCGGCGATGGTCAACAACATTACCGATGCCGACCTGTTCGAGCATTACCTGACGACCGGGACCAGCTTGACGTGGTCCAACGCGCAGATCGAGGCTGCTACGGGTTATCCGACGGTGACTACGCTAACCACCATTGGCGCCCCGAACGCGGTCCGGGTCAAGGCGCAGGGTGGTTCGTGCAATGCCATCATTCCCAAAAGCACCCAGTATGATGCGAAGACCAACCCGACCGGCGTTCGCTGTGATGTCTATGATCATTTAGTGAATGTCTTTGGGCGCGACCCGGCAACCGGCTTCGCGCGGCGGGCGCTTGACACCGTCGGCGTCCAGTACGGTCTAGAAGCCCTCAACGCAGGCGCGATCAGCAAACAGCAGTTTTTGGACCTCAACCAAAACATTGGCGGCTATGACAACGACGGCAACTACGTCGCCACCCGCACAGTGGGAGATCCGGCCGCCATCGCCGCCGCCTACGATAGCGGACGCATCACCTATACTGGTTTGGGCTTGAAACATACCCCGTTCATCGACTACCGGGGCTATGTCGACCAGCCTGAGAATGGCAACGAAGTCCACTCGCGCTTCCACTCTTCTCGATGCGCCAGCGACTGGTGGACGTTAATGGGAACTTCGACAATCAGGTCATGCTGATCGAGGACGGAGGCTCGAGCAACCGGAAATGGCTTGTTCAGCGACACCAGCCCGGTCTTGAGCCACGCCCTTACGCAAATGGACGAGTGGCTGACAACTTTGTCGACCAATGGGTCGCGGCCACCGAGCACGCGGGACATCGAGCATGCGAAGCCAAGTGACCTCGTCGATGCGTGCTTCACCAACAAGGGAACCGTGAAGATTGCCCAACTGCAGGTCTATCAGGGCAATACGACGTGCAACATGCTCTACCCGGCGTTCTCGACGCCTCGGATGGTCGCCGGCGAGCCGTTGGAAAACAACGTGTTGAAATGCCGCCTCATGCCGATCGACCACCAGAGCTATAAGGTGAAGTTAACCGCCTCGGAAAATGCGCAGCTCAAGGCGATCTTTCCTCAAGGGGTTTGTGATTATAGCGAACCCGGGATAGGCCAAAGGCCAACCGATGGTGTCTGGCAGTTCTATCCCTTTGGCTCAGAGCTCTCAGTTTCGAGAACTGAGATAGGCTGGAGTTCGGTGCCCCTGCGTTCCTTTGAGCACGCATGGGGCACAAGTTTCAGTCCGTAAATGCCTAGAAAACCCGCAAAGAGATAGACGTTTCTCCGGGTTCGATCACCGAGCTGTGCTTGGACGGTGAGTGATCGAGCAACGATCCGTTCGCCCTTCAAATCAATCTGTTCATTCACCGGTCACGGTATAGCGCTCAGAGCGTCCGAATTCACCTTGCGTTTCGGCGGGTTCGGTGCGAAGAGAGCCGCCGTCAATCGGAGGGAGGACGAACATGGCATTTCGCAACATCCAGGCGGGAATGGCGACCTATCGCGGCCATGGCGGCGAGCGCGGCGACGCCTATTACGCCCATCCGAGCAATCAGGGGCCGCATCCCGGCGTCGTCGTGATCCATCATATGCCGGGATGGGACGAGTGGACCTGCGAGGTTGCCCGCAAGTTCGCCCATCACGGCTATGCCGCAGTCGCGCCGAGCCTCTATTTCCGGGTCGGCGACGGGGCGGAAGAGGCGGTGGTCGCCAAGGTTCGCGAGAGCGGCGGCGTCCCCGACGAACAGATGCTCGGCGACGTTACCGGGGCGATCGACTTCCTGCGCTCGCAGCCGCATGCCAGCGGCAAGGTCGGGGTAATCGGCTTCTGTTCCGGCGGACGACAGACCTATCTCGTCGCCTGCAAGCTGTCGCACCTGATCCAGGGAGCGGTCGATTGCTGGGGCGGCAACGTTATCGTCGACGACCAGTCGCGGCTGACCAAGGCCCAGCCGACCGCGCCGATCGAGTTCACCTCTGGCATCAATACCCCGTTGCTGGGGCTGTTCGGCAATGAGGACCCGAACCCGTCGGCCGACCAGGTCAACCGAACCGAAGCCGAGCTGAAGAAACACGGCAAGGAATATGAATTCCACCGTTACGACGGGGCCGGCCATGCGTTCTTCGCCCATTATCGGCCGAACTACCGGCCCGAGCAGGCGGTAGACGGCTGGCACAAGGTCTTCGGCTTCTTCCACAAGCATCTCGGCGCCCCGCGCACCTAGCGGGCAAAACGAGCGGCCGACGGCCGATCGGGGTTTCTCGTCGGCCGCTCGGGTAAAGCCCGGTCGAGGCGGTTCTGCTCGCCGACCCGCCTTACCGCGGCGGCGCAGAGGTCGAGCTTTCGCTCGGCGTCACGGCCGGACGCCGCTGGCCAGCTATCCTGTCCGGCGAGCCGGTCGTAGGTCCGCATCGCCGATCAACGCGAAGCCGGCGGCGATCATCAGGGTCATCAGCGCATCGGTGATCTCCGCCGACCGGTCGGGAAGAAAGGTCTCCGCCCAGCTGGTCCCGAGCAGCATCGCGGCAACCAAGACTGCGGCAAGCCAGGCGACGACCCCGACTTTGCCGAGCAGAAACAGCAAGCTGCCGTAGAGGAAGGATTTCTCCATAAACGACAGGACGTCCACCTCGACCGATCCGTTCATAAAGCTGTTGAACGGGACCCAACCGAACGGGCGGGCGAAGGGCTGGAATTGAAACGGCTCGAGCCGCTCCATGACCACATAACCGGCAAGCAGGGCAAATACCAAAGCGGCGCGTAGGCGCCGGTTTAGGCCTAGAAGCAGCGGCCAGGCGCAGACTGCAATAGCCGCGCCGACTACTTCGGCCGCGCCGAGAATTGTGGAGATGATCAGCACCCGCGCGGATAGCACGAAGACTGCGAACAGCGGGGCGAGCAATGCCGAGCGGCGGCGGCCGATGATGGCTTCGATCAACGCGAACAGCGCCAACCAGATCGAGGTATGCCGGTAAAGCGGAAGGGGAGCCGGGATCGGGTCGAGGATCACCGGTCTGAGCGCGTGCCAATATTTGTGAAGGTCGATCGTCGGTACATAAGGGGTAAAAGCGATAGCCGAACCAGGCCGCGATCAGCAGGGCCGGCACCGGCCGCGCCACGATTTCCGGAATAAGTGGAAAGCTGCTCCGGTTCGAGAACAGCAGCGCGGCCGGGGTCCCGAGGAGGGTCCCGATCGTGTTGGCGTAAAGATCGGTCGCCTCGGTGTCGCGGCCGACATCGTAATATTGGGTCAGCTCCATCGTCAGCGACAGCAACGCGCCGCCGACCACGACGACCGCAAGCCGAGGCCAGAACCCGGCACGTCGCGGGAACGACAACATGCCGAAAAATCCCAATGGCATATACAACAGGATATTGGCCAGGAAGTCGCCGCGCGAAGGCCGCTTCGCCCAGCTGTAGAGCAGGGTCGAGACCGGGCCGGCGCCGTCGGAGGGAACGCTGAAGTCAAACGGATAGAGCGAGCCGTAAACGATCACGATCGCCACGATCGCGGTCACGATCGCGTAGTTGCGCGGCCGGCCCGGTGACTGCGTCGGCGCCTCCGGCATGGTCTAAAGGCTGAGCTCGGGTCCGAGGCGCGGGGAGTCTCGCCGTTCCCGCCGGCCTCGGCTACGGTTCTGGCGGGCCGTCACCCCCGGCAGGCCCGACATGCCGCCAAGCCGTTTTGTCTGCGGGCTTGGCGGGCCCTTGCGGATTGGCCACATTAGGCTCGCGATCCGACCGGGGAGTGTGATGGCGAGCGAGACGGCGACTGCAGCGGCGGGGCGCGATTTCATCCGCGACATCATCGAGGCCGACATCGCCGCGGGGCGGACGAAGCGAAGTCGTCACGCGCTTTCCGCCCGAGCCCAACGGCTATCTCCATATCGGCCACGCCAAGTCGATCTGCCTCAATTTCGGCGTGGCGCAGGAATATGGCGGGCGCTGCCATCTGCGCTTCGACGACACCAACCCGGCCAAGGAGGAGCAGGAATACATCGACGCGATCGAGCGCGACGTGCGCTGGCTCGGCTTCGATTGGGGCCCGCATCTCTATCACGCCTCGGATTATTTCGAGCAGCTCTACGACTGGGCCGAGCATCTGATCCGCGCCGGCAAGGCCTATGTCGACGATACTCTGCCGCCGAGGAAATGCGGGCGATGCGCGGCACCTTGACCGAGCCCGGCCGCAACAGCCCGTACCGCGAACGCGACGGTCGCCGAGAATCTCGATCTGTTCCGCCGCATGCGCGCGGGCGAGTTCCCGAACGGCGCGCGCGTGCTGCGCGCCAAGATCGACATGGCTTCGGGCAACATCAATCTGCGCGACCCGGTGCTGTACCGCATCCTGCACGCCGCGCATCCGCGCACCGGGAGCAAATGGTGCATCTATCCGAGCTATGATTTCGCCCATGGCCAGTCGGACGCGATCGAGGGCGTCACCCATTCGCTGTGCACGCTCGAATTCGAGGACCACCGGCCGCTTTACGATTGGCTGCTCGACAATCTGCCGGTGCCGTCGCGGCCGCGGCAATACGAGTTCGCGCGGCTCAACATCGAACTATACCGTGCTGTCGAAGCGGTTTCTGACCGAGCTGGTGCGCGAGGGGCAGGTCGACGGCTGGGACGATCCGCGCATGCCGACCTTGGCCGGGCTGCGGCGGCGCGGCGTGCCGGCGGCGGCGATCCGCGATTTTGTCCGCCGGGTCGGCGTCGCGCGCGCGAACAGCCTCGTCGATGTCGCGATGTTCGACCATGCGGTGCGCGAGCATTTGAACAGGACCGCGCTGCGCCGGATGGCGGTGCTGCGGCCCATTGAAGCTGGTGATCGAGAACTATCCCGAAGGGGCCGCGCGAAGAGCTCGACGCGGTCAACAATCCCGAGGACCCGGCGCCGGCACGCGCCGCATCCCGTTCGCCCGCGAGCTCTATGTCGAGCGCGACGATTTCATGGAAAATCCGCCGAAGAAATTCTTTCGCCTGGCGCCGGGCCGCGAGGTGCGGCTGCGCTATGCCTATTTCGTCACCTGCCGCGAGGTGGTGAAGGATGCGGCGGGCGAGGTGGTCGAGCTGCGCTGCACCTATGATCCCGGCGACGCGCGGCGGCAATGCGCCCGACGGCCGCAAGGTGCGGGCGACGCTGCATTGGGTCGACGGCGGCGCAGCGCTTTGCCGGCGGAGATCCGCCTCTACAACCCGCTGTTCACCCGCGCCGATCCCGGCGCCGGCGGCGATTTCTTCGCCGATATCAACCCGCAATCGCTCGAGGTGCTGACCGACTGCCGGGTCGAGCCGGCGCTCGCCGGCGCTCTCGCGGGCGAGGCGGTGCAGTTCGAGCGCCAAGGCTATTTCTGCCTCGACTCCGAACTCTCAGCAGGGCGGTCTGGTCTTCAACCGCACCGTCGGCTTGCGTGACGGCTGGGCCAAAGCGCAGGTCAGCGGAGGATAGGCGCGGCGGCGGGCGGACGCGATGGTGCTTATGGGCGGGCTTCACCCGGTGACGCGGTCGTCCCCGACCAGCAACGGAGTCGTGCGCATGTCCGAGCCCAGCGGCGTTTGGCCGACCATCTCGTAATTGGTCGACGCTAAAGTCAGGTGCTGACCGGCGGCGTGGACATCGTGCAGGCAGCACTCTAGGCTGATCTGCCGCCGCGGCGTCCGTGCCGTCCTTTTCCCAGTGAAGGAAGGTTCGAAAAATCGCCGGTAATTCGAAACAACGGGTGCCCTGCTGCATCCGCAGGAAAAATGAAAATGGAGAGGGACCTGGGTTCTACTGCCATGATGTTCGCCGTCGTTATGCTGGCCGTCGCAGCGATTGCCGGGCTCGCGGGGTGCACGCCCGCCACCAGTGCCGGTCAGCCATACGCGTGTCCGGCGGGAGTGCCTTGGCTTCCTGACGGTTACGCAAACGCCAAATTTGTACCCGCCCATTGCCAGGGCGAACCGGCGAAATAGGGGCCTCAGAGGCTGAGCTGCACATTCAGAGCCCGGCACGGCGCCTGCTGACCGCGGCTGGAAAGCATTGGCCTCGCCACTCCCAACCGGCTCTCGGACGGACTCGTCGACGATAATCTCTCCTTAGGACCGAGTGAGCTTTGGGCGTTTTACCCGTGCGCGGCGGCGCCTGCTAAGTCATGTTGCGGCACCGGGAGGGAGAGCGATGCAGGTTCCGAACAGTTTCCGCCGCGGTCCCGACGAGCGGGGTCATTTCGGCATATATGGCGGCCGCTTTGTCGCCGAGACCCTGATGCCGCTGGTGCTCGAGGTCGAGGCGGCCTATGGCGAGGCCCGCGCCGATCCGGCGTTTCAGGCCGAACTCGACTATTACCTCGAGCATTATGTCGGGCGGCCGAGCCCGCTCTATTTCGCCGAGCGCCTGACCACGCATTTCGGCGGCGCCAAGATCTATCTGAAGCGCGACGAGCTCAACCACACCGGCGCGCACAAGATCAACAATGCGCTGGGCCAGGTGCTGCTGGCGCGGCGCATGGGCAAGCGCCGCATCATCGCCGAGACCGGCGCCGGCCAGCACGGCGTCGCGACCGCAACCGTTTGCGCGCTCTTCGATCTGCCTTGCGTCGTCTATATGGGCGCGACCGACATCGAGCGGCAAAAGCCCAACGTCTTCCGCATGAAGCTGCTGGGCGCCGAGGTGGTGCCGGTGCATTCGGGCACCGCGACCTTGAAGGACGCGATGAACGAGGCGCTGCGCGATTGGGTCGCCAATGTCGACGATACGTTTTACGTCATCGGCACGGTCGCCGGCCCGCATCCCTATCCGGCGATGGTGCGCGACTTCCAGTCGGTCATCGGCCACGAGACCCGCGCGCAGCTGCAGCAGGCCGAGGGCCGGCTGCCCGACACCCTGGTCGCCTGCATCGGCGGCGGCTCGAATGCGATGGGGCTGTTCCATCCGTTCCTCGACGAGCCGAGCGTGCAGATGATCGGTGTCGAGGCCGGCGGCCACGGCATCGAAACCGGGCTGCACGCCGCCTCGCTTGAACGGCGGCGAGCCCGGCGTGCTGCACGGCAACCGCACCTATCTGCTGCAGGACGACGACGGGCAGATCCGCGACGCGCATTCGATCTCGGCCGGGCTCGATTATCCCGGCATCGGCCCCGAGCATGCCTGGCTGCACGATCTGGGCCGGGTCCAATACGTCTCGATCACCGACGACGAGGCGCTCGAGGCGTTCCAGCTGTCGAGCCGGCTCGAAGGCATCATCCCGGCGCTCGAACCGGCCCACGCACTGGCCCATGTCGGCAAGATCGCGCCTGCTCTGCCGCGCGACCATCTGATCGTCATGAATATGTGCGGCCGCGGCGACAAGGATATCTTCGCCGTCGCCGACCATTTGGGGGTCAGCTGTGAGCCGTATCGAGCGCCGTTTTGCGACTTTGCGCGATGAAGGCCGCGCCGGGCTCGTCACCTATCTGACCGCCGGCGATCCCGATCCGGAAACTTCCGCCAAACTGTTCGGCGGGCTTCCCGCCGCCGGCGCCGATCTGATCGAGATCGGCATGCCGTTCTCCGACCCGATGGCCGACGGCCCGGTGATCCAAGCGGCCGGCCAGCGCGCACTGAGGGCGGGCATGATCGTTGCGCGGCACCTTGGCCATGGTGCGCGCGTTGCGCCGCGGCGACGATGCGACCCCGATCGTGCTGATGGGCTATTACAATCCGATCTACCGCTACGGCGCCGAGGCGTTCGCCGGCGATGCGACGGCGGCCGGGGTCGACGGGGTCATCGTCGTCGATCTGCCGCCCGAGGAGGATCGCGAACTGTGCGGGCCGGCGCGCGCCGCGGGGCTCGATGTGATCCGTCTGGCGACGCCGACCAGCGATGACAGGCGCGTGCCGACGATCGTCGCCGGCGCCAGCGGCTTTATCTATTACGTCGCGATCGCCGGCATCACCGGCACTCGCTCGGCCGAACTCGGCAGAGGTCGCCGCCGCGGTCAGCCGGCTGCGGCGCTTCACCGACTTGCCGGTAGCGGTCGGGTTTGGCATCAAAAATCCGCAACAGGCAAGCCGCGGTGGCCCGCGCCGCCGATGCCGCGGTCGTCGGCTCGGCCCTGGTCCAGCGCCTCGCGGAGAACCTCGACCCGAGCGGCCGAGCCAAGCCCGGTCTTGTCGATGCGGTACTGGGCGATGTCCGCGCGCTGGCGCAAGGCATCCGCGGAGCGCGAAGAACTTAATCCGCTCGTTCGGGCCGGGTGACGCGCCGATATTGCTGCCGGCGCGGCGGTCGCGCAACTCGGTCGAGCAGTCTGCCGACCAGGAGTGGCCGCTCAGCCGGTGGCGGTCGGAATTAACGTATTATTACGAAAGACATGAGACTGGTTCGCAATGCGCAGACTGGTGCGTCCAGGAATTGTCACGACCCGGCTCTGATCGCGATCTGTTAGCGGTTGCGTCGCTCCGAACGGTGAGCGCCGACGTCAGTTCGCTGATAATCGACCGCCGAGTGCTGACCCTGACGGTCCTCGCGCTGGCTACTTTGGTGTTGGCGCTCGAATGCTACGAATACTTGTTCTCCGGCGCCTATCTCGACCACGTAGAGGGCGAGCTCGCCATCGGCGGCTGGCAATATATTCGCGGCCAAGCGCTCTACCAATTGCAAGACGGAGCCCCGCGTTTTGCGACATTTTACGGACCCTTGGCCTACCTGCTGCAAGTCCCGGCGCTGCTCCTGTTCGGCGCAACCGTCGGGGTCACCAAGCTCACCTCCATTGCGGCGCTGCTGGCCACGATCCTGATCATGATCGGCCATTTCATTCGTCGCCCATCCGAGGGCGATGTGCATCGCGGGATTTGTTTTCTGATAGTCGCGCTGCTGCTGTTCAGCCCGGTGAGCTTCTGGGCGCGGTCCGATCCGATTGAAACCCTGTTGGCCGCCATCGGTGTGGCATCGGCCCCAAGCCGGCGGGGGGAGTTGTGGGTCGGGATTTGCATGGGATTAGCGGTCGATCTGAAAGTCCACGCCTTTCTCTATTTCATACCATTACTGGCGGATTTGTGGAGTAGGAAGGGGATCTGGGCACCATTGATCGCGGTCGCTGTGTCGCTCGCAACCTTTATTTTGCCGTTTCTCGCGCCGCGAATCTCGTTTGAGGATTACGTCGGAGGTCTTGCCCAACAGATCGGCAATCGAGGGCAGACCTCATCGCAGCTCTGGCCGATCTCTACTACCCTCTCGCTGCTTTTATTGCCGGTGGTGTTCTCGGCGGTAAATCAATACCATCGGCCTCGCGTCAAGATATCTGCGGCGGCGACGTTGCTGACGGCGCTGCTGTTGGTATACCCGGCGACGGCGGCGGGATGCGGCGCTTATCATTTTCTTCCGCTGGTGCCGGCGCTCGCGGAGCTATATTACCGGCTTAAGCCAAATGGCGTGATCGCCGAACTTACGCCCGCAGCGATACTCGTCGTGGCCTGTCTCGGCGCCGGTCAGACTTTGCGCGAAGTGGCCGCCGGTCGAGGATCGGATCTGGTCAGTACCGAGGCGCTGACCTTGGCGCGACAGAGTAACGCCCAGCCCGTGCAAATCGGCTATGGCGACAGCCTGCACAGCTATCTGCTCAGTCAGCTAAGCAGGACGGCATTGGCGCTGAACTCTTACCCGGCGGTGATCGACGCGCATGTTCTAATGGAGCTGCGCGAGGCCGGCATTGACGGCTCCACGCGATGGGTCCCCGATCTTGCCGAATGCCGGATCCGTCGCTGGCTGTTGCCGAGGGGCGAACGGCCATTTGCCGTGAAAAGTTATTATTACGACAATGGGGCATTGTTTGGCGAAAGATTTCGCCGTGCTTTCTTTGAACACTATAAACTAGTGGAGCATACGAAGCTATTTGACCTTTGGGATTGCAAACTCGGCCCGCACCGCAGCTGAACGCCTCTTATCGGTCGGGTGTGACTGCTGCTACCACGGTAATCGCCGGATTACCGGAAACTGTAGTTGGCAGCAGATGAATGAAGTGGGTCGCCATCTGCATATCCGCAGTCATGCCGGGCGCAAAAGCTCTGGTTCAGCCCTGATCTCGGGCACTTGAGGTTTGCGCAAGCCGAGAGTCCGATGAATTAACCATAAATACTTGCTTAATTAACTATCAATATTGTAGATAATTGAATTTGCAAGACGTAATACAAAACCCTGCGGTACAGGGCGAGCGTTCGAGTTCAACTTTGGCAGGGCATCGAACAAAGGTTTCGGACCCGACCGGCGCCGCGAATGGAAACCAATGGTTCGGATTTATTCAAATCATGATCGGAGAAGTAAACACAATCGCGACCGCCCATCGCGCTCAATCAAATACAACGCCTCAGTCGAGCGATCGGGGGATCGATGTGCGATATGGTCATGGCTGATCCCCCACATCCGGCAGCCGGACTGCCGCCGCCTGACGTCAAGCGATGGACATTCCGCCGCAAGGCGGCGGTCGTCTCCGCGGTGGCAAATGGCGAACTGACCCGGGAGGAGGCGTGTCGCCGCTATCAGCTGACCGAAGAGGAGTTCGTAAGCTGGCAGCAGGCGTTTGAGACACATGGTCTGCCCGGCCTGCGTTCAACCCGGCTTCAACAATATCGCCCTCTCCGCGGCCGCAACCGCGGCCGCTGAGGCCGAAATTTGGCGCTCGAAGCGAGCCTTGCGGTAAGCCCCGCGCAAGGCGGTCGAGACTAGTCGTCAATAGCGAACTGATGCGAGAATATACCGAAGGAGACAGTCCTCATCGTGCCAAGACAATTTGCGTTCTTTTGATGCAATTGTTGGATCCATGACTTCTCGTGATTATTTTATAGATCAATTACAACAATAGACGCACAGATTAAACAGATAACCGTGGCCGGCAGTCGGATTTCGCTTGCCGCATGCGAGGCGTTCGCGATGGAGTTCTCCAGTCCACGATGAGTTCTCCAGATGGTCTGATCGCCCCGGTTTGGCCGATCCGCTTGTTGCGATGCGCAAACCTCGCCGATACGATCCATCGGGGAAGGTGATGGCGGGCGCGCGGTTTGGCTCGGTCCCGGTCGCCATCCTCGATGGGTTCCCTGTCGAGCAGTGCGTTGCGGGCCTAGTGGGGGCGGACAAAGGACAGGGGAATGGACAGCCGACCGTTGCCGGTAGCGCGCACCATCGCCGAATTACGGAGCCGGATCGCTGCGTGGCGAGCGGCCGGCGAAACCATCGGATTGGTGCCAACGATGGGCGCGCTGCACGCCGGACATATGGCGCTGGCGCGGGCGGCGCGGTCCGCCTGCGATCGCGTCATCGCCACGATTTTCGTCAACCCCAAGCAATTCGCCGCCGAACGAGGATCTCGGCTCCTACCCGCGGCGCGAGGCGGTCGATCTCGAGATGCTGCGCGGCGCCGGGTCGACCTGGCCTTCGTCCCGGCCGCGGCGGAAATCTATCCGCCGCAGATTCTGCGACCCTCGTGCGGGTCGACGGGCTGACCGACGGGCTGTGCGGCGCGCACCGCGCCGGCCATTTCGATGGGGTGGCGACGGTGGTGGCAAAGCTGCTGATCCAGTCCCTCCCGGACATCGCCTATTTCGGCGAGAAGGATTACCAGCAACTGATGGTGGTTCGCCGAATGGCGCGCGACCTCGACATTCCGGTGCGCATCGAAGGGGTGGCGACCTGGCGCGAGCCGGACGGGCTGGCGCTGTCGTCGCGCAACGTCTACCTAACCCCCGACGAGCGTCGGCGCGCTCCGGCGCTCGCCCGCGTGTTGCGTCGGGATCGCCGCCCGATTGGCGCGCGAGCCGGGCGCTGTCGCCCGAGAACTCCAACAAGGCCGGGCGGAACTGGAGGAAGCCGGGCTTGCTGTCGAATACCTGGAAATCCGCGAAGCCGACACACTGGCGCCGGTCACCGCCGAGGTGACCGCTTTATCGCGCGTATTTGCCGCGGTCCATTTGGGCCGGACGCGGCTGATCGACAATGTGGCGATAAATTCCCGACCCTGACCGGTCTCGATCCCCGCGGTTCCTCAGCCCCACAGCCGGCTGCTGGCGATGCGCGCGCCCTCGGCCAGCGCCGCGAGCTTGGCCCACACCACCGACGGGCGCTACCGCATTGTCGATAAAAGCAAACGTGGCGAAACCGCAATCGGCGCCGGCGATGACCCGCTCGCGGCCGACGAGATCGGCGTAGTTCGCGATCCGTTGCGCGATCAGCCGCGGATGCTCGACGAAGTTGGTCGTCGAGTTCGATCACGCCCGGAATCAGCACCTTGTCGTCGGGGATCTTGGCGCCGCGCAGATCTTCCCACTCATGGGCGTGCCGCGGATTGGCCGCCTCGAACGACAGTCCGGCCGGCCGCGCCCGCATCGCCACGTCGATGATCTTGGCAAGCGGTATGTCGTGGGTGTGCGGCCCCTCGTAATTGCCCCAGCATAGATGCATCCGCATCGCCTCGGGCGGGATACTGGCGGTCGCATGGTTCAGTGCGGCGATATTGCGCTCGGCGATGCGCAGGAATTCGTCGTCGGAGAGGTGCTGATACTGGTTGTGCCGGGCCGATCCCAAATCGGGCGCGTCGATCTGCAGGATCAACCCGGCGCGGTGGATCGCCTCGTATTCTTCCTTCAGCGCGTCGGCCAGCGCTTCGACATAGGCGTCCTCGTCCCGGTAATAGCGGTCGGGAACGAATTTGGTCAGCACGCCCGGCGACGCCGCATTCATGAATGCCTCGACCGGCTTTGCCGCCGCGCAGGCTTCGGCGAGGTTCGCCAGATCGACCGTCAGCGGCCGGCGATGCTGATAGGTGACCGGGCCGATGCAGCACGGCACCGCCTCGCGGCTGAACCACGAGGTGCCGCCGAATTCTGGTTAAGGCGCCGATGAAAGTCGGGATGGTCGAGCAGGTCGCGATGCGCCGCGGTTTGCGGCGGCTGGTCGTCGTTGCCGCCGCGGAACGCCCCGATGCCCGACAGACGATGGCGAACGTAAAAGGTATATGAAATCTTGCCGAGTTCGCCGTCACACACGCTGTCGATCCCGGCTTCGACCTGCTTGTGCACGATCTGATGGACCGAGGCGGCGAGGCATGCATCGAATGCCGCCTGCTCGACTGGCCGGCCATTTTCGCGGGCTTCGAGGAATTCGAGCAGGTCGGGCGGGCGCGGCAGGCTGCCGACATGGGTCGTCAGGATGCGGTCGGTGCTGCGTTTCATTGTGCCGGGACCTCTCGAAACCGCGGTCACTCGGCGCCGGCCGGGTGGTAGGCGTGCAACGCGATCGAGCGCGAGCGCAACGGGCGCAGCACAAACAGGGCGAGCCCGACAACCACGAAATTCATGATCGCGGTGACCACGAACACCATGTGCCAGCTTCCGGTCGCGGTCTTGATCAGATTCGCCACCGGAACGAGGAACGCGGACAGGCCCTTTGCCGTGTACAGAAAGCTCAGATTGGCCGTCGCATATTTCGGGCCGAAACTGTCGGTGCAAGTCGACGGAAACAAGCTGAAGATCTCGCCCCAGGTCAGAAAGATCAGCCCGGCAAAGATGACAAAGGCCCAAGGAGCGGTGCCGAGCGATCCCAACAGCCAATAAGCGATCCCGCCGAGCCCAAAGGCGATCGCCATTGTGTTTTCGCGGCCGATATGGTCGGAGATCCAACCGAACAATGGCCGGGCCGCGCCATTGGCGACGTTGTCGACCAGCAACGCCACGGTCAGCGTTGTCCCGCCGAGCAGCAGCACAGTGTTGGCGACGCCGAAATCACGGGCGATCAGCGCGATCTGCGCCGTCGCCATCAGCCCGCTCGCCGACACCAGCACGAACATGACGTACAGCACCCAAAACACCGGTGTGGCCAGCATCGCCCGGGGCGAATAGCTCTCGGTCGTTTGGATCACCTTGGGCGGCGCGGTGGCCGGCATCTCTCCGGGCAACGGCCCGCGCATCAGCCAGGACAGCACAAAGACGACCGCGCCCTGCACCAGCCCGAACCAGAAAAACGCCGCCGCATAGCCATGCCCGGCAATGACTGCGCGGATCGGGATAACGGTCAGCGCCGCACCCGCGCCAAAGCCGGCCGCGGTCAGCCCGACGGCTAGCCCGCGGCGATCCGGGAACCACTTGACCGCATTGCCGACGCAGGTTGCATAGACGGCGCCGGCGCCGGTGCCAGACAGAACCGCCCCCAAATAGAGCATCGCCAGGGTGTCGGCGCTCGAATTGACGATCCACCCGATCCCGACCAGGATTCCGCCAAAGGCCACCATCAGCCGCGGTCCGTTCTTCGGCCCGACGCGGTCGACGATCCACCCTTGGATCGGTGTCAGCCAAGTTTCGAGCGCGACGAAAATGCTGAACGCGATTTGGATGTCGGCCACCGCCCAGCCATGGGCGACGTTCATAGGGTGGACAAACAGAGTCCAGCCATATTGCAGATTGGCGATCATCACCATGCAGACGATGCCAATGATCAGCTGGAGCCAACGGTTCGCCGCCGGTATTACGGCCGACGGGCTCGCCGATAATGCGCTTTGCATGGGCAATCCTCCCTCGGACAGTTTGGGCTTTCTGCGGTAGCGCCTGTGCAGACGCTGTGCCGCTTAACTTTCCTTAACGACAAGTGAATTAGGGATTCCGAGTGTGCCGGTCAACCGCGATCCGCAGCGGCAGCCGGCCTCTTGCCGGATCGAACTACGCGGCGCATGCTTCCTCGCGAAAGAATTAGCTGGGGGGATTCGATGAAGACCAGCCAAGACCGTATCCTGACGACCCATGTCGGCAGCCTGCCGCGCCCGCCCGAACTGCGGCAGATGCTGGTGCGCAAGGACCAGGGCGAGCCCTATGACACCGACATCTTGGCTCGAACGGTCAGCCAAGCGGTCCTCGACATCGTCCGCCGCCAAGCCGCGGTTGGCGTCGACATCGTCAACGATGGCGAAATGTCGAAGCCCGGCTATTCGACCTATATCGCCGACCGTCTCACCGGCTTTGCCGGGCACGAGCCGGCCAAGCCGCGGCTCGATACCCGCGATCACCCGAATTTCCTCGCCGCACTGGAACGGATGACCGGCGCCAATGTGGCGCGCCGCGCGGTTTGCGTCGGCCCGATCTCCTGGCGGGACCGCGAGCCGCTGGCCCAGGATATCGCCAATTTGCGCGCGGCGCTCGACCAGGTTTCGGTCGTCGAGGGGTTCATGACCGCCGCTTCGCCCGGGCTCGTGCCGGTGTTTCAGACCAACTCCTATTATCCATCGCACGAGAGCTACGTCGAAGCTATCGCCACGGCGATGCAGGAGGAATACGAAGCGATTACCACCGCCGGGTTTGTGCTGCAGCTGGATTGCCCGGATTTGGCGATGGCGCACCACACCAGCTTCCAAGACCTCGACGAAGCCGAATTCCTGAAGCGCGCGGCATTTCATATCGAGGTGCTGAACCATGCGCTGCGCAATGTGCCGGCCGACCGGGCGCGCATCCATATCTGCTGGGGCAATTACGAGGGCCCGCACGACCACGACATCCCGTTCGCCAAGGTGGCGCCGATCCTGGTCAAGGCCAAACCGCAGGCTTTGGTCGTCGAGGCGGCCAATCCGCGCCATGCGCATGAATGGAATGTTTGGCGGGAGACCAAGCTGCCCGACGACAAGATCCTGATCCCCGGCGTGCTCGATACCTCGACCAACTATGTCGAGCACCCCGAATTGATTGCTGAACGAATCTGCCGCTTTGCCGATATTGTCGGCCGCGAACGGGTCATCGCCGGCAGCGATTGCGGCTTCGGCACCTTTGCCGGCTATGGCAAGCTCGACCCCGATATCTCGTTCAAAAAGCTCACCGCGATGGCGCAAGGCGCCGAAATCGCCTCCAAGCGGCTGTGGGGCGGCTAGAGCGGTATTTGATTAGGTTGAAGCGATCGTGCAATTCGCATTGCCGGGCTTTTCCGGGCCATCCACGAGATCCCGGATCAAGCCCGGGGATGACCGACAAGTAGCGCGTTTCAACCTGAAGCAACCGTGCTTTAGGACGCGCGCGGTGGCGCTCGCCCGGCCAAAACCTCAGTACGGCTCGCGCACGAAGATGAAGGTCGTGCCGGTGACGATCGGGGCGCTGGCGCCGACAAACGACACGTTAGCGTCCTTGACCTGACGCGAGCCGGCGCGGCCCGAGGCCTGCAAGGCGCCTTCGATGATGTGCCACAGCCCGTGGATGCGCCCGGTGCCGAGGCTGCCGCCAAAGGTGTTCAGCGGTAATTCGCCGTCCAGCGCGATGCGACCGTCCTGGATGAAGTCGAGCGCCTCGCCCTCTCCGCAAAACCCGTAGCTTTCGAGGCCGTAGATCACCGAGGCCGAGAACCCGTCATAGATCTGCGCAACGTCGACATCCTTTGGCGAAAACCCGGAGCGCTCCCAGGTCAGCTTCGCCGAACTGCTGCCGCCCGCCATGTAGCTCGAAAGGCTGCCGATGCGGCCCGCCACCTCGAAATGCAGCCGCTGGCCGTAGCCGGCGAGGTAGGCCGGCTTGGGTTTCAAGTCGCGGGCCCGCTCCGCCGTGGTCAGCACCACCGCGACCGCGCCCTGCACCGGAATGTCGCAATCGAACAGGCAGAACGGATAGGCCACCATCCGCGAGTTCAGGTAATCCTCGCGCGTCAGCTCGGTGCCGTAGAAATAGGCGTGCGGGTTGTGCTGCGTGTGCTTGCGCTGGGTCACCGCGAGGGTCGCCATCTTCTCGCGGTTCTGGTTGTTGCTTTTCGAGCCATCGCGTATAGGCGACCGCCATGCCCTGCCCGGGGCCGCCAAAGCCATAGGGTGCGGTGAATTGCGTGGCGCCCGCCGCCATGCCGCTCGGCAGGTTCTGGTAGGTGCCGCGCGGGTTGTGCATCGCCCGCCACACCACCGCGTAGTTGCATACCCCGGCGAGCAAGGCGTTGACCGCCTGCTGCACGGCGCCGCCGATATTGGTCGTGCCGACCTGGATGTGCCAGGTCAGGTTCGGCAGTTTCAGCATCGCCATCATGCAGTTGACCGACACGATCGAGATGCCGTCGACCTCTGCGTGACCCGTGGCCGGCAGTTCCGGGTAGGTTGCCAGACCGTCGATGTCGGCCATCTGCAGCCCGGAATCGGCGACCGCTTCCTTGACCGCGGTCAAGGCATGGGCCGCAAGCGGAATGTCGGCCGAGCGCGTGACTTTGGAAAAGCCCACGCCGCTGATCGCCACCTTGCACCGGTTCTCCCACATGGCAGCTACTCCTCGCGAGGCGGAACTGCGGCAGTGTGATGCCGTCGTTCAATTTCTCGAAAACCACCTCGACGCGCCGGCCGACCTTGGCCTCGGTATATTCCGCCTCCAGCAAATTGCCGGCCAGCAGAGCGCCCGGCGCATCGTCGAGTTCGACGATGATTGAGGCATAAGGCACCGCCGAGGCGAACCGTTTGTCGCCGGTGTGGTACATGATCGTATAGGCGTAGATCGCGCCGTGGCCGCGCACCGGCTCGAATTTCAAATCGGTCGAGATGCATTGGGTGCAAGTCGCATAAGGCGGGTGCTGGAAATGCCCGCAGCTCTGGCAGCGCTGCAATTCCAAAACGCCCCCCTTCGCGGCGTCCCAGAACGGCTTGGTCCATTCGTTCGGCACCGGGATCGGCCGGGTCACCTTGCTCCAGTCGCTCATGCGTTTCGCTCTGCACCTCTTGGCTTGCCTCAGGCTACCCGCAACTACTGCTTCGCGCGATACCGCAGATGCGCCGGATCGAGAATGGGAAGCCGGCCGGGGTCGAAAGGCGACAGGTCTACCGTGTGCGCGGCGCCGTCGGCGATCAGTTCGGCCATGGCCTCGCCGGTCGCCGGCGCGTTCAGAATGCCCCAGACGCTGTGGCCGGTGGCGATGTAAGCGCCCTCGACGCCCGGCACCCGGCCGATCAGCGGCAGGCCGTCGCTGGTGATCGGGCGATAGCAGGCCTGCCGAGCGACGATCTTCGGCGAAGCAAGCGCCGGTGAGAGCTCGCGGCATATTCGCTGCAGCCGCTCGATCGCGCCCGAGTCCGGGGCCACGTCCGCGGGGTCGATCGGCAGCGGGCTTTCGCCCGAAATGCCGCACACATAGGTGGTGCCGTCGGTGCGCGGAAACACTTCGGGCGTCAGCAGCGCGCCGGTCGCCTCGCGATATTCGATGAACAGGGCATCGGCCGACAGCGCCGTTCCGGTGTCGAAGACGAGGCTGTGGCCTTTCAGCCCAAATACGGCAGGCAGTGGCAGCCAGGCGGCAGCCAGGATCGACCACGGCCCCATCGCGATGACCACCGCGTCGCCCGCGATCGTCTCGCCGTTATCAACTTCGACGCCGCAAGCCCTCGCCGCGCCCGATTGCCGCACGATCCCGGTGACCCTGCCGATCCGAAATTCGGCGCCCAGCGCCTCCGCCGCCCGCATCAGCGCGGCGGTGAACTTGCCTGGGTGAACCTGCGCAGTGGTAGCGGTGGTGCCGAGGCGCTGAGTCAGCCTGACTTCTGCCGCGAGCCAATCGATATCGCGGCGATCGTCGTGAGGCTCCCGGTAGCCGCGACCGCCGGCAAACCCGCCATGGGTGCTCAAGCGGCGATATCCCCAGTCGCCGCCAATCTCCTGCGGCAGCTGGGCGTGCAGGGCGAAGCTCCGCCGGGCCAGAGTTTCGAGCGAGGTTCCGTCGCACCAGTCGAGCGCGAGAAAGCCGCCTGATTTGCCCGAGGCCGCGCAGGCGAGACCGGTGCCTTCGATCGCGACCACGTCGATCCCGCGGCAGCTCAGGAAATACGCGATCGCGGCGCCGATCACGCCGCCTCCGCAAATCAGCACGCGCATCCGGCCACCTGTTGCTGGGAGAGCGCATGATGCGGCATGCTCATGCGCGACCTTCTGATACAGTTTCGAGCATCCACCAGCGAGATGACATGCAATCGACCAGCCTGATTGTAAATGGCAGCGCCGTCAGCGTCACCGCTGATGGCGATACGCCACTGCTCGACATTCTACGCAATCACCTCGGCCTGACCGGGACCAAATTCGGCTGCGGCTTGGAACAATGCGGCTGCTGCATGGTGCTGGTCGACGGCAGTCCCGAGAAATCCTGCGGCAAGGCGCTGTCGACCGTCGCTGGCAGAGAAATCCTGACCATCGAAGGGTTGGGCACGCCCGACCGGCCGCATCCGCTGCAGCGTGCCTTTCTCGACGAGCAGGCCGGCCAGTGCGGCTATTGCCTTGCCGGCATCCTTATCACCGCGAAGGCGTTGCTCGACCGCAACCCGGCGCCGTCGCGGGCGCAGATCGCCGCGGCGCTGGACGACAACATCTGTCGCTGCGGCAGCCACAACCGCATCCTCCGCGCGGTCGAGCGCGCCGCCGCGCAGTTGCGCGAAGGAGCGCCGCGATGAGCCTTTCCGGGTCGCAGCCGAACCTGCCGCCATTGCTGGCCAGCAATCCGCGCCTCGATCAGTGGGTCCGGTTTTCCTCTCCCGGCCGGGTTACCGTCTCGACCGGACGCGTCGAGATCGGTCAGGGCGTGTTGACCGCGATGCTGCAGATCGCCGCCGAAGAGCTCGACCTCGTCGCGGACCGCATCCTGCTGCAGACCGGCGACACCGATCTGACCCCGAACGAGGGGTACACCGCCGGCAGCCAATCAATCCAGTTCGGCGGCATTGCCCTGCGCAGCGCCTGCGCCGAGGTGCGCAGCCTGTTTCTCGACCATGCCGCAGCGCAATTCGGCTATTCGCGCCCGGAGCTGTTGGTCCGCGACGGCAGCATCGTTCACCGCGGGGAACCGACCGGCCATGATTACTGGTCGCTGGCCGGCGCGGTCGATCTCGGGCGGCACGCTACCGGCCGGCCCGCGGTCAAGAATGTGCGCGACTATCGCGTCGTCGGGCAAAATGCGCCGCGAATCGACCTTGCCGCGAAGGTGTTCGGCCAGCCGGCCTTTATCCACGACATGGTGCTCGGCGGCATGGTTCATGCGCGTGTCGTGCGCCAGCCGCGGCGCGGTGCGACTATCGGCAAAATCGATGCCGCCGCGCTCCATCGCGCCGCAAAGAGCCCAATCGAAATCGTCCGCGACGGCAATTTCCTGGCCATCCTCGGCGCCGATGAGACAACCGTCGACGCCGTCGCCGCGGTGGCGCCCAATCACGTCACCTGGGACGGGGTCGACCCGATCAACCCGTTCCAGGAAGAGGCGAGATGGCTGCTGCAGCAGCCATCCGACGACCGGACTATCGGCGCCCCTCCGCCATCCGATGCGATGCGCGCGCGGCGCCTGCACGAAGCGACCTACACCAGGATGCACGTCGCCCATGCGTCGATCGGTCCGTCCTGCGGGCTGGCCGTCTATCAAGACGGGCGGCTGCAGGTATGGACCCACTCGCAGGGGGTCTATCCGCTGCGCGACGCGCTCGCCCGCACCCTGAAACTCGATCCGGCGGCGATCTCGGTCAAGCATGTGCAGGGGCCGGGCTGCTATGGGCACAACGGCGCCGACGATGCGGCGGCCGACGCTGCGGTTATCGCGTTTCGGACGCCGGGAAAACCGGTGCGGGTACGCTGGCGCCGCGAGGAGGAATTCGGCTTTGAGCCGGTCAGCCCGGCGATGGTGGTGACTGCGCGCGCCACTCTCGACGGCTCCGACCGGCCGGACGACTGGACCACCGAAATCTGGAGCGGCCGGCACGGCAGCCGGCCGGGCGGCGGCGGCAATTTGCTCGCCGCCGAGGCGTTGCCGGATCCGCCGCCTCCGCCGCCGGCGAACGAGTCGTCGAATGCTCCCGGCGCCGGGACCCGCAACGGCGAGCCGCTGTACGATTTTCCGGCAAAACGGATCGTCCATCATCTGATTCCCGAGACCCCGGTGCGCACCTCATCCTTGCGAGGGCTGGGGGCAACGCTCAACGTCTTCGCGATCGAGTTGTTCATGGACGAGCTGGCCGAACAGGCCGGCCAAGACCCGGTTGCCTACCGGTTGTCGGTCCTCTCCGACGCGCGGGCGCGCGCTGTCGTCGAACATGCCGCGCGGCTGTCCGCCTGGCAGGTCGGATTGCCCGCGGGCACCGGCCGCGGCCGCGGGATCGGCTTTGCCCGCTACAAGAACCTCGCGGCCTATGCCGCTGTCGTCGCCGAGGTCGAGGTCGACGAAAGCGTCCGCCTGCTGCGGGTGTGGTGCGCCGCCGATGGTGGTCTGGTGATCAATCCGGACGGCGCGATCAACCAGCTCGAAGGCGGGATCATCCAGGCGGCGAGCTGGGCGCTGAAGGAAGGGGTGCGGCTCGACGGCTACGGCATCAGCTCGCGTGATTGGGAAAGCTACCCTGTGCTGCGCTTCAGCGAGGTGCCGGAAGTTGTTGTCGAGCTGGTGGAACCGATTGCCGATCGCCCGCCTCTCGGCATCGGCGAGGCGTCGGGCGGCCCGACCGTCGCCGCAATCGGCAACGCCGTCGCGCATGCATTGGGAGCCCGGATCCGCGATTTACCGCTGACCCGCGAGCGGGTGATGGCGACCCTTCTGCAGGCGTGATCTGACGGGCGCAACACGGCCGCTGGGGAGGAGCGAGATGGCCAATGACATAGCGGGTGCCGCGGTCGAACTGTCGCCCAGCGTCGAGATCGCTTCGGGCAAACTGCGCGGCGCGCGGATTGCCGGAATCTATGCCTTCAAAGGCGTGCCTTACGGGGCTGCGACCGCGGGACGCAACCGGTTCATGGCGCCGCAGCCGCCGGAGCCGTGGTCCGGCGTGCGCGACGCGATCGTCTATGCCGGCCACGCGCCGCAATCGCCGAACCGGCCCAAGCGCCGGCGCGGAGCTTGAAACCGTCCTTGGTCCGGCGGACACGACGCCCGAGGGCGAAGACTGCCTGAGCTTGAATGTGTGGACGCCGGGCCTCGGCGACGGCGGCAAACGGCCGGTCATGGTATGGCTGCATGGCGGCGGCTTTGCCTATGGCTCGGGAAACCGCGCCGTCACCGATGGGAGCAATCTGGCGCGGCGCGGCGATGTCGTGGTGGTCAGCCTCAACCATCGCCTGAACATCTTCGGGCATCTGCACCTGGCCGACATTGGCGGTTCGGCATGGGCGCATTCGGGCAATGCCGGGGTGCTCGACCTCGTCGCCGGGCTCAGTTGGGTACGGGCGAATGTCGGGCATTTTGGCGGCGATCCCGGCAACGTGACGATCTTTGGCGAGTTGGGCGGCGGCGGCAAGGTCAGCGTGCTGCTGGCGATGCCGGCGGCGCGCGGGCTGTTTCATCGCGCGATAATTCAAAGCGGCGCCGCCATCCGCGTGTCGACGCGCGAGCGCGCCAACGCCCTTGCGGCAGCCGTGCTGACCGAGCTCGGGCTCGGCCGCGGCGAATGCGAGCGGCTGCAAACCCTGCCGGCCGAGCGTCTGCTGGCGGCGATGGCGCCGGCGTCGCGCGTGGTCGGCCGTACCGAGTGGCCACTGCTCGATCGCTACGATTTCGGCCCGGTGGTCGACGGCAACGATCTGCCGCAGCATCCGGGCGAGCCGGCGGCACCCGCGATCGCCGACGAGATCCCGTTGATGATCGGCGGCACCCGCGAGGAGAGCGCATTCTTTCTCGCCAACGACGACGCGGTGTGGAACGGCACCCTCGGCGAAGACGATCTGCGGCAGCGCCTGTCGGCGGTGGCTGGCGCTGAGACCGACGATTTGCTCGCTGCTTATGATGCCGCCATGCCGCATGCGAGTCCCGCGGACCGGCTGATCGCCGCGTTGACCGGGTCGAATTTCTGGCTGCGCTCGGTGCTGCTGGCCGAGCGCTACGCGGCGCGGCGTCGGGCGCCCGTTTACATGTATTCGCTCGATTGGCGTAGTCCCTCTCATCGCGGCCGCCTCAAGGCGCATCACGCGATGGATCTGCCATTTGTCTTCGACAATGTCGACGTGCCGGATACGACCGCCGGCGCTCCGGGCGCCCGCGAACTGGCGGCGCGAGTTTCCGCGACCTGGATCGCCTTTGCCCGGAACGGAAGGCCGGACAATCCTGCAATCCCGTCTTGGCCTGCGTATACGAGCGCGCAGCGGGCGACTATGATACTCGATACCGCGTGCCGCATTGCTTACGATCCGGACCACGAGATGCGGCGATTGTGGAGCCGCGTTGTCGCAGCCGATGGTTAGCGGCCCGCACGCCGAAAGCGGCGCAAATGGAACCTCCGACCAACCGAAGAGGGAGCGATCCGATGGCGACCAACGGCAAGAATAGCGAGAAGTCTTATATCTACCTGGGGTTGGCCGGAGAGACCGGCCGCGGCCGGGTGGTGCATTCCGGTTTGTTTCGCATGGCTGATGGCAGCAGCGAATGGGAGGCGCTGGTACGCGGATTGCCCGAGGCGCCGGCGGTGCGCGCCATCGCGGTGCACCCGCTGAAGCCCGAAATCGTCTATGTCGGGACCCAATCGGGCCCCTACCGGACGGCCGACCGCGGGGAACATTGGGAAAAGGTCGACCTGCCCGATCACGGCCTGCCGGTTTGGTCGATCCTGTTTCATCCGCACGATCCGGACGTGATCCTGGTCGGCTATGAGAATTGCGAGATCTATCGCAGCGACGATGCCGGCGAGCATTGGTCCCGGTTGCCGGTCAGCGTGCGCTTTCCCGAAATCACCACCGCGCCGGGCGCTAATCCGGCCAAACGGGTGTTGCGGCTCGATGCCAGCGCCGCCAAACCCGACCTGCTCTACGCCGCGATCGAGGTCGGCGGCACCTTGCGCTCGACCGATGGCGGTGAGCATTGGGAGAATTTGAGCCACGGCCAATACGTCAACGACGATGCCGTCGACATGCACGCGGTGTTGGCCAGCCGGTGGCGGCCCGGCACGGTGTACGGCATCGGGCGAGCCGGCATGTTCCACAGCGCCGATGGCGGCGACCATTGGCAGCATGTGCCGCTCGATCCGCTCAACCCCAAAGGGCAGATCTATTGCCGTGACATTCGCGAGGTCCCGGGCACTCCGCGCAAATTGTGGGTGGCGGCCGGCGCCAGCTTCCAAAGCGAGGTCGGCGTGTTGCTGCACAGCCCGGACGGCGGCGACAGCTGGACCCGCGTCGAGATGGGTTTGCAGCCGGCCCATACGATGTTCGCGCTGGCCTTTGACGAGCGCCGCCCGACCCGGATGTCTTGCGCCACCAATGGCGGCGAGGTCTTCGACAGCGTGGACGGCGGCGAAAGCTGGACCGTCCTCCCGTCACCACCGGGAGGCACCCAAATCTACGCGCTGGCGCGCGGCTGAGCGCCGGGACCGCACCCGCCGCCCAACCGGCGTTCACCCCGTCGATCGTCACTCGGCCGCAGGCCGGGTGAACACGACGGGGAAGAACGAATTAAGCCGGGCCGTACTGCGCGCCCGCCGCATCCGTTCGCGCGCCACCGCATACTCCTCCAGCGCGCTGCGGTCGGCTGCGGCCACCGAGCCCTGGGTCGGCAGCACACATGCCGTTGGACAACGGGTGACACCCCTTGTCCGAATGAATTCGGCGACCGCCGTTTCCCCGGCGTAGTCAGCAGCCTTTCGTAGTGATTTCTTGCCGATCATCGCGCCCGTCCACCATCTCCGTTCCGCAATCCGAACCGGTGCTTGCAGGTGGCTATCTAATCGCGCGATCCGCCGTTGCCCATCACGGATGTCACTCGGGATTCCCGCCGGAACAATCGTTTACGCTATTCGCCGACACCTCCTTGGGTAACCCGAGGGCATCGAACAACGTGACCTCGCCGATAAGGCCGACCGGAAACCTCGGTCATGATCCCGATACGTTCTCTGAGAGAAGTTCTCCGGCGCCTAGCGCGAGGCCTGCCGTGGGTGCGGGCGGCTCGGGCTGCGCAGGCTTCGTGCCGATAAATAATTCGACGGTTTCGGTTTCCGGCAGGGCCTCGCTCGGCGGAACCCGGCTTTGATAGGGAATGCCGGATTTCGCTAAACCAGCCAGCAATATTTTCATCGTATCCGAACGGTTTTGCTGCCGTTGTCGTAGACATTGATGCCCATGGATTTGACATCGCCGAATATCGTTGTTGTCTCTGGCCCGCGGGCATCCCAATTCGCCGATTTGAGGACATTGACGATCTCGGTGGCGTAATGATAGGCCTCGATGTCGTTGGGGAGCACGAGACCACGACTTTGTGCCCCCGAACGGGCGCAGATAGTCGGCGAGTTTCGCCGCGGTGTCGGCGCTTATCGTGCGCCGTCTGGTGCTTTGCTTCAATTTGTCGAGCTGGTCCTGCGAGAGCATTGACCTGCTCGGCTAAGGCCAGCTGTTTGGACTTCCTGCGCGACGAGGCGCGCCGATCCGATCGGCCCCTGTCCTGGCCTGCCACACCGTCGCCGCGACCGCGAGCCCGCCCAGCAAGACGATGGCGCCATCGCCTGAATCGCCGGCCGCGGGGGCGACCCGGTCCCGGCCGCGGCCACCGCCGACGCGCTCAGGATCAGCACCAAAAGGAGCGGCAACCACGAGGCAAGAACAGTCCCACGACAAGCAGATGCCTGCCCCTTGCGTCGATGAAGCGGATGGCGGCCGCTCGCCGCTATTGGGCGGCAAGCGCCGCATCGACCGGTTCGGGCTCGCGCCCGCCGACGCCAATGAACAGGACCATCAGCGCCGCGCCGATCAACAGCAGGCCGGCCACCATGAACGCCTCGAGGTAAGTGCCGAAAACGCCGCGCGAAACGCCGCCGAGATAGGCCGCCAAGGCGCCGCCGAACTGGTGGATCACGGTGATCCAGGCGACCATGATGCCGGTCTTCTCGGTCCCGACGACGCGGTTGAGCAGGCGCACCGTCGGCGGCACGCTGGCGATCCAATCGAGGCCATAAAACACCGCGAACAGCGGCAAGCCGTAAATCGACATGCCAAACGCAAAGGGCAGATACATCAGCGCCAGACCGCGCAGCCCGTAATACCAGGCGAGCAGCAGCCGGTTGTCGCAGCGGTCGCTGAGCCAGCCCGACAACGTGCCGCCGAGAAAGCTGAAGACGCCCGCCGCGGCGAGCAGGCCCGCGCCCGCGACCTCGCTCAGCCCGTGATCGACGCAGGCCGGGATCAAATGCGTGCCGATCAGCCCGTTGGTGGTGGCGCCGCAAACAAAGTAGCCGCCCGCGATCAGCCAGAAATCGCGCTTGCCGGCCCCGTTTCGCGAGCGCGCCAAAGGCGAGCGTGAGCGGGTTTCCGGCCGGCTTTGGCGCGGCGATCGGTTCGCCTTCGCGCGCCATACGGCGCCAGCCCCAGGTCGCGCGGCCGGTCGCGCATCAAAAGCCCGACCAGCGGGACAAAGGCCGCCACCGTGCCCGCGAGAACCAACGACATCACCCGCCAGCCGAAATGGGTGACCAGCTCGGCAAGGTTCGGCAGGAAAACAAGCTGCCCCGCAGCATTGGCGGCGGTCAGCAGCCCGACCACCAGCCCCTGGCGGCGGCGAAACCAGCGCGCCGCGATATAGGCCGAGAGAAAGGCGCCGATGACGCCGGTGCTCGATGCCGACGACGACACCCCAGAGCAGGACCAGCTGCCACGCCTGGCGCATCGCCGGCGACAGCGCCACCGCCGCGGCGCTGATCACGAGCGCCAGGGTCATCGTGCGACGCACGCCAAACCGGTCCATCACCGCCGCGGCAAACGGACCGACAAGACCGTAAAGCAGCAGGTTGATGCCGACAGCGAACGAGATCGTTGCCGGCGACCAGCCGAATTCGTGTTCGAGCGGGACGATCAGGACGCCCGGTGCCGCGCGCACGCCCGCGGTCAATAGGCCGACCAGGAAGGTGACGGCCGGCGACGACCCAGGCATAGTGCAGCCTTGTGCCGAAACGCATCGCTAGCTCACCGGGGGTTTTCAGACGAATCGCCGCGGCGGCTATTCGCCTTCGAGCGGCTCGGTCTCGACGATCTCGATGCCGAAGCCGGCTAGCCCGACATAGGTCCGCGACCGGGTCGCCAGCAGCTGGATCGACGAAATCCGCAGGTCGCGCAAGATCTGCGCGCCTAGCCCGACCTCGCGCCATTGCACGTTGCGCTCGCGCTCGGACGGGGTCGCCTCCTCGCCGACGGCCGAGGTCGGCACGCCCGAAGTGCCGTCGCGCAGATAGACCAGCACCCCTTGGCCCGCCGCCTTGAACCGGTCGAGAGCGGCGTGGATCGGCTTTGCTCCGCCGAACACGTCTTCGATCACATTGGCGCGGTGCAGCCGGGTCGGCACGTTGTTGCCGTCGCCGATGATTGCCGAAGACAAAGGCGTAGTGATGCACCTTGTCGAACGGCGTCACATAGGCATAGCCGGCGAGTTCGCCGATGTCGCTCGCGACCTTGAACTCGGCGACCCGGGTGACGAGCTTTTCGCGCGCCTGGCGATAGGCGATAAGATCGGCGACCGAGATGCGCTGCAGCGCGTGCTTTTTGGCGAAGGCCGCGACCTGCGGCCCGCGCATGACGCTGCCGTCGTCATTGACCAGCTCACAGATCGCCGCCACCGGCTCGAGGTCGGCGAGCCGGCAGAAATCGACCGCCGCCTCGGTATGGCCGGAGCGCATCAAGACCCCGCCATCCTTGGCGATCAGCGGGAAGATATGCCCCGGCCGCACGAAGTCCGCGCGCCCGGCATTGCCATTCGCCAGATTGCGGATCGTCGCCGTGCGGTCGTCGGCTGAGATGCCGGTTGTCGTGCCGTGGCGGTAATCGACCGAAACGGTAAAGGCGGTGCCGTGGATCGCGTCATTGTCGGCGACCATCGGCGCCAGATTCAGCCGCCGTGCGATCTCGCCGGTCAACGGCGCACAGACGATGCCGCAGGTATGGCGGACAATGAACGCCATCTTTTCCGGCGTCGCGTGCACCGCGGCGAGGATCAGATCGCCCTCGTTCTCGCGGTCGTCATCGTCGGTGACGACGACGATCTCGCCGGCGGCGAACGCCTCGATCGCCTGGCGGACACGGGATTGGGGCAAGGTCGTCCTCTCCGCGGAAGCCGGCCGGCTACGAAACCCGTTGGCGGCAAGAAATTTCGGGTTCGCCAGGCGCAACCTATCGATAGTCAGCCGCCACAGGATAGCGCGCGAGTGCGCCTCGCGCTCCGGCGAATTCTCGAAATCGCCGATGCGCAGGTCGCGGGCGAACGCCGGCAGCAACTCCGCCGAACCGGCTCCCCCCCGCGGGAGGGGCGACGAGCAGGTTGCGCGCGCTGTGGAAAGCGCTTCAAGCTCCCGGCGAATGGCTCTCTGCCTTCCGCCGGTCGGCCTGCCGCTTCGCGCTCGGCGATCGCCATGCAATTGGCGACGAGCAGCGCGTCGAGCTGGCGCTCGGGCGGCAACAGCGGCAGTCAAATCGCGGACCAGCACGTCGCGGGCGAGCGCCAGCAATGCCGGGCCTCTGGGCAGATCATCCGTCGGCCGGCGAGCCGCCCCTTTCCACGCGGCCGCATTTCGGCCGTTGGGCGCAGGCGAATCGGGGTCGTATGCACGGTCGAGCAGCATCAAAATCTCGAGCTCGCATTCGCTGGCGCGCCGCCCGGTCAGCGCGAGATCGAGGCTGCGCTCGCCGCCCAGCATGTGGCGGTCGCTCTGCTGCAATGCGATAACCGCCCAGCGCACGCTCGCCAGCACCTCCCAGAAATGGACCCGTTGCGGGTCGACGACGGGCCGCTTTCGCTCTCGTAGCCGCGGTAGAATGGGGCGCGGTCGGCGATGCCGCCGGCCTCGCGATCGAGCCGGGCAAACCGCCAGCCCTTGCAGCAAAACCAGCCGATATCCTCGTGCGGATCGCCCCAGCCGGCAAATTCCCAGTCGAGGATGCCGGTCAGCCTGGCGCCGTCGAGCATATAATTGCCGGTGCGGAAATCATGGTGGCACAGCACCGGCGCGACCGGCGTTGGGCAGATGCGTTTCGAGCCAGCGCATGCCCCATTCGAGCACCGGCCGCGGCGCCGGATGGGTGTCGAGATAGCCGCGAAACGCGGCGATCTGCGGCGCCGGCCCGGTATCTTCATCGGGCGCAGAAAAGCCGAGATCGGGGCGCGGCGGCCTGATCCGGTGGATGTGCGCGAGCTCGCGGCCGAGCTGCTCGGCAATCGCGGGCAGCGCCGGGTCGAGCGCCGGATCGCGGGTGATGCGATGTGCGGCAGCGCTCCCGGATGCCCGGCGCATGACAAAGAACGGCTTGCCGAACACCGCGGGGTCGGCGCAGGCGAAAAGCGGTTCGGGGACCGTCACTCCGGCCGCGAAACGCCGGCCTGCAGCACGGCGAATTCCTGCAGGCGGTCGAGGCTCGACGGAACTCCGGTCGCGGCTGCGGCGCGCAGCACAAGGCGCTGGTCGCCGTCGAGCGGGCCCCCGGCAAACCGCGCGTCGAGCCCCCAATTCTCCTGGATCGAGCCGCCGCTCAAGCGGCGTCAGCTCGCGAATTTCGCAGGCGCTCGCCCCGCTTGCCGCGCGCAGGAACCGCGCCAGCGCCGCGCTATCGCTCGTCGCCCGGCGCCGGCGGCGGCTCAGATCGCGGCGACTGCCGTGTCCGCCATCGACTGCGATGACCGCGCCGGTGATATACGCCCCCGCCGGCGAGGCGAGCAGCAGCATCGCCCCGTCGAGGTCGTCCGGCTGCCCGACGCGGCGCAGCGGGATGCGCGCTCACGAGCTTGTTGCCGGCCTCGCTGGCCAGAAAGTCGCGGGTGAAGTCGGTATCGACATAGCCCGGCGCCAGCGCGTTGACCAGGATGCCCTGACGCGCCAGCTCCATCGCCAGCGCATGGGTAAGGTGGATAAGCCCGGCCTTGGCCGCGCAATAGCTCGGGACCCACGCGATGGTCCGCGTACCGAGCACCGAGGCAACGTTGACGATCCGGCCGCGCCTGCCGCGGTCGATCAGATGGCGCGCGAATTGGCGAGCCATCAGCCAAGCGCCTTTCAAATCGGTGTCGATGACGTAATCCCAGTCCTCTTCGGTGTGTTCGAGCGCCGGCTTGGAGACGACGACCCCGGCGTTGTTAACCAAGAGGCTCAGCGGCCCGAGCTCCTCCTCGACCGCGGCGACCGCGGCGGCGACGCTGTCGGCCCGGGTCACATCGAGCGCGATCGGCAGGCAGCTGCCGCCGTCCTCTTCGATTTCGCGCGCCGCCGCAGCGAAACGGTCGGTGCGGCGCGCGGCCAGCGCCACCTTGGCGCCCCGGCTGCGGCGAGCAGCAGGGCCAGATGGCGTCCGATGCCGCTCGACGCGCCGGTGACCAGCGCTACCTGGCCGGTCAGGTCAAAGCTCGGCAAAGTGGTCACGCAAGCATCCTTCTCACCGTGCAGCCTTCTTCGCCCGCTCGCGCAATTCGTATTTCTGGATCTTGCCGGTCGAGGTCTTCGGCAGCGAGCCGAAGATGACCGACCGCGGCGCCTTGTAATGCGCGAGATGGGTGCGGCACCAGCCGATGATGTCGTCTTCTGCGACCCGCTGGGCATCCGGCTTCAGGGTGACGAAGGCGCAAGGGCTCTCGCCCCAGACCGGGTCGGGCCTGGCGACCACCGCCGCCTCGATAATCTGGGGATGGCGATAGAGCACTTCCTCGACCTCGATCGAGGAGATGTTCTCGCCGCCCGAGATGATGATGTCCTTCGACCGGTCCTTGATCTCGACATAGCCGTCGGGATGCAGCACCGCGAGGTCGCCGGTGTGGAACCAGCCGCTGCTCGAAGGCGTCTTCGGTGGCCGCCGGGTTCTTCAGATAGCCCTTCATCAAGGTGTTGCTGCGCAACATCAGCTCGCCGATCGTGGCGCCGTCGGCCGCGACGTCGGTCATGGTTTGCGGATCGACGACCCGCGGCCGGTCCAAGGTCAGGATAGGCGACACCCTGGCGCGCGATAGCGCCGGCCCGCTCGGCGAGCGGCAGGCCGTCCCATTCCTCCTGCCAGGCGCAGATCGTCGACGGGCCGTAGCTCTCGGTCAGCCCGTAGAGGTGGGTGACGCGAAAGCCCATCCGCTCCATCGCCTCGATCACCGCCGAGGGCGGTGCCGCACCTCCGGTCGCGGCCTCGACGACATGGTCGAAGCGGCTGCTTGACCGCTCGGGCGCATGCACCAGCATGTTCAGCACGATCGGGGCGCCGCACAGATGCGTCACCCGGTGCTCGCCGATCGCGGCGAAGATCGCGGCGGGTTCGACCCGGCGCAGGCAGACATGGGTCCCGCCGACCGCGGTCACCGCCCAGGGATAGGTCCAGCCGTTGCAATGGAACATCGGCAGGGTCCACAGATAGACCAAATCGCGGTCGAGCCCAAAGGTGATCGCATTGCCGAGCGCATTCAGAAACGCGCCGCGATGGTGGTAGACGACACCCTTCGGGTTGCCGGTGGTGCCCGAAGTGTAGTTGAGCGCGATAGCGGCCCACTCGTCGGCGGGGCCGCTGCCAGTCCGCGGCCGGGTCGCCTTCGCCGAGAAAGTCCTCGTATTCGGTGCTCGCCGAGCGGCTCGCCGCCGGACAAGTCGTCGATCTCGACGAATGGCAGCGGCCGGCCGAGCGCTTCGAGCGCCGGCTTGACGATCGGGGCGAATTCGCGGTCGGCGATCAGCAATTTCGCCTCGCCATGCGCCGAGGATGAAGGCGATCGAGCCGCGCATCGAGCCGAGTAATTCAGTGCGTTCAACACGGCTCCCGCCATCGGCACGCCGTAATGCGCCTCGAGCAGCGCTGGCACGTTCGGGGCCAGGACTGCGACCGTGTCCCCCGGCCCGACCCCGCGCCGGCGCAGCGCATCGGCGAACCGCCGGCAGCGGGCATAGAATTCACGATAGCTGTACCGCAGCGCGCCGTGGATGACCGCGGGCTTGTCGGGATAGACCGAGGCTGTACGCGCCAAGAAAGGAAAGCGGGGTCAGGGCCGTGAAATTCGCGGCGTTTCTGGCGAGATGCGGAGCGTCGTATTGCCCGCCGGGCGATGACACGTTCAATCCAATTCTCTTGACCGGCCTATCTGCACATCCTCACGGGACGCCCTGCCCAGGTCAAGCCGCGGGGCTGTCGGGTGGTGTCTGAGATACTACCGGCCGACGGGGGTCCGCCCTTTTGTGTTCCTGCGGCGTCCGGACGGCGGTAGGTTGAGCCGCCGATCTTCCTTCCTCAGAAGCCTCGCGCCGGGTCCCTGATGCGTGCAATTCTGCGCGGCGAGGAGCAAGTCATGCAAATCGACATCGTCGCGGATGTGGCCTGCCCCTGGTGTTTCATCGGCAAGCGGCGACTCGAGCGCGCCCTGGCGCTGCGCCCCGACATCGTTGCCACCCGCTCGTGGCGCGCCTTTCAGCTCAACCCGGACATGCCGGCCGAGGGTATTTCGCGGGAGTTCTATCTGGCGGCGAAGTTCGGCAGCCCGCGCCAGGCCACGCGCAGCTATGCGGCGATCGCCGCCGCCGGGCGCGGCGAGGGGATCGACTTCGCTTTCGAGCGCATGCGGCGGACACCGAACACCCTGCGCGCCCACCGGCTGATCCGGCTGGCCGGCTTGGAGGGCGCGGGCGACGCAATGGTCGAGGCGCTGTTCCAGGCCTATTTCATCGACGGCCTCGACATCGGCGACGTCGACACATTGGCCGCGATCGCGGTTCGGGCCGGTCTCGATTATGACGCGGCCCGGGCCTATTTGGCCGGCGATGCCGGGGCAGTGGAGGTGCTCGCCGAGGAAGGCCGGGCGCGGCGGCTCGGCATTCACGCGGTGCCGTGTTTTGTCCTAGAACGCGGCTACGCGATTGCCGGGGCGCAAGAACCCGAGATGTTCCTGCCGCTGTTCGACATCGCCGCCGGGATCGGCAACCCGGCTGTGGCCGAGCTTTGATCGCCGCACCCAATTTCAGGATCCTGTTTGGCAGACAAGCTTGCCCGTCGCGCGCATGCATAGCTAACATAACGCGCTCTATTCCTTAACAATAAGGTAGCTCTATGCAACGAACGCGTGTGAAGATTTTGCAATACTTTCTTTATTCCATCGCAGGTCTCGCCGCGATAAGCGGAATGGAGGCCTCGGCCGCGACCTTATGCGTTAATCAAAATCCCAAATCGGGCTGTCCGTACAACACGATCGGCGCTGCGGTCGCGGCCGCAGCCTCGGGTGACGCGATCAACGTCGCCCCCGGCCGCTATGCCGAAGACGTGCATATCACCCAACCGGTTTCGCTGATCGGGGCCGGCGCAAAATGGACGACCATAAATGCCAAAGGCCTGTCGAACGGCATCTTCATCGACGGCATCAACGGTGTAGCGACAATCACCCCCGGCGCCAACACGCTGACCAATGTGACGGTCACCGGGTTCACGGTGCAAAACGCCAATTTCGAGGGAATTCTGGTGCTCAACGCCTCGAACGTTACCGTGTGGGGTAATCTCGTTACGGGAAACAACCGAGCGCTCGACGTCGCCAACCTGACCTGTCCGGGTATTCCGCCCTTCGAGACCAGCGAGGGCGAGGACTGCGGCGAGGGCATTCATCTCACCGGTGTCGATCATTCGACTGTCACCGACAACACGGTCGAAAAGAATTCTGGTGGTATACTTCTCAGCGATGATACGGGTCCGACGAACGCCAATGTGATCAAGGACAACGAGGTACGCGACAACCCTTTTGACTGCGGGATAACCCTGGCCTCCCATCCGCAAGCCCCGATTACTGGTGCTTCATCGCCCCTCGGCGTCTTCGGCAATACGATCGTCAACAACGAGTCGACCGAAAACGGGTTTCAAGTGCCGGGTGCGGGCGCCGGCGTCGGCGTCTTCAACCCCAGCCCCGGCACCAAGGCCTACAGCAACGTCATCATCGGCAACCGGCTGACCAACAATGGCTTGCCCGGGGTCGCCATGCACAGCCATGCGCCGAACCAAAACCTCGACGACACTCAGATCATCGGAAACTATATCGCCGGCAACGGTGCGGATACCGGGGATGCGGCGACCCCGGGTCCGACCGGGATCAACGTCTTCGGGGTTACGCCGATAACCGGCACGGTGATCTCGCACAACGTGATCGACAAGGAAACCGCCGGTATCGTGGTCAAAACCGGCGCGCTTGTGGCTGCCCACCTCAACAATCTCGTCGGCAAGCGGGTCGGTGTCGATAATTTGGGCGCCGGGCCGGTCGATGCGACCGAGAATTGGTGGGGGTGCGCAAACGGTCCGGGCGCGCGTGGCTGCACTACAGTGACCGGCGCCATCGTCGCCACGACACCGTTCTTGACCCAGCCCGTCCAGTCTGCCGGGACCAACTAACCGGCGAGCCCGCCCGGCTGACGAGTCCGATCAGCCGGGCAAGCGGGCGGGAGCGCGACTACGCCGCGAAGCCGTAGAGCCGGGCGGCGTTGCCGCGGGTGATCTTGAATCGGTCCTCGGCGCTCGCATCCTTGAAATCGCGCGCCACCACCTCTTGCGAGTGCGGCCAGGTCGAGGCCTGGTGCGGGTAGTCGGACGACCACATCAGCTTGTCGACGCCGATGAAGTGGCGATTGGCGACGCCAACGAAGTCATCGATATAGGTCGCCCACATCTGGCGCTGGAAGTATTCGCTCGGCTTCAGACTGTTGGCAAAGCCGGCGGAAACCCGCTGACGCGCGAAGGCGCGGTCCATGCGCTGCAGGTAGTAGGGCAACCAGCCGATGTTGTTTTCGGCCGAGACGATCTGCAATTGCGGGAAGCGGTCGAGCACGCCGGAGAAGATCAGCACGCTGAACGACTTCTCGACTTCGTGCGACAGCACGGTGGCGCGCATATAGCGCTCGCCCCAATTGTACTGGCTCTCCATGCCCATGCCGGTGATCGCGTGCAGGCTGACCGGCATGCGCAATTCCTCGGCCGCGGCCCAGAACGGATCGTACATATCCGAACTGTAGGGCCGGTCTGCGGGCGGCGAACACCAGATCATCGCCCCTTTGAGCCCCATCTTGGCGCAGCGTTCGAGTTCGCGTGCACCCGCCGTGGGATCGTACAGCGAGATCATCGGCAGCCCGGCCATCCGCTTTCTGTCATAACTGACGAATTCGGCGAGCCAGTCGTTGTAGGCGCGGAAGCAGTCGGCCTGGAGCCCCGGGTCCTTCAGCCAGAAGATGCGAAAGCCCAAAGTCGTGTACAGCACGTCGGCTTCAACCCCGTCGAGCGCGTTGTCCTTTTGCCGCTCGGCCGGGTCCCAGCCGCCGGGCCGGGCATCGGCATAGGTCGCCTTGGTCAGAAATTCCTTCAATTCCTCGGGGCTCTTGCCGGCGCCGAGGCCGATGCCGATCGGGTGCGGTGCGTACCCTTCGTAAAGGAAATAAGCCCCCTCGAGCCCTGGCGGATCGACCACCAGGCGCGGCGCCCGGTCGCGGTATTTCTTGTCGACCCGCGAAACCCATAGGTCGGGGGGCTCGCTGACATGCGAATCCGCCGAGATCAGCTGGTAATCGGCCATTTTATTACCCTCCCTCGAAACTCCTGCGCTCTACGGGGGTTCGAACCCCGATCCGGCTTTTTCGTTAATTACGATAGGCGAGGACATATTGTCGCGTCCAGGATTTGCCGCCGGGGGCGGCGAGATTGCCGTCGCCCTCGGCGCGGATCACCGTCTTCGACAGCCGAATGAAATTTCGCGGGAACGGGAATGCTCGCCGAAATCATCCTGTCGGCCCATATCGCGATCATCCTGTTCAACGTGCTGGGATTGATCGCCATACCGATCGGCGCGGCCTGTGGCTGGCATTTCGTCCATGTCGCCTGGTGGCGTCTGCTGCATGTCGGGTTGCTGGCGGTCGTCGCGGCGCAGGCGCTCGCCGGCCGCGCCTGCATTCTGACGCTTTGGCAAAGCGGTCTTGCCGGATCCGAGGCTACCCCCACGCCTCTGATCATGAGCTGGGTCGACCGGCTGATTTACTGGAACCTGCCGATTTGGGTCTTTGCCCTACTTTACGTAGTTGTCTTCAGTTATGCGCTCGCGCTGCTCTGGCTCGTCCCGGTGCACTGGGCGAGACGGCGAAGATAGGTTGCCGCGCACTCCAGCGAGCCTTCGCCAGACCTGCCCGGCGAGCGCTTGGATCTTGCGGCCGAGGACCAGCGGCCCCGCCCGCCACAGAGCCGGCGTGTCGAGGCGCTCCAGGACGATTTCCGGCGGGCAGGGCAATACCGCCATACTGGCGTCCCCGGCAGGACTTCGAACCTGCGACCCCCGGTTTAGGAAACCGATGCTCTATCCGGCTGAGCTACGGGGACTGGCGTCGCAGCATAGCCTGCGGCGGCGTTTGGCGCCAGCGCGAGGCAGACGCAGCCGGCGGCGCGGCGGCCGGGGTATTTCGAGGCCTCGGAGCCCGGTCTAATACCCCCGCTCCCAATCGACCAGGTTGCGCAGCGGCTTGCCGTCGAGATAGGCGCGCAGATTGTCGCAAAACAGATCGATCGCGCCGTGCCGGTTCTGGTCGCTGGCGCCCGAGATATGCGGCGTGATCAACACGCGCGGATCGGACCATAGCCGGGCTGTCGGCGGGTGCTCGAATTCCCCGACATAGACGTCGGCGGCAAAGCCGCGCAGATGATTGCGCTCGAGCGCGCGGGCGAGGGCCTCCTCGTCGACGATTTCGCCGCGGGCGAGGCTGACCAGCACGCTCCCCGCCTTCATTACGGCAAAGCGGTCGTCGTTGAACAGCCGCGTCGTCTGCGGCGTCCAATGGCAGCAGATCACGACGAAGTCGCTCTGCGCCAAGTAGCCGTCGAGATCGGCGGGTCCGCCGAGTTCGCTGAACCCCGGCGGCAAGGGCTCGCCCGGCTCCGGCTGGCGGCGGGTGCCGACGACCCTGATGCCGAGTGCGGCGCATAGCCGGCCGACCTCGATGCCGATGCCGCCGGCGCCGACGACGCATGCCGTCTTGCCCTCCAGCAGCAACGGCCGATAGGCGCGCGGCGTGAACGCACCCGCATCGCGATCGATGGCGGCGCGGTAGAGGCCCTTGGCGAAATAGAGGATGCCGGCCACGCCGTATTCCGCCATCGCCAAGGTGCTGCCGACGCCGCGCGAGGTCGTCACCGCCACGTCGCTGCCCCACAGATCGCCTCTGAGCAGATTGCTGGCGCCGGCCGGCCGCTGATGAAACCATTTCAGCTGCGGCGCCCGGGCGCGCAGGTCGAGCGGAAATGGAAAGCCGCCAAGAATTATCTCGGTTTCGGCGAGCAGGCGGTCCCGCTCGGCTCGGGTTCCGGAACCGGTCGAACCGGACGGCAGGTAGCGCGCCGCGGTGAAGGCCGGCCAGGTTTCACGGATTTCGTCGTCGAACCAACCCCCAGCATCGGTGAATCGAACAGATGCGTCGACCGCTTCGATCTTGGCTCGATCCTCGGCATTGATGCGCTGAATATTTAAGACTTCGATCCTTGGCATTACCGGATTCCTGCACGATCGGCCGAGATCGGCCAACATAGTGCCCGGGCGCCGTCTTTGCCATCGGCGGGCCGTGCCGATCGGTCAGACCAGGGCTTTCTGTATCGCGAGGTCGTCTTCGATAAAGGACTGGACGGCCTCGTCGATGCCGGCATCGGCGGCGAAGCCGAGAGCCTCGGCGCGCGGCGCGGCGAGCGCGCGCGGCCAGCTGGCGACGATCGCCTGGATCGCCGGGTCGTGGCTGCCAGCGGATACGGGCATGGGCGGCCGCGCCGCCGGCGCGGCGCAGCGCCGCGGCCATGTCGCCGACCGAGACCGAGATAGCCGGGAAGCTGCAACGACGCGGTTGCGCGCCAAAGCGCGCTCGCCGGGCAGATCGATGCGCGTGGGCCAGCGACGCGACGACCCGGCGCGGCGAGGCCAGCGCCATGACCAGTATCGGGCGACACCGGGCAGACCGCGTCCTTGCCGGCCAGCGGCTCGCGGATGATCGAGGAGGCAAAGGTCGAGGCGGCGCGGTTGGGCCGGCCCGGCCGCACGACGACGGTCGGCAGCCGCAAGCGCGCGGCCGTCGATATATCCCTTGCGGCTGTAGTCGTTGACCAGCAGCTCGCCGATCGCCTTTTGCGTGCCGTAGGAGCTTTGCGGCGTCAGCGCGCGTGTCGTCGCCGACCGCCGGCGGCAGGGCGCCGCCATAGACCGCGAGCGAGCTGGCGAAGACCAGGCGCGGACAGCTGCCGAGCGCGCGGCAGGCGTCGAGCACCGCGCGGGTGCCGTCGAGATTGACCCGGTAGCCGAGATCGGTGTCGGCCTCGGCCTGGCCGCTGACCACCGCGGCGAGGTGAAACACCGCATCGGTGCCGGGCTGCGAACAGCTGCCGCACCGTGTCGCGATCGGCGATGTCGCCGGTGACGACGCGTGATGCGCTGGTCGTCGGGCAACGGCAATGCCGACGGCGCGTTGTCGAACAGCACCAGCTCGTCGATCATGCCCGAGGCTGCTGCCGCGCTCGAGCAGCAGTGAGCGCCAGCCGCCGGCCGAGAAACCCGCAGCCGCCGGTGATGACGATCCGCATCGTCTAGCCTCGGATGCCGTAACGGCTGGCCCAGCCGAGCCCGGCCTTGGTTTCCGCCTTTGGCCGGTATTCGCAGCCGATCCAGCCGGCATAACCGATTTCGTCGAGCAGATCGAACAGGAACGGGTAGTTGATCTCGCCGATGTCGGGTTCGTGCCGGCCGGGATTGCCGGCGATCTGGATATGCGGGTAACGGCCGGCCAAGCTGCGGATATGGTGGGCGAGATCGCCCTCCATGATCTGGACATGATAGAGGTCGAGCTGGAGCTGCAAATTGGGCCGGGCGACCTGTTCGATGACCGCCATCGCCTGGCTCGTGGTGTTGAGGTAATAGCCGGGAATATCACGATTGTTGATCGGCTCGATGATCACGGTAATGCCTTCGGGGGCGAGCCGGTCGGCCGCGTAGCGCAAATTCTCGACATAGACGGGCAGCGCAGCGGCTCGGTCATGGCCTTCCGGCCACAGCCCGGCCATTGCGTGCAAGAGCCGGCATTTCGTCGCCTTGGCATAGGTCAACGCCTGTTCGACCCCGGCGCGAAATTCCTGCTCGCGTCCCGGGCAATGCCGCCATGCCGCGCTCACCGGCGGCCCAGTTGCCGGGCGGCATGTTGAACAATGCCTGGACCAGCCCGTTCCGGCTCAGCTGCGCGGCGACGGTCTCGGGCGGATGGTCGTAAGCGCCGAGATATTCGACCGCCTTGAAGCCGCATCGGGCGGCTGCCGCAAAACGGTCGAGAAATTCGATTTCCTGAAAGATGAAGCTCAAATTGGCGGCGAATTTCGGCATCGGATGGTCTCCCCGGACTGATCGATCGGATAGCTTGTCGAATGCGAATCAGTTTGAAAATTTTACTCGATCACCTCGTCGGCGCGGGCAAGAAGCGATGGTGGGACGGTGATGTCGAGCGTCTTGGCGGTTCTAAGATTGATGACCAGCTCGAACTTCGTGGGTTGCTGGATCGGTAGATCGGCCGGCTTCGTACCCTTGAGAATCCGGCCGACGTAGGTCCCAGCCTGGCGACTGACAGCCGTGTAGCTCGCTCCATAGCTGATCAGACCGCCGGCCTCAGCGAATTCACGCCTTTCATAGATCGCCGGAACGGCATGGTGCGCCGCCAGAGCCACGAGCTGGTCGTGCCGGCTGAAAAAGAACAAGTCGCCCCCGACGAGAAGCGCGCCAGCGTGTAGTTGGACGAGGGTTTTGAAGGCGGTGTCGATCTCGCTTTCGTTGCTGGCTTTCAGGATATCGAGCTGCACCCCCTTTACCCGCGCCGCTTCGTGCGCGTGTCCAACGATGCCCTCGGTGTTCGAACTCGGGTTCACGAGCATAGCGATCACCCGAGCCCGTGGAACCAGCTCGGAGAGCAGAACGAGCCGTTTGGACGTCAGCTCGGGGCCCATGAATGTCATCCCCGTGAGGTTGCCTCCCGGCCGGGCGAGACTGGCGACCAGGCCGGCAGCAACTGGATCGCCACCGGTAAAGACTATCGGGATCGTCGAGGTCGCGTCTCTTGCTGCTCTTGCCGGAGCAGGGCCGCCGCTTGTCAGGATCACATCGACCTTGCGGCCGACGAGGTCGGCGGCCAATGCGGGCAGCTCATCATCCCGGCCCTCCGCCCAGCGGTATTCGATCGAGACGTTTTGCCCCTCGACGTAGCCGGCTTCGCGCAGCCCCTGGTGAAACGCGGCCAAAGTCGCGGCAAATGGGCCCGGCGACGCGAGGCTGAGGTAGCCGATCACCGGCATCGCCTTCCGCTGCGCGTGCGCCGCGAGTGGCCAAGCGACCGTCGCACTGCCCAGCAACAGCATCAATTCGCGCCGGTTCATTTAGCTTCCCGCCCCTCAACCCTGATTATCAAATGCGCTTGGCGTAAGCACCGCGCCGGAACCGGCGTCGAAAGCCTGACAGAGTCGTTATGAAATTGCCGCCTCGTTTGCCGCCGCCATAGTAGACAACTACTGTTCTCCGGTGCTCTGGCGAATGCAAGGAAGGCCGCAGCTGCCTGTATTGTTGGGAGAGATCCCCCGATCACCGGCGGCTCCGGCATCGCGCTCGGCCTGCCGGAGAATTGGCGGCGAATTTCGGTCTCGGACGGTCTCCCCGGACTGATCGATCGGATAGCTTGTCGAATGCAAATCAGTTTGAAATCTTTACTCGATCACCTCATCGGCGCGGGCAAGAAGCGACGGTGGGACGGTGATGTCGAGCGTCTTGGCGGTTCCAAGATTGATGACCAGCTCGAACTTTGTCGGTTGCTGGATTGGCAGATCGGCCGGGTCGGCGCCCTTGAGAACCCTGCCGACGTAAACGCCGAACTGGCGCGAGCTGGCCGTCAGGCTGATTCCGTAGCTGATCAAGCCCCCGGCTACGACAAATTCGCGCCAATCCCAGATTGCCGGAACGGCATGGTGCGCCGCCAAGGTCAGGAGTTGCTCGCGCCGGGTGTTGAAGTACGGGTCGCTGCTGCCGACGAGAGCGCCGGCATGTAACTGGACCAGGGTTGTGAAGGCGGCATCGATCTCATGTTCCGTGCTGGCCTTCAGGATATGAAGCTGCACGCCCCTGGCATACGCGTCACCCTGCACATCTCTGATCGTGCGCTCGGCGGTCGTATTACTCGGGTTCACCAGTAGCGCCATCACTCTGGCCCGAGGGACCAGATCGGACAGCAGCCCAAATCGCTTCTGATTTCAGCTCTGTCGACATGATGCTGATGCCGGTCATGTTGCCACCCGGCCGGGCGAGGCTGGTGATCAGGCCGGCCGCGACCAAGTCGCCACCGCCGTAGAATACGATCGGGATCGTCGAGGTAGCGCGTTTGGCGGCTTTTATTCCAGAGTTGCCCGCCGCCGCGATCACGTAGACCTTGTGGTCGACGAGGTCCGCGGCCAACGCTGGCAGCCGATCGTAGTGACCTTCCGACCAGCGGTATTCGATCGCGACATTCTGTCCGTCGACGTAACCGGTGTCGCTCAGTCCCTGGCGAAACGCAGCCGCAAACGTTGCGTTCGGGCCGGGCGCGCCGTTGGCAAGAAAGCCGATCACCGGCATTGCCTTCTGCTGGGCGCGCGCACCGAACGGCCCGGCGACCGTCGCACCGCTCAACATGAGCATCAATTTCCGCCGGTTCATCCGAGCTTCCAAATACGTTTCGCCTAATGCACCGCGCCGGAACCGGCCTCGAAAGCCAAGCTAGGGACGTTACGAACTTGCCGGCTCGTTTGCCGCCGCTATCGTAGACCGCTACTGTTCTCCGGTGCGTGAGCGAAGGCAAGGGAGGCCGCAGGTGTCTGTGCTGCTGGGAGCGATCGCCGACGATTTCACCGGCGCGACCGATCTGTGCAACACCTTGGTTCGCCGCGGCATGCGGACGGTGCAGCTGATCGACGTACCCGGGCCGGCGACCGGTGTCCCCGACGCCGAGGCGATCGTCATCGCGCTGAAGAGCCGCACGATTCCGGCCGGCGACGCGATCGACAAGAGCCTCGCCGCGCTCACCTGGCTCAGGGCAGCGGGCGCGGGGCAAATTCTTTTCAAATACTGCTCGACCTTCGACTCGACCGACGCCGGCAATATCGGGCCGGTCGCCGAGGCGCTGATGGAGGCGCTCGACACCGATTTCACCTTGTTCTGCCCGGCCTTTCCCGAGGCCGGCCGCACGATCTACAAGGGCTATCTGTTTGTTGGCGACGTGTTGCTGTCCGAATCCGGGATGCGCGATCACCCGCTGACGCCGATGGGCGATCCGTCCTTGGTGCGCGTGCTGCAGCGCCAGAGCCGCGGACGCGTCGGGCTGGTGGCGGCCAGCATCGTCGCGCGCGGCGCCAACGCAATTCGCGATGCTTTTGCTGCGCTGCGCAAGGACGGCTTTGCACACACAATCGTTGACGCAATCGAGGATCGGGATCTCGAAGCGATCGGCGAGGCGGCGGCCGATTTCAAGTTGATCACCGGCGGCTCCGGCATCGCGCTCGGCCTGCCGGAGAATTTTCGCCGCCGCGGCCTGTTGAGTGGTGGTGCCGTCGACAGGCTGCCGGCGATTTCCGGCCCCGCTGCGGTGCTGTCGGGCTCGTGCTCGACGGCGACATTGGCGCAAGTGGCCTACATGAAGGAGCGGGCGCCCTGCTTCACGATCGACCCGATTGCCGCCGCCGCGGGCGATGTGACGGGCCAGGCGCTCGCCTGGGCGCGGCCGTTGTTGGGTGACCGGCCGGTGCTGATCACGGCGACAGCGCCGCCCGAGAAAGTCGCCGAGGTGCAACAGCGTCTGGGCCGCGAGCGCGCCGGCGCATTGGTCGAGAATACCCTGGCGGCGATCGCCGGCGGCCTTGCCGGCGCCGGAGTGCGGCGCTTCGTCGTCGCCGGCGGCGAGACCGCGGGGGCGGTGGTTCAGGCGCTCGGCGTCACCGGGTTGCGCATCGGCCGCCAGATCGACCCCGGCGTGCCATGGACGGTCAGCCTCCCTGGGAGCCTGGGCGAACCCGCGCTGAGCCTGGCGCTCAAATCCGGCAATTTCGGCGCCCCCGATTTTTTCCTGCGCGCCTTTTCCGTGCTGTCCGAGGGAGCGGCGAATGAGTGACGCGAAACAGCGCGAAGCGATCTGCACGATCGGCGCGTCGATCTTCAACCGGGGTCTGACCGCGGGGTCGTCGGGAAATATCAGCCTGCGCAGCAACGAGGGCTGGCTGATGACCCCGACCAATGCCTCGCTCGGCCGCCTCGACCCGGCGCGGCTGTCCGAACTCGACCGCGACGGAAACCTCGTTTCGGGCGACCCGCCGACCAAGGAAAGCTTTCTGCATCGCGTCATGTATGAGGAGCGCGGCGGCACCGGCGCCGTCGTGCATCTGCACTCGACGCATTCGGTCGCGGTGTCGTGCCTCGCCGAAATCGACCCCGCCGATGTGTTGCCGCCGATCACCGCCTATTACCTGATGCGCGTCGGCAAATTGCCGCTCGTCCCCTATTTCCGTCCCGGCGACATGGCGCTAGCCGAGGCGGTGCGGGGTTTTGCCGGCAAGCATCACGCGGTGTTGCTCGCCAATCATGGCCCCGTCGTCGCCGGCTCGAACCTCGATGCCGCGGTCAACGCGATCGAGGAACTCGAGGAAACCGCGAAGCTCTATCTGCTGTTGCGCGGCGCCAAGACCCGCTTTCTGACGCCGGCGCAAATCCGCGAACTCGAGTAAGCCGATGATGAGCGCGTTCTGACCGCCCGCTTCATGCACGAGACCAACACCTTCAGCCGGGTCAAGACCGACATGGCGCTGATCCGGCGCCGCGACTTTCACCTCGAAAACGAAATCCCGCAGGCGTTTCGCGCCACCCGCTCGGCCCTTGGCGCGACCTTCGAGGCCGCGGACAAGTACGGCTGGAGCCTGGTTCATCCGGTCTCGGCCAACCCCAACCCCTCGGGCATCGTCACCAACGATGCGTTCGAAACGATCGCCGGAATGATCGTCACCGCCATTGATGCGAAGGGTCCGATCGACGGCGCACTGCTCCATCTGCATGGCGCCATGGTTACCGACAGCCACGAAGACGCTGAGGGCGAGCTGTTGTCGCGGCTCCGGCGGCGGCTCGGGCCGCAGGCGCCGATCGTCGTCACGCTCGACCTGCACGCGAACGTCACGCCGAAGATGGCCGAAAACGCGAATGCGCTGATCGCCTTTCGCACCTACCCCCACACCGACATGTACGAGCGGGCCTGGCAGGGTGCGCAGCTTCTGGAGCGCGCGATGCGCGGGGAAGTCCGTCCGATGACGGTAATCGCCCGGCGCCCAATGATCTACGGCCTCGACCGGGGGCGCCACCAAACCGGGCCGATGGCCGAGTTGCTCGCCCGCGCCGACGCGATCGAGGAACGCGGCGAGGCGCTGGCGGTCAGCATCTGCGCCGGCTTCAGCCGCTCCAACATTCGCGATGTCGGCCCGTCGGTGACCGTTACCACCGATGGCCGCGCGTCGCACGGGCAGGCGATCGCCGAGAGTTTCATGGACAGTGCGTGGCACACGCGGGATTTCAGCAGCTTCGAATTGCTTCCGGTCGCCGAGGCGGTCGCACTGGCCCGCAAAGGGAAACCCGGCGACAAGCCTCTCGTCATTGCCGACTACACCGACAATCCGGGCGGCGGCGGTTATGGCGACGCGACCGCGTTTCTGAAAGGCTTGGTCGAGGGCGGCGTCGACAGGGTCGCTTTTCACGCGATCTGCGATCCCGAGGCGGTGCAGCAGGGCATGCGCGCCGGTGCCGGAGCCAAGACCCGGCTCACGCTCGGCGGCAAGACCGACCCGTCGATGGGCGGCGGTCCACTGACCCTCGACGGCGAAGTGGTGTGCCTGACCAACGGGAAGTTCATCGCCTATGGCCCGATGGGCGGCGGGGTCGAGCGAAATTACGGGCCATCGATGGTGTTTCGTGTCGGCGGCATCGACATCGTCGTCATCACCAACAACGGGCAGGCAACCGATCTCGGCCAGTTCACCTCGTTGGGCATCGACCCGACCCGCTATGCGACGGTCGCGGTCAAATCGATGCAGCACTTCCGCGCCGCTTTCGCGCCGATCGCCCGCGACATCGTCTTGGTCGACACCGGCGCTTTGTGCGCGGAGATCTACACTCCCGAACTATTCACCAAGGTCCGCCGCCCGGTCTGGCCGCTCGATCCGATCGCCGATTCCTTATCGTGACCGATACGCCATCGGAGCGGATCTCGGCCGAGCGGCCGAGATGTTTCGCGGGCAGAGCGAAAACGTCGATCCTTGAGCGCCGGCGCCTGCCGCCAGCCGGCTAGCGTCGCGGCTTGCCTCGGCCGCCATAATCCGATGGTGGTACGGGATCGGCCCTCGTCAGCGAAAATCGCCGCCCAGTGAGAAACAGTTCACACACCGGTTGATTGGGTCGACGTAGCTTCAGTTTGGCGTAATATAAATCACCCCGAAGCGGTCGCGGCCGCCGGACCCGGGCAGGTCCTGAAGGGGAAGAACCTTGATTGCGAGGTGCCGGTGCGCCAACTCGATGAGCGACGGTCGTCCGTGAGCGGTTGCGCCGCAGGCTGCCGATCTCCGCAGACAGCGGCCCGTTTCGTCGCCGGGCGCGCGCGGGCATTCGCATCGGCGGTGCTGCTGCTGGTTTTTGCCGCGGGATGCTCGTCATCGCCGACCATGTTCGGCGCGCGCATGACCGATAGCGGCAGATTGCTGATGGATGGGCCGCCCGCGCGGATGACCGCGGCGGCGATTGCCGCGGACCGGGCGGACGAGGTGCCGCTGTTATACAATTTCGCGATCGGCGCCGGTCAGGTCCCGGCACCGCATTCGACGATACCGTTTCCGGCTCAGGATCCGGTAAGTCAGCAGCTAGCGCTGCTGGAGGTCGCGGACTGGAAAGCAGTCACACGCGTCGGCGAAGGCTATATCGACAAGCAGTGCGACCAGTTCATTGCGGCGTTGAACGACCTCGAACGGTCCAAGAAGACGACCTTGGCCAATCTGAATACGGTCCAGGCCGCCACCGTCGGGATCATGGGGCTGGCTCTGGCGGCCCAGAAGACCATCGGCATCGTCGGCATCGCCTTCGGGCTCGCCGCGAGCCTGTTCGACACCACCACCTCGACCGTGCTCTATCAGCTGCCTGCTTCGGGAGTGGCGAGCATCGTCGCGGCTCAACAACAGTATCTGCGGATCAATGAAGACAGCCGGCTCTCAGCGATATCCAATCAGGGTCTGGCCGCGGCGAGGCTGAATGAGTACCTTCATTACTGTGTGCCGGTGACAATAGAAGCAAACATAATTAAAGTCCTGAACAATACCAGGGGCACCGCAGCAGGCATCGTCACCGGTTTAACGACACCGGCCGTGACTTCGTCCTTTGTGCATGACGAGCCTTTCAGGGCCAGCCTGCCGATGCGAAAGGAACTCCAGGGGCAGATCGGCGCGCTCCCGCCCGGTCAGGTGGAAGCGCTGGCCAGCGAGATGCAGCCGGCTCTTGCCGGCGCCAGCCCGCAGGTCCGGGGCCTGGTCCGCGCTCTGGACCCGCGCGACAGCCGCTTCACCGACCCGGTGATCGCGGCTCGGGTCCTGGAGGCCTGGGTGCTGATGGACAACGATGTAGCGACGCTGAGTGTCTGGGCGGACGCGGTCAGCCGCGTCCAACAGCGATAACAGGGAGCAAACTGATTATGGCGAATGTATCGACCACCGAGACCTTTCCGATGAGTTCCTTCACTCGCGCAGATGTGGAGGCTGAGCGGACGTTGCGGCTCGCCATCCCCGGGGCCATTTCCAGCACCATTACCGAGGCCGGGGAGAATTGGGTGCTGACCACGGTCTTACCGGGGGCAGACGATGCCCCACCAATCGCGGCTGCGCCGACCCACCCTGTCGCCCCTCCGCCCGCTGGTCCCGCCGGGGCGCCGGCGCCCCAACCCTCGCCAAGCTTTGTGCTCGGCGGCCTGTCGACGAGGTTCGAGACCGGTGGGCGCGGCTCGACCACGGTTTCCGGAGGCGTCGGCGATGCCGGCGGCGTTTCCTACGGCACCTACCAAATGACGAGCCAGCCCAACGGCGGCACCGTTGCCCGCTTCGTGGCACAGCCGGATTTCCCGTTTCGCAACGATTTTGCCAGCTTGGCGCCGGGCTCGGCCGCGTTCTCGGCGAAATGGAAGGACATCGCCACTCGGTTCCCGGCGAACTTCAAGGATGCCGAACATGAGTTCATCAAGCGGACCCATTACGATCCGCTCTGCACGAAGATCGCGACCGATGACGGCGTCGATATCGCGCATTGCTCGCACGCAATGCAGGACGTGATCTGGTCCACCGCCGTGCAGCACGGTCCGAACGCCACTATCGTCCATCTGGCCTTCGGGCAAATGCGTGCCGCGGGTACGTTCAGCCCCGCCGCACCCCAGTTCGATCGGAACGCTATCAACGCGATCTACGACGAGCGGGGACGAAAGGATGCCAACGGGGTCCTGGTCCATTTTTCAAAGAACTCCCCGGCGGTTCAGAACAGCGTGGCGAGGCGTTCGTCGAAGAGAAGGCAGACGCCCTGAAGATGTTGGATGCCGGCGCTTAGCCGGATAGTCCTGCTTGCCCTGTTGCTGGTTGGCTGCCCGGGTCGCGGTTGGCCGCAGGTCCCGACCATCTCCGAAATCGCCGGCGACTATCGGCTGGCCGGCGCGGCGACGGTAATCCTGCAGGTTGCTGTCGAGGACGGGGAAGTGCGGGTTCGGCTGGAAGGGGGCGGCCTGGCTTCGAGCGGAGCCGCCGCCCCGGCCGACTGCATCGTGCAGGCCGCGGGCCGCCTGCAAGGCCGGCTCCTGAGCGCGATGTTCCAGCCGATCGAAACCGATGACTTTTCCTACAGCGCCGCCCAGGCGGGTGTTGAGAAGCGTCAGGTGATTATCACCTTCGCCGCGGGGACGGCCGAGGTGAAGCAGGCCGACACCGACGGCTATTGCGGCCTCGGGATCGAGTTTCGCGGCCTCTACCGGAGGACGGGCTAGCCTCTTCCGCACCAAGGGTGCGACAAACTGTCCAGATAAAGCTGGCATCGCGGTTGGAAACCTGACATCTTGCTTACGTCCGGGGGCCATCCCCTCGTCACGCCGAAGGGCTCGCCGCAAAGCGAGGGCCACTCGGACAAAAACACATGGATGGAAACAGGGAGGCAATAATGAGCAAGGTCCTCTGGGTAAGCGTATTGATGATGGGGTTTGTCGTAGTGGCCAATGCCGCGCCGCCGTCGACGCAGCAGGAGGGAGTGGTTACCGCCGTCAATCGCTCGGGCAAAAGCTTTGTCGCTCAAACGGGGTCAAGCTCCGCGACCTACGATACAACCGACCGCACGGTGTTCCGCGTCGGCGCCACGCCGACCAGTTGGGCCGCTGTCAAGATCGGATCGAGAGTAGGCGTCGTTTCCCATCTCGACGGCCAAAAGCCGGTTGCCGACGAAGTCGTAATCGGCGACTAGCTCGCAAGGGCGACCGACCTTCTCTGATGCGGATCCGGATCGCGGGCGAAACATTGGCCGCCAGAAATCTCCGGCGCGCCTATCGTAGCGAACCGCGACCCGGTTCCGGTTCTACCCGACCAAAGAAGCCTCGATGCGGCGCGGCAGCCGGCATTGCTGGCTGCCCAGATTATGACGGCGCGCGCCAAGTTTCCGAACCCCGCTCGACAAATTTGACCGATTCGGCGACAACGCCGCCTTCTTCCCGCAAGGCCGTGATCAGCGCCAATCGGTCCTCTGGGGGGACCAGGAACATCATGAATCCGCCGCCGCCTGCCCCAGAAAGCTTCCCGGCGAGAGCGCCATGGTCGAGGGCCAGGCGATGGAGCTGATCGACCCGTGCGTTCGATACGCTTGCGGCGGTCATTCTTTTTGCTTGCCAAGAATGGCCGAGGATGCGGGCCATTTCCTCGATGTTGCCGGCGAGTAGCGCCCTTTTCATATCGACCGTATCCGCCTTGAGGCGGTCCATGCCGGTGATGGCCGGCGTAAGGTGTTGGCTGAGGCCCGCTGCCTGCTCCCCGATGATCGCGTTGGTATCGCGCGTCCGCCCCGAAAACAGACCACGAGCGAGCATTCGGGCTCGTTCAGGATGGCGGTGGATACCCTGAGCGGGTTCACAATGGCCCGGTTGTTGCCGAAAAATTCAATGAAATTGACCCCGCCGAAGGCCGCGGCGTACTGGTCTTGCCGGCCGCCGGCAAGACCGAGATCGACGCGCTCGATCTCGAAGGCCAGTTGGGCAATCTCGTATTGACCGAGCGGCGCGCCGAGCAATGCGCGAAACGCGTCGACGAGGGCAACGACGAGCGCCGACGAGGCACCGAGGCCCGAGCCGAGCGGAGCATCGACACTCGTCACGATCGTGACCGGCAGCGCCTGTCCGCCATTGTAGTCGCGGACCATCCTCTCATATACGCCGCGATGCAGGGCGAGTTGGGCGTTAGGCAACTGCGGCAGTACCGGAAGCACTTCCTCCCGTCCGAGGTCCTTTGCCTGAAATATGATCCGGCCGTCAGTGCGCGGCTGGATCGATGCGAAAGCAAAGCGATCGATCGCTATATTGAGCACCGTCCCGCCGAATTCGTCGCAATACGGCGACAGGTCGGTGCCGCCCCCGGCGAGCCCGAGACGCAGCGGCCCCGCGCGCGGATCGCCCTATCGGCTGTCGACTGCATCGTATTTCCCCCAAATCCTAGCCCCAAGTCCCGGCCATCGTGCCGATTCGGCTCGATTGCTATCGCAAATTTTGTGCCTAAAGTCCGCTCCCGATCTATCTTAACGATAAGATCGGCGTCGGCCTGGCGTCAAGCAGCGCAGCGCCAAGAATTAAGCCGCAATTAAGCTGCCGGAGGGGTGGCGGGGTGAGCAGTCTGGATGACGCCGTAGCCGAGCTGGTGGCTCTGGGACAGGACCGAGCGCGCTGGCCCTCCGCCGCCGTGGGCCTGATCGATATTGTCGCGACCGGTTTGGCATCGAGGCATTGCCGTTCCGGCAAGCTGCGGCGAACCGAACGGCGACTGGATCGCCGATTTCTACGCCGCAGCGGACAAACTGACTGGGTCGACCTCCCTGAAGGAGCGGCGGCACGTAGCCAGGACGGCCTGCGCCTAGCGCGCGACCACGCCAGCTATCATTGTACCGCGATGCAGCGGACCTTGGGGGGGCTCGACCACTTGCAGGACGAGTGGGGCGGACCGATGCACGCGAAAATCGCATCAGCGTTGCCGAGCTTGTCTCGCGTCTGGCAATCGGCTTCGCAATGCACGGGCGGGTACCGCATTGCGGCGAACCCGGACTGCGCTGTTGCCCGGCTCAATCAACCATGAAGGGCCGGACCCGTACGTTCCGCAGCGGCCGCCTTATCGCTATGCCGGCGAGCTGATGGCTGAAGTCCAATTGAATTTCGGCCTGCCGATATTCGTCGATACGGTCGATGAAAGCGTTTGCCCGGACATTATTCGCACGGGCTGGTGGGAGCCATGGATCGACGGCATCATTAGGAAATGCGTTGGCCGCGGCGATGTTGCAGTCAATGTCGGAGCCGATGTCGGCTACCACACCTTGTTGATGGCCAACTGTGTGCAGGAGCCCGGTCGCGTTTTCGCGTTCGAGCCGAACCCGCGGCTCGTGCGGTTGCTGCAAGGGCTCTGCCCGAATTGGGGTGGACTGTTGGCAATGACGACGCTTTTTCCGATCGCCGCATCGAATGCAAGCGGGACCGGCAGATTTGTTACCAGCCACCGGCACATGGGGGCGGGGGCACGCTATCGGGGTCTGCGCTGCTCCGTAGTACGGATTTGGAGGAGCTGTGCGTGCGCGGATTGCGTGAACGTTACCCGAATTTTGAGGAGGCCGACCTACAAGCCCTGCATTCGGCATCGAAACCTATACCGGAGATTTTCGATGTGGGCGCGGCTCGTCTCGACGATACGGTCGGCAGGCTGGCTCAAAGGATCCACTTCCTTTTGATCGACGCGGAAGGAGCAGAATTGCTGGTGTTGGACGGCGGCCGAAATATTCGATTGGCCGCTCCGGTGATCTCGCTATGATCGTCGAATGGTCGAATGGTGTGACCTACGCCACATCGCCCGAGCAGCGGGGGCGCAGGCAGCGGCAACGATTGGCTGGCTTGCGAGCGACGGATTTAAATTCTACAGGATCGGCGGCGACGCGCGCGACGTCTACGCGCGTCCGGCTATTCTCTAGTCCATGACCCCCGACGAAGTCGTCAACATGGAGGGTTACAGCGATCTCTTCATCTGCCGCCGGCCGGCGACTTGACGACGCAGAGCCGCTCCGCAGCTGAAGATGGGGCACAGATCGGTGCCCGGCTGGGCTACTACTCAGTAAAAGGTTGTTGGCGATTAGCTTATGTCTCGCCACCGAGCCGTCGTGATAGGGCTCGCCTCGTCCCACGCCGCCCATCACGTTGCCGCTCATGACCAGCCGGCCGCCGAATTGCACCCGACGTATCGGTATAGTCGGCCAACGCACCGTCATCGATATTGACAGCGCATCGCCCCGCCCGATTGCCGATGTTCCCCCAGATCGACGTGCCCATCAGATCCCCGCCTGATTTCCAGCAACCCATAGGTCGCGGCCATGACGTGAATACCGCAATATGTGTTGGGCCGGGTCTCCTCCAAGTTGGAGAATCCGGTTGTTGGTTAATGCCGACATTGCACCCGGCTGGGATCAATACCCCATCCCCGTTGAGCGTGCCGCCGATCAGGCCGCCGTCGAGCCACACGCCATCCACCGCGCAATGGCTGTCGGACGCGGCGATATCGACCGATGGCCCGCGCAACGCCGCGGTCGATGCGCCGCCGTGAAATTCCAGCTCGGCCGTCGCTGATGCAGATGTCGCAGTCGCGATCCCGGTTGATGTTCCAGCCGTCGAAAAACCGGATGTTGTCCGGCGGGTGTGCGTTGGCGACTGTCTTCAAAATGTGGATGCCGCGTTCGCAACTGCCGCCGACGAACCGCCGAAACACCAGCTCGTTGGCGCCGGCGTCGATGCGAAACGCCCCCGGCGCCTATCGCTTGGGGCGCGCCGCAGAAAATCCTGAGGTCGTTGAATTGGCTGATCGAGAAGATGTCGTGGCGTTCCGTAGCCGCCCAGGATCACGCCGATCCCGGTATTAAAGAATTTCGACATCAGTCACCACGCTGCCTTCGAGAAAAAAAAACACCAGGCCGTCATGCATCTCTTAAATCAACAGGTGGCTGATGTCCGAGACGCCGCAGCGCAGGCATTTGATCGCATCGGCGACGGCAGGGCTGCGCCGGGGGAATAACTGGCCGCCGGCAACCGCGAAGTCGCGCAAATCGCCCGATTGGCCGGAACCGTCGATCACCAGCAATGTATGGGCACAATTCGTCATCGGCCGCAGAAAGGTGAGTTGACTGCCGCTGCCTTCGATGTTGACCGGCTGGTTGCCGGTGATCGTCACCGCGTCGCGCTCGGCGCAGCCGAGCTTGTAGTCGCCAGGTAGGAGGCGGACTGTGCCGCCTCCGGTAGCCGATAGGGCGTCCACGGCGGCCTGAAGCCCCGGTGCGCAATCGGTCCGGTTGTCGGCCTTGCAGCCCCACCATTGGGATACAGATCGGACTGGGCGCGGGCGATCGCCACCCGGCCGGGGCCGGCGAAAATCCGCGCCGCAGGCATCGCGACTGGGCTGACCGCGAGGGTCAACGTCACGCCATCGGCCAGGGTCGAATCCCGCCTGCCGCGAACATGAGCGGGTGACGGAGCACGACGGTCTCGCCGAGGCGGCAGCTGCCGACGACAACGACGGCTCCGGCCGCTGCCCGATCGGCTGTAGCGAAATTCGCGAAATATCGTTGCTGCCGTCGCATTTTGCACCGTAGTCGCGAGGGTCCGTGCCGCCCATCAGCGCAGCTTTCGTCAGCGGACCGATCCCAGCGTCGCCCGGCTGGGCGGCGACGGAACAGCGACGCTGCCAATCGACAAAACCGCGACGGCTACTGCCAGAGATAGAAACAGCTCACGGCAAATTGACATTCATTCCCCGGCCGAGTTCTTCGGGTGGAGCGGTTCAAAGCAGCTTGCCTCTCCGATGTCCAGCGGGATCGGATCAACCCGCTGACGCCCAGGGACCTCATCACTCCGCGAGAAGCGCCCGCAATCCGATCTCCGTGGCGAGATTGACCGCGTGGACCATGAACTCGCGGGCGAGGGCGAGCATCTGCGGGCCAAGCGGGTCGAGGGTGGCCTGGCGCGCGATCGGCCGATCGCGGATGGAGACGGGGTGGACGATCGGCGCGCGCGCGAGGACATAATCGAGGTGACCATTCGGGTCTCGACTGATGCCTGGAAGCTTGCTGCATCCGCCCGCCTGCGAGTGGCCTCGACGATTGCTGTCGATAACTCTACGCAGTGAGTGAGGGCGGGCAGTGCCGCGTGCGGTGGGGCGCCTGGGGCCGGAGAGACACCCAGGACGCTTGCGACACGGCGGATTGGCCTGCCGCGAGTGCCACAAGCGGCTTCCAGCTCGTCGAGAGCAGAGGACCAGCGGCGAGTGCCCGCACTGCGCCGGCGATATCGTCGAGCCTGAGCGCTGACACCGCCAGTCGGACAATGACGCGAAGCCGGTCGCGGCATGACCGGGGCGCGGGCCGCGCCAAGGTTGCGATCCCAATTGCCGACCGCAAGCTGGCGACCTCGAACCAGCGCGCTCGCGCGCTGGTTAGTTCGAGATAGGCCCGGGTCGCGGCGGCAACGGAAAGCGCGCTCTGGTCGTCGATGACGATGACGCCACTTGGCGCTAGCAGCGCGCTCGCGTTGCAGATGTCGGAAAAGGCGCCCCGCATCGAATGGTCGGCATCGATGTGAATGAGGTCGAACTGCTCCGCGATCGACGGGAAGATCAGTTGCGTGTCGACCTGGCGAATATCGACCCAGCCAACCTCGGCTCGCTGCAGCAGCGAAACGGCCCCGGCATTGGACCTTGGGAGGTCGAGTTCGGCGTCAAATGACATAGCGTTTGGACCGCCGGCGCCAACCGCGATCGAATAGGCGCCATAGCCGCGGCGAACGCCAATTTCGAGTACACGCCGTGGTCGCCAGAACGCCCCATAGGCGGCATAAAAATTGTAGCAGAGCTGGACGACGTTGCCGATCTTACCACCGAAGTGGACAAGATCGTCTTCTCCGAAAACATCGAGGATCGCCGGGAAAGGCGGTAAATCGCGCAGCGCCTCGGGCACCTCTATCGGGGTAGCGCAATGAGCTTTTCGGGATTCAAGCACGGGCGTCGCATTTCGGTTCCGACGGACCGCCATCGCAGCAGAGAACGGAGGCGGCGAGGCGCGGAGCCCAGCTTTCAGCCGCTTGTCCTACGATCCACAAGAGGTGCGGGACCAGCGTCGGGGTATCGGGCTTATGCCCCGGGTCTGGGAACTGGATATCACGTGCCCCGATGCTGGTCGATGCCTTCCCGAAATAGTCCCGCCTTCCGCGTCGCTCCCTGTCGTCGGCCATCAGTCCGAATGAGCGAAGCCTCGCGCCGAGTCCGGGCGATTCGGACGGCAGGCGCGGCCGCGGCGAGGCCCATTCGCGGCTTTGCGCGGATGGAAAAAGCGGATGAAATCGCGCGGATAACGCGCCAGTTCGATCAATCGGCCGGCATTCGGTCAACCGATCGACCCAAGGTGCAACGCCGGGGGTTTCCGGTCGGCCGGCATCATCGACACCGATGATCGTGTCCCGATGCAAGAGCGGCAGATCGCCAGGAGTACATCATCAAGCAGATTGTCGAAATCGAGGTCCAGCCAGACAAAGGCCAGTTCGCCGATCAGCTGCGATGCCGTCTGGCGCGCGTCGCCCTTGATCGGGCGCACCGGGATTACGCTCGACCACCGTTGCAATTCCTCGAACGGATCGTCGTTGTCGGAATAGGCGCCGATGCCGAGGGCGCCTCCCGCCGGGTCGTCGATGATATGGCCCTGGAAGGTATCAAAGGCATAGACCGTCTTGTCGCGTTCGAGCACCCGCAGGGCAAACGCGAATTTGATCGACATCGTGCCGCGAAAGCAGCCGAATTCGCAAATGTCGCCGCGGACATCCAGCGAGCGGAAGAACCACGGTGCGACGACGCGCAGATCGGTCTCCGTCCTCATGCGGAGACGCGCAGCGGTAGTAGTCCGCGAAACGGATCTGCCGGCGCGCCGGGCTTGAACAGCGAGCGCAACGCGCGCGGCAGTTGCACCGCCGGCGGCAACCGCCAGGCTCGCGGTCCGGCGGCTGCAACGGAGTTCCGGCCTGGCATAGCCGCCATCGTTACCCCCAACCCACCGCCAATCACCGCGAAAGTTCCACCAGTCCACCGCGACTCGCGGCCGGGCCCTTAGTCCTTGTTGGCGTGAAAGAAGCGGATGAAATCTCCGGGATAGCGCGCGAGCTCGACCAGCTTGCGCGCTTGGGTGACTTGCTCGACCCACGGGGCCACGCTAGGCGTCTCGGGGCGGCCGACATCGTCGATGCCGATAATCGTGTCTCGGCGCAACAACGGCCAGATGGTTTCGAACACCGGCTCCATCAGCACGCCGAGATCGAGGTCGAGCCAGACGAATGAGAGCTCGTTGGTCAGTCTCTTGGAGGTCTCGCGCGCGTCGCCCTTGATTGGGCGAACCGGAATGATCGCCGACCACCTCTGCAATTCTTCAAAGGCGTCGTCATTGTCCGAGTAGGCGCCGACGCCAAGCACACCGCCCGAGGGGTCGGCCATCAAAAAACCCTCGAATGTGTCGAAGGCATAGACCTGCTTGCGCCGCCCCATCGCCTCGAGCAGGTAGGCGAATTTGATCGACATCGTCCCGCGGAAGCAGCCGAACTCGCAGACGTCGCCGGGAATGTCGAGGCTCTTCCAGAACCACGGGGCGATCAAACCGAGATGAGCTTCGGTGCGAAGCTGCGAAACAGTGCGCGGCAGCAACGGACCGAGGGGTTCGAGCGGGTTGTCGCCGGGACCGGGGGGCATCGGAGTGTTCATGATTTCTGCCGCAACAAACGGGGGAGAGGGAGTTTCAGGCGGCGCCGGATAAGCCTCAGCCGCAACAAACGGGAAGAAGGAATTTCCGGCGGCGCTGCGTTCGCCTCGGCCGCCGCGAGCCGGGCGGTCGCAACCGCTGGGTGAAAGAAGTGAACGAAAGCGTGCTCGTCGCGGCCCAGTTCGACGAGCCGGCCCGCTTGAAATCAGCCGTTCCACCCACGGTGCGACTCCGGGCGTCTCCGGGCGTCCGACATCGTCGATCGCGATGATCGTGTCCGCGCGCAGCAATGGCCAGATCCGATCGAGCACCGGCTCCAGCAGAATATCGAAATCGAGGTCGAGCAACACAAATGAAAGCTCGCCCTGGAGCGTCGCGCAACTCAGCCGCGCGTCTCCCTTTATCGGTCGCAGGGGTAAAATCGCGGACCAGCGCTGCAATTCGTCGAATGCATCCTGATTGTCGGCGTAGGCACCGACGCCGAGTGGGCCGCCCGCCGGGTCGGCCATCAGAAACCCTTCGAACGTGTCGAAGGCATACACGGTCTTATTGATCCCCAGCGCCTTCAGGGCACAGGCGAATTTGATCGACATCGTCCCGCGAAAGCAGCCGAACTCGCAGACGTCACCGGGAACGTCCAGGGATTTTCGGAACCACGGGGCGATGACGCCGATATGCGCCTCCGTTCGCAACTCGGCTACGCTGCGGGGCAGCAAGGAGCCAAAAGCGTGAGGGGGATCACTCCCGGCATTTTGCCAGCGCCTCAGATCCATGATGTCGCAGAGCTAACAGTGAAAAGGCCGGGCATTGTGGCGGTTGCGGCTCCGTATATCGCTGCGGCCGCCTCCGCTGGGGGCCCTGTCCCCGCTGATAAGGGATCGCGCCGCGACCGTCAAGCAAGAGCGGCACTCACCGGAGGGGCGCGATGAGAAATCCGCTAGCCAGGAAGGTCGGTTCCGGCACCGCAAACTGGTTTCCGTCCGTTCGCCCGATTTGGCGAGATCGCGGGCGGCTTGCAAATGCCAAATTTTCGGTGATATTCGGCGTGAAGATGGGCAAGGCGGTTCGGAGGCAGCCAGAATGACGACAGATTTACAGTTGTCTCTGCCCAAAGAGGCGGTAAGCCTGCCACGTAGCGGCAACTGCCGCGTTCGACCGGGACGCACTTAACACCTTTGATCAAAGCGCGTTCAAGGCCTGGATCGACCTGATTTCGTACGATCAGGTAGAAGGACGGTTCGGCCACCGACGGTGCCATTTGATGATGCCGTGGCGTCAATCGCGTCCTTGCTGCATTCCGGGAGGATTGCGTTCCGCGGAATGATCTGTTCGGCAATCTCCTGTACACCGTCGGAATGTTCTGAGGTCATCGTCGTGCAGAATCGCATGTCCTCACCACGCGCAGCTCGAAGCTGTGGCAAGCGACTATGAACGCATAGAAGGCGCAGGTTGGGCTCCGACCTGGCCGGCTTCGCCTCGGGTCGCGTTTCGATCGCTGCCGGCGACGGCCTCCAGTTCGTCCGTGATGTCATCAACGAATTTTCCTCTATTTGCGAGAACAGATTATGGCGGGAGGGCTTTCTCGAATCTTCCGGATAGAAACGAAAAAGGTGGTCGTCGTCAATGGCCGTTATCGGACCGGTACTACCCGGTTTTCAACGCCGTGATGGCGGTGCTAGACGCAGCGGGACAACCTTATAGAGGTCTGGGCCGAGATTTCGGTCGGGTCGACATGGCGATCGATTGTTTCAAGGCGGGCGCTTATGGCGGCTATTGGTTGCTAGTAAAATCCCACAATTGGCGCCGCTTACGCCGGAAGCGACGAAGTGATACGTTCTATAGCGTGCGGAATTTCTCGGACGTCGCGGCATCGGCGTGGCGGCTATGGGAACGTTCCGGCACCCCCGAAGGAGCCAACAACCCCGCCAACCGCCAAATGCAATGCGGAACTCTGATCGCGGAGCTCGGATTTCAGAAATTACTGAATGATTACGTCGCCAAGCAACGCCGATGACCACGATCGACTATGATCGCTATATCGACGACGAGCGGATTAACCAGGATATCGCCAAGGGCTGGATCCTGCGCCTGACGCTGACTGCCGAGGAGCTGGAGGCGGCAGCACGCGAGATCGCTCCCGAGCATGTCAAGGCGATGACCGGACGATGGATGCGGCCCAGCATCCGACACACGGCTAGAACGCCGCCACATCAGCGAGACACTCGGCGCCAAGCATGCCGGGCTGCATGTGTTGCCGTCCGTGCAATCAGCTATTTGCGGGCGATCGGCGAGTGGCCGTTCCCCGACAGGCTGACAATCGTTACCCCGGTAGAGGGGTAGCCGAATATTCGCCCTACCTGACGCCTGTGAATTGCTTGTGCCCGGCGAGCTTGTCGCAGCGTCCCAGGTCGCCTATCGCAACCGGAATTTCGCGCTGGCGGCGCAGGCGATGAAGCAGTTCGTCGCTCGGACCTCGACGGAGCCGCGGCACTGGTGCCGCCTGGCGAATTTCCAGCAGCTTGCGGGCGATGTCGAAGGCGCGATCGAGAGCTACCGCGCAGCGATCGCCCTCGATGGGTCGTTGGAGATGGCCCATGCAGGCTTGACCAAGGCTCTGGTCGCCAGCGGCCACCGCGATGCCTTAGGGGCCGTCGAACTGCTCGCGCCCGGCGAGATTGTCACGGTGTCCGAGATCGCCTATCGTAGTGGCAAATCGCGCTCGCCGTGCAGGCGATGAAACGGCGTGTCGATCGGTTCTCCTCGGAGCCCCAACATTGGTGTCGTCTGGCGGATTTCCAACAGCTTGCAGGCGACATCTCGGGCGCGATCGAGAGCTACCGCGCGGCCGTCGCCCTCGACGGATCGTCGGAGACTGCCCGCGCCGGGTTGACCAAGGCTTTGCTGGCGAGCGGCGACCCCGACGACGCCTTGGAGGCCGCGCAACTCCAGGACGCCGCCGACGGCGGCGGGCCGCGCGGCCTCGCGATTGCCCGCCATCTTTACCAGACTGGCCAATTCGCGAAGGCGATTGAGCTCCTAAGTGAGTTGGCCGCCGCACCTGACGCGAGCGCCGAGGTCCATCGCCTGCTCGCCGGTGCGCTGGTTGAGTTCGGTAGGCGGAACGAGGCGCTGGAGCCGGCGGTCAGGGCGACCGCACTCGCACCGGAGCGGAGCGACTATTGGCACTTTGCGGCGATGGTGGCCAACTTGCTGGGCTATCCGGAGCGTGCCTTCGAATGGATTGCGCGGGCTGTAGCGCTCGATCCCAACAAGCCGGCGCTGTTGCTCGCCCAGGCGCATCTGCTGAACGGACGCGGCCTGCTGGCCGACGCGGCCGGCGTTCTTGAGCGGGCCGCCAAGCGGTTTCCCCTCGACACGGCAATACGTGAATTTCAAGAGACCCTGAACGCGCATCCGGCGGGTGCGCGAGGTGCCTGATCACGGTGGATCTGGCATAGCTTCAGTCATCGCCGGACGGTTTTAGCGCATGATCCGATTCGACCAGGTCGTCAAAAGCTATAGGGTGAGAAACGGCCATAACATTGTCCTGGACCACGTATCCGTCACATTTCCGACCGGCGGTCGGGTCGGTATCATGGGGATGAATGGCGCCGGCAAATCGACGCTATTGCGACTGATGGCCGGCTCGGAAGAACCGGATCGCGGCACGATTACCCGGGCTGGGAGAATTTCGTTTCCGGTCGGCTTCACCGGGAGCTTTCATCCCGACCTGACTGCGCACGAAAACGTACGATTTCTTGCCGATATCTATGATATGGATTTAAAATACATAGTAGAGTGGATTGAAGATTTTGCAGAACTCGGAAAATATTTCGAAATGCCGCTCGCAACCTATTCCAGCGGAATGGCTGCCCGGCTCGCGATCGGCACGAGTTTTGCCTTCGATTTCGACGTCTATCTGCTCGATGAGGTGATCGCGGTCGGCGACGAGCGATTTCAGAAGAAATGCCGCGATGCATTTTCCGAGCGGATGGCAACCGCGTCGGTGATCCTGGTGTCTCACAATCCACATGCCGTGCGACAATATTGTACCAGCGGTGCGGTTCTGCATGGCGGTAGGCTCGGCATGTTCGCGTCGCTCGACGAGGCGATCGATGTCTACCAGTGGATCCTAAGGGGCGGCCGTGACGAATAGGGACGTCCAAGTCCAGGCCGATCCAACCACACGGGAGATCGCGCCGAAGCCGGCCTCCGAGATCGTTCCCAGCGACGAAACCCTGCCGCTGTCGCCGCTGTCTTGCAGCCGAACGTCCTCTGGTTTCAGCCGTCACCGCACCGAGGCGCCGCCGTCGGCGCGGCGGCCTCTATTCCTTCCTGATTTGCGTGGTGCTGCCCACGCTCGCCGTGGCGGGATATTATTTCGCCATCGCCGCCAATCAATACGTCTCCGAATTCCGCTGCGTCGTTCATACCGCCGACGCCGCCAAGGAGGGGGGGATACGAGCTCGACGCACGCCACAGCCGCGAGTTCGCAGCTCGTCCTCTATTCGAACGGTGTCGTCGAATACATCAGAGGTCAGGAGCTGGTTGATCAGCTACAGCGGACCATCGACCTGCGCAGTATCTTCACCAATTCGCGCGCAGACTGGCTTGCCCGCCTTAATCCGAAAGCCTCGAAGGAAGAGCTGGTGGCCTACTGGGACAACCTGGTCGACGCTTATTTCGACCTCGCCACCGGGACAATCATAGTGACCGTCCGCGCATTTACACCAGCGGACGCGCTGCGCATCAACAATGCGATTATCGCTGCGACCGAGAAATTGGTCGATAGCATCTCGCTGCAGGCGCGGCGTGACGCGGTTCGCGTCGACGAACAGGAAGTCGCGAGCGCCGCCCAAAAATTGCGGGATATTAACGCAGAGATTCTCGACTACCGTAATCGTGTTCAGCTTCTTGACCCAAAACAAGAGGCTGACAACACGCTGAGCCTGCTCCTCAAATTGCAACAGGATTTGTCCGATGCCAATACGACTTTGGTTACGATGCGCCAGACGATGGCGCCGAGCGCTCCGACCGTACAGGCGTTGAACCATCGGATTCTCGCGCTGAAGCAGCAGATTGCCGCCCTGCGGGCCCAGCTGACAACATCCCCCGACTCCAAAACCAATACGATGAGCCAGGGGCTCGGCGGCTTCGAGGCGCTCGACGCACGCCAGATTCAACAGGCATATTATTCTTCGGTCCTGGAGACGCTGAGCCAATCGCGCGAAACTGCCGATCGGAAGATGGCCTACCTATCGGTGTTCGAGCAACCGAACCTTCCGGAAATGGCAACCTATCCGAACCGCCTGAAATCGATCGGCTTGACCTTTATGGCGGCGCTGGGCGCGTGGATCATGATGACCTCTTTTACCGCTCGGTGCGCGACCACATGTAGACGCCGGGCGGTGGGCCACCCGGCAACAACGATTCCCGCGCCTTCCAAAGCCTGCGGCCGTACCGGAGACGGCTGATCGAGCCCGGAGATGAATGTGGCGATGAGGAACGGCGAGACGATACTCGTCACCGGCACTGCGGGCATGATCGGCTCGCACCTGTTCGAAGCCTTGGCGAAGGCTGGAAAATCGGTCGTCGGCACATATTTCCGTCCGACCGTGCCGCTCCACGACTGCCGGCGCCGATCGGTTGATCGAGTTGGATGTACGCTATTTCGAGCCGGTGCGGCGGCTCCTCACCGAGTATAGGCCGGCGATCATCTTCCATCTCGCGGCCCAGAGCCTGCCCACGCTGTCATGGGAACGGCCGTGGGAGACGATCGACACCAATGTCTTGGGCACGATCAATTTGTTCGAGGCGGTCAAGGCAGCGAAATTGGGCAACGCCGCCTACGATCCGGTCATCGTGGTGGCGTGCTCGTCGGCCCAGTATGGCGCCAGCATGACGCCCGAAAACGTGCCGATCGACGAAGCGGCGCCGATGCTGCCGCTACACCCCTATGGGGTCAGCAAGGTTGCGCAGGATTTCTGGCCTTTCAATACTGGCGGAGCGACGGGCTGCGCGGCATCCGTGCCCGCATTTTCAACACAACCGGGCCACGCAAGCGCGATGATGTCGTATCCGACTTCGCCCGGCGAGTCGTGCGCATTCGGCATCGAGGCGGTACGCTGCGCGTCGGCAACATCGAGACCCGTCGCGCGATCCTCGATGTGCGCGACACGGTCGCCGCGCTGATCGCGCTGGCCAGAGAGGGGATCCGGGCGAGGCGTACAATATCTGCGCCGATCACGCCTATCCGGTCGGCGAACTCGTCCACGTCTTGGGAAGGCTGACCAGTGTCGCTGGTGTGCGAACCCGATCCGCTGCTGATGCGCCCGACCGACGAGGCGGTCATCTTCGGCAGCAACGCCAAGCTCAGCGCGGCAACCGGTTGGGTTCAGAGAACGAGCCTCGATCACACGGTTGCCGCGGTGCTCGATTACGAGCAGCGCCGCTTTGGCGCCGAGGCGGCCTCCGCATCGGGCTGATCCACCAGTTCCGCGGGCGCCGAACGCCGGCCGAAGATGTCGGGGGTCCTGGGTTGCCCGCTAGTGAGCTCGCAGCCGGCGCCGCAATGTCCGCTCAGGGCCAGGCCGAGGGCGAGCCCTGCCAGCGCGATGCCGACCGCGTATGGCTTGTTGATTAAAGGCGACGAATATTGTGGGAAAAAGCCGGTGCGAAACCATTCGATGTTGACCAGCATCGGGTTCCATACGAGGATATCTCGGAATCCAAGGCGGCCACATGATCGGAATGAAAAAGACACCCGAGAGGAAATACAATAACCGGCCGCACGACTTCCAAATCTCTTCAACCGACCGGCTGAGATTGTTTAATACCGCAACAATCGAACCGACTCCGAGGCCGAATAGCCAAGAGCCCAAATACGCCAATATCGTCGTCGGTATGCTCGGCGTACCCTGTCCAAACCCAAAGGTGAAAAATAGTATGTAGACCAAAGTGGTGGTCGCACCGCCGATAAATAACTCGGTGATCGCAAGGGCGAGGAGCAGATCGGTACGGCGGATGCGCGGCACCATCAGCAGCCCAATATTTTCCCTGTAAATGTTTAGGCTGTGGGTCACCACGTGCAAAACGATGTACAGTGGCAGGACGCCGGTCGAATAAAAAAAGAACATGTTGTTGCCGAGCGGCGGCAGCCCGCGGTTGAACACAGTCAGAACGATCCCCAGCATGACCACTTGGATTAGCGGCTCTATAAACGAAGAAAGCAGGCCGAGGCGGGAGTGCATGGTGCGAAAGGAAAGATCCCGCGCCACCAGAGCCATTACGACCCGCGCCTGAACACGCGCCGCCTCGACGAAATCCCACAATTCATCGATCGCCCCTTCGGGTTCGCGCCGTACTGCCAGTCCGCCGCTCTTGCGCGGCAGCGGCTTGAACGACGTCGGGCCGAGCCGCGAAGTGCCGTCTTCCCGCTGCAATGCCGTCGACTGCAAGGTCAGCCGCATTTCGCGGATGCCGAAATCGTCGGGGAATAGCCGGCCGGCATGCCGCAGGACCTGGATTGCCTGGTCGAGACGCCCGAGCCCGTTCAGCAGATGCGCCTGAGCCACGAGCAAGGCGGAATTGCCGGGATCGAGCGCGACCGCTCGATCCATCCACTCGATCGCCTCGTCGCGGTGACCCAAAACATTGGCAAGGGCCGAGGCGTTGTACCAATATTCGCTAGCGTCAGGCCGCAGTTCCGCGGCTTTGCGGGCAGCCGCGAGTGCTTCATGGTAGCGGCCGGTTTCGGCAAGCGCGGCGCTGAGCAGCCGGTAGACTTCGGCGGCCGCCGGATCTCGCGCGGCAATGCCGCGCAGCAATGCCGTGACTTCGCGGAACCGGCGGCCGCTGTACAAGATGTGCGCCAGCAACAGATGATTGGCGGTCGTCTCCGGATAGGTCTCGCGCGCCCGGGTCGCGGCGCCGAACGCCTGCTCGAACAGGCCCATCTCATGGGCCAATTCGGCCTCGGCACGCAGCGCCTGTTCTGATGGCTCCGATAGTTTGTTAAGCCGGTGAAAGACCGCCAGCGCCTCCTGGATGTCGCCTCGCACGCGCAGCAGCGAGCCGATCATCATACTGATCTGAGGCGAGTCGCCGCAGGTGGCCTGATGCTGGCGCGCCACATCGAGCGCACCGTCGAAATCACCGCACCGGATCAGCAACTCCCGCAACCCGTGATAGGCCAGGGAGTGCGATGGATCTGCTGCGATCGCGCGACGAAACTGCGTTTCGGCGTCGATCAAGTTGCCGGCGAGCTGGGAACATTGGGCGAGCCGGGACAAATGCATGGCATTATCCCCGCCACGCCCGACCAGTATCGCCATCGCCTCGGCCGCGACCGAGAAATCTTTGTTGCGATAGGCGACCTCGGAGGCGATCAACAGATCGTCGTTGTTCAGACCGGCACTCTCGTCGCTAGCCAATATGCGGCGAATAACGTCGATCGGTGTGTTCAGCGAGATCGGAACAACATTAGAAGCCACGCGCGGCTCCCGTATTCGCCATCAACCACAGAGATGCCGCGATCCGGAGGGCCGCAGCACCGCCGACGGCCTCGAAGCGGTGTGCGGCACCGGTCAACTCTCCAGCAAGCTCCGATACTTCTCCACCATCCCGACGGGATTATAGGATTTAAGGGCTCGTTCCCGGCCTGTCATCAACTGCTCTTCGACAAGGTGAAACCGTTGCAGCGCCTCGGCCAATTCAACAAAATTTCCGATGTTGAAAAAGGCCATCAAATCCTGAAAATACCAGGCTCATTTCGCGGAACACAGGGGCATTTGAGAATAACGCCCGTGTTCCAAACTCGATTGCCATCGTCGCCGGTCCGGAGGCGCTCTGTCCCGATTTAGTTTTTATGTATGGGTGAACAGCATAGTCTATTGCGGTGTAAAGCTGGGTCATGTCGTCGTCGCTTACTTGGCCAACGAACTGAATACGCTTAAGTACTCGATCGTTCGGTAGAAAATACTTGAATTCTGATTTAGGGAATAAGTCTTGCTTGATCTGCATTCGGTCAAGGTCAACATTGGACGAGATCTCGCCGAATTCCGTGTTGATCCGGGCGGTCGTCGAATGGTGGCCGTTGAGCTGCTGCTCGGGCACGAGGGAAAAAGCGAGTATCTGGCCTAGATACGTGCCGATGTCGCGATCGGCTTCCAATGCATGCGGGTGTTCGCCGCCGACAATCACAAGCCGCCAATCGTCTGGCAAAAATTCGAGGGCCTTGATCGCGGTCAAATGGCCCTTGTAAGACGACAGGAAGCCGAAAACGCCCAGGTACCGGTGGTCAGGATCAAGACCGAATTTGTGCAGCGCTGCGTCCCGGTTCATCGACGCTTTGACTTCTGCTACTTCCCCCTGATCGAAATAAGTGATCGGATAGTTGCTGATCCTCGGCAGGTCGAACACCCTTTGCAGCAAGACCTGGTCTGCACGGCAAAATGTCAGAACCTGGACATGTTTGGCGCGGGCCACATAGCTCCAGAAGCGGCTGGCATACTTCATGATCCCCTGCGTACGCAGGTTCATTTCCATCGCTGCCGCCCGCCATTGCCCGGTCAGCGCGTTGAGGGCCGCATCGAGGTAGCTAGGTCGGGAGTCCGCGGTGAAAGCCGTGGACGGTGACAATGGCGCGTTTCGACGCTCGCAGCAGCCGTTGAACCCGGCCATATGACTGACGTGCATGCGCACCGTACAGGCCCGGTTCAAATTGCAGCAGGACCGCGTCGTAATCGCGGAACTGCCCGGCGATCCGGGCGATCTCCCGGTCCCCCTTGCGTCGCATCGACGCAGATCCGCTGATACGCAGCAGCGCACCGGCAATCGCTTTACATCAACCTGAAAGCCGGCGTTCGTCAGGTGCTTGAGAAGCCGAGAGCTGTAAAACGCTGCGCCGCATTCCTCGTTGTAGCTGGAAACGATAACCAGCCGCTTCACTCGACCCTCCTCCAGATACGACAGCACCGGTTCCTCGAAGCCGCAGAACGAAACGCCTTTCGAACGCATCGAAGAGCGCGTCCAACTCGCACCGCAACATGCTTATCAGACATCTTGTCCCCCGCCAACGGGCGTGGCCAATTTAGGACATGGCGCGCGCTGCGCTCAACCGGATCAGCTCCTTCACCGAGTTGAAATAGCGTAATTGTCGGCGCGGTGCTATCCAGGCGCGCGAGAGAAGCGGGCGAATGCCGCGGAGTCTCCTTCCAACCGGATCGTGTCGTCGCTAACTTCCCTGCAACATTCAGCGGAGCATTGCGATGGCTGACTTGCGGGATAAGGTCGTATTAGTGACCGGAGCCGGGGCCGGGATCGGCCGGGCCACCGCGCTGGCGATGGCCGAGGCGGGGGCGACCGTCGCCGCGGCCGATATCGATCTTGCCGCGGCACAGCGCACCGCCGGCGAGGCGGCGACCAACACCCGGCGGGCTATCGCGATCGAGGCCGATTGCGGCGATGTCGCCAGTATCGATGCGATGGTCGCGCGCACCCTCGCCGAATTCGGCCGGCTCGACGTCATCGTCAACAATGCCGGCGTCACCCGCTATGCCCCGATCATGGATTTGAACGAGGCGGATTGGGACCGAATCCACCGGGTCAACGCCAAGGGCGTGTTCTTCTGCCTGCAGCGGGCGGCCAAGGCGATGATCGGCCAAGGCGGCGGCCGGATCATCAACATTGCCTCGATCTCGGGGCGCGGCTACGCCGGCGCCTCGAACGCCGCCTATGCAGCGAGCAAGGGCGCGGTCATCGCGTTGACCAAGACCGCGGCCCAGCAGCTCGGCCGCCACAACATCAACGTCAATGCGATCTGTCCCGGTGTGACCCGCACCGAACTTGGCGCCCGCAACGCCGTCACCCGCGCCGCCGAGCGCGGCATCACGGTGGCCGAATTGCACGCCGAACAGGAGAAGGTCATCCCGATCGGCCGCGCCAACACCCCGGAAGACATTGCCGCGATGGCGGTATTTCTCGCCTCGCCCGGCGCTCGCAACATCACCGGCCAGGCCTACAACGTCGATGGCGGGCTGGTGACGAGCTGATCCTTCGCGGCGAGCGAGGGCCGCTTGGAAGAGGTCGACCAGCGATCCCGCCGGGGATTGCCCGAGCTGCTCAGTGCACGCCTGCCGTTCTTTTATGGCTGGGTCGTGTTGGCCTGCCTGTGCTGCGCCGGGTTTGCGCGCCAGGGCGGGGCGACCGCGACGTTCTCGGTATTTGTCGAGCCGCTGACCCGAGAATTCGGCTGGTCGCGCACTGCGGTCTCGGGAGCCGCGTCGCTGGGCGGGGTGCTGGCGGCCCTGCTGTCGCCGCTGATCGGCCCGCTGCTCGACCGTCACGGCTCGCGCGCCGCGCTGTGCCTTGCCGTGCTCGGCACCGGAATCGCGGCGCTGCTGCTGTCGCTGACCCAGTCCCTGCCGGTCTTTTACCTGCTGTTCTGCATCGCCCGGCTGAACTGGGCAAGCCCGTTCGAGCTGGGCATCTACAGCACCCTGAACAACTGGTTCGTGGCGCGCCGTCCGCTGGCCAATTCGATTGCGACCGTGGCCCAGATGGCGGGGCTGGTGGCGATGCCGCTGGTGGCTCAGCTGGCGATGCGCGGCCACAGCTGGCGCAGCGGCTGGATCGCCATCGGCCTGACCGTGCTCGCGGTGGGGTTTGCGCCGGTCTGGCTGTTGATGGTCCGCCGGCCCGAGGATCTGGGGCTGCTGCCCGACCGCGCCGCAGCACCGGCAACCGAGGCAGCGCGTCGCGCCCGCGCCGGTCCGATCGAATCGACATTTTCGCGGCGTCAGGCGGTCCGCACCTCGGCTTTCTGGCTGCTGCTCGGCTATACCGTCCTCGTCTATCCGGTGCAGGCCGGCGTCAGCTTGCACCAGGCGGCAAATCTGATCGAGCACGGGGTCGCGCCACCATGGCGGCCTCGACCGTCAGCCTGTTTTCGCTGATGTCGGGTGTCGCCAGCGCCGCCTGCGGGTTGATGCCGCGCGCGTGGCCAATCCGCTATCCGATGGCGCTCGGCGGCATCTTCCTGACCATAGGCTGCCTGGCGATGATCGAAGTCGCCTCGCCCTTGCAAGGTGTCGTCGCCGCTGCGCTGTTCGGGATCGGCATCGGCGCCATGCTGACCCTATTGCCGATCGCCTGGGCCGATTATTTCGGCCGGGCCAATTACGGCGCTATCCGCGGCTTGGCGCTGTCGGCCCAGGTGTTGGCCCAAGCCTCGGGACCGCTGCTGTCGGGCGTCTTGCACGACTGGACCGGCGGCTACACGCGCTCGCTCGAATGCTTTGCTGTGCTGTCCAGCCTCAGCATCCTCGCAGCGCTGGCCGCACGCCGGCCGCGCGCCACCCCGGTCTGACGGCGCCGGGCCTCAGGCGCGCCGCACCGCCCCGGCCTTGTCGAGCAACTGCTCCAGAACCTCATAGGGCTGAGCGCCCACCACCCCATAGCGCGCCGCGACAAAGGTTGGAACGCCGGTGACGCCATAGGCGCGCGACTTGGCCCAGTCGGCGTCGACCTGGTCCTTAAACCGGCGCTCGCTGAGCACGGCGCGCGCCTCGTCCGCCGAGAGTCCCACCGATTGGGCGATCTCGACCAGGATCTCCGGATCGCCGATATTGCGCGCCTCGACGAAATACGCCCGGTAGAGGGCGTCGTGCAGCGCCTCGCCGCCGGGCTGTGTGTCGGCCCATTTGCCCAGTTCCTGGGCCAGCCGGCTGTTGTAGGAATGGGTCCGCCGGCCGTAAGGAAGCCCTTCGGCGTCCATCAGCCCTTTCATCCGGGCGTACATCGCCTCGGGGTCGACGTTGCGTCCGGCGTAAAGCTCCGCCATCGAGCGGCCCTCCGCCGGGGTCTCCGGATGCAGCGGAAAATGCACCAGTTTGGTCTCGACTTCGAACGCCCGCTTCAGCTTTTCAATACGCACGGTACTGAGGTAGCACCAGGGTCAAACGTAGTCGGTAAAAATCTCCAAGGTAATCGGCTCGGCCATTGACAATCCTCCGCAAGCCGGGTCTCCGGCTGCTTGCGCGATTGTAGGCCGGCGCAGTGGCAATGGGAAGACATGCCCTGATTTGCCGACCTCCGGGCCGCATCCTCGTCGTCGCCGGGCAGAAGAGGGGCGTAGACGGAAAGCGTCATCGCGGCGCTCGTGGGCCCAGCCGGCTCGAAACCGCCTTGACCAAAGGCTCAGCAGCGTTTTCTGCATTGAAACAATGCGCGTAGGGCTGCTCTTGGCCTTCACCATCCCGGCGAGGATCGAAGGATCATGCCTTGCACTTGACCCATGATGGTTTGCACCTGCTGTTCCTGCCTGGCCTGTTGCTGCGCTGTGCTCTGGGCGGGGACACAAGCGCCGAGCCAAATCAAGGCGCCAAGCAGCATGAAGGCCCATCGGCCCAAACTCGTCTCTTTCCGCGTCCTGTGCTCGGCCCGGTAGATACCGGCAACGGCGGTAGCGGCTCGGGTTTCGGCACCGGCGGTTCGAGCTTCGCCAGGATCGCTTTCAGCGGATTTTAGCCGTAGCGCAAACGGGAAGGGGCCGTGTTCGAGCGCGTGCCGCAGATGAGCCACAAGTGCTGCCTTCTCGTCATCGGTCAGGTCGAGCGTCATAATGGCGTCAATATATGATCGCGCCGGCTGCGAAGAACCGGAGAAGGTCTGATGATCAAGACGGTGCTGATTAGGACGATCGGGAGCCTAGCCGTCGCCGGGGCCATCGCTCTGCTCACCGCCTGCGAACCATATCCGTGGCCGGAGCAGGCAATCCCGCCCGGACCGTCCCCGAACGAAGTTGCTGATTACGCGACAGCACAAATACATTTCCGCCAAGGGTTAGCGACTGGCGATGGCGATGCGGTCGCAAGCGCGAACGAGGCGTTCCGGCAAATTCCCAGAGCGATTTTATTCCGAGAGAACCCGAAGCTGGTCGACGCGAAGTTAGTATGTGAACGAAATCGGATAGCCGGGGCAACCACCATGGCCGCGCCCTTCGGGCTGCAGTGCCGAAACATCGAATGGCGCTACAATGAAGCAACCACCGCTATCCGGCATGACTTGGAGGCGCGTATCACCGCGGCCGATTATGCAACTATCCGCCAAGCCGCGTATCCCTAGGGCCGGGCCGCGGTTCCTGAGATCGATATTTGGCGCGCTGCCAAGCCACTGATCCGCAAACATGGGTGCCGATACTGAGTTTGCAGCGGCCAGGCGCGCCGACCTGATGCTCGCCCGAGGCGACGATGAAGGCCGGCTGTTCTGGATGCGGATCGGGCGGGCGATCAAGGGGCTACAGGAGCTGCCACCTGTCAGGGTGAATTAGGCGTTGCTCATGTCCTTGAAGTTGGCGCCGTCCCGCTGAGACGAAGCCCGTCAACAACCGAGAGCTTACCGCGCCAAAGGACGCCCTGGTTGCCCGGCACCGCAGACGCCGAGCCAAGGCGCCCCATCGCCAAGGAGCCGCCTTTCGCCCGGAGGCGAGGATCTGTGGTAATAAGGGAAGTCAACTGCCCCGGGTCCGCCGGCCGGCCGCGTTGCGGTTTGTGTGTGAACGAAGCCGGGCCGATTGCGGCCGATGCTAGAATGGGACCGGATGCAACGGGAGAAGACCCATGCCGACCGCGGTCGAAGACAAGGACGCCATCCGCGAATTGATGGCGGAATATTGCTTCCGGCTCGACGACGGCCGCTATGACGACATGGCGGCCTTGTTCACCGAAGAGGGCACCTGGGAGACCGCGTTCGGCAAGGCGACCGGGCGCGCGGCGATCGCCGAGTTGGCGCGCGGCATTCGCGCACGGGCCGGCTCGGACCGGCCGCGCGCCGTGCATCTGGTGACCAACATCGTGATCGCGCTCGACGCGGCGCGGGCCCAGGTGCGGTCCAACTGGATGGTCATGCAGAACAGCCCGCAAGGGCCGAAAATCGGCTCGGGCGGGGCCTATGCCGACGAAATGGTGCAGCAGGACGGAAGCTGGCGGTTCCGTTACCGCAAGATCGACCGCTTTATCGTCGCCTGATCGGGGTTTATTGCGAGGGTACCGGCGGTCGGCGGGGAACGAACAGATTGGCGGTAAAGACCTGCACCGGCTCGCCGTTCTGGTTCAAGGTGGTGGTCCTCAGTTTGACCAGCCCCTGGTCCGGACGCGAGTTCGACGGCCGCAATTCGAGCACCTCGCTCTCGACCCGCAATTCGTCCCCCGGCCGCACCGGACGCGGCCAGTGCAGCTCTTCGAGCCGGCCGCCGATGATGCCGCCGGCGGGCTGCAGTTCGCCCTCGACCAGGAGCCGCATCGAGTAAGGCCGCGGTATGCCAGCCGCTCGCCGCCAGGCCGCCAAACATCGTCGCCCGCGCTGCCATCATCATCGAGATGAAAGGGCTGCGGGTCGAACTCGGCGGCAAAGCTCTTGATCCGCTCCGCCTCGATCCGCCGGCGCCCCGAGCCGAAGATCTGCCCGACCGCGAAATCCTCGAAATAGCGAGCGGCCATTTCTCTACCCCTTTGCCTGCAACCGGGCGGGCTCGGCCGGTGCCGCTGGTCGATCGAACCAGCTGCCCGACGGCTACCGCCGCGGCGTTGATCAGACCAAAGGCCGCGAGCGCCGCGCCGACGGCGAGAAAGACCGCCGAAATATCCCCGGTCAAGCGCTCCGCCAAAAGCCGCCGCCGGCTGCGATCACCAGCCGGGAGAAGTTCGCGAGCAACGGCCACAGCAGCCGGCCGGCGCCCTGCGAGGCGAAATAGAGCGCCATGCCGAGCCCGAAAAAGCCATAGAACGGGCCGACCGTTGCGCAGATAGCGCGCGCCGGCGTCGATCATCGCCGGGTCGGTGTCGAACAGCGCCAGCCACAGCCGCGGGAAGACGCCGCCGAACTGAGCCCGATCGCCTCGCTGATGCCGGCCGCCACGGCGGCGCCGATCCAGGCGACGCGCAGGGCGCGCTGGCGCCGTCCGGCGCCGATATTGGTGCCGACCATCGCGACCAGCGGCCCGCCCAGCCCGAAGACGAGCGGCACCAGCAGGTATTCGAGGCGCGAGCCGGTGCCGTAGCCGGCGATCGCCGCCGGCCCGAACCGCCCGATGATGCCGGTGGCGATGGCGATCGTCAGGTTGGTCTGAACCGTGATCAGCGCCGCGACCAGGCCGACCCGCAGGATGTCGGCGAACAGCGCCCGGCGAAAGCCCGACGCCGCCGGACCGACGGCCGGACAACGCAGCGTCCCGACCACAGATAGGAGGCGAGCGCCACGCTGCCGGCCGCGTAATAGGCCAGCACCGCGCGTGGCGCCGCCGGCGATGCCGAGCCGCGGGAACGGCCCCCAGCCGAAGATCAGGCAGGGCGACAGCGGCAGCAGCACCACCGCGCCGGCGCAGGTGACGACCGCCGGGACCATCATGTTGCCGGTGCCGCGGATCACATTGGCGAGCGAATTGAAGACCCAGACCAGGACGGCGCCGGCGAAAACGATCACGTTGGAATAGGTCAGCGCCGCGGCGAGCGAGGCGCCGCTGCCGCCCATCGCGCTATAGAGCCACCGCCCGCGCGCCCAGCATGCCGATCATGAAGACCAGGCCGAAGACCACGCGCGATGGCCAGCGCATGCAGCGCCAGCGCATCGGCGTCGGCGCGCCGCCCGGCGCCGAGCGCGCGCGCGACCGCCGAGGAAATGCCGCCGCCCATCGCGCCCGCCGACATCATCTGCATCAGCATCAGCAACGGGAAGACCAGCGCCACGCCGGCCAGCGCGTCGGTGCCGAGCCAGCCGATGAAATAGGTCTCGATCAGCCCGACCGAGGACTGGGCCAGCATCACCGCCACGTTGGGCGCGGCGAGCCGCACCAGGGTCGTGGTGATCGGCGCTTCGAGCAATGCGCGGGTGCGCGGGTCGATCCGGGCCGGCGCGGTCGACGGCGCCTCGATGCTGCGAAGGGACATGGATACCTCGGCGCCGTGATGGTGGTCGGAGCATAACGGCGCGATATAGGCGCATATGCACTGATGTCAACCGAAGCCCGACATGCCGCGACTCATGGCTCGCCATCGCTGCCGGCGCTGGCGTTGCCGGCATGCTCTCGTTCATACTTGCGGCGAGGCCGGCAGCGGCTGGGACGGCACGTTAGGGATTGGGGGATCGGCATGAAATTCAAGCCGGGGGGCAACGACCAGCCGAACCGCGATCGGCTTCGGCGGGAAACTCCGGCGAGCGATCGGCTTGGCCGCTCCGCTGCAGCAATTCTTCGCAACCTCCCCGGTCGTCTGCCCCTATGTTCCGGGCCGGGCGGAGCGCAAGCTGATCGTCGAGCTCGGCGGTCGCGACACCACCTCGTTCTATGACGACCTGTCGCGTGCCGGGTTTCGCCGCAGCCACCGTTTCGCCTATCGGCCGGTGTGCCGCGCCTGTGCCTCGTGCGTGCCGGTGCGCATCGCCGTCGGCCGCTTCGCCGACACGCGATCGATCCGCCGCATCCGCAACATCAATCGCGACTTGTGCCTCGATCTCGCCCCCGCCCGCGCGACCCTCGAACAGTTTCATCTGTTTTCGGCCTATCAGCGCGCCCGCCACGGCGACAGCGAAATGGCCTCGATGAATTACGGCGATTATCGCGGGATGATCGAAGACAGCCCGGTGCGGACCAGGGTCGCCGAGTTCCGCGACGCCGCGAATGTCCTCGTCGCCGCCTCGCTGATCGACCTGCTCGATGACGGCATCTCCGCCGTCTACAGCTTTTTCGATCCGCGGCGGGACAAACGCAGCCTCGGCACCTGGAGCATTCTGGCATTGGTCGAGGAATGCCGGCGCAACAGTCTAGCCTACGTCTATCTCGGCTACTGGATCGCCGACAGTGCGAAAATGGCCTACAAGGCGCGCTTTCCGGCCCTCGAACGCCTGACCCCTGCCGGCTGGACCGATTTCGCCGATTCCTCTCGCCCCAGCCTTCCTCACCCCGGCTTTCGGCCTGCGAGCGGGGAGACGGCCGGCCCGTGCAGCCGGAAAGCGAAGCTAGCGAATTGCCGCGCCGGTAGTCATGGCGATCGGCATCCTCAATTCGGCGATCTTCGCCGACATGTTCGGCACCCCGGCGATGCGCGCGGTGTTCGGCGACATGGCGTTTCTCGCCCGCTGCACCGAGGTCGAGGCGGCACTCGCCCGCGCCCAGGCTCGGCTCGGAATCATCCCCGCCGATGCCGCGGATGCGATCACCGCGGCGGCGCATGAGGTTGCGGCCGCGCCCGAATCGCTCGATCTCTTCCGGCTGAAGCGCGAGGCCGAGACCGTCGGCTATCCGATCCTGCCCTTGGTCCGCCAGCTCGCCGAGCGCGCCGGCGAGGCGGGGCGTTGGCTGCATTGGGGGGCCACGACCCAGGACATCATGGATAGCGCCGTGGTGCTGCAGATCCGTGCCGGGCTGGAGCTGATCGAGCAGGATCTGTCGGCGGTGCGCGGCCATCTCGCCGGGCTCGCCCGGCGCCATCGCGATACGCCGATGGCCGGCCGCACCCATCTGCAGCACGCCTTGCCGGTCACCTTCGGCTACAAGGCGGCGATCTGGCTGTCGGCGCTCGACCGCCATGCGGTTCGGCTCGCCCAGCTATGCCCGCGCGTGCTGCAGGCCCAGTTCGGGGGTGCGGCCGGCACCTTGGCCTCGCTCGGGGAAGGCGAGGAGGTGGTGCGCAGCCGCACCGAACTCGCCCGCGAACTCGGCCTCGGCGACCCGCCGATCACTTGGCATGTGACCCGCGACGCGATCGCCGAGACCGTGCAGTTTCTGGCCCTGCTGGCCGGCAGCCTCGGCAAGATCGCCTTCGACGTGATGCTGATGTCGTCGACCGAGTTCGGCGAGGCGGCGGAGCCGTTTGTCGCCGGCCGCGGCTCCAGCTCGACGATGCCGCAAAAGCGCAACCCGATCTCGTGCGAGCTGATCCTGGCGGCGGCCAAGGTGCTGCGGCAGCAGGCCGGGCTGGTGCTCGACGCGATGGTCACCGATTTCGAGCGCGCCACCGGGCCGTGGCATGTCGAATGGGTCGCGGTGCCGGAAGCCTTCGGCTACGCCGCCGGCGCCCTCCACCAGTCGCGGTTTCTGCTCGGCGGGCTGATCGTCGATCCGGTCCGCATGGCCGAAAATCTGGGCATGACCCACGGGCTGATCGTCGCCGAGGCGGTGATGATGGGGCTCGCCCCGCATACCGGCCGCAACGAGGCCCACGACCTCGTCTACGACGCCTGCCGCCTGGCGATCGAAACCGACCGCCCGCTGCTCGAGGTGCTGCTCGAAACCCCGGCCGTAGCCGGCCCGCTCGGGCCGGATGAACTGCGCGCCTTGACCGACCCCGCGAACTACCTCGGCGCCGCCCCCGCCATGGTCGACCATCTGCTCGCCCGCCGCTGAGTTTTGCGACGCTGACATGTAGGGCGGGTAGAGCCCGCGCATCGTGCGTCGCGATCCCAGCCAGTGACAATATTGGGCCGCGCTGCTGACTGCGCTCTCGCTCAATCCCATCTTCCGCACTGCGCCAGCGGACTACTTTTCCGAAATCGGCTAAATCCTCTACCATACCGGCCCTCGGGTCCGCGCTCGCCCCGGCCCGAGGGATAAAACTCTGGCCGGTGCCCATCGCTGATATGGGTCCCGGCCTGCGCCGGGATGCCAGAGTACAAACGCGGGGATCAACCCGTCCGCGGCTGGTTCGAAACCAGCCATAGCGCGGGGCAGGTAGAGCTGGCGAAGAAGCCCGCCATCCCCCCGAAGATGATTGGTCGCATCCCGCTTAACTCGCCCGAAGAGATAATGGATACACCCAATTCGACCATTTCTACGGCCGTTCCGAGATCGGCCGCGGACGACGGTTCATCCCGAAGCCGGCCCTTGCGCGGAAACCTGCATTCTGCTGCAAAGCCGGCTGGCAGGCGCTATCCCGGCTACTATATGACGATGCCGAGCCGCGTCCGTCCCGCGGGTACAAAATCAGCGTGATTGCAGCGTACCAGCTCAACACTATTCCGGAAAATAGTTTGGCATTTTTCTGATGGCCGGCTGCCCCTAAAAAAATGATCGATAAGCCGCGCACCGCAGTGAACGTCCCTGAAAGCGAGATCGCCCGTCAAGCGACCGACGCACTTGGGGGCTATGTCTATCAGCTCGATCAAACGGTAATGACCTGGCTAACCCTCGGTGAGGACGAGGCGCTCCACGTCGAGTTCGCAGAGGATGAGGCGGTTTCTGGTGAGGGCAGGCTGGACCTCAGACAAGTAAAGCGAGTTCGAGCGAACATCACCCTGCGGTCAGACGGAGTGGCGAAGCTGATTGCCGCGGTGTGGGAATTTCAAAAGAAGAACCCGTCGCGGCGGGTGACCGGCGCCCTGTTGACCACAGGCGGTATCGGCAAGGAAAAGAGAATATCATTTCCCGGCAAGGTGCCGGGCCTGGTCTATTGGCGTGCCGCCGCGCGGGACGGCGCCGACGTCCAGCCGATTCGTTTGGCTCTGCTGCGTCTGGATCACCTGCCCGCGGACCTGCGTAGGTTCATCGGTGACGCACCGGCCGATGAGCTGCGGTCCCGTATTATCCGCCCCTTACGGTGGATAGATCGGCATCCAAGCCCAGATGATCTCCGCCGGGACGTCGAAGAACAGCTCGTCTACCTGGGGGCGCGGCTGGGTGTGCCGGCGACGCCGGCGATTAACGCCCGCGATTTTCTGGTGGTCGCGCTACTGGAGTCCGTGAGCCAGGCACCTGAGAAGCGCTACGTCACGAAAGCGGAACTGCTGGCAATTTTCCAGAGCAAAACCCTAGTCACATTGCCGCCAAACCTAATGCAGGGTCCTCTACTATCGGGGCCGACGACGCAACTGGCGCCTGTCGACCCTATAATGCGCGACGTGGCAGCTATCCCAATCGCAAGGCGTCCAGCGACACGCGCCGCGGCGGTCCACGACCTCCAGAACGACCTAATATCCCATGGCGCGCTTTGGCTTCATGGCAGCAGCGGCCTGGGAAAAAGTACGCTGGCGGTGCTGGTCGCCCGATCGCAACACGTCGCTTGGCGGATCGCCGACTTGCGTGACCTGCCGACACCCACTGTCCGCTCGATCCTCGTGGGTATTGCTAGCAGCTTCCGGCAGACCGGGGCTCGCGGCTTGATCCTGGATGACGTCCCGGCGGATGCCGATAACGCCCTCATCTCGGCGCTCGGTCAGGTCGCCAGGGCCGTCGCGGACGTGGACGCGGTCCTGGTGCTTACCAGCATGAAGCCGCCGCAGCCGACGCTCGCCGCCCGTCTCGGCATCGATCTACAGGCGATCATTCACGTTCCGTATCTTGCTGAGGAGGACGTGGCGCAGATGGTGCGGAGAGCGGGTGGCGATCCTCAGAAATGGGCGCGAAGTCATTTGCGCCTTTGCTGGGGGCGGCCATCCGCAACTGGTCGATGCCCGGATCGCGGGCTTGGAACAGCGCGGCTGGGACGAGGAGGAACTGCTTGCCGACATCGTTCCACTGAAAACCACCCCTGACGATATGGAGGAAGAACGCAAGGCCGTACGCAATCGGCTCCTGCAAGAACTCCAGCCGAGCGCTCTCGAACTCCTGCTGCGCCTGTCGCTATTTATCGGCAACTTCGATCGGCCGATGGCGCTGGTCGCAGCCGCGACCCCCATCGCCGTCCCGCAGGCAGGCCTGGTTTTCGACTTCATGGTTGGCCCATGGATCGAGCAGCTTGAGCTGGAGCGGTATCGTCTATCGCCGCTGCTCATGAACAGCGGCACCGCGGGTTTGCCGCAGTCCACGCAGGAAAAAGTTAAGACGCGCCTGATGCACCATCTGATCGGCCAGAAACCGTTTCCGGCCGATCAGCTGCTCCAGGTCTTCGTTATTGCGTTTCAGCAGGACGACCGGGAAGGACTTACCTGGTTTGGCCACTCCATCATGGCTGCGTCCACCAAGCTGAAGAAATCCCGGTTCAAACGTCTGGCGCAGGAAGTGTCACTTTTCGCGCGGGTTGATCGAGGGAGCGAAAGCCCTCTCATTCCAAGCGATGCGCCCCTTTCGAGGCTGCTGCGCCTTGCGCAGCTCCGGGTGGCGGTGGCCGCGGACGACATGAAACAGGCCGCGGTGCTGGTGGACAGGGCGCTTGCGGAAAATGCCTCCCTGGCGCCGGACGAGCGCCGGCTGGTCAACGCGATGGTCTACACGATAGTGATGCTGGAGCCTCAAATTCCAATCAGCCCAACCGCTGGCTACCGATGCTGCTGGAACTGGTTGCCACGCCAGAGATGAGTGAGATGTTCGCGCGGCCGCTTCCCGCCAGCGATATATTCAGCGGCCTGCCACCCACGGCATCCCACGAGGAGATGCTGTTTATTGCACGTGCGACCGCACTGAAGTCGGTCGAGCAGCTCGCTGAATTGATCGAGGCGTTGGAACAGCAGCCTAAGACAGTGCACGATCGGTATCTCGGTGCTGCTTCCCGGACCAGTCAGAGCCTGCACATAATCGTTTCAGCATCCTGGCTGGCCGAGGTGAAACGCCCGGGCTTCGACGCTCGCGCCGCCGCTGCCACCTTCTACCGGCTAAGTCGGTCGGGCATCGCCAAGCAAAACTCGGAAATGGCGGTCGAGCTTTTGTGCGCGGAAGCAATCATGCTGGATGAATATGCCGATGACGGCGATGGCGCGCTGGAGGTGCTCCGCGCTGCCCAAGAGGATTTTCCCACGGACTACCGCCTCAACCGTCAGCGGCAGAAGGTGTTCTACCGTCACGGCCAACATGCAGACGCATTGGCGGAATTCGAGAAATTCCAGGAGCGGTTTCCAAAAGAGCGCATCCTTGATCGGGCCTACGCCATGCGCGAGGCGGCACGCAGCGCGGCGGAGGTCGGTGATCTGGGTCGCGCCCGAACCTTCTTTGCTGAGGCTTGGGAATCGGCGCGACTGTGCGGCGACACCATGATGCCAATGACCGCGGGTCTGTCGGCGGATTGCGCAATTCTGGCATTCGACACCGGCAACCCCGACGAGGCACTGAACCTGATGCGGCGCGCCTTGCTTGAGGCCGACAATCTCGATCCGAGCGCTGGTCTCAAGCAGGCATATGTTAAACGCATCCACGTCGCGGCGATTCTTTATATGCGCGGGGGCGCGGCAGACTTCCCCGCCGCGCGGCAGGCCCGGGTCTATGGCATGTGTAGCGATCCGGCCCCACAGGAATGGTTCCGTTCGCAACGGCAGGCCCAGCCTTTGATGGTCTGGTATCAGCTTGCCGAACTGGAGGCCGAGACGTCGCAGAGTACGGCGGTCTACACCGAACTGCGCAAGCGAACCGCATCGGGCGGTTTGCGGCCGTGCGAAGTCATGCTGGCGTTGCGACTAGCCGAGGCGGCGGTGCGCGGTCTCGATGTCGACCGGTTTCTGGAGGCGCTGCACACCTATCCACGGGCCGTTGTCGAAGGCACCCACGATTTGCAAGCCTTTGCCGGCGGTGATCCATTCAACATGCCCCCAGGTGACCTGGTGACGATTGCACCGGAGGAGTGGCAGGATGCCGAGATTTTGGAAGCGGCGAAGAACGCGGTGCTCTCCTTCCTGTTGACCGCCGCGGCGAAGGGGCGTGCCGCTGTTATCGGCGAACTTCGGGACAAGATCAGCGCCGTGGCGGGCTTGGCGGACGCCGTCGCGCAGCTTTTCCGGCTTGTGGACAATCCCTCGCACGCGAAGACCGACATCCATGTCATCATTGCTAGCATCGTGGGCCGCCTTTTCAAGGGCGGGATTATGATGCCAACGACGTATACCACTCTTCAATCTTCGCCATTCAGTTTTTGCAAGAGCAGCATGCGCTTCACCAGAAGCCGGCGCCTTGATGGCCGATTTCGAGCAGCTGTGGCCGGAAATCCTCGACAACCGTCTACGGAGGGGGTAAGGCCCGGCCAGCGAACAAGGCCCATTATCATGGCGGCGTCGGCCAAAGGCGAACGGGGCCATGCAGCGGATGGCCGAACATGGTCCTGGCGACCGCGGCAGCGGCACGCCCCAGCCTCTCCGACGATCTAGCAATCGGATGCCCAAGATCGCGGCGAAGCGGTCGAGACCGGTAGTGTGGAGAATCGAGTTCTGAAAGCATTCCGCCAAAACAATACCCCCCCGTCCGCGGACTTTCGGACCCTGAAACAGGACAGGCGAGGGAAGGACGCGATGCGCCGTATCGCTCTTCCGCAAGGGGTAGCGTTGGAGAGCCGAGCGTGAGGCTCGACGACAGGGTGACGACACGCCAATAAAGCAGGCGCTGGACGCATGAATGAGATGAACTGGTTTCAGCGCGTAGCCGATGAGGAGGATGGACGGGGACAGCACAATTCTACTGACTTCGGCGACGGGAATCTCCGTTTGACGTCGTTTGAAACCGGCTAGGAAGCCTGAGGTACGACCCTATTGTATAAAGAAGGCGAAAGACGTGACGGTGGCATGGCATACCTATGAGGACTTTGTCATGAGCGGTTGCACCGGATGGTCCGGGGCTTTGGGCTGGCGCTTTGCGCTGCCTGCGCCGGCTTGTTCCTCGCATTGAACGGCGGCGCTTGGGCGCAGAACTATCTGCCGGACGGGCCGAATGTTCCGGCGTCACGCTCAACGAGAGCCAGAGCGGGGCTGCCGGGTTGGCGCCGTTGCCGGTGCCGGCACCCAAGGGATGGGACCAGGAATCGATCTGGAACATGAAAGTCGTCGGGTTCCAGGACAATCAGGGCCGCCCCAGTTCGGATGATGGCTGGATCGAAAACCAGAACGGCCGCTACATCCTCTATATGACCAACAGCCCCGGCGCCGGGCTCAACCCGCAGACCGGCAAGGTCGAGAACAACGGCACTTCGTTGATCGACGTGACCGACCCGGCAAAGCCGGTTTTCCTGCACCACATCCCGACCCAAACCAAGGGCGGCGCCACCCATGTCGCGGTGTGCGGCGGCAACATTCTGCCGCATGCGCGGAAAAACCACTGGTACATGCTGCGCCATGACGGATCGACCAACCAGGAGGTCTGGGACGTCACCGACCCCGCCGCACCGGTTCGTCTGAACGTGCTGATCGGCGATCTGATCGGGACGCACCATGATTGGTGGGAATGCGACACCGGGATCGCCTACACGATCTCGCAGTCGAAGACCGATGGCTGGCACGAGACCGGGTCGCACCAGCATGTCTACATCTATGATTTGAGCAATCCGGCAAAGCCGGTCTTTATCCGCCAGTTCGGGCTGGTCGGCCAAGAGCCCGGCGCCGATCTCGCCACGGCGAAGAGCTGCACCAACGCGCCCGGGCCGAATTGCTATGAGGGCCTGACCAACCCGCCCGGCGGCGTGCATCAGGTGTATTCGGCCGGGAGTGGCGAAAAACCGGGTCTACCTGCCCTATGGCGTCGACAATGACGGCGTCATCCAGATCGTCGACCGGCAGAAATTGCTGACCGGGTGCACGCTCCCGACCGCTTCGCCGAACTGCGCCAACAGCCCGACCCAGGCCGACCTGCTCTACCCGCAAGTGAGCTACATCGCGACCAATCCGAACCAGGGCGGGCATACCTCGGTCCCGATCTTCGGCGTGCCGGTGCCGGCGGCGCAGCAGAACTTTCTCGACGGCAAACCGCAGAAATGGGACCTGCTCGCGGTCACTTCCGAAGACACCACCAACAATTGCCGCGGGCAGGCATGGAAAAACCCGTTTCTGCTCGACATCACCGACGACCGCGCGCCTTGGCCGATCGCGGTGCTCGATATCCCGCAATTCCCGGGCGATTTTTGCGCCAAGGGCTCGCGCTTCGGGGTGCATGAGGTCAACCGGCAGATCTACCCGCCCTATTACGGCCGGCTGTTGATCGTCGCGATGTTCAATGCCGGGCTGCAGGTGTGGGACATCCGCGACCCCTACAACCCGCGACGCGTCGCCTATTTCATCCAGGCGCCGAACAAGAATACCCGCGAAAGCTGCGGCAGCTACCAGGGCAACGCCCATTATTGCCGCAAGGCGGTCTTCTCCGATCTGGGAGAGGTCGACGACCGTGGCTATATCTATAATCTCGACCGCGCCGGGTCGGGCCTGACGATCCTGCAACTGACCGGCGAGGCGCTGCAGGTGGCGAGCGGGCAGGGACGTTAGGGCGGCGCCGGTTTGACGGTACCAGCAATGCCTGTGGAGGTCGGCGAGCAGATTCCCGTGAATTCCCGGTTCTCGAATTCGAATTCCCGGTTGGGCCGTTGCCAATTCCCGGTTCGCGGATGCCTCGATCATTCTATCTGGTTGAATATGATCGGATATTCTGAATGACAGGCCGCCGCGGCGGGAAATTTCCCGGTTAAATTCCCGGTTGCACGGGAATTTGCCTGCGGGCCAGAAGCGGCACTGCCGACTATCGGGGGGCTGGACGCAGCGGGGCAGGGCGGGTAGCGTCGCCGCCTCATCGATCCTTGGCGGAGACGGCGATGCGACCTTCGGGACGCGCCCCTGATGCGATGCGCCCGGTCAGCCTCGAAGCGGGGGTGGCCAAATACGCCGAGGGCTCGTGCCTGGCGAAATTCGGCGACACCCATGTGTTGTGCACCGCTTCGGTCGAGGAGCGGGTGCCGCCGTTTCTGCGCAATACCGGCAAGGGCTGGGTTACCGCCGAATACGGCATGCTGCCGCGCTCGACCCTGACCCGCACCGACCGCGAAGCGGCGCGCGGCCGGCAAAGCGGCCGCACCCAGGAGATCCAGCGGCTGATCGGGCGCAGCCTGCGCGCCATCACCGATCTGGGCCGGCTCGGCGAGCGCCAGATCCGCCTCGATTGCGACGTGCTGCAGGCCGATGGCGGCACCCGCACCGCCGCCGTTACCGGCAGCTATGTGGCGCTGCATCAGGCGTTGGCCCGGCTTGTCGCTTCCGGCCAATTGCCGGCCTTGCCGCTGACGGACAGCGTCGCTGCGGTCTCGTGCGGCGTCGTCGCCGCTGGCGCGGTGCTCGACCTCGACTATGCCGAGGATTCGCAGGCCGAGACCGACGCCAATTTCGTGCTGACCGGAAGGGGCGGCATCGTCGAGATCCAGGCGACCGCCGAGGGCGCCCCGTTCGACGAGCCGCTGTTCGCCGAGATGCTGCGCCTCGCGCGCGACCGGGATCGGCGACCTGACCCGCCGTCAATGGGTCGCCCTCGGGCTCGGCGCTCGC
>CAWGFH010000009.1:0-303072 GCA_963821795.1 uncultured Alphaproteobacteria bacterium
CAGCCGGGACACGCCAGAGCCAAGTCAGGCTAGCCAATTCAGATTATTCCAGCGCTGCGAGACGGGCACAATAAGCCGGCCAAATCTCAAGGGCTATGCAGATCGTCCGCTCTGAAGTAGCCGAGATGACGATTTCAGGCGTCCCAGGCAGTCTGTTGAAAGCCAAAACCTCTCGCTGGACCTAGCAATAAGCGCCGGCCGCGCAGCGCCGGGCGGTCCTTCGCGCCACGCCCGCGTAACTGACCGGCGTTAACGGGCGGCCAACGACAGCCTGTGCGGTTGAGACGAAGCCGTGAACGCCCGGAATCCCCAATCGCTCACCAAAATTCAGACAAAAGCCGCAGATAATTGCAGCCAGCAAAAGAACGCTGATGCGCCTGAACATAGTCATTTCGCTCCTTTTGGTGTGAAAATGCCCGGTATTTCGTTGAGATCGGGCACTTGGTCCGCCGTCAATTTCTTAGCGCCGGGGGGAATTTTCAATTTGAAGCCATCGGGTGCCACTTCGGGGCCCGATTTCCACGCAGTGATATCGAGAGTGTATTGTGGCCACCCCGTGACCTTCTTGCTCGTGATGACATAGCGGCAAGGATAGGGACGTGCACCCTGCGCGATCCAGATCTGCCAATCTACCTCTTTCGTTCGAAAGGCCAGGTGATCGCATTCCACACCGTTAATTACACCGCTTCCAAGGTCCTTCACCTCAGTAACAAGCGGCATCAACTCTTTATAGGGATCGGACATCAGTAAATCGGCGGCAGGAACGGGTCTGTGGTATTTGTCCCGCAACACGTCGACCAGTTGATCGATTGTGCCGGGCGCTTCGATTTGCGCATACAGGTTACTATTCTTGCCGAGCAGCGTCAGCGTTTTCCCGTCAAATACCATCTCCACATTGGTAAATCCGCCCGCACGTGTCAGGTGAATCTTGTTCGGGCGCTTCAGAGTTAACGTGCCGGAACTTGCCAATCCTATTTTCTCCCGCTGTGTGCTGACAATTTCGAGGTTTGTGTCATAATCAAACGAGATCGCCTGTTGCGCGCCGAGATAATCAGACATGGCTTTGAACAAGCTTTTGGCTTGTGTTTGATCGGCACGAGCAATCGATATACTGACCGTTCCAGTTACAGCTACAACAGCGAGAACGAACGCCCACCGTTGCGCGCTCGCGGCGAAACGGCGCCAGCGATGGTCAGATAGTTGATTTGTCCGAACCTTGATATTTGGTAGCTTTGCCATAGGTATCCCCGATCCGTGGCAGCGGTACGCTAGTATAGTACCATCTGTTGGAATGTGACCACTAGTTGCGGTGGCAAGCGCTGCGCCGAATAGAATTGGGGTCGTGAACGGCTTTACGACTTCGAGTTAGTACAGGTCTACTTCCAGGTCAGAAAAAAGCCGATGTCGCCGGGCATGCCGCCTGGATATTCGAGCACGTCGGCCTTGAGCCCAAAGCCCAGCGGCTGTAAGTGCTCGCGCCAGAATCGTAACCGAGCTTGGTCGGCCTTCCAAGGTCTGCTCCCAGCCGGATTCGATTGTTGATCCGCCGGCCGCGGTCGGTGCACATGGTGTTCGGAAAGCGGTAGACTTGTACCTCGCTCTGCCCGCGTTCGGCGGCTCTGCTGACGAGCTGAATAACCATCGGCAACAATTGTCCGGCGGTCCGCGCGGGCGGCCGGTGAAACTCGGCCATGACAGCCTTTTGCTGTTCTTCCTGCGCCTGCAATTTGCGTAGTTCTTCTGCCGCTTGGCCGCCTCGAGCTCGGCTATCCGGCGCTTCAGGTCGGCCGCAGAAAAAATCCCGGCAGGCGGCTGCGTGCGGTGCTGCGATTTTCGGACATGATCCTGTCTCCCTCGTATATTTCTCAGCGTCACCGGCGCGCGGGCGTGGCGCGCGATCATCAGGTTTTCGTCAGTGTTGATCACATAGGTGGCGACGCGGCTTGCCGGCGTGCTGATGCGCTCGCGATGCTCGCGGTTAGCGGCCTCGTCCAATTCCAACCCGAGCCAAGCGCAGGCATGGCAAACGGCGGTGCGCACCGGTGCGGCGTTTTCGCCGACCCCGGCGGTGAACACGATGCCATCGAGACCGCCCAGCGCGGCTGCGAGCGAGCCGATATGGCGGGCGACCCGATAACAGAACACGTCGACCGCAAACCGGGCGCGTGGATCGTCGCTCGCCAGCAGTTCGCGGAAATCGGACGAAATGCCGGAGAGGCCAAGCATACCCGAACGGCGATAGAGCAGGTCGACCAGCGCGTCCGGCGACATCTCCTTCTGCTGGATCAGGTGCAGCACGACGCCGGGGTCGAGCTCGCCGCAGCGGGTACCCATCGGCAGTCCGTCGAGCGCCGTGAACCCCATCGTCGTCGCGACCGAGACGCCGTTGCGCATCGCACAAGCCGAGCAGCCATTGCCGAGATGCGCCACGACAACCCGTCCCTCGGCGATCTCCGGCGCGCGCTGCGGCAAGACCGAAGCGATGTACTCGTAGGAGAGCCCGTGAAAGCCGTAGCGACGAACGCCTTCCTCATAAAGCGAGTAGGGCAGCGCAAAGGCCTGCTCGACCTCGGGTGCGGTGCGATGAAAGGCGGTGTCGAAGCACGCCACTTGCGGCAGGTCGGGAGCGAGCTGCATCGCCATCTTGATGGGTGCGAGATTGTGCGGCTCGTGCAGCGGAGCGAACGGCACCAGCCTCTCCAACTCGGCCAGCAATTCGGGCGTGACCCGCGCCGGCTGCAATGGTGCACTCCGCCATGGACGACGCGATGGCCGAGAGCGGCAAGCCGCCGGTCGCCGAAATGCTCTCGCGCCCACGGTATGATCTCCGGCAGCAGCTCGCTCGGGGCCGTCGCCGGCTTTGCGCCAAGGTCCGGCGGCGCGATCGTCTCGCCATCGGGTCCGCTTGCGCTGGCTTTAGGACGCACCCCGATGCCATCGATCTGCTCCGGCGAGCAGCCGTTTTTCGCCCTCGTAAAAGCTAAATTTCAGCGAGGACGAACCGGCATTGATCACACCGATCAGCGGCTCGGTAGCGGTTGTCATGCCGGGCGTATCCTTCAGCCGAGGATGTGATAGCCGCCGTCGACATAAATCGTGTCACCCATCATGGCAGCGGCGTACTGGCTCGCCAGGAAAACGCAGGCGGCACCGACCTCCTCGATGGTCACCAGACGCCTGGCCGGGGCGCGCTCCGCCACCCGCTCCATCAGCGCGTCGAAATCCGGTATTCCGGAAGCGGCGCGCGTCGCCAAGGGGCCTGGGCTGATGGCATGCACGCGAATGCCCTTGGGTCCGAGCTCGGCTGCGAGATAGCGCACTGCCGATTCGAGCGCCGCCTTGACTGGGCCCATGATCCCGTAATTCTCGATCACCTCGTTGGCGCCGTGATAGCTCATCGCGAAAACCGTGCCGCCATGGGTCATCAGTTTCTCGGCGCGACGCGTCAGATCCAGCAACGACCAGCACGAAACGTCCATCGCGGTCAAGAAGCCGTCGCGGGGACAGTCGGTAACCCGTCCTTCGAGGGCCTGCCGCGGGGCGAACGCGATCGAGTGCACCAGAATGTCCAGGCGCCCCCATTTCGCTGTGATCGCCTCGAACAATGCATCTACCTGCGCCGGGTCGCGAACTTCCAATGGCAGGAGCAGCGAGGCGCCGACCGCTGACGCCAATGGCTCTACATGGGGCCGCGCCTTGTCGTTTAGATAAGTCATCGCGATCTGGGCGCCGGATCGATGCATCTGCTCGGCGCATCCCCAAGCGATCGAGCGATCATTTGCCACGCCGATAATCAGCGCCCTTTGCCCGCTGAGGATGGCTTGCGGCATAAGCACGCCCTTTCCCTATCTTAGCGCAGCCGCAGCGCTTTTGCGTCGCGCGTCGGCGACCAGACTGGCGACGGCGCAGGACGCAAGACGGGTGATGACGCTGTCGGCGCGGCTGGTCAGGATGATCGGCACGCGGGCGCCGAGGACGATGCCGGCGGCCGCCGCCCCCGCCAAAAACGACAGGCTCTTGGCCAGCATGTTGCCGGCTTCGAGATCCGGCACGACCAATACGTTGGCGCGGCCGGCCACCGGCGAGACGATGTGCTTGATCGCCGCCGCCTCTTCGTTGATCGCATTGTCGAGCGCCAGCGGGCCGTCGAGAATCCCGCCCGTGATCTGACCGCGTTCTGCCATTTTGCACAGGGCCGCGGCTTCGATGGTTGATGGAACGGCGGGATTGACGGTCTCCATCGCCGACATGATCGCGACTCGCACATCTTGAAATCCCAATGCATGGCCCAGATCGATCGCGTTCTGCACGATGTCGACCTTATCGGCGAGGTTGGGCGTGATGTTGATCGCGGCGTCCGTGATGATCAGCGGGTCTTTGTGGCCGGGCACATCCATGACAAAACAATGACTGATCCGCCGCGCCGTGCGAATTCCAGTCTCCCGCGCGACGACGGCGCCCATCAACTCGTCAGTATGAAGGCTGCCCTTCATTAGGGCTTCTGCCTTCCCTTGCCTGACGAGCTCGACCGCCTTTGCGGCGGAGTCGTGACTGTGTGCTGTTTCTTCAACCGGAAAGTCCGCTATCTCGGCTCCGGCACGCTCGGCCGCGTCGCGTATGCGCGCAAGCGGCCCGACCAGAATTGGAGCAATAAGTTCCAGCTTCGCCGCCTCGGCGACACCTTCGATCGAAACTCGTCGCATGGGTGCACAACCGCCGTCGTCACCGGCGGCAGGGTTTGGGCTGCACGCACAAGGCGGTCGTATCGTTCGCGCGGCTCAATTGGCTTTGTTGTTTCCATGGCTTCGCTCTTTTGGCCGATCAGGCTGCCTTCTCCTTGCCTCTCGCTGGCGCCGGACCGGCGAAGATGGTCTCGATGCGTTCGAGGCGCCGGCTCCCTTCCTCCGGCAACGCCCCGCGCGACGCGAGTACCCGACGCACCAGAGCCAACGTCTCCTCGCATTGCCGACGGTCTTCAGGCAGCAGCTTCGGAAGCGCTGCAATCGCCCGCTCCGCATCCAGCAGCAAGATCAGATATTGCTCTTTGACCAGTTCCTTGAACCGGGCCAAGCCGATGCGTTTGGCTGATGGCAGCTCAGCGCCGATTTGCTTGAGCGCGGCAAATCCGCGTTCGTCGACTTTGCCTTCCGGAAGGCGCACATAGATAAGCGCCCGCACCGCCGCTTCGAGCAAGCCACCGTGATCGATACGCTGCTCCAGGTATGCCGCGGTCTGCTTCGCGATTGCCTCTCGCGCCAGGTCGCGCTCGACCTCCGCCGTCGGCGATGACCCGTCGGCGCGCAGACCGACCAGTGCCTGCAGCCAAGGCGAAGCATAGGTGTTCAGGAAAATTTCTTCCTGCATAACATCGCGTGCTTTGCCCCAGGCTTCGAGACCACTGGCAATGCTGGCGGATACCATCCGCTCGAAAGCCAGGAACGGGTTGTCCGAGCTCACGACACGGCGTTCGGCGCGGACCGTCTGCGCCCATCCGGCAACCGGCATCATCAGCGGGTTCTCGTTGGCGAACATCTGAAAGCGCAAACGGTTGGGGTGCATGCGACGGAGAAATTCGGCATTTCGCTCGCTGACCGCCGATCGCACTACCGGGCTCAGGAGGGTGCGGTAGAGACCCTGGTTGATCTCCGACACTCTCGCCGCAGTGGCAAACCGCAAATCGTCTTCGGGGCTGTTGCCGCCGAGCGCGCGGATGTCGTCGAGCGTCCGGGTCTCGAGGCTGAACAGGTAATTGCCCTGCACCAGCTTAGGGTTTTCGACGGTGCCGTCCACTCCGCTGATCACCGCCTCGTACAGACCGGGCGGCATCAAATCGATCATGTCCATCGCATTGGGCAAACTCGCCATGTTCCTTTGTTGCCACCTTGCCGGACACAAAGATGCCGAGATGGCCAATGCTCTGGTGAAGGCAATAGACGATCGTCTGGCCGGCTGCGACGATCTCGTCTTCGTGGTCGTAGAGGTCGAGTATCCAGTCCAAGGCCTGCTGCGGCGGGGTGATGTCGTCGCCCCAGGAGCAGAACACGATGATCGGCGATTTGATATTGCGCAGGTCGATCCGCAGGCCCTCGGAACTGCGCAACTCGCCGGAAGCAAGCTTGTTGCCGACAAACAGCTGGTCGGCGATCGCCTGCATCTCCTCGGCATTGAGCAGCACCGGACTGCCCCACCATTTCTCGAATTCGAGAAACCGCGGTGCCTCGGTGTCAATTTTTGAATAGAGATTGTAGATCTTCTTCCAATAGGTGTTGTCGGGATGTAGCGCCTCGAAATTCGCGACAAGGTTGGCGCCGTCGAAAATACCATGGCCAAGGTCGCCCGGCGAGCGAGGTCAGCCAGGTCCCGCCCAGCAGGCCGCCGAGATAGCGCATCGGGTTTTTGCCGTGCACGCCGGCCCAATAGGAGAGCGGCGATCCCGCAAGCATGATCGGTCCGGCGAGGTCGGGGTGAGCCGCGCTCATGATCATGATTTGCCAGCCGGCCTGGCAGTTGCCGATCAGGCAAGGCTTGCCCTCGGCGTCCGGGTGTCGTGCCGCGACCTCTGCGACAAACCGGGCTTCTGCCTCGCAGACGTCCTCGATTGTCTGACCGGGGACCGGATCGGGCAGAAAGCCGACGAAATAGCAGGGATGACCTGCCGCGAGCGCGACGCCGATCTCGCTGTCGTGCTTCATGCCGCCGATCCCGGGACCATGGCCGGCGCGCGGGTCGAAAACAATAAACGGTCGTTTGTGTCGATCGACCGTGGTCCCGTTGGGCGGGACGATGCGCGCGAGTGCGTAGTTGACCGGGCGTGGCAGCGAGCGCCCATCGAGCACGAGTTCGACGCCGAAGCTGAGCACGTGCGGCGCCTTGCGCGCGTTATGCTCAAGATAGTTGTTGCCGCGCTGGCGCAGCACGTCGAGCAACAAAATTGATCGCTGCCACGCATCCACCCAGTATTCGAGGAGGTCGCTCGCCCCAGGCATCGGCCATGGCGATGGCAGGTTTGCGGCCTTCTCTGCCACTTGAGATCCAGGATTACCCTTCATGTCAGCCTCTCAACTCAAAAGCCGCGGTTCGACATAGTTTCGGTTTTATTTTACAGTTTTGTGAACTCGCCGCCCGCACACGGAGGATATAAATGGGCCTGGTGCCGCGGGTCCTTGATCTTGATCAAAGGAACGGACGATTCCGAGTGATCTTATTGCGCCGCACAAGAACTGCTTACGCGAGCCGAGTTAAGTCAAAGCGATCCTCGGAGGAAGCCGTTGCTTGCACCAAGGACGGCAGCGTTCGTTGTTATGGCCGTGGCTCCGTCTGCGAATTGCTTTGTGCGGGCCGGCAGGGCTGCGCCCAACAACAACGCTAAACCTCCGATTTCTGTGGCGGCTATGCAGAAATAATGAATTTTACGGATTAGCAAATCGCGCCCTTCGGCCGCGAAGCGTCGCGGTTGCGCCAACCGGAAGCGGCGGGCAAGCTCGGCGATGTTTACGCTCCGGACCGGCATCACGCCGCGCGACGCGTATTTGGGCGCACGCCACGCAATAGCACATATCGGTTGGGCTTACGCCGGGCAATTCGGCGCAAGTATGGCCAGCGCCTCCGCGAGAGACCATTTCGCGTCTGATCCGCGTTCTGACGGCGCAAATTTGTGGAAAATGCATAGGCGGCGCGGTCAGCCGATGGTCCTCTGCAGCGGCGTGTGAGGTAATTTTGGAGCGCCCTTCGCGCTACCCTCAAGTGATAAATCGGCTGAGGGCCGGAGACCAATGCGATCAAGGCAAATCAGGCGGATCTTCTTCGCAGAGTTCATTCGGCTTGTTTGCGTTGTCTGGCCGATCCTGTCCGGGATTCTCTTCGCAATGGTAGGATTGGGACTTCTGATCGGACACATAGAGAGGTGGCGCGTCGACGATGCCCTTTATTTCACCTTTGTGACCGGTCTCACCATCGGGTACGGCGATCTGACGCCGCGAGCATATTGTATCGCGGTTGCTCGCGGTAGTGATTGGTCTTGCCGGTATCTTGCTGACCGGGCTCGTCGTGGCGATTAGCGTGGAAGCGCTGCGGAAGATGGCCTACGATGCTAAAGAATGAAGTAGGCCGTCCGCGGGCGTCGACTCAGCAATATCCACAATGCGGCAGGGGCCTAAAGGAACAGCAACACGGGAATGATTGCTCAATCGTACCCCATGAACCTGTTGCTTAAAGAAATTCGTCGCAATCCCGCGCTGCGCATGCGGAATGAACTTTTTTGAGCGCCGAACTGCGTTTGTCCTGGCATCCGACTTTCGGTAGGGGCAAGGGGGCAAGAAATGAGTGACCCGAACGTGCCGAATTCCGATTACGCGGCTTCGCGGTTGACCATAATCGATCTCGCGCTTCAGATCGGACTGATAGCCTTATTGGTCTACGCCTGCAGCCGGTACATATCGCCTTTTATCGACCTGCTGCTGTGGTCTGGAATCCTGGCGGTGATGCTGTATCCGCTGCATCTCCGTCTCGCAGTCCGGCTCGGTAATCGCTGGTCGGCGCTGCTGATCGGGCTGGTCGGTGTCGCGGTGATGTTGGTGGCGATGGTCACAGTGGTGGCGTCGCTCGCGTCTTCGCTGTATTCGCTAATCACCGGCTTGAATGATCAAAGCCTCGCCGTTCCGCCGCCTCCATCATGGCTCGCAGGGCTTCCGCTGGTGGGTGGGAAACTAACGGAGGCCTGGGTGCTTGCGGCCACCAACCTGCCGGCCGCGTTTGCCAAATACGGCGGGGCGTTGAGCCAACCTGCGGCACGGCTGGTGTCGTCGGCCGGTGGCCTCGCCGCGGGCCAACTGTCGTTCGTTCTCTCTTTCGCGATTGCCGCCGTCATCGTCGCTTATGGCAGGGGCGCCGCCGATTTCGCTCGGCGTCTGCTCGGACGGTTTACCGGCAGCGAGGCGCAGGGGGCCCATCTGGTTACCCTGACGGGCGCTACGATCCGTGGCGTGGCGCTTGGCGTTGTCGGCGTAGCGGTGATCCAGTCGCTTCTCCTCGCAATCGGATTTTTTGCCATCGGCCTTCCCGCAGCCGGCCTTTGGACAGTCGTGACGCTATTGTTTGCCATTGTACAGGTGCCGGCGGTACTGGTGACATTGCCGATCATAGTCTATGTTTTTGTCACGAAAGCGACGCAGCCGGCGATCATCTTCCTGGTCTGGACGCTTGTCGCCGGGCTCAGCGACAATGTCCTAAAGCCATTGATGCTTGGGCGCGGGCTGGAAGTGCCGATGCCGGTAATCCTGATTGGCGTCATCGGCGGCATGATAGCTGACGGTCTTCTCGGCCTTTTCGTGGGGCCTGTAGTCCTGGCGGTCGGCTATGTGCTGCTCATTGAATGGATGCAACGGCGGCGCGCCCAGAGCGGGCCGCCGACCGCCGATCGGACGCCGTAGAATGCGACTTTCGGTGTCTGCGCGCCTTGGGCTCCACGAACCTGGCATCGGGGCCAGGGCCGCCAAACGCGTGTTGTCTCGATGAGCACCGAGTTTGAAACCACCAACAAAATTGCGGCGCAGGAGCGCGCCGCCGCGAACCCCGCTCCTGCGGAAGCCGACTTTGCGAACCCGCTGCGCCGGGCGGCGCTGATTGTCGTCGGCGTGACCATTCTGCTGTTTGCCTTGTCGATCGTCATGGAGCGGTTCACGCCTTTGTCATCGCAGGCGGTCGTACAAGCATATGTCATCCGCATGGCTCCCGAAGTCGCGGGCCGTGTGGTAAGCGTCGACGTCGCCGACAATAGTCGCGTCGAAGCAGGGCAGGTCCTGTTCCGCATCGATCCGCGCCCCTTTGAACTTGCCGTCGCCGAGGCGCAGGCCCAGGTCGAACAGATCGGTCAGACCCTGGGAGCCTCTACCGCCGCGGTGGATTCGGCACAGGCGCGCGTCGTTAAGGAGGCCGCCGAACTCGAGAACGTTCACGCCCAGACCGAGCGGGTTTTCGAACTGGTCAGACGTGGGGTCTACCCCGCTGCCAAGGCCGATACAGCCCGCGCCACACAGGAACTCCGCACGGGCGGTGCTGACGGCCAGCCAGGCCGACCTCGCCAAGGCGCGGGAAGAGCTTGGCCCTAAGGGTGCCGACAATCCGCAGCTTAAGGAGGCGTTTGCGACGTTGGGGCGTGCGCGGCTCAATCTGCTTTATACGACGGTCAAGGCCCCTGCCGCCGGCGTAGTCTCCAATCTCCAACTTGCGACCGGTCAGTTCATCGGGGCAGGGCAAGCGGCCCTTACCTTTATAGACTTGAGCACGGTTTGGGTTTCAGCCGATTTCAAGGAGAACAGCCTTGAATACATGTCTCCGTCCGATCGGGCGGAACTGGTATTCAACTCGTTGCCGGGCTCGGTCTTCAAAGCTCACGTCGAGAGCCTAGGCTGGGGCGTCTCCCAGAACAGCGTTGACCCCAATACCGGCCTGCCAACGATCAAAAACGCCACGGGCTGGGTGCGCGAGCCGCAGCGTTTCCCGGTGCGTTTGATCGTCGACGAAACGCCGCCGCGCGGCAGCGTGCGGTTCGGTTCGCAGGTGAATGTCGTCGTCTACACCGGCAACAATCCGGTCACGGACACCCTGGGTTGGGTCTTCATTCGCGCCATCTCGATCCTGACCTATGTCAGCTGATGTTTCGGCCACCGCGACGGCCCTGTCGCGGCAGCGCCGGATCGGGCTTCGGGTGGCACTCGCGGTCGCTGCCGGGTTCACTTGGAACCTCGCCACCGGCGAGGTGATCCCGTTCTTTGGGCCGGTTCTCGCGGTGCAGTTCCTGATTTTCGGCGGAGGGCCCTTGCCGTTGTCAAAGGCCGTCGCGTTCGTCGGGCTCGTGGTGGCCGTCGGACAGGCGTTCATTGTTCTCAACGGCATCTTTGGCGACCAGCCGGCTCAGCTGCTGGCATTGCTCGGTCTATTCTTCTTCGTGTGCTTCTTTGTGCAGGCGCGGGGCCGGGGTGGCCCAGTAATCTTTCTCTCCTTGGTGATCGCGATCACGGTCACTTTGCTCGATCGCGTGCATGACACGCTGGACACGAGCATAATTGCAATATTGCTCCAGGCTTACCTGAGCGCGGTGGTCTTGTCGTGGCTCGCCCATGCGATTTTGCCTGGCCACGATGCGGCCGAGAACACGCCGCAAATGGCCCAAGCCATCGACAGGCCTGGCATCCGGGCGCTCGCCAATGCGGCGATCCTGCTCGGCGCCATGACATTGTGCCTGACCAACAACGCCCTCTCCTTGGCGCTCGTCCTTCCGATCACCGTCGCTTCCGTGTTGCTTCAGTTCGACTTCGCAACCAGCGTCCGTTCCGCCCTTAGCCTTGTCGCCGTCAATCTGCTGAGCGGGGTGCTTGCCTCCCTGGCCTTTGCCTTTGTCGAGTTGCGCCCGTCGCTGCCCTTTCTGTTCCTGACGGTCTTTCTCGTCGGGCTGATCCTGGCTGGGCGGGCCGCGGCCGGCCTTGCCAAAATGTATGCCGGAGCGCTGACGACATTTCTCATTCTGTTCGGGTCGGGCATATCGCCGTTGCCGACGACGACCCCGGAGTCGTTCACGACCCGGATCGGCTACGTCCTGTTGGCGGTCGGATACACGCTGTGCATGATGGCGCTGCTCTGGCCGCGCGAACGATCAGTGTCGCCGCAACTCTCACTGCGGTCATGAGGCCGCGCTGCGACTCCGCTTCCCTAGCGTCCGCCAAACGCACCAACCTCGGCTCCCAATTGATCCGAGGTCTCTTTTTGAGAGGCTAAATCGCCGACGCTCGGGCTAGCAGTAAGCCCCTGCTGCACAGCGGCGCGCGGTCCGTCGCGCGACACCGGCATAACTCACCGGTGTAAGGGGGCGGCCGACAACGGCCTCTGCGGTGGAGACAAAGCCAGGCAAGCCGGGTATGGCAAGTTGTTCGCCGAACTCCAGGCAAACGCACCAGATCAACGAAGCCAGCAATAAAATGCCGATGCGCCTGAACATGTTCATTTTACTCCCTTCGCCTTGAAAATGCCGGGAATGTCGTTGAGATCAGGGATTTGCTCCGGCCTCAATTTCTGAGCGCCTGGCGGAATCTCCAGTTTGAAAGCATCCGAGACGACATCGCTACCTGCTTTCCATGCCCTGATATCGAGTGTGTATTCTGGCGACCCTTTGACCTCCTTGCTCGTGATGACGTAGCGGCAGGGATAGGGTCGGGCTCCCTGCGCGATCCAGATCTGCCAATCGACCTCTTTGGTCCTGAAGGCAAGGTGATCGCATTCGATACCGCGGATCACACCGCTTCCAAGGTCCTTCACGTCGGTGACCGGCGGCATCAGCTCATTATAAGGATCCGATATCAACAGATCCGCCGCCGGAACGGGTCTGTGGTATTTGTCCCGCAACTCATCCACCAAATGGTCGATCGTGCCGGGAGCTTCGACCTGCGCATACAGGTTGGCGTTCTTGCCGAGTAGGGTTAGGGTCTTCCCATCGAAGACCATCTCGACATTCGCAAATCCGCCCGCGCGTGTTGCGTGAAGTTTGTCGGGGCGCTCGAGGGTCAGAGTGCCTGAACTGGCCAACCCAATCTTCTGCTGCTGTGTGGTGACGATGTCCAGATTGGTATCGTACTCGAAGGATATTGTCTTCTGCGCTGCCAAATAGTCGGACATGGCCTTAAGCAAGCTTCTAGCCTGCGTCTCATCGGCGCGAGCGACCGACATGCTCGCCATTCCTACCGTTGCGACCGCAAGAGCGATCGCCGAAATCTTTGCGTTTTTCATGGGCGGCTCCCCCGATCTGTAGCGGCGGTCTAATGGTTCGCCGCGCGCCATCAAATGCCTGGACGACGCATTTGAACAAGAGCGTCTCGGAGCCTCGTAGCCTATGCATTTTTCACAAAAATGCAGCGGCGCGGGTCATAATCAGACAGATACTGCGGTGGCCCCGCTTGCCACCCGACCCCGCCGTTGCTCCGCCTCGCAGGCAACGCCTGAAAAGGGACAGCTGCCGGCATTTCGGCGTTGGGCGCATCGGCTGCTCGGCGCCGATTCCGACCTTCCCGGAACCGTGATCAAACCACCGCCCAGTTCATCGGCTTAAGTGTGAGCTTGAAATCAATCGACTTTATCCGCTGGCGCGTGACAATCACCTCGAGCGTCCCGTGATCCACCCCGCTAACATGGTGCGCTCCCTATCGTTTGAAGGTTTGTCGATAAGCCTGCCTATATGCCTCGACGGCCGGTCGGCCAGGATGCTCGGCGCAGTAGTTTTCCGCCCACTCCTCAGCGTTGGGGATCGCGGCCACATTGATGGCTCTGCTGCCGAAGCGCGCTGCCTGATAGCCGATATAGAACAGCGAGGCCGCGGCCCGATCGTCTGGTGACAACTCCAGCAGCTTTTTGCACGTCGCCCCCTGGATACTGACCCAACGGTTGGCGGGAGGCGCCTCGGCTACCGGGGCTGGCGCAGGCGCCGGTGCCGGTGCCGCCGCCGGGGGCGGCGTCGGTGCGGCGGGGGCGGCGGCCGGGGGCTGCACGCAGGCGCACAGCGAGCCCGTTAGCAGACCCGATAACAGTACCAAGGCGTTCTTCCCATTCATCGCGTTGCTCCGGTGGCAAGGGAATTATGTCTCCGCAGGCATTACCGTGACTGCGGCATCGGAGGCCGTTTCAACCGTTCGGATATAGAAATACCATAATAGGCGCTCTAATTGATATAGATGCGTCGGCGGGTCGTCCTCGATATTCTCCCGCCGCACCGGTCCGCGGGTATATTCTCGATGAGGCTCCAGCCAACTGTCGACCAAGCCCGGCGCCCGCCCCAAGCAGCCGCGGAGTGGACAGAAATTCGGAGCCAAATACAGCGAGTGAGGCCACAGCGATGACGAAGTATCTGCTTTACATGGCGCCGATCGTCTTGATCGGATTGGTGGCTACCGAGGCGCCCGCCGCTGCGGCTGCCTGGAGCGGTAGCACAGGTCGTGATATCGCCGCCACCGCGCCGGAGGGGACAGGCGTGCCGCCGGGTCTCGTGTGCCAGAGGGGAGGACGAGGCGGGGCGGCGGTGCTGCGGCGGCGGCGGTGGGTGCTCGCGCCGGGGGCGGCGGTTACCGCGGGGGCGGTGGTGGTGGTGCTCGCGCCGGGGGCGGCGGTTATCGCGGCGGCGGCGGTGGTGGCTCCTGGGCCGGCGCCGGCCGAGGCAACTTCAGCGGCGCAGGTGCGAACCGCGGCAATTTCAGCGGCGCCAACGCGAACCGCGCCAATGTGAACCGCGGCAACTTCAACAGCGCCAACGTGAACCGCGCCAATGTGAACCGCGGCAACTTCAATAGCGCCAACGTGAACCGCGGCAACTTCAATAGCGCCAACGTGAACCGCGGCAATTACGGCAACGTCAACGTCAACCGCAACGTCAATGTCAGCGGGGGCGGTTATTACGGGGGAGGAGGTTATTACGGGGGCGGTTGGGGCGGCGTCGCCGCCGGTGTCGCGGCGGGCGCCATCGTCGGCGGTGCCGTTGCCAGTACGGCCTACCCGGCCCCGGCATACCCGTACCCGAACCCGTCTTGTCCATACCCGAACTACCCGAATTGCGGGCTCTGAGCGGCTCCGGCACGCCGGCGCTTTGAGCCGCCGCAACTCGTTAAGCGAAAGTGGATGGCGGATTTTAGCTGGTTCGCGGCCCGGCAAGGACAGCCTTTGCTGAACCTGGAATTCGACGGATAGGTCGGCTTCGCGGCGCGAGGAGGCGGGAGAATACAACTCAGAGACGAAATTTCTGGGAGGCTGCCGCCTATGCGCTTTAAGCATATCCAGCACGCAGCCGCTCAGAACTCAAGGCGACATTGGCCATAGGGCCGTCAGCTCCTCGTCCTCTGGCTTAAGACAAGCTGAAATTCAGTTGACAAATTGACGCCGAATAATCCTTTTAGAGGCGACTGGACGTCTGTGCGATCGAACCCTGCTTCAGCGGAGGGTCGATATGCCGTCGAGCACTGTCCGCACATTTATCGACCCAGATACGTATTTTGCGGGGATACGAAACCTGCAGATCGACGGGGTAGTTACGAAGCGCGGTGAATTCCGCGCGGAGTCGACGCGCATCGACCTGCACCGCCTGTGGATGCATCGCCTCGACGAGAGCCTGCCTCGGATCATGAGGGTAACGCCGAGCGGGAAGCGGTCGCTGATCCTCTTCGCCACCAATCCCCATCAGCCAACGATGCAGGTCAGCGGGATCGAAATCATCGCAGCATCAAATCGCAATGTTCGGGTTGGATTGGCCGTACTACCTTCAATCCTCTGCGGCCTGCGGATGGGGTACCATGTCGCTGACGCCCGAGGATCTCGCCGCCACCGGCGAGGCCATCATTGGGCGCCCGGTGACGCCACCCTCATTCCCTCGATCGATCAGGCCGCCTGCGCCGGTTGCATCCCGGCTGTTGCAGCTGCACGACGCGGCGGGCCACCTTGCGAAGACAGCTCCCGACATTCTTGCCAAGCCAGAAGTAGCGCGAGCGATCGAGGAGGCTTTGCTCGAAGCAATGATCTTGTGCGTGACCGAGGGCCAATCAGACCATGTGCGCAATGTCCATCGGCATCGCGCGAGGGTCTTGCGACGTCTAGAGGAGGTTCTGGCGTCCACCCCCGATAAGCCCCTCTATATGCCGCAGCTCTGCGCGACGGTTGGCGCTTCCTATACAACCCTGCGGGATTGCTGCCAGGAATATCTCGGCATGAGCCCGAAACGATATTTGTGGCTGCGGCGGATGCACCTGGTGCGTCGGGCATTGCGGGTCGCGGACGTGGAAAAGACGACCGTGACCGAGATCGCCACTGATTATGGCTTCTGGGAATTGGGCCGTTTTGCGGTCGCCTACCGGTCATTATTCGGAGAAGCGCCCTCGGCGGCACTGCGTCGATCCCCCGAAGACTCAATACCGACGGAAATCATCGACCCAGTGTGGAAATTCGTTAAATCCGCATAGGCGCCGCGACCCGGCGGTCTATCCTCATTTTTGGTAAAAACGCTCGGCCTTGGAAAAACGCTCGGCCTTGATTGTAGTTCGTCGGTTTTGCAGAGGGATGAATGCCGGGAAGCGGCACGCGCACGTTCCTCGAATCCGACCACTACGAGGCGAGTCTGCGTCAGGCGCAAATCGAAATTCTCATTGCACCGAGTGCTGAGTTCAAGGCCCGCCTAACTTGGGCCGAGTTGCACGATTTGCAGGTGCTGCAGTGCGAAGAAGATTTTCCACGGGTTGCCTATGTTTGTCTGGGACCGCAACTCTCATTCGTGACGTTTCCGGCGCATTCCGGGCCATTGCCGGTATGTGGCGGGACCGAATTGCAGCCGGGCGAGATCGTGTTCCACGGCCGAGGCGAGCGGCTGCACCAGTCAACGCCTGGCTCCTCCGCGTGGAACGTGATAGCCCTGACCCCGGTGCAGCTCCAGCAATATGGCCGCGCTCTTTCCGGCAGGCCTCTCGCTCTGCCGTCGGAGGGAAAAATCCTGCGTCCCTCGCCGCGCGATATGGCGCGCCTGCGGCGCCTTCATGCGCAAATCTGCCGTCTCGCCGAGACCAAGCCCAGATTATTGGCTCATACAGAAGTCGCGCGCGCGATCGAGCAAAGTTTGATCCAGACCTTGGTCGCTTGTCTGACCGGTGCCAGCGCGCAAGCTGAGGACCCGGCCAAACGCCGTCACGCCCGCATCATGATCAGATTCGAGGAGGTGTTGACGGAGCATCTCAGCAAGCCTCTGGGCATGGCCGAGTTGTGCGAACTGATTGTCGTGACCCAACGCACCCTGCGCCGCTGTTGCGCCGAATTCCTTGGGATGACTCCGACCCGGTATGTGCTGTTGCGCCGGTTGAGCCGGGCGCATATTGCGTTGCGTGACGCCGATCCCGACGGGGCGAACCTCCTAGAGCTTGTCCATGGCCTGGGTTTCGCGGAGCTGGGACGTTTCGAGGCGGCCTATTGGGCGGCCTATGGCGAGGCTCCGCTGACCACCCTGCAACGTGCTCCAGTGGCGCGGTTCATCAACCCATAAAATCCGTTATTTCCGCATAGCTGCCGGCGAACCCTGCTGGTTAAGCTTTTAAGCAGTGACGAGCTTCGCTTGTCCTGCAGACCAAACGGAGAAGGATACATGAAGGGAGTAAACGCAATCCTGGCCGCGTCCGGGTTGGTGTTAGCTCTTTCCCTGCCCGGTCGGGCGCAGGAGGTAAAACAGCTCACACACTCCGTCACTCTTTCCGGCACCGTAGAGACCATCGATCATGCGAAGTACGTCATGAACTTCAAGACGGCCGATGGGACGTTCCAAACGGTCGACGTGCCCCCAACCGTGAAGCGGTTCGATGAGCTCAAGGTCGGGGACAAAGTGTCGGTGACGTATAACAACACTGTCCTAGTGAGATTGAAGCCGCCGGGCGAGGCCCCGGTCAATACGGCGAGCAAGGACTGACGCTATGGTCAAGAGCGTGCCCGCAGTGTGATGCGCTAGATCCGGGCCGAAATGATCGGTCGCACTCAAGGCCTGCCTGCGCAACTGCAGCCAGGTTTTATAACGTCTGGTGCTCCGCCTTTCCTCACCGTCATGCCGGCGGAATTGGGCATCGAGAGCGGTGGAATTGGTGCTTGCAGCCCTGGGCGATGAGGAGGGACGGGAGGGCATCGGTCAGTTTAGTTCATTGTACCCGCGATGAAGATCGCGAACCTCACTGAGAGCGGAGGCGCCACTTGCCGTAGCCCCACTCGGCGGTGCGTAGAGCTTCCAGGAGATCAAGAGGAGCAGGAACGGATGAAGGTTCTATATCCGGCAGGCATAGCGCTGGTTGCAATCGTCGCATGCACGCAGCAGCCGCCGACATCGCCGCAAGGTACTCTGAACTCGCCATGGCTGGGAGGAGCGGCCGGTCCGACTGCGGTAGGCGGCTCAGCCGGCAATACCACAACCGCGTTCGACGGGACTTACCAGGGTTTGTCCAACCGCAGCGCCAGTACCGCTGGCACAGGACCAAAGACTTTCGAGCCAACGGCCTCAGCAGGTTGCCAGCCGTTTGACGTCCCACCGACACTGACGGTCGCCAATGGCCTCGCCCAGTTCCAGGCGATGGGCGTCACGTTTGCCGGATACGTGACACCTCAAGGTCATTTGACGATGCACAGCGGCCATGGCGTAACCTTAACCGGACAAGCACAACCCGCATTGGTGGATGAAGATTTAGACGGAAACTTCGATACACAGACCCATTTACTGCACGCTCGGGTATCCAGCATCAATTGTACGTACGATGTAAACTGGCAAAGGATCACATAGCGTTTTTCGGACAACGCGCTGGGACGTTCCGGCACATCGGTTTGTCGATTTCAGGCAGCCCGCAGCAGAATGAAAAGTGTTTTGGCTGAAAGTTACAAGAATTCACCCCAAAGGAGAACCGAGACGTGACACCTGAATTCGCCTCTAGACCGTTCATGATCATTAGATCATCCATGATCATTTTTAGTATGGTCGTTGGCATGTCTACCTTTGCCAACGCAGAAACTGCCAAGGTGATGGACCAGGCATCAACCGACGGCTCGTTCACCATCGCCCAAACCAACGGGATGGATCGGCGCCAGGACCGCCGGGACACCCGGCAGGACTGCCGTCAGGGGAATGGGGCCGTTGGCGCGGACAAGCGCAACTGCAAACAACAGGGACGCCAGTAAAGGTCGCAGCATTGGCGGGCGTGGCGTATCAACGTCATCACGATGTGGCGCGTTGCCATCCTCTCGGCGTTCGGGTAGCAATCCCCGCAGTGTGATGTGCTGGATCCGGCGGCGGGATTATCGTCCGCGATCTCCGAGGAGGCTGAGGAACCCGCCCCTGCTGTCGCCCTCCAGTTCGGATTAGCGTTGTAAAGCCTGTGCCAAACCAAGATTATCACGTCGCTGAAACCCAGGAGATTGAAGATGACTTCAGAAGTTAAAGCGAGAATGGCTTCGCGTCGAAGGATGGTTGCGCTCCTGGGATTAGCGGTGGCGTTGGGCTTCGCCGTATCACCCATTGGCGCCGAGGCCCAGACCACCAGCACCCCCACCGGCACCACCACCACCACCAGCACCCCCACTACCGGCACCGCTGGCATGCACCGGCGTCAAGCGCGGCGCCACGGACGCGTCGAACGGCGCTACGAGCGGCGCGGCGGAACGCCCGCATCAAAACAGCCTGCAGAAACACCGGCCGCGCAAACCCCGACTGCGCAGATGCCGCCTCCACAGACGCCGCCTGCACAGAAATAGTAGTCAACTCACACCCAGAGGGAGGAACAGATGAGACGCTTATTCTTACTCTCCGTACCGGTTCTCGCCATTGCTGCTTGCGCGCCGCAGCAGCCACCGCCGCCGACTACGGCCGCGACGGAAGCCCAACCCCAGACGACGACCTACTTCGATGGAACCTACATCGGCAGTTTCACTCAGAACGTGAGCGCTCCCGGATCGAATTGCCCAAATTTCCCGGTAGCGCCGGCCTTGACGATCCAAAACGGAGTGGCACGGTTTGCGGCACTCGATATCACCTATCAGGGATATGTGACTACGCAGGGAGAGGTGAGAATGCAGAGCCCGTCCGGCCAGACATTCGTTGGACAAATAGACCCCTATTATGTGCTCAGAGGCCAAACCACCGGCGCTTGCGTCTATAACGCAACCTGGCAGCGGAAAGGGGCAACCGGGCAGAAGCCGAGCTGAGGGTGATACTGACGACCCGCTGCGCCCGGAGCGGGTATGCCATAATCATTCCGGTCGACTGATTGCGGCATCATCTACTTCTCGCCAGAAGCGCGGAAAGGGCAAACACATGCGATCATATCAAACTCGGGCAGCCTTCTTGGCCCTGGCTTGGCTGGCATTTGCCGGCCCAGCGCTGGCCCAGAGCCCCTCGGCCACTCCTGCCGCACCCGCACAGGGCGTGCCGGCGGCGCCCGCTGATAATCCATCCTTCCTGGATGGGTTGCGTAGGGTCGGCGTAATGGCGGGCCAAGTGGTCGAATGCTCGTCTGACGCAGATCGGCAGGAGCAGATTTCGCGAGCGATGGATTTGGCCAATCTGATCGCGATCCATTTTGGACTTAAGGCCGCCTTCACCTTTACCGGTGCCCTCGGCTACGGCTCCGGACGCCCCTTCGACAAGGCCACCTGCAGCCAAGCGATCGAAGGCTGGAAACAAATCCAAGCCAAATACCTCAACAAATGAGGTCTCCGGTCATGAAGACGCTATTGATCTACCTCGTGCCGGTCATGTTGGTGGCAGCGCACGCATCGGCAGCCCCGTCAGTTGGATGGGGCGGGATAGGTGCTTTGGATCTTGGTGCCGGGACCGGCGCCGGAAAGGGCGCGCCTCTGGTCCTGGTCCAGCGCGGTGGCGGCGGCCGCGCCGGTGGCGCTAACCGGGCCGGCGGCACGGTCAACCGAGGCAATGTCAACCGAGGCAACTTCAACAGCGGCAACTTTCAGCGCGACGTATCGGCCAACCGCAACGTCTCGGCTAACCGCAACGTCAGCGGGAACGTAAATGTGAACCGCAACGTCAACGTCAGCGGCAACGGTGGCTATTACGGGAGCGGGCCCAACTGGGGCGGTGTCGCCGCCGGCGTCGCGGTCGGCGCTGGTGTGGCGGCGATAGCGAGCAGTGCTGCCGCCGCACCCGCTACCTCTTATCCGCCGCCGCCGCCTTATCAGTACTACCCGTCCGGGTACTGACCGTAGACACCCGAACTAAGGCGACCGAACGTCGAGCCTGCGTCGAGGAGATCGCGAGTGTGACATCGCGCTTCTTGCACACGCAAAGATCAGTCATGGGCACATTGTCGATTCCCTATGGCTTGCCCGGCCCGGATGTTGCTCCAGTGCTATCGGTAGCATATTCTTTAACAACACCTCTGCTGTCGAAGGTGACGACCAGTGCAGACGACTTCACTGTTGCACCGCCGGCGAACATTCCGACGACGGGTACATAGGTTGCTGGAGTGACAGACGATCTGGAATAAGAATAAGTCCATATCTCGTCGCCATTGGCTTCGTAGCTAACGCCCTCCGGATCACCAAACGCCGATCTTATACTATCTTTGGTAGAAACTCCTTTTTGAATTTGGCCAATTTTGCTCGAATCGGTGATCTGTCTTTGACCGCCTTCTGTGCCGGCGCAGCCTCCTATCGCAATCATTAGCGCAACCGTCGTGAAGACACGCGCAAGAAATTTAGAAAAGTTCATCACGCTTCCTTTTCGGATAAGTGACTTCTCGATTTTGCCCATGTGGCGATTTCAGGCGAGTGGTTGAGCCCTGAGCCGGGTCTGACCCTCGATCCCGATGCGATTTTTCTATAAAAGCGCTTATTTGCAAAAGCGCTTATTTGCTTTTTTCGATGATGGGGTGAAATCCAGTTCAAGGTCGCCGAGCGGGGCGAAATAGGCGGCGACTGTTGCGTCGTCGATCTTGGCGAGGCTCGCCGGCTGCCAGCGCGGGGGCTGGCCCTTGTCGATCAACACCGCGCGCACGCCTTCGTAGAAATCGTGGGCGGCCATAAAATGCTGGGTCAACCGATATTCGAGCGCGAGTGCCTGTTCGAGATCGTAGTCCCGCCCCACGATCAACTGGCGCAAGGTTACTTTCAGGCTGGTCGGCGATTTCGTCAGCAGCCCGGCGCGGGTTTCCGCGGCCCAGCCCGCATCGGCGCCGCCCGCCGCCGCCTCGGCCGCGAGCTGATCGAGGATCGCCTCGACACTGTCGCCGGCGAAGCACCGATCGATCGCCGGGCGCAACGCCGCCAGAGGAGGCGGGCCGGGATCGCCGGCAAATTCGGCGAGCACCGCCGCGACCTGCTCGGACCTGCCGTCCCTTGCCCACGCAGTCCCGGCCAGCGCCGCGACCAGCGCATCGACCCGCTCCTGCGCGACGACATGGGTGGTGAAGCCGCAATAATACGCGTCGGCCGCCCGCAACCGGGCGCCGGTCAGGCCGAGGTAGCGGCCGATTTGCCCCGGGCATCGGTTCAAAAACCGGGTCGCGCCGACATCGGGGAACAGCCCGATCGCGGTCTCGGGCATCGCGAACAAGGTGCGCTCGGTCGCGACCCGATAGGCGCCATTGACCGAGATGCCGGCGCCGCCGCCCATCGTGATCCCGTCGATGATCGCGATATACGGCTTGGGAAATCGGTGGATTTGCCGGATCAGCTCGTATTCTTCGCGGAAGAACACCGCAGTCAGATCGGGATCGCCGCTGATCCCGCGTCCGGCCTCGTAAACCGCGCGCACATCGCCGCCGGCGCAGAACGCCCGCCCGCCGGCGCCGCGGACCACGACGGCATGCACCGACGGGTCTTCGGCCCAGCCCGACAGCGCCGGCGCGAAGCGCCGGTAATTGTCGAGGGTCAGCGCATTCAGCGCCTGCGGCCGGTTGATCGTCAGGGTGGCGAGCCCGCCCTCGCGGTCGAGCAGGATTTCGCCGTCGCTCATCGCCCGCTCTCACTCATTGGACGGGCCGAGCAGGCGGCGGGCGATGATCACCCGCATGATTTCGTTGGTGCCTTCGAGGATCTGATGCACCCGCAAATCGCGCAGATAGCGCTCAATCGGAAAGTCCTTCAGATAGCCGTAGCCGCCGAACAGCTGTAATGCCTCGTTGCAGATGTGGAACCCGGCATCGGTCGCGAAACGCTTGGCCATCGCGCAGTGCATGACCGCCTGCGGATCGCTGCGGTCGAGGCTCGCCGCCCCGCGCCATACCATTAGCCGCGCCGCATCGAGCTCGGTCGCCATGTCGGCGAGCCTGAACTGCAATGCCTGGAATTCCGCGAGCGGGCGGCCGAATTGGCGGCGTTCGAGCAGATAGGCGCGCGCCGCTTCGAGACAGGCCCGCGCCCCGCCCAGCGAACATGCAGCGATATTGAGCCGCCCGCCGTCGAGCCCCATCATCGCGATCTTGAACCCGTCCCCCTCGGCGCCGATCCGGTTGGCCACCGGGACCCGGCAATCCTCGAAGATCACCATCGCCGTCGGCTGCGAGTTCCAGCCGAGCTTTCTTTCCTTCTTGCCGAACGAGAGGCCGGGCGTCTCGTTCTCGACGACGAGACACGAGATGCCCTTTGGCCCCGGGCCGCCGGTCCGCACCATCGCGACATAGAGTCGCTGACGCCGCCGCCGGAGATGAACGCCTTGGCGCCGTTCAGCACATAATCGTCGCCGTCGCGCACGGCGCGGGTAGTGAGCGCCGCCGCATCCGATCCGCTGCCCGGCTCGGTCAGGCAATAGCTCGAAAGATGCGCCATGCTGGTCAGATCAGGCAGAAACTGCGCGCGCTGCTCGGGCGTGCCAAAGCGGTCGATCATCCACGAGACCATGTTGTGGATCGACAGATAGGCCGCCGTCGAAGCGCAGGCGGCAGCCAGCTCCTCAAAGATTAGCGTGGCGTCCACCCGGCCGAGCCCGCTGCCGCCAAACTCCTCACCGACATATATCCCGGCAAAGCCCAGCGCCGCCGCCCGCCGCAATGCCTCGACCGGGAATTCCTGGCGCTCGTCCCAGCCCGGGGCCTGCGGCAGCCATTCCTCGCGGGCAAACGCCCGCGCCGTCTCCTGGAACGCCCGCTGCTCGTCCGTGAGATCGAAATCCATGGTCGGAGATATAGGGGGCCGGTCCACAAACCGCGACCGCCCACAACGGAGGTTGCGGGCGGCCTGACCGAAAATCTATGCGGCGCTGATTTTAGGCGTGGTTTGCCTTGTAGTAGGTGTTGCGCAGCACGCGGCCGGGGAGCGCGCCGGTGTGCTTGCCGTCTTCCAGCAGCACCTGGCCGTTGACGATCGTATAGAGGATGCCGGCCGCCGGCTCCTTGGTCCGCCAGCCGCCCGCCGGGAAGTCGTGGACGATGCTTTCCGGCAACGGGCGCACCGTATCGGGATCAAAGATCACGATGTCCGCCGCCATGCCGGGACGCAGCAAGCCGCGGTCATAGATCCCCAAGGCCGAAGCCGAATCGAAGGTCAGCCGCCGCACCGCATGCTCTAGGCTCATGATGTGCTTTTCGCGCACCCATTCCCGAGCAGCCGCGTCGAATAGCCATAGCCGCCGTGGAACTGGACATGCGCGCCGCCATCCGACAGGCCGACGATCGCATTCGGATAGGTCAGGATCTTGGCCATCGCCTCATCGTCGACATTGTTCTCCGACTGCATCAGGCCGGTGTCGAGCTTCTCTTCGACGACGAGATCGAGGAAGGCGTCGATGACCCGCTTTCCCTGCTCCTTGGCGATCTGGCCGATGGTCTTGCCCTTGAGCCCCTGGTTCTTTTCCAGCGCCGGGGCCTCGACCCACATATAATTGTACCATTCGCGGCGAATAGCCGGCCGCCGGCACATTCACTGAATGCTCGACGACCTCTTCGTGCAGTTTCTGCCGCACCGCCGGATCGGCATAGGCCTTCAGCTTTTCTTCGTCCGAGGACAGCAGGATCGGGTGCCAGGTCGGCGAGCCGCGGAACACCTGGCAGTTGTGCATGGTAAAGCTCTGAGTCGTGCGGTTCGGGCTGCACAGCGGATAGGCCCGGATGCCGGCCTTCGAGGTCTCTTCGACCCGCGCCATGTGCTTTTTCCAGGCGTCGGGCTCGCGCACGGTCTGGCCGAGATTGTTGTAGATCACCGTCCGCCCGGTGGCTTCCGACAGGCGCGCCATCAGCCCGTCATTGAGCTCGGCCGCACGGCCGCCGCCTGACTGGATGATGCCGGTGCCCATCTCGCGCAACACGTCGCCGAGCGCAAAGATCTCCTTTTCATCAGCCCAAAGGGCCGGGATATGCACGCCCTGCGGGTCATAGTGGCCCTTGTTGCGCGACACCGACAGGCCGAGCGCGCCGCCCTTGATGCCGTCGCGCACGACGTCCTGCATTTTCTTGATTTCGTCGTCGGAGGCGGTGCGCCCCTGGGCCTCGTCGCCCATCACATAATAACGAACCGTCGAATGGCCGATCAGATTGCCGATATTGACGCCGAGATTCTGGTCGAGCCGCTCCATGTATTGCGGGATCGTCTCCCAATCGACCTCGACGGTGTTCAGCACCTCCATCGGGATCGCTTCGACATAGGACAAGAACTCGGCGACCCGCTTGGCCGTGCCCGGACGCACCGGCGCCAAGGCCAGCGAGCAATTGCCGAATAGGACTGTCGTCGCACCGTGCTGCGGCGAGAAGGTGCACAGCGGATCCCAGGTGACCTGGGCGTCGAAATGGCAGTGATTGTCGACAAAGCCCGGGGCCACGACCTTGCCCTGGGCGTCGATCGTCTTCTGCGCCGGCCCGCTCAATTTGCCGATTTCGAGGATCTTGCCGTCCTTGACGCCGATGTCGCCGCGGAAGGCCGGCATGCCCGAGCCGTCGACGATGCGGCCGTTTTTAATCAAAAGGTCATACGCCATTTCCGTCCCTTTCTTGGTGGTTGCAACAGACGTCTTCTCTCATGATCAAAACTGTAGCACCCGACCGCCACTGCCCTATTAAAAATCGACCGGTGCGGGCTTGCAAAATCCGTAATCCCCTCCCGCACGGCTGAAAACCTGTGACCGGCTTTCAGCCGCATCGGCCTTGCTCTTGCCGCTGCAGTCAGGCGCGCGAGGCCGGTTGATCCGCGAGCCCGACCGATGCCGCCCTATCGGACAGGGTCGAGCACCACCACCGGGATCTCGCGCTCGGTTTTCTTTTGGTAATCGGCGTAGGGTGGCCAGAACTTCAACGCCTCCTGCCACAGCCGCGCGCGCTCTTCGCCGGTGGCGGTCCTGGCCTTCGCGGTGAACTTCTCGGTTCCCACCTGAACCTCGACCGCGGGATTGGCGAGGAGGTTGCGATACCAGCCAGGGTGTTGAGGGGCGCCGCCTTTGGAGGCGACGACGATATAGCTGTCACCGACCTTCCCGTAGTACAGCGGAAAAATGAACTTTTCGCCCGATTTCCGGCCCGTCGTTGTCAACAGCAGCGACGGCACCGGTATAGTCGGCCGGCCCGGTTGGGTCGGCGTGTGCAGATGCCCGTCGCTCCCCCCGCTGGACAAGTAGCGGTTTGCGTGATCCACCATCCAACCCGGGAGGTTGGGAGCAAGCTTCGCTTCGGCCATGTTTCGCACTCCTGTGAGGGGCCAGAACATAGGGCGAGGGGACGGCGTTCCCCCGTGTTGAGAGTCGATCCGGCGCAGGCGGCGGTGCGGTCGGCGCATCGCCCATCGAGAGCGACCCTCAGATCGAATATTCAAGGATTGGGTCGAGCGGGGTACCACCCTCGACGGGGTGGCCCTCGGCGCGCCAGCGCAGCATGCCGCCGGCGAGGTTGGCGACATCGCTAAAGCCGGCCTCGCGCAGGATCACCGTCGCCTGCGCCGAGCGGCTGCCGGCGCGGCACACCGCGACCACCGGCCGGTCTTTGGCTAATTCGGGCGCGCGCTCGGCCAATTGCCCGAGCGGAATCGGCTTCGCATCGCGGATGTGACCGAGCGGCCCGGTGAACTCCTCCGGTTCGCGCACATCGACGATCTGGACGTCGCGCGCGTGCTCCTCGAGCCCGTGCGGGTGGATCTCCCAAATTCCGGCAAAGCTGTAATGCAACGGCGCCCAGCGAGGGGCAGCAGACAGGTCAACATCGCCCTCCGGGCGGCCGCATTTGAGATTGGCCGGCACCGCGACATCCAGCTTTTTCGGATGCGCCAGCCGTAAATTCTTCATGTAGCCGGTAAAATCGGCTTCGCCGCTTTCGCCACCGAGGCGCGGATTGAAATGCCGTTCCTCGCCGACGCTGGTCACGGTCAAGCCGCGGTAGTCGTGCGCCGGATAGAGCAGGCAGTCATCCGGCAAGGTGAAGATCTGCTGATGGACCGAACGGTACATCGCATGCGGGTCGCCCTGCTGGAAATCGGTGCGCCCGCTGCCGCGGATCAACAGGCAGTCGCCGGTAAACGCCATGCTGCGATCATCGAGAACATAGGTCAGGCAGCCATTGGTATGCCCTGGCGTTTTTCGCACCTGCAGATTGCGTTCGCCAAAGGCGATCACGTCATCGTCGACGAGTTGGCGGTCGGCCCCTTCGGCGCCGCTATCGGCCGATAGCGCGACGCCGCAGCCGGTTTGCTGCTTCAACAACCAGCCGCCGGTCACATGATCGGCGTGGACATGGGTTTCGAGCGAATAGAGCAGCTTCAGGCCCAATTCATCGATCAGCGCCGCGTCGCGCCTTACCTGCTCGAAGACCGGGTCGATGATGACCGCCGCCCTGCTTTTGGGGTCGGCCAGCAGATAGGTATAAGTCGACGAGGTCGGATCGAATAATTGGCGGAACACGAGCATCGCAAATCCCGAAAGGTGTCGCGTCCATTATACCGATTTAGGACAACATGGGCAGGCCCTAACGGCTGGGATGGGTTCGCGCCGCATCTCCCCGGCCACCCAGCGCCGCCATCCCGCATTGACGGGAATTTCGGCTTCAGTCCCGTCCGAGGTCACGAGAATCATCCGACGGCCGTGCCGGGACTGCGGAGAGCGGAACTCGGAACTTGAGCACCGCGAGGTTCGCGACGGCGAGGATCAGGCCGATATCGAAATAGCCGTATCCGACCGCGGCGCCAATGATGCCGACCGTCCAGATGCTGGCCGCGGTGGCATTTCCGGTGGTGGCTTCACCCTGCCTCATGATCGCGCCGGCTCCGATAAACCCGACGCCGGTGATTACGCCCTGCATGATATTTGCTTGAGTCGTGGCGCCCGGGCCGATGACCGATATCCCAGTCTGGACAAAGCCGCAGCTAGCCATCGCAACGAGCGGGAAGGTGCGCATGCCGGCGCCCCGCTCCTCTCGCGCCCGATTCCACCCGATCGGCAAGGCCAGCAGAAAAGCGACGAGCAGGTGTACGAGGTGCTCGAGGCTGTCGCTCCAATCGCCAAACAAACTATGCACTAGACGTACCGGAAGGTCGTGAACATGCCGGCGTCGAGATGATAAAGCAAATGGCAGTGAAACGCCCACCAGCCCGGGTTATTGGCGTCAAATGCGACGACGACGCGCCGCCCCGGCGTAACCATTACCGTGTCCCGCACCGCACCCGGGAAGCGTTTGCCGTGGATCAACTCGTCGAAGATCTGTTGGGGCGGCGTCAAACCGTGCCAATGGATCAGGCTGGGCTCGCTGATCTGGTTTTCGACACGCACGTGAAACGGTCTGCCGGCATCGGTGACGATGCCGGCCGTCCCGTTCGGCTGGCGGATGGCAAAGACCGAAGCCGGCCGCCCATTCACCTCGATGGCCATATTTTGCAGCCGCCAGACCATCCGCGATGCGGAGTCTCCGGTGGTCTTTGTGGGCGGGGTCTGCGCCCGAGCGGCGGGTGCGAGGCTGCCATCAATGCGCCCATCATCACGGCTCGCCGGGACGGCATGGCAGATCCCCTTGCGACTGGTTCCTGGTAGGCTACCTAGCAAAGCAAAATTTTAACCAAACTACGATGACAGTGCTCAACTGACTAGGGCTTCGACCCGGTCAAAAGAGTCACTGAAGCGTTCGCTGATTGTCTTTCCCGTAAGGACCGGGACCCGTTCCGGCGGTGGGCTTCGACCATGAGACAATCCCCGTCGCTTCCGTACGTTGCGAGGCTTGGCGCCTGCTCTTATCTTTTCGAAATCGGCGGATGTGACCGCTACGCTGCGCGAAAGTGATCCCGTGACCGAATTCCTGCCGCCGCTCGCTGCCTATCCTCGCCTCAGGCTGCGGCGCAACCGCCGCGATGCCTGGTCCCGCAAGTTGGTGGCGGAAAACGTTCTGACCGCCGGGGATCTGATCTGGCCTGTGTTTGTCCATGACGAGGGTCATAAGTCGCCGATCCCGTCTATGCCCGGTGTCTTTCGCCTGCCGATCCCTGCCCTGGTCGATGCTGCTGGCGAAGCGGCGGCGCTCGGCATCCCGACGATAGCGGTGTTCCCGGCAGTGCCGGCGGCGCTCAAGGATGCGGAGGGCAGCGAGGCTTTGAACCCCGACAATCTGGTTTGCCGTGCGGTCACGGCTCTGAAACAAGCCTTGCCCGGACTTGGCGTGCTGTGCGACGTGGCGCTCGACCCGTTCACCTCGCATGGCCATGACGGGGTGATCAGAGCCGGCTATGTCGAGAACGACGAGACCGTGGCGCTCCTGCGCCGCCAGGCGATCCTCCAGGCCGAAGCCGGCTGCGACATAATTGCCCCCTCCGACATGATGGACGGACGGGTCGGCGCGGTGCGCGACGCGCTCGACGAGGCCGGCTTCGCCCATGTCCGCATCATGTCCTACGCGGCAAAATATGCGTCCGGTTTCTACGGGCCGTTCCGGGACGCAATCGGCTCGAAGAGCGCACTTGGCAGCGCCGACAAGCGCACCTATCAGATGGACCCGGCCAACGGCGACGAGGCTCTGCGCGAGGTGGCGCTCGACCTGCAGGAAGGCGCCGACATGGTCATGGTCAAGCCCGGCATGCCCTATCTCGACGTGGTCCGCCGGGTCAAAGAAGCGCTTCCGCGTGCCGACCTACGCCTATCAGGTCTCGGGCGAATACGCGATGCTCCACGCCGCCGCACAGAACGGCTGGCTCGACGGCGATCGGGTAATCATGGAAAGCCTGATCGCCTTCAAACGCGCCGGCGCCGACGGCGTGCTGACCTATGCCGCGGTCGATGCCGCGCGAAAGCTGAAGGCGGGGTGAACTACAGGGCGCTGCGGCGGCTGGAGCCGCCGCCATCGATGGTGATGATCGAGCCGGTGGTGTAGGCGGATTTGTCGGAGGCGATGAACGCCGCCATCCAGGCAATCTCTTCGGGCTTGGCGGCGCGGCCGAATGCCAACGGCTTCATCAGCTCGGTCCAGCGCTCGGCGTCGCCAAAACGGTCCTGGGCGCGGGTGCGCATAAGGGTGATCAGCCGCTCGGTCATGACCGGACCGGGATTGATGCCGACAACACGCAGACCGTCGCGCGGGGAGGTGCCGCCCATCGCGCGGGTGAACGCCATCAAGGACGCGTTTCCGGAAGAGCCGGCGATGTAATCGAAATCCGGGTTCTCGCCGGCGGCACCCAGGATATTGACGATGACGCCCTGCTTGCGCTCCCGCATCAGGGCATAGAAACGCCGGGTCATGTTGATATAGCCGAATACCTTCAGGTCCCAGGCCTCGCGCCATCGCTTTTCGTCGATTGCATCGACGTTGCCGCCCGGGAATAGCGCCGGCATTGTTGACGAGCAGGTCGATGTCCGGACATTCGGCGGCGAGCTTGTCGACATTGCGGCTGTCCGACAGGTCGAGCGGAAACGTCCGAACCGAGACGTTGTGCTTGGCGCTGATCGCCGCCCGCGCCGCTTCCAGATCGGCCGCGGTGCGCGACACCAGCACGACATCGCAGCCCTCCTCCGCCAGGACCTCGGCGCAGGCGCGCCCGATCCCCTTCGAAGCGCCGGTTACCAGTGCTTTTCTGCCGCGCAATCCCAGATCCATGAAATTCTCCCGACGACCGCTGCCGCCATCCTAGCCGATTTTGCTCCAGGTCAATTCGTGCTTGTTGTGAAAGAGATGGCGCAATTGCGAGCCGGGAATGGCCGCAAAGCGGCGGATGATTTCATGGTCGGTATCGCCCTGGAACTTGATCGTGCAGACAAAATTGCGGCAGGTGCCGGCGGTGAGCCAGCGCTGCACCAAGGCCAGAAGGCGCGCCGGATAGCACACGACATCGGAAAACAGCCAGTCGACGGCACGCGCGCGGCTCGATCGCAAAGGCGCTATCGAGCCGATGCTCGACTCCCGGCAGGCGCGCAACTCCGATGGCGAGCGGCGCCTTGTCGACGCTGATCACCCGCGCGCCGATCCGCTGCAACGCCCAGCTCCAGCCGCCGGGGCTGCTGCCGAGGTCGAGGCAGGTGTCCCCTGCCCCCGGCCGGCATCCGATCAGGGTCAGCGCCTCCCACAATTTCAGATAGGCGCGGCTCGGCGGGCCCGCATGGTCCTCTACGAAACGGATTTCGCCGTTCGGAAACGGGCTCGTGCAACGCGGCGCCGCCAACACCGTGCCGGCGTCGAGCAAAGTCCACGAGCCGAGCGGCGCCTCGGGCGGCGGCGCTCCGAAAACCAGTGGCTTAGCCGAAACTGTAGGTAGCTGCTGCTGGATCAGCGTCGCGCGGCGGTGCAGAACCGGCGCGTAGACCGCCCAATTGCGCTGGATCGCGCGCAATTTCGCCGCCGCGTCGGAGATCGATTTGATCGCGATCGCCTGTGGATCGAGCCAAACATTGGCGGTCCAGGCCGCGGGACGCGGCGGCCCCGGAGAGGTCAGCAGGCGGCCATGCACGCGCTCTACCGCGCCCAACTCGGTAGCGAGTTCGTCGACGTAGCCCTCGGCGGCGAGATAGGCGGTGCATCCCATAAGCCGGCATTACCCGAGAGGCGGGATCCCATGCTTGCGGTCATGATCTCGCGGCCGCATGCGGGTTACGCCCGGCGAAAATGCTTGCCATGCCCGACAAGCCGCTCTCCGAGCAGATGGACGCCTTTGGTGTCGTCTTCGATAACTCGGCCGATGATCTGCGCCCGCCGGCCATGCCGCTGCAAGATCGCCAGGATCGCGGCGGCGTCTGGCTCGGCAGCAAGGACGCAGAACCCCACGCCCATGTTGTAGACCTCGAACATCTCCGCCCGCTCGACCTCGCCGCATTTTTCGATCAGGCGGAAAATTGGGGGCTCGGGCGGCAAATTGTCGATCGAGAACCCGACCGGCGCCTCGACCCGGGCGAGGTTCAGCAGCCCGTCGCCGGTGATGTTGATCAATGCTTTCACCGTGGGGATGTGTTCGATGATGTCGAGCACCTCCGGCACATAGATCAATGTCGGCCGCAGCAGTTCCTCGCCGAGCGAGGTGCCGAGTTCGGGCACGGCGCGGTCGAGCGGCAGCCTTGCCCGGCCGAGCAGCACCCGCCGGGCCAAAGTCAGGCCATTACTGTGGATGCCATTGCTTTCGATGCCAATGATCGCGTCGCCAGGCGTCAAATCGCGGCCGGTGATGATCCGGTCGAGCGGCACCAGCCCGACCGCCATGCCGACGAGATCAAAGCCATGGACAATGTCATTCAGCTGCGCGATCTCGCCGCCGGAGATCGAGACCCCAGCCTGCCGGGCGCCCTCGGCGAGACCAGCCGCGAGCGCACCGAGCATGTCGGCATCAGCTTCGCCGACCGCGATATAATCGACCATCGAGAGCGGCCGCGCCCCGACGCAGATCACATCGTTGACGTTCATCGCGACGCAGTCGATGCCAATCGTGTCGTATCGTTTCATCAGGTCGGCGACGATCGACTTTGACCCTACCCCATCGGTGCAGATCGCCAGCCCGACGCCGCCGATATCGATCACGTTGGCGAAATAACCGATGTCGAGCTTGACGGCGCCGATACCCGCCGACGGCCAGGTCTGCTTGATGCGCTCGATGATTTTGTGGAGACCGGATTCGGCCGCGGCGATGTCGACCCCGGCTTCCCGGTAGCGCCCGGCCTCGTGGGAACGGTTGTCTTGACCCTTCATTCGGCGACCCCGAGGACAATGCGTTCGATAGCCTCAGCCATGTTCGATTATCCCTTTGCATCGCGCGCGCCTAGACCGATCATCTGCGGGCCAATGGAGGATCGCCCATGAGCATCGCATCCGACACGCTTGAACTGCGCCCGCTCGGCAAGGCGCTCGGCACCGAGGCTCTCGGCGTCGATTTGTCAAAGCTCGACGACGACACCTTTGCCTGGATCCGGCAGGCTTTCGCCGAACACCCGGTGCTGGTGTTCCGCAATCAGCATTTGAGTGCCGGCGACGTCGCCGCATTCGGTCGCCGCTTCGGCACTCCGCGCAAGCATGCCCTGATGAAGTACCGGCATCCGGAATATCCCGAGGTGTCGTGGCTCACCAACGTCGAAGAGGACGGAAAGGTCGATTGGTACGGCGTCAAGCGGGCGACCGCATGGCACACCAACTCGACTTATGAAGAAAAGCTGCCGCTTTTGGCGATGCTGCATGCACTCGAAGTGCCGTCGAGCAAGGGCGGGACGATGTTCGCCGATATGCGCGCGGCCTACGACGCCCTGTCGCCCGAAATGAAGAACCGGCTCTCCGGTCTTGTCGGGTTGCACGGCCGTACCGACGGACCGGCCGGCGAGCGGCTTTACGGCGACGACAAGGGGGCGACCGAGAAGGAATACACCGAACTGCCGCGGCCGGCGGTCGTCAACCATCCGGTGACCGGCCGCCCGATCCTGTTCGTCAACCCGATGCATGTGCACGGTTTTGCCGGCATGGAACGCGAACCGGCGTGGGAATTGATCGAGGAGTTGGCCGCGCACGCCACCCAGGAGCAATTCACCTATTATCATTCCTGGCGGGTCGGCGATTTGCTGATCTGGGACGAGCGGGCGACGATGCATCGGGGCGCCGGCGATTATCATCCCGAGGAACGCCGCATCATGATGCGCACCATCGTCTACCCGAACTAACCCGGCGCCCCTATTTGGGTGTACGCTGTCGCAACGGGGCTCCAACGACCGCACCGAGACCGCTGGCTCGAGGCGGCATGTGCGACAGGGAAGCAATAGGCCATGGCCGATTCGACGAGCGTGCGGCGCGTTCATGGCTATTGCGCGCTCTGCATCGCCAGGTGCGGCTCTATCGCGGTCGTCGAGGACGACCGCTTCACCCGGCTCGAACCCGATACCGCGCACCCGACCGGCCAGGCGCTCTGCGCTAAGGGCAGGGCTGCGCCGGAACTCGTCTATCACCCTGATAGGCTGACCTATCCGCTGCGCCGCACCCGCCCCAAGGGCGACCCCGACCCGGGCTGGGAGCGGATCGGTTGGGACGAAGCGCTAAACCTGACCGCGGGCGCGATGCGTCGCGCCGCGGAGCAGCATGGGCCACAATCGGTGGCTTTGACCGTATCTTCCGGGTCGACGACCGCGATCTCGGATTCCACCGGTTTTATTCAACGGCTGGCGAATGCCTTCGGCACCCCCAACTCCGGGATCACGCTCGACCTCTGCGGCTGGGGCCGCGGCTTTGCCACCCGCTACAGTTACGGCGTCGGGAGTGTCGGTTTGGGCGGCGGGAACGGCGCCATGCCGGACATCGAAAACAGCGGCGTCCTGATCCTGTGGGGCTACAACCCCAGCTACACCCGCCTGACCCATGCGACCGCCGTCGTCTCGGCGCTAAAGCGTGGCATGCGGCTGATTGTGATCGACCCGCGCCGTGTCGGCCTCGCCGGCAAGGCCGATCTCTGGCTCAGGGTGCGGCCCGGCACCGACGGCGCGCTCGCACTCGGTCTTGCCAATGTGATGATCGAGCGCGGCTGGTATGACCGCGATTTTGTCCGCCGCTGGAGCAATGGGCCGCTACTGGTGCGGGCGGATACCGGCCGCCTGTTGACAGAACGTGACCTGACGCCGGACGGCGATGCACACGGTTTCCTCGCCTGGGATGCCGCGCTGGCGCGGTTGGTGCCGTACGACTCCACCACCGGCCAATACGACGGCGAGGACGCGGGCCTGGCACTCGAAGGGGAGTACTCGGTCTCCACCATCGCGGGCGAGGTGAACTGTCACCCGGTCTTCGAACTTTACGCGAGGCTGTGTCGCCGTTACCCGCCGGAAGCCGTCGAGTTCGATCTGCTGGATCCCACGCGCCCAGGTCGAGGAGGCCGCGCGGCTGATCTGGCAGGCCCGCCCGGCATCCTATTACGCCTACAGCGGTCATGAGCATCACGCCAACGTCACGCAGACGGCGCGGGCGATGTCGCTGCTCTATGCGCTGACCGGTTGCTTTGATAAGCGCGGCGGCAACGTATTGTTCCCGGCGCCGCCGGCGAATCCGATCACCGGGCAGGAACTGCCCTCGGCCAGCAGCATGGCCCCGGCAATAGGCTTTGCCGAGCGTCCGCTCGGGCCGGCACGCTGGGGCTATGTCGGCGCCCCCGATCTCTACAGGGCTATACTTGAGGGGCAGCCCTACCCGGTCCGCGCGGTGCTGGGTTTTGGCGCCAACATGCTATTGGCGCATGCCGACGGAAGACATGGCCGCGAGGCGCTGAAGGCATTGGAATTCTATGCCCATGCCGATCTTTTCATGAACCCGACCGCCGCGCTGGCCGATGTGGTGCTGCCGGTGGCGTCGGCCTTTGAGCGCGAGGCTCTGAAGATCGGGTTTGACATCAGCGCGGAGGCGCAGTCGCTGATCCAGCTGCGCCCTGCTGCTGTGCCGCCGCCGGGCGAAGCGCGGGCGGACAGCGAAATCGTCTTCGACCTCGCCGGCCGTCTCGGCCTGGGCGCGCAATTCTGGAACGGCGACATCGATGCCGCCTACCGCCACCAGCTCGCCCCCAGCGCCGTGACTCTGGAACGATTGCGCGCCAGTCCCGGCGGGGTGCGGGTTCCGTTGCAGACCCGTCACGAGAAGCACGCCGAACCGGGTGCGAATGGCATTCCGCGCGGCTTCGCGACGCCCTCGCGCAAGGTCGAATTCTATTCGCAAACCTTTCTCGATCACGGCTATGCGCCACTGCCGGAATTCGCGGAGCCGCAGACCGGCCCGGCAGCGCGCCCCGATCTCGCCTTGCGCTTCCCGCTGGTCCTGACCGGCGCGAAATCGCCTTTGTTTTGCCAGACCCAGCACCGCGCGCTGCCCAGCCTGCGCAAACGTGCCCTGCATCCGGAGGTAGAGCTGCACCCCGAGGCGGCGCAAATCCGCGGCATCGCCAACGGCGACTGGGTGTCGATCGAAACTTCGCAGGGCATGGTACGCGCCCGCGCCCGACTGAACAGCAGCCTCGACCCCCGCGTCGCGGTCGGCGCAAACGGCTGGTGGCAGCCCTGCGCCGAGCTCGGCGCACCCGGCTATGATCCGTTTGGACCGGAGGGAGCCAACTTCAACCTGCTGATCGGCACGGATGTGCTCGACCCGGTCAGCGGCACGGCGCCGCACCGCTCTTATCTGTGTGAGATCCGTCGCGCCGCTTGACCGGGACCGCTCCCGAACCACAAAGGCCACAGGCTCAATCCGCGGCGATCCTTGTCCGCATATTTGACCGATCCGACGGAAATGACGTGCACCGGTGCGTGTGGTACAACCCGCGGCGGCCGATCACTGCTGGCTCGGCCGCATAATAAATCGCGGTGCGCCCGCCACTTTCCTGGAGCAGACCTTATGAGCGCTCATCTGAGCCCTGAGCAGATCCATGCCAAACTCGGCCACCCGGTCATCGACGGTGATGGCCATTGGATCGAATACACGCCGGTCTTTGCCGAGAAGATTCGCAAGGCGGTTGGTGACAAGGGCGCCGACGGGTTTCTCGCCTCGCAGCGGCGGATTCCCGATTCGCTGAGCCTGAGCCTTGCCGAACGCAAGCGGCGCGGCGTCGCGATGGAAGGCAATTGGGGGCGGCAGTCGACCAACACCCGCGACCGCGCCACCGCGATGATGCCAAAGATGCTGTACGACCGGCTCGACGAGCTTGGCATCGATTTCGGCATCATCTACCCGACCGCCGGGCTCGGCATCCCGCGCATCGCCGATGATGAGACCCGGCATGCCGTGATCCGGGGCTTCAACATCGTCACATCGGACTACTTCAAGGGGCTCGAGGACCGGCTGACCCCGGCCGCCGTGATCCCGGTGCATACGCCCGAGGAGGCGATCGCCGAGCTCGAATTCGTCACCAAACAGCTCGGCAGCAAGGTCTGCATGTTCGGCAGCGGGGTGCGGCGCCCATCGCCGGCCGCCGCCGGGACCGATCCCGAGATCGCCCGCCACGCACAGAGCTTCGACCAGCTCGGCATCGACAGCGAATACGATTACGATCCGGTCTGGGCGAAATGCCGCGAGCTGGGTATCGCCCCGACCTTCCATACCGGCGGGCGCAGCTATGGCATGCGCAATTCGCCCTCGAATTTCACCTTCAACCATATCGGCCATTTCGCCGATGCCGGCCACGCGGTCGCCAAAGCCCTGTTCCTCGGCGGCGTGACCCGCCGCTTCCCCGATGTGCGTTTCGCGTTTCTCGAAGGCGGGGTCGGCTGGGGCTGCCAGCTATTCTGCGACCTGATCGAGCATTGGGAGCGGCGCGGCGCCAAGGGGCTCGCCTATATGGACCCGGCAAAGCTGAACCGGCCATTACTGCGCCAGCTCGTCGACAAATACGACTATGCCGACATCGCCGCCGAATTGGACAAGCGCGACGGCTGGCCGATGAAGGAAGAGGATTCGCTGACTGGCGGCGTGCCCATGGACGACTATGTGGCGTGCAACATCACCCGCAAGGAAGACTGGGTCGATCTCTACGCCAAGCCCTATTATTTCGGCTGCGAGGCCGACGACCGGATGAACGCCGTCGCGTTCGGCAAGGGCATGCCGTTCAGCGCCCGGATCAACGCGATCTTCAGCTCCGACATCGGCCATTTCGACGTGCCCGACATGCTGCAGCCGGTGCCCGAAGCCTATGAGCTGGTCGAAGACGGGCTGATCACCCCGGCCGATTTCCGCGACTTCACTTTCGCCAACGCAGTGCGGCTATGGGGCGCCCAGAACCCGCGCTTTTTCGAAGGCACCCGCGTCGCCAGAGAGGCGGCCGCGGTCCTTGCCGAAGGGCGGTCCCCAACCCGCGCCGCCGCCGAATAACCGCGCCGGCGCTTCGCCTGCAGACAGCGCCGCGCAGGACGGCGCTGTCTAACTTCTTGCGGTCGGAATCAGCAAATCGACGGGACGCGCTCCGTCCCGGACGGAAAGGACGGATCGTCTTCCTTTCAGAAAAGGGGGTCCGACCGCACCGGCGCCTCAGACCAGCGCCTTCAGCATCGCCTCGGCGCTCGAAGCATCGACTTGACCCGGCTGACTTTCGACATTCAGCGCTTTGACAACGCCGTTATCGACCAGCATCGAGTAGCGCTTGGAGCGGACGCCGAGCCCGCCCTTGCTGAGGTCGAGTTCGAGGCCCAGGGCGCGGGCGAAATCGCCGCTTCCGTCAGCCAGCATGGTCACCTTGCCTTCGGTCTTTTGGTTTTTGCCCCAGGCGCCCATGACCGCGGCGTCATTGACCGCGACGCAAGCGACTTCGTCGATCCCTTTCGCCTTGATGTCGGCCGCCCTATCGACGTAGCCCGGAAGGTGGCGTTGCGAGCAGGCCGGCGTGAAGGCCCCCGGCACCGCAAATAAAACCACCTTCTTGCCGCGAAAGAATTCGTCGGAGCTGACTTCCTTGGGCCCCTCCGCGGTCACCTGTCGCAACGTTACCGATGGCAGCTTGTCGCCGACATTGATCGTCATCAGAATCCCTCCGGGTGCAGTACGGATCTTTGAGGGCGGACCGATAGCACAGCCCCGACCAGCGGGCAAACCGGACCAGCCGTCGCCGGATGCCGGTTTTTTGTGCGCCAGGGAGCGACGGACCCTCTATGATCCGCGAGCAGGCGGCGGGTTTGATGAGGGCTGGGCGATGGTTCTGAGCGTGGCGAGTTCGCTCGCAGGCCAGCTTTTGGTAGCGATGCCGCAAATGGGTGATCCGCGGTTCGCCCGATCAGTCATTTACATGTGCGCGCACAGCGGAGATGCCGGGGCAATGGGTCTGGTGATCAACAAGCTGGTGGGTTCGCTGACCATGACCGAACTGTTCGCCCAGCTCGAGATCGATCCCGGCGGCGTGGCCAAGACCAGTCCGGTACATTTCGGCGGCCCGGTCGAGCCGGGGCGCGGATTTGTGCTCCATACCGACGATTATCGCGAGGACGCGACCTTGCCGGTGGCCGGCAACATTTCGGTGACCGGGACGCTTGAGATCCTGCGCGCGATCGGCAAAGGCCGAGGCCCGCGCCACAGCCTGTTTGCGCTCGGCTACGCCGGCTGGGCGCCGGGGCAGCTCGACGCCGAGATCCAGGCTAATGGCTGGCTGTCCGTCGGCGCGGACGAAGAGATCGTATTCGGGTCCGATAACGATGGAAAATGGCACCGGGCCTTGGCCAGGCTTGGCATCGATCTGACTGCGCTATCGACCGACGCGGGCCACGCCTGAGCGCCCACTTGCTAGCCGCCGGGCTTTCGCCAATCCCCTCGCAATATGGCAAACAGCAGATGGTCCTGCCATTTGCCGGCGATGCAAAGATATTGGCGAGCATAGCCCTCCTGGTGGAATCCGGCCCGGGTCAGCAAGGATCGGCTGGGGATGTTGGTCGGAAGGCAAGCCGCTTCGACCCGGTGCAGGCGCAACCGGTCGAACGAAAAGTCGAGGATCAGTGGCAGGGCTGCAGTCATGTGGCCCTGGCGGGCAAACGGTTCGCCAACCCAATAGCCGAGGCTTGCCGTCTCGGAGACCCCGCGACGCATATTGGATAGGCCGACGCCCCCGATCAGCGTGTCGTCATTGGCGAAAATAAAAAAATTGTAGGCCTGGTCGGTACGCCAATCCTCGGCATAACGGGCGACGCGCGCGCGGAAGTTCAGCCGGGACAGCGCGTCCGGCGGCCAGCTCGGCTCCCATGGTTCGAGGAAGCGACGCGAACGCGTGCGCAGGTTCGCCCACGCTTCGTAATCGCCGCGCTCGGGCGCGCGCAGAAATACCCGCTCGCTGCTCAACCGAAACGGTTCCGAGCGGGACAGAAACAGCCGAGGAAAGGATTTTCGCTGCGGCGCCATCGCGATCACGGGTCAGGCGGCGAGCCGGGCCCGCAAGCGATCGAAGTCTTCCAGCCGGCTCAGCGGCCCCAGCGCAGTCAAGGTCGGCGGAGCCGAGCGCCAACGGCCGACAACCCGACGGATCGCGGCATCGTCGACCTCCTCGATGCGGCGCACGATCTCGGGCGGATCGAACGGCGTGCCGTGGATCAACAGATGCTGGGCCAGCTGCTCGCAACGCGCCGACGTGCTTTCGAGCGACATCAGCAGACCCGCCTTCATCTGGGTTTTGGCGCGGGCGAGTTCGACCGCACTGAGCCCGTCTTCAAGCTTTCTCGCCTGCTCGCACAATGCCGGGACGAGCTCGCTCACCTCTTCCTCGCCGGTGCCCGCGTAGATCCCGAACAATCCGCCGTCGCGATAGCTGTGGGCAAAGCAATGGATCGTATAGACGAGCCCTCGCTTTTCACGGATTTCTTGAAACAGGCGGGACGACATGCCGCCGCCGAATGCCGTCGACAGCACCGAGGCCGCATAGAAATCGGGATCGTCGAGAGTTAGGCCGGGAAATCCCAATACTAGATGCAGTTGCTCGAGATCGCGCTGTTCTCGCCGGTCCCCACCGGTGTAGCGCGCCGGTTCGGTGGTCGCCGGCCGCTCGGCCGGCAGGCCCGAGAGCAGCTTTTCGGCCAGTGCCGCAAACCGGTCATGGTCCAGATTGCCGGCTGCCGCCAGCACCATGCGCCGCGCGCCATAATGATCGCGCAGATAAGCGGTCACCTCTTCGCGTCCGAGCCGGCGGATGATTTCGGGCCGACCCAGCACCGGCCGGCCCATCGCCTGGTCGGGATAGGCGCATTCCTGGAAATGATCGAAGATGATGTCGTCGGGGGTGTCGTTGGCCTGGCCGATCTCCTGCAGGATCACCGTGCGCTCGCGCTCGAGCTCCTCGGGCTCGAAGGTCGAGTGCTGCAGGATGTCCGACAGGATGTCGAGCGCGAGCGTCACATCCTCCTTCAGCACCCTGGCGTAGAAGGCGGTGCTCTCGCGCGAGGTGTACGCGTTCAGGTGGCCGCCGACCGCCTCGATCTCCTCGGCGATGGCGAGCGCGCTGCGCCGCTCGGTCCCCTTGAACGCCATGTGTTCGAGAAAATGCGCGACGCCATTGATCTCCGGCGGCTCATGGCGGGTGCCGACATCGACCCAAATCCCCAGCGACACCGTATCGACCGTATCGATGCGGTCGGTGGCAATCCGTAACCCGTTCGCCAGAGTAGATACCCGTACCGTCATGCTGTTGCTCCCGCGCGCCGTGCATGGGCGCGAATAAAACGTCTCACCACATCTATATCATTCGGTAATATCGTCATGCGCTCAGGCTTTTCGAATAGTTCGCCCAACGCCCGCGGCTGCGTCGGCCGGATGCCGGCCGCGCGCTCGACCGCGTCGGCAAATTTGGCCGGATGGGCGGTGGCGAGCGCGACCATCGGCGTCGCGTCCACATGCACAGCGAGTTCGGCCTTTGCCGCCGCGACCGCGACGGCGGTATGCGGGTCGATCAGCATTCCGGTTCCGGCATAAGTCTCGGCGATGGTCCGCATCGTCAGAGTGTCGTCGACCTTGTGGGCGGAAAACAAGCCTCGCGCGGCATGCCACGCCTGATCATCTTCGGGCAGCCCGCCGGTCCGCCTGAAACCGCCGATCGCCTCGGACACCGCAGCGCCGTTGCGGCCCTTCAGCTCGAACAGCAGCCGCTCGAAGTTGCTCGACACCTGAATGTCCATGCTCGGGCTGAGGCTCGGCTCAACCGCGGCGATCGACATGTCGCCGCTGGCAATGTAACGGGCAAGAATGTCGTTGCGATTGGTGCCGATCACCAGCCGCGCGATCGGCAGTCCCATCAGGCGAGCGATGTGCCCGGCGTAGACATTTCCGAAATTGCCGGTCGGCACACAGAACGAAATCGGCCGGTCCGGGGCGCCGAGCGCCGCCCCGGCCGCGAAATAATACACGGTCTGTGCTGCGATGCGGGCCCAGTTGATCGAATTGACCGCGGCGAGGTTCAGCGCGCGCCGCAGTTCAGCATCGGCAAACAGCCCTTTAACCAGATCCTGGCAGTCGTCGAACGTGCCTTCGATCGCGACAGCGTGGGCGTTCGCCGCCTCGACCGTCGTCATCTGCCGCCGTTGCACCTCGGAAATGCGCCGGTTCGGGTAGAGGATGAAAATGTCGATCGCTTCGCGGTCGCGGCAAGCGGCGAGCGCCGCCGAGCCGGTGTCGCCCGAGGTCGCGCCGATGATCGTCACATGCTCATGCCGCCGCGCCAGAGCCGCGTCGAACAGCAGGCCTACGAGCTGCAATGCCAGATCCTTGAAGGCAAGGGTCGGGCCGTGAAACAGCTCCAACAGCCATAACCGCTGATCGAGTTGCACCAGCGGCGCCACCGCGGTGTGGCCGAACCCGCGATAGGCCTGCTCGGCGATCGGCCGCAACTCGGCGAGAGAAAACGCATCGCCGGCGAACACCGCCAGAATGCGGGCGGCAAGCTCGGCATAAGGCAGGCCCGCATGACGGCGGATGGTCTCGGCCGAAAGCGCCGGAAGACGATCGGGCACATAAAGCCCGCCATCTTCGGCGAGACCGGCCAACAGAACCTCCGCGAACGAAAAACCGCGCGGTCGCGACCGAGGGTCTCGGGTGCTCAGGTACTGCACAGAGCGGGTTCCATCGAGGCTGGCCGAAACTATCGCTGCTTCCCGGTCGCCGCAAGTGACGGGCCGGCTGCCGGCAACAGCGGCGCTTTCAGCGCTCCTCACGCCGAAGGCTGCACGGCATCGGAATCTCGAACCCGAGTTAAGGGTTGCGTCTGGTGCGGGGAACCTGTTCCGTTGCGCGAGCGGTCGGAGGCGCCGCCGGCGCGCTTAGGTTTTCGGTTAGGCTGTGCAGAGAGAACCATGCGGGTGTTGGTCGGGTTCTACCTTATCATTGGCATCGCGCTGTTGGCGATCGGGTTTTTGCTTCCCGGACCGTGCCCGAACCGGAACACCGATATCGTCAGCAATGTCGTCTTCGTGTTGACCTGGCCGGTCGGCCTCTACGCCGAGGTCTATCACGGGAAATTGGCGGTGGGGGACTGGTTGCACGCGCAGGCTTGCGAAGGCGGCGGCGGTCTCGGCGCCAAGAAGATCTGAAGCCGATTTTCCACCCGCGCCAAGCTGGATTGTTTGATCGCCCGCCCAAAAGGGCGTCATCCGGCGCCGACGGAGGATAGGGCGATCGACCCCGAGCCCGCCAATTCGCCGCGCAGCCCTGCCGGCGTCCACGCACTGCGCTGCCGGGCAAGCAGGAAAGCCATCCTGCATCCGTGCTGCCGGTTTGCTATATCATCGCGCGTATGCCCGATCCCGCTTTACTGATCCATCCGTCGACCGAGAACACCCCCTATCTTACGGCGCTCAATGATGCGCAGCGGCACGCCGTCGAAGCGGTCGACGGCCCAGTACTGGTGCTCGCCGGGGCCGGTACCGGCAAGACGCGGGTGCTGACCGCAAGGCTCGCCCACATTCTCGCCACCCGCCGCGCGTTCCCATCCGAGTTGCTGGCCGTCACCTTTACCAACAAGGCGGCGCGCGAGATGCGCGAACGTCTCGAAGCGATCGTCGGGCGTGCCGCCGACGGTGTTTGGCTCGGCACCTTTCATGCGATAGCGGCCCGCATCTTGCGCCGTCACGCCGAGGCGGTGGGGCTCAAATCGAGCTTCACGATCCTCGACACCGACGACCAGATCCGTCTGCTGAAGCAGATCCTGCAGGCCGAGAACATCGATGAGCGGCGCTGGCCCGCCCGGATCCTGCTGTCGGTCATTCAGCGCTGGAAGGACCGCGGTCTCGGGCCCGACAAGGTCTCACGCGCCGATGCCGACAGCTTTGCCGATGGCCGCGCGATCACGCTTTACCAGCGCTACCAGGAGCGGCTCGTGACCGTAAACGCGGTCGATTTCGGCGACCTGCTGCTGCACAATTTGACGATCTTCACCGGCAATCCCGACATTCTCGCCGAGTATCACCGGCGCTTCCGCTACATCCTCGTCGACGAGTATCAGGACACCAACATCGCCCAGTATTTGTGGCTCCGGCTGCTGGCCCAGGCGCGGCGCAATTTGTGCTGCGTCGGCGACGACGACCAGTCGATCTACAGCTGGCGCGGCGCCGAGATCGGCAACATCCTGCGTTTCGAGAGCGATTTTCCGGGGGCCACGATCATCCGCCTCGAAGAGAACTATCGCTCGACCTCGCGCATCCTCGCCGCCGCCGCCGGGATGATCGCGCACAACCGCGGCCGGCTCGGCAAGACCTTGTGGACCCAGGGTGACGAGGGCGACAAGGTCATGGTGCGCGCGCTGTGGGACGCCGAGGAGGAGGCGCGCTGGGTCGGCGACGAAATCGAGGCGTTGCAGCGCAGCGGCCATGCGCTGACCCAGACCGCCATCCTGGTACGCGCCGGGTTTCAGACCCGCGAGTTCGAAGAACGGTTCATCGGCTTGGCCTTGCCTTATCGCGTCATCGGCGGCCCGCGTTTTTACGAACGCCAGGAGATCAGGGACGCGCTCGCCTATTTGCGGCTGGTCAACCAGCCAGCCGACGATCTCGCCTTCGAGCGCATCCTGAACACCCCGCGCCGCGGCATCGGCAGCGCCACCTTGCAGCAGCTCCACACCCTGGCGCGCGCCGATCGCCTGCCGCTGATCGAAGCGGCGCGGGTGCTGATCTCGGGCGATCGGCTGCGCCCGGCTGCGCGCAACGCCTTGGCCGGCTTTGTCTCGGCGCTCGACCGTTGGCGCGAGGATGCCGGGCGGGTTTCGCATACCGATCTGGTGCAGGTTGTGCTGGAGGAGTCAGGCTACACCGCGATGTGGCAGGCCGAACGCACGCCGGACGCCGCGGGTCGCCTGGAAAACCTCAAGGAATTGGTGGTCGGGATGGCCGAGTTCGAGAATCTCGGCGGCTTTCTCGAGCATGTCAGCCTGGTCATGGACAACGCCGCCGACGCAGGCGGCGATATGGTCAATCTGATGACCCTGCATAGCGCCAAGGGCCTCGAATTCGATACGGTGTTTCTGCCCGGCTGGGAGGATGGGCTGTTCCCGAACCAGCGGGCGATGGAAGAAAACGGGCTCGCGGCACTCGAAGAGGAACGGCGGCTGGCTTATGTTGGACTGACCCGGGCACGCCATCGCGCCTATGTCTCGTTCGCGGCCAACCGGCGCATCCACGGTCAGTGGCAGAGTGCGATGCGCTCGCGCTTTGTCGATGAATTGCCGTCCGAGCATACCGAGATCATGGCCGAACCGGGTTTGCAGCCGAGCGCCGCCCGTGGTTCCGCGTTCGCTTCCGGCTGGGGCGGCGCGATCGACTTGCCAAACGCCGCTCCAGTGAGCCCTTGGACAGAGCGCCGGCGCCCGGTGCTGATCGAAGCCGGCCCGGTCCCCCGACGCGGGGAGGAGATCCGGCGAGTTCGGCGGGTTCAAGGTCGGCGACCGCGTTTTCCACCAGAAATTCGGCTATGGCGCGGTGACCGCGGTCGAGGGCAACAAGCTCGCAATCCATTTCGAACACGCCGGCGATAAAAAGGTCATGGACGCCTTCGTCCAACGCGCCTAGTAGCCGGCGGATGATTTTCTCTTGTCACACCGCGGGTTCGCGCTGCGCGCGGCCCGACGATAAGCTCCTGCCGGTACCTGTACCCGCCGTGGAGCCCGTCTCTTCCCAGCCTTTATTAGAATTACCGGGCTTCCGTGCGGCTGACCGGCTTCGGTGATTACACCGGTCGAGCTGCCAATCAGCAGAGAGCCGGAGCCGCAAAATGCTTGACCTTGATCGCATCGGACCGCTGTTCAGCCTCCCACAGATCATATTGAAGCTGTAGTTGCAGCCAACTTTCCGGCGACCGGCCGAACGCCTTGGACAGCCGGATCGCCATCTCCGGAGAAATCCCCGCGTGCCCGTTGAGTAGCGCTGAGAGCGTACGGCGGGCGACGCCCAAGCCCTCGGCGGCTGCCGTCACCGTCAGCTCCAAGGGATCAAGGCACAGCTCCTTGATGACCTCGCCCGAATGCGGGGGGTTGTGCATGCGTGGCATGGATTAACACAGTTCCTTTCACCTCAGTGGTAATCGAACAGATCGACATTGGTGACATCCCGACCCTCGAATTCGAAGATCACGCGCCAGTTGCCAGAGATCGAAATCGACCATGGGCCCGCGCTCTCGCCGCGAAGGGGATGCAGGCGCGCATCACAGCGCCATCATTCTGGATAGGCTCGCATCCGCACCGCCGGACGGAACGCCCGACGCTGGAGGTGAGCAGTTCTGCGGCGACGACCGTTCCCGCCGCCGGCGGAATCAAAGCGCAAGATGCGGATATAAGGCCACCCGGCTCCGGGCGTAGTGGTGTCCAGGTCGAGAGCGACAGTGGCTCACCCACCGGGAGTTCGATCAATGCTCACCAATCTTGGCCCTCTTCATTTGATTGCGGCGCGCCGAGGCGATGGGCTGGGTTCCGAACTTGCCCGCCTTTTAGAGGGTGGTGCGAACGCTCTCCCCACACCAGGAGAGACAAAGATGTCACGCGAACAACAGAACAAGGCCCTGGTCGGGCGCTGGTTCGAAGGGTTCTGGGGTAATCCGTGGAACCCGCAGATTGTCGATGAACTCGCGGCGCCCGACATGTTGCTCCAGTATTCGCTGCATGCGCCGCGTCGGGGTCGCCAGGACGTGCGGAATTTCATGCTCGATTTCCGCGGCGCGTTCCCCGACCTCAAATTCTGGGGTGCGGCCGATCTGATCGCCGAGGGCGACTATGTCGTCGGCCGCTGGGAAGGCGGCGGCACTCACACCGGGCCGGCGTTCAACGATTTTCTCGTTGGCGCGTTGCCGGCGGCATCCGGTCGGAAGATGCATTTTACCGGAACGACCGTTCTGCGGGTCGCGGACCGCATGATCGCCGAGGAAGTCGGCCTCGACGACGGCGTCGCCGCGCTGACGCAGCTCGGCATCTTAAAAGCCGCCTGACGGCGACGAGGGCTGGATCGGCGGGCATTCCCCGATCCGGTTCTCCTTCTCGTTGCCTGACGCCAAGCAGACGATGAGTTGGGTCACCAATCCCCTAAGCTCGATGCGCCGACGGGGCGGGGCGTGATCACCTCGGAACCGATCGCGCGATGCGCCGGGGCGGCCGCACTAACTCACCTTGGAGCCGTCGCCGACGGGTGGAATAGTTGCTCGCCATCGACCTTATACGCGCCGATCTCTGCTTGCCCCTCGGGCGACACCAGCCATTGGGCGAGACGCTTGGCTAACGCCTGTTTCGGCACCGGATGCTTCGCCGGGTTGAGCAACATCACGTCATAGCGATTGAGCAGGCGCGGGTCGCCTTCGACCAGCACCGCGAGATCGCCCTTGTTGCCGAAGCTCAGCCAAGTGCCGCGATCACTGATCGTATAGGCACCCATCCCTTGTGCGGCATTCAATGCCGCGCCCATGCCGCCGCCGATGTCGCGATACCACGATCCGCCCCCGGCTTTGGCGGGATCGATTCCCGTCATCCGCCACAGACGGTGTTCGAGCGCGTCGGTGCCGCTCTTGTCGCCGCGCGAGACAAACGGCGCCCCTGCGCCGGCAATCGCCTTCAGCGCCGCAACTGCATCACGAGTGCCGGCTATACGTGCCGGGTCGGAGCGCGGCCCGACCACGATAAAGTCGTTCCACGCGATCTGGCGGCGATCGACGCCGTTGCCGGCAGCGATGAATTTCTGCTCGGCCTCCGGGTCATGCACCAGAACCAGATCGGCGTCATCGCGGGCGGCCGTTTGCAGCGCCTGACCTGTCCCTTGTGCCACGACATGCACGGTAATCCCGGTCTCCTTGGTGAAGGAGGGAAGGATGTGCGCGAGCAGGCCTGAATTTTCGACCGAAGTCGTGGATGCGAGGATGATCGATTGGGGGGCTGGCTGCTCGGCCGCAACGGTATGACCGGCTAGCAGTGCGCCGAACAATAGAGGGAAAGCGTCGCGGGGTCTCATGACTTCTCCCAAAGCACAAAAGCACTGGCGCTTACGATAATGCTTATCCCGATCAGAACGAGGCCAAGACCGAGCGCTTGCCCCAATTCGCCCTCGCTCGTCTTCAGAACGATCGCGGTTGTCATGATTCGGGTGTAGCCCGCGATGTTGCCGCCGACAATCAAGACCGCGCCGACTTCGGAGATCGCACGGCCGAAACCAGCCAACACGGCGGTCACGACAGACCGGCGCGCGATGGTTAGCAGCATTCGGATCGAACGTGAGCGGGTCGCGCCGTCGACCCGCAACGCGCCACCGTATTCCTGCCAAACCTCCTCGATCGCGCGATGCGTCAGGGCGGTAATGATCGGTGCGGCGAGCAGCGCCTGCGCGATGACCATGGCGCCGGGCGTAAACATGAGCGCGAGTGCGCCGAGTGGCCCTGAGCGCGACAAGATCAGGTAAAGGGCGAGGCCGACGACAACCGGGGGCAAACCGAGGAACGCATTCGCGAGCAGGATCAGCAATCGACGACCGGTGAACCTGCAGATTCCCAATGCCGCGCCACACGGCAATCCGATGACGGCGGCAACGGCCGTGGCCGACAGGCTGACCGTCAGGGAAAGTCCGACGATGCGCGCGAATTCGGCCGTTCCGAAGGCGCCCCAAACGTCAGCGAGCGGAACGGTTCAAATCCTTAGCCATTTTTGATCAAACGCATAGCCTCGGCTTGGCTCGAGGCAGGACCTCGCCCGAACCTGCCGCATTGGCCGCGGGCGTCATCAGGACAAATCCCGGCCTCTACGGCAGCTGGTAGCCGATCTTGCTTTCGATCTCGATCGTCTTTTTGACCGCTGGGCGCAGCATGATTCGGTCGAAATGCCGGTCGAGGTTCGGGTATTCGCCGGCCGCCGGCGAGGTTGTGGTCTTGAATCGCCAATAGAGCCGGAACAAGTGAATGTCGGCGATTGAATAATGGCCGCCCGCCGCCCATTCGTTCGAGCCGAGTCGCGGATCGGCGATTTTGAACACCTCTTTCCAGCGCTCCAGGCCGATCCGCCGAGCCGGGTGCAGAGTCGCGGCGGTGAAGGACATCCACGAAATTGCCTCCGCCTCGGCCGTGAGACCACCTTGCGGCCAAAGCCCAGCTTCCGGATAGCGCCTAGCGAGATAATAGAGGGTCGCCGCCACTTCGGTCAGCTTCCACCCGTCGATCAGCAAAGTCGGGACTTTGCTCTCGGGATTGATCGACCGGTATTCGGACGAATGCTGCTCGCCCTTGGCCAACGAAACGAGCTTCGATTCGAACGGCACCCCGATTTCGTGCAACGCGATATGCGTCGCCATCGCGCTCGATCCGGGCGAGAAATACAAGGTCAGCATCGAGGACTCCTCTCGTTCGATTGGCGCTCGGGCCGGCGATCTGCGTCCCGGCCGATGGTTCAGGCCGCGTTGGCCAAATTGTGGTAGATCTCTTCTTCCTGGGCAAAATGTAATCGCAGGATTGCATCGAGCCCGTGCAGAATCCGCTGTATTTCCGCAATCGTCGTCAAATCGGGCCCCTCGGCCGGCAAGTCTTGCGCGGTTCGGACCAGCAGGCGCGCCACTTGGCTGATTTCCCGGTGCATTCGGCTCATCGCCGCCATCGGGTCGTCGCCGCCGATCAACCGCGCCATCGCCGGATAAACCTCGGCGTCGTCCTGGCGCTCATGGGGCAGCAACTGGCGTCCGAGCAACTCGTTCAGGTTGCTGAGCTCGGCGGCGATGTCACGCACCGGCAGCACCGCAACCCGATCGGCGGTCGCGCGAACCCGCTCAAGCAGCGGCGCGAGCTGGTCATGCTCCGATTTGAGCCGAAGCACCTCCGCCTGTGCGAGTATCGTCCGGCCTCGCCGCGGCGCCTGCGGGTGCAGCGCCCTGAGCGCGTTCAGGATCACGCCGACATCGATCGCTTCCTGGAGGATGGCCCCGGCGAGCGGCGGCAGATAGCCGAAGGCCGCCACCCCCATTGCCGTGACCGACAGCCCGATGCCGGCCACCACGCTTTCGACGGCGATCGCCCGCGAGCGGCGCGCGATACCGAGCGCCTCGGCCAGCCGGTCGAGCCGGTCCGCCAACAGCACCACCCCTGCCGCCTCGGATGACGCGGCGGCGCCGCGGGCGCCCATCGCGACCCCGACATCGGCGGCGGCGAGCGCCGGGGCGTCGTTGACCCCGTCCCCGACCATGATGGTCACATCCTCTCGGCGCGATCGCTCGATGGCGGCGAGCTTGTCCTGCGGCGTTAGCTCGGCGAGCACCCGATCGACCCCCAACGCCTCGCCGATGGTCTCGGCGACGTCACGGCGATCGCCGGTCAGCATGGCGATATGCCCGATCCCGGCGCGGCGCAGCAGCCGCAACGCCCGCGGCGTCTCCAACCTGATCTCGTCGAGCATCAGCAACGCCCCGGCCATCATGCCGTCGATCGCGACAAAGACGCCGGTCGCCCCGTCATAGCCCATGCGCCGCAAAAACCGGCCGCTCCACTCTGCTTCCGGCGCGGCGGCTGCGACAAAGGCGTGGTTGCCAACCACTACCCGCCGGTCGTCGACGATGCCGGCAACCCCCGCGCCCATTTTTTCGTCGACGATCGACGGAATCGACAATTTCAGCCCGCGCTCGCGCGCAGCGGCGACGATCGCCTGCGCGATGACGTGCTGCGAGGCCTGATCCAGCGATGCGGCGATCCGAGAATCTCGCCGGCCTCGACGCCCGGCGTAGCCTCGATCGCGACCAGGCGGGCCCGGCCGCCGGTCAGGGTCCCGGTCTTGTCGAAATACAGCAATTTGGCTTGCGCCAGCTTTTCCAGCATGCCGCCGCCCTTGACCAGCACGCCGCGTTTGGCGCAGCGCGACATGCCGGCGACGATCGCCACCGGCACCGCCAAAATCAATGGGCACGGCGTTGCGACCACCAGCACCGCCAGCGCTCGCGCCGGGTCTTGGCTGGCGATCCACGCCGCGGCGGCAACCGCGAGCGACAGCGGCACGAACAACAGGGCATAGCGGTCGGCAAGCCGCGATGCCGGGGCCTTCGCCTGCTGCGCCGCCTCGACCAGGCGGACGATGCCGGCAAAGGCGCCCTCGGCCGCTGTCGTCGCGGCGATCATGTCGAAGGGTGCGGCCGCATTTAAGCTGCCGCTCCGCACCGGATCGCCCTCGCGCCGCGCAACCGGCAGCGGTTCGCCGGTCAATGCCAATTCGTCGAGCACGGCGCCGCCGCCCGATAACGTGCCGTCGGTCGGAACCGCCTCGCCGCCGCGCACCAAGAGGCGATCCCCAGGTCTGATGTCGTCGAGCGGGATCTGCGCCAACCCGCCGGTGCGGTAGCAATTCGCCGTCCGCGGCACCCGGCCGAGCAGAGCGGACATCTCGCGCCGGGCGCGGGCCTCGGCGAAGTCCTCGAGGCTCCGGCCGCTGGCGAGCATAAAGCCGATCACTGCGGCGGTGGCGTATTCGCCGAGCGCCAATGCCCCGCCTAGCGACAGCAGCGCCAAGAGGTCGAGGCCGGCTTCGCGCCGGAATACCCCCCTGACGATGCCAATCAGCACGGCGAGGAGCGCGGGCACGGCGCCGAAACCCCAGGCGCGATCGGCCCATAGCGGCGCACCGATCCACCAGGCGACCAGGCCGATCACCAAACCGGCGCCCGAAGCCGCCAGCAGAAGCTGGTTCGTCGCCTGGCGCCCGGTCACGCCGCCGACGCTCCTATCCGGGAATTATGGCGGCGCCGGCGTGGGCCTGAGGCGCGCGCGTGATCGCCGGCGCCCCGGCTGTCGTGGTCAATGACGAAACCGCGGCATCACCCCTTCGCACAGCAGCAGCATCGCGTTTACCACGCTTTCGTGCGGGATCAGCCCGCCGCAATTCAGCTCGGCCAGGATGCCGCTCAATCCAATCTCGGCCTGCAGCGCTTTCAGCTTGGCGCCGACCGTCTCCGGCGTACCGATCAGCACATTGGCGTGCAGGGCGTCTTCATAGGACCGCGCGCGCAAATCGTGAACCCGCCGCATGCGGCGCTCCGCGGTCACCGGATCGACCAGCTTTGCCGCCCCTTCGAGCAGGTTCGCCTGCTCGTGATAGAAATGCATGATGCTTTCCTTGGGCTCGTTGCGGGCGCGCTCCTCGGTCTCGGCGATATAGGTCGGCGCCGAAACAAAGACCTGGCCGCGCCCCGGATGGCCGGCCGCCTTCCAGGCGTCATGGTAGGTGCCGACCTGGGCCGCAAGATCCGACCAGCTGGTATGGCGCACCGAGGCGAAGACCGGCAGGCCGCGCCGGGCGATGGCCGGAAAGGTGTCGGGTGTGCTGGCGGCGATGCGGATCGGCGGGGTCGGCTTCTGATACGGCTTTGGCACCAGGCTGACGTTTTTGAAGCTGTGGTAGGCGCCCTCATACGAAAAACTCGGCTCGGTCCAGGCCCGCTGGACCACGTCGAGGATTTCGCGAAAGCGGGCCTGGCTCTCGGCATAGGAAACGCCGTAGGCCTCATAGGTCTGCGCTACCCCGCTGCGCCCGACCCCAAAGATCAGGCGGCCATGGCTCAGCTGATCGACCGTCGCGGCTTCCTCGGCGAGCCGCAGGGGATGGCACAACGGCAAGACCTGCACCGCGATGCCGATCTTGATCCGCTTGGTGCGCGCGGCAATCGCGCTGGCGATGCTGAGCGGCGCAGACAGCAGCGAGCGGCGCGGTTCGAAATGGAGTTCGGCTAGCCACATCACATCGAGTCCCAGCCGTTCCGCGGCGTCAACTTGTTCCATCGCCTCGTCAAAGGCCTCGCTCTCGGACCGGCCCGGCAAGGACGGAAACTCGTGGAACATGCCGAACTCCATGATCTTGACCTCGCTCGTTGCGCCGTAAGCCGATGGTCAGCCTAGCCAACCACGCCGGAGGAAGCCAAGCGCCATCGATGGCCATACCGTTCACCCCGATTGATGTCGGCCCGGCATCGGCTAAGATCGCGGCGAAGCCCGCAGCGAGGCCGAACGATGGACGACGCAAACGCCGAGGTGGCTGTGACGCTCGATGCGACCGGGCTCTTGTGCCCGCTGCCGGTGTTGAAGGCGCGGCGGGCGTTGAAACCGCTCCTTCCCGGCGCAGTGCTCGAAGTGCTCGCAACCGACCCCGGCGCGGTCAAGGATTTCGAGCATTTCTGCACCACGACCGGCTGCACCTTGCTCGAATCGTCGGAAGAACCGGGCGGCGTGCTACGCTTTCGCTTGAGGAAGCCGGGCTGAGCCGAAAAGGACGCTGATATGATAGCGACGATCACGACACCGCGCCTGATGGCGGTCGGCGGCGGCGCGCTCGCCGAGCTTCCGGGCATGTTGCAGCGACTTGGTCTCACCAAACCGCTGGTCGTCACCGACCCTTTTATCAGCAGCTGCGGCATTCTGGAGCGCGCCACGGCATTGCTCGACCAAGCCCAAATCCGCTGGGAGGTATTTGCCGACACCGTGCCGGATCCGACCACCCCGGTAATCGAGGCCGGGGCGCTGATTCTTGCGGTGGGCGGGTTCGACAGCCTTATCGCGATCGGCGGCGGCAGTTCGATCGACACCGCGAAGGCGATGAGCGTGCTCGCCGCCAATGGCGGGCAGATGCGCGACTATAAGGCTCCGGCCGACATTCCGAAGGCCGGGCTACCGATTGTCGCGATCCCGACCACGGCCGGCACCGGCTCGGAGGTCACCCGGTTCACCGTCATCACCGATACCGTGACCGACGAGAAGATGCTGATCGCGGGTCTGGCGTGCTGCCCGCTGGCGGCGATCGTCGATTACGAGCTGACCTTGACGATGCCGCTGCGGCTGACCGCCGACACCGGGCTCGACAGCCTGACGCACGCGATCGAAGCCTATGTCAGCCGCCGCGCCAGCCCTTATACCGACGGGCTCGCCCGGAATGCGATGGGTTTGATCGCGCGCAACATCCGCATCGCCTGCGCCGAGCCCGGCAACCATCAGGCGCGCGAGGCGATGATGCTGGGCGCGACGACGGCGGGCATGGCGTTCTCGAACGCCAGCGTCGCGCTGGTCCACGGCATGAGCCGGCCGATCGGCGCCTTCTTTCATGTGCCGCACGGGCTTTCGAACGCGATGCTGCTGCCGGAAATCACCGCATTTTCGGTTCCGGCGGCACTCGACCGCTATGCCGATTGCGCCCGCGCGATGGGCCTGGCGGAAGAAGGCGAAGGCAGCCAAGGCGCGGTCGCGCGGCTCCTCGAGGAATTGCGCCGGCTCAATCGGGATCTCAAGGTGCCAAGCCCTCGGGCTTACGGGATCGACGCCGGGCGCTATGAAGAATTGCTGCCGGTGATGGCGAGCCAGGCACTGGCTTCCGGTTCGCCCGCCAACAACCCGCGCGTGCCCTCCACCGACGAGATTCTCGCGCTCTACCGGCGGGTATATGGATGAAAGTTGGGAAGGCCGCTAGTCGACTTTGACTTCGATGTCGTCGCCGGTGAGGCGGACCGGGTAGGTCTTCAGGTCCTCGGTAGCAGGCGGGTCGAGCGCTTTGCCGGTGCGGATGTCGAAGCGCGCAGCGTGTAAAGGGCATTCGATGGTCTGGCCGTCTAGCCATCCGTCGGACAGGCACGCATAAGCGTGGGTGCATATGTTGTCGGTGGCGAAAAGGCCGTCATCGCTATTGTATATCGCGATCGAATGGCCTGCGGCCTCGACGCCCCTGACCTCGCCCGGGGCCAGATCGCTTCGCCCGGCGACCCGCACCCAACCGCCCTCACCATCACTCATGGCCCGCTCTCTCCGACCGTCAAATCCGGGATGGCCGTCAAATCCGGGATGGCATCGCTCGGGCGCGAATGCAAGCGGAGATCACGGAAAGTGGCACGGCTAGGCCGACGAATCTTCCGAGAACGCCTTGAACGCGATGATCGTAAACGTGTCCTTGACGCCGGCTAAGGTCTGCACCCGCTCGGTGACGAACCGGCCGATATCGCTCTCGTCCGGCAGGTAGCATTTCATCAACAGATCGTATTGGCCCGAAGTCGAATAAACCTCAGAAACCTGTTCGAGGTTAAGGACCGCCTCGTCGGCCACGGTATAGGCTTGGCCGAGATCGCATTTGACCATGACAAAGATCGTCTTCATCGCGGCCCCTCCCTCGCGAACCGGTCAGGGACGGGCGACAACTCGCGGCGCTCGGGCGAGAAAGGCCGGCAGGTCGTCGCCGAAGCCGACGATCTTGCGATCTTCGTCCAGATTTCGCTCGGGTTGGCGCGGCCGTCGCGCCACGGCAGCGCGGGGAAACGGGGTTACCGTGGCGCTCTTGAGGGGTGACGCCGGCGCGCGCGGTTTTGCGTCGGCCGCCGGGCGCTGCTTGCGACGCGTCACACGCTCGTCAGCCGCTGTCGAGCGGACTGCGAGGCCATCGCCGCGGCGCTGCGGTTGCTCGGAACGCTCGGGCCGAGAAACATCGGCGGGGCGAGCGGAGTGCACGGGCCGAGCGGCCGGCCGCGATTTGCCGCCGCGGCGTGCGCTGTAGTCGAGTTCGACAGAAGCGACCCCTTCGATTTCGTGCATCGGTATTTCCTTGCCGATCAGCCTGACGATGTCGGCAACGGCTTTTCCGTCTTCGGGCGCCGCCAGCATGAACGAGCGGCCTGAAAGGCCGGCGCGGCCGGTGCGGCCGATACGATGCACATAGTCCTCGGCGTGGGTCGGTACATCGAAGCAGAAGACGTGGCTCATGCCCTTGATGTCGAGACCGCGGGCGGCGACGTCGCTGGCGACCAGAAGCCGAACCTCGCCCCGCTTGAAGCGTTCCAGGGTTTCGGTCCGCTTCGGCTGGGGCATGTCGCCGTGCAATGCAGCGGCATCAAAGCCATGCCGGCTCAGCGATTTGAACAGGAGGTCGACGTCGCGCTTGCGGTTGCAGAAGATCAGCGCGTTCTTGACGTCTTCGGAGGCGATCAGCCGGCGCAGCGCGTCGCGCTTGTCGCGTGGATCGATGACGGCGAGCCACTGGATCACCGTGGCCGCGGGCGAGGCCGGAGGGGCCACCGTAATTTCTGCCGGATTGTTCAGAAACTCGTCGGCGAGCTTGCGAATCTCGGCTGGCATGGTTGCCGAGAAGAACAAAGTCTGCCGGCTTTTCGGCAACAGGCCGACGATGCGCTCGACGTCGGGGATGAAGCCCATGTCCAGCATCCGATCCGCTTCGTCGATGACCAGAACATGGGCGTCGGACAACAGGATCTTGCCGCGGCCGTGCAGGTCGAGCAGACGCCCCGGCGTCGCGATCAGCACATCGACGCCGCGGTCGAGCTTGCGTTCCTGATCGACGAAGCTCTCACCCCCGATCAGCAACGCCATCGTCAGCCGATGGTATTTCCCGTAGAGCTCGAAGGAGGCGGCGACCTGGGTGGCCAGCTCGCGCGTCGGTTCGAGGATCAACGAGCGCGGCATGCGGGCCCGCGACCGGCCTGCCGCCAGCATATCGATCATCGGCAGGACAAAGCTTGCGGTTTTACCGGTCCCGGTCTGCGCGCAACCCAATACATCCCGCGCGCTTTTAACGTACGGAATGGCCTGCTGCTGGATCGGGGTGGGAGTCGTATAGCCGGCGTCGGAGACTGCCTGAAGTACTTCAGGCGATAAGTCGAGTTCTAAAAAACCCATCGAGAAGTTGTAGCCTTTTTGTAACAAATGGTTAAGCAGGTACTTGTAACCCTAAATCGGGTTTGCCGACTCGCATGTCAAACTTTTTTTTCAGGCCAGACATGCCTCTAGAACAGGGCAGCACTCCGGTCAGCGCCGGCGGAATTGCGGGCGCGGGACCATTGGCGGGGCCGCTCGTTCATCCTTATGGCGGAAGTTGATCCGGCCTTTGGTCAAATCGTATGGGGTCATTTCGACCGTAACCCGGTCGCCGGCCAAAATCCGGATGCGATTTTTTTTCATTCTGCCGGAGGAGTAGGCGAGGGTTTCATGGCCATTGTCGAGCCGCACGCGGAACCGCGCATCGGGAAGCAGCTCAAGGACGGTGCCGTCGAATTCGATCAGGTCTTCTTTTGGCAACCAGGTCTCCTAGACAAAGAAACGGGGGCGCCCAAGCACCCCCGTATGACTATTGATTCCCCCTCAGACCGGGCGCAGATTGACTGCGGAGACCCGGCCGCGCTGACCTTGCTCGAGCTCGAAGCTGAGCTTTTGACCCTCGCGTAGATTGTCGATGCCTGCGCGCTCCACAGCGGAGATATGGACGAACACATCAGCGCCGCCGTTTTCAGGCTGGATAAATCCATAGCCTTTTTGCGCGTTGAACCATTTGACCGTACCGGTCGCCATTAGCAGTAACTCCAAGTAAACAATAGGCCGCTGCACGAATGCGCAGCGTATCGGACATCGATTGGCTCGGGAAACACGGTCGGACGATCGCACACGAACGCAAGGCCGGAAAGCCGAACCCAAACGGGTCGACATATTTTAGGTAGGCGGGTTCCCGGCCAAGCGCAAGGAATCTTTACAGGTCGAGGTCGCGAACGAAGCGGGCATTCTTTTGGATGTACTCGAACCTGAGCTCCGGCCGCCGGCCCATCAGGGTCTCGACCAACGCATGAGAATGGAGGTCAGAGCCGGCCGGCAACCCGGCTCCCGGCGGGCCCGCTTCCTCAGCGCCGCCCTCTGATTTCACACTCTGACTCGCAGCAAGGTGCGCTGCGCCGGGTCCATCGTCGTGGCCTTGAGATAGCGCGCCGGCATTTCTCCCAGCCCCTTGAAACGGCTGACCTCGATCTTGCCGCGGCCGGTGAAGCCGGTCTGCTGCAATTCCTCGCGATGCGCGTCGTCGCGGGCATAGAGAGTGACCTCGCCCTGGGTCAGGCGGTAGAGCGGCGGCAGCGCCAGGAACAGATGTCCGTTCACGATCAGCTGCGGCATCTCGCGAAAAAAATAGGTCATCAGCAACGAGGCAATGTGGGCGCCGTCGACATCGGCGTCGGTCATGATGACCACCCGCTCGTAGCGCAGAGACTCCTCGCGATAATGTGAACCCGAGCCGCAGCCGAGCGCCAACACTATGTCCGCGATCTCCTGGTTGGCCCGCACCTTGTCGGCCGAAGCGCTGGCGACGTTCAGGATCTTGCCGCGCAGCGGCAGGATCGCCTGGGTCTCGCGATCGCGCGCCTGCTTGGCCGAGCCCCCGGCGCTGTCGCCCTCGACGAGAAAGATCTCGGTGCCGGCCGCACTGCCGCGGGTGCAGTCGGCGAGTTTGCCCGGCAGCCGCAGTTTGCGGGTTGCCGTCTTGCGCGCCAGATCGCGCTGCTGGCGTCGGCGCTGGCGCTCCTCGGCGCGTTCGGCGATATGATCGAGCAGCAGCCGCGCGGTCGCCGGGTCCGCGCCGAGCCAGTGGTCGAAATGGTCCTTGACCGCATTCTCGACCAGCCGCGTTGCTTCGCCCGAAGTCAGCCGCTCCTTGGTCTGCCCTTGAAACTGCGGATCGCGGATGAACAGCGACAGCATCATCGCGGCCCCGCCGGTGACGTCTTCCCCGGTGGCCTGAGCGCTGCGCCGATGGCCGACGAGTTCTCCGTAATTCTTGATCCCGCGCATCAGCGCACTTCGCAAACCAGTCTCGTGGGTTCCGCCTTCGGGGGTTGGAATAGTGTTGCAATAAGAATGGCTGAAGCCCGCCTCCTCGTTTTCGGGCCACGCCACCGCCCATTCCACCTTGCCGCCTTCGGCGAGATCGGACTGGCCGAGGAACGGCCGCGGGCTCAGCATCGGCTCGCTGTCGAGGGTGGTGCCGAGGAAATCGCCCAATCCGCCGGGAAAATGCAGGCGTGCCTCGGCTGGAATGTCGGCCGGCCGCGGCAGCGCGGGATCGCAGCTCCAGCGAATTTCGAGACCGCGAAACAGATAGGCCTTCGATCGTGCCATGCGATAGAGCACCGCAGGGCGAAATCCAGCCTCGCCGAAGATTTCGGGATCGGGGTGAAAGCGCACGGTCGTGCCTCGCCGGTTGTGGACCGGCCCCGCGTCCTGCAGTTCGGAGCCAGGCAGCCCGCGCCGGTAGGACTGGCGCCACAACCGCCGATCGCGCGCGACTTCGACTTCGAGAGCGTCGCTGAGCGCGTTGACCACAGACACCCCAACGCCGTGCAAGCCGCCTGCGGTGCGATAGGCTTCGCCGCCGAACTTGCCGCCGGCATGCAAGGTTGTCAGGATGACTTCGAGCGCGGATTTATTCGGAAAGCGCGGATGCGGATCGACCGGAATGCCGCGGCCGTTGTCTCGGACCGTGAGCCAGTCACCGGCAGCGAGCTCGATCTCGATGCGCGTGGCATGGCCGGCCACGGCTTCGTCCATCGCATTGTCGACGACCTCGGCTGCCAGATGATGCAGTCCACGCTCGTCGGTGCTGCCGATATACATACCGGGGCGGCGGCGGACCGGTTCCAGGCCTTCGAGAACCTCGATGTCCTTGGCCGAATAATTGGCGGAGGGTGTTGGGAGGGTTGCATCAAAAAGATCGGGCATGGCGCGAGTATAATGTCGGGCGGGATCGACGCAAGCTGTATCAAGTATGTAGGACGCTCTGGGCAACTATATGTTGACGCGGTCCCAAAGGGTTGCGATGTCAGGCTGGCCGGGCAGCGAATTTTCCGGAACTCTGCCGGGCAGCATCGGCGTTATGGTGATGGCGATGATGACCAACGAGCGCAAGATCTGGGAGGCGGCATTGCTTCTGGTCCGCCGGCATGGCGCGGAAGCCGCCTTGGTCGCGCAGCGCGAAGCGCAGCGCTTGCGCCGCAATGACGACGAGTTGACCTGCGTGGTGTGGTGCTGGATCGCCCGTTCGACCGCGGAATTGTTGCGCCCGGTGCCGGACAAGGGCGAACGCGTGCACTGACCTTGCCCTCTTAATTGCGCCCTCTTAATCGCAGCCGCTCCCGTCACGATATTCCACGCGAATGAACGCCTATCGCAGAGGAGCGCATGATGGCTGGCGGTCTGTTGGGTAAGCTCGGCGCAAAGGGGCATTCGGCAGGTAAGAAATTTGCCGTCGAACTGAGCGAGGAAGAGTGGCGCAACAAGCTCTCGGCGGCGCAATACCGGGTGCTGCGCGAGCACGGCACCGAACGCGCCGGTTCGAGCCCGCTCGATAAGGAATCTGGCGACGGCGTCTATCACTGCGCCGGATGCGGCCAGCCGCTGTTCGACGCCAGCGCCAAATTCAACAGCGGCACCGGCTGGCCGAGCTTTTTCGAGCCGCTCACCGATGCCGTCGATAGCGAAACCGACCGCAGCTTTTTCATGGTTCGCAACGAGGTTCATTGCAGCCGTTGCGGCAGTCATCTGGGCCACGTGTTCGACGACGGGCCGAAACCGACCGGCCAGCGCTATTGCATGAACGGCGTGTGCTTGGCATTCAAGCCCGGCGAACAGCCCACGGAGACCGGAACGGAGAAAGTCGACGCAAAACCGGAACCGGATCCGGCCTAGTCCGCGTTCCGAGCGGCCGGCAGCACCGGTTTCTTGAAGCAGCAAGACGCGCCGGTGAGGCGCGTCTTGGCGGTGCCGCGAGATCTAATCCGCGTGGTCGGACCTGCTGGGCCAGATCGGGGTCCACCCGGCGGGGGGTCCGCCCGGTGGCGGGTCAGACCGGCGGGGGGTCAGACCGGTGGCGGTCAGACCGAGTAGTACATCTGGAATTCGATCGGGTGCGGGGTGTGCTCGAAATTGTACACCTCCTCCCATTTCAATTCGATATAGGCCTCGATCTGGTCCTTGTTGAACACCTCGCCCTTGAGCAGAAAGGCGTGGTCGTGGGCCAATTCGCCCAGCGCCTCGCGCAAGGAGCCGCACACCACCGGCACGTCCTTCAATTCCTCGGGCGGCAGGTCGTAGAGGTTCTTGTCCATCGGCTCGCCCGGATGGATCTTGTTCTGGATGCCGTCCAATCCGGCCATCAGCATCGCGGCAAAGGCCAGATAGGGGTTGGCCGCCGGGTCGGGATAGCGCACCTCGACCCGCTTGGCTTTCGGGCTCGCCACATAGGGGATGCGGCAGCTGGCCGAGCGGTTGCGCGAGGAGTAGGCCAGCAGCACCGGCGCCTCGAACCCCGGGATCAGCCGCTTGTAGCTGTTGGTGGTCGGGTTGGTGAAGGCGTTGATCGCCTTGGCGTGGCGGATGATCCCGCCGATGTAATAGAGCGCGGTCTCCGACAGATCGGCATAGAGGTTGCCGGCAAACGCGGTGTTGTCGCCCTTCCACAAGGATTGGTGGACATGCATGCCCGAGCCGTTGTCGCCGAGGATCGGCTTGGGCATGAAGGTCGCGGTCTTGCCGTATTGCTGGGCGACGTTGTGCACCACGTATTTGTAGATCTGCATGTGGTCGGCGGTGTCGACCAGGGTCGAAAACTGAAACCCCAATTCGGCCTGGCTCGGCGCCACCTCATGGTGGTGCTTTTCCACCTTGAGCCCCATATCGGCCATCACCGAGAGCATCTCGGCTCGCAGATCGGCCTGGCCGTCGACCGGCGGCACCGGGAAATAGCCGCCCTTGATCGGCGGCCGGTGCCCCGAATTGCCCTCGGTAAACTCCTTGTCCGAGACGTAGGGCCCCTCCTCGCTGTCGATCTGGTACATCGACCCGTTCATCCCGGTCTTGTAGCGCACATCGTCGAAGATGAAGAACTCGGCCTCCGGACCGAAAAACGCCTTGTCGCCGATCCCGGTCGAAATCAGGTGCTGTTCGGCCTTCTTCGCCGTCGAGCGCGGATCGCGCCCGTAGGGCTGACCGGTCAACGGCTCGTGCACGTCGCAAAACACCACCAATGCCGTCTGCGCCGCAAACGGGTCCAGCACCGCGGTCGAACAATCCGGCACCAGCATCATGTCCGAATCGTTGATCGCCTTCCACCCGGCGATCGACGACCCGTCGAACATCACCCCCTCGTTCAGAAAATCCTCGCTGATCGTGCGCACGTGATGCGCCAGATGCTGCCACTTGCCGCGCGGATCGGTGAAGCGGAAGTCGACATATTTGACCTCGTGCTCCTTGATCAGCTCCATTACCTTCCCAGGGTCCGACATCGCTCCAGTTCCTCTTTACCGAATTAGCCAAAAAGAATAGGGCAGAACGCCCGGTCACACGGCGTCCGGCCCCGTCTCGCCGGTACGGATGCGGATCGCCTGCTCGATCGGCACCACAAAGATCTTGCCGTCGCCGATCTTGTCGGTGCGCGCGGCGTCCTGGATCGCCAGCACGGCCCGCTCGACGAGCGCGTCGTCCAGCACCACTTCGACCTTAATCTTCGGCAAGAAATCGATTACGTACTCCGCTCCGCGATAAACTTCGGTGTGACCTTTCTGACGACCAAAACCCTTGACCTCGCTGACCGTCATCCCGGTTACACCGACCTCGTGCAGTGCATCTTTGACCTCGTCGAGCTTGAAGGGCTTGATGATCGCCTCGACCTTTTTCATAACCTCACCGTTCCTGGTTTTGGGCCGGCTTTACGGCACGCCCCGGCGGTTTATGACACCGACCCGCCAGGCATGGCCAGCGTCAAGCCCTCGCCTTCTTCGGCACGCCGAGCGACGGTCAGATCGACGGGGCTCGGGCTATGGTGCATACCAAGATCATCCCCGGCGCCGCACCGCCGAGACGCCCTCGACAACGGGAAGGGCCGGCCCGTTTACCGACCGACCCTTCCTCGCCCGCAAGCAGGACCGAGGCAGCTATTCGGCGACCGCGGGTATCTCGTCCTCGTCACCGAAATTGTAGGCCGTCTCGCCATGGACCGCGTCGTCGCCGACACGCAAGGTCGCCTCGTCCATCCGCAAGGATACGAAAATCGAGATCACCTTGAGGATGACAAAGGTAGCGATCACGTTGAAGACGATGATGAACAGCGCCGCATATAGCTGCAGCATGAACTGGTGGAAGTTGCCGTAGAACCAGCCGGTTCCGCTGACGCCCGGTGCGTCCTTTTCGGTCCCGATATATTCGATCATGTCTGGGTTGGCGAGGATACCGGTCAACAGCCCGCCCATCAAGCCGGCGACGCCATGCGTCGACAGGACGCTCAGCGTGTCGTCGACTCTCTTGAACATCGGCAAGGTCTGCACCTTGTTCATCATGAACCAAGGGATGATGCCGGCGCAGATGCCGATGATGATCGCGCCCCAGCCGCTGACATAGCCCGCTGCCGGAGTAATGCCGACGAGGCCGGCGATCATGCCGTTGATTGCGCCGACGACCGACGGTTTGCCGTAGGCCATCGAATCCATCATCGTCCAGACCAATAGCGCGACGCAGGTGCACAGGTTGGTGTTGAGGATGGCGGCGGAGGCGTCGGCGTTGGCGAAGTACGGGTCGCCGCCGTTGAAGCCGTTCCAGCCGAGCCATAGGATTCCGGCGCCGGCCAACGCCATCAGCAGACTGTTCGGCGGGAAGTGGTCACGATCCTGCTGAATGCGCGGCCCGATCACCGCCGCGGCGACAAAGCCCGAGGTGCCGGCGGCGAGATGGATGACGTAGCCGCCGGAGAAATCGAGGGCCCCGAGTTGGGCGAGCCAACCGCCGCCCCAAATGCTGAAGCAGCCGACCGTATAGACGAAGGTCATCCATAGCGGCACGAAGATGATCCACGCCTTGAAGCTCATCCGTCCGATCAGCGAACCGGCGAGGATGATTACGGTGATCGCGGCGAAGACGAACTGGAAGAACATCATCGTCGACATGGGAAAGGCCAATGCCGGCATGCCGGACGCGGCGGCCGGTATGTTTGCCTGCCCCAATAAGAATGCTGGAGAGAGCGCGGGCTTCGGCGTTCCCCAGAATGGGAACATCTGATCGCCGAACGACATGTTGTAAGCCCACAGCACCCAGACGACCATCACGGCGGCGAAGGCATAGAGCGCCATGAAAGCCGAGTTGATCGCCCACTTTCTCTTGACGATCCCCCCATAGAGGATGACCAGGCCGGGAACGCTTTGCAGGCCGACGAAGGTTGCGGCAGCCATCTGCCAGGCGTTGGACCCGGTATCGAGCCATTTTGGCGAAGGAACTAACATCTTTGTACCTCTTACGGTTGTGGTCGGACCCAAGCGCTAAGCCGCGCCCTTCACTGGCGAATGCGAGAAGTGCACCCCCTTCGGGATGGCCTTGAGGCAAGATTCATGCCTAGATTGAAAGCTGTCACCGGCTCGGCATGATGAGGCGCCCGCTCGATGTTGCTCGCTACCCGTTCTTTTCCATCCGTCACAATGGCGACCGCGCGCGGCGCGGTTTTCGGGGCCGTGGCGGGAGCACTTCTACTGGTCTCCGCCAATGACAGCCGCGCTGCCGCGGCGGGAATTCTCCGCCTGCGCTGCACCAATCCCACGAGCGGGGCAAGCTGGCCGGTCGTCGTCGATCTCGATCACGGGCGCGTCGATTCGCTGTCGGCGACGATCACCGACAAGTGGATTACCTGGCATGACCCGAAGCAGGGATTTTTCGATTTCGAGCGCGACACCGGAAAGCTTCAATTCCGCAACGCGTCGAGCACCGGGGGCTACTTCCTGTATTATACGTGCCGGATCGAGTAGCCGGAGCGTACGTTCGCCCACCTGCGCGGCATGCGACGCCATCGGCACCCGATGCGCAAATTATATGCAATTTATTGAGGCTATTTTAGGCAGTTGTAACCCGGTGCGTTCATAAGTCCGTTCGAAACTTTCATTTTGACGAAATTTTGCGATGATTAGGGCGCGTAGGGTAGACCAGCCGCATTGCAATATGGGGGAAGTTTGGTGGCCGCCGTACCGTGGAGACATCGTGCTGGAGACGTGACGCCGAAGGGCCGAGGCTTCGGGTCCGATGGCCGCCATGCCGACGGTTGAGACCGGCGTACAAGCGAGCGTCGGTTTCTCCTCGAAGACCGGGCTGCGCAAGGATAATCAGGATTTCGCCGGCGCCGTGATCGGGGCGGAGCTGCCTCAGCCGCGCCCGGAGGTCGTCGCGGCGATCGCCGATGGAATCGGCGGCGCGAAGGGTGGCCGCACGGCGGCCGAAACCGCGGTGCGCGGTTTCCTCGATGGATTTTGCGACCTTCCCGAAACCATGGAGGTGCAGCGGGCCGGCGCCAGGATCATCAGTTCGCTCAATGGCTGGATCAACTCACTGGGCCGCCAAGACCCCGAACTCACGGGAATGGGCTGCACCTTCACGGCGCTGGTGCTGCGCGGCCGCGCCGCCCACCTGCTGCATGTCGGGGACACGCGGGCCTATCGGCTGAGCGGCGATCGTCTGAGTTGTCTTACCACAGACCATGTACGCCCGGAGGGGCCCGGCCGCTCGCATACCCTCTACCGCGCGCTCGGAGTTGAGGCGGAAGCCGAAGTGCGCCTGGATTACGCCACGCAGCCGATAACCCTGCACGACCGCTTCCTATTGTGCAGCGATGGCGTGCACGGGTTTCTGGCGGACCAAAGCATCGCCGAGATCCTGCGCGATCGTTCTGCGCCGGAGGATACCGCCCGCGCATTGGTAAACGCCGCGCTGCAGTCCGGCAGTAACGACAATTGCACCGCCATGGTCATTGACGTCGTCGCGCTCGCGGCGGTCGGGTCGGCCGATATCAGCGCCGCCATCATGCGATTGCCGATCATTCCGGTGCCGGCTGGCGGCGAAACGGTCGACGGGTTTGTCCTGAAAGCGTTGATTTCCGACGGCCGGTACAGCCGCCTGTTTGCCGCGGAGGACGAGGTCGAGGGCGGCAACGTCGCCCTGAAGTTCCCGAAGCCCCAGATCGCCAGCGTCGAAGCCTACCACGCGGCGTTCGTCCGCGAGGCCTGGGTCGGCGCCCGGGTGCGCAATCCCGGTCTCGGCCGCGTCATCGAACTGCCGCCTGGACGCCAGACCTGCCTCTATACGGTGATGCCGCTCTACCAAGGCGAACTCCTGGAGGGGCGGCTGACGCGCAGCCCGGTAGTGGGATTGGAGGAAGGGCGGACTGTCGCCGTCGCGCTGGCCCGCGCTGTGGCGGCGCTGCATCGCGCCGGGATTATCCACCGCGACATCAAACCGGACAATGTGATCCTCGAGGGCGGCGGCTCGTTGAAGCTGATCGACCTAGGGGTGGTTCGCGTTCCCGGCTTGGAAGAGTTTCCGCCCGAAAATATTCCGGGCACCGCAGCCTACATGGCGCCCGAGATGCTGGAGGGCGAGGCCGGCGACGAAGCTACCGACACTTACGCGCTCGGCGTCACCATGTTCCGCGTCTTTGCGGCGGGCGAGTTTCCGTACGGCAATCTCGATGCCACCAGTCCGGGGCGGCGGGCTCGGCCGCAAAGGCTGTCGATGCTGCGGCCCGACCTGCCCGCCTGGCTCGAGGCGGTGCTCGAGCGTGCGCTGGCGCCCGACCCGGCAAGGCGCTTTCGCGACATGATGGAGTTCGCGCTCGAGATGGAAACCGGGCCCGCGCGGGCCCCGTCGGCCGCTCCCCGGCCGCTTACGCTATACGAGCGCGCCCCGGTTCGGGTCTGGCAAGGTCTGGCCGCTCTGCTGGCGTTGGCGCTCCTGGCCTCGCTGCTGATGCGCTAGCTTCCTCCCCAGCGATCCGTATGAACTACTTCGGCGAGCGGGCGGCGGGTCAACGGCCCGAACTCGTCGAGCGGCCAGCCGATCGGCATCAGGGCAAAGGTTGCGACGTCCTCCGGGATCCCGAGCACGGTCTTGACCTCGTCCTCGCAGCGGATGTGGTTGGTCGTGATAACCGTGCCGAGGCCGAGAGCGCGGCAGGCGAGCAGAATGTTCTGTACCGCGGGATAGATGCTCGCGCCGCGAATGCGGTCGACATAGGCGAGTTCGTCGTCATAGCGCGCGGCGATTTCGGGCGGCAGGCTTTCGCGCGGCGGCATCGCCGGGCGGCGTTGGCACGGCAGAAGCAGTACCGGAGCTTCGCCGATATGCTCCCACAGGTGCCCTCCCGCCCCCAGCATTCGGGCGAATTGCTGCTCGCTGAGATGGGCGGGCCGGCCGCGCGCGGCATAAACCGCCGCGGCGATGTCGGAGGCCCGGCGATAGATCGCGCCGAGCTTGCGCCGCTGCTCGGGATCGCGCACGACGACAAAGGCCCAGTTCTGCGCGTTGCCGGCTGACGGTGCGCGAATTGCCGCATCGAGAATTTGGGTAATCAAAGCCTCGGGGACCGGGTCGGGCTTGAGGCGGCGCAGTGAGCGCGCGGTATGGATCGCCTCGAACAACCCGATCTCCGGCATCGCCCCACTCCCGGTTCGCCGCAATTCCCAATCCTAACACCGTTGCGCCGCCGGCGCGGGACCGATCGATGTCCCGGAGTTGACCGATCGCTTTCAGTATCCCGGGGTCGGCAGCATTGGCGGGTCGGCGACCTCGACCAGGTCGGCGCCGCCAAAGCCGTTGAACCCGGTGCACAGGCAAGCGCCGTACGCGCCGAGCTGGCCCAGCTCGATCCAGTCACCCTCGTCGATGTCGGCGGGCAGCCGGAACGGCCCGCGCATATGATCGGCGCTGTCGCAGGTCGGCCCGAACAAGTCGAAATCGACGAGATCGTCCGCGGCTCCGCCGTCTTCGCCGAGCCGGATGCGCCGGCGCCGGAAAGCGGAAGCCCAGCGCGCCGGCATCGCTGAGGTTGCCATAGACCCCGTCATTGACGAACAGCGTGCTGCCGCGCCGCAGCTGCACCTGCACGATGACCGAGCCGCCGCCTGCCACCAAAGCCCGGCCGGGCTCCGCCCACAGCCGAATTCCGCGCGGAAGGGCCGCCGCACCGGCCGCGATCGCGTCGATATAGGCGCCGAGCGGCGGCGGCGACCACATCGGGGTAGGCAACCGGAAACCCGCCGCCGACATCGACGATGTCGACCGGAACCTCGGCGGCGGCGATCGCCTCGCCGCAAAGCGCCATCGCCCGCGCATAGGCAGCGGGATCGAGGCATTGCGAGCCGACATGAAACGAGATGCCGAGCCGGGCGGCGTGGGGCCGCGCGAGCGCGCAGCAGCCGCGCAACCTCGCCGGGCGGCGCGCCGAACTTGCCGGACAAGTCGTAGACCGCCGCACCCTTCGGCAGCGCCAGCCGCACGAACAATCCGAGCGATGGCGGGTCGCCGACCAGCCCGACCGGCACCGTCTCCTGCAGGATCTTGGCCAGCTCATCGGCGCTGTCGAGAACGAAATCGGTGACGCCCCAGCGGTCGAACGCTTCGCTGATCGCCGGGCGCGCCTTGACCGGGTGCATGAAGTGGACTTGCCGCCCCGGCAGAAGCTTGCGCACCAGCCGTACCTCGGCAATCGATGCGCAATCGAAATGGCTGACACCGCCGGCCCCCAGCGCAGCGAGCACCCGTGGCTCGGGATTGCATTTTACGGCATAGAGAACGTCGCCCGGGAAGCAGCGGGTGAAGCGGCGCGCCGCCCCGGCGATGGTTGCCGGACGCAGGCAAAGCAGAGGCTCGCCGGCCGCAGATCGGCGACGAGCCGTATCGACGGTCGGCAGCGGCGCGTTCGGAAATTGGCGGACGAGCAAAATTTGGCGGGCCTTTGCCATCGCACGATCCTCCAAAGGCAGGAGGCGACATGCCGCGCGGGCCGCTGGTACAGCGGCCGAGCGGAATGACCGATCGAGGTGAAGGGTCGCGGACGCCCGTGCGGGCTGAACTGCCGCGGAAGACGTCAGAGCGATGCGTGCGAGGACTTCGCATCGCGTGCCGGAACATATCCGTTTCCCTTAAGGACACCGGCCCACGGGTGACCGGCTCGACCGAAAGAGACGCGTTACGTCGTAGCAGCACCCGTTAGGGGTGCTAGGCACGTGCGATTGCGTCGATGCCGCCAAGTGGGAAAAAGTTCTGCAGATGCAAGAAGTTTTTCGAGGATTCCGACCGGCTCAGCTGCGCGGCGCCAACAGCGCGATGTAATCCCAGGCCAAGGTCGCCGCGGCGAGTGCGGTGATCTCAGAGACGTCGTAGGGCGGCGACACTTCGACAACATCCATTCCGGCGAAGCGCAGCCCGGCCAGTCGGCGCAGAATCGCCCGGGCCTGCCAGGTCGCGAGCCCGCCGACCTCCGGCGTACCGGTTCCCGGCGCGAAGGCCGGGTCGAGCGCGTCGACGTCAAACGTAAGATAGGCCACAGCGTCGCCGACGACCTCGCGGATGCGCGCGGCAGCGGCGGCGGGGCCGGTCTCGTGAACCTCGTCGGCAAAGATCACGGTCACGCCCTTGCCGATTGTCCAGTCATGCACACCCTTTTCCATCGGCGAGCGAATGCCGATCTGGACCGTGCGGTGCGGATCGATCAGGCCCTCTTCGATTGCGTGATAAAATGGCGAGCCGTGGCCCCAGGCGAGACCGAAGCTGTCCGGCCAGGTATCGACATGGGCGTCGAAATGGACGAGCGCCAGCGGACCTTGACGGCGCGCCAGCGCCCGCAACAGGCCGAGCGTCACCGTATGATCACCGCCGAGCGCGACGAGATGCTTCGTCACTGTGGCCGCCTGGGCCTCGATCTTGGCCAGGCTGCCGAGGATGTCGCCATGGGCGATGCGGAAGTCGCCGATATCCGCGAGATCCAGCGCCGCCGGATTTCCCCAATTCGCCGGATGCTCGCCATCGACCAGCATGCGGCTCGCCTGGCGGATCGCAGCCGGCCCAAAACGGGCGCCGGGCCGGTTCGGAAGTGCCGAGATCATAAGGAATGCCGGCGACGCAGATCGCGGCGTCGGGATCGCTGCGCTCGACGCCGAGAAAGCTCGGCCGCACCGCAAAAGTCGGAAGGTCAGTCATCGTCTTTATCTAGGGAAAGATAACTAATTATCAATATGCTGTAAAAGTTCGTCCAAATTTCACAAGATCCGGATCACGATGCCGCCGGCATCAACAAACTCAAGTTGAGCGAAAGAAGGCCGGCGGCGCCTGCACGACCGGCGCCGCGGCATCGAAAATTTCGCGGCGATCGCCCGAGCGCGGTGGATAGATGCGCTCGCGGTTGATCATGATCTTTGTGCGCTTGGCGTCGCCGCCGGTCGTGGCGACATGGCGGTCCCAACCGGCGGTGCAGACCGCACCCCACGGCCCGAGGTCGAGGATCGTCGTGTACCAGTCGATCCGCAGCGGCAGCATCGGCAGGCCCAACAGGTCGCAGACGACGTTGTGGCCGGCAAAGCGGCCCATCGGCCGGCCGTGCTGGCACGACATAACGCAGGAATGGCTGCCGTCGATTGGAAACCAGGCGACATCGCCGGCGGCAAATTCGGCTGGCATGCCCTTGACTTTGAGGAACTGGTCGACCGGCACTCGTCCAAAGCCGATCGCGCTCGACCGGAAAGCGCGCGGTCAGCGGGTGCGCCTGCATGCCGGCGCACCACACGATGGTCGCGGCGGCGATGCGCTCCCCGGTCGATAAGACGGCGCCGTCCTGATCAATCGCCGCGACCGAAACCCCGGGCCGCTGTTCGACGCCGAGCGAGGACAGCGCCTCGTCGATGACCCCGCGCGCCTCCTCGCCCATGTCGGAGCCGATCCACGGCTGACGGTCGGCAATGATCACGCGCGGCGTGCCCGGCGCACCCCCGAGTGCCGCACGCAATTTCCCGGGCATCTCGGTCGCGACCTCGATGCCGGTCAAACCGCCGCCGATGACCAGCGCCGTCCACTGCCCCGGAGATGGAACTCGCGCCGGGCAGCGCCGCGATATGGGCGTTGAGCCGGCAACCGGCGTCATAGGTGTCGACGTCGAAGGCGTGAGCGTCGAGGCCGGGGATCGGCGGGCGCGCGAGACGGCTGCCGAGGGCGAAAACCAGCCGGTCATACGCCAGGGTTGATCGGGCATTCTCCGGCGACGAGACGATTCGCCGACTGGAAAAGTCGATGTCGGTCACCTCGGCTTCGACCCGCTTGACGCCGATCGGGCCCTAGACACCTCGTCGAGCGGAACCCTTGTCGCGTCGAGATCGGCCTCGTAGTTGCGCACGCGGATCGAATGCCACGCGCTGCGGTCAACGAGTGTGACCTCGACCCGGTCCGGTCCGATGCCCAGTTCATCGAGCTTCCGGGCGGCGCCGATCGCGGCCCACAACCCGGCAAATCCGGCACCGAGCACCACGATCCGCTGCACCCCTTTGGGGTTACGCTCTGATTTACCCATGCTGCCTCACCCGGCCCGGTAAGCCCCGGAGCCGCTGACCTGTTTCCGCGGGACTTTTACGGCATCTCATCCCGGTTCGTCGTCTCGTCGCAACCAGGCCACAGCACAGGCTAACGCGCGATTATGGCAATTCTCGCATCCGCAGCCGTGATCAAGCTATCCCGACGCTCGGATCTCGTCGGCCAGCGCCGTGATCTCGGCGGCGGCGGGGCCGGCGGCTGCGGTTTCGACGACGCCCTGCCCCTGCGTCATCGCATGAACCAGGGCGATGCGGTTGCCGATCCGGGCAGCCGCGATCGGTGCGCCGGCTTCGGAGAGTTCGGCGGCGATGCGCTCGGTGACGGTCGAGCGCGGCGCCACGCGATTGAGGACGGCCAGCACCGGCCGGCGCTCGTCGCGCGCCATCGCCAAGCGTCGCCCGGCTCGCCCATAGATCGAGTGGCGAGGGCTGCACCGGGATCACCACCAACCCCGCCGCGCGCACCGCGATGCGCGCCTCGGTCTCGATGTGCGCCGGCCCGTCGACGAGGACGAGATCGGCTGCTCGGGCATGCTCGCTGATCCACTGCTCGGCACGCCAGCCGGGCAAAGCGGCAAATTCGAAGCCGATCGCCGCATCCCCCAGCCGCTCGCAGCGCAGCGCCACCCAGGCGGCGAGACTGGCCTGCGGGTCGATGTCGAGCAGCGCCAGCTTGGCGCCCTGCAGCGCCCAGGCAACAGCCAATTGCGCGGCCAAGGTCGTCTTGCCGGCGCCGCCCTTGCGCTGGGCTATCGTGATCACCCGTCCCGCCATCAACCCCTGCTCTAGCAGAGGCCGAGGCGGGACGGTATCCCCATAGCGCGGCTACTCCGCAGCTTGAGATCGGGCGAGGTCGAAGCGATCGAGGTTCATCACCTTGGTCCACGCCGCCACGAAGTCGTGCACGAACGCCTGCCTTCGAGTCGTCGGCATGCATAGACTTCGGCGAGGGCTCGGAGCTGGGAGTGCGAACCGAAGACAAGGTCGACGCGGGTGCCGGTCCACTTCAGTTCGCCGGTGGCGCGATCGCGACCTTCGAACACATCCTCGGCTTCCGAGACGGCCTTCCAGACCGTGCCCATGTCGAGCAGGTTGACGAAGAAGTCGTTGGTGAGCGTCCCGGGCCGCTTGGTGAAGACGCCGTGCTGCGACTGTCCGAAGTTCGCGTTCAGCACCCGCATACCGCCGACGAGAACCGTCATCTCAGGCGCGGTCAACGTCAGCAATTGCGCCTTGTCGACCAGCATCTCCTCCGGCGAAGTGTATGCGGCCTTGAGGTAGTTGCGGAACCCGTCCGCGGCCGGTTCGAGCACCGCGAACGAACTCGATGTCGGTCTGCTCCTGCGACGCGTCCGTGCGGCCCGGCGTGAAGGGAACCTGTACATCATGCCCGGCCTTCTTCGCCGCCTGCTCGACGGCGGCGCAGCCGCCGAGGACGATCAGGTCGGCGAGCGAGACCTTCTTCCCTCCGGTCTGCGCGGCGTTGAACTCCTTTTGGATGCCCTCGAGGGTTTCAAGCACGTTCGCCAGTTGGGCCGGCTGGTTGACCTCCCAATCCTTCTGCGGCGCCAGGCGGATGCGCGCCCCGTTCGCCCCGCCGCGCTTGTCGGAGCCGCGGAACGTTGCCGCCGACGCCCAGGCGGTCGAGACCAGCTGCGAGATCGAAAGACCCGATGCGAGGATCTTGCCCTTGAGCGCGCGGATGTCCGTCCTCGTCGATCAGTTGATGCGTGACGGCCGGGACGGGGTCTTGCCACAGCAGCTCTTCGGCCGGGACCTCCGGGCCGAGATAGCGCGCGCGCGGCCCCATGTCGCGGTGCACCAGCTTGAACCAGGCGCGGGCGAACGCGTCCGCGAACTGATCCGGATTCTCGTAGAAGCGCCTCGAAATCTTTTCGTAAGCAGGGTCGACGCGCAAGGCGAGGTCGGTGGTCAGCATCGAGGGCGCGCGACGCTTCGACGGGTCGTGCGGATCCGGCACGGTGCCGGCGCCCGCGTCGCCCTTCGGTTTCCACTGATAGGCGCCGGCCGGGCTCTTGGTCAGTTCCCATTCGTAGCCGAACAGGTTGGCGAAGAAGTTGTTGCTCCACTTCGTCGGCGTTTGGGTCCAGATGACTTCCAGACCGCTGCCGATCGCGTCGTCGCCTTTGCCGCTGCCATAGGTGTTCTTCCAGCCGAGCCCTTGCTCCTCGATCGAGGCGCCTTCGGGCTCGGGGCCGACATACTTGCTCGGATCGGCGGCGCCGTGGGTCTTGCCGAAGGTGTGTCCGCCGGCGATCAGCGCCACGGTCTCCTCGTCGTTCATCGCCATGCGCTTGAACGTCTCGCGGATGTCCCGCGCCGCGGCGAGCGGATCCGGCTTGCCGTTCGGCCCTTCCGGGTTGACGTAGATCAGTCCCATCTGCACGGCGGCGAGAGGGTTCTCGAGGTCACGGTCGCCGGTGTAGCGCTCGTCGGCCAGCCACTTGCCTTCGCGGCCCCAATAGATGTCCTCTGGCGGCTCCCAGACATCCTCGCGTCCGCCGCCAAAGCCGAAGGTCTTGAAGCCCATCGACTCCAGCGCGCAGTTGCCGGCGAGGATGATCAGGTCGGCCCAAGAGATCTTCTTGCCGTACTTCTGCTTGATCGGCCACAGCAGCCGGCGCGCCCTGTCGAGGAGCACGTTGTCCGGCCAGCTGTTGAGCGGTGCGAAGCGTTGCGTGCCCGAGCCGGCGCCGCCGCGGCCGTCACCGGTGCGGTAGGTGCCGGCGCTGTGCCACGCCATCCGGATGAACAGCGGCCCGTAATGTCCGAAGTCGGCCGGCCACCACTCCTGCGAGTCGGTCATCAGCGCGTAGAGGTCGTTCTTCAGCGCCTGGAAGTCGAGCTTGTCGAACTCCTCGGCGTAGTTGAAGTCCTTGCCCATCGGATCGGACAGCGGAGAGTTTTGCTGCAGAATTTTGAGGTTCAACTGGTTCGGCCACCAGTCCCGGTTCGACCTGGCCCGCGCCGCCATGCGCCGGTGATCGCCGTGCATCACCGGGCACTTGTTTTCGCCTGACATACTTCCTTCATCCTGACTCGCGGTCGGTCCGTGCTGGTGGTCGCCGACGGCTATGCCGGCTTCGGTCGTCTGTGGGACCCAGTCCATTACTCCCTCCTTGGGTGCGTCGCGTTATAGATTAGAAGCATTCTTATTATCGTTCTAATCTGGATGCTGGTGCGTGGATGTCAATCCCCGAGTAGCCGCCCTGCTTCGCCGGTCGGGGTTGCAGGTCCGGCTGCCGCGGGTGAAAGTGAGCCATGCGTGGCGAACTCCTTCCCGCCAGCCCAGCGACAATCGAGCGCGCCGCCCGACTGCTGCGTGCGGGTGAGCTGGTCGCGTTTCCGACCGAAACCGTCTACGGGCTCGGCGCCGACGCGGCCAATGAGCATGCGGTCGCCGCGATTTTCGAGGCCAAGGGCCGGCCCCGCTTCAACCCGCTGATCGTGCATGTTCCCGGCATCGCCAGCGCCGAGGCTCTGGCCGAATTCGACGCGCGGGCGCGGCATGCCGCCGCGGTATTTCTGGCCGGGCCCGCTGACCCTCGTCCTGCCGCGTCGTCGGGACAGCGGGCTGTCATTGCTGGCCAGCGCCGGGCTCGACACGGTGGCGATCCGCGTCCCCTCACATCCGGTGGCGCAAGCGCTGCTGCGTGCGAGCGAACGGCCGATCGCTGCCCCTTCGGCCAACCGGTCGGGCCGGGTCAGCCCCACCGAGGCGGCTCATGTCGCCGCCGAACTCGGCGACCGGGTGGCGCTGATCCTCGACGGCGGCCGCACCCCGGTCGGCCTCGAATCGACCGTGCTCGATCTATCGGGCGAAACCCCTGCCCTGCTCCGCCCGGGCGGTGTCACTTTGGAAGCGCTGACCGAGTTTTTCGGCCCGATTGCGATGCCCGCCGCCGGCCCGGCACGCTCGCCCGGCATGCTGCCGAGCCATTACGCGCCGTCACTGCCGTTGCGCCGGGAAGCGACAGAAGCCCGCCCCGGCGAAGCCTTGCTCGCCTTCGGCCCCGACGCCCCGGCCGGCTTTGCCGAGACCCTCTGGCTCAGCCATTCCGGCGACCTCGCCGAGGCCGCCGCCAATCTGTTTGTCATGCTGCGCCAGCTCGACCGCCCGACCTTTGCCGGCATCGCCGTCATGCCGATCCCCGAACACGGCCTCGGCCGAGCGATCAACGACCGCCTGCGTCGCGCCGCCGCCCCGCGCCCGCACTGAACGATGCGATCGAATTCGCTCTGCGCCGGCGATGGTGCACACGACGCGAGCCCGGCGCGGATGGTATACGAGATCGAAAGGCAGCAGACCGCCCTCAGCCGGCTGCAGCGCGACCCGCGCCAGCGGGCCGCAATAAGGGCCGCTTGGCGCAATGACAGGGAGAGGGGAATGAGGCTTCGCGATATCCTGGTTTGCCTCGATGCCACCGAGACCGGCGATAGCCGGCTCGAGCTGGCGCTAAATTTGGCGCAGGCCAGCAAGGCGCATCTGACGGCGGTTTACACCTCGCCGGAGCCGCGTGCGGGCATCCCGCCGGCCGGCCCGGGCCTGCCGCCGACGGTTCTCGGGCCGGTTTCGCCGGACGGCGCCCGCGCCATTGGCGGCGAGCCGGCCATCGCCGCCCCCGAGCAAATCCCATCCGACGCCGAGCGAGCCGACGCCGTCGAGCAGCGGTTTCGGGCGGAGCTGCCGCTGAGCGGGCTCGATGGCGAGTGGCACATGCTTGACCGTTCGGACCTGGCCGCGCTGATCGAGCTGGCCAAATCGGCCGACCTGACCGTCCTCGGGCAATATCCGGGCGGCTCGGGTGGTGCCACCTGGTTGCGTCCGGATGATGTCATGGTCGATGCCGGGAGGCCGGTGCTGGTCATCCCTTATGCCGGCGCCTTCGAACGTGTCGGCGGAAAAGTGCTGATCGCCTGGAATGGAACGCGCGAGGCCAACCGGGCGCTTCACGATGCGCTGCCGATGATCGACGGCGCCGAGGCGGTGACGGTGATGCATGTCGGGGCGGAGCAGGCCGAGCTCGAACGCGGCCGGACTTCTCTCGAGCGCATCCTGCGCCACCTGTCGCGGCATGGGGTCGAGGCGCAGGCCGAAGAACGCCTGCACCCCGCCATCTCCGTCTGCGATGCCCTGTTGTCGCGCGCCGCGCAGCTCGGCGCCGATATGATCGTCGCCGGGGCCTATCACCATTCGCGATTACGCGAGAGCCTGCTCGGCGGGGTCAGCCGCGACCTGCTCGATCGCATGACTGTGCCGGTGCTGATGTCGCATTGAGCGGCCGCCCGACGGGGAGCGGCAGCTCGGTACTGAAAAGCCTCAGCGCCGCGCCGTCTGGATCGCCTGCCAGACCTTGAGCGGGGTGGCGGGCATCGCGAGGTCGCGCACGCCGAGCGGGGCGAGGGCGTCGAGGATCGCGCTGATCACGACCGCGAGCGCCGGCGTGCTGCCGCCTTCGCCGCCGGCCTTGATGCCGAACGGGTTGGTCGGCGACAGCACCTCGACGATCCGCACCGCGAAGGACGGCAGATTGTCCGAGCGCGGCATGCCGTAATCCATGAACGAGCCCGATAACGGCTGGCCCGAGCCCGGATCGATCGCGCATTCCTCCCACATCGCCTGGCCGACGCCCTGGGCGATGCCGCCATGGGTCTGCCCGTGCACGATCATCGGGTTGATGCAGCGCCCGACATCGTCGACGACCGAATAGCGGGCGATCTCGACCATGCCGGTTTCGGGATCGACCTCGACCTCGCACACCGCGCAGCCGTTCGGAAAGACCGGGTCGTGCATCTCGTTGTCGGTCGACGGCGGCGATCTCGCCCTCGGCGCCGAGCCGCGCGCCTTCTCGCGCCAGTTCGAGAAAATCGAAGCTGCGGTTGTGCGGCGGCGCCGAAAACCGGCCGTCGGCGAAAGTCGACCTGCGTCGGCGTCGGTGTCGAGCAGGCGGGCCGCGACCGCCTTGCCCTTGGCGATCAATTCCGGTGCCGCCTTGGCGAACACGGTCGCCGAATGGCGCATCGAGCGGCCGGAATGCGAGCCGCCGCCGACGCTGACGATATCGGTGTCGCCCATGATGATGTCGATGCTCTCGACCGGCACCGCGAGCAGCGCGCCGACGCACCTGCGCGAAGCTGGTCTCGTGGCCCTGCCCGCTCGGCCCGGTGCCGATCACGACCTCGACGCGGCCCTCGGGCGTCACCGTGATCTCGCTGCGCTCGCGCGGCGCCCCGATCGAGGATTCGACGTAGTTGGCGAGGCCGAGCCCGAGCAGCTTGCCGCGCGCCTCCGCCGCCGCCCGGCGCGCGGCAAAGCCGTCCCAATCGGCGATCCGCATCGCCAGATCCATGTTGGCCTCGTAGGTGCCGCTGTCGTAGCGGGCGCCGACCGCGTTCGGGTACGGCATCGCCTGTGGCGCCGACGAGATTCATCCGGCGCAATTCGACGCGGTCGATGCCGAGCCGGCGCGCCGCCTCGTCGACCAGCCGCTCGATCGCGTAGGTCACTTCGGGCCGGCCCGAGCTGCGATAGGCGTTGGTCGGCATCGTGTTGGTGAAGACCGCGCGCGAGCGCAGGGTCGCGGCCGGGATGTCGTAGGAGCCGGTGACCAAGGCCGAGCCCTTGCCGAGCGGCGACAGCGAGGCGCAGCGGGCGCCGACATTGCTGACATTGTCGGCGCGCAGCCCGAGGAATCGGCCGTCGGCGCGCAGCGCCAGCGCCACCCGGGTCAGGAGGTCGCGGCCCTGATAATCGGTCAGGAACACCTCCGAGCGGGTCGACGTGTACTTGACCGGCCGGCCGAGCCTGCGCGACGCCCACAGCACCAGCCCCGAATTCGACATAGAGCCGGTTGCGGGTGCCGAAATTGCCGCCGACATCGAACGACAATACCCGCACCGTCTCGGGCGCGAACGCCGAGCACGGCGGCGATTTCGGCCTTCTGCCGCACCGCGCCGCCGCTGCCGGCCCACAGGGTGTAGCGGCCGGTCTCGCTGTCCCAATGGCCGAGAGCGGCGCGCGGCTCGATCGGCACGCCGGTCACGCGGCCGATCGTGGAACTCCATCTCGACGATGTGGTCGGCGACGGCAAAGGCGCGCTCGGTCGCCGCGGCGTCGCCGAACGAAGTGTCGACCAGGACATTGTCCGGCACCTCGTCCCAGACCGCCGGCGCGCCGGGCCACAGCGCGTCCTGGGTCTCCGCGACCCAGGGCAGTTCCTCATATTCGACGGTGACCGCTCTCGGCGGCGTCCTGCGCCTGCGCCGCGGTTTCGGCCACGACGATCGCCACCGCCTCGCCGACATGGCGCACCTTGTCCGCCGGCAGCAGCATCTGCGGGCCGATAAAGATCGGGCCGCCGCCGGGCCCGGTCAGTTTCATGTCGTAGCGGGTGGACGGCACCGGGCTGTGCGGGATCGGCGCCAGCCCGTCGGCGAGGCAATCCTCGCCGGTGAAGACGCCCGAGCACTCCCGGCATCGCCGCCGCTCGCCGCAACGTCGATCCGGACGATCCGGGCATGCGGATAGGGCGAGCGCACGATCGCGGCATAGGCTTGCCCCGGCAAGGCGAAATCGTCGCTGAACCGGCCGCGGCCGGTCAGCAGCCGCTGATCCTCCTTGCGCCGCACCGGCTGGCCGATGGCGCCGAGGCTGTGCAAAGCCGCAATTGCGATCGTGTCGTTCATCGTTCAGCCCCCGATCATGCCTGATGCCGCGCAACAGCAGTGTAACTCGGTGGCGGTCGATTTACATTCGCGGCGGAGGAGAAGCGCATGAGCGCACAAGCCAATACAGCTCCCCAGCTCCCGGCGCGAGGCGGCGCGGCGATCGGCGATTTCGTCAAAGGCGGCGCGCCGATCGTCGGGCTGACCGCCTACACCGCGCCGATCGCGCGCCTGCTCGATCCCCATGTCGATTTTTTACTGGTCGGGCGATTCGCTCGGCATGGTGGTCTACGGCTTCGACAGCACCCTGCCGGTGACCCTCGACATGATGATCGCGCATGGCGCGCGCGGTGATGCGCGGCCTCGGCGCAGGCCTTGGTCGTGGTCGACCTGCCGTTCGGCAGCCTATCAGGGATCGCCCGAGCAGGCGTTCGGCAACGCCGCGCGCATCATGGCCGAGACCGGCTGCGCCGCGGTCAAGCTCGAAGGCGGCGACGAAATGGCCGAGACCGTGCGCTTTCTTGACCCGGCGCGGGGTCCCGGTCATGGGCCATGTCGGGCTGATGCCGCAATCGGTCAACGCCGCCGGCGGCTTCAAGGTGCAGGGCCGCGGCGAGCGGCAGGCCGAGCGGGTCGCCGCCGACGCCGCCGCGATCGCCGAGGCCGGCGCCTTCTCGATCGTCATCGAAGGAACGATCGAGCAGGTGGCGCGCGCGATCACCGAGGCGGTGCCGGTGCCGACGATCGGCATCGGCGCCTCGCCCGCCTGCGACGGCCAGATCCTGGTCATCGACGATGTGCTCGGCGTCTTCACCGAGTTCACGCCGCGCTTCGTCAAGCGCTACGCCGAGTTGGCGCCGCTGATCTCGGCCGCCGCCGAAACCTATGCCGCCGATGTCCGCGCTCGCCGTTTTCCCGGCCCGGAGCACTGTTTCGGGACGAAATGAGGCAGCGCCTAGGGCGCATAGCTCAGCGTGAGATCGCCTCGAGCCGCAGATTTGTCGTCCGCGGCCCCATCGATGCGATCACCACGATGACCGCGGCCATGGCGCTGGCGATAAACAGAAAAACGCCGGCCGTGCCATAGTTTCTGAGAAAAAAGGCAACGAAAAAGCCGACGAAGATCGTGCTGAACCGGCTCCACGAATAGGTGAAGCCGACGGCCCGGGCGCGGATGCGAGTGGGGTACAGCTCCGACTGATAGGCGTGCAGCGAGTAGGCGAAGATCGTATTCGAAAAGGCGATCAGCAGCCCGAAGATAACGATGCCGACTGCACCCTTCTGCTGAGAGAAGCACAGGCCGAATACCGCGATTCCCAATGCCGCCCCGCAAATCTGCCATTTGCGCTCGAACCGATCGGCGAACTGGGTCGCGGCCAATGCCGCCCCCGGCGAAGCGATCGCGATGATGAAGGTATAGGCGAGAGATTTGGTAATGTTGATGCCTTGCGCCAGCAGCAAAGTCGGAACCCAGCTGGTGAACCCGTAATAGCCGATCGTCTGCAACAGCTGGAAAATGACCAGCATGACCGTCCGGTTCAGGTAGGGCGGGCGAAAGACCTCGGCATACGCTCCCTGGGCCTCCTCGACCTCTCCGGCGATGGTCTGCGAGGCCGGCAACGGGCGGCCGGTCTCGGCTTCGATCCGCGCCTCGATCATCCGTGCGACGCGGTCGGCCTCGGCGTGACGGCCGTGCTGGGCGAGCCAGCGGGGCGATTCGGGCAGTCCGAGCCGCAGCCACCAGGCGACGATCGCGCCCCCGGCGCCGATCAGCGCCACCCAGCGCCAGCCGTCGACGCCGAGCGGCATTCGCGGCACCAGCAGAAAAGCGAAGAAAGCCGCAATCGGATAGGCGCTCAGGCTGATTGTCGCGACAAAGGCGAAGGCCGCACCGCGCCCTTCGCGCGGCACCAGTTCGGACAGATAAGTGTCGATTGTGACGAACTCGACGCCGATGCCGATGCCGGCGATAAAGCGCCAGACGACCAAGCCCACATCGGTCGACTGCAGCGCCATGAACAGCGTCGCCAGCGAGTACCAGATCAACGCAAATGTGAAAATCGTGCGCCGCCCGAAATAGTCGGAAAGCGGGCTCAGCAACAGGGTGCCGATGAACATCCCGGCAAAAGTGGCGGCGATCAGGCTGGCAAAGCCGTGAATATCGAAAAAGCCCTTTGTCGTCGGCACCATGATGCCGGCCTTGAACAGACCCGGCGCGATATAAGTGGTCAGGCCGTTGTCGTAGACCTCAAAGAACGCGCCGAGCGCCAACAGCACGATAAAGCGCATCATAAAGCGCGTGGGCGGCAGCCGGTCCATGCGCGCCGCGATCGTCGTCGCCGACCGGACAGCGCTCGGCATCGTAATATCTTCCGCCACGGCGGTTCCTCCTAGTTTTCTCCATTGTTTCGCGACAGGGACGGCGGCGCAACCCGCGACGCTGTCGCACCAGCCCCGCGCCCGCCGATGGCCGCAGTCACCGAAATGTGAGATGCGCGCCGGTGGCATACGCGCCACCTCTGAGCCGTTGCAGGCAATGTCACACCAACAGGGGAGGCTGCAATCATGCGTTCGACGTCGTTTCTTGGTTTTCTTCTGGCGGTCGCGCTGACGGCTCCGGCCCTGGCGCAGACTCCGCCCACCGGCGCGCGGGTGGCTGTTCGCGGTACGGTCGAGAAGCTCGACGGCCAGAATTTGACGGTCAAATCGCGCGACGGCCAATCTTCGTTGGTCGTGCTCGCTCCGAACTTCACCGTACGCGCAGTCGTTCCAAAGACTGTCGCCGACATCAAGCCCGGCGATTTTGTCGCCTCGACATCGATCAAACGCCCGGACGGCACGCTCCAGGCGATCGAACTGCACCTTCTGCCCGCGAACCTGCGGAGCAGGATCGAGGGCCAGACGCCCGCGGATCTTGTGCCCGACAGCCTGATGACCAACGCCACCGTGGTGCAAATCGTCGCCGCGCCGCAGGGCCAGACGATGAAGGTCAGTTACAAGGGTAAGGAAGCCGAGATCAACGTCCCTCCCGGCATCCCGATCGTCGGCTATATACCGGGGATACCGCCTTGCTCACGCCGGGTGCCATGGTTGTCATTTCTGCCCGCAAGCAGCCCGATGGCAGTCTGACCGCGCCCGGGGTCACCGCGGAGAAGGACGGCGTCAAGCCGCCGATGTAGGGGAGGCCGCGCCGCAGCCGGAGCTGCGCCGATGGGATTGCCGTGGAACGATTACGGCGGCCGGTTGTCGCCGCTGAAGCTGGCCGTGTTTGTGGCGCTGTTCGTGCCCGGCCGGCTGGGTGGCGCTCGCCTATGGCTTCGGGCTGCTCGGCGCCCGGCCGTTGAACGAGGCGATCCATCAGATCGGGCTGTGGGGGATCCGGCTGATCTTCCTGGCGCTGGCGGTGACCCCTTGCGCCAGATCCTGCAATGGCCGCAGCTGATCCTGGTGCGGCGGATGATCGGGGTCGGGGCCTTTGCCTATGTACTGGTTCATTTCACGCTCTATGCGGCGAGCCTGGCGTTCGATCTCGGGAAGCTCGCCAGCGAGATCGTGCTGCGCATCTATCTGACGATCGGCTTTGTCGCGCTGCTCGGCCTCGCCGCGCTGGCGGCGACCTCGACCGACGGCATGGTCCGCCGCCTCGGCGGCCGGCGATGGCAGCTACTGCACCGGCTCGTCTACGCGATCGGCGTACTCGCGGTCGTCCATTACTGCTTCCAGTCAAAGCTCGAACTGTGGGAGCCGGCGATCATGGCGGGGCTGCTGTTCTGGCTGCTCGGCTACCGGTTGCTGCTGTGGCGCTTTGGCGTGCGTGGGCATCTGGCGCTGCCGTGGGTCGCCGGTCTCGGCCTCGCGGCGCCGCTCGCCACCGCTCTCGGCGAGGCGGCCTACTTCCGGCTCGCCTTCCACGCGCCGCTGATGCGGGTGTTGGACACCAACCTGTCGCTGGTGACCGGTATCCGCCCGGCGGTGATCGTGTTGGCGATGGGCCTCGCGATCACTGCGGCCGGGGCGCTGCGCACGGCGCTGATCCCCGCCGAACAGCGGCGGGCCGGCGGCGCCGCCCGCAGGCGGCTTACGCCAAGCCGTTGAGCGCGAAGTCGAAGATATCGAAATTGCGCAGTCCGCCGGCCTCGGCGCGGCGCCGATACTCGGGGGTCAACCGCCGCGACAGGATGAACGGCACGCGTTGTTCGCCCTGGCCGCCATGCGAGCGCAGGCGATGGCCGGCAAGGCCCGACAGATCGTGCTCCTTGCGCGCGGCGCCGATCGCGGTCTCGGCGTCGCCGAGCACGACGAAATCGGCTTCGCGATCGAACGGCAGGTCAAAACGTTGCGACGCCTCGGCCCGGTCGAGAACCGCGGCGACTCCGGGCAATGCCGCGCTCGCCGCAATCATCGCCGCGATGTCGGCGCCGCTGCGGGCATAGACGCGCACGAACGAGCCGAGCGCCCCGTGGTGACGCACGAACGGGTCGGTGATCGGGCAGATCACTCGCGCCGCGCCGATCCCAAAGCCGGTCGCTCAGTTCGTCTTCGAGAAAGATCACCCGCGGCTTGTCGTTCATCCCATGATCGGCGACGAGCCCGACGGCCGCGCCCAATTCGACAAACCGCGCCACCCGCGCGTCGACCGCTCGGTGGAAGGCGTCGGCCTCCGGATCGCCCGGCGCATGGGCATGCTGGACGTAATCGGACAGCGATAGATAAAGCAGCCGGCGCGTCGCCGCATTCGCAGCAGCGGCAACCCGGCGTCGAGCACGTACAGCGACAGATCGGCCGAATACATGTCGGGGCGCGGCCGTCCGACCATCGCCTCGATCCCCCCATCGGCGCATTCGGAAGAGAAGCAAATGCCGTCGAGCCCCCGCCCGAGCATCCGCTGCAATTTGTCCTTGGCGGTGATTGCGGCGGTGGCGACGCCGTGCTGCGACATCAGCCCGAGGATCGTCTCGCTCCGCATCAGCCGCTCGTCGGTCATCATGATTTCGCGCCCGGTCTCGCGGTCGAGGCAATAATTGCCGGCGATGCCATGTACGCGAGGGCGGCGCCCCGGTCACGATCGAGACATTGTTCGGGTTGGTGAAGGTCGGCATCACCGCATCGGCGGTCCCGAGCCAGCCTTCGCCCGCAAATCCGCCAATCGTCGGCAGAACGCCGTCTTTTATCCCGCGCTGGACATAGGCAGGATCGAACCCGTCGACGCAAATCACCACGACCGGCCGATCCGGCGTCCGATACCGCCGCCCGTTCAGCTCGATCTCTCCCACCATCCGGCCCTCCTAACGCTCCACCCGGACGACACAGGCCGGTGCTTGATATAACCGTTCGTCAGGGATATGGGTACCCATATCCCTGGTACCATCTAGAGGGCCTGTGAAGACAACGGTCGAGATCTCCAATTCACTACTGCACGAAGTGCGTGAGGTCGCCGCGCGCGAAAGGGTCACTTTGCGGACACTGGTGGAGCGCGGGCTTCACCGCATCGTCGCCGAGTCGAAGCGTAGCAAGCCGTTCAAGCTGCGCCGTGCCAGCTTCCAGGGAAAGGGGCGGCAACCAGAATTTCGCGAAGCGTCATGGGAGGCCGTGCGCGATCTGGTCTACAAGGATCGCGGCGCGTGATCGCGCTCGACACCAACATTCTCGTCTATGCGCATCGCGAGGATTCGCCGTTTCACGAAGCCGCCTTCCGGCGCGTGGCCGAACTCGCCGAGGGGCCCGCAGTTTGGGCCATTCCCTGGCCGTGCCTGCACGAGTTTCTTGCCATTGTGACGCATGCGCGGATCTACGCGCCACCGACACCGCTGACACGCGCGGTAGACCAGGTGGACGCCTGGCTCGAATCGCCGACCTTGACGCTGCTGACGGAGTCGCCGGCGCATTGGACTACCTTGCGCGCGCTGCTCGCTGCCGGCCGGGTGACCGGAGCGCTGGTTCATGATGCCCCGGTCGCGGCGTTGTGCCGGCAGCACGGGGTGCGCGAATTGTGGTCCGCAGATCGGGATTTCAGCCGTTTTCCCGGCCTCGCGGTGGTCAACCCGTTGCTCGCATGAGGTAAGGTAGAGATCGGGATACCGACGCTCATGCGGTGACCCCGGCGCTGGCGGCGTGCACGTTTCGGGGAAGCCTGATGGTAAATTCGGTGAACTCGCCGACCCGGCTGTCGGCCGTGATCGTGCCGCCATGCTCTTGCGTCACGATGTCGTAGCTGATCGATAGCCCGAGGCCGGTGCCTTCGCCGGTCGGCTTGGTGGTGAAGAACGGCTGGAACAATTTGTCCATAATCTCAGGCGCGATACCGGTGCCGTTGTCGCGGATCAGAATTTCGACATCAGCGCCGATATCGCGTGTCGCCACCTTGACGGTCGGCTGAAAGTTGGGCTCAGCGCCCTCGCGCTGGCGTTTGGTGGCGGCGTAAAAGCCGTTGCTGATCAGATTGAGCAACACTCGGGTGATGTCCTGCGGCACCAGCTCGACCGGGGCGATAGCGGCGGCGAAATCGCGCTCCAGGTTGATATTGAAACTTTGATCTTGGGCACGAGCCCCGTGAAACGCGAGATTCAGCGCGTCCTCGACAAGGTTGTTGAGGTTGACCTCGCGGGCTTCGCCGGTCTCCCCGCGCGAGTGATCGAGCATGCTTTTGACAATGCCGTCGGCGCGGCGGCCGTGCTCGGCGATCTTCACGAGATTGCTGGTCAGTATCTCCACGATCTCGTCGACCTCGCCGCGTTCATCCCCGCCCAGAGTGGCGATTGCCGGCGCCGCGGTTTCTTTCAATTCGTCGAGCAATTCGATCGATACTCCGGCGAAATTGTTGACGAAATTCAGCGGGTTCTTGATCTCGTGCGCAATGCCGGCGGTCAGCTGGCCGAGGGAGGCCATCTTCTCGGCCTGTATCAGCCTTGCCTGAGCCGCCTTCAGCTCGTGATAGGCGGCCTCGATCCTGCGGCTGGCTTCTTCTGCCGCATCTCGGGCCGCTCTGATCTCCGTCTCGCTTCTCTTGCGCTCCGAGATATCGGCATAGATCAGCACAAAACCGCCTGCCGGCACCGGGTTATGACGAACTTCGAGCACTCGTCCATCCGGACGGGTGCGCTCGAACACGTAGTGCTCTCCGCTCCGCTCGGTGAGGCGGCGAAGCTCGGCCTCAGGCTCGGCCGCCGCGCCGAATTCGCCGCGCTCAGCGAGATAAAAGATATATTCCGCATGACTTCGCGGCTCGGCGAGGAACGCATCAGGCAGATCTAAAATCTCCTGGAAATTGCGGTTCCACGCCGCCAGCCGCAGCGCTTGGTCGAACATCGCCACGCCATCACCCATATTTTCGAAGGTGATGCGCAATTCGGCTTGGCGCTGTGCCAGCTCCTCGGTGCGCTCTTCGACCAGCCGCTCCAACCGTGCCGCCGCCTCGGCGCGCTCGGCGAGGAGCGCGTCACGTTCGATCGCATGCTGGCGGAAAACCTCGACCGCGCGGCCCATCGCGGACACTTCGTCGGAGCCCTGAGTGTCAATGATTAGATCGCGCCCGCCGCCGGCGATCACTGCCATATTGCTGCTGAGCCGAGTAAGCCGTGAGACGATGCGGCGCCCGACGTAGAGCCACACGATCAAAAAAGAGGACACCAAGCTCAGCGCGGCGACTGCGAGAAGAACGTTTTGTCCAACGGCTTGCACGCGGACCGCCTGCGCGTTGGCGCCATCGATCTCTAGCCGCGAGAATGCGACCAGCTTGTCGATTGCCATTTTCAACCGGACCGAGAGCGCCTGATTCTCTTCAACCAGCCGTCGGCTCTCGACCTTGGCCGCCATCGCCTTGCGCACCCAGCTGAAGATGCTCTCTGCGCCGGTCACAGCGGTTTGCAGCCCATTGAGCTGTTTGACCAGTTCCGATGAGATGTCGAGGTCGACTTGCGATACGAGACCATCCAGCGCGCGGATCGACTGGCGCGCCTGAGCTTCCAGCTTATCGAGCTCGGTCGTGTCCGAAGCGCTGGCGGCGCGACTGATCAGCTCGAACGCGTTGCCGGCCTCGCTCTGGATCTTGTCGAGCACCAGCAGGGCTGCCATCGCCTGGTCGAACTGGTCGTGGACGACTGGCCGTTCCTCCGGGCCCGTGCTAGTCGAGGGCATCGCTAGCCGCAGCCGAGCAATCCGGCTGCTCAGATCGGCAAACCGCGGCCGCCAGGTATTGCCGAACTGCCGGTATGCCAAGAGGACCTCGTTGAACCCGCTCCTTATGCGATCAGCGGCCGCCATCCCATCCGACCAGGCGACCCACATCAGGTCCAGATTGCGGTTGAGACGAGCCGTTGCATCGCTGATCTCGTCGAGCGCGCCGGGATCGAGGTTTGCGCCGCTCAGACGAGCAAGGATCGTCGACAGATCCGCCTGCTCGTCCCGTACCCGGCTCGTCAGTGCTTCCGTCTCCTTCGCATTGCTAGCGTTCACCAGCGCTGGACCGATGCCCACGATTTTCTCGCTTTTGCGCAAAAGCTCTCGAGCGTCCAGCGCCACTGGCAAGGTCTCGGCAGTGATCCGGTCCAGGCTCCGCTCGACATCACGCAGCGCGTAGAGACCCGCCGCGGCAGCGGCGACGACGAAGAGGCTAATCGCGATAAAGGCGAGGAGCAGGCGGCCCCGCAGTCCGGGGATGAGTTGGGAGAGCGCCGAGAGCAATCGCTCCCTCGGGGGCCGCAGCGGCCCAAGATCTGCCGATGTTACCGGTGCGGACATGTCAATCCCACCTCGCCAGAGCGATTTTGAGGCGATACTGCACCGCAGCAGGTTGAAACGGGCGCCTCTGGTGGCATCGATGCACTTTGGCCGCCGAATGCGTCTAGAACAAGCGGATCGGGCGCAAGCCACGATCTCGTCAGAGGCCAGACGACATTTTCGCTGGTCGCCTCTCGATTAATGAGGAGCGTCATGATCGCGGTGGTCGGGGCTCGGGGGGACGCTTTTTGGCATGCGCGAAAAATATCAAGCTCAAACCGTCTTCAAAGCCCGCTCGAATGTTGGCGCCGAAATTTGTGCGCGAGGGTCGTAGCACTATGGTATGTCAGCTGAACTTAAGCCAGATTTTCTCCCATAGGCTGCAGGCGCGACCGGGAGGAGACGGGAATGAACATTCTGACGCGGCGTTCGCTGCTTCGCGGTTCCCTCGCCTTTGGCATGACCGGGGCATTGGCGCGACCCCTGATCGCCAACGCCGCGGCCACGACCGCCGAGGTGTGGTGGCAGCAGGGCTTTGCCAAGGAGGAAGATGCCGCCTTTAAGAAGATGGCGGCCGAATACGAAAAGACGAGCGGCAATAAAATTGACTACAGCATTATTCCGTTTGCGGCACTAGGCCGGAAGGCCATCTCGGCGGTCACCGGCGGCGGCGTCCCGGACGTAATTGAAGTCTACGACCGCGAGTTCGCCCCGTTGAGCTCCTGGGACGACAAGCTCGTGGATATTGGCGACATCGTCGAAGCCCAGAAAGCGGATTTCGTCTCGGTCGCTATCAATTCCTGCTTTCTCTACAACAACACCAAGAAACAGCGCAGCTATTACATGGCGCCGATGAAGATCAATGGCGTTCCATTCCATATCTGGGGGTCGCTGATCGAGAAGGCAGGCTACAAGGTCTCCGATATTCCTAACACCTGGGATGCCTTTCTAGATTTCTTCAGGCCGGTGCAGGACAAATTGCGCGCGCAGGGGATGCGCAATATCCATGCCTACGGCTATCAGCTGACCGCCAGCGGCAACGACCCGATCAACATCTTCAACGCGTTCCTGATTGCCCATGGCGGCAAGGATCTCGTCACGCCCGACGGCAGGCTCCACACCAATGATCCGCGGGTGCGCGCGGCGGCGGTGAAGGCGATCGAGCAGCTGACCGGCCCTTTCAAGGACGGCTATGTGCCGCCGAGCTGCGTCAACTGGAACGATGCCGACGACAACAACGCCTTTCATTCCAAGCTGATGGTGATGGATTTCGATGGCACGATCTCGACCGAGATCGCTGTCTATGACAAGAAAGAGCTTTATGATGATATCGTGACCCGCGGCCTGCCCCTAGGCAATGACGGCAAGCCGCTCCCAAGCCAAGTCGCGCTCATTGGTCCGGTGATCCCGAAAGGGGCGAAAAACGTCGCGGTGGCCAAGGAATTCATCAAATACGCAGTCCAGCCGAAAGTGCTGAACGAGTATCTAAAAGGCGGACTCGGCCGTTGGATGATACCGGTGCCCGAGATCGCCAAAAGCGACCCGTTCTGGCTCAAGGAGGACCCGCACCGCGAAGCATTTACCCAGGTTGCGCTGCTTGGTGCGACACTGCCGATCCACGAGGTGTTCAACCCGGCCATTGCCCAAGTCAATTCCGAGCATCTGTTCAGCATCGCCGAATTCGATGTCATCAAGGCGGGGATGGCGCCGGAAGCGGCGATCGACAAGGCGTTCAAGCGGATCGAGGAGATCTTCGCGAAATACCCGATCCAGCAGGCCTGAGGGGGACACTCAAATTTGCGCTGCACCACCATCGACGAAAAGCTCGATCCCGTTGACGTAGGCGCTGTCGTCGGAGGCAAGGAATACCGCCGCCTTGCCGAGGTCGTCCGGTGTGCCGATGCGACCAAGCGGCACCGAGGCGACGGCTTCGGCCTGTTGCTCATCCGTCAGGAAATGGGCAAGGCCGGGGGTCGCCGTGTAGCCGGGGCTCAACACGTTGACCCGGATGTCGCGCCCCTTGAGGTCGACGATCCAGCCGCGGGCAAACGAGCGTATCGCGGCCTTTGTCGCGTCGTACACTGAAGCGGCGGCAAAGCCTTTGATCGACACCATCGAGCCGGTCAGGATCACCGAGGAACCTTTGCCGAGCAACGGCAACGCCTTCTGCACGGCAAACAACAGGCCGCGCACGTTCGTGTTGAACGTCCTGTCGAAATGTTCCTCGGTGATCTCCCCGAGCTTAGCGAATTCATAGACACCGGCGTTTGCCGCCAGCACGTCGATATGCCCGGCCTGGGTCTTGACGGTGGCGTAGATGCGGTCGAGGTCGGCGAGATTTGTCGTATCGCCTTGAATTGCAGCCGCATTGCCGCCGATCGCAGCGGCCGCCTTGTCGAGTTCGGATTGATGGCGGCCGGTGATGAATACCCGCGCGCCTTCCTTGGCAAAATGCTCGGCGATGCCGAGACCGATGCCCGTGCTACCGCCGGTAATGACAGCGACCTTACCCGCGAGCTTGCCGATCGCGGCATACTGTTCAGGTTCGGACATGAGCTTCCTCCGTATGTGGCTCTGATCATCTTAAGGCAGGCGCCAACTCCAGCTTGCGGAAGTCGATGCATCAACGTGCCTGCAAATCTGGGGTCACGCTGTACTGCGGGGGAGCTTTAAGGTCCCTTCGAGAACCTATATCTCGGCCAGCGGACCCCGAAAATTGCCCCATTTGCATGACATCCTGCAAACGATTGCGGCGACTGTGCGGGCCGTAGGCGATGGGGACAGATGCCGATGGCGGATTGGCCGGATGGGGTTCTAATTCCCGGTTGTCTCGATTTATTTCCCGTGTAAGCCGATAAAAATTCCCGGTTAAGAAGCGACGGGAATTTGATCACAAGACATTGAATTCGCATCTCATTTTCGGAGCAAATCGAGTCCTAAATCGGCGAAATCGAAAATTTCGCGGTTGTTTTCCCGGTTCACGGGAATTCGTCCATGGCAGAACATCATCCGCAACCCGCTGGAGCGTAGGCCGGATAAGCTGATACCGTGGCGCCAGGGACATCGAACGTTTGCAGCAGGAGAACGGCAAGATGAATTCGAACGGCAAGGTGGCGCTGGTTACCGGCGGGGGCAGCGGCATCGGCAAGGCCTCGGCCTTGGCGCTCGCCAGGGAGGGGTTTGCGGTCGTCGTCGCCGGGCGCCGGCCGGAGCCGTTGCAGGCGGTCGTCAGCGAGATCGAGGGGATGCAGGGCAAGGCGCTCGGCGTGCCGACCGATGTCGGCGATCCCGAACTCGGTCGCGCGCGTTATTCGCCAAGACCAAGGAGACCTACGGCCGGCTCGACGTGCTGTTCAACAATGCCGGCTTCGGCGCCGCGGCGCCGATCGAGGAACTGCCGTTCGAGCGCTGGCAGGCGGTCGTCGACTCGATCCTGACCGGCTCGTTCCTGTGCACCCAGGAAGCCTTCAAGATCATGAAGGACCAGAAGCCGATGGGCGGGCGGATCATCAACAACGGCTCGATCTCGGCGCATGTGCCGCGGCCGAATTCGGTCGCCTACACCTCGTGCAAGCACGCGATCACCGGGCTGACCAAGTCGACCTCGCTCGACGGCCGTAAATACGACATCGCCTGCGGCCAGATCGATGTCGGCAACGCGTTGACCGAGATGACCCAGCGCATGCAGCGCGGCGTGCCGCAGGCCAACGGCGCGGTCATCGAGGAGCCGACGATGGATGTGCAGAACGTCGCGCGCGCGGTCGTGTTCATGTCGACCGTGACGCCCGAGGCCAACGTCCAGTTCCTGACCGTGATGGCGACCAAGATGCCGTTCGTCGGCCGCGGCTGAACCCGATCGGCCTCGGCGCGGGACCAGCGGTTTCCTGCTCATTCCTCCTGGTCCTCGATCGCGCTTTCGTGCCAATGGCGCAACAGCAGCCGCGACAGGCAATCGATGACCAGATAGATCGCGATGCCGGTCGCCGACAGCAGGAACAGCGCGGCGAACAGGCGAGGGATCGCCAACCGGTAACCGGCTTCGAGGATGCGGAAGGCGAGCCCAGTTTCGGTGCCGCCGGTGCCGGCGACGAATTCGGCGACGACGGCGCCGATCAGCGCCAGCCCGCCGCTGATCCTCAGCCCCGCGAGAAAATAAGGAAGTGCCGTCGGCAGCTTCAGATAGCGCAGGGTCTGCGCCGGCGAGGCGCCGTAGAGGCGGAACAGCGCCACCAGGTTGCGGTCGGCGCTGTTCAGCCCGACCGTGGTATTCGAGACGATCGGAAAAAACGCGACGATCCAGGCGCACACCAGCAATGCCAAAAACGGCTGCTGTACCCATATGATGATCAGCGGTGCTATCGCCACGATCGGCGTCACTTGCAGGATCACGGCATAGGGAAAGAGGCTGATCTCCAACAGCCGCGACAGCGAGAACAACAGTGCTATTCCGCCGCCGAGCAATGCCGCCGCGGCGAGCGCCGCCAGGGTGATGCGCAGGGTTACCAGCAGCGAGCCGAGCAGGCTGGGCCCATCGGTCCACAGCGCTTTGCCGATGGCGAGCGGGCCGGGCAGGATGTAGACCGGAATTTGCTCGATCCGGACTACCGCCTCCCACAAAACGAGCAGCGCCGCGCCGACCGCCAGCGGCGCAGCCAGTCGCCACCACTGCCCGCGCCGCCTCATCGGGTCGCTTCTTCCGCCATCGCCTGCGCCAGATGGCCCGATACCGCGGCGCAGATCGCGGCATAGGCCGGCGCGGTGCGCAGCGCTCGTTCGCGCGGCTGCGGGAGGTCGATAGAAAGTTCGGCGGCGATCCGACCCGGCCGCGACGTCATCACCGCGATGCGGGTCGACAGATAGACCAATTCGAAGACGCTGTGGGTGACGAACACGATCGTCGGCCGGCGGCTTACCCACAGTCGCAGCAGGTCGTCATTGATCGCCATCCGGGTGATCTCGTCTAGCGCGGCAAAGGGTTCGTCGAGCAGCAACAGGTCGGGGTCGGTGACCAGCGCGCGGGCGATCGAGACGCGCATGCGCATCCCTCCCGAAAGCTGCCGCGGATAGGCGCGCTCGAAGCCAGCGAGGCCGACTGCGCGGATCTCGGCGGCAGCGCGCTCACGTTCGGCCGGGCCGATATGCCCGGCCAGACGGAACGGCAGCAGCACGTTGCCGGTCACCGTGCTCCATGGCATCAGGGTCGGGTCCTGAAAGACGAAGCCGATGCGCCCGCGCCCCGGGCGTCCAGCACCGTCCGGCTGCAGCGCGAGACGGCGCTCGCCGGCGCTGGGTTGGGTCAACCCGGCGATGATGTGCAACAGCGTGGTCTTGCCACAGCCCGAAGGGCCCACCAGGCTTAGAAACTCACCGCGGCCGATATCGAGATCGATCGGCTCGAGCGCGGTCACCCCGGTGCCGAATCGCTTGGCGATGCCGCGCAGCGACACAAGCGGCGCAGCGCCCGCAACTATACCCGGCGTCGGCAAAGCGGTCAGGGCCGCATCCCGACTTTCTTGTCGACGAATTGCAGCGTGAACGCTTTTTTATAGTCCATGTCCGTCGGATAGACGCCGGTGCCCGCCACTGTGTCGAAGAAATCGCGCCAGCGCGCATCGGTCATTGCCCCGATCCCGTATTTCTTGGCGTCGCCGCTGTCGACAATGCCGTATTCCTTTATTTTCGCAATGCCATAGGCGAGCAGCGCGTCGGTCATCTCCGAGTTGTCGCGCTTTATCAGCGCGTTCGCCGGCGCTGGATCGCCATAAAGGTAATTGACCCATCCCTCGATGCTCGCATCGACAAAGCGCTGCACCAGATCAGGGTTTTCGCCAACGAGCTGTTGCGAGGTCTCGATCAACGAAGCGTAGCTCGAGTACCCGGCGTCGGCGATCAACAGAACAATCGGCTTTACCCCCGTTTGTTCGATCGTGAACGGCTCGCTCGTAAGATAACCCTGCTGGATCGCCCCGGGATTGGCGAGAAACGGCGCCACGCTGAAGGTGTAGGGTCGGATCTGGTCGTCGGTGTAGCCGAATTTCTTTTTCAGAAAGATCCAGCTGCCGACCCGGGTATCCGAGCCGATCATGATCGGCTTGCCCTTGAGCGCGGCGAAACTGTCGTTCCCTCGCCCCGGATGGGCGATCAACACGGACGGATCTTTTTGGAAGATCGCGGCTACCGCGACCATCGGGATTTTTTCTCTTACAAAATTGAGCGGAACAAAGGAATTCGTCGCTATGTTGAAATCAAGCCGGCCCGCGGCGAGCAATTGCGCATGGTTTACCTGGGGTCCGCCTTGGCGCAGTTGGACATCAAGACCGTGGCGCCGGTAGATGCCGGTGGCGATCGCCTCATAATACCCGCCATGCTCGGCCTCGGCCTTCCAGTCGGTGCCGAACCTCACGGTTTGCGCGCTGGCCGCGCCGACCGCCGCCGCCAGCGCGAGCAACGCGATAGCGGCTACAATATTGAACTGCATGCTTATTCCGCGCATTGATGGTTTCTCCGATGCATCCGTGAGACTATGTCGTCGGTCACCGGCGCATCGAGCCGACGGCTTCCCTGCCGCCTGGAAGCCGTCCGATTTCCGGCATTTTCTTAGGTTCCATGCAAATTGCACATACCTTGCAGGCGCTTTAGCCTGGATCGATGTGTGTTACAAATTGTTGGAATTTTGTCATCAACGAGGCGCGCTTGCCGAAGGGATTCGACAATCAGCCTCAGAAACACAGGGTTGGTTACAATGTGTGACGATCGATGCGGCAACGAAGTTGCGGCGTTGGCTCGCAGGGCTGTTCTCGCCGGCAGCCTATCCGAGTCCGCGGTTCGGGGGCGCATCGTCGCCTTCCTCGACGGCAAAACCTGCGGCGAGGATCTGCTCCACGAACTCTACGATCATATCCTCGACGAGCCGATACCAGACGCGATGCGCGCCATTTTGAATAATACATATAATACATAGTGAGTGGAGTGATCGAAGACGCGTCTGTGCTCTTCGCCGAACGCAGCGGCTTGGCGGCGGGCAAGTCCGGCATTTTACCCGGTGGTTGATCCAATTCGCTTTTTTGTGTTCCTTTGTTAGGCTACCATTTTCCCGGTCAAGAGCCGGCTCGCGTGGTTCGCGAGGTCATCGGCAGATGCGATAGAGGGTAAAGCAGACGGGGGAGGAACCGATGGCCAACGTGTCGGCTGCGCCACGCGGCCTGACAGGGGGGATGACGGGCGAAGAGCGCACGGTGATTTTTGCGTCCTCGCTGGGGACGGTCTTCGAATGGTATGACTTTTACCTTTACGGATCGCTCGCGGCGACGATCGGCAAGGTGTTCTTTTCCGGGGTCAACCCGACCGCCAGCTATATCTTCGCCTTGCTCGCTTTTGCCGCGGGTTTCGCGGTGCGGCCAGTTGGCGCCCTGCTGTTTGGCCGGATCGGCGATCTCGTGGGCCGCAAATACACTTTTCTGATCACGATCACGATAATGGGCCTGTCGACCTTCTTGGTCGGCTTATTGCCAGGATACACAGCGATCGGGTTGACGGCTCCGGTGATCCTGATCTTGCTGCGCCTACTGCAAGGTCTGGCGCTCGGCGGCGAATACGGCGGAGCGGCTGTTTACATTGCAGAACACGCGCCGCACGGCAAGCGCGGGTTCTATACTTCATGGATCCAAACGACGGCGACGCTCGGCATCTTACTGTCTTTGCTGGTCATTCTCGCCTGCCGCGAATGGATCGACGCCAAGGGTTTTGATGATTGGGGCTGGCGTATCCCATTCCTGCTATCGATCGTTCTGCTTGCGATCTCGGTCTACATCCGCCTCCGCCTCAACGAATCGCCGCTATTTCAGCGCATGAAGGAAGAAGGGCGGGGATCGACCGCCCCATTGACCGAGGCTCTCACCGAGGGCCATAACCTGCGGCTTGTCCTACTTGCGTTATTCGGCGGCACCGCGGGGCAGGCCGTGGTCTGGTATGCTGGGCAGTTCTACGCTCTCTTTTTCCTGACTCAGACCCTGAAGGTCGATCCAAGGACAGCGATCCTGATGATCGCCGCGGCACTGGCGATCGGCACGCCGGGGTTCATTCTATTTGGCTGGCTGTCCGACCGGGTCGGCCGGAAGCCTATTATCATGCTGGGTTGTCTGCTCGCGGTCATAACCTATTTGCCGCTGTTCAAGGCCATCACCCATTACGCCAACCCAGCCCTGGAGGCCGCCGTCGCCACCGCGCCGGTCGTCGTAATTGCCGACCCCGGCGAATGCTCGCTGCAATTCAACCCGGTCGGGACGTCGAAGTTTACGAGTTCTTGCGATGTCGCCAAGAGCGCGCTCGTCACGCGCGGCATTCCCTATAGCAACGAAACCGCACCATCAGGAACGGTGGCACAAATCAAGGTTGGGCAAACCGCAATTCCGAGTTATGACGCGAAAGGGCCTGATACGGCGGCAAAAACCGCAGCGTTCGCCAAATCGTTGACCCAGGCGCTCAAAACTGCGGGCTACCCGGCAAAAGCCGATCCAGCGCAGATCAACCACGCTATGGTCATCGTTCTCCTGGTCATCCTGGTAATTTATGTGACACTTGTCTACGGCCCGATTGCGGCAATGTTGGTTGAGATGTTTCCAACCCGCATCCGCTACACTGCGGTCTCCGTGCCTTATCATTTAGGCAACGGCTGGTTCGGGGGCTTTCTGCCGGCGATCGCCTTTGCGATCGTGGCCGCGACCGGCAACATATACAACGGGCTGTGGTACCCGATCGCGATTGCGGCGATGACCTTGGTGATCGGCGTGCTGTTCCTGCGCGAGACCAAGGACGTTGATATTCGCGCAGGTTAAGGCGGCCGTCACCAGCTAGCCCGGGACTCTCGGGCCCTTTGAACGCGATCTGCGAAAGGAGGCGCTTCGCCGCCCGCAGCTCGTCACCCGCGCGGCAGCATGCCGTGCAAGTCGCGACCGCCAAAGACATGCACGTGAAAATGCGGCACCTCCTGGTGGGCGGCGGGGCCGGTATTGGCGAGAATTCGATAGCCGGTTTCGGCCACCCCCTCCGCCCGGGCGATAGTCCCGACGGCGCGGATCAGGGCAGTCACCTGCTCCGCCGAAGCTTTCTCCGAGAAATCATCGAATGAGAGGTATTCTCCCTTAGGGATCACCAAAATATGTGTCGGGCTCTGCGGGTTGATATCGCGGAAGGCAAAAACGTACTGATCCTCGTAGACTTTGCTGCAGGGAATCTCTCCACGCAGGATGCGGGCGAACACATTGTTGCGATCGTAGGCCATGCCTTCTCCGCTTCATGCTGGATGCGCTCAGATGTTTGCCCGGCCGCGCTTCTCGTCGATCCCGGACTTGGCCTCACGCCGGATCAACTCGGCAGCGACGTCGCCAGGCGAGACGCCGACATCGGCCCACAAAACCATCAGGTGATAGAGGAGATCGGCGCTCTCGCCGACGAGCTTCGCGGAGTCGCCCCGCACACCCTCGATCACCGCCTCGACAGCCTCCTCACCGAGCTTTTGAGCAATCTTGGTGCGGCCGCGGGCGAACAGCCGAGCGGTATACGAAGTCTGCGGATCAGTGCCGCGTCGCGAACGAATGACAGTCCAGAGGCGATCGAGGGTGACTCCCAGATCCTTTGGCATGGCTTATCTCCGCACTGGGATACCGCAGGCGGCGAGCCGCGCCTTGGCCTCACCAATTCGCCAGGTTCCGAAGTGAAAAATCGAGGCGGCGAGCACCGCGGTCGCATGACCTTCTCTAATCCCCTCGACCAGATGGTCGAGCGTGCCGACCCCGCCCGAGGCAATGACCGGCACCCGAACGGCGTCAGCGACAGCGCGCGTCAGGGCGATATCGAAACCCGATTTGGTTCCGTCCCGGTCCATCGAGGTCAGCAGGATTTCGCCAGCGCCATAATCGGTGAGCCGGCGCGCCCATTCGACCGCGTCGATACCGGTCTGCCGCCGCCCGCCATGGGTGAAGACCTCCCAGCGCGCGCGCTCGGCGCGGTCTGGCGCCGACGCTTTTGCGTCGATCGCAACGACGATGCACTGGCTGCCGAATTTCTGCGCGGCCTCGCGGACGAAATCGGGGCGCGCCACGGCGGCGGTATTGATCGACACTTTGTCGGCGCCGGCGAGCAATAAACGTCGGATATCCTCAACGGTGCGCACGCCACCACCAACGGTAAGCGGCATAAAGCATTCTTCGGCGGTGCGGCGAACCGCATCATAAAGGGTGTCGCGCCCCTCGGCGCTCGCGGTGATGTCGAGGAAGCACAACTCGTCGGCGCCTTCGCGATCGTAAAACCGCGCCTGAGCCACCGGATCGCCCGCATCAACAAGATCGATAAAGTTGACGCCCTTAACCACCCGCCCGTCCTTGACATCGAGACAGGGGATGACGCGCATTTTCAGCATGCCGGGCTCTCCGCGACCAGGCGCAATGCCGCCTTCGGGTCGAGCCGCCCGTCATAAAGCGCGCGCCCGCAAATAATTCCGGCGATGCCGTCGGCCTCGTACGCCTTTAGCGCGGCGAGGTCTGCGAGCGAGGCAACCCCGCCCGAGGCGATGACCGGGACCCCAACCCGGCGCGCCAGATCGGCTGTCGCCGCGGCATCGACCCCGCCAAGCACGCCGTCGCGGGCGATGTCGGTATGGATAATCGCCGCCACACCGCAATCCTCGAAACGGCACGCGAGCTCGACGACACCGATCTCAGCGGTCTCGGCCCAGCCGGCGACCGCGACCTGTCCGTCGCGCGCATCGATGCCGACCGCGATCGCCTCCGGGTATTCGGCGGCTGCGCGCCGAACCAATCCGGGGTCGCGCGCCGCCGCGGTGCCGAGCACAACGCGATCGATCCCGAGGCTCAGCCAATGCTCGATCGCGGGCAGATCGCGGATACCGCCGCCCAATTGAATGCGCAGTCCGACGGCTTCGCGGATTGCCGTCACCACCGCCCCGTTGATCGAATGGCCAGCAAAGGCACCATTCAGATCGACAATGTGCAGCCAGGCAAAGCCCGCATCCGCAAACAGTCGCGCTTGCGCCATAGGGTCGTCGTTGAACACCGTGGCGGTCGTCATCTCGCCGCGTACCAAGCGGACGCAGGCGCCGTCTTTGAGGTCGATCGCCGGATAGAGGATCACGGACGTGCCGGATCGTCGTCGAGCAGTTTGTAGTAATAGTGGCCCGGCACGAATTCGTACACCGACCCGCGCATACACCGGATGGGTGCCCCAGCGGCGATAGCCTAAGCTTTCATAGAGGCCGATCGCAGCCTTTTGCGTGTCGCGCAAATCTAGGTTCAGGACGGCGAGTCCCAATTCACTGGCAAGGCGCTCGACCTCGAGCACGATCCCTCGGCCAAGTCCGTGACCGCGCGCCCACGGCGCGACGAAAGCGCTGGTCAATGTTCCCGCGAACGCCTGCGCCTCGTTGTTGCGCGGGGCACGGCCCAGCTGCGCCGAGCCGGCGACGACCCCATCCAGGCGGCCAGCCACGAGCCGGCGCTCGGGGACGAGCAACACCCCCTTCCAGTAATTTTCCAGGACCTGACGCGGCGGCGGCTTGAGCCAGCCGAACCCGCCGCCCTCAATGATGGCGCTTTCGGTCGCCTCGCACAAATCATCGAGATCGTTGCCGGAATACCGGGTGAGCCGCTCGACCGAAATCGCCGCGGCGGTCTTGCCCCCATCGCTCATGGGCGCCACTGCAGAAAGTTGCCGATCAGCCGCAGCCCGGCTTGCTGGCTCTTCTCGGGATGGAATTGGGTCCCGGCCAGATTACCATGCCCGACGACCGCGGCGATCGGCCCGCCGTAATCGGCGACGGCGACCAGGTCCTCCGGATCGCTCAATCGGAAATGATAGCTATGGACGAAATATGCGTGCGCGCCCGCATCCAACCCGGCGAGCAACGGGTGCGCTGCCCGTGGTACAATCTCGTTCCAGCCCATATGAGGGATCTTCAAGGCCGGGTCCGCAGGCTCGATCGCCACCACCTGACCACCGATCCAGCCCAGGCCGTCGACAGTCTCGAACTCCAAGCCGCAATCCGCCATCAGCTGCATGCCGACGCAAATCCCGAGAAACGGGCGCCCGCGCAACGTTACCGCCTCGTTCAGCGCCTGTTCGAGGCCGTTGACCGCGGCAAGCCCTCGCCGGCAATCGGCAAAGGCGCCGACCCCGGGGAGGACGACCCGGTCGGCGGCGGCGACGATTTCGGGCAGGCTCGTCACCCTGATCTCGGCCGCAACCTCAGCCTCCAACGCCGCGCGCTCGAACGCCTTTGCCGCGGAGCGCAGATTGCCCGAGCCGTAATCGACGATTGAGACGATCATTAAAGAGTGCCGCCGAGAACGCCCTTGGTCGAAGGGACCGCATCCTGCCGCCGCGGGTCGATTTCGACTGCCTGGCGCAACGCCCGCGCCAGACCCTTGAAGCAGGATTCGACGATATGGTGGTTGTTCTCACCGTATAAGTTCTCGACGTGCAAGGTGACGCCTGCCGACTGAGCGAAAGCCTGGAACCATTCCTTGAACAACTCAGTATCCATCTCGCCGAGTTTCGGCCGGGTAAACGCGACCTTCCAGACCAGGTAGGGGCGGTTCGAGGCGTCTAGGCTGACCCGCGTCAAAGTTTCGTCCATCGGGACCACCGCATGCCCGTAGCGCGCTATGCCGGCGCGGCGGCCGAGCGCCTTCGACACCGCCTGGCCGACGACATAGCCGGTGTCTTCGGTGGTGTGATGAAAGTCGATATGCAGATCGCCGACCGCCCGCAGATCGATGTCGATCAGGCTGTGCTTGGCCAACTGTTCGAGCATGTGATCGAGAAACCCGATGCCGGTCGATATTGCGGCGGTGCCGTTGCCGTCGAGATCGACCCGGCCATTGATCTGGGTCTCCTTGGTATTGCGTTCGACCGTGGCTACCCGCACGATGCTGTCCTCCGTATCGCCGCTGGACCGCGACACCGTCTATTTAGCGTTTTTGCCGCAGGGTTGCCACTGTCGGACGGTCGGGTTGACCATGTACGGGCCGCGCCCACATTTCAGTCTTCCGAACCCGGCTTCCGAATATCGGGCCTCCGCAATACCAGCTCCTTGAAGGCGCATGGATCACTTCGACACCAGCCTATGGCACGGCACCACGATCCTGTGCGTGCGCAAGGGAAGCCAAGTGGTGGTCGCGGGCGATGGCCAGGTGACCATGGGCCAGACGGTGATGAAGTCGAACGCCCGCAAGCTGCGGCGGCTGGCCGGCGGTTCGGTGATCGCCGGCTTTGCCGGTGCGACTGCCGACGCAATCGCGCTATTCGAGCGGCTCGAAGCGAAGCTGGAGCAGTTTTCCGGCCAGCTGCCGCGCGCCTGCGTCGAGCTTGCCAAGGATTGGCGCACCGACCGCTATCTGCGCCGCCTTGAAGCGATGATGGCCGTGGCGGACAAGAGCGTATCCTTGATCCTGTCGGGAACCGGCGATGTCCTCGAACCCGAGGACGGGATCATCGGCATCGGCTCGGGTGGCGGCTACGCGCTCGCCGCGGCGCGAGCGCTGATCGACATCGACGGTCTCGATGCAGAGGAAATCGCACGCCGCGCGATGGTCATCGCCGCCGGGATCTGTATTTATACGAACGACAAGATCACCTTAGAGAAACTCGGCGACTGACGCCCCAATGCCTTCCTTCAGCCCGCGCGAAATCGTCTCCGAACTCGACCGCTATATCGTCGGCCAGCACGACGCCAAGCGCGCCGTGGCGATCGCCCTTAGAAATCGCTGGCGCCGCCAGCAGCTGACGCCCGAACTGCGCGAAGAGGTGCTGCCCAAGAACATCCTGATGATCGGCCCGACCGGCTGCGGTAAGACCGAAATCTCCCGCCGCCTCGCCCGGCTTGCGCAAGCGCCGTTTGTCAAGGTCGAGGCGACCAAGTTTACCGAGGTCGGATATGTCGGCCGCGACGTCGAGCAGATCGTGCGCGACCTGGTCGAGATCGCGATCGCGATGACCCGCGAGCGGCTGCGCAAAGAGGTCGAACCCAAAGCCGAAATGGCCGCCGAAGACCGGGTGCTGGACGCGCTTGTCGGAGCGTCCGCGAGCGCCGATACGCGCCAGAAATTCCGCAAGCAATTGCGCGAAGGGCTGCTCGACGACCGCGAAATCGAAATCGCGGTGCAGGAAAGTGCCGCGGCCAACCTGCCTACCTTTGAGATCCCGGGCATGCCGGGTGCGCAAATGGGCATGCTCAACCTCGGCGACATCTTCGGCAAAACCTTCGGCACGCGCTCGAAACCGAAGCAGATGACGATCGCCGACAGCCACGGCGTGCTGCTTGCCGAAGAGAGCGACAAGCTCCTCGATCAGGAACGGATCGTGCGCGAGGCGATCGGCGCGGTCGAACAGAACGGCATCGTCTTCATCGACGAGATCGACAAGATCAGCGGCCGCGGCGAGCGCGCCGGCGGCGGCGCGCCCGACGTCAGCCGCGAGGGTGTGCAACGCGATTTGCTGCCGCTGATCGAAGGCACGACGGTCGCGACCAAGCACGGCGCGGTCAAGACCGATCACATTTTGTTCATCGCCTCGGGTGCCTTCCACCAGTCGAAGCCCTCCGATCTGCTGCCCGAATTGCAGGGAAGGCTGCCGATCCGCGTGGAGCTGAAGCCGCTCGACCGCGACGATTTTCGCCGTATCCTGGTCGAGCCCGAAGCGAGCCTGATCAAGCAATACAAGGCATTGCTGGCAACGGAAGGGATCACCCTCGATTTCGACGAGGCGGCGATCGACGAACTGGCGCTGCTGGCCGAGGAGATCAACACCGCAGTGGAAAATATCGGTGCGCGGCGTCTGCACACGATTCTCGAGCGGCTCTTGGAAGAGATCAGCTTTACCGCGTCCGACCGGCCCAACGGCACTCTGGTTCAGATCGACCGCGCCTATGTCCGCGACCAGGTCGGCACCCTCGCGCAAAACGCCGATCTGTCGAAGTTCATTCTCTGACCGGGGGAGCGAATCAGGGGCAGCCGCTGTTGGCGTGCAGCGGCTCACCGGTGTTACGGTCGTTCGCGTTCCTATGCTAGTCTTGCAGCCAGCGCGCCAATTGGGCCGAGGCGGGAGGAGGCAAAGATGCTTTCGGGCTCGCGCATTCAGCAGAAGTTGGCGTCGCAGACGCTCGCCCTGGTTCTAGCCGGCGGCCGCGGCAGCCGGCTCAAGCAGCTAACCGACCGCCGCGCCAAGCCCGCGGTATTTTTCGGCGGGAAATTCCGCCTGATCGATTTTACCCTGTCGAATTGCCTGAATTCCGGAGTGAGGCGAATCGCGGTTCTGACCCAATACAAGGCTCACAGCCTGCTGCGTCACTTGCAAATGGGCTGGTCGTTTCTGCGCCCGGAGATGAACGAATTTCTCGATTTGCTGCCGGCCCAGCAACGGCTCGACGAGGCGACGTGGTACCGCGGCACCGCCGACGCGGTTCATCAGAACTACGATATTCTGCGGGCGGCGAACCCGCTTTACTTCCTGGTGTTGGCCGGGGACCACATCTACAAGATGGATTACTCGAATCTGCTGGCCGATCACGTCGACCGGGGCGCCGATTGCACTGTCGCCTGTGTCGAGGTGCCGCTCGAACAGGCGTCGGATTTCGGGGTGATGGCCGTCGACGACAGCATGCGCATCGTCAATTTCCAGGAAAAGCCGCGCCATCCTCCGGCTATGGCCGGCAAGCCCGATCGAGCGCTGGTCAGCATGGGCGTCTATGCATTCACCGCTGAGTTTCTGTACGCCGAGCTCGAGCGTGACCATGACGACCCCGATTCGAGCCATGATTTCGGCAAGGACATTGTTCCCGCACTCGTGCGCCGCGGGCTCGCGGTCGCGCATTCATTCGACGAGAGTTGCGTCAAGACGACCCCAGAGGCCAATTCCTACTGGCGCGACGTCGGTACGATCAATTCCTACTGGGCTGCCAATCTCGATCTCGTAATGCCGGTCCCCTCGCTCGACATCTATGACCCCAACTGGCCGATCTGGACCTACCAGCAGCAATTGCCGCCGGCCAAGTTCGTGTTCGACGACAATGATCGCCGCGGCATGGCAGTCAATTCGATGGTCTCGGGCGGCTGCATCGTCTCGGGAGGCACGGTCAGACGTTCGCTGATGTTCTCGAATTGCCGGGTCAATTCCTACGCGCAGACGCGCGAAGCGGTGCTGTTGCCCGACGTCGAAGTCGGCCGGCACGCCCGGCTCACCAAGGTGGTTGTCGACCGCGGATGCCGGATCAGGGAGGGACTGGTGATCGGCGAAGACCCCGATCTCGACGCCGAACAATTCTATCGGAGCGAGAGCGGCGTCACGCTCGTCACCGCGGATATGCTCGCGGCATTGGACTGACGCGCCCGATTAGCAACAGTTGCCGCAATCCGAGCGAATCGAAAAGATCGCGCAGCCGGCGGTGCTCAGAATACGCGCGCCGCGCTGGCGCGGTCCTTGACCCACACTTGCGCTTCTCGGCCGGCCGCAAGTGCGTCGCGCGCAGCATCGACCGCGTCGAGCAGCGCCTGTTCCTTGTCGAGATAAGCGCCGTAGACCGCGTTGCCGAGCGTGACCACCCAGCGCGCTTCGCGGCCGCGGCGGCACACCTGAAATTCCATGACACTCATCTTATTCGCTCCGTGGACGGCAACGGCCGTCCTGGCGGTTCCTCTCCGGAGCCTGTGCTCCGATTAGGACAATTATCTCGGAAAACATGCTGCAAATAAAGTCAATTTTGTTACGAACTGACACAAACTGGGCAAGTTTACCACGAATTGGCAAGTTAAGATAAAATCGCTGGATCGCTCACTTCTCCTCAGCGGTGAACACGCCGTCCCAATTGGCCGGCGGGGCCTCGGTCTGGAAGTGAGTGATCCGCCGACGATAGAGATCATACACCGGTGCCAAATGGCGCGCCGCAGCCAAGCGCCCATCGTCGAGCAGATGCAGTGCCGCTGTCCACTCCTGACGGCGATAGGCGCTGAGCAGTGCCGAATGGCGATGGGCGAATTCTCCCTCCTCGATCCTTTCCGGCGGCAGCGTATAGACATGGCCGGCTTGCGTCTTGCCCTTGACCGCGACGAGGTCGACCTCGATCAACTCGGGCTCGTCGAGCCGCTTGGCCGTATCTTCGCCAATAATCAGATCGATCCCGTAGACCTTGCCGAGCCCTTCGAGGCGCGAGGCCAGATTGACCGGGTCGCCCAGCAGCGAATAATCGAAATGCTGCTCCGAGCCGAAATTACCAACACAGCATTCTCCGGTATTGATGCCGATGCCCATCTGAACGGGCCGGAACACTTTGCCCGCCGCGGCCGCCTCTTCTTGCCACATATGGTTTAACTCTAGGAGCTTTCGGCGCATTATCTGGGCGGCATGCACCGCGTTTTTGGCATGGTCAGGGTCGTCGAGCGGCGCGTTCCAGAAAGCCATGACGCAATCGCCGATATATTTATCGATCGTGCCCTTGCGCTCGGTGATGATCTCGGTCATCGGCGTCAGAAAGCTGTTCATGAACTGGGTCAGCGCCTGCGCATTCATCCCCTCGGCGCGGCTGGTAAACCCACGGATGTCGCAGAACATGATTGTCATGTCCCGCATCTCGCCGCCGAGCACGAGCTTTTCCGGGTGCGCGGCGAGTTCCTCGACATAATGCGGCGACATGTAGCGCGAGAAAGCGCCGCGGATCTGGCGCTGGCGCGCCTCGGTGCGCAGGTAGCCGAGCAGGCTCGCGACCAGATAGACGAGGGTCAAAACCGCCCAGGGATAGACCGGGTCGATCAGCAGGTGGGCATATTTGAACGCGTACCACGACCCGCCGACCGCCGCAGCAATCGACACGCCGCCGAGCACCGCGCTCGGCAACGCGCCGATCCTCGGCAGGACAAAGATCAATCCGGCCCCGACCAGGAACGCGAACAGGATTTCAGCGCCGATCGCCCAATCGGGGCGGGTCAGATAATCGCCTTGGAGAATTTCATCGAGCAGCTGGGCGTGAATCTCGACCCCCGGCACCGCACCCGAGATCGGCGTCGCCTGCAGGTCGTTGATGACGCCGGCGGCCGAAGTTCCGATCAGGACGATATGCCCGGCAAACAGCGCCGGATCGAATTTCCCGGCGAGAACGGCGGCGGCGGAAACGGTGCGGTCGCGCTCGATCGGCGCGTAATGCAGCCAGACCCGACCGGCTGGGTCGGTCGGCACGGTCAACGGGCCGATGCGGATTGCCGTCAGTCCGGTATCCTGGCCGAAATCCTTCTCGCCATTGGCGCCGGCGGCGCGGCCGATATAGGTCGTGGCGCCGACCGCAAGGCGTAGAGCCTCGGCGACAAGCGACGGATAAGGATGGCCGTCGAATGACAGGATCAGCGGGACCCGGCGGACTACGTTGTCCCATTCGGGAAGCTGGTTCAGATACCCGTCGCCGGCGGCTGCCGCCTCTAACACGGGCAGGTTGGCAACCACCCTGGAGAATTTCTCGACATGCCCGAGCGGATCGTCTCCGGCAAAAGCGAATCCGGCTTTCGCCGCGGGCGCCCGCGTCCCGCCCTGGTCGGTCAGAATAAATCCCGTCACCACCGGCACCTGGCGCATTGCCGCCGCGAGCCGCTGATCGGGATCGGGCAACGTCGATAGCAGCTTTTCCGCGTCTGCCGGGTCGACGCCTTCCTGGGCGATCAGCGGCAGCAGCAATTTGGGGGAAGTCCGGTCCGGCTCGGCAAAATCGATGTCGAAGGCAATCACGGCAGCCCCTGCTTTCGCCACGCGGTCGACCAATTGAGCGACGACGGTACGCGGCCACGGCCACTGGCCGATCTTGGCGAGGCTCTTGTCGTCGATGTCGACAATGCGGATCGGCGAATTCCCCGGCGTCCTCGGCAGTGCTCGCTGGTAAAGGTCGAATGCGATCAGCGAAAGCCGATCGAGCAGATCGGGGGCAACGAGCCGGGCGCCAATCGCTGCGAGCAGGACGGCAAGCGGCAGCAGATAGAGACCACCGCGGCGAAGCTTAGAGAACAGGCGCATGCGTCCGTCGCCGTGACGAGCCGCTATCATCGCCTAGTCCGGCGGCACTTTCCACCATCCTCCCAATCCCTCCCTATCCTCGACGCAATTAAGCACCTTGCCCGAACGCGGTGGAGTAGCCAGTGTCTAACTTCCATGACCGATACGATCGAGCTGACGCTGCCGGCAGCTTCCGAAAACGCCGCCGAAACCAGGCCGCCGGCCGAAGCCAAGAAAGCAAAGCTGCTTCGCAAAGCCGCGGCCGTGGCCGAGGAGGTGCTCGACCCGGCTGACCGCAGCGCGGCGGAGCGGGTCATCGCCGCGGTCTATGAACATGTCCCCCCGGGCGATGTCGCTGCGCGCAGCTCGCGCGATCTGGGCGGCGCCGCGCTGGCGCTGTGGCGTTTTGCCGGGCGGCGGCACCCGGGCCACCCGAAAATCCGCGTCTACAACCCGGAGGCTGTAGCTGACGGCTGGTCGTCGCCGCACACGATCGTCGAGATCGTCAACGAAGACATGCCGTTTCTGGTCAACTCGGTGACCGGCGCGATCAATGCGAGCGACCGCGTGGTTCATCTTGTCATTCATCCGGTGCTGACGGTCGACCGCAGCCCGAGCGGCAGGCTGCGCGAATTTGGCGAGGCCGGTGGCTCGGGCCTGCACGAATTCTTGGATGCAGGTCGAAATCACCCGCGAGGTCGATCCGGCAAATCTGGCCCTGCTCACGCAGACCATCGCGGGTGTCCTTGTCGATGTCCGCGCTGCGGTCGGCGACTGGCAGCCGATGCGCCAGACTTTGCGCGCTCTGCTCGACGCACTGCCCGGCCCGCCGGCGCCCCCGGTGCCAGCCGCCGATCTCGCCGAAATTCAGGATTTCTTACGCTGGCTCGAGGACGACAATTTCACTTTTTTGGGCTTTCGCGAATACGGTTTCGACGCAGCGGAGCCAGCCCGGCCTGCGCTCGGCATCTTGCGCAATCCGGATTATTCGATCTTTGGCGGGCTGCGCGATCTGTCCTCGCTGCCGAGGGACGTGCAGGATTTCATCCACCGGCGCGAACTGCTTGTCATCACCAAATCGAACCGCCGCGCTACCGTGCACCGCACCGCCCATATGGACGCGATCGGGTTGCGCCGGTTTGACGCGAATGGAAACGTCGTCGGCATCCGGCTGTTTCTCGGGCTGTTCACCTCGCTGGCCTATAGCCGCAGCGCGCGCGCAATCCCGCTGTTGCGGCCAAAGGTCCGCCGCATCGTCGCCCGGGCCGGGCTTTCCCCGACCAGTCACGACGGCAAGGCGCTGCTGCACATCATCGAGACTCTGCCGCGCGACGAACTGTTCCAGGCCAGCGCGGACGCGTTGTTCGAGACCGTCATCGGGATCCTCAATTTGCAGGAACGGCAGCGCATCGCGCTATTCGTCCGGCGCGATCCTCTCGAACGCTTTGTCTCCTGCCTCGTTTACGTCCCGCGCGAGCGCTACGACAGCGAATTGCGGCGGCAATTTTCGGCGATCCTTCAACGGGCTTTCGCCGGGCAGCTTTCGGCGTTCTACACCCATCTCGACGAGTCGGTGCTGGCGCGCGTCCAATTTTTTATCCGGACCACCCGCGGCGCGGTGCCGATGGTCGACACCGCGGCGCTGGAACAGGAGTTGGCCGAGGCGGGGCGGAGCTGGTCGGACAGACTCGATCAGGCAGCGATCGAGGCTTTCGGAGAGGCAGACGCGCATTCCCGACTGCGCCGGCTGAAATTCTTTCCGATTGCCTATCAGACCCGGACCGAGCCCGGCCAGGCTATAGAAGATCTGCCGCGGATCGAGCGCGCGCTGGCAGGCTCGCCATTGGAGGTCTCACTCCACCCCAGGGCAGAGGGTAACACGCCGGGTCTGCGGCTTTATCGGGCACAGGAGCCGGTAATCCTTTCGGACGTGCTGCCGATGCTCGAAAATCTCGGTTTGCGCGTCGTCGCCGAGGAGCCGTACCGCATCGACAGCGTCGACAGCGGCGCCGTCTGGGTCCACGAATTCGAACTCACCGGCGAACTTGCCGCGACCGCTGTCCTCGACCTGGTCCGCAGCCGCTTTGAGCAGGCGCTGGTGGCGGTGTGGACCGGGCGCGTCGAGAACGACCGCTTCAACCGCCTAGTCCTCGCCGCCGGGCTATCGGCCCGCCAAGTCACGCTGCTTCGCCTTTACGCCAAGGTGTTGCGGCAGGCCGGCGTGCCTTTCAGCCAAGCCTATATGGAAGATACGCTGGGTGCTCATCCGAAGATTGCCGGCCAGCTCGTGCGGCTGTTCGAGACGCGGTTTGATCCGGCCGGCGAAACGGACCAGTCGCTTGCGGTTATGGGCGAGGTCCAGGCGATCGACCACGCCCTCGACGCCGTCGAGAGTCTCGATGAGGACCGCATCCTGCGCGGCTATCTGACGCTCGTCCTCAAGACTGTCCGGACAAATTACTTTCAAACGCTGCCCTCGGGCGACCCCAAGCCTTACGTCGCGGTGAAACTCGCCAGCAGCGAGATCGATTTGCTGCCGCGCCCGCGGCCGCTGTTCGAAATTTACGTCTACAGCCCGCGCGTGGAGGGCGTGCATATGCGGGCCGGCAAGGTTGCCCGAGGCGGCATCCGCTGGTCCGACCGGAAGGAGGATTTCCGCACCGAAATCCTCGGCCTGATGAAAGCTCAAACCGTAAAGAACGCGGTTATCGTGCCGGTCGGAGCCAAGGGTGGGTTCGTCGTCAAGCGCCCACCCGCAACACGCGATCGGCTCGGCGACGAAGCGGTCGAGTGCTACAAAATCTTGATTCGCGGTTTGCTCGACATCACCGACAACATCGTCGACGAGCAGGCCCTTGCCGGGCATCGCGTCGTTCCGCCGCCACAAGTGGTGCGTTACGACGACGACGATCCTTATCTGGTTGTCGCGGCCGACAAGGGAACTGCGACGTTCTCCGACTACGCCAACGCCATCTCGGCAGAGTATGGCTTCTGGCTCGGCGATGCCTTCGCCTCGGGCGGGTCGGCCGGATACGACCACAAGGCGATGGGCATCACCGCGCGAGGCGCCTGGGAGCTAGTCAAACGCCATTTCCGCGAGCTCGAACGGGATATCGAGGCGAACGATCTAACCGTCATCGGCGTCGGCGACATGTCCGGCGACGTTTTCGGCAACGGCATGCTGATGTCGCGCCGACTGCGGCTGCTCGCCGCCTTCAATCACCAGCATGTGTTTGTCGATCCCGGTCCCGATCCCGAGCGCAGCTTCGCCGAGCGCGAGCGCCTGTTCCAATTGCCGCGATCGAGCTGGGCAGATTACGACCGGACACTGATTTCGGCGGGCGGCGGCGTCTTCGAGCGCAGCGCGAAATCGGTCGCGATCAGCCCGCAGGTGCAGCGCCTCCTGGCAATCGAGGCAGACCGGCTGACCCCGGCCGACTTGATCCGCACGCTTCTGCGCGCCCCGGTCGACCTGCTATGGTTTGGCGGGATCGGCACCTTCATCAAGGCGCCCCAGGAAAGCCACGCCGAGGTCGGCGACCGCGCCAACGATGCCCTGCGGATAAACGCCGACGAGGTCAGGGCCAAAGTCGTCGGTGAGGGCGCCAACCTTGGGGTGACCCAGCGGGGACGCGTCGCCTATGCCCTTGCCGGCGGGCGTATCGACACCGATGCAATCGACAATTCCGCGGGGGTCGACACCTCGGATCATGAGGTCAATCTAAAAATCCTCATCGACCGGGGGGTTGCTACCGGGGCGCTGACCGCCGAGGAGCGCGAGTCGCTGCTGCACGGCATGGCCGGCGACGTCGCGGCTCAGGTTTTGCGCGACAACTACCTGCAGGGGGAAGCGCTATCGGTTGCCGAGGCGCGCGGCGCCGCCGCTCTTGATTCGCAGGCGCGGCTGATCCGTGACCTCGAGCGGTCGGGCCGGCTCGACCGCGAGCTCGAGTTCCTGCCCGACGACGAGACGATCGCAGCCCGCGCCGCGCAGCGCCGGGGCCTTGTCCGGCCTGAGCTGGCCGTGCTCCTCGCCTATGCGAAGATGGCGCTCGACGGCGAGATTGCGGCGTCCGATCTGCCGGACGCGCCGGAACTCGCCGAGGAACTGCGCGGCTATTTCCCGGCGGCGCTGCGCGATCGGCTCGGATCGCTGATCCCGAGACACCCGCTGAGCCGCGAGATCACCGCGACGATCGTCACCAACGATCTCGTCAACCGGGCGGGCATCACCTTTGTCAACCAGATGCAGGCGCGCACGGGCCGGACAGCCGCCGAGATCGCCCGGGCCTATCTGATTGTGCGCGAAGTATTCGAGTTACGGCATCTATGGGCTGAGATCGAGGCGCTCGACGGCAAGGTGGCCGCGCGGATGCAGACCGAGATGCTGCTGGAGATAGCACTCGTCGTCGAGCACGCCGCCGGACTGCTGCTGCGGACCAACCGGCTCGATATCGGCCCGGAAATCGCCCGCATCGCGCCCGCGGTGCAGCACCTCGCGGGGCTGGTGTCGGAGCTCCTGCCGCCAAGCGAGAAGGCGTTGTTCAACGAGCGCGCCGCCCGGTTTGCCGCCGCCGGGGTCCCGGGAGCGCTCGCCGGGCGCGTCGGCGGGATATTATTTCTGACCACCTCCCTCGAAATCGGCGATTTGGCCGCGCGCACGGCGCAGCCGATTGCCAGGGTGGCGCAGACATTCTACCAGGTTGGCGCCCGCTTCGGCTTTGACGAGCTGCGCGACAAGGCTCGCAGCCTGCCGGCCGAAACCTCTTGGCAGAAGGCAGCCGTAGCGACGCTGATCGAGGATTTTTATGGCTTGCAGGCCGATCTCGCCGAGCGGGTGCTGCAAGAAGCCGGCCGGGAGGCCGATCCGCTGACCGCTTGGTCGCAGGCGCGCGTGGCCGCCCTCGGTCCGGCCGAGGCCGTCATCGCCGATCTGCACGCCGCCGGCGCCCCGGACCTCGCGATGCTGGTCGTTGCCGCCCGACAGCTGCGCCAGCTGCTCGGCTGACGGCAGGCGTGTTACGGGGCGCGGTTCAACCGGTTGCCGACGAGATCGTCGACGACAGCGGGATCGGCGAGGGTTGACGTATCGCCGAGCGCCTCGTGCTCGTCTGCCGCGATCTTGCGCAGGATGCGTCGCATGATCTTGCCCGAGCGGGTCTTCGGCAGACCGGGCGCCCATTGCACCAGATCGGGGGCGGCTATCGGGCTGATCTCCTGACGCACCCAGCCGACCAGTTCGCGACGCAATTCCTCGCTCGGCTCCTCACTGATCTTCAAGGTCACATAGGCATAGATGCCCTGACCTTTGATGTCGTGCGGGAAACCGACGACGGCCGCTTCCGCGACCTTTGGATGGGCGACGAGCGCGCTCTCGATCTCCGCGGTGCCGAGCCGGTGGCCGGCGACGTTGATAACGTCGTCGACCCGCCCGGTGATCCAATAATATCCATCCTCGTCGCGTCGGGCGCCGTCGCCGGTGAAGTACAATCCCGGGAAGGCGGAGAAGTAGGTTTGGACAAAACGGCGATGATCGCCAAAGACCGTGCGCATGATTCCGGGCCAGGGCCGAGCCAGGCACAAATTTCCCTCGCCGGCGCCTTCGATCCGCCGCCCCTCGCCATCGACCAAAACCGGCTCGATCCCGAAAAACGGGCGGGTCGCCGAGCCCGGCTTCAGCGGCGTCGCACCCGGGATCGGGGTGATCAGGATGCCGCCGGTCTCGGTCTGCCACCAAGTGTCGACGATCGGGCAGCGCTGCTCGCCGACATGGTTATAGTACCATAGCCAGGCTTCCGGATTGATCGGCTCGCCGACCGTGCCGAGGATCCGCAGCGAGCGCCGGCTGGTGCGGCGGACAAACTCCTCGCCCTCGCGCATCAACGCGCGGATCGCGGTCGGCGCGGTATAAAAGATCGACACTTGATGCTTGTCGACGACCTGCCAGAAGCGCGAAGCGTCCGGGTAGTTTGGAACCCCTTCGAACATCAAGGTCGTGGCGCCGTTGGCGAGCGGCCCGTATACAATATAGCTGTGCCCGGTCACCCAGCCGACATCGGCGGTACACCAATAGATCTCGCCCTCACGGTAGTCGAAGACATATTCGTGCGTCAGCGAAGCATAGACGAGGTAGCCGCCTGTCGTATGCAGCACCCCCTTGGGCTGGCCGGTCGACCCCGAGGTATAAAGAATGAAGAGCGGGTCCTCGGCCGACATCTCCTCGGGCGGGCAGTCGGGCAAGGCCGCGGCGCAGGCCTCGTGATACCAGATGTCGCGGTCCTCGACCCAATCGACGGCACCGCCAGTGCGCCGCACGACAACCACGGCGCGCACATCGGGGCAGCTTTCGAGAGCGGCATCGGCATTGCGCTTCAACGGCACTTTCCGGCCGCCGCGCAACCCCTCGTCGGCGGTGACGAGAAAGGTCGAGCGGCAATCGCGAATCCGCCCGGCGAGACTGTCCGGAGAAAAACCGCCAAAGACAACCGAATGAACCGCACCAATACGCGCGCAGGCCAGTACCGCAACCGCGATCTCCGGGATCATCGGCAAATAGATCGTGACCCGGTCGCCCCTTTTTACTCCCCGCGCTTTCAAGACGTTGGCGAAGCGGCAAACCGCTTCGTGTAACTCGCGATAGGTAATGCGGCGGTCTTCGCCGGGATCGTCGCCTTCCCACAAAATCGCGATCTGCTCGCCGCGCCGGGCAAGATGCCGGTCAACGCAATTGTAGCAAGCGTTCAAGGTCCCGTCTGAGTACCAGGCAATACTGACATCGCCCTCGAACGAGGCGTTCTTGACTGTGGAAAAAGGCTTGATCCAGTCCAGCCGACCGCCGTGCTGACGCCAAAAGCCGTCGGGATCGGCGAGCGATTGCTGATAGAGCCGTAAGTAGTCGGCTTCGTTGATCTTGCCGATTTGGGGGTGGGCCGAGATCGGTATCACGGTCCGGCTCGACATGGCGTCTGCCCTCCACGGTCGGCAGCGCCGGTCGAGGCGCTGTTACCGAGGATTATTCCGCCGCACTGGGAGCTTTACAATACCTCTTCCGCAATCCGCCGGACCGATGCGGAACCGGCCGCGCGACCGGCGCGCGTCGCCAACAGCGCCGCCTGAGTCCGGTTACCCACTTGCAGGCGTTTGATGATCTGCTTCACATGGGCTTTGACCGTACTTTCCGACATCGAAAGCGCATCGGCGATCAGCTTGTTCGGCCTGCCTTCCGAGATCAGCGCCAAGACGTCGCGCTGGCGTCGCGTCAGCCGCTGCAGTGGCGAATGAAACGCCTGCTGAGTGGCGTCCACCGAGGGTGGGGCCGTCAACTCCAGCGGCACGTAGGTCCCGCCGGCGCGCAGGCGCTCAAGCGCAGCGGCCAAAACCTTTAGGCTGACGTTCATCGGCAGGAAGCCGCGGGCGCCTGAGGCGAGGATGGCGCGGGCGCGGTACACGTCGTCGCAATCGGCCATCACCAGCACCGGTATTTGCGGCACCGCCGCCAACAGAACCGAGAGGTCGACCAGATCGATCTGACCGCAGATCGAGGCGCCGAGCAAAATCACGGCAAACTCCTCGCCGGCCCGCACCAGCCGCACAAGGTCCGCGGCCGCGGGTACGTCGGCGACCAGCCAACGTCTCGGTTGCTGAGCCAGCGCCAGTTTGAGGCAATCCCGCCGCAGCCGGCTTTGGTCGACAATCACAAGACGGCGGCGCGCCGGTTCGGCGAATTCCATTCCCACGGCTTGCGGATACTCCGCCGCAACGTCGTAGGCCGGTTCGGCGGGATGCTGAAGTCCCAAAGCCCTCTCCCCTTAAGGGTCACTTCGGTCAAGATGCACGCCGCTGCACAACGCAGGCGTAAATTTTTGTAACCCTGCGTAACAATGCGTCAATATACCGTTAGACTACTACTGTTGCCAAATTGGCGGGCCCTTAATTTGCCTGGGAGAACAAGATTCGGTCTCTTGACTTTATATTGTCACAGGAAACACTGTTTACTTGAGATTCGGCCATGGTTGCGGCCTGAGGTTGCCGGCGAAGGTGGACAACCTCGCCCACCCCAGTCCCGCGAGAAATGTCTTACGGGGATCGGTTCGGGGTTGCAGCCGGGCTTCGAATACCGAGATTCCTCGTGAGCCAAACCGCTTCGAGCCTGCTACCGTAAGGGCAGCCCCATTCCTTCCCGGGAGGTGTAGATGCAATTTGGGTTCGGCGCGCCGGTCAGCGGCCTGCTCTCCGCCCCGGACAATCTCGCTCGTATCGCAAGCGAGGGAGAGGCGATGGGCTATGACTATGCCACGATCAGCGACCATGTCGTCATCCCACGCGACATCGAGGCCCGCTATCCTTACAGCGATACCGGCGAGTTTCCCGGCCGTTCGCGCGGCGACCGCCATGAGCAATTGACGGCGGTCGCCTTTGTCGCCGGCAAGACTTCGCGGCTGCGGCTGGTCACTTCGGTTACCGTCGTTCCCCACCGGCCCGCCGTGCTGCTGGCCAAGATGCTCGCCACCATCGACGTGTTGTCGAATGGCCGGCTGACTTTCGGGATCGGCGCCGGCTGGATGAAAGAGGAGTTCGAGGCGCTGGGGGTACCACCCTTCCCCGAGCGGGGCGCCGTCACCGACGAATATCTGTCGGCCTGCCGCGAGCTGTGGACCAATGACAATCCGCGGTTCGCCGGCAAATACGTCAAATTCGCCGATGTATTGTTCGAGCCCAAGCCGGTTCAGAAGCCACACCCGCCGATCTGGGTCGGCGGCGAGAGCGGACCCGCTCTGCGCCGCACCGCGAATCTCGGCGACGGCTGGTACCCGATCGGTACCAATCCGCAGCATCGTCTCGATTCGATGAAGCGGTTTCGGGCCGGGGTTGACCGCCTGCACCGGCTGACCCGCGCGGCCGGCCGCGATCCGGCGGAGATCGCCCTCGCCTATCGGATCACCAGCTGGGGCAAGGCCTTGCCCGCGCGCGCCGATGACGGCGAGCGTCGGCTTTTCTCCGGCGAGACCGCGGACATCGTTGCCGATTTACGGGCGTTCCGCGATTTCGGTGTCGGCTACGTCGATTTCAATTTCGACGGTTCCACCGCAACCGCGATGATCGACAATATGCGCCGCTTCCGCGAGGAGGTGCTGGCCAGGGTTTGATCCCTGATCCCAGCGGCTGATTAAGGAGACCCGGACCCGCCGACGAACCTGCCGCGACCCTTGCTGTATCGTCGAACCCATGAGGCCGGGGGTCGCCGCTCGTTCCCTGCAGTGGACCCAACCAAGAGGAGCAGCCGTTGCTGAAGCTCGGATACAAGGCGTCGGCCGAACAATTCGGTCCCCGCGAATTGCTGGACTTCTCGTGCCTGGCCGAGGAGGTCGGGTTCGACTCGGTCTTTGTCAGCGACCATTTCCAGCCATGGAAGCATACCGACGGCCACGCGCCGTCGGCACTCGCCTGGCTCGGCGCGCTTGGCGCCCGGACGCGGACGGTGGTCATCGGCACCAGCGTGCTGACGCCGACTTTTCGCTATCACCCTTCGGTCGTCGCTCAGGTTTTCGGCACGCTCGGAACGATGTTTCCCGGACGCGTGGTGCTCGGCGTCGGTACCGGCGAGTTGCTGAACGAGGTGCCGTCGAGCGGCATCAAATGGCCGGGCCCCAAGGAACGGCGCGATCGGCTGCGCGAATTGATCGCTCTGATCAACAAACTGTGGACCGAGGACCGAGTCAGCTTCGAGGGTCAGTTCTATCGCACCGAAAGTGCCACGATTTACGACAAGCCCGAGGCGAAGGTGCCGATCTGGGTCGCCGCCTCCGGTCCGCTTGCCGCCGCGATGGCCGGCCAGGTCGCCGAAGGCTTCATCTGCACCAGCGGGAAGAACCCCCAGCTTTACACCGACCTCGTCGGCAAGGTCGGCGAGGGCCTGGCCAGGGCCCACCGCGAGAGCACCAGCCTGGAGAAAATGATCGAGGTCAAGGTTTCGTTCGACACCGACCCGGTCCGGGCGAAGGAAGACACCCGGCACTGGGCCGCGCTTGCGCTGACGCCGGAGGAAAAGGTGAGCGTCGAGGACCCGGTCGAGATGGAACGGCTGGCCGCGGCATTGCCGCTCGAGCGGGCGGCGAGCCGCTGGATCGTCTCGTCCGACCCCGAGGAGCAGCTGGCGAAAATCCGCCCCTACGTCGAGCTGGGCTTCAATCACCTGGTCTTCCATGCGCCTGGGCCGGATCAGCCGCGCTTCCTGAAGCTCTATTCCGAGCAGGTATTGCCGCTGCTTCGGGCCAAACTCGGCTGATGGCCTCCGAGGTCGCGATCAAGGCGCTGGCCGGCATCAAGCTCGTCGAACCCGGCGATGACCTCGGCGCGCTTACCGTCGCCGCCTTCGCTGCCAATGGGCTGACGCCCCAAGCAGGCGACGTATTGGTCGTCGCACAAAAGGTCGTTTCCAAGGCTGAGGGCCGGTACGTCGATGTGGCGAGCGTCGAGCCCTCGGGGCGGGCAATTGCGCTGGCCGCCGAACTCGACAAGGATCCTCGCTTCGTCGAGGTAGTGCTCGGCGAGTCGAAGCGCGTCGTGCGCCACCGTCCGGGGCTGCTGATCGTTGAGCACCGTCTCGGCTTTGTCATGGCCAATGCCGGGATTGACCACTCGAACGTCTCAGCGGATGACGGGGTCGAACGCGTGCTGCTGCTGCCGATCGACCCGGACGCTTCGGCGGCCAGACTGCAACGTCAGATCGCCGACGCCTTCGGGGTGCGGATCGCGGTCGTCATCAGCGACAGCTTTGGCCGCCCTTGGCGAAAGGGCACGGTCGGCATCGCGCATCGGCGCGGCGGGACTGCCGTCGATGGTCGATCTGCGCGGTCAGCCCGATCTGTTCGGCCGCGAATTGCTGGTGAGCGAGACCGGCTTTGCCGACGAGATCGCCGCTGCGGCCTGGCTGTTGATGGGCCAGGCCGACGAAGCCTTGCCGATGGTCCTGATCCGCGGGCTCAGCTGGTCCGCGCCGGAAGCGCCGGCCGCCTTCCTGGTCCGCCCGGCCGAACACGATCTCTTCCGATGAGCGCGGAGCACGGTTCCGTCCTGGCGCTGTCGGGCGGGATCGGCGGCGCCAAGCTGGCGCTTGGCCTTTACCGCGATCTTGCCGCCGGGCGCGCTGACCGTCGTCGCCAATACCGGCGACGATTTCGAGCATCTAGGGCTTGCGGTCTCGCCCGATCTCGACACCCTCCTCTATACGCTGGCCGGCCTCGACAACCCGCAGACCGGCTGGGGCCGCCGCGACGAGACCTGGACCTTTATGGCCGCGCTCGAACATCTCGGCGGCGAGACCTGGTTCAGGCTCGGCGACGGCGATCTCGCGACCCATATCGAGCGCACCCGCCGGCTGGCCGCCGGCGAAAGTCTGTCGCAAATCACCGATGATTTCCGCCGCCGCCTCGGGATTTCGGCGCGGCTCATGCCGATGAGCGACGAGCGGGTGCGCACCCGGCTCCTGACCGACGAGGGCTGGCTCGATTTCCAGGATTATTTCGTGCGCCGGCAATGCGAGCCCGTCGGTGCGCGAGATCGACTTTGCCGGGGCGCGACGGCGCACGCGCACCCGGCTTTCTCGGCCGCTCTCGCCGACCGCAACCTGCGCGCGGTGGTCATCTGCCCGTCGAACCCGTTCATCAGCATCGACCCGATCCTGAGCCTGCCGGGCGTGCGCGAGGCATTGCGCGCCTCTCATGCGCCGGTCGTCGCGGTGTCGCCGATCATCGGCGGCAAGCGCCGTCAAGGGTCCGACCGCGAAGATGATGGCGGAACTCGGCCTGCCGGTCGGCAGCCGCCGCGGTGGCGCGGCATTACGGCGATCTGCTCGATCATTATGTCGTCGACGACGCCGATATCGCGGCGATGCGCGGGCCTCGACCTGCCGCTGACCGCGACCCGCACTCTGATGGAGACGCTCGCCGACCGCGAGGCGCTGGCGCGCACGGTGCTCGCGCCGCTGGCCAAGGCTTGCTGAGCCATGGGATCTGTGGGCCGTCGTACCGGTCAAGGAGCGGGACCGGGCCAAGCAGCGGCTCGCCGCCGCTGCTGCCGCCCGAGATGCGCCAGGCGCTGGCCCTGGCGATGCTCGAAGACGTGCTCGCAGCGCTTGCATCTGCCGAGGGACTTGGCCGGGCTCCTCGTCGTCACCATCGATCCGGCCGCGGCGCCGGGTGGCCCGGCGTTACGGCGCGCGCCTCGTCGAGGACGGCGCCCGCGACGGGCCACACCGGCGCGGTTACTGCGGCGGCGCCGCTGACTGCGCGCCGAGCGGCCGCGCCGGCATGCTGACCATGCCCGGCGACATCCCGCTCGTCACCGCCGCCGAGATCGAGCGACGTTGTCGCGGCGCATCACCCCGCCCCGTCGTTTACGATCGTCCCGTCGCATGACGAGCGGCGGCTCGAACGCGATCCTGCTGTCGCCGCCCGACGCGGTGCCGTTGCGTTTTGGCGGTCGACAGCTTTTTCCCGCATCTGCGGGCCGCGCGGGCGCGCGGGCATCCAGCCGACGGTGCTGCGCCTGCCCGGGATCGCCCTCGACATCGACAACCCCGCGGATCTCGCCGCCTTTGCGCTTCAGCCATCGACGACCCGCACGCGCGCCTTGCTGGCCGAGAATGCTATGCTGACGCTTCGCCACCCGTCCGGATGGGTCCCTAGGAGAATTTCGCGAATGACCATCGACGAGGTTTTGGACGAGGTCCGGACCGGGCAGCGCCTCAGCGCCGAAGCGGCCCTGGCGCTCGCCGACGCCGATGGCGCAGACCTCCGACTGCTGATGGCGCTCGCCGCCGCGTTGCGCGACGAGGGACACGGCGGACTCGTCACCTATTCGCCCAAGGTGTTCATCCCGCTGACCCAGCTATGCCGCGACGTCTGCCACTACTGCACCTTCGCCCATCCGCCGCGGCGCGGGCGAGCCGATCTATCTGAGCGCCGAGGAAGTGCTGGCGATCGCCCGGGCCGGCGCCGCGGCCGGCTGCCACGAGGCGCTGTTCACCCTCGGCGACAAGCCGGAATTGCGCTATGCCGCGGCGCGCGAGGAGCTGGCCCGCCTCGGCCACGCGACCACGCTCGTCTTACCTCGCCGAGATGGCGGAGCTGGTGCTGCGCGAGACCGGGCTGCTGCCGCATCTGAACCCGGGCATGATGACGCGCGCCGATATCGACGCGCTGCGCAAGGTCTCGGTCTCGCAGGGGATCATGCTCGAAAGCGCCGCCGAGCGGCTGCGTCAGCGCGGCGGCCCGCATTTCGGCTCGCCCGACAAGGACCCGGCTTGCGGCTCGCGACCATCGCGCGACGCCGGCGAGGCTGCGGTGCCGTTCACCTCGGGCATCCTGATCGGCATCGGCGAGACCCGGCGCGAGCGCATCGAGGCGCTGCTGGCATTGCGCGAACTGCACGAGCGCCACGGCCACATCCAGGAAATCATCATCCAGAATTTCCGCGCCAAGCCCGGGACCCGGATGGCGGACGCGCCGGAGCCCGACCTCGACGAGCATTTGTGGACGATCGCCGTCGCGCGGCTGATCTTCGGCCCGGCGATGAACATCCAGGCGCCGCCCAATCTGAACCCCGGCGCGCTGGCCGAGATGATCGACGCCGGGATCAACGATTGGGGCGGCGTGTCGCCGGTGACCCCCGATCACGTCAATCCCGAGGCGCCGTGGCCGGCGCTCGACCGTCTCGCGCGCGCAGACCGCCGCCGCCGGCAAGGTGCTGGTCGAGCGCCTGGCGATCTACCCCGCCTATGCGCCGCGAGCCCGAGCGCTGGCTCGATCCGGCATTGCGCACCCCGGTGCTGCGGGCGATGGACGCCGAAGGCTTCGCCCGCGTCCGATACATGGATCGCCGGGCGCAGGCAGCGAGCCGCCGACCGATACGAAATCGCGGCCGCCCTCCACCAGCGGCTCGCTGCCGGCAATCCTCGACCGGGCAGAGGCCGGAGAGGCGCTCGCCGAAGGCCGAGATCGTGCGCCTGTTCCAGGCGCGCGGCGACGCTTTCGACGCAGGTGTGCGGGCCGCCGACCGGCTGCGGCGGCGGGTCAACGGCGACACGGTCAGCTATGTCGTCACCCGCAACATCAACTACACCAACGTCTGCTATTTCCGCTGCCAGTTCTGCGCCTTCTCCAAGGGCAAGCTCAGCGAAAATCTGCGCGGCCGGCCTTACGATCTCGATCTCGCCGAGATCCAGCGCCGCGTCGAGGAGGCCTGGGAGCGCGGCGCGACCGAGGTCTGCCTGCAAGGCGGCATCCACCCCGAATATACCGGCGCCACCTATCTCGGGGTCTGCCGCGCGATCAAGGACGCGGCGCCCGGCATCCACATCCACGCCTTCTCGCCGCTCGAAATCTGGCAAGGCGCGAAGACCCTCGGCCGCACCCTGCCCGATTTTCTGCGCGAGCTGAAGGAGGCCGGGCTCAGCTCGTTGCCCGGCACCGCGGCCGAGATCCTCGACGACGAGGTCCGCGCCGTCATCTGCCCCGACAAGGTCAAGACGGCCCAATGGCTCGAGGTCATGGAGGCGGCGCACGGCGTCGGCCTGCGCAGCACCGCCACGATCATGTACGGCCATGTCGATCGCTACGAGCATTGGGCGCGGCACCTGCTGCGCATCCGCGCATTGCAGGCGCAAGACCGGCGGCTTTACCGAATTCGTGCCGCTGCCGTTCGTGCCGATGGAGACGCCGATCTATCTGAAGGGCCGCGCCCGCCGCGGCGCGACCTGGCGCGAGGCGGTGCTGATGCACGCCGTCGCGCGGCTCGCGCTGCATCCGCTGATCCCCAACATCCAGACCTCCTGGGTCAAGATGGGCTATGGCGGCGCCGCGTCCTGCCTCGGTGCCGGCGCCAACGATCTCGGCGGCACCTTGATGAACGAGAGCATCACCCGCGCCGCCGGCGCGGTGCACGGCCAGGAGATGCCGCCCGAGGCGATGGAGGAGCTGATCCGCGGCATCGGCCGCACGCCGCGGCAGCGCACCACGCTCTACGGCGACGCGCCGGCCGGCCCGCAAAGCCGCTTCCTTTGCCGCCGCCCCGCTGACCGAGCCGGTCAACACCCCGGCCCGCCGCTACGAGCGCCACCGCGAGCCCGCCGCCGCCGACTGAGGCAGATCAGCGGCGCGTCGCACTATGGGAGGAGATCATGGAAGCAGCCGCCGCCGTCTTTCGCAAAGTGCGCGAGCCGCTGACCATCGAGCAGGTCGAGATCGACAAGCCGTGGGGACGCGAGGTGCTGGTGCGCACCGTCGCGACCGGCGTTTGCCACAGCGATCTGCACGTCGTCGACGGCATCGGCCGGTTCCCGCTCGACCGGCCGATCGTGCTCGGCCATGAGGGCGCGGGCGTCGTCGAAGCGGTCGGCGCCGAGGTGACGACGGTCAAGCCGGGCGATCATGTCGTCGCCTGCCTGTCGGGCTTTTGCGGCAACTGCCCGCAATGCCTGTCCGGGCCACCCCAATCTGTGCACCGGCGGCATCGTCACCCGCCCCGACAGCGCCGCGCCGCGGCTGTCGCAGAACGGCGCGCCGTTCCGCCAGTTCATCGGCATCTCGAGCTATGCCGAAAAGATGCTGCTGCACGAGAACTCGCTGGTCAGGATCGATCCGGAATTGCCGCTCGACAAGGCGGCACTGGTCGGCTGCGGGGTGTTGACCGGGGTCGGCGCCGCGTTGCGCAGTTCGGGGCTCGAAGCCGGGCAGACGGTCGCGGTGTTCGGCTGCGGCGGGGTCGGGCTGTCGATCGTCCAGGGCGCACGGATCGGCGGCGCTCGCCAGATCATCGCCGTCGACCAGTTCGACGCGAAGCGCGAGATGGCGACGCGCGCCGGCGCCACGGATTTCGTCAACAGCGCCGAGGACGATCCGGTCAAGGCGGTGCGGGCATTGACCGGCGGGCTGGGGGTCGATCACGCCTTCGAGGCGGTCGGCAACGCCAAGCTGGTGCGGCAGGCGATCGAGAGCCTGGCGATCCGCGGCACCGCGACGATCGTCGGGGTGTTGCCGCCCGACGCGATGATCGAGTTCCCATGGATGGCGATCCGCCCCGAATGCAAGGTGCAGACCTCGCGCATGGGCTCGAACCGGTTCCGCTACGACATTCCGCTTTATCTCGATTTCTACCGCCAGGGCCGGCTCGACCTCGACGGCATGGTCACCAAGCGCGGCCGTCTCGGCGACATCAACGAAGCCTTCCGCGCGATGAAAGCCGGCGAAGTAGCCAGGACCGTGCTGACGTTCGACTAGGTCTTCGGGAGAAAGTAGATGAATTACCAGCACATCCGAGTGGAGCCGCTCTCGACCTGGCTCGGAGCCGAGGTAGCCGGCGTCGATCTGGCGGCCCCGGTTGCGGACGAGACTTTCGCCGAGATCCGCGGCGCCTTTGGGGAATACGGCGTCGTGTTTTTCCGCGATCAGCGCCTGACGCCGGAGCAGCACCTGGCCTTTGCCGAGCGCTTTGCGCCCATTGACATCAACCGCTTTTTCTCGGCCGTTCCCGGCTATCCGATGATCGCCGAGGTCCGTAAGGAGCCCGAGCAGACCCGAAATATCAGCGGTGGGTGGCACACCGATCACAGCTACGACCAAGTGCCGGCGCTGGGATCGATGCTCTATGCCCGCGAGGTGCCGAGGACCGGCGGTGACACATTGTTCGCCAGCATGTACGCGGCCTATGACGCGCTGTCCGAGGGGCTCAAGGCGACGCTTGAGGGTTTGCGTGCGTGTCATTCGAGCCGTCACGTGTTTGGCCCCGAGGCCCATGCGCGCCGCGGCGACCTCGTCGGCCGGGTTGGCAATCCGGAACTGGCGACACAGGACGCGGCCCATCCGGCGGTCATCCGCCATCCCCAAACCGGCCGCAAGGCGCTCTACGTCAACCCCGGATTCACCCTTCGGTTCGAAGGCTGGACTGAGGAGGAATCACGCCCGCTGCTCGACTATCTGTACCGGCACGCGACGCGTCCGGAATTCACCTGCCGGTTTCATTGGCGGGAGGGCTCGTTGGCATTGTGGGACAACCGCTCGACTTGGCACTTTGCGGTCAATGACTATCACGGCGAGCGCCGCCTGCTGCATCGCATCACGATCCAGGGCTCACCGCTGAACTGATCCATAGGCGTAGGGCGGAACAGCATAGCGCATTCCGCCTTTGTGCGGTGATAACGTCACGGCAATTTCCGGCCTCCCTCCTCCCACTGCGTGCGGAACCGTCCCGATGGCGTCGAGACTGGTGAAACGAGGGTGCCGACGGCAACCCGCAGACGGCGGAATGCGCTGCGCTGTTTCGCCCTACGCTGCTCCCTCCCTCGCCCAGCAGACGATTTCAGACCGCAACGTCTACGGATGCTGTCCGTGTTGAATAGTCATCTATGGCGGAGACGATGCGCGAAAGCAGGGGCACGAACTGGTCCCACACAATCCCGCCCGCCTTGGGTACTACGACCTTTTCGGCAAACGGGACCTTCCCGTACTCGGTCTCAGGATTGGGCTCGTCCGCCTTGAACGTCTTGCCTTCCAGCTTCGTCGCCTTCAGCGTATCGTCAAAACAGTCTTCGATGCAGGAAGTCCCTTCAGCCCCGATCTCAGGAGTTTTAACGATATAGAGATTATCCGTTAGGTAATAGAACGGATCGGTAGACGTCAGACTGACATCAACGTTAAAGTTTTTCTTAAGGTTTCCGCGGAAATTCCCTGACAACCCTTTGTCATTATCGAGTAAAATCACTACAGCATGGCTAAGTGGTCGGTATCTATACTGAGCCAGTTTAGATCGATACCTGTTGATGAACCCATGCAAACTACTGGCACCACCCGTTATATCAAGAATTCGGTGAGCCTTATTGGTGTAACTGAACAAACTGACCGCCATTTCAAAGCCGTTGTCAGTCGTCCGAGTTGAGGATGGAAACTTTCCAAGTGCCGGATAGCGTATTTCAGGTAAATATTATCGGTTTTCCCTTCGCATAAAATCAGCGGTTTATGAAGCGCATAAAGATTTAAAAAATAAGAATTTTGCATACAGCGTTCGGCTCGGCGTCTTGTTTTCAGGAATATTGGGCGGTTTGTCTGCAGATACCTTCGGGTCGACGATACACGCTTGACGTTTCACGAAATAAATGTGGCTCAAAATCCCTGCAAGAGGATTTAGCGACGTAATTTTATCGTCCTGGCGACGATAGCCGCCTGTTTGGAAAAGGGCGTTGCACAAAGCGCGTACGATCGCCAATAATCTTGGGGAATGTTGACCTTAGTATTGACGGTTAGACCGGTCGACCAACTGGCGACTGGCTCTGACCTGCATTCGAGTCTTGGACGGATTGACGAGGAAACCCGAGCGCTCGATCACATCGACGAGGCATTGTGCAGAGCGTCCACTCGGCCCAGACGCACTCAGATATTGCTAACGCCACGGGAAACCTTTTGGTTGGTCGAAAAGGTTAGATCGTCTGGCATACCGAGAATAGGTAACGCGATGCGCTTTGGCCAGCGGACCAAACGAACATCAAGAATGTGGGTCAACATGTCGGCGATTACGGTGAGCATGGACTGCCTTGAGGCAACGCATTCTCGAAGCAAGCAATTTGGGCGACGACTGTGGCCACTTTCTCGGGACAATGTATAATCGCGATCTTTATGAAGAAACCACGAACGCGACCAAAGTTAAACGCTGGGAAAGAATCTTTAATGTCCAAGGTTAAGGACGAACCGGCGATTTTTATGTAGGCCGAGCATTATCTATGATCGAATGAGATCTGCGAAACGCCATACGAAAGTCGGCCTTCGCGGATGTTTAGCCTCGATTTCGGCACGGCAGTCATAGAGAAGATCAGCGAGATTGTGCTGAAGCATCTTGAAGCGCCGCGTGGCGCGGATATTTGACGAACGCCGCCGTTCTTCTTTGGGATTTCGAACTTGGCATATTTCTGATCAGGCGGGCACCTTGTAGAAGGCGGTAGGCCAACCCGCTCGGCGTAAATCCCAGCAAAATCGCGAGATCAGAAAGTGACTTGGCGTTCTTCAGACTATCGAGTTTGGGCACTGGGCGCCGTTTGAAGAGGCTTACAGGCACTCCTACGCGTCACCGATCACCAATCATAGTAAGGCATACCAAAGAGCGTCATTAAGCGACCGTTCCTGACATTGCTTCATATACCGCGATACGCGATAAAAGTCTGCCTGTAAGCCCTAGGTAAATTTAGCAGATGCGAAGGCATCAGCGCTAGGGGGATGACCGCCCGCGGGCAGCGCAAAGGTTGGGAGCCTGCCTGCATGGCCTCTTAGGCTTGGGCCTTGGGGCTGGCGTTGAGGCCCGTAGCCGCGGTTGAGCCGGAGGGAAATATGTTGCGGATTAGGTTGTCGAGAAAGCCAAAAAAACTCTGGCTCGCATATCCAGCGAGGAAGCCCAAACCGCTGGCGGTCAGGGTCTGCTGGCCGGAAAGGCCGCCTGCCCCTTGCACCGGAACTGAGGACGGGTCGAGGAGCCGATCTGGGAGGAACAGCCCGACAGCAATGCCCGCGACCAATCCCATGGGGATACTGATCTGCATCCGCACCAGATCGCGGGGCGACAGTTCGTTGGCCCCGATGCGATTGAGGATCGCGCGGAATGCACCGATCAGCGTGCCGAGCAGCGCGAACATTATCGGTAGGATGTAAGCAGCGAGCGTAGGATAGGTTGAGCGGAGCGAAACCCATCGTATGCTGCTAACGCTGCCGATGGCGGGCTTCGCGAAACCACTCAGCCCACCCTACGATTGGCTATGCATCGCCCGCAATTCGGTCAGGACGAGCCCGGCGGTGCCGTCGAGACGCATGACCATCGCGGTCAGCACTTGCATGTCGTCGCGCATCGAGCCCATCTCGTCGAGAATGCGCTGCTGCTGGCGAGCAAGGAATTCGAGAGTGACCGGTTCGTCGGCCATAGCGAGAATGTTATATGCCTTTACGCGCGACACAAGGCAGCAGGACAAGCGTGTCGCTCTGGTTAAGCAACTTCTTGCTGCCATACCCGCGAAGGCCATAGCCGAAATTGGTCCCCACCTGCGTCGGGATGACGATGCGGTTTCAGACCGGCGGCGGCGCGGCATTCCGCGGGAACATGATGCGGCCCTGCTGGTTGACGCGTGCCCTGCCTCGCATGACAAATTCCGATCTAAGGTCATCCATCAATACGAATGACATATGACGGGTATATCAAGCGCGTGACCCGTTCCACTGCCCCATCGGGTCTGTTAAGGTCGTCAGCATCAGGGAAGGAAAGCCGATGCTGAAGACCACGCGCGACATGATCATGCCGACGGCGATCACCGGCTCCTATCCGCGGCCATTGTGGTTCGATGCGAGCCTCGAAGGGCGGTCGTTCAAGGCGGCGCTCGGGGATTCGTTGTTCCGCGAGCAGTATCTCGACGCGGTCGCCGCGGTCATCAATGCGCAGGAAGCGGCAGGGCTCGACATCGTCACCGACGGCGACAGCCGCTTCGACCTCGCGGTCGGCGGCAAGTCGTGGTTCTTCTACCCGATCGAGCGGCTGGGCGGCGTCAGCGGCCACCGCGACACCTCGCAGGGCTGGATGGGCCGTCACGGGCTGCAGCCCGGCCACATCCTGTGGGAGGTGCAGGAGGCCTATCAGCCGGCGATCGTCAAAGAGAAACTGACCCGCGGGCCGCTAGAATACGCCGCATTGTGGCAGATCGCCCAGCGGCTCAGCGACCGCCCGGTCAAGTTCGGCGCGATCTGCGCGCCGGCGCTCGCCAGCATGCTGTGGAACGAGCACTACCCCGACGACAAGGCGATGGTGCTCGATCTCTGCGACATCATGAATGCCGAATTCCGCGCGCTGGCGGAAGCCGGCTGTCCGCTGATCCAGGTCGAGGAGCCGCGCCAGCACGGGCTGACGACGCGCGCCGATTGCACCGACGCGGACCTCGAATTCCAGACCGAGGTGTTCAACCGCCAGCTCGTCGGCGTCGAGGCCGAGATCTGGGCGCATACCTGCTGGGGCAATCCCAACCAGCAGCGGGTTTATTGGGAGGTGCCGAGCTACGAGCGCGCCCTGCCCCATCTGCTCCAACTGAACGCCGACGTGATCACATTCGAATGCGCCAGCAGCGACGGCAAGGATTTGCCGCTCTTCGCCAGGTACAAGACCGACAAAAAGATCGGCATCGGCGTCGTCAACCACTGCAACACGATCGTCGAGCCGCCCGAGCACGTCGCCGGACTGATCCGCAAGGCGCTCGAATACATCCCGCCCGAGCGGCTGGTGATCACCACCGATTGCGGCTTTGGCCGCGAGGGGCTGTCGCGGCGCATCGCCTACTACAAATGCGTCTCGCTGGTCGCAAGGCACCAATATCGTGCGCCGCGAACTCGGCCTGCCCGAGGCGCATATCCGCGCTGCCGACCCGAAGCTCTATTTCGCCGGCGCCAGCGGGAAATGAACGTGGATTAGCGTAGAATGGAGGACCCGGATGGTCGCGATCAAATCCGTCGCCCATTTCAGCATTCCGGTCAGCGACGTCGCCAATAGCACGCGCTTTTATACCGAGATCGTCGGCTGCCGGCATTTGTCGACGGTGCCGGGCGGCCACATGGCATTTCTCGACGCGGCCGGGACCTGTCTGATCCTGGTCGAGCGCGCGCCGCCGATCAACCCGCAGCCCGAGGACCATGGCGGAGTGCATCATTCTTTCGCCATCGCGCATGACGAATACCCAGCGGCGCTCGACCATTTGCGCTCCCATGGCGTCGCGATCACCTTCGAGGAGGACCGCCAGGGCGGCGTCGTGAACGGCCCGCGCGCCTATTTCCACGATCCCGACGGCACCATGCTGGAATTCATCGATCTGACCAGTTACGCCGGCGACCGGGCATGAGGGGCTGCTTGACCCCCCTCGGCGCACCGGTTGCAGATGCGGAAATTGGTGAGCGGCGCCGAGGGAGGCGGGGGTGAAATTCGGCAATTTCCTGTTTCCCGACAGCCGCGATCCCGACCGCGACGGAGCGGTGATCGACGAGACCCTGCGCGAGGCTTGGCTGTCGGACGAACTCGGCGTTGATGTGATCTGGCTGGCCGAGCATCATTTCGACGGCATCTGCGCCTATGCCGATCCGATCAGTTTTGCCGGCGCGCTCGCTGCCTCGACCCGGCACAGCAAGATCGGCTTTGCCGTGCTTGCAGATGGCATTGCACCATCCGATCCGCCTCGCCGAACAACTGGCGGTGCTCGACAACATCACCAAGGGGCGGCTGATCGTCGGTCTCGGCCGCGGCTCTTCCTACAACATCTATGATTATCAAGGTTTCGGCATCGACCATCATGAGGCGCAGGCGCGCCTCGACGAGGCCGAGGAAATCATGGTCCGAGCGTGGACCGAAGGCGAACTCCGCCATCACGGCCGGTTCTGGGATCTCGACGTGCCGATGCTGCGGCCGCGGACCTATACCAAGCCGCATCCGCCGCTGATCCGGGCCGCCTCGGGCGAGGCCTCGATGCTGGAGCTGGCGCGCCAGGGCCGCCCGTTCATGATGAACGTGCAGTCGTCGGCAACGACGCGCCGGCGGTTCGAACTGTATCTCGACGCAATGACCGAGGCCGGCTTTGACCACGAACGCATTGCCCGCAGCCTCGACGACTGCTGGGTGTGGCGCAACGTATTCGTCGCCGAAACCGACGCCGAGGCCGAGCGGATCGGCGTCCCGGCGTTTCAGGCCATGGTCGAAGGCCGGGCCGAGTTGCGCAACCGCATCTACCGCGAGACCGGCCTGCGGATCGAGGTGCCGGCGGGCGACCTGCCTTCATCGCGCGCCGGTGTCGAGCACGGCTTCATCTGCGGCTCCCCGGCAACGGTTGGCGCGGCAATCGCCGAGATCGCCGATTTAGGGGTCGGCGGGATGATCGCGACCTTCCGCCTCGGGCCGATGACGCACGAAGCGGCGACGAACAGCCTGCGCCTGTTCATGGAAGAGGTCGCGCCGCGATTTCGCACCTGATCGATCGATGCCCAGGGTCAGTGGCCCCGCGCCGGAAAGGAGAGATGCTCACCCCGACCTTTGACTGTCCGGCGTGCGGGCTTGCCTGGGCCGCCGACCGGCCGCGCTGGCGGTGCGATTGCGGCAGCCATTTGAATTTGATGCCGGGATTTGGCCTGTCGCGCGGCGAGATCGCCGTGGGTGAGGCTTCGTTGTGGCGCTACGCTGCAGCGTTGGCATTGCACGGACCGCCGCTTGTGTCGCTCGGCGAGGGCTGGACCCCGCTGGTGCGGCGCGACTGGCAAGGCGCCCCGGTCCTGTTCAAGCTCGAATTGCAGATGCCGACCGGATCGTTCAAGGATCGCGGGACTGCGGTGATGATCAACCATCTGATCGAGGTCAGGGGTCGGACCGATCCACGAGGATTCGTCGGGAAATGCCGGCTCCTCGATCGCGACCTACGCGGCGGCGGCCGGCATCCCCTGCCGGATCTATGTCCCGGCCGCGGCGCCGCGCGCCAAGCTGGTTCAGATCGCCGCCTCCGGCGCCGAGGTCAGCGCGATCCCGGGCACCCGCCAGTCGGTGACCGAGGCGGCACTCGCTGCTGCCGGCGAAAGCTTTTACGCCAGCCACAACTGGCACCCCTTTTTCATCGAGGGCACCAAGACCCTGGCCTTCGAATTGTGGGAGCAGCTTGGGTTTCGCCTACCCGACAACATCCTGGTGCCGACCGGCTATGGCAGCAACATCCTCGGCCTCGACCGCGGCTTCGACGAGCTCGAAAAGGCCGGCGAAATCGGGAGCCGGCCGCGGCTGTTCGCAGTGCAGGCGGCGAATTGCGCGGCGCTGGCAGCCGCCTGGGCCGCCGATGCCGATGGGCTTGTGCCGTTCCAGGCGCAGCCGACCGTCGCCGACGGAATCGCCACGATGCGGCCGGTGCGCACCGCCGAGGTATTGCGGGCATTGCGCCGTTCAAGGGGCGGCGTCGCCGCCGTCGCCGAGGACGAGATCGCACCGGCGCTGGCCGCCTTGGGCCGGCTCGGCCTGTTTGTCGAACCCACCGCCGCCACCGCCGGCGCGGCACTGATCCGGCTGTTGCGCGACGGCACGATTAGCCCGGCCGAGACGACGGTGGTGGTGCTGACCGGCCACGGCCTCAAAGCGGCCGAGCGCATCGGCGAGCTTCTCGGCGTCGCGACGGGATAGCGCGCGCGGTGACGGCTCCCGAACCCACGATCTACGCTTCGCGGTAGCCGCAATCGATGATGCGGGCGGGGCCGTCGATGTCCGATTCCAGCAGCCGCACGCTCCATTCTCTGACGCGGCCGCCGCTTTTCTGGAATTTCTGATTGACTTCGGCGATGGCCATTTCCTTGGCCTGCTGGACATTTTCGGCGATCAACGTCGTGAAATAGATTTCCTCGCCTAAAGACCTGGTGCAACTGTACTTGTCCATGTGTCCATCCCTCATGGCTCGCGGCCCGATCCGACCGAGCATGGAAGATCAGGCGTCGTTCCCGCGAAAGTGGGAACCCAGGAGCGCGGGCTCGAACGGCTGCCCTGGACCCCCGCTTTCGCGGGGGCGACGTAGTTGTTCTCGCCGGGTCGCATAGTTGCCACCGATCGTATTGGACCGGAGGATCCGGATCAACAAGCCGGAAGCGGCTTCACAGGGGGCGGGTTCGCGTGTAGTTTCGAGCGTTTGTCTTCTTACAATCTCAGGCCTGCCATGTCTTTCCTTGCCGATCGTCTTGCGCGCGTCAAACCATCCCCGACCATGGCGATGACCGCCCTCGCCACCGAGCTGAAGGCGGCCGGGCGCGACATCATCAGTCTTTCGGTCGGCGAGCCCGATTTCGACACGCCTGACAATATCAAGGAAGCGGCGATCGCGGCGATGCGGCGCGGCGAGACCAAATACACGACCTTTGACGGCTCGATCGAGCTGAAGCGCGCGGTGGCGGCCAAGTTCAAGCGCGAGAACAACCTCGATTACGAGACCTCGCAGATCACGATCAGCTCGGGCGGCAAGCAGGTGCTGTACAACGCGATGGTCGCGACCATCAACCCGGGCGACGAGGTCGTGATCCCGGCGCCGTTCTGGGTGTCGTATCCGGAGATGGTTCTGCTGTGCGACGGCACGCCGGTGCCGGTGCCGTGCCCGCAGAACAACGGCTTCCGGCTGCGGCCCGAGGATCTCGACGCGGCGATCACGCCCCAGACCAAATGGCTGATCCTGAATTCGCCGTCGAACCCGACCGGCTCCGCCTATAGCGAGGCCGATCTGCGCGCCGTCGCCGACGTGCTGCTGCGCCACCCGCATGTCTGGGTCATGACCGACGACATGTACGAGCACCTCGTCTACGACGATTTCGCGTTCAAGACGATCGCCGAGGTCGAGCCGCGGCTCTACGACCGGACCCTGACGGTCAATGGCGTCTCGAAGGCCTATTGCATGACCGGCTGGCGCATCGGCTATGGCGGCGGGCCCAAGGCGCTGATCAAGGCGATGGGGGCGATCCAGTCGAACTCGACCGCCAACCCGTGCTCGATCAGCCAGGCGGCGGCGATCGAGGCGCTGAACGGGCCGCAGGATTTCATCCCGGTCCACAACTCAGAGCTTCATGGAGCGGCGCGATCTCGTCGTCGACCTGCTGAACCGGATCCCAGGCCTGTTCTGCCCGCGGCCGGAGGGGGCGTTTTACGTCTATCCGTCCTGCGCCGGGGTCATCGGCAAGCGCAGCCCCGCCGGCAAGACGATCGCCAACGACGAGGATTTCGTCCGCTATCTGCTGGAGGAGACCGGGGTCGCGGTGGTGCATGGCGAGGCCTTCGGGCTGTCGCCGCATTTCCGCATCTCCTACGCGACATCGAGCGAGGTGTTGCGGGAGGCCTGTGCGCGCATCGACGCGCGCCTGCCGCGCGCTCCTGGGCTAGTACATGCGCGAAAGTCTAGGAAATTACGGAAATCTTACTTATGTGAGAATTTCTTTCTGAAGTAGAACAAAGATGGAATGTCCCCTCTGTAAAAACATTGCGGACGAGCTCCCCCGCATACTCGTACACGTGAGATCACTTGTACATCATGTGGCTTTTTTTTGCTTACTTTTGAGGCAGGGAGGGGGCTTGGAAACGATGAAGAGAATTTTTACCTTGGCTGTTGGGTTTTTGAACAAAATAAGATGGGAGCTACCCCACGGATTGACACCAATGTACTATCCTCTTCGAGAACGCATGCTCCACCAAATGTGCAAAAACGAGCTGAACTCTACCTTGAGCAGGCCATACGCCTAAATGGGAGTAAACTCACCGGTAGGGTAAAAATCGATAACCCTACGCTTCGCGTCGCAAGTTGGTCCTTTCATCATGAGGATCTACACGCGTTAGCGAACTACCTAGTAGAGTTGGGGGCGATCTGGAAAGAAACGGGAACAGAAAATTATCAATTAGTAGCGAAATCTCATATATTATACGACCAAATGGCAACCACTCGAAGGAATTCGTCACAAGTGTTTGTGGCAATGTGGTTTGACGTCCAGATGCAAGACGCGTACAATAATGGTTTAGAAAAAGCGATCCGTGGGGCAGGTTACGATCCCCTCCGCATCGATAGGAAGGAACATGATGGAAAAATAGATGATCATATTATCGCTGAAATAAGAAGGTCTGCATTTGTCGTGGCGGATTTCACTGGACATCGTGGAGGAGTTTATTATGAATCTGGTTTCGCTCACGGGCTTGGCCATCGAGTAATTTTTACATGTCGTGATAATGAGCTGGATAAATTGCATTTTGATGTTCGTCAATACGTTACGATTAAGTGGGCGACGCCTGCTGATCTAATCGCACCTTTGCAAAATCGAATTCTCGCTCTCTTTGGTGCTGGCCCCTTAAACCTAGACGCGAGACCGTTGCCAACGTAGCACGACCATATCTGGCCGTCACATGCGGTTTGAAAAACCGCGGTGTCACGGAAGCGCGGGTGCTGCCAGATTTCGTTTGCGTTACAGGCGCGGCCGGAGCCAGATTTGCGGATAGACCGGACGCCGCCGGACCGTACTCTCGATCCCTCTGGCGGGCGTCCAACAAAGATTTGGCTGGAGGCGCCCACCATGGCGAATCACGACCGCGGCCCCGCGCTGCGCGGCACTGGTCGGCCCCTATCTCTCGGGCAAGACGACCCTGCTCGAAGCGCTGCTCTTCGCCGCCGGCGCCACCAACCGGCGCGGCAGCAAGCGAGACGGCAACACGGTCGGCGACCACACGCCCGAAGCGCGCGCGCGGCAGATGTCGACCGAGATCAACGTCGCCCACGCGACCTTTCTCGGCGATCCCTGGACCTTCCTCGATTGCCCCGGCTCGGTCGAGCTCGCCTGGGAGGCGCAGTGCGCGCATGCTCGCCGCCGATGTCGCGGTCGTGGTGTGCGAGCCCGAGGTCGAGCGCGCGCTGACGCTCGGCCCGCTCTTCAAGTTCCTCGACGATCACAACGATCCCGCACATGGTGTTCATCAACAAGCTCGACACCGCCAGCGCGCGGGTCAGCGAGGTGCTGGCGGCGCTGCAATCGGTCTCGCAGCGGCCGCTGGTGCTGCGCCAGGTGCCGCTGCGCGGCGCCGAGGGCGCGATCACCGGCTATGTCGATCTCGTCAGCGAGCGCGCCTACCGCTACAAGCCCGGGCCAGGCCTCCGACCTCGATCAAGCTGCCCGACGGAGTTCTGCCGACGAGGAGCGGGCGACCCGCACCGGCCTCGTCGAGAAGCTCGCCGATTTCGACGACAAGCTGCTGGAGCAGCTGCTCGAGGACGTGCAGCCCTCGAAGGAGGAGATTTACCGCCACCTGACCCAGAATCTGCGGCAGCGACCTGATCGTGCCGGTGTTCCTCGGCGCGGCGCAGCAGGATCACGGCGTGCGCCGGCTGTGGAAGGCGCTGCGCCACGAGACGCCGGCCGCCGCCGCCACCGCGGAGCGGCTCGGCATCGCCGCCGACGGGCGAGACCGTGGCGCAGGTGATCAAGACCTATCATCCGCCGCATACCGGCAAGCTGTCGCTGGCGCGCGTGTGGCGCGGGCAGGTCAGCGAGGGCATGAGCCTCAACGGCATCCGCGTCGCCGGCGTGTTGCGGCTGCACGGGCGCGCACGCACGAGAAGCTCGCCTCGGCCAGGCCGGCGAGGTCGTCGGCGCTGGCGCGCATGGAGGACGATCGCCACCGGCGCGGTGCTGACCCCGTCGGGCAAGGCCGACCCAGCTGCCGCGGCCCGAGCGTGCCGCAGCCGGTGTTCGGCCTCGCGATCGCCGCCGAGAAGCGCAGCGACGACGTGAAGCTCACCGGCGCCATCGGCAAGCTGATCGAGGAGGATCCGACCCTCGAGCTCGAGCAGAACGCCGACACTGCAGGAGATGGTGCTGTGGGGCCAGGGCGACATCCATCTCCAGATCGCGATCGACCGGCTGCGCAACCAAGCACAATCTCGCGGTCGACGGCGCGCCGGCCGCAGGTGCCCTACAAGGAGACGATCCGCAGCGGCACGCCAGCAGCATTCGCGCTTCAAGCGGCAGAGCGGCGGCCACGGCCAGTTCGCCGACATCCAGATCGAGGTGAAGCCGCTGCCGCGCGGCACCGGGCCTCACCTTCATCGACAGCGTGGTCGGCGGCGCCATCCCGCGCAACTACATCCCCGCGGTCGAGGAAGGGGTGATGGAGTATCTGCAGCCACGGGCCGCTCGGCTTCCCGGTGGTCGATGTCGTCGGTCAATCTCATCACCGGCCAGTTCCACGCCGTCGACAGCTCGGACCAGGCGTTCAAGACCGCGGCGCGCCAGGCGATGCAGGAGGCGATGCCGAAATGCGAGCCGGTGCTGCTCGAGCCGATCCACCAGTCGAGATCTCGGTGCCCAACGCCTTCACCTCGCGGGTGCAGCGCATCGTCTCGGGCCGGCGCGGGCAGATCCTCGGCTACGACGCCAAGCCGGACTGGCCGGGCTGGGACGTGGTCAGCGCCCACATGCCGCAATCCGAGCTCCACGATCTCATCGTCGAGCTGCGCTCGGTGACGCTCGGCGTCGGCACCTTTGCCGACCGCTTCGACCACCTGCAGGAGCTGACCGGCAAGGCCGGCGGAGAAGGTGCTGGCCTCGCGCACCGCCGACGCGGCGCAGTAGCACCGGCGGGCGGCGCATCAGCCGCTCGCGAAACCGTGACTTGGCGCCCGGTTCCGCCGCTCCAGATTATGGATCGTAGCAGTCCGGGAGAGCGGCGATGCTGATCCGGCGGAACAGCGGCTGGGAAATGCGCGAAAGCGCGGCGACGCCGGAGGCGGTGTTCCTCGACCGCCGCAGATTGCTGAAGGCGCTGGCGGCAGGCTCGATGCTGGCCCCGCGTGATCGCTCCGGCGTTAGCGCCAGGCGGCTGAGGAGCGATCCGTCGGCCGGGCTCTACCCGGTGAAGCGCAACCCGACGCTACACGCTCGACCGGCCGATCACCGACGCGAAATATTCGACGAACTACAATAATTTCTACGAATTCGGCGCCGACAAGGACATTGCCGACGACGCGCAGGCGCTGCCGATCCGGCCGTGGACGGTCAAGATCGACGGCATGGTCGAAAAGCCGATGACCATCGGCATCGACGACCTGTTGAAGAAGATGCCGCTCGAGGAGCGGCTTTATCGCCATCGCTGCGTCGAGGCGTGGTCGATGGCGGTGCCGTGGAGCGGCTTTCCGATGAACGCCCTGGTCGATCTCGCCAAGCCGCTGGGCTCGGCGAAATATGTCCAGATGGAGACCTTTCTCGACGCCGCAGATGGCGCCGGGCCAGAAGCAGTTCTGGTATCCCTGGCCCTATGTCGAAGGGCCTCACCATGGCCGAGGCGACCAACGAGCTCGCCTTCATGGTCACCGGCATGTACGGCAAGCCGGTGCCGAAGCAGGACGGCGCGCCGCTGCGCCTGGCGCTGCCGTGGAAATACGGCTTCAAGTCGGTCAAGTCGATCGTCAAGTTCACTTCACCGACAAGCGGCCGGTGACCTTCTGGGAGACGCTCGGGAGCGACGAATACGGCTTCTGGGCCAACGTCAATCCGGACGTGCCGCATCCGCGCTGGAGCCAGGCGACCGAGCGCGTGCTCGGCACCGACGAGCGGGTGCCGACCCTGATCTGGAACGGCTACGGCGAATACGTCGCCCACATCTATGACGGGCTGCAGGACCAAAAGATCTTCTTTTAGGCCGGGTGCGGGCCGAGGCCGAGCCGTTCCAGGGTGGTAGGCAGTTTGGCGAAGTCATCGAGAAGGGCGTCGGCGCCGAGCGCATCGAGGTCGCCGCGCGCGTAGCCATAGCGCATCAGCACCAGAGGAAGCCCAGCGGACCGAGCCGCCGCGGCGTCGTTCTCGCTGTCGCCGATCATCGCCGCCGCCTCGGGGCGGGCATCGATCGCGCTGATCAGCTCGAGCAGATGGCCGGGATCCGGCTTCCTGACAGCGAAGCGGTCACCGCCGGCGATCCCGTCGAATAGCGGCATCAGACCGAGGCCTTCGAGCACCGTGACGGTCGCGTGCTGCGGCTTGTTGGTGCACACCGCTGTACGGTAGCCGCGCCGCCGCAGCACCATCAACGTCTCGGGCACGGCTGGATAGGGTTGGGTCAGGCGTACCGCATCGGCCTCGTAGAGCTCGATGAAACGGGGGAGCGCACCCGGCGCATCAGCGGGATCGCCGCCGCTTGCCGCAAGAGCGCGGGCAACCAGCGTGGGCACCCCGTCGCCGATCATGCGCTTGACCTGCGCCAGCGACAGCGGCGGGCGGCCGCGCTCGCGCAGCATCTCGTTCAACGCGGCGCGCAGATCGGGAGCGGAGTCGACGAGCGTGCCGTCGAGATCGAACACCAAAAGAAACTGTCCCATCATCGCCAAGTCTGCGTCGCGCCGGCCGTGCTGCGCAACAATTTAAGACCGGCGGGCGCCAGCCCTGTATCCGCCGGCCGGCCGAGCCTAGACCGGCGCCGACCTCGACAACCTGTGCGTGGTTGTGATATGGTTTGTAATAATTTTTGTATAGCGAGAACGGCGCTGCCGGACGACGCTCCGGCAGATGGAGAGTTTGTTGCGATCGAGCCATCATAGATGAGCCAATCCGCTTTTGCCGCCATCATTCTCGCCGCCGGCAGCGGCACACGCATGAAATCCGCGATCCCCAAGATCATGCACCCGGTCGCCGGCCGACCGATGATCGCGCATCTGCTGGCCGCGCTTGCATCCGCTGCAGGCGGAGGCGACGATCGTCGTGATCGGGCCGCGGATGGAGGCGGTCGCCCGACTCGTCCAGCCGGCTCAGTGCGTCATGCAAGACCCGCCGCTCGGCACCGGTGACGCGGTGTGTACTGGGCTCGCCGCCCTCGCCAGTCGCCCGAACCCGGCACGCAGGATCGAGGACCTGCTGGTCCTGTTTGGCGATACGCCGCTGCTGACCAGCCAAACCTTATCGCACCTGCTGGCCGAGCGACGGCGGACGGATGCCACGGTTATGGTCGCGGCGATGCGGCCGGAAGATCCCGCTGCCTACGGACGGCTCGTTCTCGCCGCCGACGGTACCTTGGACAGCATCGTAGAGGCCGCCGAAGCGACCGGCCAGGAGCGCAGCAGCGGACTGGTCAATGGCGGCATCATGGCAATCGAGGCGTGCCGGGCCGCCGACCTGCTGGACGCGGTCGACTCGAATAACGCCAAGGGGGAGTTCTACCTGACCGACATCGTCGGCATCGCGCGCCGCCGCGGGCTCGCCTGCCGGGTAACCGAGTTGCCGGTAGAGGAATTGATCGGCGTCAACACTCGCGCCGACCTCGCCGCGGCCGAAGCGGCGATGCAATGTCGGCTGCGCTGTGCGGCGTTGAGCGAAGGCGCTACCTTGGTGGCGCCGGAAACCGTCTTCCTCAGCGCCGACACCAGGCTCGGCCGCGATGTCGTGATCGAGCCCAATGTCGTCTTCGGCCCCGGCGTGACGGTCGGCGACGGGGCGCGCATCCGCTCGTTCTCGCATCTCGAAGGGGCCTTAATCGGTGCCGGCTGCATCGTCGGCCCTTTCGCGCGGCTGCGTCCCGGGGCGACCCTGGCCGAGGAAGTCCATGTCGGCAATTTCGTCGAGATCAAGGAAGCCCGCCTCGGCCCCGGGGCCAAGGCCAATCACCTTTCCTATATCGGCGACAGCGAGATAGGCTCCGGCGCCAATATCGGCGCCGGCACGATCACCTGCAATTATGACGGCGTTAACAAGCACCGCACGACAATCGGCGCCGGCGCCTTCATCGGCTCGAACACCGCGCTGGTGGCGCCGGTCACGGTCGGCGACGGCGCCATCATCGCCGCCGGCAGCGTCGTCACCCGCGATGTTCCGTCGGACGCACTGACGTTGGCGCGCGGCGAACAGGTGGATAAGCCCGGCCGCGCGACCGAGATCCGCGCCCGGCTACGGAGGAAGATCTGATGTGCGGGATCATCGGCATCATCGCCAAGGAGGCGGTGGCTCCAGGACTCATCGAAGGGCTCCGCCGCCTCGAATACCGCGGCTATGATTCGGCCGGGATCGCGACCCTCGTCGACGGCCGCATCGAGCGCCGGCGCGCCGAGGGCAAGCTCATCAACCTCACCCGGCGGCTCGACCGGGAGCCGGTGCAGGGGGTGATCGGCATCGGTCACACCCGCTGGGCGACGCACGGCCTGCCGACCGAGACCAACGCACATCCGATCGCCACCGACCGGGTTGCCGTCGTCCATAACGGCATCATCGAGAATTTTCAGGGATTGCGGCGCGAACTGACCGCCCTCGGCCACGTCTTCCAGACCGAGACCGACACCGAAGCGGTAACGATCCTGACGACGCATTTCCTCGATCAGGGGTTGTCGCCACAGCAGGCGGTGGCGCAGACCTTGGCGCGGCTCGAGGGTGCCTTCGCCCTCGCCTTTCTGTTCGCCGGCGAGCACGATTTGCTGATCGGCGCCCGCCGCGGCAGCCCGCTCGCGATCGGCTATGGCGACGGCGAGATGTTCCTCGGCTCGGACGCATTGGCGCTGGCCCCGCTGACCCGCCGCATCACCTATCTCGAAGAGGGCGATTGGGCGGTTGTGACCTCGGGGGCAGTGACGATCTTTGACGCCGACAACAACCAGGTCGAGCGGCCCATCCGCGAATCGGCCGCATCGGGCGCGCTGATCGGCAAAGGCAACTACCGCCACTTCATGCTGAAGGAGATCTTCGAGCAGCCCGCGGTAATCGGCGATACGGTCAACGCGCTGATCAATCCCGCGACCCGCACCGTGCATCTGCCCGAGTTGCCGTTTGCCCTGGGCGAGGTCGAACGGGTAACGATGATCGCCTGCGGCACCGCCTATCACGCCTGTATCGTTGCCAAATACTGGTTCGAACGGATTGCCCGGATCTCGGTCGAGATCGATATCGCCTCGGAGTTCCGCTATCGCGCGCCGGCGATGCCGCGCGGCGGGGTGGCGATCTTCGTCTCGCAGTCCGGCGAGACCGCCGACACCCTGGCGGCGCTGCGCTACGCCCGCACCCAGGCGCAGCGAATCGTCGCCGTCGTCAACCAGCCGGAAAGCTCGATTGCGCGCGAAGCCGATGTCGTTCTGCCGACCCTGGCCGGCCCCGAAATCGGTGTCGCCTCGACCAAGGCATTCACCACCCAGCTTGCCGTGCTCGCCGGCCTCACCGTGGCATTGGCGCGGGCGCGCGGGGCGATCAGACCCGAGCGCGAGGCTGAACTCGTCGGCTTTCTGACCGAAATTCCGTCGCGGGCCGCCGAGGTGCTCAACCACGACGAGCGCATCCGCGAGATCGCCGCGACGATCGCCGAGGCGCGCGACGTCCTCTATCTCGGCCGCGGTAGCGCGTTTCCGCTGGCGCTCGAAGGCGCGCTGAAGCTCAAGGAAATCTCCTACATCCACGCCGAGGGCTATGCGGCGGGCGAGATGAAGCACGGGCCGATCGCGCTGATCGATGAGGCGGTCCCGGTCATCGTGCTGGCGCCGCATGACGACCTGTTCGAAAAGACCCTCGGCAATGTCGAGGAGGTCATCGCGCGCAAAGGGCGGGTCGTCATGATCTCGGACGCAGCCGGGGTGGCGCGGCTGGGCGACCGGCTCGCCTTTGGCATTGCGGTACCGAGTTGCGACCCGTTCGTCGCCCCTCTGCTCTACGCGATCCCGATCCAGCTCCTAGCCTACCACGTCGCCGTGCTGAAGGGCACCGATGTAGACCAGCCCCGCAACCTGGCGAAAAGCGTCACGGTCGAGTAGCGGGGGTTGGTGCCTTTCGGGGGCGAGGCCGATTGATGGCTGATCGTCAGAGCGGCGAGCGGACGATTCAGGCGCGGCGAAAGCTTTGCCAGCACGCGAGCAGGCCCGAGACGAACAGGATTGAAAGCGCCGGCCACATCGCCCAGGCGTAGCGGGGTATTCCGCCGGTCGCCGCCGCCGTCAGCAGAAAACTTGCATGCACCAGCAGCCCGGCGAGGAACCCCAGACGCGCGAGAGGCGGTAACCGAGTGCGGGTGAAGGCGCAGGCGAGCAGGCGCCATGCCCACCAAAGCGAGCTGGCGAGCGCCGCCATCATGAAACCGTGCAGCGCCCAGATGACGAAATCGTTGTGCTCGTGGTGCCAGGCCGGATACTGGCCGAGATGCGGCAACGGACCGAGCGAGGTAAGATAGGCGCGGAAATGTGCGAGCTGCTGGTGCGTCATCGCGTCCGGGAGCCACCACAGCGCCGCGAAATTCAGCGCGATGTCGCTTAGATAGGAGATCGGCGCCGACGCAATCACCTCCATAGACAAGCGAAACATCGCCTGGTCGAGCGCGGCTGGGTCGCCGCTCAAGGTCCCGGTTCGCGCCAACAGCGCCTGGCGGAGCGTCTGCCAGCGCCAGATATCGTAATATGGGACCAGCAGACGGAAGCGATCAAAGGCCGTCGGCGCTCGATCAATCACAGCCCGATCCGGCGCGACCGTCGCCGCCATCCAACGGATGCTTTCGGGGTAACGGGTCGCTCCGGTCACATCGATAACGGCGCCGGCCTTACCGAACAGATTGCTTCCGGCAAATGACTGGGTCTGCCACAGGCCGTGCTGGGCATGGTAGGCCGCCATGCCGAAACCAAGCGCCGCAAGGCACGGTACCGTTGCAGCGAGGACAGTCTGCCTCGCGGGAAGCCCACCACGCCAACTCCACCACGCGACGACCGGCAGTGAAACGAGCAACGCGTAACCCGCCGGCCTGATAAGTATGGCGACGCCGGCGACGAGCGACGCCAGCGCCAGGTCTCGGCCAGCGCGGCGTCTGCACCAGCCGGCAGAACAGCGCGAGCAGCAGCATCAGACACGAAAGAAACAGCGCCTCGGTCAGGATCATGAACGATAGCTGGGTCACCTGGACGTTGCCGAGCAGCAGGATGAGCAGCAGGCCGGCGCCGACATTGCTGCCGGATAGGCGCCGGAACGCACCGGCAAGGAACCAGGCGGCCGCGCCATAAAAGCCGAACTGGAGCCATGGCACGCCGAGCAGCCCGCCCGGCAGATGCTCCACCAGAGCGCAGAAACAGCGGGTAGCCCGCGGTGCGGATCGCGGCGAAGCCCAGATAGCTCTGGCTGTCCGGCTGCATCAGTTGGGCCGGCGCCGGCCTCAGCAACTGAACCACGACCACGAGCGCGGTCAGCAGCGCAGTCGCGGGGGCGAACCAAGCCGGGACGCGATCAGCCTGCCGCATCAGGCCGGTCCGGCAAACTCTGGAGACCCGGGCCCATGCTGTGATCACACGATCCCATTTTCACGCCGAGCCGCAAGATCTCGATCGCCGATGCCAAGCCCGTCGCCCAGCGCTTCGACGATATGCTCACCAAGCAGCGGGAAGGTTTTGCCGGGGCTGGGGCGCCGTCGAGGTGCCCCAGGAAGGCTGGCATCCGGAAAGTTCTGGCAGGGCGCTGCATGGTCCAGAGGACGCCGAGTCCTTCGAGACAATTCGGCGCTATTCGATCCATTATCCAGTTCGCTCGGGTTGAATGCGATCGCACGATAGAGCCAGGCGAATGCCGGATGAAATTTGTTTCGGCTGCGGCAGCGTGCGATAGGCTGATCGCCCGCTTCCCACGACACGGCTGGTAGCGAGAAAGGCGGATTGCCGTGTTGCGCGGCCTCCGATGCCTGCGCTTGGTCGGATTGGCGCTGCTTGCCACCTGGTTCGCATTCGGAAAGCCGCAGACGGGCCAGGCGGCCGATGCACAGATTGTCGAGCGGATCGTCGACGCTTTTGCCGAGGCAGCCATCCGGCAGGGCGAGGCGGTAGGTGTTGCGGTCGGAATCGTCAGTGACAGCGGAGCGAGATCCTCCCACAGCTACACCTTCGGCCTCGCGGATGTCGCCGGCGAAAAGCCCTTCGCCAATAATTCCCTTTTTGAAATTGCGTCAAACAGGAAGGTCTTTACGACTAATCTGCTTGGGCAGGCGATCTTCGAAAAGAAGTTAAGTCTTGATGATTTACAGCCAGATTTTTCTGATGCCTAAGCGCGGACTGGCAGTGGTGGTGCTGGTAAATTTGGCTTCCCGCGGGTCCGGCAGTCCGCCGGCCAGACTGCTCGCTTTCAATATTGGCCATTGCCTTTACTACACCTTACCGACGAGGAATTTTCAATGAAAGAATTGCGTAAGGTGGGAACCACAGTGAGCATCTAATCCATTTCCCGTTTCTCCAGCCGACGCGTAGAATCTTCGTATAAGGCATATCGGCGAAAAGGACTCGAAAATGCGCAGCGCGATCGGGTGCCTGCGATCGGCAGGGTTTATACTGCTTGCGGCCTGTGTGACTTCGGTTGCCCCCGGGGCTGGCTGGGCGGGCGAGGACCAGACGGTCGACGCAATCGCCGACGCCTTCGCTCAGGATGCGATCCAGCGCGGGGTCGCGGTCGGGGTCGGCATCGGCGTAATCGATAAGACAAGGTCTGGCTTCAAGAAGACCTATACCTACGGTTATGCCGATCGCGTGAAACAGACCCGGTTCGCCACCAACTCGATTTTTGAAATTGGGTCGACTACCAAGGTATTCACGACCAATCTCCTCGGCCAGGCGGTTTTCGAAAACCGGCTCGGCCTCGACAATCAACTCGGACAATTCCCAAAAGAGTTCGGTAAGTTCAAGCACCCGCTGACCGCCAAGGTCACGCTGGAACAACTCGGTGATTTTACCGGCGGCTTTCCTACCTATGCACCCATCTGCAACGCTATGGGCAAACCCATAGGCTGTCGACCATCGGAGCGCCCGACGATCGACAAATACGGCGCTGCCGACTTTCTCTCCTATTTTCAGAATTTCAAGGAGAGCACACCAAGTCTGCCGGCACCGTACGACTACTCGGACTATAGTACCGGTCTGTTGGGGCTGTTTCTCGGCACCGCTCCGGGTCGGCCGATGACCGACTATTCGCTGGACGGCTGGTACGCGTCCGTCGACCGGCGGATCCTGAGGCCGCTCGGCATGACCAGCACCTTTCTTTATGTTCCGGCGGACCAAGCCCGGCGGACGGCAAATGGCTACGATCTGGCGATCGCCGCGGCGGAGGTGAGCGGCGGCGCGATCGGCCAGATCGACCTGCTCGGAGGGGGCGAGGGATATTCGACGCCACCGCAAGTGACCATCACCGGCGGCGGCGGGTCAGGTGCGATGGCAACGGCCACTGTCGACAAAGGCCACGTTGCCGCAATCTCGGTCGAGCCCGGTGCGGGCGGCAGCGGCTACCTCGCCCCGCCTACCATCGTGTTCAACAATGGCGGTTCGTCGAAGCTGGCACACGCAATACCGATTGTCAGCAGAGGCGAGGTCGAGGCGATATTGGTCCTATTCGGTGGCACAGGTTATCAGCGCGTGCCGCAAGTGACGATCTCCGGTGGAGGCGGAATTGGGGCGAGCGCGATCGCTCATATCGCCAACGGGCGAGTGGTCGCCGTAACCGTCACCAACGGCGGCAGCGGCTATGCCGATCCGCTTTCGGTGATTGTCGCACCGGGCGGGCCGTTGAGCAGCGGCGTACCCATTTGGGCTCCAGCCGGGGCGCTGCAATCTACACTCGACGATCTGATGCGTTTTGCGGCAGCGGCGCTGGTTGCCGGCCCGCCCCCGCCGGTATGGCCTTACTCTTTAACCGCCGGGTTTCAGATTGCCGAGCAGGCCTATGCCTGCCAAAACAAGAACCCTGATCTTTCGAGCTGCCCTGCCACTACCAATCGGGCCGCCCTCGCCTGGGCCATTTATCCTGCCGACCAAAGCTTTGGCGTGCCGGAGGTCATCGTCAAAGATGGCGGCCTGCCGGGCTTTTCGAGCGAAATTTTGCTGATGCCCGACCGCAAACTGGCGGTCGTCGTACTGGTCAATTCGCGCTCGCATGCGACCGATCCGACCGGCCGCTTTACCTTCAGGCCGGCTGAGACTCTCGCGGCGAACATCGGCTACAATTTATTCTTTGCCCTGTCCGGGAAGACATATCCGTGAAAGTCTTTGTCTTCGACCTGCTGGCCTATGGCGAGCAACTCGAACATCTGAAGATCGGCAGCGAACTACCCTATCCGCTGCCGAAAAAGCATTTCAAGGCGGAGGTGGCGGCGCGCACCTATGCCGAGCATCTCGACGCCTGGGAGGAGCTCGACCGGCTCGGCTATGACGGGGTCGGGTTCAACGAGCATCACTGTTCGCCCTATGGGCTGATGAACTCGCCGAACCTGCTAGCCGCGGCGGCGGCGCAGCGCACCAAGAACCTCAAATTACTGATCTATGGCAATCTGTTGCCGTTGCACGAGCCGCTGCGTTTGGCCGAAGAGCTGGCGATGCTCGACTGCATGTCGAACGGGCGGCTGATTTCGGGCTTTGCCCGCGGCATTCCGCGCGAATACCAGGTTCACAACGTGCCGCTCGCCGACTCGCGCGCCCGCTTCGAAGAGGCGTTCGACATCATTACCCGGGCCTGGAGCGAGGAAGTATTTTCCTATAAGGGCCGGTATTGGAGCTATGCGGATGCCGCACTTTGGCCGCGGCCGTTGCAGCAGCCGCGCCCGCCGATCTGGATGCCCGTGGTCGGCAGCAAGGAATCGATCGAGTTCGCCGCCGCGCACGATCTACCGATCACCCCGGGCCTCGGCCGCTCGCGCGGTCTGCGCGACGACATCATCCGTTATTACGCCCGCTGCCTGGAGCACGCCGGGCATCGGATCACCCCTGACCATTTGTCGCTCGGCATCAGCGCCTATGTCGCCCCGAGCAAGGCCGACGCGGTGCGCGAAATGGGCCCCCACCATCTTTATTTCAACCGCACCTTGTTCAGCCACGGCAACTTTACCGAGACCGAGCGGCAGCGCGAGACCGGATATTCGACCGCCCGCTCAACCGACTATGTCAGTCCGGAAAACCGGCGCGCCGCGCAATTCGCCCGCGAGGATTTCCGCAACCTGACGATGGCCGATATCGAGCGCCAAGCCGAAGAGATGCCGTGGGGCGCGGCGGAAGAGGTGGCGCGGCGGATCATCGACGCCGCCGACAGCGCCGGCGCCGACAATGTTCAGATCAGCCTCAATCGCGGGGTGCTGCCGCACGAAATGTTCATCGAGCAGATCCGCCGCTTTGCCCGCGACGTGCTTCCGGTGCTGCAAGCCCACAAGGTCAGCCGCGTCCCGCTCGCCGAAGAGCTTCCCGCGTAACGCCGGCCCGATCGAATCCGATTTACGGCCGCGCTTCCAGGATCATGTTGAACGGCGTCTCGGTGGCGCGGCGGACATGGCGGAAGCCGCCGGCGGTGATGACCTCGCGCAACTTCGCCTCGCCGGCTTGCGCGCCGAGTGCCGCGCCGACTTCCTGCGCCAGCGAAGTCGGCACGCACACCATTGTTGAAGCGGCGTAGTAGATCCGGCCGACCGGGTTCAGATTGTCTTCGAGCCGGTCGCCGGCCATCGGCTCGACGATCATCCACGACCCGTCCGGCTTTAGGGATGGCGGACATGCGCGGCCGCACCGGCCGGGTCGCCCATGTCGTGCAGGCAATCGAAGAAGGCGACGAGATCGAAGTCGCTTCTCCGGATAATCCTTCGCCGTGCCGACCTCGAAGCGGCAATTGGCGCTGACGCCATGCTCGCGGGCATGGCCTGGGCGTGCTCGATCGAGCTCGGGTGGAAGTCGTAGCCGACGAATTGCGAGTTCGGGAAAGCCTGCGCCATCATCACGGTCGACACGCCGTGGCCGCAGCCGACATCGGCGACCTTGGCGCCGCTTTCCAGTTTGGCGACGACGCCGTCGAGCGCCGGCAGCCAAGTCGCTGACCAGATTGTTGTGGTAGCCCGGGCGGAAGAACCGCGCGACCGCGCAGAACAGGCAGGTCGCCTGGTCGCCCCAAGCGACGCCGGCCCGGTCTTGAACGCCGGCTCGACCTTCGGCTGGTTGTCGAGCATCGCGGCCATGCAGTTCAAAGGCGCCGGGCATGTAGACCGGGCTATCCTCGATCGCAAACACCATCGCCTGCTCCGGCGGCAGCGCGAATTTCTGCGTCGACGGGTCATAGGAGACGTAGTTCGAGGCCGCCTGATGCGACAGCCATTCGCGCAGGTAGCGCTGGTTGACCCCGGCTGCGGCGGCCAGCTCGGCGACCGTCATCGGGCCGCGCTCGTGCATGGTCTTGTAGAGGCCCAGCGCATCGCCGATCCGGACCAGCGCGACGCTTGCCGCGCCGCCGAGGTCCGCCAGCATCTGTCCGACAAATTGATGTAGTTTGGCTTCGTCGACCATCGCTGAACCCTTCCTGCTAGTGCATTAAGTCTTATTGTACGACTGTTCTAAGTTCATCGTAAGCTAAGCCGCGCCGCTCATCAAGTCAATTTAGCACAACATCATCTCGACATGGGTGACCCCGAAATCGTCGAACGGCTCGGAGGTCACCGCAAAGCCGAAGCTCTCGTAAAACGGCACCAGATGGCGCTGCGCCCGCAGCACCATGGGCCGGCCCGGGTAATCGTCCCGACACAGGCCGAGAGCGCGCTTCATCAATATCCGTCCCAGCCCCCGCCCACGCAGATGCGGGGCAAGCGCCACCCGGCCGAGGCTGACTGACGGCGGCGGCCCGGGCATCGGCGCCAAGCGGAGATAGCCGCCGAGCACGCCCGCTTCACGCAGCAGCAGATGCCGTGCGGTCTGGTCGAGGCCGTCGAGGTCGGGATAAGGCGATCCCTGCTCGACGACGAAGATGTCCTGGCGGAATCGCAGGACGTCGTAGAGTTCCTGCGCCGACAGTTGCTCGAAACGCCGCCATTCGAACGAGATTTCCGGCGTGATCTCTGGCAAGCTCTGTCTCTCCATCCTGCAGTCGAGGGCAGGTGTCATGCAGCCGCGCGACTATGGCCCGTTTCCGTACACGCCGATCAACGACCGGCCCAAGCTCGAATGGCCGGGCGGCGCTCGGCTGGCGGTGTGGGTCATCCCCAATATCGAGTTCTTTCCGTTGACCAAGGGTATTTCCGGCCATCCTGGCATACCGGCCGGCAATCCGCCGTCAGTGCGGGCCTGGGCGCAACGGGATTACGGCAACCGGGTCGGCATCTGGCGGATCATGGATGTGCTCAGCAAACACGGCGTCCGCGCCAGCCCGACCCTCAACAGCGACATCTGCGACCATCATCCGCAGATCGTCCGCGCCGCGATCGAGCTCGGCTGGGAGATCCTCGGCCACAACCAGACCAACAGCGTATGGCTCGACGCGTTGAGCCCCGAGGAGGAACGGCGCACGATCGCGCGCACATTGTCGCGCATCGCCGAGATGACCGGCAAAAAGCCGCTCGGCTGGCTCGGCTCCGGCCTCGCCGAGACCTGGCACACGCTCGACTTCCTCACCGAGGAGGGCTGTCTCTACGTCGCCGACTGGGTCAATGACGACCAGCCCTATTTGATGGATATCGGCGGCAAGCCGCTGGTCTCGATCCCCTATTCCTACGAGATCAACGACGCGCCGCACTTCAATTACCGCAACGGCACGATCGGCGAGTTCGAGGCGATGATCCGCCGCCAGTTCGACACGCTCTATGCCGAAGGCGCGCAATCGGGCCGGGTCATGGCGATCTGCCTGCACCCCTATCTGATCGGCGTGCCGCACCGCATCGCCGGGCTCAACTCGGCGCTAAAATATATCCGCGCGCATGACGGCGTCTGGTTCGCCACCGGCGAGGAGATCGTGCGCCACTGGCTGCAGTCGGGCGCGACGTTCTGAGCGCGTTGCAGCCGCGGCGCCGGTTGTTACCCGCCGGGGCGCGATAGTTGACGCTCTTGGCGAGGGCCTGGTCGACTTCCTCGACGGTCAACAGCGCCGTCGTCCGGGTGCGCGCCAGCCCGGCCGCCGATACCGCGATCCCCAGCGCCGCGGCGGTCACATTGTCGGGCAGATCGACGATCACATAGGCGTCGTCAGGGCCGAGGGCGTTGTAGAAGCACTCGACTTTGCCGCCGACGCCCTCGACTGCCGTGGTGACCGCCTGTTTGCGGCCGGAGGCCTTGTCTCGCTGCAAGCCGCGCAGACCCTCCGCGGTGTAAGACGCCGAGATCAGATATTTGGGCATTTCCGTACCTCCCTGAGATCGCCCGTTTCGCTGACGGGCGCAGCCCGAAGATTACATCCGGCCGATCGCGCCGGCCAGCGTTGCCGTTACTCCCGGCTCGACTGCGCCTTCAGCGCGGCAAGCTCGCGGCGCAGCGCGCGCAACTCCTCGAACCGGGTGGTGACGTCGCGCAGAAAGGCGGCGATCCCGAGCATCGCACCGGCATCGTCGTGCACCGGCAGAATGGTAAATTCGATCGAGATCCGCGTTTGCGTCCTTGCGCATCGCCGGCACGGCCAGCACCTCGCCCTCGCCGTAGCGGCTTGCATCACCCGCCATGACCCGGTGGTAGCCCTCCCAATGACGCGCGCGCTGCGCCTCGGGCACGATCAGGTCGAGGGTTTGGCCCAGCGCCTCGTCCGGTTCGTAACCGAAGATGCGAGTCGCCGAGGCATTCCAGAACCGGATCTTGCCCTCCCGATCGGCATAGACGACCGCGTCGGGACAGTCGGTCGCCAGCCGCTCGTAGAAATCCGGTCGGCAGCTCGTCGCTCATCTATTTCCTCCAACCGCAATCGCTCACCTGCCGAAGCAGGCGGCGAGACCGAACAAGCGCGCCGCTGGCGGCGAACAAAATCAGCGGATTGAGCCGCGGCCAGCGCAGCAGCACGACCGTCGCCACGATCGCCGCCGCCCAAACCGCGCGGCCGCCGGACACCTGCAAAACCGCGAGCCCGCCGGCCAGCACCAGCCCGGCGGCGATCGGCGCCAGGCCCTGCTCGATCGCCGCGTGCCAGGGCGAGCCGCGCCACCTTCCCCACATTCGCGCCGCTCCATAGACCAGCAGCGAGGACGGCAGATAGAGCGCCACCGTCGCGGTCAAGGCGCCGGCCCAGCCCGCGACCTTCCAGCCGATCAGCGCCGACAGCATCGTGCCGGGGCCGGGTGCGGCGCGCGAGATCGCGAACAAATCGGCAAATTGGCGTTGCGTCGTCCAATGGTGGACGCCGACCGCCTGATGCTCGATCTCGGCCAGCAGCGAGGCGCCGCCGCCGATCGAAAGCAGCGACAGCGGGGCCAAAGACAAAGACCAGAGCGAGCAATACCCGCCAATCGTCGGGCATGTCAGCGTCCGCCGCCGCTGTACCAGGGCGAGGCCGATGCTCAACGGGGCCAGGCACAGGATCACCGGCAGCATCGGCCAGCGCAGCACGCCGACCGAGAGCACGGTCGCGATCGGTGATCAGGATCTGCCCGATCTGCGAGGCGCCGCGCGGGACCAGCACCAGCCCGGTCGCAAAGGTCAGGCCGATCGCCGCCGCCGCGACCCCGTCGAGAACGGCGTGCGCCACCTCGTTGCCGGCGATCCTGGCATAACCCGCGGCCAACGCCACCACGATCACCAGCGGTCCCGACAACAGCCCGACCACCGCCGTCAACGCGCCCAGGCCGCCGCGCAGCCTTTGCCCGACCTGGACCGTCAGATTGACCCCGGCCGAGCCCGGCATCAGCCGGCTGAGCCCGACATCGGTCAGAAACGTCTGATCGCTGATCCAGCGCCGGCGCTGCACAAAGGCGCGGTAGAGCCAGGCCGCCGTGCCGCCGCCAAAGCTGGTCACGCCGAGCCGGAAAAACGCCGCGAAAATCGCCGGCAGAGCTTACCCGCGCCGTGCCGTCCGCATGTCGATCAGTGATCTCGGCCACAGCACCCTTCCGCCCGACCGCCTCAGCGGCGAGGTTATCCCTCGCCTGGCACCGGGCGAGCGGCTTTGCGCCGCAGATTGACCATCACCGGGCCGGGTGCGACGCTTTGCCGAAAGCTGGACGGAACTGCTGGAGAACGGGTGATGGAAATCGACGGCCGGGAACAGTTCGACGTAATCGTGGTCGGGGCCGGCAATGCCGCGACCTGCGCCGCGCTGTCGGCGCGTGAAAACGGCGCCACGGTGCTGATGCTCGAAGTGGCGCCCGAGGACCAGCGCGGCGGCAACTCGGCCTTTACCGGCGGCGCGTTTCGGGTCGTCTATCACGGCGGTGAGGACCTCGCCCGGCTGATCCCCGACATGAACGAAACCGAGCTCAAGGACGTCGATTTCGGCACCTATACCGAGGAGCAGTATTTCGACGACATGGGCCGGCTGACCCAATATCGCTGCGACCCCGATTTGACCGAGATCCTGATCCGCAGCAGCTTTGCCGCCGGCGTGTGGATGCGCGAAAAGGGCGTGCGGTTTCAGCTCGGGCTCGGCCGCCAGGCGTTCCGGGTCGACGGCAAGTTCAAGTTCTGGGGCGGGCTCGCCTGCCACATCTGGGGCGGCGGCAAGGAGTTGGTAAAGGCATTGCACGCCCGCGCCGCGCGCGACGGGATCACGGTGCTCTACGAGACGCCGGCGATCGCCTTGCTGAGCGGCGACCGCGGGGTCGAGGGGGTGCGGGTGCGCCACCAGGGCCATATCCGCGACCTGCGGTCAAAGGCGGTGGTGCTGGCCTGCGGCGGGTTCGAGGCCAATGCCGAGATGCGGGCGCGCTATCTCGGGCCGAACTGGGACCTCGCCAAGGTGCGCGGCTCGCGCTTCAATACCGGCCAGGGGCTGAAGATGGCGCTCGATCTCGGTGCTGCGGTTGCCGGGCATTGGTCGGGCGCGCATTCGGTCGCCTGGGATTTGAACGCGCCGCCTTTTGGCGATCTCGATGTCGGCGACCGCTTTCAAAAGCACAACTATCCGTTCGGTATCATCGTCAACGCCCGCGGCGAGCGTTATTTGGACGAGGGTCTCGATTTCCACAGCTATACTTATGCCCAATACGGCGGCGAGATCCTGAAGCAGCCGGGCATGTTCGCCTGGCAGGTCTTCGACCAGAAGGTCGTCCATCTATTGCGCGAGGAATACCGCATCCCGCGCATCACCAAGGAAAAGGCCGACAGCTTCGAGGAATTGGCGCCGCTTCTCGAAGGCGTCGATCCGGCCCGTTTTCTGGAGACGGTGCGCGCGTTTAACGCCGCGCCCCGGCCCGAGGCGCCGTTCAACCCCAACATCCATGACGGACTGCGCACCAACGGTCTGGCGATCGACAAGACCAACTGGGCCCAGCGCCTCGACCAGCCGCCCTACGAGGCCTATGCGGTGACGACCGGCATCACCTTTACCTTCGGCGGGCTCAAGATCTCGAACGACGCCGAGGTCGAGGACACCACCGGACATCCGATCCCCGGCCTCTATGCCGCCGGAGAAATGGTCGGCGGCCTGTTCTATCATAATTACGCCAGCGGCACCGGACTGATGTCCGGCCTCGTCTTCGGCCGCCTCGCCGGAAAGGGTGCTGCGGCATGGGCAAAGCGGTGAATTGGCGGAAAGGGTGCTGCGGCATGGGCAAAGCGGTGAATTGGCGGAAAGGGTGCTGCGGCATGGGCAAAGCGGTGAATTGGCGGAAAGGGTGCTGCGGCATGGGCAAAGCGGTGAATTCGCGGAAGATCCGAGTACCGAGCTGCGCCGAGCCGGGTTAGTGCCGCAAGCCTGTCCGGCGCTGGCACATTGATTGCTCGGATCAGGCGATCTTAGTCCTTGGCCTAATCGTTGACGGATCGGGTTTGACGGCTCGCAGTCTCTGGCGCTCACTGACCCGCCTCGCTCTGCGGCGGTTCGAGCATTCGCGTCCGGGAATAGCGCTCGCCGCGGCCGGCAGGCGCTTGGGGGATGGCGCGGCCCGCCATCTCGGATGGCTGACGACCCCGGTTCTGGCCGGAAGCGGACGGGCGCCGTTCTGGCTCTTGGTTGCGGTTACCGCGTCGGGCACTCTGGCCATGCATATCCTGGTGCCGGTATTGCCGCTGATCGGCAGCGATTTCGAGGTGTCGCGCGGCACGATCCAGCTGACGATCACGCTCTATTTGTGCGCCATTGCTGGCGGCCAATTGCTGTACGGCCCGGTGTCCGACCGGTTCGGGCGGCGGCCGACCTTGCTCGCGGCGCTGTTTCTCTATGTCGCGGCAAGCGCGGTCGCCGGGCTGGCGGCGACCGTTGCCACCTTGCTGATCGCGCGCGTGGTGCAGGCCATCGGCAGCTGCGGCGGGCTGGTGCTGGGCCGGGCGATCGTGCGCGACAGCGCGGCGCCCGGCGAAGCCGCCTCGCGCATGGCATTGCTGACGATGGTGCAAAGCCTGGCACCCGGCATCGGCCCGGCGATCGGCGGATTTCTCGGCGCCTGGTTCGGCTGGCGCTCGATCTTCGCGATGCTGGTGGCCCTCGGTCTGGTCACCTTGGGCGGCGTATTGCTGATGCTGCCGGAGACGGCAGCATCGCGCGGCGGCTCGGGCCGCATGCTCACAAGCTATGTCCGGCTGCTGCGGTCGCGGGTGTTTTGCGGCTACATGTTCGGCGGCGCCTTCACCAGCACCACCTTCTTCGCCTATCTGACCACCTCGCCATTCATCTTTACCCACATGCTGCACCGGCCGGCAACCGAAGTCGGCCTCTATTATCTTGTCGTGATGGCTGGCGTGCCGATCGGCAGCTTCACGGCGAGCAGGCTCGTTACACGGAGGCGGCTCAACTTGTTGCTGCAGGTGACCAGCGCCATCGCCGTGTTCGGCGCGGCATTGTTCCTGGCGGTGGCGGCGACGGGGAAGCTGAGTGTCGCCTCGGTGCTCGCACCGATGATCGTGTTTTCGATCGGTGTCGGCGCCGCCTCGCCAATGGCGATCACCGCGGCAATCAGCACCGAACCATATTTGATCGGCGCTGCCTCGGGCCTTTACGGCTTCACGCAGATGGCGAACGGCGCGCTGTGCACCCTGGTGGTCGGCTTTTTTCCAGCCAATCCCGCGCTTTCCGCCGCTACCGTTCTGCTCGCCGGCCTGCTGCTCGGCCAGTGCTTTTTCCTGCTCGCCATCCGGGCGCGGCCCGCCGCCGGGACCTGAACCTTCGACGCCGCTGTCGGGCTTTCGCCCATGAGAATTCGGCATGGGTGCCACGCGTTGCGATGGCGGTGAAAAGGCGAGACGATGCCCCGCGCGGACCAAGAATCCGCGGAATGTCGGTGAAGGAAAGCCAATGAAATACGACGTGGTGATTTGCGGCGGGGGAGCCGCCGGATCGGTATTGGCCAGCCGATTGGCCGCAGACCCGCAAACCTCGGTGCTGGTGCTGGAGGCAGGGCCGGATTACCCCGACCCGGCCACCCTTCCGGATGATGTCAAATTCGGCCACACCCGCTTTGCCGAAGCCCCGGACTCAATACACAACTGGGCCCTGCGCGGCACCATCACCGAGGAGCAAGGCGAGATCCACGTCGCGCAAGGCAAGGTCATCGGGGGCGGGTCGTCAATCAACGGCCAAGCCATGCAGCGGGGCTTCCCCGAGGATTTCAACTCCTGGGCGGCTCTCGGCAACGATCAATGGTCGTACGAAAAGATCGTGCCCTATTTCCGCAAATCGGAGCGCGATCTCGACATTCAGGACAATTATTGTCACGGCACGGACGGGCCGATCCCGGTCAGGCGGCGGCAGACCGGTCCGATGCCGACGATCCAACAGGCGTTCCATGCGGCCTGCACGCAGGCCGGGTTCGGCACCACCAACGACAAGAACGGGCTGCACCCCGCCGGCCTCGGCGTGACGCCGTCGAACAATCTGGACGGCGTCCGGGTCAGCACCGCGATGGGGCATCTCAATTCGATGCGCCACCATCTGAACCTGACCGTGCGCGGTAAGGTCTTCGTCCGCAAGGTCTTGATCAAGGACGGCAAGGCCGTCGGCGTCGAAGCCGAAAGCGGCGGCAAGGTGTTCCAGGTCGAGGCCGACCGGGTGGTGTTGAGCTCCGGGGCAATCCGCTCGCCGCATCTCTTGATGCTCTCGGGCATCGGCCCCGAGGACCATCTGCGGCAATTCGGGATACCGACGGTCCACCATCTGCCCGGCGTCGGCCAGAACCTGATGAACCATCTGAGCGCCCAGACGACCTTCAAGGTCAAAGACGGCGTCACCCTCGCCCCTTACCATCACGACGCCATTCATTTTGCGCTGCATTACACCGCCGACGGGTCGAACGCGGTCAACGACATGGTGCTGCGCACCAGCCCGGTCATCGACGAACGCGAGGAGCGGGTCCGCGGCGTGCGCACCAAATACCTGGTCGGCGACGTTCCGCCCGAGCGGACGGCGCGGATCCACTGCACCCTCGGGCTGCCCGACGGCTCGGGATATGTCAGGCTGGCCTCGGCCGATCCGAGCGTCCAACCGGCCTTCAACTATCGTTATCTGCAGAATCCGAACGACGTTCGACGGGTGCGGGACGGCCTGCGACTGGCGGCAAGGCTGCTGGAATCCGATGCGTACAAAGATGTGGTCGATTTCCGGATCCAGCCCACGGACCAGGTGCTGGAAGATGACGACGCCCTCGACCTGTGGATCCGGCAAACCGTGGGGACAGCGCGGCACGTGTCCGGCACCTGCAAGATGGGGCCTGATTCCGACCCGATGGCGGTGGTCGACCAATATTGCAAGGTCAAGGGCATTCAGGGGTTGTTCATCGCCGATGCCTCGGTGATGCCGCGCATCCCCCGCTCGGGCGGCGCCCATGCCACGGTGATCATGATCGGCGAACGCGTCGTCGACTGGGTCGCGGCGGGCTAACCCCTCGCCTCGCCCGGGAGAAGGCGAAATCGCGGAGCGGAGAGGAGAACCAAATTCCCGTGAACCGAGAAAATAACCGGGAATTCTTCGATTCCGCCCGCGCCCGCGCCGATTCGGCCCGAAAAAAGCCCGATAATTCCAAGGCTTGCCGGCAAATTCCCGTAGCCGGACAACCGGGAATTTTTTTTGCGATAACCGGGAAATAAATCAGTTGAACCGCGAGTTATCGGGAATAGTCGGGTATCTCGCATGTAAACAGCCCGCTCTGCTGCCTTGCGCCAAAGACGAGCCGTCGAAAATGGGGATCAGAAACTAGCCAAACAAGCCCGAGGCGGCGTTCACCTTTTCCCCAATCCTGTGGACCGTTCCAGTGTTTAGACGCATTCACAAGATTCGCCTGCCCGCGGCCGCCAAGGTCCACATCAAAACGCCGACCACACCGGCGTAGGCCGGTGCCCATGGCGGAACTGGGTCCCGGCCTTCGCCGGGAAGCCCGCAGAATGGCACGGTGCTGAATCCTCCGAATGCGTCTAAGCACTAGCGGTCGCCGTACCTTCATGGTGTACGCAGGCCTCGGGCCGCCACGCGTCCAGGGCAAGAATTGGCGAGTCGGAATACGGCCGCTGACGATTTACCCAGCCTTGCGCGGCCCGAGAGCGCGCATGACGGCTTCCGGATCGACTGCGATGACCCGGAGCAAAGTCGACGCAGGTCCGGAGGGATGCCGGCGCCCTTGCTCGTATTGCTGCACCGCGTCCAGCGTGAAGCCGAAGCGCCGAGCAAACTGCGCCTGGCTCAGCCCCAGCCTTTTGCGGAGCGTCTGAACCTGCTGCGGCGAGGGCGGCGGCGATACCGGCTTCGCCTCGGCCAACTCCTCGTCGGTCCATGCGTCGGAATCCTCGGCCGCCTGCGCCTCGATCTCCTCCTCGCTGGGCCGTGACCGCGCTGTCAAATCGGCCAATAGTCTGGCCTCGTCGATGTCAGCCCGAGTACGTCGCACGATAGGCATCCCGTTCTTTCCTGTTCGCGTAGCGAAGGCTGATGCTGCTTCGCATCTCCCCGCGTCGGGTGTAGACGCAATGCAAGATGAGTCCTTCAACAACAACGCCAATGGCTCGGATGCGGGTCTCACCGTAGCCGCGTCGATCGTCAACATGTTCGATGACCGGACCGTCGAACAAAAGAACCGCAAGCTCGAAGGGCAGCCCACGCTCAAGTTCGTTTCGTTCGCTCTTGGCGCGATCCCATTCAAAATCCATGGGTCTGCACAGTGCGTGGATGTGGGGCGTCCGTCGAAGACGCACAACAGGCCGCGACCGCAGAGGATCGGTGAACGCGTCGTCGACTGGGTCGCGGCGGGCTAACACCTCGCCTCGCCCGGGAGAAGGCGAAATCGCGGCGCGGCGCGGAGCGGAGAACCAAATTCCCGTGAACCGGGAAAATAACCGGGAATTCTTAGATTCCGCCCGCTCCAGCGCCGATTTGCCGCAAAACACTCAATAATTCCGAGGCTTGCCGGCAAATTCCCGTAGCCGGACAACCGGGAATTTTTTGTCGATAACTGGGAAATAAATCAGTTGAACCGGGAGTTATCGGGCATAGTCGGGTATCTCGCATGTAAACAGCCCGCTCTGCTGCCTTGCGCCGAAGACGAGCCGCCAGAAATGGGGTCGGAACTTAGCCAAACAAGCCCAAGGCGGCGGTTTTATTTTCGAGGGTTACGTCAGGTAAACCGATGCGTATAATGTGCGCAGATCCGCTGGATCATAGATTCGTAGGACAACGGATCGCCAACGCTCAGACTTGGCGGTGTTGGTGCAACATGGGTGGGTTTTCTAAGATGCCGATATTTTTCAGGATCTGGGTGATAATTAAGATTATCATGTTCAATAACGATAACGCCCAAGGCCTCGAGGCCTGGTCCATCTGTTTCGGAGTGTCGTAGGTGGATAGTGCGAAACAGATCAATGGACTTCTTCGCCAGCTGGCGAGCACTGCGACGATTGCTTACATGCGAATTTAATTCGGATCGATTTATTTTGCCCAAATTAAGGGGAGAATAAAAGATGTCTGAACTGTTAATCACGAGGAACGCTGCGACCACTGTACGAGGGGCATAAGTGTGACCATGGCCATGGAACGCACCAAAATCCCTCAGCCTGTTGCGGCGCGCCTTGCCGTGCTCCGTGATCACGCTCTTCAGTTCGATCGCGATTTGTATGATTACCGGAGGGGCCATCCGAATGAGCCCCAACGCCAGGCTGGTCGTGCCTGGTGGCACAGGTACCCCAGCGCAAGTGCCGATCGCTATATCGATGACCCAATCGTCCTGCCCAATTTGCTGATGGTGGCGGAGACTAGCGACAATCTCACCGCTCGCCGATCGCTCGGCGATCAGAGGGCAGTTGTTTACTAGGTCGCTAACAATGATCTCGGAAAGAAAGTTGCTATGTCGGGAAGAGCGCGGGTCATAGCCTTTCTCAGCCAAATAAGTTGCAAAGTCGTCTGCGATTGCCATTCACACTGACCGCCCTGCTGACTTGACCACAATAGCTGTGTGGCTCTCGACCAGTCGGCGCGCTGCCTCTTGCGCGGCGCGGCGGGTTGCGGAGTTTAGGTATTCTTCTTCGATTTCGACCGAGATCGAGTTTCGGCCGGCACGGATCGCGGCGACGGCGGTCGAGCCTGAGCCAGCGAAGGGATCAAGGATAGTGTCGCCGGCAAAGCTGAACATGCGGATCAGGCGCTCGCTCAATTCGCTTGGGAACGGCGCGGGGTGTCCGTCTCGCAGGCTAGCGCCTCGGATGTCCGACCAGACCGGCCGCATCCAAGCGTCCATCTCATCGCGCTGAAGCATTGACAGCGCTTTTTGAATCATCGGCGTTGTTCGATAGCCGCCGGGCTTGCGCAGCATGACGATATGTTCATGATCATTCTTGATGATCGCGCCGGGCTGATAAGGCTTGCCATAGTAGCCACTCGATCCGCCGCCCGCTTCGTTCGTGCGGTTGCCAATTTTGAACCAAAGAATGGGGGTGAGATTGTCTAGGCCGATATTGCGGCTGCGGACCTGAATATCTGAGGGCAGCGGCAAAACCCGATGTCGGCCGTCGGCCCGCCGTGGGATTAAAATGTCGCCTATGACGCAGCAGACTCGCCCTCCGGGAACGAAGAACCCGCGCACACTCCCGCCACGCTTGGTCCAATTCATCGAGGAAAGCGTCGTAGTCACCAATTCGGCTGAGTTGCCGGCCATCCGCGTCGGAGGCATAGGCCTTCAAATTGAAGTATGGTGGCGAGGTGACGACAAGATGCACCGATTTGCAAGGAAGCGCCCGTAAGTCGCGAGCGTCGCCGAGGATCATTTCATGCCGCGTACGGTCGTATGGCGGGGGCCACCGATGTTCGCGCAGGATTCGGTTCGCCTTCAACAGCGCCTCGGGAGCTCCCGGTTCGTTATCGGTCGCCGGGATGTATGGCCCATCGCGAAATGCGCGGTGGGCAACGGAACTCCTCGGCCAGCGCAGTAGCATTTTCCCGTGCCATTTATACACCCCCGCTGGCCATAGTAGCTGATTTCTGACAGTCAACAACATCTTGTGTCAGCCCGGCACCGGTTTCGGTCCAGCCAAGCGACCTATTATGGCATCATGGCACGAGCCCGATGCAGCTTCAACGAGACAGTTGCCGTTATGTTCTCAAACTAGTCAATCTTTGATAGTAGCGGTAGACAGCCGACTGGGTGACTGTGGGTCAGTGGGGTTTGGCGGCGCGGTGGGCGGCGGCGATTTCGGTGCGCATGCCGCTGCCGGCCATCAGCATCTCGACGGTAAAAGCGCCGATGGCGCCGATCGTGCAGATCACCGCGAGGCCGAAGGTGGTGAACAGCACCGAGGCGACGGTCGCCTCCTTCAGGCGCCGACGAACAGGGTCAGCACCGAGGCGCAGGTCAGCGCGCCGGCAACGGCGCCGAGCACGACCGCGACATCGAGGACGACGGACCGCCGGCGCAAATGCCGGAGATAGAGGCCCAAATCCCCAGTGATGATGTCATCGTCGCCGCCGTCAGCAGCCTTGGCGATCAGATCGGCGACGCGCGCAAGGCGGGTCGAAAACACGTTCAACAGGGTCGCGACGCCGGACAACAGGAAGACCGGCGTCAGCGCCACCTGAATGACGTGGGCGACGAGGTCGAGCGGCGAGATCGGTGTGGCGAGGCCGGGCATGTTCTTCGCGTCGCTTGGCGGGCGCTGCGACCACCATATACCGTCCGTCGCCGCCGCGCCCGATCGCCGCCCCGGCCCACGGGTCCGCGCCGCGCACAGCCCGAGGATAAGCTGCGGCCGGGACCCCTACTCCGCGGTACAATCGTTAATAAGTCATTGTAATTGACTGAAAATCCCGAGTGGCCGAAGCGTGGGTCCCGGCCTTCGCCGGGATGGCGGGATTGTTTGCGCGCTATCGCGAGTTTGTTTCGATTTTTTCACACGCTGCTGCGCCGGGATGACGACGGACGGGTTTTAGGCGGCGCGGCGGCGGCTGCGCACGCGGGTCTTGTCGCCTTCCTCCTCGAACAGCTCGGCGAGCTTTTCGAGCATGGTGCCGCCCAACTGCTCGGCGTCGACGATGGTGACGGCGCGGCGGTAGTAGCGCGTCACGTCGTGGCCGATGCCGATGGCGATGAGCTGGACCCGGCGAGTGCGCTCGATGTCGTGGATGACCTCGCGCAGATGCCGTTCGAGATAATTGCCGGGATTGACCGAGAGGGTCGAATCGTCGACCGGCGCGCCGTCGGAGATCACCATCAGGATGCGGCGCTGCTCGGTGCGCGCGAGCAGCCGGTTATGCGCCCAGGCAGCGCCTCGCCGTCGATATTCTCCTTGAGGATGCCCTCGCGCAGCATCAGGCCGAGCGTGCGCCGGGCGCGGCGCCACGGCGCGTCGGCGGGCTTGTAGATGATGTGGCGCAGATCGTTGAGCCGGCCGGGATTGGGCGGCTTGCCGGCGGCGATCCAGCGCTCGCGCGACTGCCCGCCCTTCCAGGCGCGCGTGGTGAAGCCCAGGATCTCGACCTTGACGCCGCAGCGCTCGAGCGTGCGCGCCAGGATGTCGGCGCTCATCGCCGCGACGGTGATCGGGCGGCCGCGCATCGAGCCCGAATTGTCGATGAGCAGGCTCACCACCGTGTCGCGGAAATCGTCTCCTTCTCGCGCTTGTAGGAGAGCGGATAGACCGGGTTGGTGACGACGCGCGAGAGCCGCGCGGTGTCGAGGATGCCCTCCTCGAGATCGAACTCCCAGGAGCGCATCTGCTTGGCCAGCAGGCGGCGCTGCAGCCGGTTGGCGAGCCGCGCGATCACGCTCTGCAGATGCGAGAGCTGCTGGTCGAGCAGCTGGCGCAGCCGCGTCAGCTCGTCGGCATCGCACAGCTCGTCGGCCTCGACCATCTCGTCGGACAGCGGTGGTGAAGGCGCGATAGATCGCGGTATCGTCGGCGCCGGCCGCGCGGCAGCATGCCGGGCCGGCCCGGGCGGCCCGGATCGTCGTCGCCGGCCCGGGCATCATTTCGCCCTCGCCGGCCTCGGCTCGCGTCCTGCGCGTCCTCGGCCTCGCCATCGGCGGGCGCGCCTTCGAGCGAGGCCTGCGCGCCCGGCGGTGGCGCCCTCGCCCTTCGCTCTCGTTCTCGCCCTCGGTTCCTCGCCGCTCCTGCTGCTCGTCGCTCTCCGACGCGTCCTCGGCCTCGCCGAGATCGAGGTCGAGATCCTGGATCAGCGGCGCGCCGCCCTCGCATAGGCGTCCTGGTCGTCGATGGTGCGGTCGAGCTCGACCAGATCCCGGCCGACCTTGCCTTCGAGGAACGGCCGCCAGGGATCGACGACATGCCGCGCCGCGGGCGGCGGCGCGCGCCGGTCAGCGCCTCGCGGGCCAAGAGCCGGATCGCCTCGGCCAGCGTGCACTCGTTGCGCTCGGTGATGTGCTCGTAGCCCTGGCGGCGATAGCGCTCGTCGAGCATCGCGGCGAGATTGGTGGCGACGCCGGCCATGCGCCGCGCGCCCAAGCGCCTCGACCCGCGCCTGCTCGACCGCCTCGAAGACCGCGCGCGCCGCGGGCCGCCGGCAGGCGCCTGCTGTGGACCGCATCGTCGTGATAGCGCAGGCGCAGCGCCAGCGTCGGCCGCGCCGCGCAACTGCGCCGCCTCCTCGGCCGGCAGATCGCGCGGCGGGTAGCGGCAGGCGCACGCGGGTCCCGGCGAGGCCGGCGGCCTCGGCCCGAAGGCCACCGTCACGATCGTCGCGCTCGGCGATCGCGCGCAACGTCGCCGCGGTCGCGCGCTTGAAGATTTCGGCTGGGGAGAAGTCCTGCGCCGCCATCGTCCGGGACCGTACTCGGGCCTACATCAGGGTCGCGTTGACGCCGGTCTCCGCCAGCTCGGTGCCAAAGCAGCGCTGGTAGTATTCGGCCACCGCGGCGCGCTCGATCTCGTCGCATTTGTTGAGGAAGGTGAGGCGGAAGGCGAACGACAGATCGTTGAAGATCGACACGTTCTCGGCCCAGGTGATGACCGTGCGCGGCGACATCACGGTCGAGATGTCGCCGTTGATGAAGCCGGAGCGGGTCAGATCGGCCAGCGCCACCATCGCGCTGATCGTGCGCCGGCCCTCTTCGTTGTCGAAGCTCGGCACCTTGGCCAGCACGATCTCGACCTCGGCGTCGTGCGGCAGGTAGTTCAGGGTCGCGACGATGTTCCAGCGGTCCATCTGGCCCTGGTTGATCTGCTGCGTGCCGTGATAGAGGCCGGTCGTATCGCCGAGGCCGACCGTGTTCGCGGTCGAGAACAGGCGGAACCCCGGATGCGGGCGGATCACCCGGTTCTGATCGAGCAAGGTCAGCTTGCCCTCGACCTCGAGCACGCGCTGGATCACGAACATCACGTCGGGCCGGCCGGCATCGTATTCGTCGAAGCACAAGGCCACCGGATGCTGCAAGCGCCCAGGGCAGCAGGCCCTCGCGGAATTCGGTGACCTGCTTGCCGTCGCGCAGCACGATCGCATCCTTGCCGACGAGGTCGATGCGGCTGATGTGGCTGTCGAGATTGACGCGGATGCAGGGCCAGTTCAGCCGCGCCGCGACCTGCTCGATATGGGTCGATTTGCCGGTGCCGTGATAGCCCTGGATCATGACGCGCCGGTTGTAGGCGAAGCCGGCGAGGATCGCCAGCGTGGTGTCGCGGTCGAAGCGATAGGCGTCGTCGAAATCGGGGACGTGCTCGCTGATCTGGCAGAACGCCGGAACCTGCAGATCGCTGTCGATCCCGAAGGTCTGGCGGACCGAGATCGTGATGTCGGGCTTGTCGAGCGGAAACGGGCTGTCGGGCGCCGTCGGTTCAACGGATGGCATTATTCTTTGCGTCCTGAGGTTGGATCGGAGGGGAATTTGAGCGATGCGGGCCTATGATTCAACCGAAATAGCTGGCTTTCAGAGTGGCATAGGCTTGGTTGATGACTTTGAGCTTCTCTTCGGCCGCCTTGTCGCCGCCATGGGCGTCGGGGTGGTGCAATTTGACGAGCGCCTTATATCGCGCCTTCAGGCGCACCGGGGTGAAAGGCGGCTCGAGCTCGAATACGGCAAGCGCCTGTTCCTGGGCGGAAAGCACCCGCCGCACGGCTTCACGGTTCGGCTGTTCCGACTTTCGCCGCGAGTCTCGGGCATGTTGGGCGCCGCCCGAGAAGACGCCGAACGCGTCCCTCACTCGGGCGGTGTAGCCGGGGCCATGCCGGTCGCCGAGACGCCAGGTCGGCCGCTGCCACACCGTGTCGCTGCGGATTTCGGCCTCGATCTCGTTGTCGCTCATACCGGCATAGTAATTCCATGCCGCGTTGTAGGCGCGCACGTGCTCCAGGCAGAACCAATAGTAATCGCGCAGGTAAAGACGCGACTTAGGCGCCCGGAAGTCGCCGCCGGCCACGCAATCCGGATGGTCGCAGACCCGCACGGGCGGGTCGGCCGCAGCAAATACCGGATCCAACATGGGGCGCCGCATGGTGTTCAGTATGGGTGGAGGGCCGCCGGCTGGCAAGCGCGCGCGGCGCCGCTGGAGCGATCGCGGTGGCATTGCGAGCAGAGCAGGGTTGCGCCTGGCGCAACCGGACGCTGGCGCCGCCGAACGGAGGAAATGAACGCCAAAAGAAAGGGCCGCCCCCCGCTTGGCGCGGAAAGGCGGCCCCGTCGCTGCAATGAGCCGGTGCTAGAAGTCCATGCCGCCCATACCACCGCCCGGCGGCATCGCCGGTGCGGTCTTGGGCTCGGGCCGTTCGGCAACCATCGCTTCAGTGGTGATCAACAGGCCGGCGACCGAGGCCGCATCCTGCAGCGCGTGACGCACGACCTTGGTCGGGTCGATGATGCCGGCCCGAATCATGTCGGTGAACTCGCCCTTCTGCGCGTCGTAGCCGTAGTTCGAGTCCTTGCTGTCGAGCAGTTTGCCGACGATGATCGAGCCATCGGTGCCTGAATTTTCGGCGATCTGACGGGCCGGATAGAGGATCGCCTTTTTGACGATGTCGATACCGACCTTCTGGTCGTTGTTCGCCGGCTTCAGGCCGTCGAGCGCCTGGACCGCATAGAGCAGGGCGGCGCCGCCGCCGGCGACCACACCCTCCTCGACCGCGGCGCGGGTCGCGTGCATTGCGTCATCGACCCGGTCCTTGCGCTCCTTGACCTCCACTTCGGTGGCACCGCCGACCCGGATCACGGCAACGCCGCCGGCGAGCTTCGCCAGCCGCTCCTGCAATTTCTCCCGGTCATAATCCGAGGTGGTTTCCTCGATCTGCTGGCGGATCTGCGCGATGCGGCCCTGGATGTCGTCCTTGGCGCCGGCGCCGTCGATGACCGTGGTATTCTCCTTCTCGATCCGCACCCGCTTCGCTTGGCCCAACATGTCGAGGGTGACGTTTTCGAGCTTGATGCCGAGGTCTTCGCTGATCACCTGGCCGCCGGTCAGGATCGCGATGTCTTCGAGCATCGCCTTGCGCCGGTCGCCAAAGCCCGGCGCCTTGACCGCCGCCACCTTCAGACCGCCGCGCAGCTTGTTGACCACCAGGGTCGCCAGCGCCTCGCCCTCGACATCCTCGGCCACGATCAGCAGCGGCCGCGACGACTGCACGACCGACTCGAGCACGGGCAGCATCGCCTGCAGTCCCGACAGCTTCTTCTCGTGGATCAGGAGATATGGGTTCTCGAGTTCGGCGATCATTTTCTCGGCGTTGGTGACGAAATACGGCGAGAGGTAGCCGCGGTCGAACTGCATGCCCTCGACCACATCGAGCTCGGTCGCCAGGCTCTTGGCCTCCTCGACCGTGATCACACCCTCATTGCCGACCTTCTGCATCGCTTCGGCGATCATCTCGCCGACTTCGCGCTCGCCATTGGCCGAGATCGTCCCGACCTGGGCGATTTCTTCGTTGGTCGAAATTTTCTTCGAACGCTTTTTGATGTCATCGACGACCGCCTCGACGGCGATGTCGATACCGCGCTTCAGATCCATCGGGTTCATGCCGGCGGCCACCGCCTTGGACCCCTCGCGCACGATCGCCTGCGCCAACAAGGTCGCCGTGGTGGTGCCGTCGCCGGCTTGGTCGCTGGTCTTCGAAGCCACCTCGCGCACCATCTGCGCGCCCATGTTCTCGAATTTGTCAGCCAGTTCGATCTCTTTGGCGACGGTCACGCCATCCTTGGTGATGCGTGGCGCACCAAACGATTTGTCGAGAACGACGTTGCGGCCCTTGGGGCCCAGGGTCACCTTGACCGCATTGGCGAGAATATCGACGCCGCGCAGCATCCGCTCGCGCGCATCGGCATGAAATTTGACGTCCTTGGCAGCCATGTTTTCGTTCTCCTCAGGCGATCACGCCCATGATGTCGGATTCTTTCATGATGATCAGCTCTTCACCATCGAGTTTGACCTCGGTGCCCGACCATTTCCCGAACAGCACGCGGTCGCCCGCTTTGACATCCATCGGGTGGATCTTGCCGTCCTCGCCGCGCGCGCCCGGTCCGGCCGCGACAACCTCGCCCTCCATCGGCTTTTCCTTTGCCGTGTCGGGAATGATGATGCCGCCTTTGCTCTTCTCTTCCTCCTCGACGCGCCGGATCACCACCCGGTCGTGCAACGGGCGAAATTTCATGAATACCTCCTCGGCTCCGATTCCGATAAACGATTAGCACTCTCTCCCCGAGAGTGCTGCCTAGATAGATTGGGCGGTTTTGCTTGTCAAGCGGGCGCGGGCTTATCAAGGAGGCGGGAGGCGGCTATCCGGGCGGCTATCCAGGCGGCTGCCGATGCGGGTGTTTTGACAAGATCACGAACACAGCGCACTCTTTGCGGGTTATAATAGGTCTGTCGTCATTGAAGAGTCGCTACGATGCCGCAAAACGCAGATTGGGAAATCCCGGGTGAAATCCAGCCGAAGCCGGGCGACTGCAGCTTTGACCTGGACCGCGCGCTCGGCGCCGTGCTGGGGCTGCGGGCGACGATTCCGGACGACGCCTATACCGCAGGGACCCTCGGCACCGAGCGGGCCGGCAGCGCCGTTTTGATCCGCGGCGACGGCCTGGTGCTGACCATCGGCTATCTGGTCACCGAAGCCGAGACTATCTGGCTCACCTCCGCCAATGGCGGCGCGGTGCCGGGGCACGTCCTGGCCTATGATCAGGAGACTGGTTTCGGGCTCGTGCAGGCGCTTGGCAGGCTGGATATCGCGCCGCTCGAACTCGGCGTCGGGATGCGGGTCGGCGCCGGCGACCATGCCATCATGGCTGCCGAGGGCGGGCGGCGGCATGCGATTTCGGCTCGCGTCGTCGCCCGGCAGGAATTCGCAGGCTATTGGGAATACGTACTGGATCACGCGATCTTTACCGCTCCGGCGCACCCGTTTTGGGGCGGTGCCGCCTTGATCGGCGCCGACGGCAGGCTGATCGGCATCGGCTCCCTGCACGTCCAGCATTCCAGCGGCAGCGGGCGGGAGTTGCGCCGCGACGTCAACATGGTCGTGCCGATCGACCTGCTGCCGCCGATCCTCGATGACATGCTGACCTATGGGCGTCCCAACCGACCGGTCCGTCCGTGGCTTGGCCTTTACGCCGCCGAGGTCGAGGACGCCATCGTCGTTGCCGGTCTCGCCGAGCAAGGGCCGGCCAACAAGGCTGGGCTGCGGCCCGGGGACCGCATTGTCGCCGTGCGCGATGACCCGGTCGCGAGCCTCGCCGGCTTCTGGCGCAAGGTTTGGGCGGGCGGCCCGGCCGGCACCGAGATCCAGTTGCAGGTGGCGCGCGACGGCGAAACCCTGACGGTGCGGGTGCTATCCGCCGACCGGACGCGGTTCCTCAAGGCCCCAAAACTGCACTAACCCTGCCGAGCCGCGCTGGACCGTAGGGCGCGCGGCTGACGACGGAACCTGGTGATCCGCCCCGGGTCGTCACCCTCTGGCCTGGTACCCAACCTTATCGGGCTTCGCGGGCCTCCTAAGTTGCACTCGACATTTTAACAAGACGCTGAGACTGATGTGATCAGAGGAGCTAAGACTGGTGTGATCAGACGAACCGAAGGAACACAGTGATCTCCGCCAGGTAGAGACCGAGCAGGAGGCCGATGCCGAGCGGGGTGATAAACCACGCCCCGGCCAGGCCGGGCCGCAGCCACCAGTCGAGCCCGCGGTTGGCGAGCGGCATCAAAGGCCAGGCTAGGACCCACACGCTGAGCGCATTGCCGAGGAAGGTTGCGAGGACCTCGTCGAGCCCGCGCAGACGCGGAAGCAAAAACCTCAACTCGACCATGACGATCGGAAACAGCATCAGCAGCACGACCATCGACTGTTTCCAGCTTGGCACGGTCGGCGACTCCTCGGTTGGAAACCAACCGGCGAATGCGTCGGCCAGTCGGCGGCTCGACCATGACTCGACCAACCCCGCCGACTCGTCGATCAGCCGACGCCGTTGCGGCGATGCCAGCCATGCGTCGAGCTGGCCGGTCGTTGCGAAACGGACAAGGGTCGTCCAGACCGCCTGTCGCCCAGACGGGGCTTGCAGGTAGGTACCGCGATAGCCGGGAAATTCGGCTTGCGCCCGCTGAAATCCGGGCCGACCAGTCGCGGAAGGCGGTCTCCGATCCGGCCCGGACCCGCGTTGCAATGACTTCGGTAACGCTGCCCTGGCCGTGAAAATCGGCGGCCTCCTCCTCCAGGGCGGCACCGGCGTCGAGGAGGCCGTCCAATTCTTTGTACAGGCAGGCGCGCCCCGCTGAAGCTCGCCATTCGCCGAGCCGGCGAGCGTCGACAAATTGCATCACCATCTGCCACTCGGCGGGCGCCTGCAGAACTGGGATGAACTCGATGCTGACAAAACCCGATGCGGATGCCGCGGCTGCGGCCATGCGCGCCTGCCACGAGAAAAAATCGGCTTGCGCGCCGTCGCGGACGCGCAGCCGGACGGCAACAGCCGCGGGAGATGTATCAGCGCTCATGGATATCGCCGAAATTGTAATTGCTGCGCCGGGCGGCGGTGCTGCCGTCGATAGCGGCTGATAATGGCCGCAAAAGTCCATAGCGGTCTTGTCAGCGCAAATCCGGCCAGTTTGATGGCCATGCGCCAAAATTGATGCACAAGCCAAAACACAGGCTAGTTGATTCCCCCGCTCTTTTGCCGCGTTGCCCGGAAGGCGCGACTCTGCTGCGCGAAGGGCCGCATCAATGAGCCGGCTGGTTGACATCGGTCGTGCCCGCCTCTAACGGGGATACCCGCCGTCAGTCCCTCGAAAGAAAACAATGTGTCCGCTGTCGTTGCCGAGACGTCCCCACCGCCGCGCCCGCGCCCTGTGCATCTGCGCCGGCTCGAAGCCGAAGTCGATCGCGATCATGCGCGAGGTGGCGGCCGAGTTCCGCAAGCCGGTCATGCTCTATTCGATCGGCAAGGATTCCAGCGTCATGCTGCATCTGGCGCGCAAGGCGTTCTTTCCCGGCAAGCCGCCTTTTCCGCTGCTCCACGTCGACACCCTGTGGAAGTTCCGCGAGATGATCGCGTTCCGCGACGCGACCGCGAGCCGGCTCGGGATCGAGTTGATCGTCCACACCAACGAGGAGGGCGTGCGCGGCGGCATCAACCCGATCGCTTCGGGCTCGGCGTTGCACACCGCGGTCATGAAGACCGAGGCGCTGAAACAGGCGCTCGATCAATCCGGCTTTGACGCGGCCTTCGGCGGCGCGCGCCGCGACGAGGAGAAGAGCCGGGCAAAGGAACGGGTCTTTTCGCTGCGCGGCGCCAACCACGACTGGGACCCGCGCAACCAGCGCCCGGAGTTGTGGCGGCTCTACAATACGCGCCTGCTCCGGGCGCGAGACGATGCGCGTCTTTCCGCTGTCGAACTGGACCGAGCTCGACGTCTGGGAATACATCGCCGCCGAGGAAATCGCCGTGGTGCCGTTGTATTTCGCCGCATGCGGCCGGTGGTCGCGCGCGGCGGCGACCTGGATCATGGTCGACGACGACCGCCTGCCGCTGATGCCCGGCGAGGAGCCGGAGAGCCGGCTGGTCCGCTTCCGCACCCTCGGCTGCTACCCGCTGACCGGGGCGATCGAATCGGCGGCCGCGACCCCGGCCGAAATCCTGGCCGAGCTGCGCGAAGCCGCGACAGCTCCGAGCGGCAGGGCCGCCTGATCGACAGCGACGAGGACGCCGCAATGGAGCGCAAAAAGCGCGAGGGCTATTTCTGATGCCGGATTGCCGCGTCAGGCGGCCGCCGCAGCCGCGCGAGCGCGACCTGCTGCGGTTTCTGACCTGCGGGTCGGTCGACGACGGCAAATCGACCCTGATCGGCCGGCTGCTGCACGACTGCGCGCTGATCTTTGACGACCAGCTCGAGGCGCTGGAGCGCGAATTCGCGGCGCTTCGGCACCACCGGCGACGACATCGACTTCTCGCTGCTGCTCGACGGGCTCGAAGACGAGCGCCAGCAGCGGCATCACGATCGATGTCGCCTACCGCTTTTTTGCGACCCCGGCGCGCGCCTTTATCGTCGCCGACACGCCCGGCCACGAGCAGTACACCCGCAACATGGCGACCGGCGCCTCGACCTGCCGACCTCGCGCGTGATCCTCGTCGACGCGCGCAACGGGATCGTTGTCCCAGACGCGGCGCCACGCCTTTATCTGCTCGCTGCTCGGCATCCGTCATCTGGTGCTCGCGGTCAACAAGATGGATCTCGTCGGTTTCGACGAAGCGCCGCTTCAGCGAAATCGCCGCCGAGTTTCGCTAAGTTCGCCGCGGGGCTGGGCGATGCCACGATCCAGGCGATCCCGCTCTCGGCGCTGTCCGGCGACAACGTCACCCGGCGCTCGCCGCGGATGCCCTGGTACCAGGGACCGAGCTTGCTCGATCACCTGGAAACTGTCGAGGTCGACGCGACGGCGGCGACGCGGCCGGTTCCGCTTTCCGGTGCAATGGGTCAACCGCCCCAACGCCGACGTTCCGCGGCTTTTCCGGCACCGTCGCGTCGGGCTCGGTGGCGCCCGGCGACCCGATACTTCGTCGCCGGCTCCGGGCGCTCGACGCGGGTGCGCGAGATCGTCACCTTCGACGGCGCGCTCGATCGCGCCGGCGCCGGCGACGCGGTGACCCTGACCCTCGCCGACGAGATCGACATCGCCCGTGGCGACCTGTTGGCCGACCCGCGCGACCCGCCCGAATTCGTCGACCAGTTCGCCGCGCATGTGATCTGGATGAGCGAGCACGCCGCTGGTCCCCGGCCGCTCCTATCTGCTGAAGATCGGCACCCGCACCGTGCCGGCGACCGTCACCGCGCTCAAGCACCGCGATCGATGTCGACACCTTGGCGCATCTCGCCGACAAGACCTCGCGCCTCAACGAAATCGGGTTCTGCAACCTGTCGACCGCGTCACCGGTCGCGTTCGATCCCTACGCGGACAACCGCGACACCGGCGCGCTTCATCCTGATCGACCGCCTCACCAACGAGACCGCCGGCGCCGGGATGATCGACTTTGGCTTGCGCCGCGCCAGCAACATCCATTGGCAGGCACTGACCGTCGGCCGCGACGAGCGCGCCGCGCTGAAGGGCCAGACCGCCGCGGTGTTGTGGCTGACCGGGCTGTCGGGCGCCGGCAAATCGACCATCGCCAACCTCGTCGAAAAGCAGCTGCTCGCCGCTGGCCGGCACACGATGCTGCTCGACGGCGACAACGTCCGTCACGGGCTCAACCGCGATCTCGGCTTTACCGATGTCGACCGGGTCGAGAACATCCGCCGCGTCGGCGAGGTTGCGAAGCTGATGGCCGAAGCCGGGCTGATCGTGATCTGCTCGTTCATCTCGCCGTTCCGCGCCGAGCGCCGGATGGTGCGGGAGCTGGTCGAGCCCGCCGCATTTCTCGAAATCTTTGTCGACACGCCGATCGAGGAATGCATCCGGCGCGATCCCAAGGGCCTTTACGCCAAGGCCCAAGCCGGGCGGATCGAGAATTTCACCGGCCTCGATTCACCCTACGAGGAGCCCGATGCGCCGGAGATTGCGGTTGACGACGGTCGATGTCCCGCCTGAAGAGGCCGCGGCCCAGCAGATCATCGACGCGCTGCGCCGCCGGCGGATCATCTGACGCAGCGGCCGCAGACGCCGGCGGCGATGCGCTGGTGCTGCACCCGGGTCGTCGCCGCGCGCGACAGCAGCTTTTCGAAATAGGCGATCGTGCGGGTCAGGCCGTCCTTGAGCTCGGTGCGCGGCTGCCAGCCCAGCACGGCCTGCGCCTGAGTGATGTCCGGGCAGCGCTGGACCGGGTCGTCGACCGGCAGCGGGCGGCGCACGATCGGCGAGCGCGAGCCGGTCAGCGCGATCGACGAGATCGGCGAGCTCGGCGACCGAGGTTTCGACCGGGTTGCCGAGGTTGACCGGCCCGGTGATGTCGTCGGGAGCCGCCATCAGCGCAAGAAACCCGTCGATCAGATCGTCGACATAGCAGAAGGCGCGGGTCTGCGTCCCGTCGCCATAGAGCGTGATCGGCTCGTTGCGCAGCGCCTGGACGATGAAATTGGAAACGACCCGGCCGTCATTGGGGTGCATGCGCGGTCCGTAGGTATTGAAGATGCGGGCGACCCGGATTTTCAGATTATGCTGGCGGTAATAGTCGAAGAACAGGGTCTCGGCGCAGCGCTTGCCTTCGTCGTAGCAGGCGCGCGGGCCGATCGGGTTGACGTTGCCGCGATAGCTCTCGGGCTGCGGGTGCGAGGTCGGGTCGCCGTAGACTTCCGAGGTCGAGGCCTGGAAAATCTTGGCCTTCAGCCGCTTGGCCAAGCCCAGCATGTTGATCGCGCCGATGACGCTGGTCTTGGTCGTCTGCACCGGGTCGAACTGGTAGTGGATCGGCGAGGCCGGACAGGCGAGGTTGTAGATCTCGTCGACCTCGACGAAGAGGGGATGGGTAATGTCGTGCCGCATCGCCTCGAAATGCGGGTTGCCCAAGAGCGCGGCGACGTTGTCCTTGCGCCCGGTGAAGTAATTGTCGACGCAGAGCACGTCGTCGCCCCGCGCGAGCAAGACGTTCGCACAGATGCGAGCCGAGAAAGCCGGCGCCGCCGGTGACGAGGACGCGCTTCGCTACGACGCTGGGCTCAATATCGGAGAGCGAAGACCCTTACCGCTTTGCGCGACGCGTGGGCCGAGGCGGGTGGAACGCGGGTGCGCGAACAGCCCGGCTCAGGCCAGGGCCCGCAACTGCGGCCGTGGCGGTCTGCGCCGGGCGGCCGATGCTGACATAGGCGAGGCCGGCGCCGACCATTTCCTGCGGCTGATAGATGTTGCGCAGGTCGATGACCAGCGGGGTCGCGAGCAGAGCCTTGACCCGCGCCAGATCGAGCGCGCGAAACGCGTTCCACTCGGTCAACAAGACGAGCGCGTCGGCACCGGCCATCGTCTCGTAGGCGTCGGTGCAGTAGACGAGATCGGGCATCAGCTTTTTCGCCTCCCCCATGCCCTCGGGGTCGAAGGCGCGGATCGTCGCCCCGGCATCGGCGAGGCGCGGCAGGATCGTCAGGCTCGGGCTGTCGCGCATGTCGTCGGTGTTGGGCTTGAAGGTCAGGCCCGAGCACGGCCAGCGTCTTGCCGGCGACGCTGCCGCCGCAAGCGGCGATGATCTTGTCGGCCATGCGCTCCTTGCGTAGGTCGTTGACCCGCACCACGGTTTCGACGATCGACAGCGGCGCCTCGGCCTCGCGCGCGGTGCGCACCAGCGCGCGGCAGTCCTTGGGAAAGCAGGAGCCGCCGAAATCCGGGGCCGGCATGCAGGAACTTGCGGCCGATGCGGCCGTCGAGACCGATGCCTTGGCCACGTCCTGAACGTCGGCGCCAACCCGCTCGCACAGATCGGCGATCTCGTTGATAAAGGTGATCTTGGTCGCGAGAAACGCGTTGGCGGCGTATTTGATCAGTTCGGCGGTCTCGATATCGGTGAACAGCATCGGCGTTTCGAGCAGATAGAGCGGGCGATAAAGCGCGCGCATCACCGCGCGGGCGGGCTCGCTGTCGGCGCCGATCACCACCCGGTCGGGCCGCATGAAGTCTTCGATCGCCGAGCCCTCGCGCAGAAATTCGGGGTTCGAGGCCACATCGAACCGGCCCTGCGGCCGGGTCCGCCGCAGGATCGCCGCAACCTCGCGGCCGGTGCCGACCGGCACCGTCGACTTGGTGACCACCACCGCGTAACTCGGTCAGCGCCCGCCCGATCTCCTCGGCGGCGGCGTGGACGTAGGAGAGGTCGGCGTGCCCGTCGCCGCGCCGCGAAGGGGTGCCGACGGCGATGAACACGGCCTCGGCGCCGGCGACCGCCGCTGGCAGATCGGTGGTGAAGGAGAGCCGCCCCGCCGCCGCGTTCTTGGCCACCAAGCGCTTCGAGCCCGGGCTCGAAAATCGGCATCTCGCCGTGCTGCAGCTGCGCGATTTTCGCCTGTCCTGGTCGACGCACGCGACCTCGACGCCAAACTCGGAAAAGCACGCGCCCGAGACCAGCCCGACATAGCCTGTTCCGATAACCGCGATGCGCATGCTCGTCCGACCTTCTCGCGAATGCGCCAAAAACGGCGGCCGCCGCGCGGCTTATTCCGCTTGGCGTGGTCCGCGGCAAGTCGCCGCGCCCGCACAACGCGACTTTGCTGGAAGAGCCGGGCCGGCGGCGCCGCGTTGTGCTGCGCGTTACAAGGATACAGGCGGCGCGCGGCCATGTCACAATCGATTCTGGTCACCGGCGGGGCCGGATATATCGGCTCGCACGCCTGCAAGGCGTTGGCCCAGGCCGGATACCTGCCGGTCGTCTTCGACAATCTGTCGCGCGGGCATCGCGAGGCGGTGCGCTGGGGTCCGCTGGTCGAAGGCGACCTCGCCGACCGCGCGCGGCTCGTGCGCCGCGCTCGTCGAGCATCGGGTGGCGGCGGTCATGCATTTCGCCGCCTTTGCCTATGTCGGCGAGTCGGTCGCCGACCCGGCGCTGTACTACCGCAACAATCTCGCGGGCAGCCTGTCGCTGCTCGAGGCGATGCGCGAAGCCGGCGTCGGCGAGATCGTGTTTTCGTCGACCTGCGCGACCTACGGCATCCCCGACGCCGTGCCGATCCGCGAGGACGCGCCGCAGCACCCGGTCAATCCCTATGGCGAAACCAAGCTCGCGATCGAACGGGCGTTGCACTGGTACGGCCCGGCCTATGGGATGCGCTCGGTGTCGCTGCGCTATTTCAACGCCGCCGGAGCCGATCCCGAGGGCGAGATCGGCGAAGACCACGAACCCGAAACCCATCTCGTGCCGCTGGTGCTGCAGGCGGCGCTCGGCCGGAGGCCGCAGATCGACATCTACGGCACCGACTATCCGACCCCGGACGGGACCGCGATCCGCGATTACGTCCATGTCCACGACCTGGCGACGCGCACCTGCGCGCGCTCGAGCGGCTGCGCGGCGGCGGCGCCAGCATCGCGGTCAATCTCGGTACCGGCCAGGGCCATTCGGTGCGCGAGGTGATCGCCGCCGCCGAGGCGGTCAGCGGCCGCAAGGTTCCGGCCCGGACGGCGCCGCGGCGGCCGGGCGATCCCCCGGCGCTGGTGGCCGATCCGAGCCTCGCCTCCGAAATTCTCGGCTGGCGCGCCGCAGCATTCAGACCTCGAGACGATCATCCGCACCGCGCTCGCCTGGCATACCCGCCATTCGCATTGGACCACTCGACATCTCCGGCGCACGAGCGGCCGCGCTGGAATGAAATCCGGCGATCGTCCGTTGTGCGGGCGCTGCACTCGCGTGCGGGTCGGCAGGCGCGGCGCCAGTCCCGGGAGCTACCGAAGATGACCCTGGTCGAGACCGACGAGGTTGCGACTTTTGCCCGATGCGCCGCCGCCGGCCCGGTCGCGGCGCCGCGACGCCGATCCGCGTCAGCGGCAAGTTCTTCTTCGCCGGCGAGCACAAGCACTTCGTCAAGGGCGTCACCTACGGCCCGTTTCCCGACCGGCAGCCATGGCGCGCCCTTCCCCGAGCAGGCGATCGTCGACAAAGATTTCGCACTGATGGGCGAAGCCGGGATCAACACGGTCCGGGTTTTCACCGTGCCGCCGCTCTGGCTGTTGGACGCTGCGTACGAGGCGGGCTTGAAGGTCCTGGTCGGGCTGCCCTGGCCGCAGCACATCACCTTTCTCGACAGCCCGACGATCCAGGCGGAGATCAGGGACGCGGTGATCGGCGGCGTGCGCGCCTGCGGCCGGCATCCCGCGATTTTCGCCTATCTCGTCGGCAACGAGATCCCGCCGGACATGATCCGCTGGCACGGCGCCGAGCCGGTGCGGCGTTTTCTGCGCGGCCTCGTCGCCTGCGTCAAAGACGAGCATCCCGGACGCGCTCGTCAGCTACGCCAATTTTCCGTCGACCGAATACCTGACCGTCGACTTCACCGATTTCGTCTGCTTCAACGTCTATCTGCACGACGAGACCGCGTTTCGCCGCTATGTCGCGCGGCTGCACAACCTTGCCGTCGACCGGCCGCTGGTGCTGACCGAGTTCGGCGTCGACTCGATCCGCGAGGGCGAGGACGGACAGCGCGGCATTCTGTCCTGGCAGGTCCGCACCGCATTTGAGGCGGGGGTCGCCGGCACCTGCGTGTTTGCTTGGACCGACGAGTGGTTCACCGGCGGTCATCTGGTCGAGGACTGGGCGTTCGGCCTCGTCGACCGGGAGCGGCGGCCAAAACCCTCGCTCGCCGAAGTCGAGCGGACCTATAGCGGCCCGTTGCCGCCGCCACTGCCGCGCTATCCGCGGGTCTCGGTCGTGGTCTGCGCCTACAATGCCGAGCGCACGATGGATGCGTGCCTCGCCTCGCTCGAGGTGCTGAATTACCCCGATTACGAGGTCATCGTCGTCAACGACGGCTCGCGCGACCGCACCCTCGAAATCGCCGAGAGCTATCCGTATTGCCGGATCATCAGCCAGCCGAACAAGGGCTTGAGCGTCGCCCGCAATGTCGGCGCCGAGGCCGCTACCGGCGAGATCGTCGCCTATACCGACAGCGATTGCGTCGCCGACCCGGATTGGCTGACCTATCTCGTCGCCAAGATGGAAGCGGGCGGGCTTGCCGCTTGCGGCGGCCCGAATTTTCCGCCGCCCGAGGACAGCCTGGTTCCGGCCGCGGTCGCGGTGGCGCCGGGCGGTCCGACTCATGTGCTGCTCAGCGACGAGGTCGCCGAGCACATCGCCGGCTGCAACATGGCGTTCCGCCGCGAGACTCTGCTCGGCCTCGGCGGCTTCGACCCGGTCTATCGCGCCGCCGGCGACGATGTCGACATCTGCTGGCGCTTTCAGGATGCCGGCCATGCCATCGGCTTCAGCCCGGCGGCGATGGTCTGGCATTTCCGCCGCAACACGGTCAAAGCCTATTGCAACCAGCAGCGCGGCTACGGCAAGGCCGAGGCCCTCGTCTATTCGAAGCATCCGTTCCGCTTCAACCTGTTCGGACAGGCCAAGTGGCTCGGCCGGATCTATGGCGACCTGTCGACCTCGTTGCTGCTGTCGCGCCGGCCGGTGATCTATTCGGGCGTGTTCGGACGCGGTCTGTTCCAGACCCTGTACGAGCCGCCGTCCTCGCTGACGGCGTTTCTGCCGCTGACCTTCGAATGGAGCGCCGCCGCCTTGGTCCTGGCGCTGGGCGCGGTCGTCGGCGGCGGGTGGTGGTGGCTGCTCACCGTGCCGCTGCTGGTCACCTGGGCAATGTGCGTCAACGGCGCGCGCAAGGCGCCGATCGACCCGCGCTTCACCGGCCTGAAGGCCCGCGCGCTGGTGGCGCTGCTGATCTATCTCGGCCCGCTGCTGCGCGGATGGGAGCGGATCAGATGGCGCATCCGCGAGATGCGCGCGCAGCCGCACATGGCCCCCGCCGAGACCGAGCAGCGCGCCCGGATCTCATGGCGCGAGCGAGCCTTTCAACTCGGCTTATTGGAGCGAGGCCGGCACCGAGAAAGAGGCGCTGATCCACGGGCTGATGGATTTTCTGGTCCGGCAGAAATATTTCGTCGTGCCCGATACCGGGTGGAGCGATTGGGACCTGAAGATCGCCCGCGGCTTGTGCAGCCGCGCGCTGGTCACGGTTTGCGTCGAGAACCACGGCGGTGCCAAGCGGCTGTTGCGGGTGCGCTGCGCGATGCGGTTGTCGCGCTTTGCCTTGTTCCTGCTGCGCAGCTATGCGGTGCTGACCGCGTTCGCGCTGATCTTGGGCTGGCCGCTGGCGGCGGCGGCGGTCGCGGCGGCCGGGCTCGTCAATTTCGCGGTGATGGGATGCAAGCTCGCCGGTTTTGCCCGGCTGATGCATCGCATCATCGAGGCCGTCGCCAAGCCGGTAGGGCTTGTGCCGGTAGAACCGGTGGAACGCCGCCAGGCAGCGGTCGCCGCGCCGCAGACGGCCTAGCACGGCGGGCCCGGCGGAACGGCTCGCCCGACGCCTCGCAGCAGCAGAACCCGGCGCAATGCTGAAGCAGCTTCTCCCCTATTTGCGGCCCTATCGCGCGCCGGTCGTGTGGGCGTTGGCGCAGGTGTTCCTGATCACCGGCTTCGAGCTGTTGAAGCCGTGGCCGCTTCAAGTGGTGATCGACAACGTGCTGGGCGGCAAGCCGTTCCCGATCCCGGCGCTGCAGACAGTGCCGGCGGGTGGGTTGCTGCTTCTCGCCTGTCTCGGGATCGTACTGGTCCATTTCGGCAGCGGCGGGCTGACCCTGCTGCACTATTACACGACGATCCGCGTCGGCCAGAACATGGTCAACGATCTGCGCGGCGCTCTCTATGCCCATCTGCAGGGATTGTCGCTGGCCTTCCACGATCGCCAGCGGGTCGGCGACCTGCTCTACAGGGTCACCTCGGACAGTTTTGCCGTTCAGACGATGATCATGAACGGGGCGTTGCCGATCCTGTCGGCCGTGGTCCTGCTGGCGGGAATGCTGCTGATCCTGTTCCCGCTCGACCCGAGCTTGACCTTGCTGGCGCTGACCGTCGTGCCGGTGCTGTTCGCGCTGATAGCGGGATTCAACCGCAAGATCATCGACGTCGCCACCGAGGTGCGCACGACCGAAAGCCGGGTCTATTCGCTGGTCCAATGGGCGATGTCGTCGATCAAGGTCGTGCAGGCCTTCACCCGGGAGGAAGACGAGCATCGCCGCTTCATGGGCGCGAGCCGGGAAAGCCTGCGCGCGACCTTGCGGCTTTATAGCTGGCAGACCTTCTATTCCGGGACGGTCAACGTCGTCATCGCCGGCGGCACCGCGCTTGTCGTCTATGCCGGGGCGCGCGCGGTGATTTCGGGGGCGCTGACCGTAGGCCAGCTGATCGTCTTCATTTCCTACCTGGCGCAGCTCTACGCCCCGATCAACCAGATCACCCAGAGCTGGGGCCTGATCGCCGGCGCGCGGGTCGGCGCCCGCCGCATTTTCGAGGTTCTCGACACCGAGCCCGACCTTGCCGACGGAAGCCGCAACTTTCCGCCGCAAGGGGCCCGTGGGGCGGTTGCCTGGCGCGAGGTCGGCTTCCGCTATCGCCCGGAGACCCCGGTGCTGGAGGGCATCGACTTGGCGGTGCCGGCCGGCGCCAGGATCGCCATCGTCGGCCCGACCGGGGCCGGCAAATCGACGTTGCTCGGATTGCTGCCGCGGTTCTTCGACCCGACCGAGGGGGCAGTCGAGATCGACGGCGTCGATCTGCGCGACTACAGCCTGAAATCGCTGCGCAGCCAGATCTCACTCGTGCTGCAGCCGCCGCTGATATTTCCGCTCTCGGTCCGCGACAACATCGCCTATGGCCGGCCCGGAGCCGACGATGCGGCGATCGAGCGCGCAGCCCGGCTCGCCTGCATCGACGAACTGATCGGTTCGCTGCCGGCGGGCTACGACACGGTAATCGGAGAGTCGGGCGTCGCGCTGTCGGAGGGTGAAAAGCAGCGCATCACGATCGCCCGCGCATTGCTGCGCGATGCGCCGATCCTGATCCTCGACGAGCCGACCTCGGCGCTGGATGTCTCCACCGAAGCGTTGGTGATGGCCGCAATCGATCGCCTGATGGCTGGCCGCACGACCTTTATCATCGCGCACCGGCTGTCGACCGTACAGCGCTGCGATCGCATCGTGGTCCTGCAGGCGGGCAGGATCGTCGAACAGGGCAGCCTCGGCGAACTGTTGCGGCGCGACGGCGTGTTCGCCGGATACTACCGCACCCAGTTCGCCCCGGAGCATCTCCCGACCGACGACCACGTGATGTCCGAAGCGGTCGTAGGCTGATTTAGGTTCTCCCGATCCCGAGAAAGCTGCAATTCCCCTGCAGCAAGATTGGGCCCAATATCCACTCTCCCGGTCCTGAATAACCCCAATCAGTTCATAATCCTATCACCAATCTCAACCAGAGAGTTCTAGGGTTGACTGAACTTTACTGATTAAGAGAAGCGGTATTCCTGTGCAGGGGACGCCGCTGGTCAGCGCCATCCGATCACATTAACGATTGAATGTTGCCAGCCTCGGACTGAGCGATTAGGGTGCCGCTCGCGAAGGACATTGCTGCTCGACATTCATCCCGGATTGGGCGGCGGACCACCAGGGCTCAGCTCCCGCAGGCAGGCCCTCCGCCGTCAATGAATTGTCGTCTGTGGTTTGGTGCTAACGCCGCCGCGACCTGGTCCGATCCGTAGATCGGACGCCCACGGTTCGGCGCTGATGGGGGAACAGGATCATCGAAGGGTCCGGCTGGGGAAGCAGGGTCTTCCCCGACATCCGAATTTCTTTTGCTGCAAAGAATTCGCTCACCTTGCCGCGCTGCGCGCAGGCGGCTCTGCTGTCGCTCGGCGTCGCCGGTGCGGCAGCGTTGTCCTATCTCGGCATCAGCCTCATCGGCTATCGGCATCTCGTCGCCAAGCGCGAGGCGACGATCGTCCAAGCCCAAACGACGATCGCACAGGCCCAAACCGTGAATGCCGGGTTGCAGCGCGAAGTCACCCGGCTGCAATCTCAGCTCGCCGTTCTGGCGCAGCGGCAAACGGCGGCCGAGGCACGCGCATCCTCCGAAGATCGGAGGATCACCGAGCTTATCGGCACGCTCGATCAAACGCGCCAGTCACTGCGCGAGCAGCGGGCGGAAGCCGGGACGTTGACCGCGCAACTCGCCAAGAGCGAGGCCGACCGCACTGCCGATCAGGCGCAATTCGCGCAATATCGGGCGAGCATCGAGGATACGGTGAAGCAGCTCGAGCAGCTGAGCACTCTGCACGGCAGGATGATCGGCAACCGCATTCGGCTGCGCATGCGACTTGGGGGACTTTGGCAGAAGCTGTCGCAGGAAATATCGCCAGCAGCCGGGCCGGCCACCGCGACTTCGCCGTCCCTGGAACCATCAACCGACGATGTCGCTGGCGTGGCCCCGCCGGGTCCCGAAGAGATCTCCCGGTTCGAGCACTTCCTCGCCTCGGCCGGGGTGGATACCGACCGCCTGTCCGCGGAGTTAAGCGGCCAGCTGGCGGAGGGCGGACCTTTTGTGCCGCCACCCAAACTCGGCCAGCCACCGGGCCAGGTCGATCCAAAGAAGCTCGAAGCAATTCGGGGCCTGGCAAAGGTATTGCCGTTGGCGGCCCCGCTGATCCGCTACCAAATCGGCAGCCCGTTCGGCCCGCGGACCGATCCGTTCAACCGCAAACCCGCCTTTCATACCGGGATCGATATGGATGCGCCTTACATGTCTCCGGTATACGCCACGGCGCCAGGCACTGTCGTCTATGCCGGGTATTTCGGCGAGTACGGCAAGGTGGTCGAGATCGACCATGGCTTTGGCATCGAGACCCTTTACGCGCATCTTCAGCGCTGCCTCGTATCGGTCGGGCAACAGGTCGCGGCGCAGGCCGAGATCGGCCTTGTCGGCACGACCGGCCGCAGTTCCGGTCCCCACGTGCATTACGAGGTGCGGGTCAACGGTCAGCCGCAGGATCCCGAGAAATTCATCGAATTCTCCCACCTGGTCCCGATCTGCCGCTCCTCAGCTCAATCTAACGGCAGCGGTACCAGCAGGAAATAGCCGTTGATCATCACCAAGGTCGCGGCGACAGCGAGGACGCCGCTCAAATGGACCAGCGGGCGCGAGGCGGCGACGATGGCGACCGAACCCAGCACGATCGCGATCTGAAACAAAGCCTCGGCAAAGTCGAAATTCGGGTCTCGTCGGGCGGCGCGGTCGCGCTTGGCCTCCCATTCCTTGGCGGTGGCGAGCAATTCCTTCTTGCCCTGGCCGCTTGCCGGGTCGGTCTCATAGCGCTCGGCGGTAGCCCGCCAGCGCTTGATCGCATCCTCGATCTTGGCCCTGGCGGCCTCCGGCATCGCCGGGTTGGCGGCAAGCTGGGCATCGAGTTGATCGGCAGCCAGCCGGTACGAGGTTTGGCGGATGTATTTCGACTGATAGTAGCCGTAGATGTCGGAGGCTTGGATGTTGGCGTTCAGCATCACCTTGCTTGCATTCGAACCGCCCAAGGTCGTGATCGCCAGCAGCATCGCGACAATGCCGAGATAGATGCCGGTGAATTTGCGGAAATTGCTGTCGGCATGGGCTCTGCGCTCTTCTTCTTCTCCCTGTATCGTCTCGGCGATCTCGGTCGCTTCCACCCGTTCCTCCGTAGGCAAAATTCGCAGGCGACATTCACTTATTCGAGATCGGGGTCAAGCCCGATGTCGCCCGAAAAGGAGCCCGATCCCCACAGAGGACCGGGCTGCAACAATCCGCGCGGTTGAGGAAGCGCTGCCGAAGACATTATTGGTAATAACCGGGCGGGTAACTGTATTGCGCCGATCCATAATACGGTTGCGGCGCATTATAGTAAATGGGCGCTGGGGCATTGTTATAGTAATATCCCTGCTGGGGATAGTAATAATAAGACGGTGGCGCGGCATAGACCGGCTGCGTCGCCGCGGCGATCGCCGTTCCGGCGATGACCCCGCCAAGGATGCCGAGACCGATCGCGGCACCGACACCGGGACCGCCGGCATGCGCTGTCATCGGCACCACGGTCAGCGACATGGCCGCCAGTGCACCCGCAACCACCACTCCTTGCCCCAATTTCTTGACGCGGGTAATCACGGAAGGCCGCAGACCAGCTTCGAGTTCCGGGGTCTGCGTTTGCATGGTCCACATCGCTCTCTCCAGTTCCACCGATCCAACGCGGTTCTGCGTTGGCCATCGGATTTCTGTCCACCCTGATATCGGCAGACGTAAACTGGAGTGCCATGTCGGAGAATCAGCGGCGAGAATCGCCCACCAAGCTGTTGCGAGACTGGTCCAGCCGCCCCTAGCGGGGCTCGGACATGTCCCCGATACGTTCCCCTCTATGCTGGAGAGGCCACTGCCGCGGCGTCGTCGATTACCAGCTGCACCGCGTCGCCGCCGCGCCACTGGTCGCGGCGCAGATGCCCGGCGACGTGGATCGCGGCGCCCCGGGTCTCGGCGAGAAAGCGGCCGAGCGGCGTCTCCGCGACGCGGAAGGCGATCGCCGGCAGCCGCGCGTCATCGAGCGGATCGGCGAGGACGCAGCGCAGATGATCGCCGCCAACCAGCTCGGCATGGACCACCCGCAGCGCGGGAAAGACAAAACGCGGCTCGGGATTGGCGGCGCCAAACGGCGCCAGCCGTCGAGGTGGCCGATCAGCTCGGCTTGCGCCGCCGCAGCCGAGAGCGCGCCGTCGATAGCGAGTTCAGGGACAAGGCGCTCGCGGTCGATCCCGTCGCCGAGCCGTTCGGTCAGAAAATTGGCGAAGCGCGTCGAGCTTGTCCGCCGCGACGGTAAAGCCCGCCGCCATCGCGTGACCGCCGCCATTGATCAACAGCCCGGCCTGGCGCGCCGCGATCACCGCCGGTCCGAGCGGGACCCCGGGCAGACCGAGCGGCCCGAGCCGCGGCCGATGCCGTCGGCTAGCGCGACGACCAGGCCGGACGCTCGTAGCGCTCCTTGAGCCGGGCGGCGACGATGCCGATGACGCCGGGATGCCAGCCGGCCGCCGCGGCAAAGGTCAGTACCGGGGCTTGCGGCGCCGCCTTCGACCACCGCGATTGCCTCCGCCAGGGTCCGCGCCTCGATCTCGCGGCGCTCGCGGTTGTAGGCGTCGAGGCGCTGCGCCAGTTCGGCGGCCAGGCACCGGATCGTCGGTCGCCAGCAGCCGCGCGCCGAGGTCGGCCTCGCCGACCCGGCCGCCGGCATTGACCCGCGGGCCGAGGACAAACCCGAGATGATAGGCGTCGAGCGGCTCCGCTGACGCCCGGCGATCGCGGCCAGCGCCGCGATGCCGGGATTGCCGCCGCGCCGGGCCACCTTGATCCCTTGCGCGACCAGCGCCCGGTTGAGTCCGGTCAGCGGGACGACGTCGCACACCGTGCCGAGCGCCACGAGATCGAGCCAGCCAAGCAGATCGGGCTCGGCGCGGCCGCGAGCATACCAGCCGGCCAGACGCAGCGCGCGATTGACCGCGACCGACGAGCAGAAAGGCGACGCCGACCGCCGCCAGGCCGCCATGGGGACTGTCTTCGTCGAGCCGGTTCGGATTGATCACCGCCGCTGCCGCGCGGCAGCAGCGGTTCGGCGACATGATGATCGACGACGATGATGTCGAGCCCGCTATCCGCGGCCGCGGCGAGCGGCAGATGCGCGGTGGTGCCGCAATCGACGGTGACGACGACCTTCGCCCCCTCGGCGTGCAGGCGCAGCAGCGCCGCGCCGTTCGGGCCGTAGCCTTCGCGCAGCCGGTCGGGCACATAGATCCGCGTGCGCGCCCCGACCGCAGCGAAGAACCGGGTCAGCAGCGCCGCCGAGGTCGCGCCGTCGACATCGTAATCGCCGAAAATGGCGATCGTCTCGCCGTCGCGCACGGCCGCGACGAGCCGCGCGGCGGCGGCATCCATGTCGCGCAGATGCGAGGGGTCGGGCAGCTGGTCGCGCAGGCGCGGCTGCAGGAACCCCGGCGCATGATCGAGCTCGATGCCGCGCTGCGCCAAGAGCCGGCCGACGATCTCGGGCAGGCCCAGCCGCTCGGCGAGTTCCTGCCCGGCCTGCGCATCGCCGCCGCGCCAGCGCCAGCGGCGGCCGGAGACCGACTGCAACACCCCCAAAACGCTGTCGGAAAGGGCGGCGCCCCCCGCGCCGTCCATCACTCCGCGTCAGCGCGCGAACGGGGCGAAGCTTTGCTTGCGGGTAAAGTCGTGGCGGGCCTCGACGTAGCGCACCGTGCCGGTTTTCGAGCGCATCACCACCGAATGGGTGAAGGCGCCGCCGGGAAAGCGCCGCACGCCCTTGAGCATCGTGCCGTTGGTGACGCCGGTCGCGGCGAACATCACGTCGCCCGCGGCCAGATCCAGGAGCTTGTATTTGCGGTCGAGGTCGGTGATGCCGATGTGGCTGGCGCGGCCGCGCTCGTCATCGTTGCGGAACAGCAGCCGCCCCTGCATCTGCCCGCCGATGCAGCGCAGCGCCGCCGCCGCCAGCACGCCTTCGGGCGCGCCACCCGAGCCGACATACATGTCGATGCCGGTCTCGGGGCTCGAGGTGGCGATGACGCCGCTGACGTCGCCATCGGAGATCAGCATGATGCGGGCGCCGGCCTCGCGCACCTTGGCGATCAGCTCGGCATGGCGCGGCCGGTCGAGGATGCAGACGACCAGATCGGCGACCTCGGCTTTTTTCGCCCGCGCGAGGTTCTTCATATTGGCCGCCGGCGTCTCGTCGAGATCGACGAGATCGTCGGGCAGCCCGCCGCCGACCGCGATCTTGTCCATGTAGACGTCGGGCGCGTTGAGGAAATGCCCGGCATCGGCCATCGCGATGACGGCGAGCGCGTTGGCGCCGCCCTTGGCGGTGATCGTCGTGCCTTCGAGCGGATCAAGCGCGATGTCGATCGGCGGGCCGTTGCCGGTGCCGACCTTTTCGCCGATGAACAGCATCGGCGCCTCGTCGCGCTCGCCCTCGCCGATCACGACGGTGCCGTCGATGGCGAGGCTGTTCAGCGCCTCGCGCATCGCGTCGACGGCGGCCTGGTCGGCGGCTTTCTCGTCGCCGCGGCCCATCAGCCGCGAGGCCGAGAGCGCCGCCGCCTCGGTTACCCGCACGGCTTCCAATGCCAGATTGCGATCCATTCGTGACGTCTCGGGCATGAGTTTCCTCCTGGCTTTATAAGCAGATGATGGTCGGAGCCCAAACTGATAATCAAACCTATCGGCTGAGATTGTAGCCTCGGCGCGGCGCGGACGGGCGGCTGAGCGGAGCGCGGTGAGCCGGGCAGTCGATCAATTCGGCGGCGCTCGCCGACGGTTCCCGCTGCAAGCGGTCGCCGGCGTCGAAGCTAGGCGCCGGGTCCGACGCCGTCAATGCGCCGCCGCTTGCCCCGGGTAACAAGGGCGCGATCTGTATGATAAAGCCCGCGATCGAAAAAAGCCGTCAAGCATGAGGGAGGGACTTCGAGATGAAGACAATCATCGCCGCGGCCTGTTGGTCGTCGGCGGCCATGATCGGCGGCGGCGGCTCCGGCGAGCGGCGCGCGAGCCGTGCAATCCGGTCGCCGATCTCGGCTTTGTTTGCGGACCGTTGAATTCGGAGGATCTGGTCCAGGTTCCCGGGACCGAATGGATCGTCGCCAGCGGCATGGACGGCGGCGCTGCAGGCTCGCGCGGCAGCCTGCATCTGGTCAATGCCGGGACAAGTCGTGGAAGGTGCTGTTTCCCGGCAGCGACCCGCAGCTGCGCGGGACAAGGCGACCTACGGCGATTGCCCGGGCGCGCCCGATCTCGGCAAGTTCGGCGCCACGGTCTCAACCTGCGTCCTGCCGCTGACGGCATGGATACGCTCTATGTGGTCAATCACGGCGGCCGCGAATCGATCGAGATCTTCGCCCTCGACGCCAACGGAGCCGAGCCGACCGTAACCTGGATCGGTTGCGCGGTGATGCCGGACCACACCTGGCCTAATTCGGTAGCGCCGCTGCCCGATGGCGGCATGGTGGTCACCGACATGTTCGATCCGAAGGATCCCAAGGCCCCGGACAAACTGGCTGCGGGCGAAAACACCGGTGCGGTCTACGAGTGGCAGCCGCACAAGGGCTTCGCCCTGATTCCCGGCAGCCAAATGTCGGGCAACAACGGCATCGAGGTCTCGCGCGACGGCAAGTGGATCTATGTCGCGGCGTGGGGCAACAAGGCGGTGGTCCGCTTGTCGCGGGGCGGGGGCGCGGCGGCCAAGCGGCTGCCGGTGGGTTTTCTTGCCGACAATTTGCGCTGGGCGCCTGATGGCCAGCTGATGGTCGCCGGCCAGAACGTCCCGGCAAAGCAGGTGTTCGCCTGCTTCGAGAGCCACAACACGCGCTGTACCCAGCCCTGGCGCATCGTCCGATGGGACACCGCGGCGATGACGGTAAAGCCCGTCGCCAGCGAGACCGGCAACCCCGAATTCGGCGACGCGACCGTCGGGCTGCAGATCGGCGACGAGATGTTCGTCGGCACCTTCCGCGGGGACCGGATCGCCTATTTCCGCTGAAATAGCGGACGGTCAGAAATCCTCGATGCGGATCATCCGCGGCGGCTCGAGCACGGTATCGAGCGCTTCGATCCGGGCCAATGCCCGGCGCATCGCCGCCTCAACGGTGACATGGGTGGTCAGCACCACCGGTACGGCCTCGCCCGGCGCACGCCCGCGCTGGATCATCAATTCCATCGAGGCCTCTTCGTCGCGTAAGGCCGCGGCGACATCAGCGATTACCCCTGGCTGGTCGACCACCATCAGCCTGACGTAGTAGGCGCTTTGGTGCCGTTCGATCGGCACGCCGGGAAGCGGCCGCAGGTCGGCCGCTGGTATCCCGAATGGGAAGGTCCGGCGGCCAGCGGCGATGTCGACGAGATCGGCGGCGACCGCCGAAGCGGTCGGAAACGCGCCCGCGCCGCGTCCTTGCAGCACCACCCGGCCGACGAAATCGCCCTCGGCGACGACGGCGTTATAGACGCCCTCCACCGCCGCGATCGGGGTCGCCCGCGGCACCATGCAGGGATGAACGCGCTGCTCGAGCCCATCCTCGGTCAGCCGCGCAATGCCGAGCAATTTGATGCGGTAGCCGAGTTCCTCGGCAAAATCGATGTCGAGGCGTGAGACGTGGCGGATACCTTCGGCATAGACGCCGGCCAGATCGACCGGCCGGCCAAAGCCAACGCTCGCGAGGATCGCCAATTTGTGCGCCGCATCGATACCGTCGATGTCGAAACTCGGGTCCGCCTCGGCATAACCGAGCTTCTGGGCCTCGGCGAGCACCTCGGCAAATTCGCGGCCGGTCTCCCGCATCGTCGTCAGAATATAGTTCGAGGTACCATTGAGGATGCCGTAAACACGTTCGAGGCGGTTGCCGGCGAGCCCCTCGCGCAAGGCCTTGATCACCGGGATGCCGCCGGCGACCGAAGCCTCGAACGAGAGCGCGAGGCCCTGCGCTTCGGCACGCGCCGCCAGCCTCGTGCCATCATGCGCCATCAGCGCCTTGTTGGCGGTGACGACATGTTTGCCGTGGTCGAGCGCGGCATCGATGACTTGCCGGGCGATGCCGTCGGCGCCGCCGATAAGTTCGACGACGACGTCGATTTCGGGATCGGCGGCCATCGCCGCCGCGTCCTCGTACCAGCGAACCGCCGAAAGCTCGACACCGCGGTCGCGACGCCGGTCGCGGGCCGACACCGCGGTGACGACAATGCGGCGGCCGCCGCGTTCGGCCAGCAACTCGGCCTGGTCCTGCAGCAATTTGAGCGTTCCGGCGCCGACCGTGCCAAGACCCGCGACGGCGATCTTCAACGGCGGATTCACAATCCGGCGACCTCGATGGGTTGTGCCCAAAGACGGGCGAGCAAGCCTGGCTGCGCCGCGTTGCGGCAGCCGGGATCGGGTTTTAACGTGCATAACGCTAATTTTCGATGATTTTCGGTTGCGCGATGTCCGCCGGGCGCCGCTTTTGCCTGGTGCTTCGTCGTCCGGCTCTAGTGCTCGAGCATCACCACGGCGTGACTTTGCCCCGGACCCGCGCCGGCCGGCGCCGCTTCGACCAGGATCTTGTCCGAGGGTATTCCGGCCTTGGCCAAGGCGGCCGCGACCGCCTGCGCCCGGTCGAGCGCGGCCTGAAAACCGTTCAGTTGCTGGTCGGCGCTGTTGCCGACCCCGGTATAGCCGACGACGCGCACCTTGCCGGGATTGCGCCGATAGAGCGGCACGACCTTGGCGAGCCTCTGCCGGTCGGCATCGGTCAGGGCTGTCGAATCGCCGGCGAAATCGACCTGAGCAACCGGGGTGTCAACGGGCGGCGCCGCCGGTTGCCTTGCGCTCTTGCCGGCACCCGTAGCGGCGGCGCTGAGGGTCGCGGCGAGTGGCGGCAGAACCGGCGGGGGTGGCGGCGGCTGGAATTGGGCCGAGGCGATTGCCGGCGGCATCGGCGCCGCCGCAGGCGGCCCGGGAAGATGCGCCGAGCCCGGCTTGCCCCCCGCAGTCGACGCTGCGGGCATATCCAGCTGAGGTGGCGGCGGCGGCGCGGGCAAGCTCGCCTCCGCCTGCGGCAAGGACCCGATCTGCGGGGATTGCAGGCTCAATTCCATCGGACCGGGCTCGGGCGGCTGGCCCGATTTGCGCGGCCCCTTTTCCGCAGTCGCCGGCGCCGCGTTTGCTACTCGACCTGCTGATGGCGGTGTCGCGGCGGACGGGGTGGCAGATGAGGGTCCACCCGCAGGAGAAGCCGATGGCGTCGCGGTGGCGGACGGGACGGCTGACGGCGGAGCCGCAGCGGAAGGGGCCGCCGGGGGCGATCCGCCACCCACAGCGGCCGGCAGCGTCAGGGTGGCCGCTTTTGCGGGCGCGGCCGATCCGGGAGTAGGAGGAACCGGGAGCGGGGCCGGCGGCGGTGGCGGCGGGGCGCCGGCGCTCTCAACAATCCCGGCCTGCAGCTGCTCGGAGGTGTGTTTGACGTTTGTCCGATCGGCAACCAGACTCCGGGTCAGCTTATCCCGCTCAGCCGCGGTCAGCGCCTGAGTCGGCGGTTCTGGCACGGTCGCCAGATTCGGGTAGGGAGATTGTTCTCCGGCCGCCAAATTCTGGGTATTGGGCGTGGTCGCCGGATTGGGGTCGTTTTTGCTGACGCCGGTCAGATTGCGATAGGCCTCGATCGGGTTGCATCCGCCGAGCGAAATAAGTGCCGCCGCAGTCGCCACCGAAAGTATCAGCCGGCGGCAATTGCCGGCCTTGCCTGTCACCATAGCCATATCCGCCGAACTGGCCGCGGCGTTGCCTGGGCGGCAAACCCCGGCCGCTGCCAATTCGATGGGCAACGGTCTATTCGATCCGGGCCGGCGCGTCACCACATTTGACCCGACGACCGGGCGGGTCCGACGGAAGTTCCGACGAATGCCGGCGAAGGCGCTCGTGACCGGCGGGGGTACATTTTCCCGAGATGGCGGGGAAGCGGCGATGATCGATGGTGACCGGGGCACGCTCGGAGCGGAAACGGCTTCTGCCGCAGAAACCGCACGCGAGCGAAGCCTTCACCGACGCCGACGAATTGGCGCGGCAGATAGCCAGCGTCGCCGAAAGAAGCCAGCAGCTCGTGGCCGAGTTCCTCAAGCGGCAACCGCGCGAAGAGGGGGTCGGGATGGCGAGTCCGCTCGCCATCGGTGCCGCGTTTTTCGAAATGACGGCGCGGATGATGGCGGACCCGGCACGCCTGGTTCAGGCCCAGCTGTCGCTGTGGAACGACTACATGACCTTGTGGCAGCGCACGACGCAGCGCTTTCTCGGCGGCAAGTCCGAGCCGATGATCGAGCCGCCGCAGGGCGACCGCCGGTTCCGCGACGCCGCCTGGAACGACAACACCTTGTTCGACTTCATCAAGCAGAGCTATCTGCTGACGGCCCGCTGGCTGCAGGGCGCCGTGCACGATGTCAAGGGCATCGACGAGCGCACCGCGCGCAAGGTCGATTTCTACACGCGGCAATTCGTCGACGCGCTGGCGCCTTCGAATTTCCTGATGACCAATCCCGAGGTGTTGCGCGCGACGATCGAGAGCCGCGGCGAAAACCTGCTGAACGGCCTGAAGAACCTGCTCGACGACCTCGAGCGCGGCAAGGGCCGGTTGGCCATCAGCATGACCGATATGGCGGCGTTCCATATCGGCGAGAACATTGCGGTGACCCCGGGCAAGGTCGTTTATCAGAACGACCTGATTCAGCTGATCCAATACGCGCCGGCCACCGAGACAGTAAAGCGCCGGCCGTTGCTGATCATGCCGCCGTGGATCAACAAATTTTACATCCTCGATTTGCGGCCCGACAATTCGTTTATCCGCTGGGCGGTGGCGCAGGGCCACACCGTATTCGTGATTTCGTGGGTCAACCCAGACGAGCATCTGGCGGCCAAGACATTCGCCGATTACATGCGCGAGGGCCCGCTCGCCGCACTTGATGCGATCGAGCAGGCGACCGGCGAACGCGAGGCCAACGTCATCGGCTATTGCCTGGGCGGCACCCTGCTCGCGGCTACGCTCGCCTATATGGCGGTAAAGCGCGACAACCGGATCAAGAGCGCCACCTTTTTTGTGACGATGGTCGATTTTGCCGAGGCCGGCGAGCTTTCGGTGTTCATCGACGAGGAGCAGCTCGCGGCGCTCGAGGAGCGCATGAACGCCAAGGGCTATCTGGAGGGCCGCGACATGGCGACGACCTTCAACATGTTGCGCGCCAACGATCTGATCTGGTCCTTCGTCGTCAACAACTACCTGCTCGGCAAATCGCCGTTTCCGTTCGACCTGCTTTACTGGAACGCCAATTCGACCCGGATGCCGGCGGCGATGCACACCTTTTATCTGCGCAACATGTACCAGGAGAATCTGCTGATCCGACCGGGCGGGATCAGCCTCGACGGCGTGCCGATCGATCTCGGCAAGGTCAGGACCCCGGCTTTCCTGCTATCGACCCGCGAAGACCATATCGCCCCGTGGCGGTCGACCTACGCGGCGACCCAGATCTACAAGGGGCCGGTCAAGTTCGTGTTGTCGGCCTCGGGCCACATCGCCGGCGTGGTCAACCCGCCGGGCAGCAAATACGGCCACTGGGAGAACGACAAGAACCCGCCCACGGCGGAAGAATGGCTCGCCGGCGCAACCCAGCACCGGGATTCGTGGTGGCCGGTTTGGGAGCGCTGGATCGCCAAATATGCCGGCGGCGCGGTGCCGGCACGCCACCCCGGCGACGGCAGGCTGAAGCCGATCGAGGACGCTCCCGGCTCCTACGTCAAGGTGCGCGCCGAAGATTGACGGCCGACCCTGATCGGCAGCTCACCTCGATCAGCGAGAGCGGCCGCGGCGCGCGCGGATAACGCCAAGCCCGGTCAGGGCCAGCGCCAGCAGCGACATGCCGGCCGGTTCCGGAACGGCGACAACGCCGGTCAGCGAAAACGCCTCGTTGAAGGTCGGCGCCGGCGAGCCGCCGACGATGTCGGTGCCGACGCGCAGCCAATCGGGGGCAAGATTTTCATCGCGGGTCCAGCTTTGAAGATCGGTAAACCCCGGCGGCAAAGGCGTGCCGGGCGGCACGATCGGTCTTGGCGCAGATAGCCAAAAGAAATCGCCGTTCGGATCCGTGACATCCACTTGCGGCACGAAGAAGTAATGATCGGCCGGAAGCGAAAACGGCGTCGCAAAAGTCACGTCGAACTCGACTTCTTCACCGGTCAACGATCCATCGCCACCCGTCGTCGGGTTTGGTGCCGGGTGAATTCCGCCGGGCCGCACCGAATTGCTCACGGAGAAGCCGCCCAAATCTCCGACCACGAAACTGAGATTGCCGCTTGCCGAATCGCGATCGTCAAACTCGACATCGGATGGCGAGTTGACCCGCGTCGGTACGTTTGGAGTGCGCGACGTATCCGAATCCTTGGGGAATATGCGATAGATCTCGACGCGGACAGCGCCGATGCCGCCGGTTGTTGCGCCGCCGGTCAACAAGCCGGTGAAGGTCGCGCTGGTGATCGAAGTCTGTGCGGTCAGCACAAAGTCGTCCCCGGCATTCGATCTCGATCTTGCCGCCGTCTCGAGGGCCGCGAGCCGGTCGCCATCTTCCCATCCGGAGTCCCCGGTACTGAAAGAGAATGGCGTGGCTCCGGCAGGCGTCGCTGCGAGCAGACCGATCAAGACCGCATGGACAGAAGCCGCTGTGAAACGCAATGGCATCGGGTCTCTCCTGCAGTGCCCTCGCGAGCGATCGGAGGGCGTCCGAAGGAATGAGCTTACAATCGTCTTAACACGACGCAAATTCCATGCCGACATAACTCTTGCCGTGATGCCAACTATCTAGCGGCCGCCTGGCGCATCGTTCGACGAACATTGTAAAATATCCTGACATCGTATTCGGAACATAAGCAGAATCAGGAGCTTTATGGCTTACATTTGGCTGAAACGCGTGTAAATATTTCCGACACGAGATCCCCGACGGTCAAAATTGCGCCGCGACAGAAGCCTGCTAAGATCGCCGGCCAACCCAGCCGTGGCGAAGCCCGGCCGGCGTGCCGCCCGGCGTAAAATAACGAGGGAGAAACGCGATGCTCGCCTGGTTCGGTGAACTGAACGCCAAGGAACGCCGCACGATGGGCGCCTGCTTCGGCGGGTGGGCGCTCGATGCGTTCGACGTGCAGATGTACAGCTTTATGATCCCTACGGTGATCGCGGTTTGGGGTCTGTCGCGCGGCGAGGCCGGGCTGATCGGCACCGTGACCCTGCTGATCTCGTCCCTGGGCGGATGGTTTTCGGGAACCTTGGCCGATCGCTTTGGCCGGGTGCGGATGCTGCAAATCGCGATCATTTGGTATTCGGTCTTTACCTTCCTTTGCGCGTTTGCCCAGAACTTCGAGCAGCTCTTCATCCTGCGCGCGCTGCATGGCTTCGGCTTTGGCGGCGAGTGGGCGGCCGGTTCGGTGCTGATGGGCGAGGTGATCCGCGACAAGTACCGGGGGCGCGCGGTCGGCTTGGTGCAGACCGGGTGGGCCGTCGGCTGGGGCGCCTCGGCGCTCGTCTATACGGCGCTCTATGCCGTTCTGCCCGAGGCGATCGCCTGGCGGGTGCTGTTTGCGATCGGGCTGGTCCCGGCGGTCTTTGTGATTTGGATCCGGCGGCATCTCGACGAGTCGGAAGTTTTCCAGCAAAAGCGTCGCGACGAGCCGTCGGTCGGCATCGGGCATTTGTTTGCCGCGTTTCGCCGGCCGCATCTGTGGACGACGGTCAAGGTGACGTTGATGGTCGCCGGCGCGCATGGCGGCGGCTATGCCCTTGGCATCTGGATGCCGACCTATCTGCGCACCGTGCGCCATTTGTCGGCGACCAGCACCGGCGGGTTTTTGCTGGTCCAGATCCTCGGCGCATTGGTCGGCTTTCTGCTCGGCACGTATTTGTCGGACGCCATCGGCCGCAAATGGACGTTTCTATGGTCGACGATCGGCTCCCTGATCTTGGTTCCGATCTTCATGCTGGTGCCGATGAACAACCAGGCGCTGTTCTTTCTCGGCATTCCGATGAACATCCTGTTGCTGATGAAATTCCCGCCGATGGGCCCGTTCATGACCGAGCTGTTCCCGACCGCGGTTCGCGGCACGGCGCAGGGCTTCTGCTACAACGCCAGCCGCGCGATCGGCTCGTTTCTGCCGACCACGGTCGGGTTCGTCAGCCAGTCGCCTGTCGCTCGGCGCGTCGATCGCGGTACTCAGCGCTTTTGCCTTCGGGCTGACGATCGTGATGCTGATGCTGCTGCCCGAAACCCGCGGCCGCAGTCTCGCCAGCCTGGAACCGGAGCCGACGCGGCTGCCGGGGGCGGCGCAGTAATTTTTGGCTCGGGGCCGCTCGGCACGCCACCCAGCGCTATCGCGATCAGCCCGCTAGGTGCCCCGGCGTCTCCAGACAGCGGCAGCGAAGATTGGTCTCGAAGCGTGGCGCCCGGATCGCGGTATAAGGCTGTGGCCATGTTCCAGGCTCGCCGCTGCCATCGATGGTGCTGCGCTGTCCTTGCCGCAGCCCTGTCCGCAGCCGCCTGCATTGCCGCGTAGGCCAAGGACTCCTCCGCCTTCGTCAAGGAGGCGGAGCAATACCTGGCAAAGGGAGACCTCAAGGCGGCCGAGATCGAGCTGCGCAACGCCGAACGCCAATCACCGAACGACCCGGCGATCCGCGCACGGCTCGCTGGGGTTTACCTGCAGCTCGGCAACACCGTATCGGCGGAAGCCGAAGCTCGGGTCGCGCGCGATCGCCACGGTAACGAGGCGGATTATCTGCCGGTTCTGTCCGGACTCCCTCCTCCGTCAGGGAAAATTCGCCGAGCTCCAGTCGCAGATCAAACCGGGCGATCGCAGCCCCATTCTCGAAAGCAAGGTCAGGCTGGCGCTCGGGATAGCGGCCGCGGCTTTGCGGGATCGGGAGAGGGCCGGATCGATGCTGCGTGATGCGGTCCGTTTGGACCCGGAGCACCGCAGCACCAAAGATCGCGCTCGCTCGGTTCCTGACCGCGTCCGATCCACACCAGGCCGAGCGGCTGATCGACGAAGCGATCGCCATCGATCCGCACTCGTCGGAGGCTCTCCAGGTGAAGGGAGAAGTTCTGCGGGCGCTCGGCGATCCGATCGGCGCAATGCGGCTATTCGATGATGCGCTCAGGATCGACCCGAAGAATTTGCTGGCCCGTCTGAGCCGCGCCGCCCTCTATATCGCGCAAGGCAAGTATGCCGACGCCGAGGCCGATATTGGCCCGATTCTCAGCGCAAATCCTGACAATTTCGCGGCGAATTATTTGCGTGCCTCAGAGCTGGTCAAGCAACGGCAATTCGCCGCGGCTGATGCGCTCTTCGATCGGCTCAGTTACGCGTTCGGGGTGTTTCCCGAAGGGTATTACCTCCAAGGGGCGACGAAGCTCGCGCTTGGGCAATACGCAAAAGCCGAGAGCATATTGGGTGAATACCGCGGCTATGTTCCCGACGATCCGCGAGCGGCGCGGCTGATCGCGAGCGCCGCGCTACAGCAGCATGCAGCACCTCGGGCGATCGACTACCTCAAATCTGTGATCGACCTGCAGCCGCCGGATGCGGCGACCCTCAGCGAGTTGGGCAATGCCTATATGGCCGACGGCAAGCCCGAGCTTGCGCGACAGCAGTTCGAGAAGGCCGAGCGCCTCGATCCCGACGACCCGACGATCAAGACACGCGTTGCTATCGCGGAGATCGACACCGGCCGCCGAGACCAGGGTGTCGCGCAGCTCGAGCAGGTCTATCACAGCGGCAAAGCCGGCACAGCAGCCGCCGGACCGAGCCTTCTGCTGGCCGAGCTTCGTGCCGGACGGATCGACCGGGCGGCCGAGGTCGCCGCGGCTCTGACAGCGCAGGACCCCAGCAACGACGTTTATCAAACTTTGCTCGGCGAAGTCCGGGCCGCGCAGAAGGATTACGCCGGAGCCGAAGCCAGTTTTCGCGCCGCTCTGGCCCATGACCCCCAGTCCGGCAGACCGGCATACGATTTGGCGCAGCTGTATCTGACGATGGGTCGCGCGGACGATGCCAGGAAAGTCTTGAGCGAGCTACTGGCGAAAAAGGCGGACGACGCAGAGCACCAAATTTCAAAGAATGAGAATGACGTTACCGCCCTGATCGGGCTCGCGGAGATCGCGATCGCGGAAAAGAAATGGTCGCAGGCTGCGGATAAGCTCAACCGCGCGGTTGCGATCGCGCAATTCGATCCGACGCCTGGCCTCAAGCTGGTCAGCCTTTACGAGCGGCGGCACGATTGGAACAGCGCGAAAGCGGTCGCGGCGGCGCTCACCCAGCAATTCCCGCGAGACGCCGAGGTTGCCGCGGCGCTTGGCCAGGCGCAGCTAAAGGCCGGCGACACGGCCGGTGCGATGGCGAGCTACAAGCTGGCCCACCACCTCGCGCCGGACTCCGCCCCGATCCGGTCTTCTTATGTCGCCCTATTGACGCGGGGCGGGTATTTCCGCGAGGCGCGCGACATATTGCAGGATGCGGTCGCCGACGATCCGCATAACACGCCGTTAAAGCTGCAGCTGATCCGGGTCCGGGCAGAAGCCGACGGACTGGACACGGCCCTGTTCGAGGCACAGCGCTTTGCCAAGGACGATCCCGATAACGGCCGCTACGACCTGGTATCGGCCGAGCTGTACGAAAAGGCGGGAAAAGCCGCGGCCGCGGCTGCCTTGCTCGAGAAAGCAGTCGCGCGGCGACCGTCGGACGCCGAGCTCATTCTTGCCCTGTCGCAGCTTTACCAGCGGAGGGGCGATTTTGCCAAAGCCGAGGCTATTTTGGTGGGCCATCGGCAGACCGACCCGAGCACCCCCGCTTTGCGCTCGGCGTTGGCCTCGCTTTACCTGACGACCGGTCGCCAGGACGAGGCAGAGAAACTCTACCAGGGGATTTTGGCGCAGCGGCCGAACGACGTTTCCACCCTCTTGGCGCTCGCGAGAATCGCGGCAATGGGAATGAAATGGTCCGAGAGCATGGTATACGTCGCCCGGGCACAAGCGGCGGCGCCGAATGACCCGGCCCCGGGCCTGCTGCTCGTCGACATCTATGCCTCCCGTCGGGACTGGAAGAACGCGACGGCGGCGGCGGCAGCTCTGGCGGAGAAGTTCCCGGAAAACCTTGACGTCCTCGACATCGAAGGCCGGGTCCAAATCGCGGCCGGCGACCCCGCCACCGCAGTTTCGGCTTACAAAAGCGCCTACCAGCTTGCGCCGGGTTCTTCGCAGGCTTTGTCCCGGTATCTTGCGGCCCTCGGCGCCGCCAAGGATCCGCGGACCGCAAGGAGCGTATTGGAGGCTGCCACCGAACGCGATCCGCACAACGCCCTTCTCAAAGGCGATCTGATCCGCGCTGAAGCGCAACTCGGGGGACTGGAAGCGGGCGTCGCTATGGCGCGGGGTTTCGCCAAGACCGACCCGGCCAATAGCCTCTATGACGTGGTCACCGCTGAACTCTACGAAAAAGCCGGAAGCCTGACCCAGGCAGCTGATACGCTCGAAAGGGCGGTCGCGACGCGGCCGTCGGACAACGAACTGACTTCCGCACTTTCCCGCTTGTACTTGCGAATGGGCGAGCCGGCCAAGGCGGAGGCGGTTCTGACGGCCAGGCTCGCCGCCGATCCGGGGAACTCGGATGTCCGTTCCGCGCTGGCGCTGCTCTATGTCGAGCAATACAGATACGCCGACGCCATAGCCCAATATTCGCGCCTGATCGACGACCATCCGACAGATCCGGCGGCGCTGAACAATCTCGCCTGGCTCTATCAGCGGCAAGGCGACCTGGCAAAAGCCCGCGAACTGGCCGAGCGAGCCTCTGCCCTCTTTCCTCGCCCCGCCCATGTAGACGACACCCTCGGCTGGATTCTGCTCGCTCAAGGCGATGCAGCTAAGGCGCTGACCCATATCGGCGCAGCCTATGCCGCGGCGCCAAACGACGCCGATGTCCAATACCATCTTGCGGTGGCTCTCGGCCGTATCGGTCGACCGGACGAAGCTAGGGCGGTGCTGGAGAGGCTGCTCGGTTCCGGAGATTCGTTCGCGGACAAGGCCAAGGCGGAAAAGCTGCTGCAGGAGCTGAAAAGCGGCTAACGCTATCGCCGTCGCTGGAAATCGCTTTCCGCCCTTCCGCCAATGCCGGTTTCTTTTACAATGGCCAGCGCGCTAACCGGCTGATCTTACTGTTGACTCGAGATGTAGTCGGCTGACCGCCCATCCTTTGTCGGAACTCCTTACACGCTCCGATAATCGGCGCGGCGCCATTCCCAGGGTAATTCGTTGATGATCATGGATATATCGAACCTGGTGAAATTTCTTTTCGACGCATACATGACGGAATTCCTTACATCTCGCTCGCTCTTCGACTGCGCCACCGGCAAATCTTGGTTGAGTTTCAAAGCCATGTTTGTTATGGTACAAAAAGTGCACGCTTCCTCCACGTTTCTGCAGCCGTGGACAAAATTCGAATGCCAAGCGGCGGATGTCTCGCAAGATCGATTTTCGGCACGTTGGGCGGCGCGTTGCTGCTGGCGATGCTCTCAAGCGTCGCGCAGGCTGATCTGAATACCCGAAACCCGCTCGGCGGCGACAAAAACCTACAGGGCACCAAAGATCCGCTGATGGCGGTGTGCTTTACGACGGCGTGCGTCGACAACGGCCAGAACAGCCCGACGTCGCAAAATCCCCCTAACCCCTTCGGGTTCACCGCGTCCTCCGGCCCCGAGACCGGCGACTTCCGCCTCGACGTGCTCGTGCCGAACAATCTCGACCCTAGTCCGTCGTCGGTCAGTTTTGCGCATCACGGGCGGGGCCACGTCGCCCGCTACCGCGTCGTTGTTCAGTTCGGCAGCGTGGGATAGCGGCTTTCTGGACGGATATCTCGGAATCAGCGCGTCGCCGGCCAACCCGATCGGCGCCTACAACTGCGCACCTCCGGGATTGTGCGCTAACCACTATGACCCGGGGCTGACCGGATTTTATGTGTATCAAGCCGATCTCGGGATAAACACGTTGGCGAGCCCCAGCAGTCCGAGCACAACGCCGCATCTGAGTATCAGCAGCACGGGCGGCGGGTTTAGCCCGAATCTACCATCGGTCGCATACATCGTCGGGTTTTTGCATACCGGCGAAAATGGTACCGATGCCACGGCCAACAGCGGTGCGCTGTTGGTGAGGCGGGTGCCCGAACCCACCAGCCTTGCCCTGCTCGGGGTTGCGCTGGCCGGGCTCCTTGTGTTTTCGCGGCGTCGGCCGCACAGCTCGGGCGACATCTAGGACTTGGAACGATCCGGCAATCCGCGTAGCGAAACGGCGTTCGCTGCAGCCTTTCGTCTGGACCGCGTTCGTGTTGACTGCTCTATTTCGGGAAAGAATAGTGCCTGCGCCTCTACCGGCTGCGGCTATTGGGCGGCATTCAATACGGGAGGACGATCATGAAGAAATACATTATCGAACGCGAATTGCCGGCGGTCGGCAGCCTCGAGCGGCAGGCGCTGCGCGAGGCGGCGGCGAAATCGAACGCGACCCTGAAGGAACTCGGCCCGGACATCCAATGGGTCGAGAGCTACGTCGCCGGCGACAAGACCTTTTGCGTCTACCTCGCCAAGGACGAGGCCATCATCCAGGAACACGCCAAGCGCAGCGGCTTCCCGGCCAACAAGGTCACCGAAATCCGCCGCATGATCGACCCCACCACCGCCGAGGCGTAACCGCCAACCCCTCCCCTCGCCGGCGCGGCGGGATCATGCGCTAACCGAAAATAGCGCCACGGCGCGGGCTGAAGTGGCGATGAGGTCAACCGCATCGTGAGCCGGGGCGGTGAACTGCGCCGGCTCTTTCATTTGGCACATAACCGGTCATAAAGAAAATCGCATTAAGATATCCTTGTGACATGTGGCGCGTCCTTCACGAATAAAATTTACAACAACTAAGTGCATCGCGCTCAGTGTGCATGTCACTGTTTCAATTGTTACATGCGCAACCCTAGGCGGATTTTTCGTCGCTACTTTCACATTCCCATGTATGGGCAAACTAAGAATTCTATAGGCGATATCATATATTTTTTTCAGCTTACATTCTTCTGCAATTTTATCGATGCGGAGCTTACGGTCCAATTTTCTAAATTCAGTATTTGTTAGAACACGAGTCGTGACATTTTGCCCCGGTGGTTTTGCTTCTTAGCACGGCAACTGGGTCATCTCCCTGAAGTTGATTTTTCATTACGTGAAGAATCTTTGGCACTCGCGCCGTAGAACGATTTCGGCATTCTCTTTCTTTAACGTAGCCCAGTACGTCACGAATAGGCTTTCGACAATGGTACGTCCAACTACCATAGCCGGGGACGCTAGGCCGTGCTCAGTTAGGATTACAACCCCGGCGGCATTATCGCTTGCAATTCTCAGTTGTTGGACTAAATGGCGTCCAATTTTATTGTCTGGCGTCACCGCTCCGCTTAGTAATTCGAGATCGGCGCGCACAATACAGAGTTGCCTTGTGACTTTAGTGAGGGCTGGCCCGTCCATCATACGCTCCCCAATGAGCCTCATTCTTGGAAAAGATGAGTAACGCAAATCATCTTGTCGTCAGACCCAAAGAGGATTGCCGCATGAGCTCCGCCCCCGACGCCAATTGCGGTGCCGAACACGTAGTACCATTGCAATACTTGGCTACCGTCCGCGTTCGTGCTGACAGCAATCGGCTGTCCCAGCTTGGTAATAGCATCCTCTTTCGTCGAAACGCCGGGAACCAGTTGATTGATGGCGCTAGCGTCGAAGCGACTCCCGTGCTGCATGTACACGCACGCAGAGAGCGCAAGCGCCGTGGCCGCTGCTATGAAAACTTTCCTCATTTCACCCTTCAGCCCTGCGGGCGAAAAGGATATCGCAACGGGTCTTATCGCTGCAATCTACATCTTGTACTACATCTTGTATTTCTGCGCCGATCGGCAGCTTCTGTCAAAGTCGCGTAGGTGCCATTATAGAAAAAATATGAAGTTCTCGGGAGCCGGCGATCAATACTTAATCGCGCGGCCTTAGAGCGTAGGGTGGGCGAGCGAAGAGGCTGGGCAAGTATCCAGACCGGGATGAAAAATTGGCAGCTTCTGCTCCTGCTTTCCCGGCGAAAGCCGGGACCCATGGCTCGGCTGGCCCCAACTTCTCAAACTCGATTGCAGCACTTTACCAACGGCCACGAGCTCCGTGCGGCGGAACGATGGACCCCCGCTTTCGAGCGTGTGGAGAAATGACGATTTACGTCATTCCGGGGCGCGGGCCCCGCCCGGGAGCCCGGAACCTATGAACACCGGGCTGGGACCAAGAAAAGTCTGTGTGCATGGGCTCCGGGTCTGCCCTTGTAGGGCATCCCGGAATGACAACCGGCTGACTAGCCTCGAAGCGTAGCCAGCCGCTTCGGGCCGCAATGGCGGGTGGCGCTGTGCTCTACCCGCCCTACGATACTACGGAACCGTTTGCCGGCCTCAGGCAAGCTGGAGCCTTAAGGCGACGCGGGCCCTCAGAGAATTGGGGCGGCGCAGTGGCCGCCGCCTCACCCGTCGTGGGTTACTGGTGCAGCTGATAGAGGCGGGTCACGTTCTCGCTGGTGATCTTGCGGCGCACCGCGGGTGAGATCTGGGCGAGGTTGCGGTCGAGGGTGGCGCGCGAGCCGGGCCAGATGCAGTCGGGATGCGGGTAGTCGGCGCCCCAGATGATGTTGTCCTCGCCGATCAGCGGAATGATCGGTTCGAGATACTGGTCCTGCTGATAGGTGACATAGCCCTGGCGGCGGAAATAGTCGCTCGGCTTCAGCTTGAAATTGAGGCTCCTCGCCCGGTCGGCATATTCGGTGTCGAGGCGGTCGAACACATAGGGCAGCCAGGTCACGCCGGATTCGCCGAGCACGAAGTTGAAGTCCGGGTATTTCTCGCAGGCGCCCGAGGCCAACAGCGACACCAGCACTTCCATCGTGTCGAGCTGGAACAAGGCGGAGCGAACCAGACGCCATTGGGTGAAGTATTTCTGCTCCTGCTCGGGCTGTCGGGGGCGCGCAATGCCTTGAACCCGGTCGAGTGGAACGAGATCGGGAATTTGCACTCGGCCGCGGCCTCCCACAGCGGGAACCACATATCGGTGTAGAGCGGCGGGGTCATCCGCTTGAAGGCGAGATCGCCACCGCGCAGGCCCATCTTGGCGCAACGCCGCACTTCGGCCGCGGCTACGAGCGGGTCGGTGTTGGGGATGATCGCCAGCGGGTAGACGCGGTTCGGATCGGCGCGCTTGGCGAAATCGGCGACCCAATCGTTATAGGTCTTGTCGGTCCAGGCGCGAAGCGATGCGTCCTCGATCAAATCGTTGACCATCAGGCAGCCATAGATGATTTCGGCGTCCTGGCCGTCGCGGTCGAGATCGGCGATCCGCAATTCGGGGGTGGTCGGCCGCGGCTTGGCGCCGGGTTTGGAGCTCCACTCGAAGCCGCTATCCTTCATCTCGTCGATATGACCGAACATCCCCTTCTGGTAGGGCAGAAAGCCCGGGCCGATGCCGTTCCACATGCCCCGGTCCTGGTCGTCGACGAACCAGTGCAGCCCATCATCCTTTTCCACGACGCGCGGCGCCTGCTGCTTCCATTTCTGCGGCGCCTCGGACGACCACAGATCGGGCGGCAAATAGGTCAGATCGATGTGGTTGTCGCCCGAGATCAGTTTTTCCGGCATGACGCGCTCCTGTTGCCTTACGCAAGGATGTCATTGGTATCGACATTGCATCGTACGGGGAGCGCGCCGGCCGCGCCACAGAAATGCGGCATACGCCCCTCGCCGTAAGCGCATATCGGGGACTATGATCGCCCAGCGGCAAGTATCAACGCAAAAGGGAGAGGACGCATGGCGGTTCAGCTCGGCAGCGGCCAATTCACATTCGCCGTCCGCGATGATTGGGCCAAAGCGCCGGACGAGATCGTGCTAGGCGATGTCGCCGCGGTCGGCGTCGACAGGCAGGACAGCGTCTACGCCTTCAATCGCGGCGAGCACCCGATCGTGGTGTTCGACGCGGAACGGCAATTTCCTGCGCACCTGGGGCGAGGGCGTCTTTACCCGCGCGCACGGCGTCCATATGGGGCCGGACGACACGATCTGGCTGACCGATGACGGCGACCACACGGTTCGCCACTGCACGCTCGACGGCAAGGTGCTGATGACCCTGGGCGTCCCCGGCGAGCCGAAACCCTATATGAGCGGCGAGCCGTTCCATCGCTGCACCCATACCGCGATCTCGCCAAAGGGCGAACTCTATATCTCGGACGGCTACGGCAACGCGCGGATCCACAAGTACACGCTGGACGGGAAGTTGCTGATGTCGTGGGGCGAGCCCGGCACCGATCCCGGGCAGTTCAACGTCCCGCACAACATCTGCTGCGATCCCGACGGCTGGCTCTACGTCGCCGACCGCGAGAACCACCGGGTTCAGGTGTTCGACGGCAACGGCAAGTTCGAGACCCAATGGAACAATCTGCACCGGCCCAACGGCATGTGCATGGCGGCCGGCCGCGACCCGCTGATCTATATCGGTGAAGGCGGCCCTTCCGGCGAGATCAACCGCGATTGGCCCAATATCGGGCCGCGCGTCAGCGTCCATACCTCCAAGGGCCAGGTGCTGGCCCGGCTCGGCAAGATGCATGCGGGGCTGGAGCCGGGCCACTTCACCTCGCCGCACGGCATCGCCGTCGACCAGCACGGCAATATCTTTGTCGGCGAGTTGTCCGGCCGCAGCTGGGGGCGGTTCTCGAAAGGCCCGGCGCCAAAGCGCATCCGGGTCCTGCACAAGCTCGAAAAAATCGCCGCCTGACGGCTGCTGATGGACGAGGTTAGGCGGCGGACACTGCCGGCAAGTGTGCGCCGCGTGCCTGGCGAATCACGAGAAAACCGACGATCGCAAGGTTGCCGAGGTTGAACAAGGCCCCGGCGGCGAAAGCCGGTGCGTAGAAGCCGAAACTGTCGTAGAGCGCGCCGGCGAACCAGCTGCCGAACGCCATGCCCAGACATGCTGGTAAACAGCAGGACCGGCACCCGCCACGATGCTTCGGATGGACGGGAACAGCTCGCGAATCGCCATCACATAGGCCGGGACGATCCCGCTGAAACCGAGCCCGTAGGCGGCGGATACGGCGAACAGGCCAGCCTCGCTCTTGGTCACGGAGAACGCGGCAATTGCCAATGCCTGGCAGGCCGAGCCGGCGAGCAAGGTGCCGAGCCCGCCGATCCGGTCGGCGAGCCAACCCCAAAACTGCCGGCTGACAAAGGCGGAGCCGAGCAATACCGACAGCATTGCGGCACTCTGCGCCGGCGCAATCCCGAGATCGCTGCACAGCGCCACCAGATGACCTGACGGCATCGCCATCGGCACGCAGCACAAAAACCCGCCGCGCACAGCAGCGCCTGCACGGTATTGGGCCGCAGCCCCAGCGCCTGAGTGCTGCGGTGATGGATTGCGGGAGAGCCGGTGGCGCGCGCCGGCTTCGGCGCCGGCCGCAAGATCGCCGCCATCGGCACGATCGCGGCGATGGCGGCGGCAAAAGTAAGCATGGTCGCCTGCCAGCCGAACCAGCCCAGCCAATGCTGAAACACCGAGGGCCAGACGACCCCGGCGACGTATTGGCCGGACGAAATCAGAGCCAAGCGCCGTGCCGCGCCGGCGGTCGAACCAGCGGCTGACATAGATCAGCAGCGGCGGGTAGAGTGCCCCGCCGCCGAGGAAGCCGATCAGCAAGAAGTGGCCGAGATACAGCGTCCAGATTTTGCCGATGGACGAGACCGCGAGGCCGAGTGCGGTCATCAGCGCGCCGAAGATCACCGTGCGGCGGACGCCGACCCGGTCGGCCACCCAGCCCATCAGAATTCCGCCGCTTCCGGTGCCGACCCAGACCAGCGCCGCGGCCAGCGCCACGACCGACCGGTCGCTGGCGAGCGACGCCGCGATCGGTTTGAGCCCGACCACGACGATCAGCGGCGCGCCGTACGAAATCGACAGAATGCCGATCGCCAGGACTGCCGCCCCCCAGGAGGACCGGCTCTCGATGCTGTCCGCAAAGCGATCGGCGCCGCCGGTTCCGCCCGGGCGGCGAGCGGCGCCGTCCCGCGCGCGCGCCGGGCGCGGCCCCTCCCGCCGTCTCCTCCCGCATCTGTTTGTCACCGATTAATTTCTGTTGTGTCCGCAGTCTATCAGCGGCGGCGAGATTGTGGGTGCATTTCGCGGCGGGAGAAGGGCAAGATCGGGCATGCGATTGTCGATGACCGAGGATGCCAAGGAAAGCCACAACGCGTGGCGGGAGCGGCGGCGACCGCGGGTCCGCGGCGCGTGATCGGGCTGGAACCCTGTCCGGCGCGCGCCTAGACTTGCCTTCGCGCGATAGACGGGAGAAAACGCGATGACCGCCTTCACCTACGACCACATCCATCTGCGCAGCCCCAACGCCGAAGAGACCGCCGGCTGGTACGAGCGGATGTTCGGCGCCGAAGTGATCCGCTCGATCCAATCCGATGGCCGCCCGCGCATCGACCTCAACCTCGGCGGCGTCGCGGTGTTCATCGCCCAGGTCCCCGACGAACAGGCGATCGCCCCGCCTCCCGAGCCACCCTATCTCGGGCTCGAACATCTCGGGTTGCGGGTCGACGGCATCGACGCGGTGGTGGCCGAGCTGAAGCAAAAGGGTGCCGAATTCACCGTCGAACCCAAGACGATCCGGCCCGGCGTGCGCATCGCCTTTCTGCGCGGCCCGCAAAACGTCCATATCGAGCTGCTCGACCGCAACGCCGCCTGACCAGCCCTATTTCCCTCTCTGCCCCTTAGGGGCGGAGAGGGCTGGGGTGAGGTGGGGAGCCGACAACGCCCACCTTACCCTCCCATCGCTACGCGACGGGCCCCTCCCTCTCCCCCCTGAAGGGCGGAGAGGGACTGTTAGTCCAATTCTCGTCGGATGATTTCGAGCACGCCGGCGAGATTTTGCATCACGTCATTGTTCCAGAAGCGGATGACGCGGTAGCCGCGGCGCGCGATCTCCAGGGTGCGGGCTGCGTCTTCTTCCTCTTGCTGCGCGTGTTGGCCGCCATCGAGCTCGATCGCGAGCTTGCGGCCGGGCAGGCGAAATCGATCACGTAAGATCCGATCGGATGCTGCCGCCGAAAGCGGTGCTCGGTTGGAAGCTCGCGCAGAGCCAGCCACATCACCTTCTCGGCTTCGGTCGCGGCCCGCCGGAGTCGGCGCGCGACCTGTGTTCGCCTCTTCGGCGCCAGGCTGTGCCCCTTACCTCCCTCTCTGCCCCTTAGGGGCGGAGAGGGCTGGGGAGAGGTGGGGAGCCGACAACGCCCACCTCACCGTCCCATCGCTGCGCGACGGGCCCCTCCCTCTCCCCCCTGAAGGGCGGAGAGGGAAGATTCCGTTTCGAGGTCGGCGAGCAGCGCCTTGGCCTCTTTGAGGTCGGCGGTGTCGAAGCCTTCGGTGAACCAGGCGAGGATTGGGGCGAGCAGGGCGGCCGCCTCTTGCGGGCGGCCCTGCTGTCGGCGCAGGCGGGCGAGGCTCGTCGCGGCGCGCAATTCCCAGGACTTCGCGTTCTGCCGGCGGGCGACGTCGATGGCTTGCTCGATGGCCGCCTCGGCCTCGCTCGCCGTCCCGGCGCCGGCGAGCAAGGCCTCGCCCCTGAGCCGATGGAGCTCGGCTTCAAGCGGCGCTCCCCCCATCTTTTCCACCGCCTCCAGCCCGGCGGCGACCGATGCAAGCGCCGCTTCGGGTTTGCCGATCGCCAATTGCGCGTCGGCCTGGAACGCCAGCAGCATATGTTGCAACACCGCCAGACCGTGAGCTGTCCACCCCTTGGCCAATTTGGGCCAGCCCCTTCTCGCTTTCGCCGGAGGCGGCGAGCGCCCATCCATCCGTGCAAAGGGCATACGCCTGAAAACTGCGCGATGCGGTGCTCCTCGCAGATCCTCAAAGCCCGTCCGGCATAGTCGGCGGCCGCCGATGGCTCGCGGCGAAAGATGTGAAGGAACGCGGCGGCGTAACACAGCGTTTGGGCGAGGGTCAACGGGTGCCCGAGCGTCTCGGCGCTTTTTACCGCTGCCCTCAGCTCATCGAGGGACCGATCCGGGTAACCGAGCATCCAGGAGATCAGCGCCGGGTAGAACTGGCATGCACGCCGGGGTGGGCCCCCGGCCAATCCCGGAATTGCATGTTCGGATCGAACAGCTCGAAGCCCCGCCGAAATTGCGCAAGCGCCGGCTCGAGCTTCCCCTGATAGAACAGCGTCGCGCCGAGCGCCATGTGCCCCCCGACGAGACGGGCCGCATCCTCAAGCCGTTCGGCGACGCGCAACGCCTCCTCGGCAAAATGCTGCGCCTTCTCCATCTCGAGTAGGTTCAGATGGTGGAGCATCAGGCCACGGAGCGCCGTGAACTCGCGGGGGTGATCCCCGAGCTGCCGACAGAGCTCCCAGCGCCCGCGCATAGGTTCGGCCGATGTCGGGGTGGATGGCAATCTTGGTCGCGTACAGGGCGGGACCAAGCGCCATTTGCAAATCCAGCTCACGCTCGGCCCGCTCGCGCGTATCCGATAGCGCGTCGACCAGCGCCAGGCCTCGGCGAAATTGGTCGATCGCTTCGAGGTTCGCCGACTTGCCTCGCCGCGGCCGCGCCGGCTCTGAGCCAATACGCGATCGCCTGCGCCGGACAGTTCGCTTCGGTGTAGTGATGGGCCACCAATTCCGGTTGCGTGCTCGCCACCTCGGGAAAGCGATCCTCCAGCAGCTTTGCCGCCCGCTCGTGATATTGCTGGCGGGTGCGCTTCAGCAGCGATTGGTAGGCCGCATCCTGGATCAGCGCATGCTTGAACAGGTAGCGCGAGCGCGGCGGGCGGCCGCGCTGGTAGAGCAGTTCGTCGACCACCAGCTGACCGAGACCGCTCTGCAGCATCTCTTCCTCGATGCCGGCCAAGGCACTGATCATGTCATAGGCAAACTCGCGTCCCAGCACCGAGCCCAATTGTGCCACTTCACGCAGCCGCGGCGCCCGGTCGAGCCGCGCCATCAGCGAATCCTGCAATGTCGCCGGGATGTGCAAGTTGCGCCAGCGCGCCCGTGAGCACGTAGATGTCAGCCACGGGCCTCGAGCACCCCCGAGCCGAGGATGGCCTTGGTCAGTTCCTCGACGTAGAGCGGCACGCCGTCGGATTTGGCGACGATATGATCGACCACCTCGCCGGGCAGCGGCCGGCCGCCGGCCAGATGACCGACCATCGTCTCGACCTCCGGCCGCTCCAGGCGGTTCAATGTGATCGGAATCATGTGCGAGCGTTGCGGCCAGGGCGGCGTCAATTCCGGCCGATAGGTCGCGACGACCAGCATCGCCGCGGTCGGCGCCTGCTCGATCAGCATGCCCAACGTTTCCAATGTCGTCGGATCGGCCCAGTGCAGGTCTTCCCAGGCCATCAGCACCGGGGCGCGCTCGGCCGTTTCGATCAGCCAGGCAATGATCGCATCGAGGGTCGCATCGCGCTGCTGCTGCGCCGTCATCGCAAGGCGCGGATAGCGGTCCTCGGGCGCCGGCACCGACATCAGATCGGCGAACAACCTGACACTCTCGGCGAGGGGCAAGGTCTTGAAGCCGGCGAGCCCGGCTTCGAGCTTCGCCAGGTGCTGAGGTGCCGTATCCTCCGGCTGCCAGCCGAACACGCGCTTCAGATGTTCGATGATCGGATGAAAGGCGCTCGCCGTGTGAAACGGAGAACAGCGGATCGCCACCCAGATGTGGTCCTTGCCGGCCGCCTCTCTCAGGCCCTCCACCAGGCGGGACTTGCCGACCCCGGCTTCGCCCTGGATCAGCACGACCTGGCCGCGGCCATGGCTGCTGCCCTCCCAGGCCCGCAATAGCAGCCCCATCTCCTCCTGGCGCCCGACGAGGGGTGCGGTGCTTCCGGTCCGGGTCGCGGCAAACCGGCTCTCGACATCCCGCGCCGACAAGACGCGCCAGACCGGCACCGGCTCGGCGAACCCCTTCAGCTCAGATGCCCCGAGATCCTCGAGGTCGAAGTGATCGCCGAGCATCGCGCGCGTGGCCGCGCTGACGACGATCTGGTTCGGCTGCGCCAATGCCTGCAGGCGTGCGGCCAGGTTCGGCGTCTCGCCGACGACCGCGGTCTCCGATGCCGTTCCCTCGCCGATCTGGTCGCCGACGATCACCGGTCCGGTGGCGATGCCGATCCGCACCGCGAGCTCGACCCCGGGTGGCCTGCGGATTGCGGCATTCAGCTCGGCCATCGCCTCGACGATGTCGAGACCCGCCCGCACCGATCGCTCGGCCTCGTCCTCATGGGCGCGCGGGTAGCCGAAATAAACGAGGATGCCGTCGCCCATGTATTTGGCGACAAAGCCGTCGTAACGCCTGATCGCGGCGCTGCACCGGTTCTGATACGACGCGATCACATCGCGCAAATCTTCGGGGTCCATCGCGGTGGAGAGCGCCGTCGATCCCACCAGGTCGCAGAACATCACCGTCAGCTGGCGCCGCTCGGCCTCCGACGCCGCGGCGACCGCGAGAGGTGCGGACGGAACCGGTGGCAGGGCGATCGGCGCGGCGACCGGTGCAAATGCCGGGGGCGGGGCGTCGCCGGTCTCGAAGAGCGCCGCGCCAACAAAGGCGAGCCCTTCTCCGCCCTCGTCCACCGCCAGCCGTTTGACGATCAGCTCGTGACGCAGATCATCGAGCGTCTCGTTATCGATCCCGAATTCCTTGCGCAGCCGCCGATAGCTGACCCGCTTCTCGAGATACAGCAGGCCGGTGACGAAGGTCAGGGTCTTCGAGAAGGTGATTAAAATGCCTCCGGTGTGATCCTACGAAGCGTAGGTCCTTCTGCGACTTTCAAATGGCTTTGCGCTATTGCACGCGCCGGATCAATTCGGCCCAGCGGTCGAGCACCGGCAGGATTTCGTCCGCCTTGGCCGAAGGCAGGCTGACTACGGCCCGCGCGATTCCGCGGTCGCGGTACAGTTTCAGCCGGTCGAGATCCTCGGCAATGCCGAACACGGTGACCGGGACCGAGTCGAGGCTGCGCCCCGCCGCGACCGCCATCTCCTTGAACTGCGGCAGGAAATCGGTCACGTCGGCATATTGCGGCCGGCCGGCATGCGGGATCCAGCCGTCGCCATAGGCAAGCGCCCGCCGCGCGGCATAGGGGAAGGCGCCGCCGACGATGACCGGCGGGTGCGGCTTTTGCACCGGCTTCGGCCAGGTCCGCATCTTCGGGAAGTCGACGAGTTCGCCGTGATATTCAGGCTCGGCCTCGGTCCAGATCGCCTTCATCGCCGCGACCCGCTCGCGCATCAGCTTGAAGCGCGAGCTGAATTCCGTGCCGTGATCGGCCATTTCCTCGGCGTTCCAGCCGCCGCCGATACCGAACAGGAACCGTCCGCCGGAGACCTGGTCGATCGAAGCCACCAGCTTGGCGGTCTGGATCGGATCGCGCTGTGCGACGAGGCACACGCCGGTCCCGATCTTCAGACCCGTCGTCGCCGCAGCCGCCGCGGTCAGGGTGACGAACGGGTCCATCGCGTCGTAATATTTTTTCGGGAGTTCGCCGCCCTGCGGAAACGGCGTCGCCCGCGAGCTGGGGATGTGCGAATGCTCGGGCGCCCATACCGATTCGAAACCACGCGCTTCCAGCGCCCGGCCGAGCTCCGCCGGACCCATCGAATAATCGGTAAAGAACATCGCCGCGCCGAAATCCATCCGTTCCCCCTAAAACGCCGGCGCCGGCGCCGCAGTATCAGTTAGGCGAGGCGCACCCTGACCGCCTCGGGCCCCTTGCGACCCTCGGCTATGTCGACCAGCACGCGCTGGCCTTCATTGAGCGTGCTGATGCCGGAGCGTTCGAGCACCGAGGCGTGGACGAAAGCATCCTTGCCGCCGCCCTCGCGGACGATGAAGCCAAAGCCCTTCTGAGCATTGAACCACTTCACCGTACCGGCCTCCTCGACCGCGGCCTCGGTCGCCTCATAGGGTGGCCTGCCGGATGCGGGAAAACTCGAACGCCGCGCAGCCGCCGGCGTCGCCGTGCTGCTGTCGACGCTGAGCACCTCGGTGACCTGCGGCCCCTTCTGCCCCGGCGAGACCCGGATCTCCAGGGTTTCGCCGGGCTGGACTGCGGTGATGCCGTTGCGCTCGAGGACGCTGGCGTGCAGAAAGGCGTCGCCCGGAACCGTCGGACAGCTCGACAAACCCGAATCCCCTTTCGGGCTTGAACCACTTCACCACGGCGCGCACCGGCGGGCCGGAGGGTGTTTCGAACCTTGGCGGCGTGAAGCGTGGCGAGCTGCCGAACTCGCGCATGTGCGGGTCGTACCCATCATCGTCGAAGTCGCGGCGGCGCGGCTGACGGAAGTTCCTGTCTCTGATCAAGTCGGTTTCCTGTCGAGTCGAAACGCGGCCCGATTGAGACCGCGGACTCTGATTGTTCCAAAAAATCGACCGGGAGGCGAGTGCTTAATTTCGGCAGACGGCGCGGTCGGATGGCAATGTTCTCGCCCGCATGCTGAGCCGGGCCCGACGCCGGAGATATGGCGGCATTGCCGATCCTTGGCGGATGCGCGCCTGCCGGATTTACCGCCAAGAGCAGCCAAAGTCCTTGGGTGTCGGGCGATCAGCTCCGCCCGATTTCGGGTACCCTCTACCGGCGTCCGGGAAAAACGGTCCGCAGCGCTGTTGTGCTGCGCGAGGTGCCGGCTCAACGGCATCCGCCGGCGGGCGGACTGATGTCGCAGTGCAAATCGCATTTCGACTTTAGCGCGCACCGCCATGCAACCGAGCGCGCGCTGTTCGGGAAATAACACACGCCCTGACATTCCGTCTGCGTACCCTGGCGCCGGATGAGCTGGCCGATGATGCCCAGGGCCTGATCATATTTCTCGGACCCGTACTTCGAGCTGGCCGATATCAGGGTGTTCAGCGGTGATCTGCCGACCGCCCTCTTCGGCAAGGGCCTGACCGCCGGTCGGAAAAGCCGCGGCGGTCGCCACCAGCAATGCGAAGGCCAACAATGCGAAGGAGCGCATGTTTCCGGTCGTTCGGTATCGTGCAAATAGGGCGCGCGGTTCAGGAAAGTAGCCGCCATTTCGATCCGGGACAATCTCCAGAGCCATCAAGGGATTGCCGCTCTGCCGGCGGCCGGGCCGGGGATGCGGTTGCCAGTCCCGAAGCGAGGCGTACAATCGGTGCGGCTCGGTCGGCGGGTTTTCTCTGGAGGTCATCGCATGATTACGAAATTCGACAGCCTGTTCGCCGGACACGTCGATATCGACAATGTCGGCTATGCCGGCACTCCGGTAAATGACCGTCGGTTCTCCAACGAACATCTGGCCACCGTTTTCGACAAGGCCCAGGGGATGGCGCAGCTGATGGATCGCCTCGGCTACGACACCTTCTGGATGGCCGAACACCATTTCCAGCACGAAGGCTACGAGTGCATTCCCAACGTGCTGATGACGGCGCTGCATCTGACGCATTTGACCCAGCGGCTGCGGGTCGGCTGCGGCTTCAACATCACCCCGATGTGGCATCCGCTGCGGCTGGCCGAGGATTTTGCCACGGCCGACATTCTGAGCGGCGGACGCATCACCTTCGGCGTCGGTCGCGGCTATCACACCCGCGAAGTCGAGACCTTCGGCTCGCCGTTGCTCGACCAGCCGGCCAACCGCGAGCTGTTCGAAGAGCAAGTTGACATCATCTTCAAGGCGTTCAACAACGAGTCGTTCTCGCACCAGGGCAAGCACTACACCCTGCCGCCGCGGGTGCCCTATCGCGGCTACACCCTCGAAGAGCTGACCCTCGTGCCACGGCCGTTGCGGCTACCGGTCGAGTGCTGGCAGCCGGTTCAAGGCGGGACTGAGCGGGCGCTCGATTTCATGGCCAAGCACGGCATCCAGGGCTTGATTGGCGGCGGCTCGGCCGAGGGCGGGGCCATGCACAAGGTGGTGCTCGATTGGCAGCAGGCGCACGCGCGCATCGGCAAGCATCTGGAACTGGGCGAGCGGCTCTGCTTCGGCTTCCATTTCTATATCGCCGACAGCCGCGAGCAGGGCATCCGCGAAGCCGGCAAGTTTTACGAAGAAAACATGAAGATGTTTGGCGAGCTGCGGCTGGTGCGGGCGCTAAGCGATGAACAGATCGAGATCATGCGCGACCCCAAGCGCGCGACCCAGGCAAAGCTGCCGCGGATCGAGGACGCGATCGCCGCCGGCGGCGTCCTATGCGGATCGCCCGAGCAGATCATCGGGCACCTCAAGGCCCTCGAGAAACGTTATCCCGGGCTCGACCGGGTCTCGGTCAGCCTCAGCGTCGGCGTGCCAAAGGCGGTCTGCCTGGAACAGCTCGAACGCTTCGGCAAGGAGGTTATGCCGGCCTTTACCCAGGCGAAGACCCCCGAACTGGTCCCCGCCCAATAACCCGCTCGTTGCCGCTCAGCGGCCGGCAAACACCCGGCCGCCGGGCATCGGCCGCGGCACGCCGGTGGTCGAGGGCAGGCTGAGCGGCAGTCCGAGGATCGAGCGGACCGCGAGATAGGCGAAGGCCTGCGCTTCGAGCGCGTCACCATCCCAGCCGACTGCCTCGACCGGCCGCACCGGCGCGCCGAGGCGCCGTCTGAGCGCCTCCATCAGCGACGGGTTGCGGCGGCCGCCGCCGCAGACCAGCCACTCGCAAACCGCATTCGGGAAGTGGCGGCGCGCTGCGGCTACCGAGGCAGCCGTCATCTCGGTCAGAGTTGCAGCACCATCCGCGAGCCCGAGGCCTTCCGGCATGGCGTCGCGGAAGTCGTCGCGGTCGAGCGATTTGGGCGGCGGCCGAACGAAAAACGCCCGCTCCAGAAATTGCGCGATATGCGTCTCGGCGGCGCGTCCGGCGGCAGCAATCGTGCCGCCGATATCTGCTACAGCTCCGGTGTGCCGGCGTATCCAATCGTCGATCAGCGCGTTGCCCGGCCCGGTGTCGAAGGCGAGGATCTCGCCCGCTCCGCCGATCCAGGTCACGTTGGCGACACCGCCGACATTGAGCACGGCCAGCGGCCGGGGTAAGGCTGCGGCGAGAGCGGCATGGTAGAGCGGCGCCAGCGGCGCGCCCTCGCCGCCGGCGGCAACGTCCGCCGATCGGAAATCGGCGACGACGTCGATCCCGAGCCGGCTCGCCAAGGATGCGGCGTCGCCCAACTGCCAGGTGCGACGCTCGGAGGGGCGATGCAGGATCGTGTGGCCGTGCAGGCCGACGAGGTCGACCTCCAACCCTTTGTGGCGATCGAGGAGTTGCTCGACTGCATCGCCGTGCAGTTGCGTCAGTTCGGCTTCGACCTCTCCGACCGGGCCGATTCCGCCGAGCACGCCGCGCAGCCGCTCGCGGAAATCCGTCGGGTAGGGCACCGTCATAGACGGCCCGGCGATGACCCGCTCGGCGCCGTCGGTTTTGATCATCGCGACGTCGATGCCGTCGAGCGAGGTGCCGCTCATCAGCCCGACGGCACGCCGAAGCCATGTTCGGCTCTCCTCCGCCGCCCGCGAGCGAGGGTCGGGATCGAGGCGGGACGGTGGCCCGGCAAGCGTGCCTGTGTTAGATGAAGGCGCCATGTCGACCCCCCACTCCGCCTTTCTCACGGCCGCGTTGGAACGCGGCTTTGTCCATCAATGCACCGATCTCGACGCGCTCGACGACCGGCTGAGCACGGGTTGCGTTACCGCCTATGTCGGCTACGACTGCACCGCCGATAGTCTGCATGTCGGCAGCCTGTTGTCGATCATGCTGCTGCGGCTGCTGCAGAAGAGCGGGCACAAGCCGATCGTACTGATGGGCGGCGGCACGACACGGATCGGCGATCCCTCGTTCAGAGACACGGCGCGTCCATTGCTCGACGATGCCGCGATTGCCGCCAATATGGCCGGGATACGCAAGGTCTTCACCAAATTCCTGGACTTTGGCGACGGCCCAAGCGACGCGGTGATGGTCAACAACGCCGATTGGCTCGATGAATTGCGCTACATCTCGTTGTTGCGCGATGTCGGCCGCCATTTCTCGGTCAATCGCATGCTGACCCAGGACAGCGTGCGACTGCGGCTCGAACGCGAGCAGCCGCTCTCCTTTCTCGAATTCAACTACCCGATTTTGCAGGCATACGATTTTGTCGAGCTGGCGCGCCGCTTTGGCTGCGAAGTCCAGATCGGCGGCTCCGACCAGTGGGGCAACATCGTCGGCGGGGTGGAGTTGGGCCGGCGCATGGACGGACGGGCTCTGTTCGGGCTGACCACGCCGCTTTTGACCACCGCCTCCGGCGACAAGATGGGCAAAACCGCCCAGGGAGCGGTATGGCTCAACGCCGATAGGCTGTCGCCTTACGAATACTGGCAATTCTGGCGCAATACCGAGGATGCGGATATCGGCCGTTTTCTGCGTCTTTTCACCGAATTGCCGCTGGACGAGATCGCCCGGCTCGAAGCCCTCGAAGGCAGCGAGATCAACGAGGCAAAAAAAATCCTGGCGACTGAAGCGACGGCTTTGGCTCACGGCTCTGGAGCGGCCGCAACAGCGGCGGAGACGGCGCGCGACGTTTTCGAGGGCGGCGGCAGCGGCCGGGATCTGCCGCAGGCTGAGCTGCCGCGGGACCTGTTCGAGCGCGGGATTGCGGCCTACGAATTGTTCAGCCGCGCCGGCCTCGCTGCCTCCAACGGTGAGGCGCGGCGGCTGATTCGGGGCGGCGGCGCACGCATCAACGACGTGGTCGTCGATGATGAGTCCCGCCTCGTGCGGCTCACCGATCTGGCACCGCAAGGGACGTTGAAGCTCAGCGCCGGCCGCAAGCGCCACGCCCTGATCCGTCCGGTTTGACCGGTACCGTCCCGATCTCGGGCTGTCTGCACCGGTATCCGGGCTCCGCGGATACCGCCCGGGACTAGCCCGGGGGCCTCTTTTCTTCGCGCTGTTGCGGCGCGGCGCGGTGCGGTGCGGGAGCCGGGTGCGGCGCCGGCCGAGCGGCCGCGGCGTGGACCGGAGGCCGCATCTGCGGATGCACCGGCGCCGGGTGGACCTGGCCGACCGCCGGAGGATGGACAGCGACCGGGTGCGGCGCTACGGCCGTGGGATGGATTGGCGCCACAGCCCGTGCTTCCGGCCTTGCCGGAACTACCGGATGGGCTGCTTCGACGGGGGTCCGAAGCGCCGGGGACAGGCCGGGCGCCGCCGGCGTCCCAGGATGCTGACCGGCGATGACCGGCCTCGCGGCCTCCCGCTCCGCCGCTGGCCCACGCAGGGCCGGATTGGCCGCTCCGGGCGCGACAGCCGGCTCGCTCCGCCGCTGGCCCACGCAGGGCTGGGTTGGCCGCTCCGGGCGCGACACCGGCCCGCTCGGCTGCTGGCCCACGCAGAGCTGGGTTTGCCGCTCCGGGCGCGACGCCGGCCCGCTCCGCCGCTGGCCCTCGCAGAGCTGGGTTTGCCGCTCCGGGCGCGACGCCGGCTCGCTCCGCCGCTGGCCCTCGCAGAGCTGGGTTTGCCGCGCCGGTCACGGCGGCATTGCGCGCCGGGACGACGCCCGGGCCGCTGAACACGCCCGGCCGGGTCGTCGCGGCGATCGGTGGATGCCCCTGATTGACCGAGGCCAACAGCGCATGATCGTTGCTCGCAGCTTCGCGGTGCGCGACCTGCGCTGACGTCGGCGGCAAGCGCTGCGCCAGCGCAGCCTGTTGCTGCGGCGTCGGCCGGGCCGCGATCCCGCCGGCACCGCCGTTATAGCTCACGTTGTTGACAGTTGTGTTGTTGACCACTGTTCGGTTATATACGTTAGTAACGTGCACGTTACTTATATTGTTGACGGCGCGGTTGTAGTTGAATGCGCCATTATTCCAATAGCCGCCCTGATAGCCTACCCCGCCATAACCGAAACCATAATTGATGCCGCCGTAGAAGCCGACACGGGGTCCCCAATAGCCTTGGTTGAACACATAAGCGCCATTGTTCCAGCCCCAATAGCCGGGCGTCCACAGCAGGCCTATCGCGGGAGGCTGGACCCAGGTGCCCGGCACCCAGTAATACCCGTACGGTCCGTAGGCCCAGTAGCCTGGCGTCCAGATATAACCTGGCGCCGGTATCGGCGGCTGCAGATAAACCGGAAGCAGCGGCGGCGCGACCGTGATGCTCAGACCGACCCCCACCTGTCCGAACGAAGCGGTCGATCCAACCAAGACGCCCAGAAACAGCAGGACAGGAACGACGAAACGCAACCGATGCATGTCGGACCCCGTGATCGGTAACAGGCGAGCAAATCGTGGTAACAGCACGAACGAGCGGGAGCCGGCTTCAATTCCCCGTTCTAGTGCTTGGCCGGGATTTATGAAGCCGTCTGATACGGCGATGCCAAATCATCGGGCACCGTCATGTAAAATTAAGGGGCGCAGACCCAAGCCTGCGCCCCCCGAGCCTTATCCCGCCTCAGCGGGCAAAACACGCGAAATCCGAAAGCCGACTCCGCTTACGACGGCATCGCACCCATGAAATCGCGCTTGCCGAGCTCGACGCCGAGCGAGCGCAGGATGTTGTACGCAGTCGTCGTGTGGAAGTAGAAGTTCGGCATCGCCAAGTGATAGAGATAGACCTGGCCGCGGAATTGGCGCTGTTGACCGCCCTGGGTAATCGTCACCTGTGAATTCTTCTTTGCCGTCGAGCTGCTCCGGCCGCAATGTCTTCAGAAAATCGATCGTCTTGTCGATCCGCGATTTCATTTCGGCAAAGCTGTTGTCGATCGCGGGCAATTCAGGCACCGCGACCCCGGCAGCACGCCCTGCGCCGAACGCATGCTCGCTCGCCTGCCTGACCTGGCGCGCGAAGGTGAACATGTCGGGGTAGAACCGCCAGTTCAGCACAGTCGCCTCGTCCCATTTCTTTTCAGCGGCGTGCTTTTCGGCCTTTTCGATCACTCCCTTCAGACCGCCGAGCAGCTGCAGGAACGTCGGCACCGATGCGTGATACATGCTGATGGCCATGAGCTGGTCCTCCTGGTGTTTGAAAAGAGAAGAGGGCCGCATCTTAACGGTGCCGGCAGCGGGCGTGAAGGCACGATCGGCGCTCTACCGCGCCGCCGCCCTCGACGATGATGGCGGTGCGATCTAGTCTCTTATACTCAAGGCGAAGGGAGGCGCGGGCGTGGCCAGGGAACGGCGTCTCGAAGCGCGTCAGGTCGAGGAGATCTTCCTCGCTTTCGCCGAGGCCATGCGCGAACTGCCGCCCGATATCGAGGCGGGCTGGCTCGACGCCCAGGGAGATCTGAGGCTGGCGCCCGATATCGCCCGAAAATTGCGCACTGCCCGCCGCGTTCGGCAATTGCTGCAGGAATTGCGACAGACGTGACAGCGAGGGCGACGCCACCCACGAGCGGAGGTGCCCCCTAGCGGCCGTCCGGACCGGCAACGATCCGGCCGTCGTGCAGCCGGCCGATTTCGGCTGCCGACAGCCCCAGCACTTCGGCGAGAACCATGTCCGTATGTTCGCCGAGACGTGGCGCCGGACGGGGCGGCAGGCGCGGCGCGGCGGCGAAGTCGAGCGGCAGCCCGGGCGTCAGATAATGCCCGATCCCGGGCTGATCGATTTCGGCAAAGAGCGGGTTCGCCGCCGAGCAGCGCGGGTCGTCCCGCACCAGCTGGTAGAAATCCTGGAAAAGCCCCCACAACACTCCGGTCCCGGCGAAGGCCTGCCGGATCTCGTCGAGGCGGCGGCCGGCGCACCACCGGTCGAGCAAAGCGGCGATCAGGTCGCGCGCCTCGTAGCGCCCGGCTTCGGTGTCGAGGTCGACCTCCATCAGGGTTCCGACCGCCGCCAGCCGCTCGGCCAGGCCGGTCGCCTGACCCAACGCGCGCCATTGCCGCGGGGTCAGCGCGATGATCATGACCCGCCGCCCGTCCGCCGTAGCGAAGTCGCGGCCGAAGCTGCCGTAAAGATCGTTGCCGATCGCCGGGCGCGCGTGCCCGTTGATCTCGACATCGGCAACGTAGCCAAGGTTGCCGACCGTGGCGAGCATCACGTCCGACAACGCCGCCACCACCTCCTGGCCCTCGCCGGTACGGGCGCGATGACGCTCGGCCGCGAGCAGGCCGGTCGCGAGATAGAGCCCGGCGGCGATGTCCCAGGCCGGCAGCACATGGTTGACCGGAATGCCGCCGCCTGCACCAGTGACCAGCGGAAACCCGCTCGCCGCATTGACCGTGTAATCGACCGCGGCCCCGCCGTCGCGGTTGCCGACGAGGCGCAGCACGATCACATCGGCGCGCGCTGCCGCGAGGGTGGCGAAATCGAGACCGCGCAATGGCGGCAGGTTGCTCAGCAAAATGCCGGCGCCGGGGCCGGGCGCCGTGATTAGGGCACGGGCAATCTCCCGGCCCTCGGGCTTGTCCAACGCCAACGCCAGGGAGCGCTTGGCCTTGTTGAGCCCTGCCCAATAGAGGCTCGCCCCGTCCTCGGTGACCGGCCAGCGGGCAAAATCGATGCCGCCGCCGACCGGGTCGATGCGGATTACGTCGGCGCCCATCTGCGCCATCGTCATGCCGCCCAACGGAGCCGCGACAAACGCCGAGATCTCGACGATGCGCAGATCGAGCAGCAATCGGTTCATGCCCCATCCTGTCCGGGGATGGCCGCAGCAGCAAGGGATGATCGCGGTGCGGCGCTGCGCATAAGGGTAGCCAGCTTCGGATCGGACGCGGCCATGACAAAATTATTTCATAACCTCGCTCTTGGTTTCTTGCTGCTGATCGCGCTCACCGGCGCTGCCGCGGCACAGACTGCCGCAGCAGCTTCGACCATCGCCGGCACCGCCCTTGCCAGCGGGCCCTCGGGTGCGGTCAGCTTGCCGGCGATCACCGCGACGGCATCATCCGCGACATCGTCGACGGCGACGACGACATCCACGACAACCGCAGGCGTTTCGTCCTCGTCGGGCGGGTCGGCAAGATCATCCAGCTCGGCGGCGAGCAGCGGCTCATCCTCGGCCTCCGGCTCGCCCGCGGCGAGCTCCGGCGTGGCGCCGCATTGGGTGATGTGCTCACCGCCCGGCGGTTCGGGGACAGGACCATTTCTTACCGGCACCGACCTCTCCTGCGCGCCTTAGTAGAGGCCGGGGATCAGCCGCGAGGTCCGGGCGCGGTAGGCATCGTAGGCCTCGCCAAATTGCGCGCGCAGCAGCCTTTCCTCGGCATGGATGCGGGCGAGCACCGGAAGCACGGTCAGCGCCGTCAGCAGCACACCGACCCCGGAGCGAAAGGCGATCGACCATCCCAGCGAATTGACCAGCAGCCCCAGATAGCTCGGGTGGCGGATCACCGCATAGATGCCCCCGGTGACCAGCCTATGCCCGGGTTGGATCGCCACCAGCCCGCTGAACCGGTTCCCCAGCACAACGACCGGCCACAGCCGCAGCGCGCCGCCCGCAGCGAACAGCGCGACGCCGAGCCAGCGCACCCCCTCACCGCCGACGGTCCAGATCTCGTGTCGATCGGCGTAGGCCGGCAGATAGGCCTGTAACAGCCCGATTACTCCGAGCGCCGCGATGACCCAGCGGTTAGCCCGATCCTCGCGCTCGCCGGGGCTCAAATTTCCGCCGGCGAATACCGCCGCGACCGACAGCGCGAAAAACGCGACCGCGAGTGCCACCAGCGCGGGGTGGGAGAAAAACGGGGCGAACCCGCCCCAGCCAAGTATCGCCAAACCGAAATAAGCGGCGCTGCCGCCGACGATCAGGGCTAATCGGGCTCCTGTTGTCATTGTCATGACAACGTCGTTCCGCGGCGAGGCGGCGGCAAGGCTGCAGCGGAACGGCGCTTAAGGCCGCCGCGCAATCAGGTGCCGGCGATGAACGACCGCAGAGAGCGCGCCTCGTATTCGATCTCGTCGAGCCGGTTCTTGACCAGGTCGCCGATGCTGACGATGCCGACGAGCCGCCCGTTTTGGACTACCGGCAGATGGCGAATGCGGCGGTTGGTCATCTCGGCCATCAGATCGGCGACACTATCGGCCGGATCGCAGGTCGCGACTCGGCGGGTCATCGCCTCAGCGACACCCTGCGCCAGAAATGCGCTGCCGTGATCGGCAAGCCCATGGACAATGTCGCGTTCCGAGATGATGCCGTCGACCCGCTCGCCGTCTTCGCTGACGACCAAAGCGCCGATATTGCGGTCGCGCAACTCGGCCAACGCCGCCTTTATCGTCTGATCGGGACGGATCGTCGCCACCGCCCGACCCTTACCGTGCAGGATAGCTTCGACATTCATGTCACACCCTCGCCGGGCATCAGCGGCCCCCGCCCAGCCGCCAGCTCCAGCGAGAATAGGACAAAATGCCGCACCTGGCACCCAAATTCGTATCGGGCCGCCTTCTCGCCGCAGCAACGTTCACAGCGGCGATTTACGGCCGATAATGGAGAGCCAGGCAGGTGACGTCGTCGGCCTGCTCGGCCCCGGCGGCAAAGCGCACGGTGTCGGCAAGGATGTCGGCGACAGTTTCGGCCGCGCTGCGTCCGCGCGCTCGGTCAAGCGCACCCTCGAGCCGCGCGGCGCCATAGGCTTCGCCTTGCGGGTTAAAGGCTTCGGTGATGCCGTCGCTGTAAAGAAAGAGACCGTCGCCCGGGGCCAGTACGGTCTCGCCGATCCCGTGGCTCGCGGCGGGATCGATGCCGAGCGGGATGCCGGTCGCCCGCAGCCGCTCCTGCCCGCCCTCGGCCCGCAACAGATAGGGGGGGTCATGGCCGGCATTGCACCAATGCAGGATTCCGCTCGGCAGATCGAGGACGCCGTGGAACATCGTCACGAACATGCACGCATCGTTTTTTGCCGCAAGCAGCCGGTTGGCGTCGCCGATCGCCGAGGCCATGTCGCCATGGCCGGCCACGGATCGCAGCACTGTCCGCGACACGGCCATGAACAGCGCCGCTGGGATGCCTTTGCCGGACACGTCGGCGACGGTTACCGCGAGCCGCCTGCTGTCGATCGGATAGTAGTCGTAGAAGTCGCCGCCGATGTCGCGCGCCGGGTGCATTTCGGCGTGCAAATCGACGGCTGAGGCCGCCCCGTCATACCCGAGCGGCTCCGGCAGGATCGATTTCTGGATGTCGGCGGCAGCCTCCATCTCGCGGCGGCGCTGCTGTTTGTCGCGGATCTCAGCCGCCATGTTGGCGAAGACCCGGGCGAAATTGGCGAGTTCGCCTTGCTGGCTGGTCAGTTCGGTCAGCATCGCGGCATCGTATTCGTCGCGGGCGAGCGCCCCGGCTGCATAGGTCAAATAGGCCAGCGGACGGTTCATGCTGTGCAAGCGCCTGCCGAGTTCGCTGATGACGGCGACGGCGACCACCGGAAAATCCGCGGCCAGCCCCATCAGACTGTCGCGCTCGATCCGCATCGCGATCACGTCGGTCCGGGCGGTGACTGTGGCGGTGCGCGGCATGTCGGTGAAGGCGCCGAGTTCGCCGATCGTGTTGTGGCGGCCGAGCGTCGCCATTTGAACCCGTTCGCCCGGAATCTCGACGAACACGTCGACTTCGCCGTCGAGGATCAGATAGGCGAAGTCCCCGGGGTCGCCCTGGCTCATCAGCAAGTCGCCGGCGGCGAAGGTGGCGATCCCGCTGCGGGTCGCGAGCGCGCGCAACGCCGCTGCGTCGAACTGGGTGAAAGTCGGGTGCAGGGAGAGCGCCTGCACCATCTGGTCGATCGGCGCCGGCGCGGCCCCTGCCTCCGGCGATTGGCCCGACTGCATTGCTGTTTCCCTCTCGGCATCAGCCGCCGATGACCCGGCCCGCCTGCAGCCTCGTTTGACCCGGCACAGAAAGCAAGCTTCGACGGATTGCCCTCGGGCCGGTGGACCGCGGCCGGAATGATCGCGATACTGAGGAGGAAACGGCGACCGGGCGGCGCCGCGGCAAGCGGGAGAAACCAATGGCGGGCATCGAAATCGGTCGATATTCGCTCGATGGGTCCATTACCGGGTCGGGTCGGCCGCTGCTGTTCCTGCACGGCGGCGACTATGTCGCCCAGAACGCCGCCTTTCTCGACCGGCTATCTCGGCGCTGGCTGGTCACCGCGCCGCGCCATCCGGGATTCGGCCACTCCGAGCGGCCCGACGGGTTTCGCACGATCCATGACCTCGCCTATCTCTACCTCGACTGGCTCGACCGGCAACCCCCAGGCGATGTCGTGCTGGTCGGGTCGTCCATCGGGGGATGGATCGCGCTCGAGATTTGCGCCCGTTCGGTGGAACGGGTCGGCCGGCTGGTGCTGATCAACTCGCTCGGCCTCAAATTCGGCGGGCGCGAGGAGCGCGACATCGCCGACATTTACGCCCTGCCCGATGACGAGCGGCACCGGCGCACTTTCTTCGATCCCGTCCGCGGCGTCCCCGATTACGCAGCCCTGGACGACGCCGCGTTGACGGCTATCGCACGCGACCGCTCGGCCACCGCACTCTACGGATGGCGCCCGTATATGCACGATCCCGGCCTGCGCCAATGGCTCCACCGGGTGCGGGTGCCGGCCCTGGTGCTGTGGGGCGACAGCGACGGCATCGTTTCGCCCGGTTACGGCGAAAAGCTGTGCGCCGCGCTGCCGAACGCCAGGTTCGAGAAGATCGCGCAGGCCGGGCACTATCCGCAGGTCGAACGCCCGGACGCGGTCGCTGACGCGATCGAGCGCTTCGCGGGCATGGAGACGCAGCGATGATGAAAGTCTGGCATTTCAGCGAGATGGCCTATCACCCGGCCTGGCCGCAGCTCGGCGAGTCGTACCGCGTCATTGTTCCGAGCCGGCTGTTCGACCCGAAAATCGGCGCCGACCTCTATCACCGCTATCTCGACGAATGGGCATTGTGCGACGAGCTCGGCATCAACATCATGACCAACGAGCACCATGCGACCGCGACCTGCGCCAACTCGGTCTGTACGATCCCGATGGCGATTCTCGCCCGCGAAACCAAGAAGGTGCGCCTGTTGGCGCTCGGCATGCCGATCGGCAACCGGAACGACCCGATCCGCGTCGCCGAGGAATATTCGATCATCGACGTGATCTCGCGCGGCCGGCTCGAAATGGGCTTTGTCAAGGGCGTGCCGTTCGAGATCTCGCCGGCCAACACCAATCCCGCCGACCTGACCGAGCGGTTCTGGGAAGCGCACGATTTGATCCTGAAGGCGATGACCAGCATCGACGGGCCGTTCAACTGGGAGGGCACGCATTTCCAATACCGCTCGGTCAATGTCTGGCCGCGCCCGTACCAGCAGCCCCACCCGCCGGTGTGGACGCCCGTTGGCAGCACCGAAAGCGCCACCGAGGCGGCGGCGCGCGGCATGGTGATCGGCGTGCTCAACACCGGCTGGGTCCGCACGCCGGCGATCTTCGAGGCTTACCGTAAGAAGGCGCGGGAGGCCGGGCGCGAGGCGGCGCCCGACCGGCTCGCCTATATGGCACTGATCGGGGTTGGACACACGCGCGAGGAGGGCCACCGCCGTGCCGACCAAATCCTCGGTTACAGCCGCACCTCCGGCATCGTCGCACCCCAATTCGCCAACCCGCCCGGCTATGTCTCGCCGCGCGCGGCGGCGCAGATGCTGAAATCAGGCGGGGCGATGGCGGCGCGCGCGACCCGGGTCCAGACCAAGGACGGCCGCCCGATCAACCCGCGCACGATGACGGTCGACGAGGCGATCGACGCCGGCCTCTCCTTCGCCGGGACGCCGGACGATGTGTGGGACCAGCTGAAGGCGTTCTACGACCACGTCGGCGGCTTCGGGCACCTCTTGATGATGGGCCAGGGCGGCACGATCAGCCACGAAGACACCGTCGACAATCTGACGATGTTCTCGAAGGAGGTGTTGCCGCGATTGGTGGAATTGGGGTGAAAGGCGATTGAGGCAAAAGTCGCATACCCTAGAAAATCATCCCAGCCACCTATTTCCTGCGGAACCAAAGAGAGGGCAATCTTTTGAACTCGCCAAGAAAGAATATTCGAGCAGCAGTGTAAAGCTGCCGCAGCAGAGGGCGCGCTCTATGAGCTGAGGATGCGTCTTCTTGCGGACAAGGTTCCGGCACTACAGCAATCGGCTTATCGAGAGCGACTAGAGGACGTCGAGGGCCTGATCGTAGTGCACTTTGGAAGCGCTCTTACGGATGAGGAAAAGAATCCTCCTAAAGCTGTGCCGCCAGCTTCGAAACAAGATACTTCACTGTGATTTCGGTGCGGCGCGAAAGAAGTTAAAGGAGCTTGGAACTAACCCTCAGGACGGTAACGTCAAGACAATAGATGTTCGCGGGCTGTCGGGACGCCAGATGATCGACAAAATCAGCGACGTGGCTGCGAATGTCGTCGCGCACATTCCAATATGTCAGCGGTTCAGCGACAGGCGCAGGCGCGGTATTCGGTTGGCTCGATTGAAGCTGGGGTAGCGGGTGATTTCAGCCGGGCAGCGAAAGTCCTTTGGACGTGCGGCTGAGATAGTTGATAGATTGGCGATGAGCGACTCGACTGGAGACTAAGCCAGCCAAAAATGAACTGGCGACGTGGCTTCATAGACTATGGCTGGTCGCATCCGTGACCTGGATCGCGGTCAACGGATTTGTCTGAGCTACCCGAAGCAGTAGTTGAGATGACGCCTTGGCTAAGGCCGGTGACGGCCATCAGATCTTGCGCTCTCGGATCAAAAGCCAACTGAGATTCGCGTGCGATCAGCGGACGGTGTTATCCACGCATTTCCCGCTGGGACCGATCAGGCCGTTATTAATCGGACGATAAACGCTTATGCTCAAGAACATCAACTCGCCACGACTGGCTATGCGACGCTCTTGCCGAACGATGTAAAACTTGATGCGCCTGGAGAACAAAGGCCTTGGACGAAGGACCAAAAGACCGACGACCTACCAGCCGATGTTCCGAGTGCCCGTGTCTATCAAGCCCAACGATATCAGGCAGCGATTGCTAACCTGCGAGGCTTTGCAACATTCGGTATTGGTGCGCCGGTGGTGCTTTTATTGCTCGGAATCGCGGGGTGGTGGATCGGTATTGGTTTCAAAACACCGTCAGCATAGACAAACAATACTCCCTCATCGCAGATTTTGCGTTGGGGTCGGCAACTAGCGCGTAGGATGGGTTGAGCATAAGCGAAACCCATCGAACAATCGCAACCGCTGCGCTGATGGTGGGTTTCGCCTTAGGCTCAACCCATCCTACGATTTCGTGAAGACATCGAAATCGCTTTCGATGTCGGCGGCTAAGGGCTGGATGGCTGATTTGAACTCAACTGGTATTTGCGGGGCTGGCTCGCCAGGCTCGCCGCGCCAGAAGCAGGTGACGTGGGCGCGGGAGTACGTGCGATCGAGGACAGCGCGGAGTTTGGCGATCCGGCTGGTATCGCCAGGCGTCGGACAAAGGAGCTTCTGAACGAAAGCCAGATGGTCCTGCAGGTTGTCGCTGGACACGAGTTTGTCGGTGGCGAGGAACCAAATTCCGGTGCGGCCGCGCAGATCGCCGGCGCGCGGCCCGGCAAAGAACGCCTCACCCTTGCGGTGGGCGCGGGTCGGTTTGACCGGTAGGATCGCGGAGATTTCGCCGGGGTCGAGATCGTCGTCGGCGAACCGCAAGGTCACAAAAGCTTTGCGGTCGGCCGCGACGTCAATCTTCGTCGTAGAGGTTGCCAAGCGGTGCGTCCTGCTTGTCGGTGACCGTGAAATTACATTTTCCGGCGGCCAAGTCGCGGGCTGAACAGTCGCCGACGGCCCAGAAATTGCCCAAATCGCGCGAAATTGTGAGGGTCGCGAACGATCTTCCAGAGGAGGTTTTTCGATGTGGAAGCCGATCCTGTGATCCTCTGCTGCTGCTCTTGCCGTGCTGCCGCTGCTGATGGGCTGCGCTAACGGGGTCGGAGGGCCGCCGCAAGCTTACGCCCCGCCGCCGGCCGCGGCGACTGTCGGCGACACGGGCGATGCGCGGCTCTATGCCATCGGACCCGGTATGCCCGCAGCGATCCTGGTTATGCTGCCCGGCTCCGGCAGCATGTTGACCGCCGACCCGCGGCTGTGGACCGCGCAGGGCTTTGACGTCCTGACGCCGTCCCCGGCCGAAATCGACCGGATCGCGGCCAATCAGGAGGCTGCGATGACTCGCCTGATCGCGCAGGCGCAAGCGATGACCGAGGCGCCGGTCTGGCTGGTCGGGCCAAACCAGGCGATCGAGGCGGCGATGTCGGCAACACCGATGGCCGGGCCTGGGCAAGTCTCGGGCGTCGTCGTTACGTCGATGACCTCCGGCGCCGGCAGCTGCAGCGAACGGATGATCTATTCCTATTCGGCCAATGGGACGCCAAGGGTGTCCGTCAGCAAATCGGGCGATGCCTGCCCGGCAGGATCACCTTTCGGGGCCGGCGGCGCCAGCCCAACCTTGGCTCCAACGCCGCCGGCGGTTCGGCCGACCGCGCCGCGGGTGATCGAGGCATCGGCGGCAAACCAGTCCGGAACGCCGATCGCGCCTCAGTTGGCCGTTAAGCAGGTTGCCGATCTGATCAAAGCCGCCCCCTCCAGCTAAATCGGCCAGCTGATCGGCTGGCCCGCCATTTTGTCGAGAACGCGCCCGGCGATCGTCGCGACAGCCGGGCGCAGCCATCTCAATAACGCGGAGGTGGAGGTGTCGTCGCGGCTCCGGTAACTGCACCGACCGCGCCTCCGGTCAGGGCGCCGATTGCCGCCCCTCGGCCGCCACCGGCAATACCGCCGATCGCCGCCCCGGCGCCGGCGCCGATCAGGCCGCCGCCCACCGCGCGCTGGCCGGGATCGTACGGGTTGGTGCAGCTCGCCAAAGCCAGGATCATTCCGGCGCCGACAGCACCGGTCGCTAGCGATCGTTTTCTCACTGCTGATTTCCTCTCCGATTAAATGCCCGGCGGCGAAGGCCGCAGGCGGACAGGGATGGCTTTCGAAAGCGATAACGGCAAAAGCCGATCGCGCTTTCCCAGATTTCGGCATTAGGTAAACAGCCGGTTTTCGTTCGGGTTCCGGCTCTCCACCGGCCTCGCCGCCGGATCTCGAGGACAGCGCTGCCGGCATCGATCGGGCGCTTGAGCCGCCTGCCCAAAACGGGCACGATGGGGATTGGGCTAGCCGCTAGCTCGGAACATGTCACGCAATCACCGGCCGGGTGGCCGGACAAAAGGCCGGGGAAAGGGGCTCTCTTCAGGGCACCAGGCCCGGGAGAAGACGGGCGGAAAGCGCTCCCTGCGAAGCTGAACATGGCTGGCGACACGTCGGCACCCGGCAAGGCTGCCGGCCGCATGTTCGTGGCCGGTTCCCGAGCCGAATCGATCGCGGAGAGCGCCATGACGGCAGACCCTCGCACCGACGCGTCGCAAGTTCCCGCCAGCCACGTGCTCGGCGGCAAGCTCGACAGCATTCCGTTCAGCCCATACCACATGCTGATGATATTGGTGCTCGGGCTCGTCGGCCTGGTGGATGGCTATGACCTGGCGATGACCGGCTCGCTGCTGGTGCTGGCGAAAGGGCCGCTGCACATCACCCCAGGCGAATTGCGCGTGCTTGCGATCGCCGCCAGCCTGACGATCTGCGTCGGCGGGTTTACCGCTTCGGCGATTTCCGATCATTGGAGCCGCCGGACCATCATGCTGATCGGCGTGGCCACCACCAACTTTTTCACCTTGATGATTCCGCTGGTGCAAAGCGGCGAGCAGCTGATCATCGCGCGCCTGCTGACCGGCTTGGCCGGCGGCTTTGCCGTCTCGGCTCCGTTTCCGATCGCCGCCGAATTGATGCCGGCGCAGCACCGCCGCACCTATGGCGCGATCTACGAAATCATGCTGGCCAGTTCGTTCACCTTGTTGCCGTTCGTCGGCTACTTGCTGGCCGGAAATCCAAACGGCTTCCGTCTGATCGCCCTGCCGGCCGCGCTCGGCTTGTTTGTCGTCCCGGTGCTTATATATCGGCTGATCCCGGAGAGCCCGCGCTGGTACCTGCGCAAGGGCAACCCCCAGGCGGCGATCGAGATCGTCAACCAAATCATCGGCCGCTGCGGCAACCGCGTGGCGCCGCTAACGGTCGCGGCGCTCGGGACCAATCTTGCGCTGGCGCGCGAGCAATTGCCGTCATTCATGGCGCTGTTTCGCCGCGGCCAACTGCGCTGGACGACGGTCGGCATAGTCTGCCTGATCTGTGCACAGGTCTCTTATTACGCGATTTCGATTTTGCTGCCGAAGGCCCTGGTCGATCAGGGCGCTGCCGTCACCTTGAGCTTCGGGCTGAGCTCGCTGGTGTTCCTCGCGAGCATTCCCGGCAAAGGTTTCACCGGGTTCATCATGGAGGTCATCGGAAGGCGGTGGGCGATCACCTACTGCCTCGCCGGATCGCTTCCCGGACTCTTGCTGATGGCGGTGGCGCACAGCGCGGGAACGCTTGCGACCGTCGTATTCGTCGCCGGGGCACTGATCACGGGCTTCACCGTGCTGTCGGCTTTCCCGGCTGTGCGGGTCTACCTCTCCGAACAGTTCCCGACCGCGCTGCGCGGGCGCGGGCAGTATTTCGGTGAGGCTACCGGGCGGGTTTTCGCCGGCGTAATCGCGCCCTTCATGCTGGTGCCGTATACCGGCTCGCCGACGATATTCTTCGGCACCTTGCTGGTCGTGGCGGCGATCGGCGCCTGCGTCCCGGTGCTGTTCGGCAAGGAAACCGTCGGCCAGCTCGAAACTGTCACCGAAGGGATGCCCGAACTGGCCTGATGCCGCGGGGCGGATCACCCTTGAGGCGAGGCCTGAGCTTTATTCCCGACCGCTGACGACGCCGCTGATCAAATTGCCGGCGTAGAGTGTCCCGACATCGATGCCGCCGCCCACGGCTTCGAATGACGCGATCAATGCGGTCAGGCGCTGCTCCTCGTCGCGGGCGAGCTGCTCGGCTTCGGCGACAGTGACGGCCTCGAAACGCAGCTTGTCGCCCGGCCGGCGCCGGCCGACGACCGGCAAATCGGCCGAAATGACGGTCGCGATCTTCGGATAACCGCCGGTGGTCTGGTGGTCGGCGAGCAGCAGGATCGGCTGGCCCGATCCCGGCACTTGGATGGCGCCGGTTGCGATCGCGTCGGAAACGATGTCCCAGCCGTCGCGGTGGTGCAGCATTGGGCCGTCGAGCCGCATTCCCATGCGGTCGGCGCTCGTCGAAACGCGAAACTCGGCGTCGAGCAAGGCCGCCACTGCTTCCTCGGTAAAGCATTCCCGCTGCGGGCCGAGGATGACGCGGATCGGCCGGTCGCCGGTTGCCAGTGGCGCCGGCAGGTGCCGCTCCGCCCGTTCGCTTGCATGCGCGCCCGCCACGGGGACCAAATCGCCCCGCCGCAATGCGCGGCCCTCGAACCCGCCGAGCCCGGCGCGCAGATAGGTCGAGGCGCTGCCGAGGACCGATGGCACCGCGATACCGCCCTCGACGACCAGATAGGCACACATCGAAGCCGCGCCGAGGATGATCCGAAAGACGTCGCCCCGCAGCAGGCTCGCGCTCTGCCAGGCGGGCACGATATGCCCGCGCTCGCCTTCGAGCGCCATAGCCGCGCCGATGCCGGCGACGGCGACGCGGACGCTGTCGGCGGCAACTTCGAGAGCCGGACCACTGTAGAGGATTTCGAGCGCCGCTTTTTCCGGCGGGTTGTCGACCAGCGCATTGCCCAGGCGCAAGGCAAACCCGTCGAGCGCCCCCGAAACCGGCACGCCGAGCGCCTGGTAGCCGATCCGGCCAAGATCCTGCACCGTTGTGTGCAGGCCCGGATCGAGCACCCTCAATCCGGCATTCATGTAGCGATCGGCTCGCTGTCGAGCCGATAACCGCCGCTGCCGACCACGTGCCTGAGCGCGGCAAAGGAAGCCGGGTCGATCGGCTCGAACAATACCTGATCGCCGGCGGCAAGCAGCGCCGGCGGCGCGCGCGCCGCATCGAAAAAGCGGATCGGCGTCGCGCCGATCAGGTGCCAGCCGCCGGGGCTCTCGTAGGGATAGATCGCGGTCAGCGAAGTCGCGATCGAAATCGAGCCGGCGGGAACCCGCACCCGTGGATCGGCCCGCCGCGGCAAGGCCAACGCTGCCGGCAAATCGCCCAGATACGGAAAGCCGGGCAGAAAGCCCAGCATGTAAACATGGTAGTGCGCGCCGCTGTGCAGCCTGACGACCTCTTGCGGCGAAAGCCCGGTCAGCCGCGCGACTTCGAGAAGATCGGGAGCGTAGCCGCCCTCGTAGCATACCGGGATCCGCCACCGCCGGGCGGCGCGCGGCGCATCCGCGCCGCGGTCGAGCAGCCGCTCGATTGTACCCTCCAGATCCGCTCGCGACGCCAGTAACGGATCGTAGTGCACCAGCAGCGAGCGAAAGGTCGGCACCGTCTCGACCACTCCCCTCGGCTGCGCGGCGCGGATGGCGGCATCGAGGCGCAATACCGCGCTGCTCAATCCGCGATCGATCCGGTCGCCGAACTCCACCGCAAAGGCGCGGTCGCCGACCGAGAGGAAACGCACCGGCATCGAATTCCTTGGTATAATTCCGATATGAGGTTGGCGAGCCACGATAGGGCGAGGAACCGGGCATGGCAAAAGCGATCAATCTGAACGCCGATATGGGCGAGGGCTTTGGCGCCTGGGAAATGGGCGACGACGCCTCGCTGATGAAGATCATCCGCTCGGCCAGCATCGCCTGCGGCTTCCATGCCGGCGACCCGGTGACGATGCACCAGCTGGTCAGCCTGGCCGCCGCCGAGGGGGTCAGCATCGGCGCCCATCCCGGCTTCAACGATCTGTGGGGGTTTGGGCGGCGGCGGATCGACACGAGCCCGCGCGATCTCGAATACATGATCGCCTATCAGATCGGCGCGCTGCAGGCGATGGCCGCCTATGTCGGGCAACGCGTCACCCACGTCAAAACCCACGGTGCGCTGAACAATATGGCGGCCGAGAACCTTGACCTCGCGCTGGCGGTCGGGCGCGCGATGAAGACCGTCGATCGCGACCTGATTTACGTGGCGCTCGCCGGCTCGCAAATGGAGAAGGCGGCTTTGGAGCTCGGCCTGCCCTTGGCGCGCGAGGGGTTCTGCGACCGGCTTTATGACGATGACGGCAATTTGACGTCGCGCAAGATACCGGGTGCCGTCTTGCACGACGCCGACGAGATCCGCGACCGCGTGGTCAGGATGGTCGTCGATGACGAGATTGTCTCGCGCACCGGCAAGAGGCTGAAGGTCCAGTCTCGACACTCTGTGCCTGCACGGCGACGAGCCCTCTGCGGTGATTGCCGCACGCGCCGTCCGCCAAGGCCTCGAAGCCGCCGGCGTGAAGATCGTTACGTTGCCTGAGATGAGGCTTACCTGACCGCCATCAGGCGCGCAGTCTCGGGATGATTTCGCGGGCGATGATTTCTACTTGGTCGGGCTGGTATCGGTAGGGAACGAAGATCAATTTCTGCACGCCGACCGCCAGCTGGGCGTGCAGTTGGGCGACGCACTCGTCGACGGTGCCGATGATCGCCGCATCCTTGGTCGACTCGCTCCAGGCCGCGTAATCCCATTCCTGGCCGAGCCATTCCAGCATCGGCGCCTCGACCGCAGCACGCGACGGCCCGACATAGATCGGCAGTTGGTTGGCGTTCAGCAGGCTAGCCGGGTCCCTGCCTTCCGCCTCGGCAAAGCCGCGGATTTTGGCCCAGGATCGCGCGAAGCTGTCGGGTGTGTAGAAATAGGTCAGCCAGCCGCCGTTCAGCGCGGCGCGCTTCAACACCCGCTCGACATAGCCGCCGATCAACATCGGCGGCAGGTGCGTTGGTTTTGGCGACAGGTTCGAGCCGCGCAGCAGATGCGGCGGGTACTCGCCGTTGACCTGCTCCTCAGTCATCAAGCGGCGCAGGATTTCGAGATTGCGGTCCATGATCCGGCCGCGCTCGTGGAACGGCACGCCGACCGCATCGAATTCGCGCTTGTACCAGCCCGAAGCCATGCCCAGCAGCAGCCTGCCGCCCGCGATCAGGTCGAGGCTCGACAATACCTTGGCCAGCACCACCGGGTTGCGCAGCGGCAACACCAGGACGCCGGTGCCCAGTTTGATTTTGCGGGTCCGCGCGGCGACCGCGCTTAGCAGGGTCAGCGAGTTCGATGACCGGGAACGGCGGATCGACGCCGAGGAAAATGTGGTCCCACACCCAGACCGAGTTGAAGCCGAGCGCCTCGGCCCTGGCCGCATAGTCGATCAGCGCCTGCGGGTCGGGCATCTCCGGCCAGGTCGTGAAATTCCGCATCGCCAGGCCGAAGGTGTTCGAAAAAATCGTCATCGCAATGCGCCTTTACGCGGTGTAGAGGCGGTCGGGGTCGAGGTGGCGCAGGACCGCAAGCTCGTTGTCGGTCGGCGGATCGGTGACCGGCAGATCGGGCGCCGACAACAGCTCGAAGCCGGTATTGGCCTGCACCTCGGCGGCAGCAACCCCGGGATGCAGCGCCACCAATTTCATCCGCTTTGATACGTCGTCGAAGGCGAGAAGGCCGAGATCGGTCACAACCCGGAACATCCCGCCCGAAACGAGGCCACTGTCATGCCGGCTATTCCCGCCGGTCAGAAAACCGGGGCTGGTGACAAAATCGACGCGTTCGACAAAGCGGCGCTTTTCGTGCTTCATCGCCACGATCATCTGCGTCAGGCTGGCGATGTCGTTGCCGCCGCCGGTGCCCGGCAGCCGCGTCACCGGCCGCTCGGGGCTGCCGATAAGCGAGCTGTTGAGGTTGCCGTATTGGTCGATCTGCGCGCCGCCCATAAATCCGACATCGACATAGCCGCGCTGCAGCAGCAGCAATACATCGGTACTGCCGAGCACCATGTTGGCGCGCCGGGTGCAGCGCTGCTCGTTCGTCGATGGCGGCAATTGGCCGGGCTCGACAAAGGCGCCGATCGTGCCGCCCTCGAACAGGATGGTCAGACCCGGGCCGTGCAGGCGCTGCGCCAATGTCGCCGCCAACAGCGGGATGCCGACGCCGGCAAACACCACCTGCCCGTCTCGCAATAGCCGCGCGCTCATCACCGCGAGCAGTTCGCTGCTGGTGTAGGAAGGCGCGTCAGTCGTCATAGATACTCTTTCCGCGGCGCGCGGCGTCGAGCAGTTCCGAAAGCCCGATCAGGGTCAGATAATCGGTCCAGGATTTCGGCCCATAGAAATATCGGTCGAGGTAATCCTGCATGCCCTGCTCGGCGTCCGGCCTGAGTGCCGCGGCGTAGCCGTCGAGATGGTCGAACAGCGGCTCGTAAGCCCCGTAGCACTCATGCGGCGCGCAACCGAACGGCGCTTCGACAACCGCATCGACGGCAAAGAACGGGATCTTGGTATGGTCGGGCCGGCGGCGGATCTGATCGTTCGAGACAATGCGTTCGGTGGTCAAGATCACTCGGTTCGCGGCCATCGCCAGATCGATATCCATGAACGGCAGCCCGTCGATCTGCGCGTTGCCGTAGGCGTCGCAACGCTGGACATGGATCAGCGCGAAATCCGGGTTCAACGCCGGAACCAGCACCAGCTTTTCGCCGGTGAACGGGCAATCGATCGCCCTGACATCGGGCAGCTGCGCGATTACGTCCGAGCCCAGCATCGAGCGCATCGGCAGAAACGGTACGCCCATCGCCCCGGCGCGAAAGCGCAGCCCCATCGCCATGTGGCTCCATTCCTCGAAGCGGGCGCGATTGCTTTCGGTGTAGGCGCGCATGATGCGGGAGACGCCCCAGACGATGCCGAGGCTGAACCAGCTGGTCACGAGGTGCCGGCTGGCGCCGGAGGCGAACAGCAACTCGCCCTCGCTCGAGCTGATGCCGCGCGCACAAACCAGATCGCGGCGGCCGGCCCGGATCAGCGCCCAGATCATCGCAAGCGGAGTGCGCGACAGGGTACTGCCGCCAATACCGACCGAAGCGCCATCGGGAACCAGCGCCGCCGCCTCTTCGAGCGACATGGTTTTCTCGCGCAGGCTGCGGTCGCGCTCCCGCGTGCGGCGGCGCAATTCGCCATAGTCCAAACTCAACCACTCTCCCCTGCTCCTGGCGTTGAATTCGCCGATCAGCCTGTCCCAGGCAGGCAAAGTTCCTGCAATTCCGCCCAGAAACTCGGGCTGCGGCGAACTTCAAAAGCGTCGAGCGCCACGCCCTGCTGCTCGACCCAGGTATAGTAGCCGAGGTTGAAAATCCGCGATACGCTCGTTGTGGGTAAGTTCCAGCACATCATTGTCGGCGATCCCGAGCAGATGCTGGCCGAAAATCTCGCCGGCGTTAACCGCGATCGAACCCGTCGGGGTAGTGTGCAGCCAAAATTTTTGCCGCTCGCTGCCGTAAAGCGCGGCGCTGTCGGTGGCGACGGTGACGAGGAGGTCGTCCTCGCCGAGATCCAGCCGCTTTGCCGGCTTTATTGCCGCGACGAGGTTGGCGATGCCCGACAAACCCAAAAGCTGCAGCTCGGCGGCGATTACCGGATCGACCTGGCGGCGGGCGTCAGATAGTGCTGGCCGATATCGCTGTTGAACAACAGGTCGAGCGAAGCGATACTGCGATCGGACACGCCGATAACGGCATCGGTGTTCATGACATTGTGGATCAGGGGCAGGTGCTTGTCGCCGATGCCCTGAATGTTGTGCTCGCCATACCCGTTGCGCAGCAAGGTCGGGCACTCGCTTGCCTCGACCGCGGCGATGCGCGCCCGGTACTCCTCTTTCAGGTAGTCGCCGGCGGCAAGCGTGCCGGCCGAGCCGGACGCCGCGACAAAAGCGGCCAGCCGCAGCCCGATCGGTTGACGCGCGCAATGCTTCGACGATGCGCTCCAAGGCCGGTCCGGTGCACGCCCAATGCACGAGATAATTGCCGAACTCGGCAAACTGGTTCAGCACGATATTGTCGGGGTCGCGCGCCAGCTCGGCGCATTTGTCGTAGATCTCCTTGACGTTGCTTTCCGAGCCGGGCGTGCGGATGATGTCGTCCGGCCCGGCGACCCAGCGGCCGAGCCAGTCGAAGCGCTCGGCGCTCATGCCCTCGGGCAGCACGGCGACGGCGCGGCAGCCGAGAATGCGCGAGATCGCGACCCCGCCGCGGCAGTAATTGCCGGTCGACGGCCAGACCGCCTGATGGCGTTGCGGGTCGAAACGGCCGGTGACGAGCCGCGGGATCAGACACCCATAAGCCGCCAGCACTTTGTGCGCGCCGATCATCGGGAAAAAGCAGCCGAGCGCGACCACGATCGGCGCACGCACCCCGCTGACCGCTCGGGCGGCAGCACGAGATAGACCGGCATCTCCGCTAGTCCGCGCCGGGTGCGGTCGTTGTGCCAATGAACGCGAAACAAGTTGGCGGGGTCGGAGAGATCGGGCCCACCAGTCGAGAGCGGCGGAGGGCCGCGGTTGGCTCGGTGCTCGCAGGATCGGCGAGTTCAGCAAATCGCGGCAACGCGACTCCAGCCCTTGCCAGCGATCGGGCGGCGCGGTCGCGGTCGCGGTTCGATCGATCGACATCGATGCCCAGGCTGTTCATGCGATCGGCGTGCGTCCGCTGCCACTCGGTGGGAAGATTTGCGATCCCCGGAGCCCGCCGTCAACCTGAGCGGAATAGCCGCAGGAATGCAGCGGGCAGACGACGCGAAAGAGGGGCTATCGCATCCCGAGCTGCGGAACCGGCCAAGGTGCTGCAGCCGCTGCAGCTGGCCAAAGTAAAAGTTACCTTGCCGCTATTGTCGTCGACGGCGAACTTCACCGGCACGCCCTGGCTGTCGAGCCAGACGTCGTATCGAGTAGCACCGTCGACCTCGTATTTCCGGGTGCGCACAGGCTTGCCGTCGATGTCGATGACGGTGGGTTCCGCGGCGCTGATCCGCACCTGCTCGATCCGGCCGTCATCGGGCCGCATCATCGTGTTTGAGTTCAGAAAGCTCGGAGACCACGGGTTGGCCGGGCGAACCGATGCCGGCGCCGTGATCGTGCCCTGCGGCGAATTGATGACAAAGGTGTTGCCGCGCGCCTCGCCCTTTACGACCAGTCGACCCGCTGCCCTTGCTGGTGACGCCGCTGAACGAGATCAGACGGTTTCCCTGCCAGCGCTCGGTGCGCTGGGCGTCTTCGTGGTACATGTTGACGCCGAGCATCTTGACCTGGAAATGAGCTCGGGTCTGCACCGTGGTTCCAGTGGCGGTGGGTTCTATCAGGTTGGTGTAGGTGCCGATATCGCCGAACACCGAGTGTGTGACCTGGTAGGTCAGCTGCACCGGCGCCGCCTCGGCCGCGCGATACGCGACCCAGGCTAAGCACGCCGGCCAGCGCCGCAACCCAGCCGAATTCGAGCGCGCTGCGCCGCCGCCCGTGTCCTCATCCGCATCCGCATGCCGATCACATCCTCGGTCATGGCTTCTCTCCCCCAGCCGAATGGCAACCGATCCGCCGGCAAGCGGATAGACTCGCAAGAGGGTAACGCCGATTTGTCTAATCTTCAAAGGAAAATCGAGCGAACGAACCGCGCTAAATTTCCGCAGATAGCGCCGCAACCGAAGACGAGCTGTTTATCGCGCGACGGGAACGCGGTAAAATGAGACAAAAAGTTGACATCATGATGAACAATGCTGACGAGTATTGAGAGGTTTGCAGGCTCGGCCGGCAAGCTGGCTTGGTTTGACGTCGCTCTCGGCTATTTCCGCAGGGGTCGCGGTATTCGGCGCGCTGTCGCAAAACGGGCACCTGCCGGGACTCAGCGGGGTGGCGCCGGGTCGTCGCGAGCTGCCTTGGCGATTTCCTTTTGCCGGTCGAATTCGTTGCGGTGGCGGTGGATCTCGTCGGCCGATAACCGCTCGATGTTCGAGTAATCGAGCTTCCAGGATGGGTCGTCGCTCCAGCGCAGCGGCGACTGGAGGGTTGTTCGCGGCGCCGGAGCCGATTTGAGCACATCAAGCGCCAGTTCCAAGGTAAGGGCTTGCGAGGCGGGGTCGTTCGGCCGCCCCGCCGAATTTCCGAGCGGGAAGTCGCTGAACAAAAAGCGCGGCACGCCGACATGTTCGACGATGTCCCTGGCGCATCCGATTACGACCGTCGGAATGCCGTGCCGTTCCAGGTGGCGGGCGGCGAGACTGATCGTCTGATGGCAGACCGGGCAATTCGGCACCAATATCGCGGCGTCGGCCCGGTCTTCGCGGCAGCGCGCCAGCAGCTCCGGACAATCGCGTTCGAGAGTCACACGCTGGCTGCGGTTCGTCGGCGCGCCGTGAAAACGCGGCGTCACCGCGCCGATCCGACCGGCTGCCGCCGCAAGCCGTAATTGCCGCAATGGAAACCAGGTGTTGGCGTCCTCGGCCATGGTGTGCGCCCTATCATAGGCGACATGGGAAATCCGCAAATCATGGTCGCGCGCGGTGTCGCCGGAATAGACCTGGTAGAATTTGGCGGCGGCGTTGTAGGCGGCGCCCGGACCCTGGTCGCCCTTGGCCTGTTGATAGGGTGCCGCGGTGGTAATCAGCGCGATCCGGCATTCGGCCAGCGGTTTGGCCAATCGTTGAAACGGGACCTCGGCGTAATGCGCCCAGCGGTAGGGCGCGCCGTAGCCGAGGCCCTGGTAATAGTCGCGGACGCGCTGCAGATAGGGGATCGGCCCGTCAAATTCGACGGCGAACCCCAATACGGGGTCCGACCCGCTCATCACTCTCCGCGTCAGATCAATGTTCAAAGCCGAAGAGCCGCTGCGCGTTGTGGTTTAGAATCTTATCCATATCGGCAGGAGCCAGACCAAGCCGGCTTATATAGCCGAACGTTTCGTTATAGGCCTCATAGTCCTGCAACACTGGATAGTCGCTGCCGGTGACGAGATGGTCGGCGCCAAACGCTTCAAGGGCACAGGTGAAGGCCGCTTTCGAGCCGTAGCACACCGTGTCGTAATAGAACTTCTTGGCGGTGACCGACGGCGCCTCGGCAAGGTTCGGGTGTCCGCTCGGGCTTTGCCCTTGCTGGTCGAGCCGGTTCAACAGCATCGGAACCGGCCCGCCGAGATGGGGTACGATGAACTTTATGTTCGGATAGCGGTGCGGGATTTGCTTGGCGATCATGTGCAACACAAACGTCGCATCTTCGAGCGACGTCCCGACCGCGGCGCGAAAGCCGTACTCGGTGATGAACGGTGAGCAGATGCCGGTGCCGGCCGGGTGGACAAACAGGACAGCGCCGCGCCGGTTCATTTCCGCGTAGATCGGCTCGAACTCGGTCTCGGCGACCGAGCGGTTCAAGCAGATGATGTTCATGTTTACGCCGACGCAGCCAAGCTGGTCAAAGCCGCGTTCCATTTCCTTCAGCGCCGCGTCGATGTGCGGCAAAGGCAACATGACATAGGAGGCGATGCGTTTGGGATAGCGGTGCGCCAGATCGGCATACCCGTCGTTCAGCATCTGCACGGCTTTGACGCATTCGGTCTGATCCGGCAGGTAGGGCGGATGGTTTGGCGACAATACCTGCTTTTCGACCCCGGCCGCGTCCATCAGCTCAAATCGCCCCTGGATGTCCTCCGGTGAATCCGAGAACGGGTGGAGCGCCATTCCGCGCTTGACCGGCAGATGAACCGGCGACGCAAACCGGTCGCCCATGAACTCGCTGAAATTTTTTGGCGTATAGTGCGCATGGACATCGCAGATCATGGCTCGAGCGTCCCTCGGTTGCTTTTGTTTTGGGGACGTGAACCTATGCCGATCGCGGACGCCCGGGCAAGCGACATCAGGGGATGCCGTTCGATCGCACGAGCATGCGTTCACAGCAGGCTCAGCTGATCGCCTTTCTGCGGCGGCGCGCGAAAACGGGTGGTGTCGAGCGGATCGGTCGTGCGCTGGTTGAAGCCGAGCTTGCGGCACGCACGGTCAAACCGCACCCTCAGCATGTCGGCATAGGGGCCGGTCCCGGTCATCCGTTGGGACCAGGCAGAGTCGTAAAGCCGGCCACCATGCGCTTGCGCGACCAAGGAGAGCACATGCGCCGCCTTGTCCGGAAAATGGGTTTCGAGCCATTCGCGGAACAGCGCCTTCAGTTCAAGCGGCAGCCGCAGCAGGGTATAGCCGGCTGAAGTGGCGCCGCGCCTGCCGCGCCCGCTCGAGTATTTGCTCCATTTCGCTGTCGTTGAGCGCCGGGATCATCGGCGCGCTGAGCACCCCGGTCGGGATCCCGGCCTCGACCAGTGCCGCGATCGTCTCGAGCCGGCGCTCGGGGGTGGCGGCCCGCGGCTCCATGACCCGCGCCAGCCCGCGGTCTGAGCGTCGTCACCGAAATCGTCACGATCGCGAGCCTCTCCTTTGCCATATCCGACAGGATGTCGAGATCGCGCCGGATCAGCGCCGATTTGCTGACGATCGTGACCGGGTGGCGAAAATCGCGCAGTACTTCGAGGATCGAGCGGGTGACGCCGAGCCGGCGCTCGACCGGCTGATAGGGGTCGGTGTTGCTGCCGAGCGCGATCGGCCGGCAGGCATAGCCCTTCTTGCGCAATTCGGCCGCGAGCAGCGCCGCCGCCTGCGGCTTGTAGAAAAGGCGACTTTCGAAATCGAGACCGGGCGACAGGCCGAGATAGGCGTGGCTTGGCCGCGCATAGCAATAGATGCAGCCATGCTCGCATCCTCGATATGGATTGATCGAGCGGTCAAAGCCGATATCGGGCGAGTTGTTGCGGGCGATGATCGTGCGCGTCGAGTCGACCGAAACGGTTGTGGTCAGCGGCAATGGCTCGGCATCCGCCAGCCCCCAGCCGTCGTCAAACCCGACCCGCTGTTCGGCTTCGAAGCGGCCGCTGTCGTTGCTGGCGGCGCCGCGTCCCTTGCGCGGCGCAATGGTGCCCGACATATCCATGCCGAAAGAATATCGGAGAAATTGGAACGTATCAAGAACTAATTCAGCTCTCGATCATGATCCCGACCTTGAACGCGGCCGCGACATTGCCGATGGTGCTCGGGAGCTTGCGCGTGCGCCGGTTCGATGGAGAATTGGTGATCGTCGATGGCGGTTCGGTAGACGAAACAGCGACAGTTGCCGAGGCTGCGGGAGCGCGAGTTTTTGGCGCGCCGCGCGGGCGGGGAACCCAATTGGCGGCCGGCGCCGCCGCGGCTTCGGGCAAATGGTTGTTCTTTCTTCATGCCGATTGCGTCCCCGCGCCGGGCTGGGCCGCGGCAGTCGCCGATTTTATCAGGGCGGCCGCAAGCGGAGACCCGCGCCGGCTATTTCGATTTCGCGCTGGACGATCCGGCCACGGCGGCAAGGCGGCTGGAGCGGATCGTCGATCTGGCGCTGCCGGGTACTGGGGTTCCCCTACGGCGATCAGGGTCTGCTGATCTGCCGCGCGCTTTACGACGCAGTCGGCGGGTTTGCGCCGCTGCCATTGATGGAGGATGTCGACTTCGTATGCCGGCTCGGGCGAAGCCGGCTCGCCCGCATCGGCGCGAGCTGCGTTGCCTCGGCACGCCGCTATCAAAAGGATGGCTATTGGCGGCGTCCGCTGCGCAACCTCGTCTGCTTGTCGCTATATTTCGCTGGGGTGCGGCCCGAGCGGATTTTGCGGCTCTACGGCTGATGCTGCGCCACCTGGTGTTGTTCGTGCGCGACCCGGCGCTGGGGCAGGGCAAGCGCCGCTTGGCGAGGGAGATCGGCGACCTCGCCGCGGTGCGCTTTGAGCGGCTGATGATCGCGCGGCTGCTGCGCAGCCTGGCCGGCGACCAGCGCTGGCATTTGCGGATCGCGGTGACGCCGGACCGGGCCGCCGCCACGCCCGGCATTGGCGCCGGGGGGTCGGGGTCTTTCCCCAGGGCCGGGGCGATCTCGGTCTGCGCATGCGCCGCGCATTGACCGCCCCTTCCCCCGGCCCGGTGGTTCTGATCGGCGGCGACATCCCGGTGCTCGGTGCCGGGCAAGTCGCTGCCGCGTTTCGCTTGCTCGGCACGCACGATCTCGTGTTCGGACCGGCCGCTGATGGCGGGTTCTGGCTGGTCGGCGCCCGCCGCCGCCCGCGTCTTCCGCCGCTGTTCGAGAAGGTGCGATGGTCGGACCCCATTCGCCCTCGCCGATACTCTGGCCGGCCTGCCGCGCGGTATCGCGGTCGGCTATGTCGAAACGCTCGAAGACGTCGATGACCTTGACGCCTACCGCCGCCTTAATCCGCGGCGCGGGTTCTGACCAGAGCGACCGGATCGCCAACTTGGTGAACTTCTGCGACCCAGTAAGCTAGCTTAAGCTGGGACGCGAGGTTTGGCGATGCGCGAAATTGGTGCCTTCGAGGCGAAAAACAAGCTCGGACAACTGCTCGATTTGGTCGAGCGCGGTGAGGAAGTGATTATCACCAGACATGGCAAGCAGGTAGCTCGGCTGGTGCCCACCAAGGGCGCTCCCAGTCGAGACGAAGCGCGCGCCGCCCTCCGCCGCATTCGCGAGCGCGCCGAAAAGCTGAAGCTCGGCCCGTTTGATTGGAGCGAGTGGAAAGCTTATCGCGACGAGGGCCGGCGGTGAGGGTCGTACTGGACAGTTCCGCCACTCTCGCCTGGATCTACGGCGACGAGGTCACCGACGCGGTGCTGGAGGTATTCGACACCGTTGCGGAAGAAGGAGCGTTGGTGCCGGCGCTTTGGCGCCTCGAAATCGCCAACAGCTTGAGCGTTGCAGTGCGTCGCGGGCGGATTACTGTAGCAGTTCGCGACGCGGCTTTGAGCGATTTGGCATTATTGGATATCGCTCTCGATCAATATACGCACGCTCAGGCGTGGGCTTCAACTTTGGCTCTTGCAGATCGCTTTCGTCTTACCCTTTACGACGCCGCCTATCTGGAACTGGCGCAGCGCGCGGCGCTGCCGCTTGCCTCGCTCGATGCAGAATTAGGCGACGCGGCACGAGCGCTCGGCGTCCCCTTGTTGGGAGTCGGAGGGTAAGCTGGGGCCTCCTTGCGCCTGTCCATGCAAAGAAGCGGTCGGGGCGGCGGTACAGTGACCAGAACCCGAGGTCGCGTCTCGCGCCGCACGGGGTTGATGCAATCGCGGATCTCATGCCACATCATCGTGGTCGACTTGGTGCCGTCCCCGGGCCAATCCAGCGTCGGGGTCCCGATCGGCCCGTTTTCGGCGCTTCTCGCGCACACAATCTCAGCAACCAAACGGAGGTGAGGCGATGTTACAGGATTTGCTGCCCCAGGCGGAACGAATCGCTGCAAAGCTCAAGGCGCGCAATGAGACGATATCGATCGCCGAGTCGTCGACCGCCGGCATGATCTCGGCGGCGTTGCTGGCGATCGCCGGCGCATCGGCCTATTTCATGGGCGGTGCGGTCGTCTATACGCGGCAGTCGCGCAGCGCCCTGCTCGCGGTGACCGATCAGGAACTGACCGGGATCACCCCGTCGACCGAGCCTTACGCGCTGCTGTTTGCCCGCAAAATTCGCGGCAAGCTCGCCACCACCTGGTCGGTCGGCGAGACCGGCACCGCCGGGCCGACCGGCAGCCGCTACGGCCACGCCGCCGGGCATTCCTGCATCGCCGTGATCGGACCCAACGGCGAGCGCTCGCTGACCGTCGAGACCGGCAAAAGCGACCGCGTCGACAATATGCGCACTTTCTCGATGGCGGCCCTGGACCTGCTGGAAAAGGCGCTCGGCTGAGGCTTCGTTACTTCCGAGCCTGAGCCGAGGACGCGATCCGGCAACGTAGTTAAGCGCCGAATATTTCTGGAATTGCCGCTTGCGTTCCGGGCGGAACGGCGTATTTATCCGGTTCTCGACGCACTCGCACGTGCCTATGGCCCATCGTGGTTATGCAACGACGTAACGCGTCCTTTTTGGTCGTCCGGTCGCGAGGCCGGTCCCGAGAGGGAGGTCGATATGGTTGCTACCCGACTGAGGGGCGTGGTGCCCTGCCCTGATGCGAACCTTCGCGGGACGCGTCTGCGTGGGCGGGGTAACCGGGTCATCGACCCGAGCAGTTTAAGCTAAGCAGCACAACCTGACCGAGCCGGGCCTCAGCGCCTGGCTTGATTTCGTTACGCATTGCGCTCGGTCGAACCCGAGGCTGCGGCGGCGCTTTGTTCGCGCCGCGCCGGCCCGCGGTTGGATCGGACGCGCTTGCTTCGCTCAGCCGCCGCGCGGGAAGGATGCCCCTAGTAATGAATGAGAGGATTTCTCGTTTCCTCACCGAAAATTCGCCAGAAACCCCATGCCTCGTGGTCGATCTCAAGGTGATCGCCGAGGCTTACGCTGCGTTGTGCCGGCATCTGCCGCTTGCCCGCGTTTTTTACGCGGTCAAGGCTAACCCTGCCCCGGCTATCGTCGCCATGCTCGAGGGCAAGGGCGCCAATTTCGACGTGGCCAGCCGCGGCGAAATCGAGCTTTGCATCGACAACGGCGTCACTCCCGACCGGCTTTCCTTCGGCAATACGATCAAAAAGGAAAAGGACATCGCCTTTGCCTATGGCGCGGGACTGCGTCTGTTCGCTTTCGACAGCGCGCACGAGCTCGACAAGCTGGCAAGGGCGGCGCCCGGAGCGCGGGTATTCTGCCGTATCCTGGTAGATTGCCAGGGAGCCGAATGGCCGCTGTCGCGCAAATTCGGCTGCGCGCCCGAGATGGCCGTCGACTTGCTGCGCCGCGCGCGCGATCTCGGTCTCGACCCGTACGGGGTGTCGTTCCATGTCGGCTCCCAGCAAACCGATCTGGGGCAATGGGACGGCGCCGTGGGGGCGGCTGCGCGGATGTTTTCACTGCTCGCCGAGGCTGACATCGAACTGCGCATGATCAATATCGGCGGAGGCTTTCCGGCGCATTACACCGGCGAGGTCCCGGCGATCGAGCGTTATGCCCGTGCGGTAATGGCAGCGGTCACCCGGCATTTCGGCAACCACTTGCCGGAAATCATTGTCGAGCCGGGCCGCTCGCTGGTCGGCGACGCCGGCGTGATCCAGAGCGAGGTCGTGCTGATCTCCGAGAAGGGCGGCGATGACGCGCGGCGCTGGGTCTATCTCGATGTCGGCAAGTTCAACGGACTCGCCGAGACGATGGACGAAAGCATCAAATACCGGATCGCGACCCCCGGCCGCGGCGGGACCTGCGGCCCGGTGATTCTCGCCGGGCCGACATGCGACAGCGCCGACATTCTTTATGAGCGGACCGAGTACCGGCTGCCGCTCGGCCTGGAAATCGGCGACAAGGTCGAGATCCTGGCAACCGGCGCCTACACCGCGAGCTACGCCTCGGTCGGGTTCAACGGTTTCGCCCCGATCCGCACCTACTGCATCTGAGCTGCATCTGAGCCGGGGCGGGCGCCCTAGACCATGATCGTATTGGATCGAAGCGCATAGCGCTCCGACCTGATGCGTGAATCATGGTCTCACTTTTAAAATCGAGAGCAGGATTCACGCATGAAATGGAGGCTCTGTTTCCATTTCATGCGATCCTGCTCTAGCGCCCGCCGCCCGCGGTGCGAGACCCGGCGAAGCCGGCTTCCCGGCGCACTGTCAAGCGGGCGAGACCGCCGCTTCGCCCATCCCTCCGTGCCAACGCGCCGCTTCCCGCTCAGGGCGGATCAGGGCCATGCCGATTGCGCCGCCAACGAGCATGATGGCGCCGCAGATCATGAACCCGGTGTTGAAGCCGTCGAGCGGGTTTGCCGCGTTCTCAATGACCCGTCCCATCACGTAGGGCGCCAGCAGCCCGGCTGAGGTGCCGACGGCAGTACCGATGGCGAGCAGACCGCCACGCTGAGCAACGGGGGTCACCTCGCTGACAACCGTATTGCTTATCACATGGATTACCGTCGGCAGCGCTACCCCGATTGTCGTCAGCACTATCTTAACCGGGACAGTCGGGAGGTAAGGCATGATCACCAGCGCGGCGCCGCCTAGCGCCACGCAGGCGCCGCCCAACAAACCGCGCGCCACCCGGCTCGACACGCCGCGGGAAAGAAGGTGCTGCGAATACCAGCCCGCGGCCACGACCACGACGACGCTGGCCGCCGGGGGAAGCGCGCCCAGCAGACCGATCGCACCCTGAGACAGGCCGAGACCTTTGATCAGAAACGCCCCTTGCCACGACAGCGTCTGCGAGAGAGCCCAAAAAGCGCCAAAACTCGCGCACCAGCACGCTATGACGGTTGGGCTGAGCAACAGCCGTCCATAGGCAACGCGTTCAATGGTGGCCGGCGCCCCCGATGCCAGCGCACCGCCGACAGAGCCCTCGCGGCCAAACAACAGCCATGCTCCGGTCCAGACCAAACCGGCGAGGCCGAGGACACCGAACGCCCAATGCCAGGAATAACGGACAATGACCCAATTGAGCAGCGGCAGCGCCACCATGATGCCGATGCCGCTCCCCTGCACGACAATCGCGGTCGGCAGAGTGCGAAGCTCGTCCGGGAACCATTTGTAGGTCGAATGCAGCGCCACCGGTGCGGCCGGCCCCTCGCCGGCGCCGAGGATGATCCGGCAGGCTATGATCGTCCCGAACCCTACGTTTCCGAGCATCGGAAACTGGCTCAACGCCCAAACGAGGCCCATGACAGCCAACGCCCAGCGTGTCTGTACATGGTTGACGATGAAGCCGGTAACGATCGCGGATACCGAGAACAGCAGGAAGAAACTCGAGCCGATCAGCCCAAACTGGCTCGGGGTAATCCTCAGATCGTGCATCAGCGGGACTGCCGCGATGCCGATCACCGCTTTATCGGCAAAGTTGATCGCCATGAACAGGAACAGGAGGGTTACGATCAGCCAAGCTTCGCCCGGCGCGCGGCCGGGATTGGCCTTCGGGGCCGCGTCACGCCCGCGGGCGACGTCGCCTAATCGGGCGCCCTTCGGACGAGAAATCTGGACGGTCATGACAGGCTCCTGTAGGGATTACGGTACCTAGCCGTACCTGATCAGATCATGGGTACGGATCGGTACCATTGGAAGTAAATTTTTCGCGACGAATGACTCGGCCCGAGCACTCAATTCCGACAGCGGACAGCAACCCGATACGTGAACGCATCCTGAGCGCCGCGTTCGAGGCGTTTACCGAAGAGGGCTATGCGGCTACCAGCACGCTCGAAATCGCCAAACGCGCGAAAATCTCGAAACGCGATCTCTACGCCAATTTCCGCAGCAAGCAGGAAATGCTCGACGCCTGCATTCGCAGCCGTGCGGAGCGGATGCGGTTGGCCCCGAACTTCCCTGTCCCGAATAGCCGGCAGACGCTGGCGGCGACGCTTGTCACCTTTGCGGCAAATCTTGTGCGGGAGGTCTCCCATCCGTCGGTGATCACGGCCTTTCGCTTGGCGATCGCCGAAGCGACGCGTTCGCCCGAGATAGCGCGCACGCTCGACATGGCTGGCCGCAATGCCGCCCGTTCGGCTCTGGCGGAGCTCTTGGCCAAAGCGCAAGGCAAGGGGCTCGTTGGCCAAGGCGACCCGAACCAGATGGCGGCGCAATACCTCGGGCTCCTTTGGGAGAGCCTTATGGTTGGCCTGCTGCTCGGGGTCGCCGCTACCCCCTCGGCGGCCGAGGCCGAGCTACGAGCGACCAAGGCGACCTCTGCGTTTTTGGCGCTTCATCCCGATCCAGCCGGGTATCGGTAGCCCCAGCCGCCGCTGCGATCAGCTTTGCGTTACCTGCGGGGCGAGCCTTGCATTCCCGGCTCTGCTCGCCGAGCAAGAGAGGACGCGCCGGCATCGGCGATTTCGACCGTCAGTTTTCGCAACATCGCGTCGGCGAAGCTGCTGAAATCACGAGCGGCCAGGACAAAAGCGCCTGGCCCACCGATCACATTGCGGCGGTAATAATCTTCGAGCCAAGGCTCCTCGGTCAGGATCGCGAGCCCGTTGATCGCGATTCCGGCGGCCACGAGGCTGATCGCGCGACCGCCGGCGGGCGGAGGGCCGAAATCGGCTATGCCGTCGCCAGAGATATCGATCACCCGGCGCGCCGCCGGCGCCGGCACATGGTCGAGCTGTACTGCGGCAGCGGCAAGCGCTGGGCCGATCGCGGTCAGGCCCCGCGAGCTTCTGCCGGTGGCGCGCACCGCCGCCGCGAAGCCGTCGGCGCTCCGCCTGCCGGTAACGAGGGTCCAGCCGACGGTGACCTTTATCTTGTCGGGATCCGACCATTCGAGGACGAGAACCTCGACCCCGCCTGGAGCAGCGGCGATCGCAGCCTCAAGCCGGGGATTCTCGAAAGCGCGGGCGATGCCGTCACGCTGCAGCACGTAGGATTCGGGCGTCACGCTGGCGGAAACATCTACCGCCAACACCACCGCCACGGCTGCCGCCTGCACCGGCGGCGCCGTCAGCAGGATCGCCCCGGTAACGATAAAAACGCTGCGCATGGTAACGGGCTTTTGACGCTGGCCCGGAGGCTGCGTCCTCGATAATGAGAGAGCGGTGCACCCTACTGCGAGCGGCGCTGCGGCGCTATAAACTTGGCGTTCTAGCCGATTGGTCCGGCATATCGGGAGGGACAGGGATGAAACGGGCGATTTCGGTAGGTGTCGGCTTCGCGCTCGGCATGATGGCGGTCGGGGCTGTTGCGGCGACCAAACATCCGGCGAAGAAAGAGCCGCCCGCCTGCAGCGCGCTGACATTCCGCGCGGTGGCGACCGGCGCCAGCGACGGCGAGCAGCAAGCCGGATATTACCGCTCGCGCTTTGGTGCGCTGGCACTCCATGCCGAGGTCAAGCAGGGCCAGCCAAACGACTATTTCGTGCTCGCGGACGGCAAAAAGCTCTCGGCCGCGCCGGCCACGCTGCCGGATTGGGCCACGAGCTGCGCAGAAAAGAAACAGTTGCCAAAGCCGGGGGCCGCAGGAACCACACCGTGCACCGGTCAGCGGTTTCGGGTGGTCCTCGCCCATGCCGGGAACGACCGCCTTGCGTTGCTCTACGGGTATGACGGCTCGGCCTGGCATTTTTGCAGCGCCGGCGCCTATTGAGCGGCGATCGCGCCAACAAGTTTTCGCGAGCGGCGCGGTCCGGCCATTGCCAGAATGCAAACTGTGCATGTAAGCTTATAGTCATCAACTGCTGCCGGTGACGCAGCTTTGGCGGGGTTTCATCTTTTCCGCCCAAGAAAATGACGGAAACGGCGTACCCGTTCGTTGGTGACATCTGGACTTAGGTATCGGGAGGAAACAGTGCTGGAATTGTTGGAGCGTCAAACCAAGCTGACGACGAACCAGTGGAAAATAGCAGGTGCCGCGACGCTTGGCGACATGCTCGATTTCTTCGACTTCTTTTTGATCGGTTTTGTTTTAGCCTTCATAGTGAAGGAATGGCATCTGACCTACGGGCAGTCGGGTGCGATCCTGCTCGCCTCCGGCGTCAGCGCGCCGTTCGGCTCGCTGCTGTATGGCTGGATGGCCGACAAGGTCGGCCGACGCCCGGCGCTGATCACCGCGGTGCTGAACGTCTCGCTTGCTACCGGAGCAATGGCACTGACCCCCGAGGGCGGGTGGATTTATCTCGTCGTCTGCCGATTTTTCGTCGGCTTTGCAGTGACCGGGCTGTATTCGGTCGACATCACCCTGATGCAAGAGTTTTCGCCGGCCAGCAAGCGCGGCTGGTTTACCGGGCTAACGACGACGATGCTGCCCGCGGGCTCGCTGCTGGCGGCGCTGCTCGGAGCGTTTGCCGCCCCTTATATTGGCTGGCGCGGCATGGTCGCGGTCGGGTTGTTGCCCGCATTTCTATGCCTCTACATCCGGGCCTTCGTCCCCGAATCACCGCACTGGCTGCTGCGCAAGGGCCGGGTCGAAGAGGCGCGGCGGGCGCTCGCCTGGGCATTGCAGATGGATCCGGCAAAAATCGCGTTGCCACCCGTACCGCCCGAAATCGAGCACACACGCTGGCTCGAGATCTTCAAATATCCTCGCAGCATCATCGCCGGCTGCCTTACCGGGCTCACTCAAACCGGGGGCGTCGGGCTCGGTCTCTGGCAGGTGGCTCTATTCGTCATGGTGCTGAAGGTCACTCCGCCCGAGGCGTCCAAGCTCGTAATCTGGATCAGCCTGTCCGCGATCGTCGGCCGGTTCTTCTGCTCCTGGATTTCCGATGCCTGGGGACGGCGAGCCTCGGGCATCTTCAGCTGTCTGGTCGCGGCGCTGTTCATGTCGCTGGCCGGTTATCTGCACAATGTATTCATCGGCGGCATGTCGCTGTTTTTCCTGATGATCCTGCTGCAGAATTTCTTTGGCAGCGGCAATTACTCGATCGTCGGTCCTTATATGGGTGAAATGTGGCCTGCTCGGCTGCGCGGCAGCGGCATGGGCTTTGTCTATGGCGTCGGCAATCTCGGCAAGTTCATCGGCCCGGCCGGGTTGGCGCTGATCGCCGGTTCGTCGAACTTCGTCAGTCCAAAGGCGACGCTCGACGCGCTGATCCCCGGCTTCAACTATTTCGCCATCTGGTACGTGTTCGGCGCGCTGGCCTTCTGGCTGATCGGCATGGAGACCCGAGGCCGGACCATCGGCGAGATCGAAGCGGAGTTGGATGCCGGGCGATCGGTTGCAGCAGGTGCCGTGGAGCGAGCCGCCGGGAACTGACCGGCGATTTCGTGCGTCGCCGGCTCAGCGGTTCCGAGTCCGGTCGTCGCGCCACAGAAAGTCGGGCCCGAGCTGGTCGAGGCTCGGGCAGCCGATCTGGCCCATGACCAGATCGATCTCGCCGCGGAAGATGTCGATCGTCTTCTTGACGCCGGAAATCCCGCCCGCCACGGCGCCATACAGCGTCGGCCGGCCGAAAAAGACGAATTGCGCGCCGAGACAGAACGCGATCAGGATGTCGGCGCCGCGGCGCACGCCGCTGTCGAGCATGACCACCAGCTTATCGCCGACCGCCTCCTTGATCGCCGGCAGGGCGTCGAGCGAGGCCGGGGCCTGGTCGAGCTGGCGGCCGCCATGGTTGGAGACGATGATCCCGTCAACGCCAATCTCGGCCGCGCGGATCGCATCGGCCGGGTTCAAGATCCCCTTGACCACCAGCGGGCGCGGGAACAGCCGCCGATAGCGTTCGAGGTCGCGCCAAGTCTGCGCCGGCGCCGGTGTCTGGCTCCGCCCAAAGCGGATGACATCGGCCGTGGCCGCGCCGTTGCCGGCGTGCGGCGCCCAATTGGCCAAGCTCGGCGCACCGCCGTTGCGCAGATAGTCGAGAACCCAAGCCGGGTGGGTCAAAGCTTCGGCAATAATCAACGGATTCAACTTCAATGACTCGAGCAGGGTGCCATTGCGCACTGTCGCAAACCCGTTGCGCCAGTTTCGCTCGCGTTTGGGGTTCACCGGCACGTCGACGGTCAGCACCAATGCGCCGACACCGCTATCGCGCGCCCGGCCAATCAGCGCGTCGGTCACATTCGGGTCCTTGGCCGCGTAAAGCTGAAACCAGACATTATTCGGCGCGACCCTGACCGCCTCTTCCATCGAGAAATTGGCGGCACCCGACATGATGTAGGGGACGTTGGCTTCAGCCGCCGCTTCTGCCAGCAACATTTCGCCGCCGCGCCGCTGATAGAGGGCGACGCTGCCGGTCGGCGAGATGCCGAACGGGCTTGAATAGGTATGGCCGAACAGAGTGGCCGCCTGGTTGCGCACCGATACGTCGACCAAATAGCGCGGCAACAGTCGGTGTTTGTGAAAAGCGGCCCGGTTGCGATCGAGACCGCGCTCGTCCTCCACCCCACCCTCGATGTAGTCGAAGATGATCTTTGGCAGCTTGCGCTTGGCCATCCGGTGCAGGTCTTCGATATTGACCGCGTCTTCCAATCTCATCCCGCAGGGTCCCGGCTAAGGATCGTCACATCAGCGTAAGAATGCCGGTTTCGCGCGCAGACGCAACCGTCAGGGGAATCCCGAATGCCACATCCGAGCGCGGGCGCCGCGATCGAAGGCCCCGAAAATGCCGCTACGCCCGATCGGTAGCTCCGGATGTGGGTCATAGCTTCGGCACCTAGACACTACCTCTTCCTGCGACCTTAGCCTGTATGGAAAACCAGGCCCCATCGTGCTCCGGAACGGGGAAATAGTTAATCAGTTGACGCCCGCACTCGGTCAGGTAACAACCGTCGGTGGGGGGTAGAACTTGATTTCCTTCCGCGGTCTTGGAGCGCGGAGGAGGCGGTCTTGTGGTTTCTCGTTGTTCTCCTCTCTATGATGCTAACCACCGGAAGGGCGGCAGCATTCGATTGCGTTGGCGTCACGTTCCCTCCGACGGTCGTCCTTTGCAGCGATCCCGACTTGATGCGGCTCGCCGATGAGCGTCAGGCCGCGATCAATGAGGCTAGGGCGCGAATTGGTGAACAGGCTTGGCCGGCCTTGTGGGAGGATCAAAAGCGCTGGGTTCGGACCTATGCCGCCGCGTGCGGCGTGCCACCGGATCGGCCACCGCCCAGCCCAGTTCCCGCGTCGGTAATCGAGTGCTTCAAAAGAGCAGGTGTTGCGCGGACTATTTACCTTCGGGCTTACGGCCTTTCAGCAGGCGGGCCGCCCGCACCAGTCCGTGCACAGATTTGGCCGAACGGCCGCATAGGGCCGAGTTTTGACTGCAGCAAGGCCACCACCCCGTTGATGTATCTGATTTGCGGCGACGCCGATTTGTCCCGCCTGGATTTGGCATTTAACCAAGCATATTGGGCGCTTTCGCAGCAGCTCGGCCCAACTGCTCAATCGCAGCTGAAGGAACAGGACATCGCATTCATCGATGAGGTGCAAGGTCAGTGCGGGTTAATGGCGTCCGGTCCGCTGACTGGCGATGTCGGGCGGGCGCGACACTGCGTCGAGAACGCCTACCAAAGAATGCGCGCTGAATGGATAGGTCAACTGACCGGACCGGCCCGCGAGGAGGCTGTACGTCCTCCCGAAAAGCATTTGAAGCTCCAGCAGGACCTACAGGAGCTTCGATTTCTTGCCGCTGGCACGCTGCCGCGTCACGGCAAGACAGCAAGCTCAGTTGGCGAGACCCGGTCTCGCACGGGACGACGGGATATGCTCGCCAAGCGTGCCGCGCGCCAGGAGCGCCGCGACCGCACCGACCAATGCCAGCGCGCCCGCGACGACGAATGCGGCGTCAAAACGGCCGGTTGCGGCGACGACGTAGCCGGTTACGATCGGCGCCAACATACCGAAGGTATTGCCGCCGAGGACAAGAAAGGCGGTCGCCCGTCCGGCGTCTGCGGGCGAACGCAATAGGTCGCTGACCAACGCGCCGTTTGCCGCCGGCCCGATATGAGCGCCCGTTACCGCAATGGTGATCAAGGTGATGACCTCCTGCCAATGACTGGGCAAAGGGGATCGCCAAACCAGTTGCGGTACACAAAAGGCTGAGCGCGACCAGATAGCGGCGGTTTCCGTCGCGCACCGCGTCGGCGGTCAGCAATTTGTCGCCGACCCAGTTGGCGACAATGCCGACCACTGTCGAGATCAGAAACGGGATCGCGGTGTAGATGCCGGAGTTCAGTATCGACAGGTGCCGCGCCGTCTGCAGGTAGTTCGGCAGCCAGGAAATATAGAGATAGCCGGTATAGACGAGGCAGCCCTGGGAGATGAACAGACCCCACATCGCCGGGCAACGGATCAGCCCCAGATAGCCGACGCCGCTGTGGGTTGGCGGCGCTATGCCGGCATCGCGCCCGGCGAGAATCTGGTCGCGCTCGGCCTGCGGCAACCATCGGGTCTTTTCCGGGGTCGACACCAGCGCGAGCCAGACCGCTACCCAGACAAATCCGACAGCGCCGGTGATGATGAACGACCAGCGCCAGGAGAATGTTTCGATCAACCAAGCCACAGCCGGCGCGCCGAGCGCCAAACCGAGGGTGGACCCCGAAGAGATCGCGGCGATCGCCGTGCCGCGCTCGGTAAAAGGCGACCACAACCGGACGCTGCTGTACGAGATCGGGGCGAACGGCGCCTCGCCGACACCCAGTCCAAGCCGCACCAGCAGCATCGCCGCGAAATTGCCGACCACTCCGGTCGCCATCTGTGCCGTCGACCATACCGCGGTGGCGACAGACGCGACGACATGCGGGCCCCAGCGATCGATCAGCCGCCCGCCGGGCAGCATCATCAGCACATAGGCCCACAGGAACGACGAGAACAAATAGCCGAGGGCGATCGGCGACAACCCAAATTCGTGGGCGATCGGCTTGCCCGCGACCGACATGTTGACGCGATCGAGATAGGCGATGCCGCTGAACAGAAACAGCAGGAAAAACACCCAGTAACGGCGCCGGGTCGTCCTCATCGGGGGTACTCCTCCCTTCTGTTTTGACCTTGCCGGCAGCGGCAATGCCGAAATCTGCTGCGCTCGCGCCGCCGCACGACGACGCCATAAGACGCGGATTTGACGAGATTTTCCAGCGCCGGCTTGACCGCCGCTCGGGATATTGGCCTTACGCTTGAAGGATCAGCACAGCTGCTGCGGGATCGCCGCCCTCGAGCCGAGCGGTGCTCGTCAGCGGTTTTTCTGCCAGTCGTCGGACCACAAAAAGTCGGGGCCCAATTGGTCGAGGCTCGGGCAGCCGATCTGACCCATCACCAGATCGATCTCGCCGCGCAAAATCGACACAGCCTTGTTGACCCCCGGAATGCCGCCGGCCGCGGCGCCATAAAGCGTCGGCCGGCCCATGAACACGAATTTCGCGCCGAGGCAGAGTGCGATCAGGATGTCTGCGCCGCGCCGGACCCCACTGTCGAGCATGACCGCTAGCCTGTCGCCGACCGCCTCGCTGATCGCCGGCAGGACGTCGAGCGAGGCCGGAGCCTGGTCGAGCTGCCTTCCGCCATGATTGGAGACGATGATCCCGTCGCAGCCGATCTCGGCGGCGCGCAGCGCATCGGCCGGGTCCATGATCCCCTTGACGACCAGCGCGCGCGGAAACAGGCGCCGGTAATTTTCCAGATCGCGCCAGGTCTGCGCATCGAAGGGCATCAGCGAGCGTGAGAAATCATAGACCGCCTCGGCACTTCCGCCGCTGGGGGCATAAGGTTGCCAATTCTGCAGCATCGGCGTGCCGCCGCCGTGGCGCAGATATTCGACGATCCATCCGGGATGGGTCAGCGCCTCGGCAAGGATCGACGGCTTGAGGCTCAACGCCTGCAGCAGCCCGCCTCGGACATTGGCAAAGCCGTTGCGGATGTTGCGCTCGCGCTTCGAGCCGACCGGGACGTCGACAGTCAGCACCAGCGCGCCGAGCCCGGCGTCGGCGGCGCGCCGGATCATGTCCTCGCGAATCTTCGCCTCGCGCGCCGCATAGAGCTGATACCAGGCATTGTTGGGGGCGACCCTGGCCGCCGCCTCCATCGAATCGTTGCTGGCCCCGGACATGATGTAGGGAATGTTCGCCTTGGCCGCCGCCTCGGCCAGCATCAAATCGGCGCCGCGGCGGAACAGGCCGGCGCCGCCGGTCGGCGAGATGCCGAACGGGCTCGCATAAGCGTGGCCGAACAAGGTCGCCGACTGGTCGCGCACCGAGACGTCGACCAGGTAGCGCGGCAACAGCTGGTGTTTGTGAAACGCCGAAGTATTGCGTTCGAGGCCGCGCTCGTCCTCCAGGCCCCCTTCGATGAAATCGAAGGCGATCTTCGGCAGCCGCCGCTTCGCCATCCGATGCAGGTCTTCGATATTGATCGCGTCGTTCAATCTCATCCCACGGGGTCCCGCTCGAAGGTGCTAAGGCAGAGCCACAATGCTGGTCTCGCTTGCAGCCGGCAACCCTTCAGGGCGTCGCAACCGCCATGCCGAGCGCGCGGGCCGTTTCGACAGCCGATTTCCTGGCTTCGGCGATGCTATGCATGCTCATCGGCCACAGACGGCCGTGTGATGGCTATGGCTATCTGTCGAGGCCTGGATTCCTCGCCCAACGGGTGTCAAGATCGGGCGCCCGTTTGATCCTCTCCGCGGGCTCGGGTTAGGGCTACGGGCTCGACTTTTGTGGACCCATCTTCGATCAGCACCGCAATAATCGGCGCGGGTGCCGAAGCTCCTGCGCCGGGACCTGCTTCGCGGCTGCGGTTTGACCACTATGTGCTCGATCGCACTCGCGGTTGCCTGATGCGCGATAAGGCCGAGATTCCGCTGCGGCCGAAGACCCTCGCAGTGCTCGATTACCTTGTCGAGAATTGCGCTCGGCTGGTCTCGAAGGAAGAGCTTTTTTTTCGGCCGTTTGGCCCGATTTGGCGGTCACCGACGACACGCTGGTGCAGAGCGTCGGCGAACTGCGCCGCGCGCTGGGAGAAGACGGCCCGCGCCTGGTCCGCACGGTGCCGCGCCGCGGCTATAGGCTGGACGCGGCAGTGGCGCCGGTTTCAGAGCCAGCGGCGGACGAGGCTGCGGATGCGACCGTAAACAGGCAGGTGAACGAAGCGCCAAACCCACCCGCCGGCGCAACGTCGGCGGTCATCGCGCGACGGCGTTGGGCAGCCGCCAAGCCGGCGGTGGTCACGCTCGCGGCCTTGCTGCTCGCCGGCCTCATAGCAGTGGGCTTTGCCGGAGGTTGGCGCGTGCTGGTGGCTTCCCGGCCGGGGGCCCAGACCGGGGCCGAGACCACCACGTCGGCCGAGAAGCCGACGATTGCGGTGCTGCCGTTTGCCAACCTGACCGGCGATGCCACTCGCGCCTATTTGGTGGACGGCTTGACGCAAGACCTGATCGATGCCCTCGGTCGCTTTTCCGAGTTGACGGTGATGTCGTGGAATGCCGTCTTGCCGTACCGGGAGAAGCCGGCAAGTCCCGCCGCCGCCTCTCGCGCGCTCGATGTTCGCTATCAGGTAGAAGGCAGCATCCGAGAAAACGGCGACCACGTGCGGGTCGATGCCCGGCTCATCAACACCGCTGGGCAGGTATTGTGGTCCGCCCGCTTCGACAGCCCTGCGGGCGAGCTGTTCTCCTTGCAGGACAAGATTGCCGCCGATATCGCGGGAATATTAGCAGTCCAGGTCAACCGGGCCGAAGGGCGGCGGGCATTTGCCAAGCCGCCACAAAATCTCCAAGCCTATGACATGGTGTTGCGCGCCAGGCCGGCTTTGCAGAGCCCCGAGCGCGGCAGCGTCGCGACGGCGCGAGTTCTCTTGCGGCAGGCGATCGCGCTCGATCCGAACTCGGCCGCCGCCTATACGGGGCTCGCGGAAAGCTATTACATCGCCGTGTCGATGGGCTGGGCGGAAGAGCCGATGCGCTTCCTCGGCCGGGCTACGGAAGCGGCAACCAAGGCCCTCGCACTCGACGACGCCGATGTGCCGGCGCATGTCGTCCTCGGCCGGATCAGCATCTTTTACCATCGCTACGACGAAGCGCTGGCCGAGATGGGCCGCGCGATTGCAATCAACCCGAATGACGCGAATGCCCTCGCCGGCCGCGGCAATGCGTTGATGTGGATGGGGCAGACAGAAAACGCGATCTCGGCGTTGGAGGCCGCCCAGCGGCTCGACCCGGATCTTCGGCCCGCTCGACCGATTTGCCCTCAGCCTCGCCTATTACCTGAAGGGGCGTTACGACGACGCCATCGAGCAGACTCGGCTCAGCCTGCGCGCGACCGAAGGCGCGAACTTCAGCCGGGTTGTCCTCGCCGCCGCCTGCGCCGAGGCGGACCGCGGCGAAGATGCGGCCCGGGTCGTGGCCGCGATCCACCGCCTCGATCCGACCTTCGATCCGCGGCAATTCGGCAGCAAGTTTCTCAGCCCGGCCGATCTTACAAATCTGCGCGAGGGGCTGCGCAAGGCCGGCCTCTGGTCGAGCCCACCGGCCTCCCCGACACCGGCCGAGTGACGGACCCCCCTTCCCTTATTCGAATTTCGCCGGCGAAGAGAACGGCCGGGTCGCGTCCACGAGAAACATGACGAGCGCATTCAGGGTGCCCGGGCCGCTGCTGAAGGCTTGCATGGGTTCGCCGAAAGCATGACCGGGCATCGCCTGGCCGGTCCCGACCTGGACCACGCCACTCGGCGTCTTTTCCCCGAGCCCCCCGCTCAGGACGTAAAAGCTTTCGGAACCGGGATGGCTGTGCACCGGTGTCTTGGCACCGGGGCCGCCAGTTGCGCTGTTGATGCGCAGCAGATAGCTCTGGGCCGTGATCCGGGAATCGGCCCGATCTCGGCGACTTTGTGCCCGCCGGCGGTCGCGCCGCCCTTCTCGCCCAGCGTGAACAGCCATGCTTTGCCGTCGGCCTCGGCGGCCAGCGCGGCGAGGCCGGCGGCGGCCTGCGCGTCCGCGAGCGTGGCAAAATTCTCGATCCGCCAGTAGAGCGGCCCGGCGGGGAGCTGCCCCAGTTTCTTTTCCGCCAGCGGTTTGACGACAAATTTTTCCTGCGCCACTGCTACCGGCGGCGCCAGCAACGCGCGTCATCCCAAGCGACACCAGCAGAGCAACGACCCGCCACGGCACGGTTAATCGCGTTTTCATCGGCTTCTCCGGCACAATTTCTCTCTCCACCGCAGCGCTCCACAATCACTGCTTGGGCAGGATCGGCCGGTTGGCGTTTGCCTTGGTGACGTTCTCGGCGAGGTTCTTCTCGAACAGGACCGGCCCGGCTGGCGCCGCTTCGCCGAAGACATAGAGCTTGCCGTCGCTGATCAGCCAATTTTTGGGGTTCGCCACGACGATCTGGCCGAGCGAGAGCGCCATCGCGCAGTAATTGCCGAATTGCGGCGCATAACGCACGGGATCGGCCTTAAACATGTCGCGATGGGAGGCGCTTGCAAACTGCCAGCGGTAATCGTCCCACTGATATTCGAACTCGGGGAGCCCGCGCATCGGCTTCCCGTCGGTGAAATAGGCGACCGGGTCATAGCCCTTGATCGCTAGCGGGATATCCTCTGCCGATGCAGTCCGCGAAGCCGCAGCGATAGTCGCACCGAAGAACAGAACGGCAAGTCCGCCCATTGCTGCTCGCCGGGACAGTCCGGCTGTAGGCCGCGCACTCGATAATACTGCTTCCATCCCCATCAATCGCTCCACTGCGTCGCTCATCGAACCGACCGGCTCTCACCGCGGCGAATTGAGCCGCATGGGCGTCATGGCGTAACGAAAGAAATCGAAGGGAAAGCCGAAATTTCGCGAAATTGGCCTGAAAGCCCCGGGGTTTGCGACCACCAGAGCGCCGGATTAACCGCGCCCGGCTCTGATCCCGCTAGCGATTACGCTGCCAGTCGTCGGTCCACAGAAAATCGGGGCCGAGCTGATCGAGGCTCGGGCAGCCGATCTGGCCCATGACCAGGTCGATCTCGTTGACGAAAATCTCGACGGCCTTCTTGACCCCCGGCAAACCGCCGGCCGCCGCGCCGTAAAGCGTCGGGCGGCCGAAGAAGCAGAAATCGGCGCCGAGGCAGAGGGCGATCAGGATATCGGCGCCGCGCCGCACCCCGCTGTCGAGCAGCAAGGTCAGCTTGTCGCCGACCGCAGCCTTGATCGCCGGCAACACGTCGAGCGAGCCGGGCGCCTGGTCGAGCTGGCGGCCGCCATGGTTCGAAACCAGAATTCCGTCACAGCCGATTTCGACGCAGCGCAGCGCATCGGCGGGGCTCATGATGCCTTTGACGACGAGGGCGCGCGGGAACAGCTTGCGGTAGGTCTCGAGATCGCGCCAGGTCTGAGCGTTGAACGGGCGAACCGATGAGGTGAATTTATAGACCTCTTCGGCATCGGCGCCCGCCGCTGCATAGGGCTGCCAATTCTCCAGCATCGGGGTGCCGCCGCCGCGCTTGAAATATTCGACGATCCAGCCCGGATGGGTCATCGCCTCGGCCAGGATCGAGGGCTTGAGGCTCAATGCCTGCCACAATCCGCCGCGAATATTGCCAAAGCCGTTGCGAATGTTGCGCTCGCGCTTCGACCCGACCGGAGTGTCGACGGTCAGTACCAGCGCGCCGAGCCCGGCATCGGCGGTGCGCCGGATCATATCGGCGTTGATCGCCGGATCGCGCGCGGCATAGAGCTGATACCAGTGGTTCTTTGGCGCGATCTTGGCCGCCGCTTCGATCGAATCGTTGCTGGCGCCCGACATGATGATAGGGGATGTTCGCGTCGCGCGCGGCCTCGGCCAGCATCAGATCGGCATGGTAGCGGAACAGCCCGGCCCCGCCGGTCGGCGAGATCCCGAACGGGCTCGAAAAGGTTTGGCCGAATATCGTCTTCGACTGGTCGCGCTTTGACACGTCGACCAGATAGCGCGGCAGCAGCTGGTGCTTGTGAAATGCCGAGGTGTTGGTTTCCAGGCCGCGTTCGTCCTCGAGGCCGCCCTCGATGAAATCGAAGGCGATCTTCGGCAGCCGCCGCTTGGCCATGCGATGCAGGTCTTCGATATTGACGGCTTTGTCGACGTTCATCGTTGTCCAACTCCCCGGCTCGCGCCAAAACAGCGCAGCATCGCGTATTTTCGTGTCATTCGACAATCCCCGGCGGAGCGGGGCTGGGGTGTGCGGCGCCGCGGTTTGCGCCGGCGCCGCCATGCATTCCCTATCCGATCAAAATGGGATGCACATTTCGTCCATGTGCAATCCGGTGCTCGACAGCCCGAAACCATAGGTTCTACGGATGGTGATCACCGCGGCTCTGATCTCGGCGTTGTGGATCGCCATCTGCGCCGCCGCTCCGGAATTCATTTGGCAAGGCTCGTGGATTGCTTTGAGCCATCTCAGTTGGGCCGACCTGGTGTCGGCATTGCTGATCGGCGTGATTCTCGCCTTCTTTGTCGATCCGCTGATGAGCCGGCTGCGAGGTCTGTTGCGTCGCGCGCGGTCCCGGGATCAATCCGCAGGTACACAGCCCAATCCGCTGTTCAGGGTCGGCGTCAGCCTGGCTTTCGCGTTGGCATCGGTCTGCGTACACGATGCGATGAGCGCCTTCGCCTCCGGTCGGGCCGCCGAGCAGAGCGGAGCCGAGGCCGGCCTTGCCGCTGCGATCGAACTGACCCTCGCATCGGCCATCGTGCCGTTTGCGGTAACCTTGGCTTGGCTCAGCGTCCGCAACCGGTGGCTCGCAGTGCCGATGGGAATCATCGGCGGCGCCTCGGCCGGTATCGCCGGGTGGCTGTTTTCATGGTCGGCGCGAGAGATGATCGCGACCACGATAGCGTGCCTGCTGATCCTCGGCCTCGGCTATCGCCAGGTCATCAGTGGACCGGGTGAGGACCTGTTTGCCCGCTGCGCCCGTTGCGTCGCCCTGGTCGCCGCGATCGGGCTGGCGGCGGCGCTGCTGCTTCGCGCTTGCCCTCGACATCTTTCAACATCGGGCAATTCAGCTTATACAGCACGTCCCTATTATGGCTGGATGCTCGGTTTTACCTGGGCTGGACTTTGGGTTTGCTGCTGGCTCCCTCCCCCTATGCCGCTGCGCGATGCGGCCAAAGTCCGATGATGGTCCGTCCGCCGCCTCATATGGGCCGTCCCACCCTATGGCAGTGCCTCGGAGTGGGTGTAGCGGCGCCAGGCGCTCATCTGGATAGCGGAGGTCAGGCAGTGGACGACGACCGGCTTGGTCTTGACCGCAAAGGCCTGGGCGATGCCATCGGCAATCTGGGCTTCGCTGCGGATGGTGATGCCTTCGGCGCCGAACGAGCGGGCCCACTGGGCGAAATCGGGGTTGGTCAGCCGGGTGCCGGCCATGAACGGGCGTTCCGGGTAGCGCATATAGGAGTGCATGCCGATCGTGCCGTACATGCTGTTGTCAGAGATGATCATGATCGGGTTGGCGCCGTATTGCAGCGCCGTGGCGATTTCGTTGCCGGTCATCAGCGCGCCGCCGTCGCCGACAAAGGCGACGACCTGCGTATTCGGCCGGCGCAGGGCCGCGGCCACCGCCATCGGCACGCCGGAACCCATCGCACCGACTACCGAGGCCAGGAACACCTGGCCCTGGCGGAACCCGATATAGCGGTGCACGAAGCTGCCGAAATTACCGGCGTCGGTGGTGACCGTGGCGTCGGGCGCCAGATGCTTGTCGACCTCGCAGACGACCGCGGCAAAGTTGATCCCGTCCGAGGTCGGCTCCCACTCCTTGGCTAAGAGCTTGCGGTGGATCGCGTGCAGACCGTCGACCCAGCCGCGTCGCTTCCCAGCATCGGACGGCGCGCCGCGGCGCAGCAATGCCTTGATCACCTCATAGGGACTGCACGGCATGCCCAAATCCGGGCGCCAGACCCGGCCGATCTCGTTGGGGTCGGGCCAGATATGGACGAACGGCAATTGCGGCTGCGGCGCCGACGGGAAACTGTAGGACTGGCTGACCGAATCGGTCATGCGCTCGCCGAGCGCCACCATCAGATCGGCGCGCTTCATTTCGCCGATCAAGGGCGGCGGCACACGGATGCCCATATAGCCGCCGTAATGCGGATGGGTCGCGTCGAACAATTGCGGCCGGCGATGGGTCGGATTGATCGGCAAAACCCATTCCTCGGCGAGCCGGTTCAGGTCGGCGAAGACCGCGTTGTCATGCACCGCATCGGCCAATAGCGCGCCGCCGACCAGTACCAGCGGCCGCTCGGCCGCTTCGAGCATCAGTGCGAGGCGGTCGAGGTCGTTGGGGCGCGGCCCGGCAACGATGCGCGGTCGGGCCAGATCGAGGGTGGCATCGGTCTCCTCGTCGAAGATGTCCTCGGGAAGGATTACCGCGACCGGGCCGGGCGTGCCGCTCTCCGCCAGATGGAACGCGCGGGCAATCGCCTCGGAGGCCTGTTCGGGCTCGTTGACCTCGATGACCTCTTTGGTCACGTCCGACAGCAGGCGCGAATAATTCTGTTCCTGCAGGGCGAGCCGGCCGAAATCCTTGCGCTCGACTTGGCCGACCAGCATCACCATCGGCGTGGCGTCGTGATAGGCCGAATGCAGTGCCACCATCGCGTTCGACAGCCCCGGCCCGCGCGACACCATCGCCACCCCGGCGCGGTCGCGTAGCCGCCCATCGGCAACCGCCATATATCCGGCCCCGCCCTCGTGACGGCAGACAACGACCCGGATCGAGTTCTTTTCGATCAAGGCACTGGTCAGCCCGATATAGCTTTCGCCCGGCACGCAGTAGATCTGATCCACGTCATGCGCTTCGAGGCTTTCAGCCAGCAGGCGGGCGACGGTCTGGGTCATCGGGGTACGTCCTGTTCTGTGCGGCGGCGCGAGGCATAGCGAAACTTGCCGCGGCCCGAAAGCGCCAATCGCTATTTCAGCTGATCGGCGACCTTGTCGATGCCGGCTTTCGCACAGACTTCGTCCTTGTCGCCGCCGGGTGAGCCGGACACGCCTACCCCGCCGATGACCTCGTTGCCGACCTTGATCGGCAGGCCGCCCTGGTTGGCCACGATCCAGGCTAGATGCACCGCGCCATTGGTCGGGTTGTTCTTGACGCGCTCGGTGAACTCTCCCGACGAGATCCGGAAGGTGCGCGAGGTGTAGGCCTTGCGCTGGCTGTTCTCGATCGTATGCGGCGAGGCGTCGTCGCCGCGCAACTGCACGATGACCTGGCCCTCGCGGCCGACGACCGTCACCGACACCCGGTTGCCCTGTGCCTTGCAGGTATCGGCGGCGGTGGTCGCTATGGCCAAGGCCGTGGCCAAGGACAGATCCTTATGATCGAGCAGTTGCGCATTTGCCGGGGTCGCGAGCAATGCGGCAAGCAGCACCCATGCAAAACGATAGACGGGCATGCCAATTCCTCCCTTGTTTCGATGTCTCCCGATCGGCGAGCCGACTATAGTAGCGTCCTTCGCAAGCAGAAGGGGACGATGAGATGGCCGCACAACAGGATGTGATCGAAGCCGATTTCATCGTTATCGGCGCCGGCTCGGCCGGCTGCGCCATCGCCGCCCGGCTCAGCGAGGACCCGGCAACCCGGGTGCTGCTGCTCGAAGCCGGCGGCGAGGACAAGAACCGCTGGATCCACATCCCGCTTGGTTTCGGCAAAACGTTTGCCGACCCGTCGGTCAACTGGTGCTACGAGACCGAGCCCGATCCCGGCGCCGCCGACCGCCGCGTGTTCTGGCCGCGCGGCAAGGTGCTGGGCGGGTCGTCCTCGATCAACGGCATGGTCTATATCCGCGGCCAGGCAGAGGATTTCGACCATTGGCGCCAGCTCGGCAACACCGGCTGGTCGTTCGATGACGTGCTCCCTTATTTCAAGCGCTCCGAGCACCAGATGCGCGGCGCCGACGCCTACCACGGCACCGGCGGGCCATTATGCGTGTCCGATGTTCCGGACAAGCACCCGATCTGCGAGGCGTTCATCGACGCCGCGATGTCGTTGGGCTTTTCGCGCAACGACGATTTCAACGGCGCGGGCCAGGACGGCGTCGGCTACCACCAGACGACGACCCGCAACGGCAAGCGCTGCTCGACCGCGGTCGGCTATCTGCGCCCGGCGATGAGCCGGCCCAATCTGCGCGTCGTCACCAACGCGCTGACCGAAAAGATCACCTTTGACGGGCGGCGGGCGACCGGCATCACGTTCCGCCAGGACGGCCAGACCCGCAATGCGCGAGCGGCGAGCGAGGTCATCCTGTGCGGCGGTGCGGTCAACTCGCCGCAATTGCTGCTGCTGTCCGGCATCGGCAAGGCCGAGGATCTGGTCGCGCACGGGATCCCGGTGACGCACCATCTGCCGGGCGTCGGGCAGAGCCTGCAGGACCATTACTCGGCGCCGCTCAAGTTCAAATGCACATTGCCGATCACGGTCAACGATGTGATGCAGAGCAATCTGCAAGAAGCTGAAGGCCGGGCTGCAATACTACATGTTCAAGACCGGGCCGCTGGCGATGGGAACCTCGCCGGCGGCGCTGTTCGCGCGCACCCGGCCGGAACTGGCCTCGGCCGACATCAAATGCTCGATGCTCGCCGTTCAGCGCCGACCGGCCGCAGGACGGGCTGCACCAGTGGTCGGGCTTTACCGCGATCGTCTATCAGCTGCGGCCCGAAAGCCGCGGCGAGATCGGGCTGAACAGCGCCGACCCGGCCGACCCGCCGGCGTGTTTCCGAACTATCTGGCGACCGTGACCGACCAGCAAACCATCGTCGAAGGCCTCAAATTGCTGCGCCGGATCATGGCGACCCCGCAGATGGGGCGTTTCATCACTTCCGAGTTCCTGCCCGGCCCGGGATCGAGACCGACGAGGAGCTGCTCGATTACGCCCGCCGGCGCGGCGGCACCGTGTATCACCCGACCAGCACCTGCAAGATGGGCGTCGACGCGATGGCCGTGGTCGACCCCGAACTGCGGGTGCATGGCATCGAGGGACTGCGCGTCGCCGACGCCTCGATCATGCCGACCGTCGTTTCCGGCAATACCAACGCGGCGACGATCATGATCGGCGAGAAAGCTCGCCGACATGGTGCGGCAGCGGATGCGGATGGCAGCTTAGAATTCGCCGACGATTTGCGCCATCGGCTGGAGTGCGCCAAACCGTTCCGCCACAGGGACTGAGGCACGATGCAATTCCATCTCAACGGGTTCCGACCGGGCGACCCGCATGTCGTCGAAACCGACTTCCGGCATCAAGCGGCCGGACCCGCGGACGGACTTCCTGCGCAGGTGGATGTTCTCATCGTCGGCTGCGGTCCCACCGGTCTGACCCTCGCCGCCCAGCTCGCTGAGTTCCCCGATATCACCATCCGCATCGTCGAGCAGAAATCCGGCCCCCTGCTGGTCGGCCAAGCCGACGGCATCGCCTGCCGCACGATGGAGATGTTCGAGGCTTTTGGCTTCTGCGGACCGGGTGCTGAAGGAGGCCTATTGGGTCAATGAGTTGCCTTCTGGAAACCCGACGAGACCGACGGGGCTCTGGTTCGCAGCGACCGCATCCAGGACATCGAGGACGGACTCTCCGAATTCCCGCACGTGATCCTCAACCAGGCGCGCGTGCACGATTTCTTCCTCGACGCCATGCGCAACTCCCCGACCCGCCTGGCGCCCGATTACGCCTACCGCCTGATCGACCTCACCATCCCTACGGACGCCGCCGAGGCACCTGTCACCGTTCGTCTCGAACGTCTCGATCCCGAGCACCAGGGCGAGGCGGAAACGGTCAATGCCCGCTTTGTCGTCGGCTGCGACGGCGCGCACAGCGCCGTGCGCCGGTCCCTCGGGCCGGGCATTGCATGGCGACTCCGCCAACCAGGCCTGGGGGGTGATGGACGTTCTCGCCATCACCGACTTCCCCGACATCCGCCTCAAGACGGCAATCCAGTCGGCCCATGACGGCAGCGCCCTGATTATTCCGCGCGAGGGCGGATACATGTTCCGCATCTATATCGAGCTCGACAAGCTCGCCGATCACGAGCGCGCCGCGAGCCTCAACATCACCGCCGAGCGCCTTGTCGCCGCTGCCCAACGCATCCTTCACCCTTACACGCCTCGACGTGAAGGAGATCGCCTGGTGGTCGGTCTATGAGATCGGTCAGCGCCTGTGCGAGAGGTTCGACGACCTGCCGGACGATCCGGCCGCCGGCATCCACCCCCGCGTGTTTATCGCCGGCGACGCCTGCCACACCCACAGCCCCAAAGCCGGCCAGGGAATGAACGTCTCGATGCAGGATGGCTTCAACCTGGGCTGGAAGCTCACTGCGGTGCTGCGCGGGCTCGCCGCGCCCGAACTCCTGCGGACCTATTCCGATGAACGACGCGCGGTCGCGCAGGAGCTGATCGACTTTGATCGTGAGCTCGCGGCGATGTTCAGCGCACCACTTAAGGGCCCGACGGACGTCGACAGCGACGGCGTCGATCCCGCGGAGTTGCAGCGATACTTCGCGCAGCACCTCCGCTTCACCGCGGGGGTTGAGGCCCGCTACCGCCCGTCGATCATCTGTGCCATTTCGACCTGGCAGCACTTGGCGGCGGGTCTGCCGATCGGGAAGCGATTTCATTCGGCACCGGTTATCCGTCTCGCCGATGCACGCCCGGTCCAAATCGGCCACGTCGCGCGCGCCGACGGCCGGTGGCGGCTCTATGCTTTCGCTCCCGCCGAGGACCCGGGCATACCCTCATCCCGCCTCCACGCCCTCTGCACCTTCCTCACCGCCGCTTCAAATTCGCCGATCCGCCGCTTCACCCCGCCCGACGCGGATATCGATGGCGTTATCGACGTCCGTGCGATCTTCCAGCAGGCGCACGCGAGCGCTCGACCTAGCGCGATGCCCCCGTTGCTGCTCCCCGGCAAAGGACGCTACGGGCTGCTCGACTACGAGAAGATGTTTTGCGCCGACCGCAGGCCGGGCCAGGACATCTTCGACTTGCGCGGCATTGACCGGGATCAAGGCTGTATCGCCATTGTTCGCCCCGACCAGTATGTCGCCCACATACTCCCGCTCGACGCCCATGACGCGCTCGCCGATTTCTTCGACGGCTTCATGCTCCCGGCAGCGAGGCTTTAGCCCCGGCGCCCTTCTGTTGGCGAACCGACCGTCGTTTCCGCCAACATCAACGCGGCGACGATCATGATCGGGGTGCTAGGCTCCGAGATCGTCATCACGCTGGTTGACAAAAATCATCACGATGAGAATCGTCGCGTAAAAGCGGAACGCCAATTCTTGGCCGTTCCATTTCGCCGATTGCCACATCGAAAACCACTCGCCCCCCACCACCATAAACCCGAAGAACCAGATGAGAAATCCAAGCGTGGCGCCGACAAAGGCAAAACGCTTGGACCGGTTGAAACGAGCCGCATCGCATCGCAGACGGCTGCCCATCGAGAACGCGGCAATCGCCAATACGATTCCGGTTAGCCCTTCGCCGATGATAATCGCGGCATAGGCGACCTGCCATAGCAGCGGCCAGGTGATGCTGCGATAGAGGAGAGCGTTTCCTGGAAACGTGGTGTCCATGCTGAGCACATGACGCACGAAGGCGTAATTGGTTTCGTAATCGGTTAGATTGTTGAAGGTCACGAGCAGCGCAAACAGCGCGAGACACCCGGTCATGACCATCTTGGCGATGCGAATTTCGATCACCGCATTCCTCGTTGTTGAAAACTGAATCCGAGGCTGCAACACCCCGCGTGCAGGGTAGGCACCGACCGCTAGATTTACCGATTGGCGACCTCGGCGGGTTCATCGACTTGCCGACATCGTCGTGCGAAAATGCCGGGTCTTGTCGCCAGCCTGCAGGGAGGCAGCCCGATGACCGAGCAAACCGTGAACTCCGTCGCGAATTTGGGCTACCACGCCCACATTTATTATGACCCGGCAAAAACGCGCCCCATTGCCGAGCGGGTCTGCGCGGAGATCGGCAAGAAATTCAAAGTCGAGGTCGAAGAGTTTCGCGATACGCCGCGCGGACCGCATCCGATCAGCAACGCCCTGGTCATTTTCAAGCCCGAAGAGTTCGAGCGCATCGTTCCTTATCTGATGCTGAACCGCGAGGGACTCGACGTTCTGGTCCACCCGCTGACGACAGACGCGGTCGAGGACCACAGCGGCTACGCGATCTGGCTCGGCAACCCGGTCGAACTAAAGCTGCACACTTTGCCGCGCGGCCGCGGCGGGCAGCTTCCGAGCGGGGTCAGCCCGTAGGCGCGGGAGTCGCCCGTCCGGCGCAAATGCGACCGGCAGGCGCGGGGGCTTCGAGGCTCCCATCGGTGTCGCTGTTGCCTAGAGCTAAGATCCAATCACGAGGTTCAACAGGCGACGACGGACTACTGCCGCCACGAAAAACTCTGTCACACCGGCGAAGGCCGGTGCCCATGGCGCAAATGGGTCCCGGCCTTCGCAGGAAAAACGAGGGGGGGACACCGCCCTAAATCACCTGAAAGGGTCTGGGCACTAGCTGACGGCATGGCGCGTTTGGTAGTGTCCTCTATCCTGGATCAGGGGGAGTGCGGCCATGCCATCCGAAATCTCCGACGAAGCTCTCGACTTTCTGCTGGCCCGCGCCGGGCTCAGCCTCAACGACGCGCAAAAGGCCGAACTCAAGGGGTCTATGCCGGTATCGCGCAGATGGCCGAACGGGTGCGCCAGCCGCGCGGGCGTATGGCCGAGCCGGCGCTGATTTATGGGTTTGCCGAGGAGGATCTGCCATGACCGGGCAGATCCCGACGATCGCCGAGGCCGCCAGGCAGATCGCGGCGAAACGTCTCTCGCCGGTCGAACTGACCCGCGCTTGCCTCGATCGGGTCCACAAGCTCGATGACCAGTTGCACGCCTTCATCCACCTGACCGAAGCGCGCGCATTGGCCGAGGCGCGAGCGGCCGAGCAGGCGATCATGGCCAACGGCCCCTCCGGGCCGCTGCACGGCATCCCGATCGGCCTCAAGGACATCGTCGACACCAAGGGCATCCCGACCACCTGCCAGTCGAAGCTTCTCGCCGACAACGTCCCCGGCGCCGACGCCGCCTGCGCCGAAAAGCTCGCCGAGGCCGGCACCGTGCTGATCGGCAAGACGACGACGCATGAATTCGCCGATGGCGGCCCGAGCTTCGATCTGCCCTGGCCGCCGGCGCGCAACCCGTGGGACACCAATCACTTCACCGCCGGCAGCAGCAGCGGCACCGGCGCCGGGGTCGCGGCCGGATTGATCCTCGGCGGCATCGGCACCGACACCGGCGGCTCGATCCGCGGCCCGGCAGCGTTATGCGGCATCGCTGGGATCAAGCCGACCTACGGTCTGGTCAGCCGCGCCGGCGTGGCGCCGGCCGCCTTTACGCTCGACCATATCGGCCCGATGGCCTGGACCGCCGAAGATTGCGCGCTGATGCTGCAGGCGCTGGCCGGCCACGACCCACGCGACCCCGCCAGCGCCAACCGCCCGATCCCCGACTACGCAGCCGCGCTCGGCAGCGGGATCAAGGGGCTCAGGATCGGCGTGATCCACCATTTCCACGAGGCGGACTACCGGGTCAGCGCCGGCACCCGTCAAGGCATCGACGGCGCTGTCGCCACATTCCGCGATCTCGGCGCCGAAATCCGCGAGGTTACCCTGTCGCCATTGCAGGATTGGATGGCTTGCGGCTCGCTGATCTCGATGGTCGAGCGTGCCGCGGCCTACGAGGAATGGGCCCGCACCCGGCTCGGCGATTTCGGCGAGCGCGTGCGCAGCCGGCTGATGCTGGGCGCCCTGGTATCGGGCGTCGACTATGTCCAGGCAGTGCGGCGGCGACGCGAATTGCGGGCCGAGTTGCAGGCGGCGATGGCCGGGCTCGACGTGGTGCTGACCGCTTCCCAGCCCTCCGAAGCGCCAAAGATCGACGCCTTGCCGAAATGGGACGTGTTCGAGACGCCGAGCTTTACGATGCCGTTCAACGTCGCCGGCTATCCGGCGATCTCGGTGTGCTCGGGGTTCGGCGCCGGCGGCTTGCCGGTCGCGATCCAGCTGGTCGGCAAGCCGTTTCAGGAGCCGACCGTGTTGCGCATCGCCGACGCCTTTGAAAAGGCAACCGATTTCCGCAACAAGCGTCCGGCGATGGCCGCCGCGCCAGCCGCGGCCTGACGATGGAATGCGCCGGCAAGGTGGTTCTCGTCACCGGAGCGCAACAGGGGATCGGCCGCGCCATGGCCTCGAAATTCGCCGCCGCCGGGGCGGATATCGCCGCCAATTGGCTCGACGATCAGCAGGCGATCGAAAGCATTGCCGCCGAGATCCGCAGCCTCGGCCGTCGCGCATTTCCGGTCAGGGCGGATATGGCGCAAATCGAAGAGGTGCGGGAGATGGTTTCGGCCGCGGAGCAGGAACTCGGGCCGATCGACGTGCTGGTCAACAATGCCGCCGTGTTTCCCCGCGCCGCGTTTCTCGACATGACCGAGGATGATTGGGACCACGTGCTCACCGTCAATCTGAAGGGGGCGTGCTTTTGCGCCCAGTTTGTCGCCAAGGCGATGGTCGCAGCGGGTCGGCCGGGCGTCATCATCAACATCACCTCGGGCGCTGCCTTCCGCAGTTCGCCGCGCGGTGTGCATTATGTCGCGAGCAAGGGCGGCGTGGTGTCGATGACCCGGGCAATGGCGATGGAACTCGCCCCCTACCAGATCCGGGTCAATGCGATAGCGCCCGGGCTGACCGACACCGCACAACCGCGCTACGGCAGCAGCGAGGCGGAGATTGCCGAAATGGCGCACGCGATCCCGCTCGGGCATATGGCGCAGCCCGAGGATATTGCCAACGCCGCAGTGTTTCTGGCTTCGGACAAGGCCGGCTTCATGACCGGCCAGACCGTGCACGTCAATGGCGGCTCCTATCTGACGTAACGGCGCGGCTACGGCGTGCCAATGCTCTGGCACTGATTTTACGCCCCCGGGCTAAGGAGGAAGGAATGGCCGAACTGCCGCCGCTCGATGGCGCGACGCTTCCCGCGGGCGTGCGCTCGCGCTTCGTAGCGGGCATCAACGGCCTGCGCATGCATGTGCTGGAGGCCGGCTTCGAGGTCCGGGGCCGGCCCGCGCTCCTGCTGCTGCACGGCTTTCCCGAAATCGCCTATTCCTGGCGCAAAATCATGGTGCCGCTCGCCGCCGCCGGGTTTCATGTCATTGCCCCCGACCAGCGGGGTTACGGGCGTACATCGGGCTGGAGCGCCGATTACGACGGCGAGCCTGTACCCCTTCCGGCTTCTGAACGCGGTCAGGGATGCGCTGGGGCTGGTCTCGGCATTCGGCCATGCCAATGTGGCGGCAGTCATAGGGCATGATTTCGGCGCTTCGGTCGCGGCGTGGTGCGCGCTGGTGCGGCCCGATGTATTCCGCTCGGTGGCGCTGATGAGTGCGCCGTTCGCCGGCCCGCCGGCATTGCCGTTCGCCACTGCGGACGCACCGCCAGCCGATGCCGCGCGGGGCGAGGACATCCACGCCGCGCTGGCCAGGCTCGACCGCCCGCGCAAGCATTACCAATGGTATTATTCGACGCAGCCTGCCAATAGCGATATGTGGCGTTGCGCGCAGGGCGTCCACGCCTTCCTGCGCGGCTATTTCCATTACAAGAGCGCGGACTGGCCCGGCAACCGGCCGCATCCGCTGCAATCCTGGACCGCCGCCGAACTGGCCAAGATGCCGACCTACTACATCATGGAACTCGGCAAGAACATGGCCGAGACCGTGGTGCCGGTGATGCCGTCACCCGCCGAGATTGCCCGCTGCCGCTGGTTGCCCGACAGCGAACTCGCCGTCTACAGTGCCGAATACCAAAGGAACGGCTTTCAGGGCGGGCTGAACTGGTATCGCTCGCGCACCTCCGGGCTGTTCGAGTCCGAGCTGGAGCTGTTCTCCGGACGAACCATCGCTGTGCCGTCGCTGTTCATCGCCGGCAAAAGCGACTGGGGCACCTATCAACGCCCCGGCAGCGTCGAGCGGATGCAAGGCGCCGCCTGCACCCGGATGCTGGGTTGCCACCTGCTTGAAGGCGCCGGCCATTGGGTGCAGCAAGAGCAGCCTGAGCAGGTCAGCGAATTGCTGCTGGAATTCCTGAGCCGGCAGGACTAACCGCTGATCGCGCGGCCGCCGGTGCGACCTGAACGGCGTCGATTTTTGATGCCGAGTTTGTCGCGCGCGCGACTTCGCTGCTAAGCCGAAACCACTCCCGACGATGTAATGGCTTGAGCCGACTGCGAAGGCGGCTGCGCCGACTCCTTAGACCAGGGCCAATTCTGCGCCAGAAAACGGAAACGGCGCCAGACAAGGGCGGTGTTCAAATTCATTGTCCCGAGCCGGCCGTTTGGACCGCGCAGGTTTCAAGTCGAAAACCTTTCGATGTGTGATCCCGGTCACATCCACGCCACATAGATTACATATACCTTACACCGATGGCTCGATCGTCGAGTCCATCTGGACAGGGCACCCGATCAAAATCTGTCCGTGACCCCGTCACCAGGAGAGGCTAGTCATGACAACCGGACGCCAAGGCTTCACGATTGATGAAACGGCGGCTACGTTTCTGGATAGGCTGAACAATTTGGACTTTGGTCCGCTCGCTTATAAACTGATGTATCCGGAAGATGGCACCGGACTTTCCTTGGAACAAACGGCTGATGCCATTACTAAGTACAAAGGGTTCTTGTTCTTATACCACGCGTGTGAAGGCAAATCGATCTCGCCATCTCGATACATAGATTTTGTATGGCATAACCATATCTTGGACACAGAATTATATTTTGTACAGAGCGGCATATTATTCGGCAATTACCTTCACCATTTTCCATTTTTCGGAAAACGGGACGGCGATGACGAGCGGCAGTTACTTGAAGCTGCTGAATTTACCAAGCATCAGGCGTCGAAGTTTTTCAATTGGGACGATGACGACTGGTGCGGGACCGGACGCAAGCCGAAATGGCCGAGATCAGACGGCAGACTCGCCGAATTGGCCAGCGCGATTTTCCCGGGGCGAAATGAGCCCGGCATAAATCAAAATCCCGACACCGTCACCATCCAGGCCGGAAACTTCAGGCACATTGTCGAATATCGTGGTCCTCACGCCGCCAGCCCGTATTTCTGGCCTTCCCGCTACGCAAACTTGAAACTGCCGATTTGGGTGATCGTCTGCAAGCCGGTTGAAATTGACATTTTGAATGGGATTGGGGTGGTCCGGGAGAGGGAAAGACTGAAAGAAATAGCCGGGAACCTGGTGGATAAACGATTGGTCCCGGAAGGCTTTTCACAGGACCTCGTCCATCTACGGCTCGGCCATTAGGTCGGGTCGATCAAGCCACTGAAATCGACTGACGCCTCAGGGCAACGAAGCACAAAAATCCCCGCCGGGCTGATGCCCGGTGGGGCTCGCTGCGGCGCTTGCTCATGCTGCGGCCCGGTGGTCGCGTGGCCGGCAACTTTGCTCGAGCGCAGCTTCGCCGGTTGCCTGCCTAGATGGCTATGCCGGCGCCCCGGAATGCCTCAATCCAGCGATCCGGGCGGCGGGTCGAAGCATTTGATCGGCGGCGGCGGACCGTCGAAGCGCTCGATCTCGACCAGGCAGAGCTGGCCGGTGCAGCCTTGCGCGAGGCGAGAGGTGCCGGCGTCGCGGGTCAGCACATTCGGGTTGCCGTGCACGCAAAGGGGTGCATCCGCCGCCGGGTCGTCAGGGTCGTACCAAGCCCCGGTCGCGAGCTGGACCACGCCCGGGCGCAGCGCGTCGCTCAGCACCGCACCGGCGAGGCAGGCGCCGCGATCGTTGTAGAGGCGCACGATGTCGCCGTCGCCGATGCCGCGCGCCGCGGCGTCTCGTGGATGGATGCGCACCGGCTCGCGCCCATTGACCTTCGAGGCCTGGCTGGTTGCGCCGAAATCGAGCTGGCTGTGCAGCCGGGTCGCCGGCTGGTTGGCGATCAGATGGAGCGGGAAGCGTGCCGCCGCGGGCGAGCCGGCGCCTTCGGTCGGCAGCAGCCACACCGGGTGGCCGGGGCAATCCGGATAGCCGAAACCGGCGATCGTCGCCGAGGTGATCTCGATCTTGCCGCTCGGCGTCGGCAATGGCGCCGCGATTCGGGGTTGCGGCGAAAGTCGCGGACGATGCCGCCATCCCAGGGCAGTGTCGGCAACACCAGCTCGCCCATTTCCCAGAATTGCTCGAAATCCGGTGCGTCCGCATCGCGCGCCAGCAATGCGCGCCGGGTCGGCTCATAGATGTAGGCGAGCCACTCCCGTGCCGAGCGGCCTTCGGTAAACGCGTCGCCGATGCCGAGTCGCCGCGCCAGTTCGGCGAAGATGTCATGATCGTTCCGCGCCTGCCCGAACGGCGCTGTCGCGCGGTGCATTGCCACCATCAGCGGATCGCCCGACGAGGCGCCGATATCCTCGCGCTCCAAGGTAATCGTCGCCGGCAATACGATATCGGCATGGCGTGCGGTCGCGGTCCATGCCGAATCGTGCACGATCACCGTGTCCGGTCGGGCAAAGGCGCGCCGCAGCCGGTTCAAATCCTGGTGGTGATGGAACGGATTGCCACCGGCCCAATAGACCAGCTTGATGTCGGGATAGGTCAGCTGCTGGCCGTTATAGTCGAACGGCTCGCCCGGATGCAGCAGCATGTCGGCGATGCGCGCCACCGGAATGAAATCGGCGAATGCTGTTGCGGCCTTGCGGCACAGTCGGGAGCGGCACCGCCAAAGGCGGCTTTCCGGTATTGGAGGTCGAGCCCAGCGCATAGGCAAAGCCGCCGCCCGGCAGGCCGATCTGGCCGAGCAAGGCAGCCAGCACGACGCCCATCCACACCGGCTGCTCGCCATGCTCGGCACGCTGCAGGGATTGCGCGCAGGTGATCAAGGTGCGCCGCCCAACCGCGCGCCGCGCCAGCTCGACGATCCCGCTCTCCGGCACGCCGCAAATCGTGGCCGCCCAGGCGGCGTCCTTCGGCTCGCCGCCGTCCCGCCCGAGCAGATAGCTCTCGAAGGGCTGCCAGCCGACGCAGTACCGTTCGAGGAAGGCGCGGTCGTGCCGTCCCTCGGTCACCAAGGTGTGCGCCATCCCGAGCATCAGCGCGATATCGGTGCCGGGTCTGATCGGATGCCAGATCGGCCTCGACTTCGGCCGGCAGGTCGTCGCGCAGCGGCCCGATTACATGGAATTCGACGCCCCGCTCGACGCGCCGCCCGCAGGCGGCCGCGGGCAATGTGCTGGCCGGTACCGCCGCCGCCGACATCGTTGTTTTTGAGCGCCATGCCGCCAAAGGCAAGCACCAGCGCGCTCTCCTCGACCAGTTCGGCCCAGCTGACGTTGTTGCCGGCGACCGCACCCTGCGGGCCGATGACATGCGGCAGGATCACCGTCGCGGCGCCCGAACTGTAGCTGTTGATCGAGCGCACATAACCGCCGGCCAGATTGAGAAACCGGTGGATCTGGTGCTGCGCGTCGTGGAATCGCCCGGCGCTGGCCCAGCCATAGGAGCCGCCGAAAACGCCACGCGGCCCGTATGCGGCGTAGACCCGCTGCAATTCCGCGGCGGCGAGGTCGAGCGCTTCGGGCCAGGCCACCGGCACCAATTCGTCGCGCCCCCGCCGATGATCGGGCCCCGGACCCTGCTCCAGCCAGCCGCGCCGAACCATCGGCCGAGCGATCCGCGCCCGGTGCGAGACCGCGGCGGGGATGTTGCCGAGCAAGGCCGAGGGATCGGCATCGCGTGCATGGGGAACGATCTCGACCCGCCGGTCCCCGACCGACACCGAAAAAGCGCCCCAATGCGAACTGTGCGGCACCGCCAGTTGGCGGAGGCTCGGCAATAGGCGCCAGCTCATTCATCGACAAACTCGTCCGACTACCATTAGCATTGTTGGATGACCGCACTCGGCGACCGCCGGACGATAACACCGCGAGCGATGGCGCACAACTCGGGCGTTCCATATACCGCGGGGCGCTGTCATGGCGAGCCCTCTCGGCTGGGGCGGGACGGCTCTTTCGCCAAGGTAACAACCGAAGTAACAACCAGAGTAGCAAAACGTGAAGTAACAAAAGCCAAAGGAACAAAACAATGAGCGACAACCAGGTTTCCGACGTATTGGCGCAGGCCTTTGCCGCCGAAGGTGTAGACACGCTGTTCACCCTGATGGGTGACGCCAACATGTATTGGTCGGCGGCGATGGCCGACAACCAGGCCACACGGCTGATCCACGCCCGGCATGAGCATTGCGCGGTGGCAATGGCCGACGGCTATGCCCGGGCGTCGGGCAAGGTTGGCGTCGCTTCGGTCACTTGCGGTCCCGGCTACACCCAGATCATGACGGCCCTGGTGATGGCGGCGCGCGGCAATGCGCCGCTTGTGGTCTTTTCCGGCGACGCCCCGATCGGCGTGCCGTGGTACATGCAGCAGATCGATCAGGCCCCGTTGGCATTGGCGACCGGAGCGCATTTCATCCCGATCCGCACGGTCGACCGCGCGCTCGACAGTGTACGCGAGGCGTTTTACGTGGCCCGCGCCGAGCGGCGCCCGGTGGTGCTCAGCATCCCGCTCGATCTGCAGAAGGAGGCGTTTCCGCGCCGGCCAGACTATACGCCGTCGACCGATCTGGTGCCGCGCCCGCAGGTGGTGATGCCCGACCCGGCGTTGGTCGACCAGGTCGCAGCGATGATATCGGGTGCCGAACGCCCGGTGGTCATCGGCGGGCGAGGTGCGGTCTGGTCTGGCGCCAGGAGCTGTCTCGAATTGCTCGCCGAGGAAAGCGGCGCCCTGTTGGCGACGACCCTCCTCGCCAAGGGTCTGTTCGACGGCAACCCGTTTGCCCTCGACATCGCCGGCGGGTTTTCGAGCGACCTGACCCGCGAGTTCTTCGCCGAGACCGATTTGGTCATCGCTGCCGGAGCCGGGCTCGGCCATTACACGACCGATGGCGGACATCTTTATCCCAATGCCAAGGTCGTGCAGATCGACACCAGCCCGCGCGGCATGTGGCAGGGGCTGCGCACCGCCGATCTGCACATCAAGGCCGATGCCCGCGCCACTGCCGAGGCGATAACCGGCCGCCTGCGCGAGCGCGGCATCCGCAAGCCCGGCTGGCGCAGCAACGCAGTTGCCGCGCGGATCGCCTCCAACACCCCGGACAGCAGAGAATTTCAAGTGACGCCCGGCACCCTGGACCCGCGGCCGGTGGTGCGCGAACTCGACGCGGCCGTGCCGAAAGACTGGGACGTCGTCGTCGCCGGCGGGCATTGCTTCAGCATTTCGATGACGCATCTGCAGGGCCGGGCGGCGGGCAAGTATCATACCCCGCTCGATTTCGGGGCGATCGGTTCGGGGCTGTCGGCGGCAATCGGCGTCGCCGTCGCCCGCGGCAATGACCGGGTCATGCTGATCGATGGCGACGGCAGCCTCTATCAGCACATCCAGGAACTGGAAACCGTCCGCCGCCATGGCCTGAAGCTCTTAATCTGCATCCTGAACGACGGCGGCTATGGTGCCGAGACGCACAAATTCCGCGCCACCGGCGGTGATCCGGGTCACGCCACCCATGGCCGCGGCGACATCGCCGCGATCGCCCGCGGCTTTGGCCTCAACGCCGCTACGGTGACCGAGATGGGCCAGTTCGACGGCCTGTTCCAGGAGCACCAGCGGACGCCGGGCGCCACTTTGTGGGATGTGCATACCGACGATCTGATCCCGTCGCGCAGCTTTCGCCGGGTTCATTACGGCGAGGCCTGACCTACGGCGAGGCCTGATGCTCCGGCGAGGTCCTAACCCCGCCAGCATTTCGGCACCGCGGCGCCCTGGCGGCGCCGCGGTGCCCGTTTCTAAACAACACTGTGATTTCGTTATATAGGAGACTTGACGGGAACGAATCTGTGAATTAAGTCCAATCCACAGCGCCGATTTGAGCTCGGCTTGCGGGCGCTCGATAAATGCCGCTAATGCGGGGCCTCTTTCGCCAAGGTGAAGCGGGCTCCGGGAAAGGGAGGCCGATGTCAGCCGCCGAGTTGAGCCGTTTCGACTCCGCGTCGATTGTGCTGCCGCCGCACGACATCCAAACCGGAAAATACGCCGATAACGGCGTGATCGAGTTCGGCGCGACAGATAGCGGCAACCAGCCGGCTTGCTGGATCGAAGCGCCGGCCTTGCCCGATGTCGCGGCCGGACAATTATGGCTCGTCGAGCTGCTGCCGGGGGCCGAACCTTCGCCGCGCGAACGGCGCGCCCTGACCACCGCGAACGTCCTGATCTACGATCGCGCCCTGGCCGATACGGTTGCCGCGATGCTGCCGCTCGGCGCCTACGCGGAACCGGCGATGTCGACGAGCCGGGCGCTGGATCGCAGCCTGCGCTTCGTGCTCGACGGATGGAGCGTGGTTCGGGTGATCGACGCCACCAGCACGCCGCTTCGTCAGCGGCTCGATCAGATCCGGGCACTATCCGCGCAGTTGCTCGCTGCCGGTTCAGCGGCCCAACTGCCGATATTGCTGTTCGCCGGCACCGATTCCCGCCGGGTGCGCCAGACCGAGGCGCAACTCGGCACACTCGACGCGATCATCGCGAAATGCGACCCGGAGGATCACCTCACTCTGGTTTTTGGCGCGATCCGCGGCCGATCCGCCCGGACTTTGGCATTCGCCTCGTCGAACGGCCTCGCCGGCTAGCAGCACTGGCGGCTAGCAACATCGTTCGTAGGCCGCGGCAGCTAGCCGGGAAGCGATCATCCGACCCGGTATTTATCGACAAAGGCCCAATCGACTTCGAGGCCAAAGCCTGGTTCGTCGCCGATATGCAGATGGCCGTCGCGCAATTCCGGGTGCTTCTTGAACAGCCCGTAGCTCAGCGGATCTTCCTCCGGTCCGCCATGCCCTTCGACGCCAAAGCCGCAGCGCGGCAGCGCCAGCACCAGATGGCCGTGCAATTCGGGTGCCGTATGCGGCGCCACCATGACCCCGTGCTGCTCGGCCAGCGCGGCAATGCGCAAGGCCTCGGTAAATCCGGCGGCCCGCGTCGCGTCGAACTGCACATAGCGGACGCCGCCCTCGACGATAAAGTCGCGGACCGTGAACCGGGTCAGCTCGCGCTCGCCATGCGCCAGCGGGATCGGCGTCGCCGCCGCCAGCCGGGCGAAATCGGCCGGCTGCAAATACCAGTGCAACGGCTCCTCGAGCCAGAAAATGCGCGACGGTTCGACCCGATGGGCAAAGTCGATGCAGTCCGGCAGATCGTAGGCCGCGTTCATGTCGAGCATCAGCAACGGCTCGTCGCCGATCTCGCGGCGCACCGCGGCGATGCGCTCGGCCTCCTCGGCGACCTTGCCGGCGCCGGTCTTCAGTTTGACCGCGCGATAGCCGTGCCGCAGCATCCGCGCCATCTCGCCGGCATAATCGGCGTTGGTGGCACCCGGCCGGTAATAGCCCCCGGTGGCATAGGTGAAGAGCGGGCGGTTCTCGCCGCCGAGCAGCCGATAAACCGGCAGGCCCGCCGCCTTGCCCTTGATGTCCCACAGCGCGATGTCGATGCCGGCGATCGCCGCCATGACTTGGGTGCGCTCGCCGCGCGCGATCGGCGCCGGCACGTCTTCGCGCCCCTCGATCGCCCCCGGCCGCGGCGAGGTCAGCGCGAACAGCTTCTCCCACACCGCGACATGCGCCAGCGCGTCCATGCCGCGGATAAATTCGCCGAACCGCGCCACCCACTCGCAGATCCGCGGCATCGGCGAGCCGTGGATCTGGCCATAGCCGACGAGCCCGTCATCGGTGCGCACTTCGGTCAGGACGACGTTCCACGCTTTCATCTGTTCGTGCGCAGTCCAGGTCGCCGCGGCCGCGGCAAGGAAACCATGTGCGTCTTCACCGACTCGATCCGGCTCATCGGCGTCTCCCGAATTCATGCTGGTCCGACCCGAACCGAGGCCGCAGCGCACCCCGCTGTCAAGCCCGCTGCAGTCTCACGGCTTTAGTCACCGCAGCCGACAGCGCTGCCAACCCTTGGCCAGCGAAACGGTATGGCTAGAACGACAATAATAGCCGTTCACATTCCGGCAAACTGCGCGACTTTCGGGATAAATATCGACCATTCTTGTGATGCATAGAACCCATTGATCGGCAGGGAACACCGCTTTTGTCAAAATTCCTAAATTATGATTAAGCCTTGACGCGAGCGAAGCGCGGCGCGTCAGTGTCTTGGTGGGTCGGGAGTGCGAGCCCTTGCTCCGACCATTGGTAACTCAGGTTTTCGGGTAGCTGGAGGCGTCGAACTGATCCGCTTCCGAGGAGGGCTTCCGCTCGCCAGTAACGCTCGGCTAGGGCTATAATGGCTGGAGCCGGTTAAGAGCCGGGAGTGGAGACAGTAGGGAGGGTCGGGTGATCAAGCTCAAAGGTATCGGGCATGTCAATTTGCGGGTGGCAGACCAGGAGATCTCGAAGCGGTTCTATCGCGACATCTTGGGCTTCGTGATCGCCGAGGAGGACCCGGATCATGGCGGTGTGTTCATGACCCTCGGCGAGAATTTCCATACCCTCGACATCGGCCAGCATCCGGCGCCGGACGAAGCGCAGCGCCCGCAGCGCGGCCAGATCGGGCTCGGCCACATCGCCTTCCAGGTCGGCAGCTACGCAGCGTTGCGCGACGCCTACACGCATCTGGTCAGGAACGGTGTCGCCATCATGCGGGCGACCAACCACGTCAATCAGCGCAGCTTTTACTTCGCCGACCCCGACGGCAACACGCTCGAAATCTATTACGAGATGCCCCACGCCCTGCAATTGTTCGCCGATGGGCGGACCGATCAGGACAAGTCGCTGGCGGTCAGCGCCGCCGACGACCCGTTGCCGGCTTGGCTGCTCGAAGACTGGCCCGGGCCCGAGATGGAGGCGCGGATCGCTGCGCTGCGCGCCAGCCCAAAGGAACGCGCGCCCGCCTGACGGCGGCGCCCTATCCGGGCGCCGCTACCCCGTCGCTCCTTGCACTGGTCAAGGGGCGACGCAGCCGGTGTTATCCACGTAGGTAGAGCCGCACAGGATGTTTACCCGGTGATCGAACGGCGAACCTAGCAGCGGCATTACTCGGGCGACGAATTTCGTCGTCGTCGGGTTGGTCTGCCAGCTGTTGTAGTCGGCTACGTTGTCCCACACCTCGAGGGTGGCGAACCGGTTGGGCCGATCGAGCTGTTGCAGGACGGTGTAGCTCAGCTGGCCAGATGCCCGGCTCGTGTCGGATCCATAGCGGATCAGCTCGTTCGCGGCCTTGCCGGGGTCGGCATCCGCCAGAAAATCGGCATAGGTTATGATAAAGACGCCAAGATTTTCGTCGCCGACGATCGACCCCGGCGCGAGGCTGCTGCTGGTCCACGGCGTGTTGAACGACTTGACCAGGCCGTACTGGCGGTCGTCGATCGGGCTGCCGATGCAGCAGTTGAAGCCGGGCGGCGGTGGCGGCGGCTGGAGCTGCACGGCAAACCGGAAGTCGGTGCTGTGCGTTTGCGCCAGATGGGCCTCGAACGCATCGAGGCTGCTCCACACGTCGATGATTTGCGAGTGGTTCGGAGCCAGGAGCCAGTTGACGACGCGAAAACTCTTCGACCCGAAATCCGATTGGCTGGCGTCGCGATATGCAAACAAGGCCGAGTAGGCCGGTTGCAAGAACGAATCGGGCATGCCTGCGTTGACCGGCAGCACGTCGAAATGGGTGATGTCGAATATCGGCCCGCGGTTCGATGGCCCCTGATTCCCGCCGCCACCGGCGTAAGCCATTCCCGTCAGCGATATCGAGGCCAGGACAAGCGTGACGGCTCGTCGCAATGACGTCCACATGGTCGGATTCCTCCCGTTTTGTCGGATTTCGCGAATATTTGCTTGCCCGCCGACGATAATCGGCGAGCCGCGACCCGTCAACGGCGAGGCGGGAAATTTCTAAGCGGCGGCGGGCGACCTCGCCGCGACCGGCGGCGGCGCCACCGGACGGCCCAAATTCGGCAGGAACGCGGCCAGCAATCCGATCGCCGGCAGAAACGCGCAGAGCCGGTAGACGAAGTCGATGCTGGTGGCGTCGGCCAGCCGGCCGAGCAATGCCGCGCCGACCCCGGCCAGGCCAAACGACAGGCCGAAGAACAGCCCGGCCATCGTCCCGATCTTTCCCGGCACCAGGTCGAGCGCATAGACGATGATCGTCGACGAGGCGGAAGCGAGCGTCAGCCCGATCACGACGATCAGCGGGCCGGTCCAGAACAGATTGGCGTGCGGCAGCATCAGGGTGAACGGCAACACCCCGAGGATCGAGCCCCACATCACGTATTTGCGGCCGATCCGGTCGCTGAGCGGGCCGCCAATCAAGGTCCCGGCCGCCACCGAGGCCAGGAAGACGAACAGGTAGATCTGCGCGGTGGCGAGCGGAACGTGGAATTTGCTGATCAGGTAAAAGGTGAAATAGGTGTTTAGGCTGGTCGTATAGAACGACTTGGAAAAGACCAGCACCATCAGGATCACGATGGCCCAGCCGACCCTGCGCCGCGACAAATTCGGCCGGTCGACGGTGTGCATCGCCCGGCGCCGGGGCGGCGCCGACCGCTCGCGGCGGTACCAATTGCCGACCGAGAACAGCACCGTCATCGCCAACAGCGCCACCAGCGAGAACCAGCCGATGCTCCCCTGGCCCTTCGGGATCACGATGAAGGCGGCGAGGATCGGTCCCAAGGACGAGCCGAGATTGCCGCCGACCTGGAATAGCGATTGCGCCAAGCCGTGCCGCCCGCCCGAAGCCATCCGCGCAATACGCGAGGCTTCCGGATGGAACACCGCGGAGCCCATGCCGACCATTGCCGCCGCCAGCAACAGCAGGACATAGCTGCCGGCATGGGCAAGCATCAGCAGGCCGACCAGGGTGACGCCCATGCCGACCGCGAGCGAATAGGGCTGCGGTCGGCGGTCGGCGGAGAGGCCGACCGCGGGTTGCAGCAGGGACGAGGTCACCTGCATGGTCAGGGTGATCACGCCGATCTGCGCGAAACTCAGGCCGTAGGCGTGCTTAAGCATCGGGTACAACGCCGGCACCAGCGACTGCATCATATCGTTCAGAAAATGCGAAAAGCTCAGCGCCATGATGACCGAGAAGGCGGCCCCTTCGGCGACCCGGCGACTTTTGCTGCGTTCCGCGGATGCCAATACGCTCATGAACCATCACGCTCCCGTGGCCGGCCTCGGCCCGCGCCGGCCGCCTGCGGCGAGAATACCAAGTTTCAGGCGCAGTTTATCGCGGACTGCACCGAAGCATAGCAGCCATTCGCGCGATCCGTGGGCAGGCGCACCGCCGCCTAGCGCCGGATCGGCCAAGCGAAGCTCAGCTCATGTCCATCGGGGTCGGTCACGTGAAAGAACCGCTCGCCCCATTCGGCGTCGCGTGGTGCCGTGTCCGGCTGACAGCCGGCGGCAACGAGGCGGGCATGAAGCGCGTCGACATCGCAATCGTAGAAGATGGCCCGGCCCCACCACGACCAACGCCGCTCGGCCGGCTGGGCGATCAAATTCACAAAGCCGCCGCCGGCCTTGAAGCTGGTGAAACCGGCATCCTCGCCGCCATAGAGCATCTCGAACCCGAGTAGTCGATAAAAGCGGACGGCGCGCGCCATGTCGTGGGTGGCAAGGGTTATGGCGCTGATGCCGGTGATCATGCGAACCTCCTCGGGCCGAGCCCGGGGTGTATCCTGGCCGCGTGCATCTGACGGCGCCGAAGGTGGAGAAACGGTCATGTATGTGGGAACGCAGATCAGGCCGCGGGACGATTCCGATTACCGGGTCTGGGCGCAGCTCGGCGTTACCCATGTCTGCGCGGACCCGCCCGGCAATCCGCATCATTGGAGCCTCGACGATCTGCGCCGCCACCGCGACCATGTCGAATCGTTCGGCTTGTCGCTCGACATGGTGCAATTGCCGATGTCGTCGGCGCCGATCGAGAAGCAGGAAAGCCCGCATGTCCTGTTGGCGCAGGAACCGGAGCGGCAGCGCGAACTCGACAGCATCTGCAGCCTGATCGAACGGCTCGCCGCGGCGGGCATTCCAGCCGCCAAATACAATCTGACGATCCTCGGCATCCCGCGCACCGAGCGGGAGCCGGGCCGCGGCGGGTCGCGCAACGCCGCCTTCCGCTGGACCCGCGCCGATCAGGCGGCGGCGCCGACCGTTGCCGGAATCGTCTCCGAAGACGAAAATTGGGAGCGGATCGACCATTTTCTGGCGGCGGTCGTCCCGGTCGCGACCGGGGCGAAGGTGCGCCTCGCCTGCCATCCGCAGGACCCCTACACGCCGCCCGGCTATCGCGGGGTGACCAGCGTGCTCGGCACGGTCGACGGGCTGAAGCGGTTTGTGACGACGCATGAGAGCCCGTATCACGGCCTCAATTTCTGCCAGGGCACGATGGCCGAGATGATGGACGATCCGGCGCGCGAGATCTTCGACGCGATCCGCTGGTTCGGCGAACGCGGCAAGATCTTCAACGTGCATTTCCGCAATATCAAAGGCCGCAAGCTCGACTTCATGGAGGCGTTCCCGGACGAGGGCGACATGGACATGGCCCGCGCCATCGCCTGTTATCGCGATGTCGGCTACCCCTACATGCTGATGCCGGACCACGTGCCGCAGATCGACGGCCGCGACCCCTCCGGCGTCGCTTTCGCCTATTGCTACGGCTACATCCAGGCCCTGCTCGATCGAACTTCTATTGTCAGGCCAGCTTATGGGCAAGATTGTTGAGAATTTAACGACACTGTACCGTGTATTGCTTTTGGTGTCGGCGATTGTTTTGACAACCGGCGCCTACTATCAACCCATTGTCTATCGGTTTAGCTTGGGCCTCGCCCGTGTTGAACGCATTGACCGGATGTACAAGGAGTTCGTTGGCGATATTCAAGCGGATGCCACGGCATTTTATCGGGCGCAGCTCCTTGCTGTGTTCAATAATCAGCCGGAATGGCTGAAGTCCGTCATTGCCAGGATGCGGTTTGCGCCTGCGGTAGTGACCTGGCCTGCTGCCGATCGGCAATCTCGGCGAATCTCGCTGTACAGTCCCGACATGTGGATCAGCCTGATCTTCGACATGGCCGCGAACCGTCAGGCGACCATGAGCTACACCGAGGCTTCTCTTAACTCGGCGCAGTTTGCCAAGTATTTGTCCGATGTGCATGAGCTACCGAACTGGCGCTCAATCCTCGATACCGAGGATCTCGTCACCACGGTCGAAATCGGCCGCAGCCGGGCCAATGCACCCTCCGGCTCCAGTCTCACGCATGGGAGCAACAGAACCGCTCCGATCTACGCGCCGCGCTGGGGTGCACGGTACTGCAGGAGCGCAACATCTCGGATCTTCGGCAATCGTTTGCACAAGCGATCGCCGAAGCATGGGGCGCAGGTTGGCTCCCATTACCGGAGGAATTGCTTCAGCTGCCGTTGAAAATCGCCCGTGACAAACTCGCTGCCCTCGCTGCCGCGGAGACTACGGAGGAGAAAATCGATCTGCTCGGTGCCAAGCTTGGCGCGGTTGCGATCCTGAACATCGGACCGCTCATCCTTATTGTCTTGCTGCTCATGATGCTGGGACAGATGCGTGTCGCCACCTACGCTCCGGACAAGGATCCCGCCGAGAATGCGTCGTGGTTTGGGCAATTTCTTGGGGTTCCCGCGTTCATCACTTTTCCGATCCTGGTCCTGTTCCCGACGCTGGCAACTGCCCAGGCTTTGGATTCGACGTATCGCGCGCCACCCGGAAGCGAGCAGCTGCCATGGTGGAGTCTATTACTACTGTGGCAGCAGAAGGCGTTCGTGGGTGGAACAATCGTGGTGTTTGTTCTCAGCGCAGGGCTGTTCTTCTGCAATGTAGCGGCAGCGCGAAAGTGGGCTAATCAGGCTGAGAGTGATCGCAGCTTATCGGAGGGAAAGCGACGCGGGATTATCCGCAGCCGCTAGCACGAGACTTTTCGAGATTTACCATTCGGGCCCGCCACGATGGCGTTCTGGCTGGCGCGAGCGCTCCTCGACCGCTGCGACGAAATCGTCGTCGAGCTCGCCGACGATCGCATCCAGCCAACTCCAATCATCCGCTGCTGGTTTGAGAATGACGGCGCTGCCCCTCCGCCGGATCCGCACCTCGCTGCCTTGAAAGCGAAACTCCTTCGGAAGCCACACTGCTTGCGATCGCCCCGACCAGAAGAGCTTAGCCGTTGTCATGACCGTTACCGTTGACAGAAACGGCACCAAGGCGCCAGCAACGGTTCCCCGGCTTGGCAAGCTGCTGATCAGGACAGGGCGATCAGCGAAGCGGGGACGGCGCCGCGCAGCAGCGCTTTGCGGGCCTGCCATTGCTCGCGGGCTTCGAGGGTCTCGAAAAATTGGACCTCGCCGCCGGCGAATAGCGCGATCGGCAATCCGTCGCGGTAAAGCAGCCGGTTGCCGGTCAGCGCGGCAAGCCTTGGACCTGGGGTCAGGATGCCGGCCAGATTGAGCGGGTCGGCGCCGGAAACCGAGACCCACGCATCGGAAGCCGGTTTGCGCCGGGTTTCGCGCAACAGGCCGATCGCCTCGGGCAGTGCGAATTGTTCGCCGGAAAAGCCGGCGACGAAGCGGCCGCCGCGAATCTCGCCGCGCGCTTCGAGCCGGCGATAGACGCGCAGCAGATCGCGCCACGGCGGCAGCCAGGCGGCCTCGCGCTCCAGCAGCCGCCAGAATACGACGCCATAGCGGCGCAGCAAGGCGCGCGCCGCATGTTCGACCGCCTCCGTCTGAGGCGCGGCCGGCGCCGGCCGGGTGCGCTGCGCCAATGCCCAGCGGCCGGCGTCCTCCATGCCGAAGACCATGCCGCGACGGCGCCGGCCGGCCGAGGCGCGCCGCCGGTCCGCCGGCATCAGCAACGCGCGCAAGCCGCCAAAGCTGTCGGAATTGACCAGGCCCAGCGCCACCAGCTCGGCCAGCGCCTCTTCGAGCTGCGGGCGCAGCAAGCCCGTGTCTTCCGCTAGCTCGTCAAAGAAGGAGGCGCCGCGCTCGCGAATGCAGGCGGCGACCCGCTGGGCCTGGGTGCTGGGTTGGCCAGCTGCCTCGGTCGTCGAGAAGGCCGCCCACAGCCGGGCGTGTCGCCGTGGCAAAAGCGCTATCGGGGTCGCGCGCACCGGCGCTGCGGCGCGTCCATTGCCGTTCGGCCGCGCCGCGGCCGGCCGCAGACGCGCCCAGGCGACACGTCCGGCCAGGCATAGGTCGTCGAGCCATGCCGGTTCGTACTCGGCGACGCGCGCCGGCAATATCTCGGTTTCCCAGGCCGCGGCGGCGGCCTCGAACCCTTCGAGCTGGCCGACGATGGCTTCGACCGCGTCCGGTCCCTCCATCTGCGTATCGGGCGCCACTCGCTGCCAGCCGAACAGAAACCGCAGAAAATCGCGGGCGGCAACCGGCTCTATCTCGGCCCGCAGGCGCTTGACCGTATAGCGGTGAATGCGCGCGAGCAGCCGGCGCTCGCACCATTCATCCGCCGTTATACCGGGCGTGAACCGGCCGCGCAGCGCGAAGCCTTCCGTCTCGAGCGCCAACAGAGCCGGCGCGATTTCCCGTGGTTCGAGCCCGAGCGGAGCAGCTAACGCGCGCTCGCCGATGGGCCCGAGACCCTCGAGCCGGCCGCGCAGGATTTCCGTCAGCGCTTCGTCCGCCGACCACTGCTGTGCCATATCTTTGGCCGGCGCGGCGATCGGAGGGTCGGTCCCGGCATCAGGCCAAAGCGCCTCAATCTGCGGCAGGCGCTCGGCTGCGATCCACACCGTCTTCGCCTTCAGCCTCAGCCGCGCCGCGCGCCGTTCCTGCACCAGACGCGATAGCCAGTCGCCCCAGCCTGGCCCGATTTCGTCGGCGTCCAGAAAGCCGAGCCACACCAACGCATCGTGCAATTCGTCGGCATTCGCGGGATCGGGCCAGGCTTCCTCGCGCACCCGCGCGATCGCCTCGGGATCGAGCCGCCCCAAATCGGCTGCGGTCTCCGGCGCCAGCCAGCGCCGGGCGATCACCGCCTGGGTGCGTCGCTCCTCCAGCGGCGCGTCGTCGAGATAGGCGTAGGGCCGAGCCGACAGGACTTCGAGCGCGAGCGGCGACGGCTCGGTCAGATCGCGGGTGACCACCCGGATTTCGCCCGATGCCAGCCCGGCCAGCAGCCGCTGCAGGCCGTCGAGGTCCATCGCATCGCCGAGGCAATCGGCGATCGTTTGGCGGACCAGCAGATGGTCGGGGATCTCGCGTTCTCCGACCAAATTCTCGGCGCAGGCGAGCTGATCCGGGAAGATCGCCGCGATCAGGTCTTCGGCCTCCATGCGGGCGAGTTGGGGCGGCACCTTTTTCCCGCCGCGGAACCGCGGCAACGCCAGCGCCACGCCGGCAACCCAGCGCCAGCGCGTCATGAACATCGGCGCGTCCAACAGGGCCTGAACCAGCAGCGGGCTGACGCTCGCCGGGTGCAGGTAACGCTGCACCTCGGCCAAATCGAAGCTGTGCGCGGTGGTCAACGACAGCACGATGTTGTCTTCGGTCGCGGCCGCCTGCAGCTCGAAATTGAATTTGGTGCAAAAGCGCTTGCGCAGCGCCAAACCCCAGGCGCGGTTGATGCGGCTGCCATTGGGGGAATGGATGACCAGCTGCATGCCGCCGACGGCGTCGAAAAACCGCTCGAAAACCAGTTCCTCGCGGGTCGGCAACACCCCCAGCGCCGCATGCGCCGCGGCGAGATAGTCGACAATTTGCCGGGCGCCCGGCTCGGCGATGCCGACTTCCGCGATCAATCGGCGCAGGGCCCGCTCTTCACCGGCAGCGGCCGTCAGATCTCGGGCGATTTCGCCGCGCAGCCGAGATACCGATTGCGACAGCTCGTCGGTGCGGCCCGGCGCTTCGCCGAGCCAGAACGGAATGGTCGGGGCCATGCCGTGCGCGTCCTCGACCCGGACGGTGCCGCGCTCGACCCGCATGATGCGGTAGGCGTTGTTGCCGAGCTGAAAGACATCGCCGGCCATGCTCTCGACCGCGAAATCCTCGTTGACGGTGCCGATGATCTGGCTTTCCGGCTCGAGCAATACCTGATAGTCGGCGGTGTCGGGGATCGTGCCGCCCGAAGTCAGCGCGGTCAGCCGCGCGCCGCGCCGGCCGCGCAGCACATGGTTGACGGCGTCGTGGTGGATCAGCGCGCCGCGCCGGCCGCGTCGGGTGGTGAACCCGTCGGCCAGCATCGCGACGACCGCGGCAAAATCCTCGCGCGTCAGTTCGCGGTACGGCCAGGCGCGACGCAAACGCGCGTAGAGATCGTCCTCGCTCCATTCCTGTGCCGCGACCTCGGCGACGATCTGCTGCGCGAGCACGTCGAGCGGCTGCTCGGGCACCTCCAGCCGATCGAGTTCGCCGCGGCGGATGCTGTCGAGGAGTGCGGCACATTCGACCATTTCGTCGCGCGACAGCGGAAACAGCCGGCCCTTCGGGGTGCCGGCGACCGCATGGCCCGAGCGTCCGACGCGTTGCAGAAAGGTCGCGATCGAGCGCGGCGAACCGAGCTGGCAGACCAGATCGACCTCGCCGATATCGATGCCGAGTTCGAGCGACGCGGTCGCCACCAGCGCCTTCAGTTTCCCCGCCTTCAGGCGCTGTTCGGCGTCGAGCCGCTGTTCCTTGGCCAGGCTGCCGTGATGCGCGGTCACCCGATCGCCGCCGAGCCGCTCGGAGAGCTGGCGGGTTACCCGCTCGGCCATCCGTCGCGTGTTGGTGAATACCAGAGTGGTGCGATGCGCCTCGATCAGCCGGGCCAATTGGTCATAGACCTGCTGCCAGACCTCGCCCGACATGACGGCTTCGAGCGGGGAGGAAGGCACTTCGAGGGCAAGGTCGCGCACCCGGCGATGGCCGCTGTCGATGATCCGGCATTCGGCGCCCGGTCCGACCAGAAAATGTGCCACCGCCTCGATCGGTTTCTGTGTCGCCGACAGGCCGACCCGCAACAAGCGATCGCCGCACAAATAAGACAGGCGCTCGAGCGAAACCGCCAAATGCGAGCCGCGCTTGTTCGGCGCCAGCGCGTGGATTTCGTCGACGATCACGGTCCGCGTCGTCGCCAGCATGGCGCGGCCGGATTCGGAGCCGAGCAGGATATAGAGCGATTCCGGCGTGGTGACGACAATGTGCGGCGGCCGCCGGCGCATGCGCTCGCGCTCGCCCGGGGCGTGTCGCCGGTACGCACCCAACTGCGGATGTCGACATCGGCAAGCCCATGCCCCTGCAGGGCCGTGCGGATGCCAGCCAATGGCGCGTCCAGATTGCGCCGGATGTCGTTCGACAATGCCTTCAACGGCGAAACGTAGACGATTTGCGTTTCGTCGCTGAGCTCGCCTGCCAGCCCTTGCCGCACCAGCCCGTCGATCGCCGCGAGAAAAGCGGCGAGGGTTTTGCCCGACCCGGTCGGCGCGGCGATCAGAACATGCTGTCCCGCCATGATCGCCGGCCATGCCTGCGCCTGCGCCGCGGTCGGCGCGGCGAAGCTGCGCCCGAACCATTCGGCGACCGCCGGATGGAACAGCGAGGTCGGTTCGACCAGGCTGGTGCCGGGGGATAGGGTATCGATGACAGCGCCTCGCAGCGAAAACCGTGCACCGCCGGCTGCCGCATCGGCTTCAATCCGGGGGCACCCAGCAATAACAGCATGAAGGATCGGTTCGCCCGGAATCAACCCCCCGAGCCGTACTTGCCGCCGCCGGTCCGGCGGGCGGTAGCCGTCGTGGATCGCGCGCGATAGAGAATGGATTCCGGCGGCCCGATCGGCTTGGCGCCGGTCCATGATCGCGGCCGTCGGGCGCCCGCGACCCCGCTGATCGCCCTCCGGTAAGTCCCAAGACCCGGAAGGTGCGCGGTCGTCGCGGATTGCGCCGGCTATTCAGTGAGGCGCAGTGCGAGCAGCGATTTCGCGATGTCCTGGAATACGGTCTGGAGGTTGCTCGTGGTCGCGGGCTCGAAATAGCCGCCAGTGCTGCCGGGACAATTTTGCAGGTCGGTGTTGCTGGCTCCGTCGCTTCCGAGACCGATCGTATAAATAATGAAATTGCCGCTGGACGCCATGTTGCTGCAGACGTTCGCCAGGCGCGAGCCCAAATTCGTCACTGCCGTCGACGTGCTCGTCGTGCCGATTTTGCCGTCGGCGATCTGGCCGAGGCCGGTCATGTTGTCGGTCGACGGCCATTCCTCGGTTCCGTCTGTCATCAGCACCACGACCTTTTTCCATCCGGTACTGGCGGCGTTGCCGTAGCTCAGCGGGTGGCCGCTGGTCGGGGTAAACGGCCCGTTGGGAGAGAGCGCCCGCCAGCCCCAGATCATCCCGATATGGACCTGAGTGCCGCCCGCGTCGCGGGGCCACATGCTGGAAATCGTGTTCAGGATCGTGGTCTGGCCTGCGGTCGTGGTCGCATCCGTGAGCGGGATCATCGGCACCGGGCAGCCCTGGTTCGGGCCGTCAAGTGCAAGCCAATCGGTGACCACCGCACCCTGGGTCTCGGTGGCCGTGCTCTGCGCCTGGACCGTACCGCTGGTCCAGGAATTGCTCGAGTCCTTGGGCCACCAAAATGGATACCAGTTCGGCCAACTGGTCGGCTCACTGTAATCGGGATCGGTGACCGAGGCGGCCAAGACACCGGTCCCGGAGCTGTTTTCCCCGGAGCTGGTCGGCTCGATCACGCAGCCGCCCCAGTTGGCCGTGGTCGAAGAACCCGCTGGGCTGGCCGTGTTATAGGCCGAATTGTAGGTGATCGGCGTGAACGCGACCAGCGTGGTATTGCAGCAGGTGCCCGTTGCGCTGGAGAAATTGCTCGGCGTCGTCGCGTTCTGGGAGATTGTCAGCGAGCCGGTGCCGGCAGCGTATTGAGCTGCCGTGCTCGGCGCGGCGGTGATCGTTGTGTTGGCCGGAATCCCGTTGCCGACGACCACCTGACCGACACTCGGGACGGTCGGCGTGAAGGAGACATTCGAGACTGTCGTGCTGCCGGTCGTCGTGGTCGCCCCAAGATTGGTAAGCGTCAGGATATCGCCACTCTTCGTCGACGTCACAGCGGCCGAAATGGTCAGAGACGAAGGCGGGCTGCCGGTCAGGCTTGTCACATAGGCATTGGCGGGGATACCGGTGCCGCTTATCCCCATGCCGACCACGATGCTGTTAAGACTGGCCGTGGTCCCCTTGAGGCTGCTGATCGTCGTGCTACCACTCGTCGCGCTGCCGGCCAGACTGAAGGTCAACGGCTTGCTGGTCTGCGCCACGGTCGGGTTCGCTGATAGCGTGACCGTCGTGGCAGTGAACGATGAGACGGTGGTGGCCGTCGCGGTTGGGATGCCGCTACTGGTACTAGTGACGACCATCCCCACCGCCACTCCGCTGGTGCTGGCGACCGTGACGGTCTTGCTGGTAGTCGTCCAGGTTCCCGTGGTCGTGAACGTCGTCGGGTCGGTATAAGGGCTGCTCGTGTTCCCGCTACTGGGTCCGACCGCCAGCGAGTTGCCGGTGAAGGTCAGCGACGCAGCCGAGGAAATCGTGATCGACGAACTGCCGACGCTGCTGACCGTCGCGCCGCTCGGGACGCCCTGTCCGTATATGTACATCCCCGCCTGAATGGCGGCAGTGCCCGAAACATAGCTGCTGCTCTGCCCGCTGTAGACCGAGACGCTGGAGATCGTCGTGCTGCCGCTGGTTGTGGTGCCGATGATCGGAGTGACCGGCATGATGTTGCCGCGCAAATCGGTAAAATTGCCACCGGACGTTGCTATGCTGGTACAGCTGGTGGGTCCGGTACACAACGCACTGCCGACATTAACGGTTGTTGCATACGGAACAACCGAAATGTAAAGCTGCTGGGAGCTGGTAATAGCGCTGGTCAGGGTGTTGACGAACTGGGTGGCGGCGTTGATCAGGGTACAGATGCGGCTGCCATTGCTCGGGTTGGTGCAACTCGTGTCCGAGGCCACCACTCCGGTAGCGCAAGTGGAGTTGCTGTAGCTGGGTGCGCCGTCGTTTGGACCGCAAAGCATCGAGCCGGTATTGTCGAGCACCAGGGCGATTTCCAGCCCGGAGGTCTTCTTGGTCTGAGCGGTGGCCGTAACCGTGATGTTATTGATGCCGACGAGGCGCATCAGGGTCATCGGCACCGTTGCCTGAGCCTGATAATTGACCGTCGATGCCGTCAGACTGGCGTTCGCCGGCACCGGCGCGACCGTGACGCCGGTGCCCAGCGCCGTCGACGGATAGTTCGCAGTAAAATAATTTTGCAGATCCGTCGCTAATTGCGCCGCCGTCTGACTGCCTGCCTCCGACCCAACCGCCAGCGCCGCCGCATCGAGTGCTGCGCCGAGTCGCACCTTCACCATGTACGCGCGGCCGATGTCGATCGCCATGCCTGCGGCAATAAAGATGGGAATCGCGCAAAGGGCAAAGATGACCGCGATGCTTCCCTCGCGCTGCTGGAATAGCCGGCGCAAAATTGTCGTGACGGCGCGTATTGGATGAAGCATCGACAGGCTCTCCCCTTTTGCCCGCCCCGGTCTCATGGACATGCGCTGCCGGTATTCAAATATGTCGCCACGCAGTTCGTGTAGCGGGGACGGTTGAAGGCCAATTCGGAAAGCGCATAGGACGATTTCAGGACATGGCTGAAAGTTGAGGTGTAGGCGTAGGTGAGCTTGACAATGATTACACTGTCCGTTGACCCGTTGGTCTCGCTGCCGAGATTCGCCAGATTCTGGCTGGTGGAGATATTGCTAATGGAGAGCGCAGTGGCCCCATTCACCTCGAGATGCCAGTCGATGACCGGGCTGCCGGTACTGTAGGTCACGCTGGCATAGGCGATCTGGAGTTGGCTGCCGCTCGTCGGCAACGGCGACAGCACCTGCTCCACCGCATCGGTGAAATTAGTGAAGTCCGTGCTCGACAGCACGTTATTGACCGTGCTTTGTGCGATCAGGTCGGCGGCTGTCTCAGCCGCGTTTTCGAGCTTCATATAGGCGAGGACGAGGTTGGCAGTCTCGTAACTGCCAAAGAACATGATCAGCATGATCGGAACGATGAACGCGAACTCGATGATCGCAGTGCCCGACCGGTCGCGGGCGAGGCTGCTGCCGAGTGCCGGCTGGTTCCGCCCGATCACGTGAACGGTTCGTTCTGAAAGATCACGGTCGAAGTCAGGGTTATCCCGCCAGTGCCGGAGCCTGAGCCGCCGGTCGAGCCGGGGCCGGTCCAGCACTTACCGCCGCTCAGGCACGCTCCGACCCATGGCACGATGAAAGATCTTGTATAGGTGGTCCGGACGCCGACGATCTGGCCGGCGCTAGTGGCCGCAAAAGTGCACTTCGTACCCGTCCCGCTCGCATTGTTGTTCATTGTGCACGACGAAAAGGCGATCGAACCAAAACCGCTAAAGGACTGCACCTCGAAGAGGACATTGCTGTCGCAGTTCGAGACCGTCATCAGCGAGCTCATCTCTGAGCACAGCAGAGTCTGGAATGAGCCGATCGGGCTGCTCTGTGACTGGATCTGCCCGGTGCGGATCAGCCGCGCCGCATCCCGCGTCGCGCCGTCCAAAACCGATTGGGTAGCAAGGGTCAGGCCGAGCTCGGCAATCACCAGCAGCAGCAGCAAGAACATCGGCGCGACGAACGCGAACTCAACGGCGCCGACGCCGTTTTCGTCGCGCACAAGGCTCCGGATTGTCCGCATCCGAGCGAGCCCTGCGCTCACTCGGTGACGGGTGCGAATTTGGTCGCGAACTCGATTGTGGCGGCGGGGGCCCGAGTGCTCCTCGCCGTAACCTTCTTCCACGTTATCGGGGTGTCCGGCTGGCGAGCCGGCGACCGGGCTGATCGCCACCTGGACATGCTCCTGACCGGAGGCGGCTAGAGCGGCCGCCCGCTGTTGCTGCAGCCGGTGCAGGAGACCCTGGCGATATTGGACGGCGCGTTCCGTCGTGTTGATGATGCGGATTTGGATGGCCGCGCCCAATGCGTCGAGCGCGACGCGGATGTCGGCCCACAGCCCTCGCAATCTAAGCAATAATTGTCGCATCTTCCGAGTCCTCAGACCCGGCGAAGCTAGGCAGCGGCAGTAAATTTTTCGTAAAGAGCCGGGCGCCAGAGGTGGCGAATTTACGTCACCATAGTGTCAGCGGCCGGATCAAGCGGATGCCCTCTGTGTTAGCCGCCGCGAACGCTCGATATCGGCGCCGTGAAGCGGTAGACGACAGGGCGAGCCTTGGCGTAACCCGCCGCCGAGCCGGCCCTCGCCGGCGAAGCCTTAGGAAGCCGGTGCCGCCTCTTTCTTTTCCGAGATGCGCTTGTGCAGGTTGCGCACCGTCATGTCGGTCAGCCGCTCATCGAGCATGAACAGGCGCTGTCCGATCGGATAGGGGTCCTGCTTGGCGACTTCGACCGGGCCTTTGAGGATTTCGTCCGGGGTCACGCCGCGATCGACAAACCGCTCGATATAGCCGACCCAGTTTTCGACGATCTGGCCCTGCTCCTTCAGATACGCCTTGGTGCACGGGTCGCCATGCCCCGGGACGATGGTTTCGACGTCGAGCGCCTCGATGCTCTTCAGCGCCGCCAGCCATTCCCACGGGTCGCATTCCTGCAGCCAGCTGCGGCATTTGTAAAAGACGTTGTCGCCGGTGAACACGACCCCCTCTTCAGGGACGTAGACCGAGGTCTGCGGCGCGGTATGTCCGGGCATGTGGATGATATTGAAGGTGTGGTTGCCGACGTTCAGGGTCAGCGTGTCGTCAAAGGTCAAGGTCGGCGGGTTGGCGGCGGGGTAATCGGGATGGCCGACCAGCCAGACGCTGTCGGGATCGGTCTGCTTGAAGCGCTCGCGCTTCTCGTCGAGCGATCCGAACGCATAGAGATACCGCTCGAAGCATTGCTGGAGCTGGACCTGCCCGACGATCCTCGTATTGGTGAAATACGCATTGCCGGAGATATGGTCGCCATGCGGCTCGGTGTTGATCAGATAGCGGATCGGCGCCTTGTCTTCCATGCGCTCGCGCCAGCGCACCGCGTCGATCGGCTGCTGCGGCGAGTCAATCATCACGTAGCCGTCGCTGGTCTCGACAAAGCTCGGATTGCAGCCGGCGAAATAGATTTCGGTGTGGCTGTTGGGTCCGACCCGGCGCATCGACACCTCCCCTCTTGCGATGCGTCGATTTTCCCCGATCGGCCTGGCCGGCACAAGAGCGAGGCTGAGCCGCGTGGCCTAGGCTCGGGTGCTGGCGGCTCGTCTACCGGGCGATGTCGCCCGCGGGCCGGCGTGTGCGCCGGGAGTTGGCAGCCGGCGTCTCTTCCCGGCCGAGCGCGTGCTCTCCGCTGGCGGCTCTCAGCGCTCGGCCGCGACGGTCTCGGTCAAGCGGTCTCCCGGCCGATCCAGACCCAGCGGATACAAAAGCTGCCCGCCGAGCGAGCCCGGCAATTTCGCCTCGATCCCGTAGGCCGACGGCCATTCCCTACGGGGCAGGTAATAGGTGCCGAAGATCCAGTCCATGCAGGGCAGCATCGAGGCGAAGTTGCGGTCCCGCGGCTCGGCCAGGGTGTGGTGCCAGTGATGAAAGGCGGGGGTCGAGATCAGCCATTCGAGCGGACCCAGCCGCCAGCGCAGATTGGCATGGATCAAAAAACCCCACATCGTGAGGGCCAGCACCAAGAGCGCCGATACGGTGCCGCCCGCGGGGGTAAGCGGCGTTGCAATTCCGAGGAGGTAGACCGGGATCAGACCGCACAGCCGGGTGAACACATTGTCGATCGGATGGGCGCGGGCGCTGACCAGGAAATACACTTCCGCAGGATTATGATGAACCGAGTGGAACCGCCACAGGAACGGGATTTCGTGGGTCCAGCGGTGGCCCCAGTAAAATCCGACCTCGCTGACCACCAACGCCGCCAGCGCGCGGCCCCAAATCGGCCAGCTCGCAACCGCCGCCTGAACGCGCCACGGCACGAGCGCGTGTGCGCCCACGGCCACCAGCGCCAGCAACGGGGTCAGCAGCAGCGCGGGTACCAGGCCGCTGATGAAGTAGAAGCCGATATCGCCGGCGAGGCTCCTGCTGAAAATCTTGCGACGCCGCAGCGCAAACAGGCGCTCCAGCGGCAGGAAGACCACGGCGAGCAGCAGCAGCCAGGTGCCGAGCCTGATCGTGCTGAACAGGAAGGCGTAAAGCTGCTGATGGTGTTCGATGAATTCAGACAAGGGCGTCCATCCCGGTTGCGCAGCCCGCGCCCGGACGAAACCTCGCCCGGGCGCTCGACCGATGGTCTGATCAGGCCGCGGCGCTGCGCCTGACGCGCCGGCGCAGACTGAGCGCGCCGAGGCCGATCAGGCCGGCGCCGATCAGCGACAAGGTCGCCGGCTCCGGCGTCGGTACCGGCGGCGTGTTCACGCCTTCGAGGAACACCGTCGGCGGAAGGTTGGTGGTGCTGCCGTTGTCGCCCCACGCCAGGAACGTCAATACCGCGCTCCCGGTGGAGTGACCGCCAAGGTCCGCCATGGTGGGTGTAAAGCTCAGATTAACGTTATTCCAATCAACGTTCATCATCGACCCGTTCGCCATCGGCGTCGAATCTTCCTCCTGATTGTTGGTGGTGCCAGTGACGGTGCAGGGATTTGTCGTGCAGTTGACGCCGATGCCGCCCACGCCGAGAAACACCTTCCACTCCTCGGTGGTGGCGCCGCTAAAACCATTGGGGAAGCCTTGCTGACCGGCGGCCTGCTGGAACTGAAGGGTGTATGTGTTTCCGGCCGTCAGCCCGGAAACAGTCTGAAAGATCGTGCTCTCATACTGTGGATTGCCATCGGCCTGAAAGAAGTTGGTGCCGGCCGGAACGGTGTTCGAGAATCCGGGGTTGCTATAAACGCCGTAAATATTGCCATGCGTCTGATTTTCATAGCTCTCGGAACCTTGCTGACCGACATAGATAAGGTTGTCGATCTGCGCGGCGGCGCCAATTGACCAGCCAATCGGGTTTACAGTCGTGAAGAAGTTCTTGGGCTGGCCCAGCGGACTGGTCAACATGTTGAAAGTGAGATTGGTGACCGGCAGCACCGTCGACGCGTGGGCCGAATAGGCCAAACCCACCGACAAGGCGACAACGGAAACGCCGAGGGTCAATGATTTACGCAACGACATGATTAACTCCTTGGTTCAAGCAACGTGCTGAACTGCTCTGTTGCGCCGGTAACCAACGGGCCCGGCTAAGGCCAGTGACAAAGCAATACCCATGCCAGTACTATAAAAAATTGATTTATATGGATATTAATTATTAAGGAATTGTCTTAAGGTAAAAAGACAAATCGCCGTGTAAACATCTCCGTCATGTCATCAAGGTTAAGTTAACGATGAATTATGGTTACTCTTGCTTTCATCGTGCAAATGGAATTGCGTCACATCAGCGGGTTACAGAGTTACTTTGGCAGATATTAATCATGATTTTCGCTATCCGAGCGGGCTGCTTCCGGCTGTAAAAATGTCCGGCGCAGAGACACTCGCCTGCCGCGGCGACCGCCTCGGCGGCGACGGCAGCGGCTCTGTGTCGCAACGGTCAGGAGACGCGCAGGCCCCGGCGCCGCCAATTCCCGGGGGCGCGCGCAGTCAGTGGGGCGCCTGACAAAGACAATCGGCCGGCTATAATAGGCCGGGGTCTCGATGGGAACGCGGCGCCGCGAATGGTCAGCCGCTGATGACCGCCCACGGCGCCGGTCCGCCCGCGGTGCGCGCCGGGTCCCGACCCGCCGCAGCCGTCACCCCTTCGGGTCCTCCAAGCTGAACGTCTCGGCTTGGTCGTCATAGGCGAAGATCTCTGCGTAACGGCCCCAATCGACCACGGCGTCGAGGGTTTCCTCGGCGGCGGCATCGCTCAGATAATCCTCCAACTCCTGCTCGAAGCGCACCCGCGGTGCACGGTGGCCGGGGCGCTCGTCGAGTATGTGGCGGATGTGCTGGGCCAGCGGCACCGAGGCCAAAAGATGTTCCGCAAAGACCCTCTTGCGCGACTGCGGATCGAGTTCGGCAAAGCTGCGTGCGGCGGCGCTCAACCGGATGTCGCCTTCCCGGATTTCGGCAAAGCCGAGGTATTGCAACATTTCGGCGACCGGGAACAACTCGTCCACCTCCAGTTGCAGCGAGCGCGCGATTTCCGGCAGGTCGGCCTCTCCCTGGTAAGGCGCTGCCGCGACCGTCTCGATCAGCCCGGCCATCATGTTGGTGGAAACCACCGGCAGCCGGCTCGCGAGGTGCAGCTTGTGCGGCTGCTCGGCAGACCCCGCCGTCGGCCTCGCCGTCATTTTCGCGTAAATGTCGTCGACCAGCCCGCGAAATGCGGCGTCGAGACGATTGCGCGGATGCGCAAACCTCACCTCGATCTCCGCCGAAACCCGCCCCGGATTCGACGAAAACAGCAGGATGCGATCGCACATGAACACCGCTTCTTCGATATTGTGGGTGACCAGCAACATCGATTTGGTCGGCAGCCGGCGCTCGATCCAAAGATCGAGAAGGTCGGTGCGGATCGTTTCGGCGGTCAACACATCGAGCGCGGAAAAGGGCTCGTCCAACAGCAGGATGGTCGGCTCCACCACCAGCGCCCGGGCAAAGCCGACGCGCTGCCGCATTCCGCCCGACAACTCGCGCGGATAGGCGGATTCGAAACCGTCGAGTCCGATCAGGTCGATCGCGGCCAGCGCACGCCGCCGGGCCTCCCGGGGCGGCACGGCCAGCGCCTCTAGCCCGGCCTCGACATTCTGCAAGACGGTTAGCCACGGGAACAGCGCGAATGTCTGGAACACCATCGCGATCCCTTCGGCCGGGCCGGTCACCGGCTCGCCGCGGTAGACCACGTCGCCGCTGCTCGGCCGGATCAGCCCGGCGATGATCCGCAGCAAGGTCGATTTGCCTGAACCGGAACGTCCCAGCAAACCCACGATCTCGCCGCTGGACAACGACAGGTCGACGTCTTCAAGGACCCGCACCTCGCCGGAACCTCGCGCAAAGCCCCGATTCACGTCGCGCAAGGTCAGGATCGGGTCGCGGACCGTCGTTTCATGCAGCGTATCTATCGCGGCCATTGGATGTTCTCAGTCGAGGCGCAGTCGGTCTTCGGCGTAAGTATAAAGCGGCCGCCATAGGAACCGATTGAACAGGGTGACGAAAAGCGACATGACCGCGATGCCGAGCACGATCTTCGGATAATTCCCGGCGGCGGTGTTATCGGCGATGTAGGCGCCGAGCCCCCGTGCGGTCAGCTTGGTGTCACCCCAGGAGACCGACTCGGCGACAATGCTGGCATTCCACGCACCGCCCGCCGCCGTAATCGCCCCGGTAATGAAATAGGGAAAGATCCCGGGCAGCATCGCCTCCCGCCACCATTGCCAGCCCTTCATCCGGAAATTGGTCGCCGCCTCGCGAAAGTCGTTCGGGTAGGCCGTCGTCCCGGCGACAACGTTGAACAGGATGTACCATTGCGTGCCGAGAATGATCAGCGGGCTGAGCCAGATATTCGGGTTCAGATCAAAATGCACGATCGCCACGACAAAGACCGGAAACAGCAGATTGGCCGGAAAGGCGGCGAGGAACTGGGCCAATGGCTGGATCTTCTCGGCCAGCCGCGGGCGCAACCCGACCCCGACCCCGATCGGGACCCAGATCAGCGAGCCGCGAGCTAGGTGACCGCTGGGCGGCCGGCCATTAGCCGGGCGCTCGCTTACCACCCGATACCGGCTTCAGTGAGCGGGGCTGGCGCCGTAACGTTGTCCTGCGAGGTGCGGTTAACCACGAACGGGGCAGTAATGGACGCTTTCGGAGCCGCTTTCGGTCCGCCATTGGACGCGGCAGGCTCGGCCTTCAACCCGCCGCCGGGCTGGCCGTGCTGCCCGCCGGGTGGCGCCCGGACCCGGGCTGGCGGCCCGACCCGTCCTGGCCGGAGGCGCCTGCCGGGTGGAACTTCTGGCCGCCTGTCCGCCGGCGCCGGGCCCGGCGCCGTCGTACCTTGATGGCGCCATGGTACCTGGCCCCGGGCGCCGGGCGCCGTGGACCGGGCGCCGTGGTGCCGGGCGCCTGGTGCCGGGCGGAGGGGCGGCTGGCGACGGGGCGGCCGGCGGCGAGGTGCGGCTGACCCTCGACGGGAAGGACCTCACCGTTCGTCCCGGGGAGACGGCGCGAATCGGGCGCTCGCCAGACAACGACCTCGTCACCGACGTCCCGTTCGTTTCCCGGCAGCACGCCGCGGCTGCGCTGGGGCGCCAGCGCGTGGGTGTTCGAGAACGTCGGCTCGTCATCGACGCTGCTCAACGGGGAGCCGGTCACCCGGGTCGCGATCGGACCGCCCGCTCGACTTGAACCTCGGCTCGGGGGAAGGGCCGGTGCTGCACATTGAGCCCGTCGCGCAGGCGGCCCCGCCGACCGGCCTGACCCGGGTGGACGCCCCCGCCGCCACGCCTCCACCGCCACCGCCACCGCCACCGCCCCGGGCTCCCGTCCGCCGGGCCACCGCCCCCGCTGGCCGCGGCTCCCCCGCCGCCGGGCTCCTTCCAGCCGGGCTCCTTCCAGCCCGCCTGGGCTGAACTGGGAGGGCACCGGCGCCGCCGGGGCACGCCCGGCCGCCGGGCTGACTCGGCGACGGGCTGGCCTCCGCGGTCCAGATCCTGGTCCCGGTCCGGAGCTGGCTGACCGACCCGGCTGGCGCCAGGGGCTGCGGCTGCTGGTCATCGCCTACGCGCTGCTCCCGCTGGTCTTCCTGGCGCTGTTCGCCTCGTCGAGGGACCTGACCACGCCCGGCTGGGCGTACAGCCTGTACGTCGCGCCGCTGTGGGGGTCGCGTTCTGGCTGCTGATCCGGCCCGGGCCGTACGGCAAGCAGGAGACTCTGATCGGGCTGGGCATCGTCGATCTGGGTGATGATCTGGATCAGCGTCATCACGATCAACGTCAACTCCGCGCCTGAACATCAGCGCCTGAGCGTCGGCGCGCTGCTGGTCGGGTTCAACGAGGAGATCACCAAGGCACTGCCGATCCTGGTGGCCGCGCTGGGGCTGCTGAAGCTGCGCTCGGTGAAGCTGGACGTCCGGATGTGGATGTTCCTCGGCACCATCGCCGGGCTGACCTTCGGCGTGCCGGGAGGCGTGCAGTACACCTCGATCGAGCCATCGCGGCGGCGGCCAGGCGCAGTCCGCCAACGCTGCGGTCATCGGCGCACTGGGCTTCGCCTACCGGGTGTTCGTGGACGGGTTCCAGCACGCCATCTGGGCCGGGGTCGCCGGCTTCTTCATCGGTATCGCGGTCAACTACCCGCGGCGCCGGGTGCCGCTGATCCTGTTCGGCGTGACCATCGCCGCGGTGCTGCACGCGCTCAACGACTGGTACTGTCCAACTTCTCCTTCGCCCTGGCCGTGGATCGTGCTCCAGGCGTTCTCGCTCCTGCTGTTCCTCGGGTACACCATGTCGGCCGCCTCGATCGAGCGGCGGGTACGGCGCACGCCGCTGTTCCGTGGCGAGTCCATGATCATGCCGGTGATAGCCTCACCTTAACCAGCCGCCGCCTGCCTACCAGCCCCCGCCCGCCTACCAGGCCGCCGCCCGCCTGACCGGGGCCTGCCGCTAGCGGGCGAACAGCTGGGACGGGGTCGGCGAAGGCCTTGAACTCCAGCGGGTTGCCCGCCGGGTCGTAGAAGAACATCGTCCACTGCTCGCCGACCTCGCCCGCGAAGCGGACGTAGGGCTCGATGACGAACTCGGTGCCCGCCGCGCGCAGCCGCTCGGCGAAGCGCTTGAAGTCCGCCACCGGCAGCACCAGGCGTAAGGCTCTTTCAGTGCGGCCGCGATACGGGTCCGGCGAGCCGCTGCAGCTGCTCAAGGACGCGCGCGGCGGGCAGCGCGAACTCGGCCGCGGTGTGCCGGG
>CAWGFH010000010.1:0-18314 GCA_963821795.1 uncultured Alphaproteobacteria bacterium
CTACGATGAGTGTGCGAAGTACATCCGCCAGTCGAACAGCCTCAAGGCGCCGGCAGGCGGCGTGGCGCTGCCGCTGCCCTATACGGTCTACGAGCGGCCGACCTACTCCGTCGTCCCATCCAACGCTGTCTGGCGGGACCCGGCGCGCGCCGACATTGCGGCGGGATCCTGCGCACGAATGAGCAGGGCAACCGACGCCAGAACCTCTATTTCCCGCAGGTGCTGCGCGATGCGCGGCGCATCGGCGAGTACCACCCGGGCCTCTCGCCCACCAGCCCCGAATGCATGGACCGGCTCGGCCTGTCGCTGGCGCACCTCGATCCAAGTGCACGAACATCTACGACGCGGCCGAGGTGGAGCGCGTGTACTATCCGGAGATCGAGAAGCTGCTGCTCGGTTCTTCCCGGACGCGACCGATGCGCTGGTCTACAACCACGACGTCTTCGACAAGGATTACACGGGCGACCGCACCGAAGACCAGGACAGCAACAACCCGGGGGTAAACGCCAATTACGCCAACCTGGTGCACAACGATTTGAACGACAATAGCGGCCGCGTGCGCTGCCGCGAGCTGCTCACCAAAAACCTGCGGAACTTCGGACGCACGCAGCACTACACCGAGGAAGAGGCCGATCGGAAGATGTCACGCCGGTTCATGTCGATCAACCTCGCCAAGCCGATCGAGACCGTCGAGCAGTTCCCCTTCGTGCTGTGCGCCTGGCCCTCTTTCGCCGACCAGCCCTACATCAACAACTACCGGATCTACGACGACCGCGTCGGCGAGACCACCCGCTTCACCTACCGCCCCAATCATGAGTGGTACTGGTTTCCCCGGCAGACGCCCACCGAGGTCTCGATGCTCAAATGCTACGACTCGGTGACCGACGGCTCGGTCTCGCGCTGGTCTTTCCATACGGCCTGTATCGACCCAACCGTGCCCATCGACGCCCCATGCCGCAAGAATGTCGTGGTCCGGTCCTTTGTCTTTTTTTAGGAGGAGAGAACGGAATGTATAGCCACATCATGATCGGGAGTAACGATATCGCCCGGTCGAAGAAATTCTACGATGCGCTGTTTACCGCGATGGGCGCTCAGCCCGCCACCGAGGACGCCAGAGGCCGGCTCGCCTACTCGCACAATGGCGGGCGGTTCATGGTGAGCAAGCCGATCGACGGCAAGCCGGCCTGCCACGCCAATGGCGGCACGATCGGCTTCTCGATGAGCAGCGTCGAACAGGCCGCGGCCTGGCACAAAGCCGGCGTTGCGAATGGCGGCACGTCGATCGAGGATCCGCCGGGCGTCCGTGCGAATGGCGCCTATCTTGCCTATCTGCGTGATCCCGACGGCCATAAACTGGTAGGGGTCGCTCGGCCGGCGAGCTAATCGTTATCTTTAGAACTGAGGAGGGCCGGGACGGCCCTCCTCAAGAAGATCTTCTGCGCCGTTGCCCGATCACGCGCCTGGAAGCACGGGCGATGATCGCCAAGGTCAAAGGCGCCCGGTTGCTCCACGGCTTTCGCGGTCGGCCAGCGGCCGACCTCGCCGCACCCGCAGATACCCCGATGCGCGTGTCGCACCCCGCCATGCACGTACATCTGGCAGAGCTGGACATCAACTCGCTGTTGATGCTGCGTGATGTAATGCGACAAACCCGGCACAGCCGCGCGCGCGATCCAGGCCACCGGCTCGCCTCCAATTCGGCCTCTTTCAAATTATCGGCTGGAAGCCATTATCTTGTAAACTGTCACCGTAATCTGACGACAATATAAAATAACGACTTGGACGAGTATTTTCTGAATAGCGAGCACTCGTTGCAACTCGATCGATCATAGTTCTTGTCTCGGCAGCCCCTTATGCCAGGCCACGGTCAAATGCCGACGACCCCAAGGTCCGAAGCAGCAACCGCTGGCCAATCCCCGCCTGCGTGCCTAGCCTGGCAGTTGCTATATGATTTCCATTCACAACCTAACAGGGGAAATGCCATGTACTTCTATTTCATCGCGGCGGTGGCCGCGCTGGGCGGCCTGCTGTTCGGCTACGACACCGGCGTCATCTCTGGCGCGCTCCTTTTCATTCGGCAGGTAATGTCCCTCTCGCCGACGATGCAAGGGGTCGTCGTCGCGATTGCGCTGGCGGGCGCGGCGGTCGGTGCGGCGATGGCCGGACAGCTCTCGGACCGCGCCGGACGCCGCCGCGTCATCCTGGGCGCCGGCGTGTTGTTCGTCGCTGGCGCCCTCATCTCCGCCGTCGCCCCGAACGTCATCCTCCTGCTGCTCGGCCGCTTTCTCGTCGGGCTGGCGATCGGCGTCGCATCGATGCTGACACCGCTGTATCTCGCCGAGATTTCGCCGGCACGCGACCGGGGCGCGATCGTATCGCTGAACCAGCTTTGCATCACCGGCGGGATATTGGTGTCCTATCTGGTCGGTTTCGCGCTGGCGGGGGCATCCGGAGGATGGCGCTGGATGCTTGCTCTCGGGGCGCTTCCCGGCATTATCCTATCGGCCGGCATGCTGTTTCTTCCTGAGAGCCCACGCTGGCTTGCGGGTCACGGCCGAATGCGAGACGCCGAGGCAGTGCTGCGTCACCTGCGCGGCACCGCCGACGTATCGGGTGAGCTCAATACCCTGCGGACAGACATCGCACGCGAAGGCCGGCAACTGGCGAATGCGTCCGAACTGCTCGCGCCGCGTCTGCGACGGCCCCTGGTCATCGGGATCGGCCTTGCGATGTTTCAGCAGATCACCGGGATCAACACAGTAATCTATTTTGCCCCGACGATATTCCAATCCGCGGGCCTGTCTTCCGCCGCAACAGCGATCTTGGCGACGGCCGGGGTCGGCGCGGTCAACGTGATCATGACGATCGTCTCGATCCGCCTGATCGACCGGCTCGGCCGGCGGCAACTGCTGTTCTGGAGCCTCGGCGGCATGGCGTTGACGCTGTTCGTGCTGTCCGGAGCCTTTCACGCCGGCGTGTCGGGCCAGCTTGCCTGGGTGGCGATCATATCGGTTGCCGCCTATGTCGGTTTCTTCGCGATCGGCCTCGGACCGGTATTCTGGCTGCTGATCGCGGAGATCTTTCCGCTCGCCCTGCGCGGCCGGGCGATGAGCCTCGCCGCGGTGGCGAATTGGAGTTTCAACCTGATCGTCGCGGCGACCTTTCTCGACCTGGTTGGCGCGTTCGGCAGCGCCGGCGCATTCCTCGTCTATGCCGTCCTAAGTGTCGTAGCGCTCGTATTCGTCGCACGGCTGGTGCCGGAGACAAAGGGGCGCAGCCTGGAGCAGATCGAGGACAGTCTAGCAGCCGCTGGCGCCGACTGACGCGAACCCAGATGCGGCCCCTCTTAGCACCGGCGCTGTTGCTGGGTCTGGCTCTGGCGTCGCCGGCCGCGGCCCAGACGAATAGCAGTGGCGGCGCCGTTCCAAGCTCGGAGCTGTCGCCGCCGAACACGGCATCGCCGCCCCCGCTTCCGTCGCGCCACAATTCGTCGACCAGCCGCCGGGTGATCCCAAAGTCGTGATGCGGCGGAATGGGATGGCGATCCCGCCGCCACAGGTCGAGCACCTGCTGGGTGATCCCGGCGGGATACTCACCGATCTCGCAAACCAGGGCATTTATGTGCTGCTCGATTTCACCTCGGAATTCGCCGGCAACGTTAGCGGCGGGATCACCCGGGGGGCGACCTTCGCCAATCAGGTGGGTCTCGAGGTCGACATCGATTGGCAGCGCCGCGCTGGAATCACCGGCCTCTCCACCCACGTCATCTTCGTCAGCCGCTCCGGCTACAGCGATAGCATCTTGATCGGCGACAGCGTGGCGCCGGTGCAGGAAATCTACGGCGCCAGCGGCAACGTATTGGTGCATCTCGTCTCGGCTTATGCCGAGCAGACGCTGCTCGACAAACGCGTCGACATTGCGGTCGGGCAGATGAACGTCGAGAACGATTTTGCGAGCTCTCCGCTTTATTGCTTCTCGATGAACAACGCCATATGCGGTGACCCCAAGGCCTTGCCCGCCGGCGATCTCGGGCACAGCGCCTTTCCCAACGGCGTATGGGCTGGCCGGATCCGCGGGCGCCCAACAGCGGACACCTATGTCGAAACCGGTGTCTATGAAGTGAACCAGGGCCTCTACACGGATCACTATTTCGGAAACGGCTTTCCAAACAACATATCTCAGGCAAGCGGGGTATATGTGCCGGTCGAGATCGCCTATGAACCGTCGCTGGGTCCGCACAATCTGCCCGGACATTACAAGTTCGGGTTCGGCTACGACACCACGCTCTATGACAGCTTCTTCAGCGCGCTGCCAACCGCGCCCGGAGAGCCGCCCGCGGGCCGTTCCCACAACGCGCAGCTCTGGGTGCTGACAGACCAGATGCTGGTTCGCCAGGGCGAGGGCGACCAGGACGGCATAATCGCCCTCGCCGGATTTGCCCATAACAACCCCAACGTCTCGGCCTTTGCCGAGCAGTACTTCGGTGGCCTTGTCGATCGCGGCTTCTGGCGCGCACGGCCGGAAGACGCAGTGGCGTTGTTCTTCAATTACAATACGATGAGCGGCCCGCTCGGCAGGGTACAGGGGGAGGAAGGCGAACTAGGCATCCCTTTCAGCAACGGGGCGACCGGCGTGCAGACCCGTGAAATGTTCGTCGAAGCCAATTACAACATCCACGTGTATCGCGGCGTTGATTTCCGACCGGAGTTCCAATACGTCATCCGGCCGAATGGGCAATCAAACATTCGCGACGCGGCCGTCGTCGGATTCAAGGTCCATGTGGAATTCTGAACCCCGTGGTGCCGTCAAAACCCAGCCAGCGTAGTGCGAATCGGCCCTAAGTCTCTGGTACCAGCGCTAGATTTTGACCAATAGCACGGCACGTGGCTGGGGGTAATCGCCGCGCGCCGGGGTCTCTGGTGTCATCGCCCGTCAGCTCGGGTGTTTGCCGAACATGATCCAGCCGCCGCTGCGGGGCGTGGTCAAGGCCGCCAGCGGTCTCGGCCCGAACCTTGACCTGCCGTGCCCCGGCGGCTACGGCCGAAGCTAAATCGCCACGGTCGCGCTACCACTTGTAGACTTTCTGCAACGTTCCCCCCATCAGCGCTGCCTTGTCGTTCTCGGACAGGCGTTTAGTGTCGCGGAACGGCGCCACACCCTGCTCATAGGTCAGCATGCCGATCGTCCGCGTCCAGTCGGTGCCCCACATGCAACGATCCAGCCCGAACGCATCGATGACCCGCAGTACCGGCTCCCAGATATCGTCGTATGGGAATGGTTGGTGCGACATCGTGCAGGCACCACTGATCTTCACCCTTACGTTCTCGTATTGAGCCAAGGCGAGCAGCTTGGGCAGATCGGCCCAAACGTCGGCAGGGACCGGCGGGCGAGCCGGTTGCAGCAGGCCGAGATGGTCGATGACGATGACCGTATCGCGGTGTCGCTGGATGTGCGGCAGCCCCTTGTCCAGGATGCCCCAGCAAAGCAAATTGACCGGCAACCCCTGTTTGGCGGCCGCAGCGAACGCGCGGTTCAAACCGGGATGGTCCGCGTCCATCGGCAGGCCCTCGCGCATCCGGATGCGAATGCCGCGGGCGCCGGGTGTCGCCGCCCATTTCGCCACCACATCGTCGATCGCCGGATCGGTCGCGTCGACCGGTGTCACGACCCGAAACTTGTCCGGATAGGTGTTGTAAACTTCGAGCGCGTAGCTCGGATCGTATTCATAGGCGCTGAACGACGAGACCATGATCGCGCCGTCCACGCCGACACTGTTCATCGCAGCGACCATCTCTTCGCCGGTGGCGGAGTCGAGTCCATGCGAGGGGCTGGCCCACGGCCGAAGGGCATGATTTCGATCGAAGGGATGAACCTGAACATCGATGACTGGCATGGCCACCTTCCCGCTTGTTCGACCAATTATCCGCCACAGTAACCGGTTTGTGAGCGCCGCCTGAATGCTTCCTCACAGCGCCGTCATGCCGCCATCCACGAAGAGCAGGGCGCCGGTGACGTAGGAGGCATCGTCGGAGGCCAAAAACAGGATCGCGGCGGCGACCTCCTCGGCCCTGCCCGGGCGCTTCAGCATGGTGCCTTGTGCGGCCTTGGCGTTGTATTGCTCGACGGTCTCGCCGGCCGCCGCGATGCGGCGCTGATGAAACGGCGTGAAGATCGGGCCAGGGCCGACGGCGTTCACCCGAATGCCGTCTGGCGAGTGGTCGGCGGCGAGCGCCCGCGTCAAGCCCGCGATCGCGGCCTTGGTGGTGTCGTACTGCAGGTTGCCGCCGCCGGCGACGACGGAACGCACCGAGGCGGTGTTCACGATGGCGCCGCCCTTGTTGGCGCGCATCAGCGGAACCGCCGCCTTGGCGCAGAAGACGTAGCTCATCAGGTTGACGTTGAGGATTTCGTTCCAGCTCGCCGCACTCGCCTCGTCGACCTTCTCATATTTGCGGATGCCGGCATTGTTGATGAGGATGTCGAGGCACCCGAACTTCTGCGCGGCGCCGTTGACAAAGTCGAGGCACGCAGCCTCGGTGCCAACGTCAGCCTGCGTGAAGGCGACCTTGGCGCCGGCGGTCTTGAGCTCGGCCGCGACGCGCCGGCCGCGCTCGCCGTCCCGATCGCAGAATGCCACGCTCGCGCCCTCGGCAACGAAACGCCTGACCGTCGCCTCGCCGATCCCCGATGCTCCACCCGTCACCGCCGCAACCTTGCCGTCGAGCCGTCCCATGTTTGCTGCCTTTCATCGCATCGCATTGCGGAGTCAGGGGCTGAGAGTGATCGCCGCGGGCCGGTGATCTCCGGTGTCCCAGGCCGTCAGCTCGGGTGTTTGCCGAACATGATCCAGCCGCCGCTGCTTGGCGTGGTGAATGCCGCCAGCGCGGTCTCTGCCCGAACCGTGACCTGGCGGGGGCCGGCGGTCCCGCGCAGCTGCTCTATGCTGTCGGTGTACATCGCGGTGCGGCAGCGCCCGGTCCCCAGATTGCCGCCGCTCGAGCAGAACGGGTGCGGTCCCTCGACCCGGATATCGCCGGCATAGAACGCGAAGGCGTCGCCGCGCTTGACGCCGTGCCACTGGTAGGCCTCGAGGAAGAATTGCGCCATCGGGGCATAGCCGTCGTAAGGGTTGAATATATCGACGTCGTTGGGCCCGAGCCCGGCGCCCTCGTACATCCGCTTGGCGGCGCGGTCGGTCCAGTCCTCGATCTCGTCCAGATCTTCCTGGGTGCTGCGCTTCCTAAAATTGTGCTGCGAGTGATTGAGCACATAGACCGGCGTCGTTCGCATGTTGCGGGTGCGCTCGGCCGTGGTGAACAGATACGCGGTCGACGCATTGACCGGCCGGTCGCAGTCCCACAGCCTCAGCGGGTTCAGGATGTAGCGCGAATTGACGTAATCCTCGATGGTCAGCTGCGGCATATTGTGGCTGGCATTGTACCCCCACGGCGTCAGCAGCCCGTTCCTGTGCTGGTTGACGACAAAGGGGGCGAGGTCATCGTGCTTGCCGCCGTATTTCAGGCAGTACTGGCCGTGCGGGAAGATGTTGATGAAATCGTTGCCGCCGTGATTGCCCCAGGGCGCGGTCCATTGGCGCGCGCCACGGGCGTAATCGTCGGCGTTCTCGCCGCCGCGGCGATAGCGGCCTTCGAGATTGCCGGTCGGATAGATGACGAGACAGGTGTGGCACTGGCCGTCACCCACGGCCTGGGCGGCCATGCCGACCATTTCGCTGATCGTCGGCACTCCGGTCGGGGCGAATTTGACGTTGGTCAGGCCCATCTGCGCAATCAGCCACTGCGCGTTGACCAGCGTCAGCCCCCACTCCGAATCATAGGGCGGGGCGAAGTAGGGCCGCGGCGCCCATTGCGAGGCGGAGCCGCCGCTGCCGCCGGCGATATGGCTGTCGCAGCAGATCACGCCGTCCACTTGATCCGGCGTGACGCCAGCCTCGGCCATCGCCTTCTGGCAGGCCAGGATCGAGTAGGCGCCCACCGTCTGGTCCATCGAGACTTCGTCCCAGCGGCGGTCGACCGGCGAATGCCGACACCCGCCACGCGACCTTGCCGCGGTGCTCCAACGCGAGCCGTCCTTGTCTCGCCGCACTGATACGGCTGGCGCTCATGGCTCCCCCTTTCTTTTGTACTCGGCGTGTTGTGAGGGCGTGATACTCCCTCCCCCTTGATGGGGGAGGGTGGGGTGGGGGTTTTTTGCTAACTCGCTGACGTTTGTCTCATGGACACCGTCTGTATTTGCCTGGTCTTGTTGTTCCAAAACCGCAGTATGCGATAGCCTTGGTTTTGCAGGAAATCGCTTCGCTCGTTTTCTTCTCGGTGACGAGCGATCGTGTTGGCCGCCGTCGATTTCGACGACCAACCGGGCCTTTGACAGACAAAATCGGCAATGTAGCGGTCGATCGGTACCTGCCGGCGTAACTTGTATCCGTTTATGTGTTGTGCGTGCTGTTTTGTGATACTCGGATTTCCGCTTCAGTTATGTTCTGCTGTAAATTGCGGGCTCGCGCAGCGGTACCGTCGGGCGGATGTTTTATGTATTGATTGATGTAAAAAAAAAAAAAAAAAAAAAAAAAAAAAAAAAAAAAAAAAAAAAAAAAAAAAAAAAAAAAAAAATAGATGTGTATGTATGAGGGGGTGGGAAGGGGGGGGGGGGGAGGGGGAGGGAAAGAGCGGCGGTCGACCGGCGAATGCCCGACCCCGGCCACCGCGACCTTCCCGCGATGCTCCCAGACGCCAAGCCCGTCCTTGTCTCGCCGCCACTGATACCCGGTTGACGCGGCCATGGCTTCACCTTTCCTCTATGTTCTTACGGCATTGCATGATGAAGACCTGCTGCCCAGTAATCGACGCTGACCGCTGGCCATCCCGGTTTGCGCCAACCTGGGTGCCCGCTCGAGCTTCGGTGCACAAGCCAGGCGGGAACCGCTGGCGCCTGTCTTAGCTCTCGCGGCAGTTGCGCAGTTTGCATGATGCGTGTTGAGCCCTGCCAAGTGGAACTGGCACCATGCTGCCCACCTACTGCGGATAGATTTCTTGGTTCATCCCTCATATTTAGATGCCAATGACACCCATTCAATGAACAGTGATTCGAACGTAACTGAAGTGCCTCGGTCGAAGCAAACGCTTGTCCCCTCATAACACTGGATGATGTCGAGAAGAACCGTGTATAATATGAGTAACCTCGGCCAATGCGGCTCGAAATCCATTACCACTTTGCCGTCTTCAGCAGGCCGGGGCCGTACCATTTCCACTGCAAAGCGATCGTAATGCGATATAGAACTCAATTGACAATAGACGGCGTTATACCACGGTTCGAGTTTTTCATTTGATAGGCGATTGTTAGCAATTGGCGGGAATTCGTCGCGCTTAGCGGCCATCGATCGCAAATCTAATCTCTTCCATTCGTCCAGATAGTCGCGCTCCTCCTTGGTCAACTGTTGGGTCGTCCACAAAGGAAGCACCTGACCGACCTCGGCAAAGCGTTCTACGGTTTCCGGGGCGATGTTCCGCACCACATTCCGAATTTTCGCTATCATAAAGCGTTCGTACTTTTCGTATTCCCCTTTATCCGGATTGCGGATCAGCCAGCTAAACCGAATTGTCTGCTCATATCGATCACGCACCAGCGACATCGCAGGCGGGATCAGCCCCCACGTTGCGTCCATCCTGATCCCGTTGCTGGTCGATTCCGCGATATGCATCATTCGAACGATAAGGTAGTCGTGGCTCCCATGCTCGATAGGGCCACGCTCTCTCGCATGCATGCGGAATATTTCCCAGACTCGCTCGTCCAAGTCACAGAGTTGAGATACATAAATTTGGTTCACGAACGGTCCGAGAACTTGACGCGTATCAAACTCTTTGGACATGGAAACTCCAACCGTTTCATAAACGAGTTTTCGGCGTCAGGCCAGACACATCTCCTGGCCGCGCGCAGCGTCGGCGCTCTGAACTACGTGACGACCCGCCATTCGTGGATGAGCTGGCCTGGGGCCACCTCCTCGAAGGTCGCCTCGACGGCGGCGCCGACCGGCGCCTGGTAGGGCGGGGTGCCCGGGAGGTTGGAGTAGAAATTGACCCGCGGGTCCGCGTCCAAGGTCACCATTGCCAGGTTATAGGGCTGATCGGGCATGCGCCGGTTGAGGCGGCCATCCTCGATCACGATGGTGGTCGCGATATGGCCTCTGCCATCGACCTCCTTCCAGGTCAGGCCGGCGGCCGAGTTGCACACCTGGCAGGCCTGCTGCGGCGGGTATTGCAGCCGGTCGCATTGGGCGCAGTGCTGCAGGACGAGCCGCTTTTGATTGACGGCGTCCCAGAAGGGCTTGCTCAACGCGTCGGCGACGGGGATCAGCTTCGGCATCGTTTCCTCAGAATCTGATGTTTAAAGGGTCCCTGCGAAGGCAGGGACCCATCGGGCAACCGCTCGAGCGGTGGCGAAATGGGTTCCTGCCTGCGCAGGAACCCCGAATTGCCGCGCATGGCACCGACGGGGATCAGCTTCGGCATGGTTTCCTCAGAGCCTCACTGGAAATGAGTTGCCGGATTTCAGCAACTTACATCGGCTTGCCGAAACGGCCGGTTTTCGTCGTTACCGGATCCCTGCGAAGGCGGGGATCCATCGTGCAACTGTTCGATCGCTGGCGAAATGGGTTCTTGCCTATGCAGGAACCCTGAATTGCCTCCGCCCGCATCATCGCACCGACCGGGATCAGCTTCGGCATCGTTTCCTCACAGCCTGACGTTTATCGGGTCCCTGCGCAGGCAGGGATCCATTGGGCAACCACTCGAGCGCCGGCGAAATGGGTCCCCGCCTGCGCAGGGAACCCGGCAATTCACGAATTTTAGCAACTCCTGATGCTTTGCCGCAAGAGCGCTCCGCTTTTATCAGGTCCGTGCGCGGCAGGGACCCATGTCGTCCGCCGTGCTACGGCGAGAGGGATGGGTAAAGATCGGCTCATTGCGGGTTTTCGCGTTCAATCAGATTGATTTTCCAGTCACGCTTCCACTTTTTGATTTGCCGTTCCCGGACCAGTGCTGTCTCAAGGCTTTCATGGGTTTCGAACCATACGAGACGGTCCACGCCGTATTTGGCGGTAAAGCCGGGGATGGCGCGTGTTTTGTGCTGCCAAACGCGGCGCGCCAGTTCGAAGGTCGAACCGACGTAGAGCGTCCCATATGGTTTAGCGGCGAGCAGATAGACGAACGGCATCGTGCGGACCGGAAAACCCGAGGTTTGCGGCAACCGTGGATCACAAAGGCCGGCTCATAAACTCGCTTTACTGGATCCCTGCGAAGGCAGGGACCCATTGTGCAACCACTCGATCGCTGGCGAAATGGGTTCCTGCCTGCGCAGGAACCCCAAATTGCCTCCCGTGTCATTCCCCGCGGCCGACCCATTGGCCGTAGACCGGGTACTGGCAGCAGATGAATTCGAGATAGGCCGGGCGACCCGAATTATTGATTTCGAATGCCCGCCGCAGGGCCGGGATGATTTCGGCTGGCTCGCTGACCCGCTCGGTGTGGAAGCCGAGGGCGCCGATCACCTTCGACATATCGACCTCGTCGGGCCCCAGCACCCGGTGGGTGAAGGGATCGTGTCCCGGCCCCCAGAAGCCGGGTCCATAGCCGGCAAAGCCGCCATTGCTGATGTGCACGATTGTGACCCCGAGTTTCTCGCGCAGCAGAACCTCGAGATTGCCGAGCATGTAGCCAAGGCCCGCCTCGCCGGTCACCGCCACCGATGCCCGGCCCGGAAACGCCTTCTTGGCGGCAATCGCGGCCGCCAGGCTGAAGCCGAGCGTCGAAACATTGCCCCAGCCGAGGAAGCCGCGCGGGATCAAGGTGTCGAAGACGGTCGACAGCTGGTCGCGGGTGTTGCCGCTTTCGTGCGTGACGAACGAATTCTTCAGATCCAGCACCTGCATCAGATCGCCATACACCCGATAGGGGTTGATCGGCGTCTCGTCGGAGTTCATGACCTGACGGTACCGGGCGAGTGCGGTGTCGCGCGCCGCCCTCACCTCCGCCGCGACATTTCCCGCATTCCGCCCGGCGCCGCCCGTGGCGCCCGAATTGCGGTCGGACACTTCCCGGCATAGCGCCTGCAAGGTCAGGCGCGCGTCGCCGATCACCGCATATGCCGTCGGATACATCTTGTTGATGTGCAATTCGTCGACGTTGCAGTGGATGATGGTCTTCTTCGCCGGGTCGGGAATACCGTGGCTGAAGCGGCCCGGCGACAGGCTCGAGCCGATGGCGAGGATGGTGTCGCTTAGGTTCAGGTAGTGCGCCACCTGATCGCCGCGCACGCCGACAAACAGCGGATGGTCTTCCGGAAACGCCCCTTTCGCCTTGAGCGTCGTGATCACCGGCACATTCACCAGCTCGGCCAGCGCTTTCAGCTCTTCCGCGGCGCCGGCGTAGATGACCCCCTCGCCGGCGTAGATCAGCGGGTTACGGGCGCGGAGCAGCTGGTCGACCGCGGCATGCACATCCGCCGGGTCCGGCGCCGATTTCCAGCCCTTCACCGGATGGTAGGGGTCGGCGGTCTCGTCATATGTCGCCGTGGCATTGGGAATGGCCAGGATCACCGGGCCCGGCCGGCCGCTGCGCAGCATTGTGAAGGCGCGGCGCATCAGCTCGGGCGTGCGCTCGGGCTTGTCGAGATAGCCGAACCATTTCGACACGGTCTTCATCGCCGATGCGACATCGTACTGGCTGTTGCCCGAGGCGCCGGCCGGCACGCCGTCGGTGATACACAAGACCGGCGAGCCATCCTCAAAGGCCTGCGCCATCCCGGCATAGGCGTATTGCATGCCGGCGGCATTGACGCCCCCTTGGAAGGTGCACACCCCGATCTTTGAGCCCCCCTGGGAGCCCGCGCTGATGCGCGAGAACGCGTCGGCGACCGCGACGGCATAGCGGTCGTCGCGCATCATCAGCATCGGCACCCCTTCGCGCCCCAGCGCGTTGTTGACCCGGCAGACCGGGAAGGTCGAAACCCAACCCACACCCTCCTCTTTGAGAATGCGGACAATGCCGGTCGCGACGTCGATCGTCATGGATGTGGTCTCCGTTGCATGAGCCGAGCCGTCAGCCGCCGTGTGGCGCACTGAAGCATACAATGACCAGCCGCGCGCCGTTTTCCAACAGTCTGAGCGCCTGACCCAAAAGCCGGTGGCGAACGAGGGCCAAGGTCGGTAACTCAGATCGTCAACGGTCCTTCGCCGGAACGTGCGGCAACGCCGAGAATGCGCCGAAAGAAGACATGCATCGGCATTCCGCGCGCGTCCGCTTTACTCTGGTCTTGACGGTCGATTGGGCTTCGGCCTCCCCAACCCCATATATCGGAGACTATGGGGATCGAACTTATCGACGTTGAGGGACGCCTTCCGTTTGGCGATGAGAACTGGATGCTTCGCGACATTCTCGTCAAGCTCGATCCGCAGCCAGCGCCGAAAGCCGCGCCGCCGCCGTTACTCGCGAGCCGGTCGGTTGCGCTGGAAAGCCGCAAGCGCGCAAGACACGGCCGGTGAGCGGTGAAGACAGCACCGGTTTGTCGGGGATATCAGTGCGCCAGCACTGACCTGATCAAAGCCCACATCATCCCCGCTGGCTTTGTTCGCGAGATCATGGGGAGCCACTGGCACAACCTGAAAATTTGGCTTGATAAGGTGCATCCGACACAGCACGGAGGGCTTTGATCATCACATCCTGTGCGGAGCCTATGGCACCGAGAGACGACCATGAGCGTTGATCCGGCGAGCGACCTTCGCGCGAGGGTCAAAGCCGCCGTCCAAGAATACGACACGGTGGTTCAATTTCACGAGTTGTGGCGGATCGTCGCTCACGACAAAGCCCTACATGGACGGGTCAGCCATTCCTATGCCGGGCAGATCTTCCTTGTCGTGCGTCGAGCGCTCCGCCGCGAAATGCTACTCGGGTTGTCCCGTCTTTGGGATCATCGCACCGAGGCGATCAAAATCATCTCGATCGCCGACGATCTCGAAAACCCCACGATCCTGGACTCACTCTGGCCGAACACGCCCGTCTATGCGGAGGTTCGTGGTCAGGCGGCGAAGGCGGCTGCGCTGATCCGTCTATACGAGAAGGGCGGATCGAGCCATTCCGTGCTCAGCCGGTTGCGGAAGCTCCGCAACCAGCATCTAGCGCACCACCAAATTGCCACCAACCCGATCGGGGTGGTGGAGGAAGAAAAGATCGAGAAGGACATGGAAGCCCTATATGCGGACTCGGCCAAACTGATCAGCCTGCTAGAGCACGTCGTGGAGAGAACCGCGTATGACCCCAAGGAAACTGCGGGCGTCTATGAGTTCTATGCGAAGTTTTTTTGGGAAGCCGTGACCGGCGAGCGCAACGAGGGTCATCCACGTCGCCGCATCGCCGAACAATCCATGGCTGATATCTGCGATAGCCGGCGGAAGCAGCCATTAGGACGGTAGGCCGTAGGGTCCGCCACGGGGCAGCGAGAGCGATTCCCGCCGCCAAGGCCGAGCGGCCGTTGTGGAGTGCGAGAGCGGTTCTCTGCTACGCGGTAAACCCGATCTAGAGAACCGCCGCTGGCGACCGAGGCCCCAGCGGCCGGGATCCGGGCTTGCGGATAGGCGGCGGCTTTGATCGAGCCGGGGCTGCTGGACGCGGCGGCATCCGCGCACGATCTACTCTCCGAAATGCCAGCATTTGTGGAACCCACTAAAAATGCCGTGGATGCCGGACGACGCCGAAAGGCATACGCACAAGGCGACAACGCGGGCGCTAAAGGAGCTTTGGGCGAAAGTCGCCAATGAATGCCTGGAGCGAACCGGCGATGAAGGCCGCGCGATCCGGGAAGCGAACGCCGTGGTCTCGCGGCAGGCAGCATCCTGCCAGTAGCCAAGATTCCTCGTCGGCGGTCACTTCGGCCACCTTACTGATTTCCACCATCCGATCCTACAGGGCCTTCCCCCGCCGTGCCGACATCGAACATCCCGCCGGTGCCACGCTTGAGGTCGATGGGTCGCTTATCTGTCGATTATATCAACCGCCAGTGCCCGTCAGGCTGCAGGCAGCTACTGAGAGTATAGTGCTCCGGCCCGGTTGTCTCGCGCATCCCTGTCAACCGGTAGTCGAGGGTTTCGCATTGCTGGCCGGATTGCGTGAATTTCTTGACGAGTGTGATCTTGCCGGAATTCTGCGATTCTGGATTGTTCCATTTCGCGGTAGTGCCGACCGGCTTGCCGTGCACCTGTTCGTGCAGCGTGTGACGGATGATGGCGAGATCCTGCTTTGTCAACTCGATGTTAGTCTCGAGCCCCAGCAAATACTGCGCCTGAGCCGGCAGGCAGGCGATGAGGGTGGCAAACAGGATGGCGGCCCTGATCGGCGTCGACATTGCGGTGCTCTGCAAAAGATTGACAGGAAGGTGATCCTGACCCGCGAGGCGGCCGCGCCACCTTGACCGAGATCAACAAAACCCAAAACCAAAGGTTGGAAACCCGGCGAGGCTCGGACAATGCGGCGGAACATCTTTTCCGATCTACGTGGATGTTGACGTCCCGTACTGCGAGGAGCATGTCGGATCCGCCCAAGTGCCGAGTGCGAAGACCATTCCGCATGTGTCCAACTCCGTCAGCGCCACAGCTCAGCCGGCAATCTCTGGTAGCCTGCCCGCGCTCGGCCTTTCGGCCTTGGTGTTGTCTTTGGCGACATTGGGACAAGCCCTCTCTACCCGCTCAAGACGGTATTGGGCCTGACAGCCGGCATGCCGTCGTCAATGGTGGCGAAGCAGCCCGGTTTCTCCGCGCAATTATGGATGCTCTTGGCTGCACCACCCAACCAATCGAGGATGAGCATGGATGATCTGTTTCGCTTTGCCGACGATCTCGGCCCGCTGAAGCTCGTCCATATCTGGCGCCCGTCTGTCGGGCTCAAAGCGATCGTCGCGGTCGACAACATCGCCTGCGGACCGGCGATTGGCGGGGTGCGGATGGCGCCCGATGTCTCCACCGAAGAGGCATTCCGTCTGGCGCGGGCGATGACATTGAAAAATGCCGCCGCCGGTCTGCCACATGGCGGCGGCAAATCGGTCATCTTCGCCAACCCCAAGATGGCACTCGACGACAAGGAGCGCCTGATGCGGGCTTTTGCCACTGCGATCGCTGAGCTAACCGACTATATCCCTGGCCCCGACATGGGTACGGACGAACTGGCGATGGGCTGGATCAAAGACGAGACCGGCCGCGCTGTCGGTCTGCCACGCGAATTGGGCGGGCTTCCGCTCGATGAGATCGGAGCCACTGCATTTGGCCTCGTCGCCGCGATCGAGGTGGCCGCAAATCAATTGGAATTGCCGCTGGCGGCCGCGCGCATTGTCGTCCAGGGGTTCGGCTCTGTCGGCAAGCATGCCGCTCGGCTGCTGACAGCAAAGGAGGCGGTGCTTGTCGCGGCTAGCGATTCGCAGGGAACGATCGCCGAAGACAACGGGCTCGATGTCGAGGCGCTGATCGCCCTTAAGGTCGGGGGTCGCTCGGTGTTGGATTACCCGCATGGGCGCAAGCTCGACCGGGACGCGGTGGTAGACATTCCCTGCGATATCTGGATCCCGGCGGCGCGTCCCGATGTAATTCATGCCGGCAATGTCGGCCGGTTGCATGCCAAGGTGGTGGCGCAAGGGGCCAATATCCCTTGTACGGCCGAGGCCGAGGCGGTGCTCGCCGAGCGTGGCGTGCTTGTCTTACCGGACTTTATTGCCAATGCTGGTGGTGTGATTTGTGCAGCAGTCGAATATCAGGGCGGCAGCGAGGCAGCCGCCTTCAATGCCATTTCTGAAAAGATCCGCGCTAACACGCGCGCGATCCTTGATCGGGTCTTTTCAGGCAAGGTGTTGCCGCGCGCCGCCGCAGTGGAACTCGCGAGAACGCGCATCGAGCGAGCCATGCTCACTCGCCGCTGGGGGCATTGACCTCCCGCAAACCAGGTTCAAGCTCCATCCAATAGGCGCGGAGCTACCGGCGTAGGAGGAAGGGACACGACAACGGCCCGTTTTCTCCGACTGGATAAACGATCAGTTTGCTAACAACCCGATTTGGGGCGAAGCTCGTTTAACAGCTCGGTCCAGCTCTGCGGCGATCCGATCCTGCTCGGCGGTGTCCGCACAGAGGATGCGAACCATTTCGGCCGCGCCATTGCCTTCGTCCCGCATGACATGGACGCTCGGAACTGGTTTGCCGGCGAGTGTCCCTCTGTCTGGGTCACATGAAATACTGCTGCCCTATGTCTCTTCCTTCCGATCTTGCTTCGCGCGGAAAAGCCTCAGCTTGGCCAAACTCGACACCCGGACTACGTAATCAGCGAGCTGCACAAAGACTGCTGTAGGATCAGCTCCCACTGGAAGCGGAACGATAGTCCCGCCGCCGTGGTTTCCTCTCAGGCCGATTTGACCTCGATCTTCTTCGCTTGCTTTTGAGCTTCCACCGTCTTTGGTAAAGTGATTGTCAGCACGCCCTTCGAATAATCTGCGGCGATCTTCTCGCGATCGACGGTTGTCGCCAGCTCGAACGCGCGCTGGAACGAGCCATAGGCGCGCTCGGAGAAGAAATAGTTCTTGTTCTTTTCTTCCTTCTCCTGCCGTTTCTCGCCTTTGAGAATGAGCGTGTTGCCGGATACCGACACATCGACATCTTTAGCATCGAGACCAGGCAGTTCCGCGGTGATTTTGTAGGCTTTGTCGTCCTCACTCATATCGATTGCCGGCGCTGAAAAACTAAACGAACTTACCGGGCGCCCCCCCGGCTCGATGTCGAACATGCTGCGCAACGACGGAAAACCAAACCGGTCGAATAGCCGGTCCATTTCACTACGAAACGAGCGCCACGCATCGGGAACCGGCGCTCCTGCCGGTGTCGTTTTCTTCACTTCAACGGGTACGTCCGCCATCGCTGTCTCCATCATCGGTTCAAGGAACGGGTTCTCTCACCGGGCAAATTCTGCGCGAGCCCCGCGTATCGGACATTGATCCAGCGCAATCGGTGACCCGCGGAAACCGGCGGGCGCCACCATCAGTCGAAGGCGATTTTCCGCGACACTGCTGTGCTTCGGCCTCTTGCGCAATTTCGATGCGACGCTCCGGGCTCAGTTCCTCGACCGGTAGGGTCTTCACTTTCTTTCCGGCCGATCGAGGCATGCCAGACGCCCTTTGCTTTTTCGGGCTCCCCTTTTTCGCTGCGTGATCGCCTGCCATCGGCGCCTCCCGTCGAAATCGGCCAATATTGTCTTGCCGTCAGCCGTCCCAACTTG
>CAWGFH010000011.1:0-12923 GCA_963821795.1 uncultured Alphaproteobacteria bacterium
GCGGGCGAGCCGGTTGCAGCAGGCCGAGATGGTCGATGACGATGACCGTATCGCGGTGTCGCCGGATGTGCGGCAGCCCCTTGTCCAGGATGCCCCAGCAAAGCAAATTGACCGGCAACCCCTGTTTGGCGGCTGCAGTGAACGCGCGGTTCAAACCGGGATGGTCCGCCTCCATCGGCAGGCCCTCGCGCATCCGGATGCGAATGCCGCGGGCGCCGGGTGTCGCCGCCCATTTCGCCATCACATCGTTGATCGCCGGATCGGTCGCGTCGACCGGTGTCACGACCCGAAACTTGTCCGGATAGGTGTTGTAAACTTCGAGCGCGTAGCTCGGATCGTATTCATAGGCGCTGAACGACGAGACCATGATCGCGCCGTCCACGCCGACACTGTTCATCGCAGCGACCATCTCTTCGCCGGTGGCGGAGTTGAGTCCGTGCGAGGGGCTGGCCCACGGCCGGCCGGAATGATTTCGATCGAAGGGATGAACCTGAACATCGATGACTGGCATGGCCACCTTCCTGCTTGTTCGACCAATTATCCGCCACAGTAACCGGTTTGTGAGCGCCGCCTGAATGCTTCCTCACAGCGCCGTCATGCCGCCATCGACGAAGAGCAGGGCGCCGGTGACGTAGGAGGCATCGTCGGAGGCCAAAAACAGGATCGCGGCGGCGACCTCCTCGGCCCTGCCCGGGCGCTTCAGCATGGTGCCTTGTGCGGCCTTGGCGTTGTACTGCTCGACGGTCTCGCCGGCCGCCGCGATGCGGCGCTGATGGAACGGCGTGAAGATCGGGCCAGGGCCGACGGCGTTCACCCGAATGCCGTCTGGCGAGTGGTCGGCGGCGAGCGCCCGCGTCAAGCCCGCGATCGCGGCCTTGGTGGTGTCGTACTGCAGGTTGCCGCCGCCGGCGACGACGGAACGCACCGAGGCGGTGTTCACGATGGCGCCGCCCTTGTTGGCGCGCATCAGCGGAACCGCCGCCTTGGCGCAGAAGACGTAGCTCATCAGGTTGACGTTGAGGATTTCGTTCCAGCTCGCAGCACTCGCCTCGTCGACCTTCTCATATTTGCGGATGCCGGCATTGTTGATCAGGATGTCGAGGCGCCCGAACTTCTGCGCGGCGCCGTTGACGAAGTCGAGGCACGCAGCCTCGGTGCCAACGTCAGCCTGCGTGAAGGCGACCTTGGCGCCGGCGGTCTCGAGCTCGGCCGCGACGCGCCGGCCGCGCTCGCCGTCCCGATCGCAGAATGCCACGCTCGCGCCTTCGGCAAGGAAACGCCTGACCGTCGCCTCGCCGATCCCCGATGCTCCACCCGTCACCGCCGCAACCTTGCCGTCGAGCCGTCCCATGTTTGCTGCCTTTCATCGCATCGCATCGCCGAAGTCAGGGCTGAGAGTGATCGCCGCGAGCCGGCGATCTCCAGTGTCCCATTCCGTCAGCTCGGGTGTTTGCCGAACATGATCCAGCCGCCGCTGCTTGGCGTGGTGAAGGCCGCCAGTGCCGTCTCTGCCCGAACCTTGACCTGGCGGGGGCCGGCGGTGCCGCGCAGCTGCTCGATGCTGTCGGTGTACATGGCGGTGCGCAGGCGCCCGGTCCCCAGATTGCCGCCGCTCGAACAGAACGGATGCGGTCCCTCGACCCGGATATCGCCGGCGTAAAACGCGAAGGCGTCGCCGCGTTTGACGCCGTGCCACTGGAAGGCCTCCAGAAAGAACTGCGCCATCGGCGCATAGCCGTCGTAAGGATTGAAGATGTCGACGTCCGCGGGCCCGAGCCCGGCGCCCTCGTACATCCGCTTGGCGGCGCGGTCGGTCCAGTCCTCGATCTCGTCCAGATCTTCCTGGGTGCTGCGCTTGCGGAAATTGTGCTGCGAGTGATTGAGCACATAGACCGGTGGCGTTCGCATGTTGCGGGCGCGCTCGGCCGTCGTGAACAGATACGCGGTCGAGGCATTGACCGGCCGGTCGCAATCCCACAGCCTCAGCGGGTTCAGGATGTAGCGCGAATTGACGTAATCCTCAATGGTCAGCTGCGGCAAATTGTGGCTGGCATTGTACCCCCACGGCGTCAATAGCCCGTTCCTGTGCTGGTTGACGACAAAGGGGGCGAGGTCGTCGTGCTTGCCGCCGTATTTCAGGCAGTACTGGCCGTGCGGGAAGATGTTGATGAAATCGTTGCCGCCGTGATTGCCCCAGGGGGCGGTCCATTGGCGGGCACCACGGGCGTAGTCGTCGGCGTTCTCGCCGCCGCGACGATAGCGGCCTTCGAGATTGCCGGTCGGATAGATGACGAGACAGGTGTGGCACTGGCCGTCACCCACGGCCTGGGCCGCCATGCCGACCATTTCGCTGATCGTCGGCACCCCGGTCGGGGCAAATTTGACGTTCGTCAGGCCCATCTGCTCGATCAGCCACTTCGCGTTGACCAGGGTCAGCCCCCACTCCGAATCATAGGGCGGGGCGAAGTAGGGCCGTGGCGCCCATTGCGAGGCGGAGCCGCCGCTGCCGCCGGCGATATGGCTGTCGCAGCAGATGACGCCGTCCACTTGATCCGGCGTGACGCCAGCCTCGGCCATCGCCTTCTGACAGGCCAGGATGGAGTAGGCGCCCACCGTCTGGTCCATCGAGACTTCGTCCCAGCGGCGGTCGACCGGCGAATGTCCGACCCCCGCCACCGCGACCTTGCCGCGGTGCTCCCAGACGCCGAGCCCGTCCTTGTCTCGCCGCCACTGATACCCAACTGATGCGCTCATGGCTCGACCTTTTCCGTTATGTTTCGGCGGTGGGTCGGCGAGAACCCCCTCCCCCTTGATGGGGGAGGGCAGCGTGGGGGTGATGTCGCCACCGCGTTGAGGATCGTCTCGTGGACGCCGTCGGGATTTGCCAGCACCTCGTTGTTCCAAAACCGCAGAATGCGATAACCCTGGTTTTGCAGTAAGCCGCTCCGCTCGATTTCCCGCGGCGACGAGCGGTCGTGTTGGCCACCGTCGATTTCGACGACCAACCGGGCCTCGTGACAGACAAAATCGGCAATGTAGCGGCCGATCGCCACCTGCCGGCGGAACTTGCAGCCGTCCGTTCGATGCGCGCGCAGCATTTGCCAGATCCGGATTTCCGCCTCGGTCATGTTCTGCCGCAAAGTGCGGGCTCGCGCGGCGGCACCGTCGGGCGGATGCTTTTTCATCTCTTTGCTTGTTTTGCCGGAAGCGTCACCCCCTCCCAACCCTCCCCCTCGAGGGGGAGGGCTTGCAGCGACGGTCGACCGGCGAATGTCCGACCCCGGCTACCGCGACCTTGCCGCGGTGCTCCCATACGCCGAGCCCGTCCTTGTCTCGCCGCCACTGATACTGGTCTGGCGCGGTCATGGCTCCACCTTTCCTCTATGCTCTGGCAGTGAAGGTATGCAGGGACGAACAGCGGTCAAAGTCCGACCCTTGATGCCCGGCTGCTATGGCTGGAGTCGGACCCATAGCGGACCCCAGCCTTCGCGTCGAAAGCCGCTTTTCATGCCCCGAAGCGGTCAGCAGCGGCGACCGTGACGATTGGCTCAGTCGGGCGGAAAGCGGGCATTCACACACTCGTCTCATGGTCCCGAAACCATGCTCGCCAGTCTAGACAGTAACAGCAAAAAAGCGACGGCCATAACCACCAAATGGAGTAACCAGGCTAAGCGATAGCATATGGTGCGGCGATTTCTAACCTTCACCAGATTTACTACCAATGCTCGTAGATCAGGTTGCCGAAGTTGATCCGGCGTAGACCAGTACAAAGAAACCACAAGTACTCCAAGGAACATAGAAAATAAAGAAAAAAGAGTTGCTATCAGCAAGCAGTCTGTGAAGAACCCCTCAGCATGTTCGAATTTGAAAATCAAAATGCTCAGAATAGCGGTTAGGATCGACGTAGAAGATATCAAGGCCCTCGCTTTTCCGTCTAAAATATTCAAATTGCCGTACATGTGATCGAACAACGCCGCGTATGCTTGAGGGGAATGCTTGATGAAATCTTCGCGCCTCCAATCTGCTATGGGTTCCGCCTCCTTTACGAAATGAAAGTACGCCCATGACTCGATATATCTTTCGATGGATGCTGAGTTTAATCTAATATCGTCATATATCCACGATATCAATTTCATTTATTTAGATTTCCCTCCTATGTCTTCGTACCAATCGACAGGACGTTCCGAAATGAATTTTTTCATAAGGTTCGTACACTCCTCGTGGTTCACTACTATGACCTCGACACCATGCCGACGCAGGAAATCCTCATTCCCTCCAAAGTTCTTATTTTCTCCGATTACTATGCGGGGGATTCCAAACTGCACTATCGTCCCCGCACACATCATGCACGGGGATAGGGACGTGTATAATGTCGTGTGAGCGTAGTTCGTTTGGCGCCCCGCCTTTCGTATGGCATCCATTTCCCCGTGCGCAATGGGGTCGCCGTCTTGTACCCTCCTGTTGTAGCCGGCGCCAATTATCTTATCGCCGCTCACAAGAACGGAACCGATCGGGATCCCGCCCTCCTCATAGCTGCGCCGTGCCAAGTTGTAGGCATTCTCCAAGTACTTCGAGTCAGTCGGTGTCATATGAGCTCCTTCTGAAGAGGAATTCGATCTGCCCCGGCCGAAGGTCCGGAGCCGACGCAACTCGGCTCTCGTGACTGGGATCGGCCAACGATCGCTTTCGGGCCCTGAACCGAGTTCCGGGCTGGGTGTCAAGCATCGGACTTTGACCACTAGGCGACGACCCGCCACTCATGGATGAGCTGGCCTGGGGCCACCTCCTCGAATGTCACCTCGACGGCGGCGCCCACTGGCACCTTGTAGGGCGGGGTGCCCGGGAGATTGGAATAGAAATTGACCCTGATGTCCGCGTCCAAGGTCACCATTGCCAAATTATAGGGCTGATCGGGCATGCGCCGGTTGAGGCGGCCATCCTCGATCACGATGGTGGTCGCGATATGGCCGCGTCCATCGACCTCTTTCCAGGTCAGGCCGGTGGCCGAGCTGCAGACCTGGCAGGCAGGCTGCGGCGGGTATTGCAGCCGGTCGCAGGCGGTGCAGTGCTGCAGCACGAGCCGCTTTTGATTGACGGCGTCCCAGAAGGGCTTGCTCAACGCGTCGGCGACGGGGATCAGCTTCGGCATCGTTTCCTCAGAATCTGATGTTTAAAGGGTCCCTGCGAAGGCAGGGACCCATCGGGCAACCGCTCGAGCGGTGGCGAAATGGGTTCCTGCCTGCGCAGGAACCCCGAATTGCCGCGCATGGCACCGAAGGGATCAGTTGGCATCGTTTCCTCACAGCCTGACGGGAATCTATTCCACTATTTCAGCAACTTCTAACGCTTTGCCGAAAACAGCATTCCTCTCTACCGGATCCCTGCGAAGGCAGCGACCCATCGTGCAACCACTCGATCGCTGGCGAAATGGGTTCCTGCCTGTGCAGGAACCCCGAATTGCCCCGCATGGCACCGACGGGGATCAGCTTTGGCATCGTTTCCTCACAGCCTGACGTTTATCGGGTCCCTGCGACGGCAGGGATCGATCGTGCAACCACTCGAGCGCTGGCGAAATGGGTCCCTGCCTGCGCAGGGACCGGCACTTCACGAAATTTTAGCAGCTCCAAACGCTTTGCCGCAACGGAACTCCGCTTTTATCGGGTCTCTGCCCACGGGTCCGGCCTGCGGCCGGCCCGAGGATAAACTCCGACAGGACCCATGTCGTCCGCCGCGCTACAGCGAGAGGGATGGGAAAAGATCGGCCCATTGAGGGTTTTCGCGTTCAATCAGATTGATTTTCCAGTCACGCTTCCACTTTTTGATTTGCCGTTCCCGGACCAGTGCTGTCTCAAGGCATTCATGGGTTTCGAACCACACGAGACGGTCCACGCCATATTTGGCGGTAAAGCCGGGGATGGCGCGTGTTTTGTGCTGCCAAACGCGCCGCGCGAGTTCGAAGGTCGAACCGACATAGAGAGTCCCATATGGTTTAGCGGCGAGCAGATAGACGAACGGCATCGTGCGGACCGGAACATGGGTCCCTGCCTGCGCAGGAACCCAATTGCATCCTGTTTCACTCCCCGCGGCCGACCCACTGGCCGTAGACCGGGTATTGGCAGCAGATGAATTCGAGATAGGCCGGGCGGCCCGAATTATTGATTTCGAATGCCCGCCGCAGCGCCGGGATGATTGCGGCCGGTTCGTTTACCCGCTCGGTGTGAAAGCCGAGCGCACCGATCACCTTCGACATATCGACCTCGTCGGGCCCCAGCACCCGGTGGGTGAAGGGGTCGTGTCCCGGCCCCCAGAAGCCGGGGCCATAGCCGGCAAAGCCGCCATTGCTGATATGCACGATCGTGACCCCGAGTTTCTCGCGCAGCAGAACCTCGAGGTTGCCGAGCATGTAGCCGAGGCCGGCCTCGCCGGTCACCGCCACCGATGCCCTTCCCGGAAACGCCTTCTTGGCGGCAATCGCGGCAGCCAGGCTGAAACCGAGTGTGGAGACATTGCCCCAGCCGAGGAAGCCGCGCGGGATCAATGTGTCGAAGACGGTCGACAGCTGGTCGCGGGTGTTGCCGCTTTCGTGCGTGACGAACGAATTCTTCAGATCCAATACCTGCATCAGATCGCCATACACCCGATAGGGGTTGATCGGCGTCTCGTCGGAGTTCATGACCTGCCGGTACCGGGCGAGTGCGGTGTCGCGCGCCGCCCTCACCTCCGCCGCCACATCGCCCGCATTCCGTCCGGCGCCGGCGCCGCGGCCAGACACTTCCCGGCATAGCGCCTGCAAGGTCAGGCGCGCATCGCCGATCACCGCATATGCCGTCGGATACATCTTGTTGATGTGCAATTCGTCGACGTTGCAGTGGATGATGGTCTTCTTCGCCGGGTCGGGAATACCGTGGCTGAAGCGGCCCGGCGACAGGCTCGAGCCGATAGCGAGGATGGTGTCGCTTTGGTTCAGGTAATGCGCCACCTGGTCGCCGCGCACGCCGACAAACAGCGGATGGTCCTCCGGAAACGCCCCTTTCGCCTTGAGCGTCGTCACCACCGGCGCATTCACCAGTTCCGCCAGCGCTTTGAGGTCGTCTGAGGCGCCCGCATAGATGACCCCCTCGCCGGCATAGATCAGCGGGTTATGGGCTCGCAGGAGCTGGTCGATTGCGGCATGCACATCGGCCGGGTCGGGCGCGGATTTCCAGCCCTTCACCGGATGGTAGGGGTCGGCGGTCTCGTCGTATGTCGCCGTGGCGTTGGGAATGGCCAGGATCACCGGGCCCGGCCGGCCGCTGCGCAGCATGGTGAAGGCGCGGCGCATCAGCTCGGGCGTGCGCTCGGGCTTGTCGAGATAGCCGAACCATTTCGACACGGTCTTCATCGCCGACGCGACATCGTACTGGCTGTTGCCCGAGGCGCCGGCCGGCACGCCATCGGTGATGCACAGCACCGGCGAGCCATCCTCAAAGGCCTGCGCCATCCCGGCATAGGCGTATTGCATGCCGGCGGCATTGACGCCCCCTTGGAAGGTGCACACTCCGATCTTTGTGCCGGCGGTGATGCGCGAGAACGCGTCGGCGACCGCGACGGCGTAGCGGTCGTCGCGCATCATCAGCATCGGCACCCCTTCGCGGCCGAGCGCGTTGTTGACCCGGCACACCGGGAAGGTCGAAACCCAACCCACACCCTCTTGCTTGAGAATGCGGACAATGCCGGTCGCGACATCGATCGTCATGGATGTGGTCTCCTGTGCATCGAGCTGAGCCGTCAGCCGCCGTGTGGCGCACTGAAGCATACAATGACCAGCCGCGCGCCGTTTTCCAACAGTCTGAGCGCCTGACCCAAAAGCCGGTGGCGAACGAGGGCCAAGGTCGGTAACTCAGATCGTCAACGGTCCTTCGCCGGAACGTGCGGCAACGCCGAGAATGCGCCGAAAGAAGACATGCATCGGCATTCCGCGCGCGTCCGCTTTACTCTGGTCTTGACGGTCGATTGGGCTTCGGCCTCCCCAACCCCATATATCGGAGACTATGGGGATCGAACTTATCGACGTTGAGGGACGCCTTCCGTTTGGCGATGAGAACTGGATGCTTCGCGACATTCTCGTCAAGCTCGATCCGCAGCCAGCGCCGAAAGCCGCGCCGCCGCCGTTACTCGCGAGCCGGTCGGTTGCGCTGGAAAGCCGCAAGCGCGCAAGACACGGCCGGTGAGCGGTGAAGACAGCACCGGTTTGTCGGGGATATCAGTGCGCCAGCACTGACCTGATCAAAGCCCACATCATCCCCGCTGGCTTTGCTCGCGAGATCATGGGGAGCCACTGGCACAACCTGAAAATTTGGCTTGATAAGGTGCATCCGACACAGCACGGAGTTTTTGATCATCACATCCTGTGCGGAGCCTGTGGCACCGAGAGACGACCATGAGCGTTGATCCGGCGAGCGACCTTCGCGCGAGGGTCAAAGCCGCCGTCCAAGAATACGACACGGTGGTTCAATTTCACGAGTCGTGGCGGATCGCCGCTCACGACAAAGCCCTACATGGACGGGTCAGCCATTCCTATGCCGGGCAGACCTTCCTTGTCGTGCGTCGAGCGCTCCGCCGCGAAATGCTACTCGGGTTGTCCCGTCTTTGGGATCATCGCACCGAGGCGATCAAAATCATCTCGATCGCCGACGATCTCGAAAACCCCACGATCCTGGACTCGCTCTGGCCGAACACGCCCGTCTATGCGGAGGTTCGTGGTCAGGCGGCGAAGGCGGCTGCGCTGATCCGTCTATACGAGAAGGGCGGATCGAGCCATTCCGTGCTCAGCCGGTTGCGGAAGCTCCGCAACCAGCATCTAGCGCACCACCAAATTGCCGCCAACCCGATCGGGGTGGTGGAGGAAGAAAAGATCGAGAAGGACATGGAAGCCCTATACGCGGACTCGGCCAAACTGATCAGCCTGCTAGAGCACGTCGTGGAGAGAACCGCGTATGACCCCAAGGAAACTGCGGGCGTCTATGAGTTCTATGCGAAGTTTTTTTGGGAAGCCGTGACCGGCGAGCGCAACGAGGGTCATCCACGTCGCCGCATCGCCGAACAATCGCATGGCTGATATCTGCGATAGCCGGCGAAAGCAGCCATTAGGACGGTAGGCCGTAGGGTCCGCCACGGGGCAGCGAGAGCGGTTCCCGCCGCCAAGGCCGAGCGGCCGTTGTGGAGTGCGAGAGCGGTCCTCCGCTGCGGGCGATCAGGCTGTGCAAATTTTTGGGGCAGGCACTGACCATTCACGCCGAATGTAAGGGCGCTTTCGCAACACCTGTTCCTCAAAATAGCGAAATGCCAGCATTTGTGGTATCCACTAAAAATGCCGTGGATGCCGGACGACGCCGAAAGGCATGCGCACAAGGCGACAACGTGGGCGCTAAAGGAGCTTTGGGCGAAAGTCGGCAATGAATGCCCGGAGCGAACCGGCGATGAAGGCCGCGCGATCCGGGAAGCGAACGCCGTGGTCTCGCGGCAGGCAGCATCCTGCCAGTAGCCAAGATTCCTCGTCGGCGGTCACTCCGGCCACCTTACTGATTTCCACCATCCGATCCTATAGGGCCTTCCCCCGCCGCGCCGACATCGAACATCCCGCCGGTGCCACGCTTGAGGTCGATGGGTCGCTTATCTGTCGATTATATCAACCGCCAGTGTCCGTCAGGCTGCAGGCAGCTGCTGAAAGTATAGTGCTCCGGCCCGGTTGTCTCGCGCATCCCTGTCAACCGGTAGTCGAGAGTTTCGCATTGCTGGCCGGATTGCGTGAATTTCTTGAGGAGTGTGATCTTGCCGGAATTCTGCGATTCTGGATTGTTCCACTTCGCGGTTGTGCCGACCGGCTTGCCGTGCACCTGTTCGTGCACCGTGTGACGGATGATGGCGAGATCCTGCTTTGTCAACTCGATGTTAGTCTCGAGCCCCAGCAAATACTGCGCCTGAGCCGGCAGGCAGGCGATGAGGGTGGCAAACAGGATGGCGGCTCTGATCGGCGTCGACATTGCAGTGCTCTGCAAAAGATTGACAGGAAGGTGATCCTGACCCGCGAGGCGGCCGCGCCACCTTGACCGAGATCAACAAAACCCAAAACCAAAGGTTGGAAACCCGGCGAGGCTCGGACAATGCGGCGGAACATCTTTTCCGATCTACGTGGATGTTGACGTCCCGTACTGCGAGGGGCATGTCGGATCCGCCCAAGTGCCGAGTGCGAAGACCATCCCGCATGTCCAACTCCCTCAGCGCCACAGCTCAGCCGGCAATCTCTGGTAGCCTGCCCGCGCTCGGCCTTTCGGCCTTGGTGTTGTCTTTGGCGACATTGGGCAAGCCCTCTCTACCCGCTCAAGACGGTATTGGGCCTGACAGCCGGCATGCCGTCGTCAATGGTGGCGAAGCAGCCCGGTTTCTCCGCGCAATCATGGATGCTCTTGGCTGCACCACCCAACCAATCGAGGATGAGCATGGATGATCTGTTTCGCTTTGCCGACGATCTCGGCCCGCTGAAGCTCGTCCATATCTGGCGCCCGACTGTCGGGCTCAAAGCGATCGTCGTGGTCGACAACATCGCCTGCGGACCGGCGATTGGCGGGGTGCGGATGGCGCCCGATGTCTCCACCGAAGAGGCATTCCGTCTGGCGCGGGCGATGACATTGAAAAATGCCGCCGCCGGTCTGCCACATGGCGGCGGCAAATCGGTCATCTTCGCCAACCCCAAGATGGCACTCGACGACAAGGAGCGCCTGATGCGGGCTTTTGCCACTGCGATCGCCGATCTAACCGACTATATTCCTGGCCCCGACATGGGTACGGACGAACTGGCGATGGGCTGGATCAAAGACGAGACCGGCCGCGCTGTCGGTCTGCCACGCCCCTTGGGCGGGATTCCGCTCGATGAGATCGGCGCCACTGCATTTGGCCTCGTCGCCGCGATCGAGGTGGCCGCAAACGAATTGGAATTGCCGCTGGCGGCCGCGCGCATTGTCGTCCAGGGGTTCGGCTCTGTCGGCAAGCATGCCGCTCGGCTGCTGACAGCAAAGGAGGCGGTGCTTGTCGCGGCTAGCGATTCGCAGGGAACGATCGCCGACGACAACGGGCTCGATGTCGAGGCGCTGATCGCCCTTAAGGTCGGGGGTCGCTCGGTGTTGGATTACCCGCATGGGCGCAAGCTCGACCGGGACGCGGTGGTAGACATTCCCTGCGATATCTGGATCCCGGCGGCGCGTCCCGATGTAATTCATGCCGGCAATGTCGGCCGGTTGCATGCCAAGGTGGTGGCGCAAGGGGCCAATATCCCTTGTACGGCCGAGGCCGAGGCGGTGCTCGCCGAGCGTGGCGTGCTTGTCTTACCGGACTTTATTGCCAATGCTGGTGGTGTGATTTGTGCAGCAGTCGAATATCAGGGCGGCAGCGAGGCAGCCGCCTTCAATGCCATTTCTGAAAAGATCCGCGCTAACACGCGCGCGATCCTTGATCGGGTCTTTTCAGGCAAGGTGTTGCCGCGCGCCGCCGCAGTGGAACTCGCGAGAACGCGCATCGAGCGAGCCATGCTCACTCGCCGCTGGGGGCATTGACCTCCCGCAAACCAGGTTCAAGCTCCATCCAATAGGCGCGGAGCTACCGGCGTATGAGGAAGGGACACGACAACGGCCCGTTTTCTCCGACTGGATAAACGATCAGTTTGCTAACAACCCGATTTGGGGCGAAGCTCGTTTAACAGCTCGGTCCAGCTCTGCGGCGATCCGATCCTGCTCGGCGGTGTCCGCACAGAGGATGCGAACCATTTCGGCCGCGCCATTGCCTTCGTCCCGCATGACATGGACGCGCGGAACTGGTTGCCGGCGAGTGTCCCTGTGTCTGGGTCACATGAAATCCTGCTGCCGTATGTCTCTTCCTCCGATCTTGCTTCGCGCGGAAAAATCTCAGCTTGGCCAAACTCGATATCCGAACCACGTAATCAGCGAGCTGCACAAGACTGCTGTAGGATCAGCTCCCACTGGAAGCGGAACGATAGTCCCGCCGCCGTGGTTTCCTCTCAGGCCGATTTGACCTCGATCTTCTTCGCTTGCTTTTGGGCTTCCGCCGTCTTTGGTAAAGTGATTGTCAGCACGCCCTTCGAATAATCTGCGGCGATCTTCTCGCGATCGACGGTTGTCGCCAGCTCGAACGCGCGCTGGAACGAGCCATAGGCGCGCTCGGAGAAGAAATAGTTCTTGTTCTTTTCTTCCTTCTCCTGCCGTTTCTCGCCTTTGAGGACGAGCGTGTTGCCGGATACCGACACATCGACATCTTTAGCATCGAGACCAGGCAGTTCCGCGGTGATTGTGTAGGCCTTGTCGTCCTCACTCATATCGATTGCCGGCGCTGAAAAGCTAAACGAACTTGCCGAGCGCCACCCCGGCTCGATGTCGAACATGCTGCGCAACGACGGAAAACCAAACCGGTCGAATAGCCGGTCCATTTCACTACGAAACGAGCGCCACGCATCGGGAACCGGCGCTCCTGCCGGTGTCGTTTTCTTCACTTCAACGGGTACGTCCGCCATCGCTGTCTCCATCATCGGTTCAAGGAACGGGTTCTCTCACCGGACAAATTTTGCGTGAGCCCCGCGTATCGGACATTGATCCAGCGCAATCGGTGACCCGCAGAAAACCGGCGGCCGCCACCGATCAGTCGAAGGCGATTTTCCGCGAAACTGCTTTGCTTCGGCGTCTTGCGCAATTTCGCTGCGACGCTCCCGGCTCAGTTCCTCGACCGGTAGGGTCTTCATTTTCTTTCCGGCCGATCGAGGCATGCCAGACGCCCTTTGCTTTTTCGGGCTCCCCTTTTTCGCTGCGTGATCGCCTGCCATCGGCGCCTCCCGTCGAAATCGGCCAATATTGTCTTGCCGTCAGCCGTCCCAACTTGAT
>CAWGFH010000012.1:0-14120 GCA_963821795.1 uncultured Alphaproteobacteria bacterium
CATCGCCCGTCAGCTCGGGTGTTTGCCGAACATGATCCCGCCGCCGCTGCGGGGCGTGGTCAAGGCTGCCAGCGCGGTCTCGGCCCGAACCTTGACCTGCCGTGGCCCGGCGGCCACGGCCAAAGCCGAATCGGTACGGTCGCGCTACCACTTGTAGACTTTCTGCAACGTTCCCCCCATCAGCGCTGCCTTGTCGTTCTCGGACAGGCGTTTAGTGTCGCGGAACGGCGCCACACCCTGCTCATAGGTCAGCATGCCGATCGTCCGCGTCCAGTCGGTGCCCCACATGCAACGATCCAGCCCGAACGCATCGATGACCCGCAGTACCGGCTCCCAGATATCGTCGTATGGGAATGGTTGGTGCGACATCGTGCAGGCACCACTGATCTTCACCCTTACGTTCTCGTATTGAGCCAAGGCGAGCAGCTTGGGAAGATCGGCCCAAACATCGGCGGGGACCGGCGGGCGAGCCGGTTGCAGCAGGCCGAGATGGTCGATGACGATGACCGTATCGCGGTGTCGCCGGATGTGCGGCAGCCCTTTGTCCAGGATGCCCCAGCAAAGCAAATTGACCGGCAACCCCTGTTTGGCGGCTGCAGTGAACGCGCGGTTCAAACCGGGATGGTCCGCCTCCATCGGCAGGCCCTCGCGCATCCGGATGCGAATGCCGCGGGCGCCGGGTGTCGCCGCCCATTTCGCCACCACATCGTCGATCGCCGGATCGGTCGCGTCGACCGGTGTCACGACCCGAAACTTGTCAGGATAGGTGTTGTAAACTTCGAGCGCGTAACTGGGATCGTATTCATAGGCGCTGAACGACGAGACCATGATCGCGCCGTCCACGCCGACACTATTCATCGCAGCGACCATCTCTTCGCCGGTGGCGGAGTCGAGTCCGTGCGAGGGGCTGGCCCACGGCCGGCCGGAATGATTTCGATCGAAGGGATGAACCTGAACATCGATGACTGGCATGGCCACCTTCCTGCTTGTTCGACCAATTATCCGCCACAGTAACCGGTTTGTGAGCGCCGCCTGAATGCTTCCTCACAGCGCCGTCATGCCGCCATCGACGAAGAGCAGGGCGCCGGTGACGTAGGAGGCATCGTCGGAGGCCAAAAACAGGATCGCGGCGGCGACCTCCTCGGCCCTGCCCGGGCGCTTCAGCATGGTGCCTTGTGCGGCCTTGGCGTTGTACTGCTCGACGGTCTCGCCAGCCGCCGCGATGCGGCGCTGATGGAACGGCGTGAAGATCGGGCCAGGGCCGACGGCGTTCACCCGAATGCCGTCTGGCGAGTGGTCGGCGGCGAGCGCCCGCGTCAAGCCCGCGATCGCGGCCTTGGTAGTGTCGTACTGCAGGTTGCCGCCGCCGGCGACGACGGAACGCACCGAGGCGGTGTTCACGATGGCGCCGCCCTTGTTGGCGCGCATCAGCGGAACCGCCGCCTTGGCGCAGAAGACATAGCTCATCAGGTTGACGTTGAGGATTTCGTTCCAGCTCGCAGCACTCGCCTCGTCGACCTTCTCGTATTTGCGGATGCCGGCATTGTTGATGAGGATGTCGAGGCGCCCGAACTTCTGCGCGGCGCCGTTGACGAAGTCGAGGCATGCGGCCTCGGTGCCAACGTCAGCCTGCGTGAAGGCGACCTTGGCGCCGGCGGTCTCGAGCTCGGCCGCGACGCGCCGGCCACGCTCGCCGTCCCGATCGCAGAATGCCACGCTCGCGCCTTCGGCAACGAAACGCCTGACCGTCGCCTCGCCGATCCCCGATGCTCCGCCCGTCACCGCCGCAACCTTGCCGTCGAGCCGTCCCATGTTTGCTGCCTTTCATCGCATCGCATTGCGAAGTCAGGGGCTGAGAGTGATCGCCGCGAGCCGGCGATCTCCGGTGTCACAGGCCGTCAGTTCGGCTCTTTGCCGAACATGATCCAGCCGCCGCTGCTTGGCGTGGTGAAGGCGGCCAGTGCCGTCTCTGCCCGGACCTTGACCTGGCGGGGGCCGGCGGTGCCGCGGAGCTGCTCGATGCTGTCGGTGTACATGGCGGTGCGGCAGCGGCCGGTGCCCAGATTGCCGCCGCTCGAACAGAACGGGTGTGGCCCCTCGACCCTGATGTCGCCGGCGTAGAATGCGAAGGCATCGCCGCGCTTGACGCCGTGCCACTGGAAGCCCTCCAGGAAGAACTGCGCCATCGGGGCATAGCCGTCGTAAGGATTGAAGATGTCGACGTCCGCGGGCCCGAGCCCGGCGCCCTCATACATCCGCTTGGCGGCGCGGTCGGTCCAGTCCTCGATCTCGTCCAGATCTTCCTGGGTGCTGCGCTTCCTAAAATTGTGCTGCGAGTGATTGAGCACATAGACCGGCGGCGTTCGCATGTTGCGGGCGCGCTCGGCCGTCGTGAACAGATACGCGGTCGAGGCATTGACCGGCCGGTCGCAGTCCCACAGCCTCAGTGGGTTCAGGATGTAGCGCGAATTGACGTAGTCCTCGATGGTCAGCTGCGGCAAATTGTGGCTGGCATTGTACCCCCACGGCGTCAAGAGCCCGTTCCGGTGCTGGTTGACGACAAAGGGGGCGAGGTCGTCGTGCTTGCCGCCGTATTTCAGGCAGTACTGGCCGTGCGGGAAGATGTTGATGAAATCATTGCCGCCGTGATTGCCCCAGGGCGCGGTCCATTGGCGGGCACCGCGGGCGTAGTCGTCGGCGTTCTCGCCACCGCGACGATAGCGGCCTTCGAGATTGCCGGTCGGGTAGATGACGAGACAGGTGTGGCACTGGCCGTCACCCACGGCCTGTGCCGCCATGCCGACCATTTCGCTGATCGTCGGCACCCCGGTCGGGGCAAATCTGACGTTCTTCAGGCCCATCTGCTCGATCAGCCACTTCGCGTTGACCAGGGTCAACCCCCACTCCGAATCATAGGGCGGGGCGAAGTAGGGCCGTGGCGCCCATTGCGAGGCGGAGCCGCCGCTGCCGCCGGCGATATGGCTGTCGCAGCAGATCACGCCGTCCACTTGATCCGGCGTGACGCCGGCCTCGGCCATCGCCTTCTGACAGGCCAGGATCGAGTAGGCGCCCACCGTCTGGTCCATCGAGACTTCGTCCCAGCGGCGGTCGACCGGCGAATGTCCGACCCCGGCCACCGCGACCTTGCCGCGGTGCTCCCATACTCCGAGCCCGTCCTTGTCTCGCCGCCACTGATACCCGGCTGATGCGCTCATGGCTCGACCTTTTCCGTTATGTTTCGGCGGTGGGTCGGCGAGAACCTCCTCCCCCTTGATGGGGGAGGGCAGGGTGGGGGTGATGCCGCCAACTCGCTGACGATCGCCTCATGGACACCGTCGGTATTTGCCAGGACCTCGTTGTTCCAAAACCGCAGAATGCGATAGCCCTCGTTTCGTAGGAAATCGCTTCGCTCGGTTTCGCCCGGTGGCGAGAAATCGTGTTGACCGCCATCGATTTCGACGACCAATCGGACCTCATGGCACACAAAATCCGCGATGTAGCGGCCGATCGGCACCTGCCGGCGAAACTTGTGCCCGTTCATGCGATGCGCGCGCAGCATTTGCCAGACCCGGATTTCCGCCTCGGTCATGTTCCGCCGTAAATTGCGGGCTCGAGCCGCGGCACCGTCGGGCGGATGCTTTTTCATGTCTTGACTGGTGTTGGCGGAAACGCACCGAGAACCTCCTCCCCCTTGATGGGGGAGGGCGGGGGTGGGGGTGCCGCCACCGCGCGCCTGGCTCTAGCCTGCTGCATCACCCCCTCCCAACCCTCCCCCATCGAGGGGGAGGGCTTGCTGCGGCGGTCGACCGGCGAATGTCCGACACCAGCCACCGCGACCTTGCCGCGGTGCTCCCAAACGCCGAGCCCGTCCTTATCTCGCCGCCACTGATACCCCTCTGGCGCGCTCATGGCTCCCCCTTTCCTCTATGCTCTGGCAGCGTGATCCGACAAGGCGCGATCGCCTTCCCACGGCCGTCATGCCCGGACCTGATCCACGGCTGTCCGTTAACCAAGTATTCGAAATATTCGCTCCTCCTCGGGCTCGTCATGGCCGGACTTGTTCGGATTTGGTCCATGGCTGTCCGGTTCTGCGAATACGGTTGCAGTGCAGCACAACACCTCTACTCGCAGTCGTCATCACCGGGCTTGTTCCACGGCTGTCCGGTTTAGCTCTGGTTCCATTGGAGCGCCAGTTGAGCCGGATTGAAAGGGTGTGGCGGCTCGGTTTCGAGCAGGCGATCGAGGCGCTTGCGGTGCATCAGGTTGGTGCGGACCAGGCGGGCGAAGGCGAGCGGGCTGGTAACGGCCCGCTGCGCTGTTTGGGCCAGGCGCAGCAGCAGAAAGGCGATCAGGGCGACGGCGATCTGGATGCGCACGGCGTTTTCGGAGGTGCCGAGAAAGCGGCGTGATTTTGAGGGTCTGCTTGACCCAGCGGAAGAACAGCTCGATCGCCCAGCGGCGCTTGTAGAGATCGGCGATCTGCTGGGCCGGGGCGTCGAGGTCGTTGGTGAGGATGCGGATGACCTTGCCGGTGTCGAGCCGGACGCGAACCTCGCGCACCGGGTCCTGGAAAGGATTGTTTCGGCCGCTGCCTTGGCGTGCCGGCAGATGGCCGATGCGGTCCGAGAGGATCGGGCCGTCGGCCGGCGCGGGCAGCTGCGCGACCACGTCAACGGGGTGTTGGCTTTGAGCCGGGTGACGATGCGGCATTGCGCGCGATCGAGCTTAGCCCACCAAGCGTAGTCGTAATAGCCCAGATCAAAGACATAGGTGGCGCCGGGCTCGATCGGCATGGCCTGCGCGGCGGTGATGTCATTGACCCGGGCCGGGGTGATCGCGGCAAAGATCGGCCGGTCGGCGTCGGGGTCGTAGATCACGTGCAGCTTGACGCCGCACACGCCCGCGCAAAAGCGCGCCCAGCCGCGGCTGCGGGCATCGAGCCGCAGCCCGGTCGCATCGATCAGATAGGTAGTCTCGGCCAGGGCGCGGCGCAGCCCGCGATGGGCGCGGGCGATCGTCAGCGCCAGCAATTCGCTGAACACCGCGTTTGGCCGCGCCGAATTGGCGTCGGCCAGGGTTGCCCGGCGCGGCAGCGTCGCCCCGATGTGGTAGAGCCGCGCCGCATGGCTGTGCAGACCGGTGACGATCTCGCGCAAGCTCGCTGCCCCGGCCAGCTGGCCATAAAGCAGCGCCACCAGCTGGCTCTTCGTGGTCAGCCGGCGAACCCGCAAATCCGCCCGGTGCACCGCCACCAGTCGGTCAAACTCGGCCCACGGCAAATGCTTCAGAACTCCATGAAAGACGCTATTATGATGGCGCATGGCGTTGACCCCCCGTCTCGTGTCCGGATCGTCGGCGAAACGTCCCGAACCGAGTGGAGTCAATGCCATGCCCCTTGTCCAGCAAAACTCAACCGGACAGCCGTGGGACCTGATCCGGGGATCCACGAAGCTGGCACGGCCGCGCTGCGAGCGTGGATGGCCGGGTCAGCCCGGCCAGCGGATGTTGGGAATCGGCGCGAACACTAAGGTTTCTGCCAAGTGCGTGGATCGAAGTTGCCCCATCGGTTGCCCCGCCGTCAATCGGTGACCTAAATTGAAGACCGTTTTTGGGCATCGGCCAATTTTGACCAAAAACGGTCTTTCTGGAAGACTGGCCGACGTTCTCTCGATTTTGTCAGACCGATCCAATCAATATGAGGCCCCAACACATCCAAGACGCCCGTATCGACGTAGAGCTTGCGTAGTCGAGAATTAGCCGACGCTTCTGCCAAAATAGTCTTCTTCAGTTTCGATAAAATTTCCGCGTTCGATTGCTCGGGAAACACATACATTTCGATGAAATTGCCCCGTCTGGTCTCAAACGTCTTGCGACGCATGATTTTCGTCACGCGCTCCCTCGGGAAGAATAGATACGCCCTGATATTGCCGGGCCACGCATACAGCCTGATCCATCCGACAACCTGATTGAAGTCCCATAAGGTCACCGCCCGCTGATACAAATCTTCTCGATGCTTTTCCCAGATTTTGACGCGCTCTGGAGTCCTGCCGCCAACATAAAATCCGATTTCAAGCGGTTCGATCCATGATTCAAAACGTTCTTTTTCGTCGGACCAATGCTGTGCTTCTGTGCATCTGTAAATCGGGAGTTCAAAAATACGCACGGCTTCTGGATTATGATATGAAAGCATTAGATCCCTCCCTGCCTTATTGACCCTGCCGATGGCCGGAAGTCATCGAGAAGTTTGGCCCGGAGAGCCAACGGCATATACGTGTCGAGCAGACGGCCCTCCATCCCAAAGGCAACCGTTTCTAACCAGTCGGTTGCCGTTCTTTTGCCGAGTGGAAAGAGCGTGCCCCATCCGGCAAAATCCGTCGCCAGCATTTCCATCGAGAGAATCAGTCCTCGTTCCTGGACGAGATTGAACCCAAAATTTCGATACATCTTGATTGCAACCACGACGGCTACGGCGACCAGGATCAGGAACCAGCCGTTTACTAGGATGGCCGCGATGACCGAGACCAACGCTACCGCCAACGCGATCTGGAAAACCTTGCCCTGCCGGACGATCTGCCGTTCGAGGTCATTCAGATAGCCGCTTCGGGTAGCGCGGATATGGGATTTTCGGACAAACCGCCAGCCGCTCCCGAAGCTGTCGTGGTAGGCGCGAACGAACTCGTGGGTCTTAAAGACGAGTTCCGGGGGTAAGAATCCGAACTCCTGATCGAAGTCGCTCATCTCAATGCACTTCTATTGCCGTCCGGAAGTAGTAAGACGCAAGAGTTCTTCATAAAACGCGTCGTCTCGTTCCCTTTCAGACGCCGCCCATTCTTCGATCACTTGAACGGCCAGTTTTTGACTGGCTTCTTCCCAACTTACGGGATCAAGATCACGAACGATCTCTACTGTGCGATCATGCTGATCCGTTGCTCGATCGGTTGTTGACCCGCCGAGAATGAATTCCGGTTTTTTGAAATTTGCGAATGGACCTAATACCTTTCGGAACACAGCGGTTTGCCAGCCAGCCGGTCCCTCTATCGTAGAAACGAAATATTTTTTTCGATTTACGGTGTTTCTGACTGTCGTCATAAGGCCGGTTTTCATTTTCATTCACCCGCAAATTACAGGGGTGTCGTTCTTTCTTCTCAAGCTGCTTCTGCCAATAAGACGAATTCTCGATCGTCCAATGATACAGCTTGGGATCATTGCAAGGATGTTCGTCTAACTCCGCGGTCTCTCGGGTACTACGCGACGACCCGCCACTCGTGGATGAGCTGGTCCGGGGCCACCTCCTCGAAGGTCACCGCTACGGCGGCGCCCACCGGCGCCTGGTAGGGCGGGGTGCCCGGGAGATTGGAATAGAAATTGACCCTGATGTCCGCGTCCAAGGTCACCATTGCCAGGTTATAGGGCTGATCGGGCATGCGCCGGTTGAGGCGGCCATCCTCGATCACGATGGTGGTCGCGATGTGGCCTCTGCCATCGACCTCCTTCCAGGTCAGGCCGGCGGCCGAGTTGCACACCTGGCAGGCCTGCTGCGGCGGGTATTGCAGCCGGTCGCATGGCGGCGCAGTGCTGCAGGACGAGCCGCTTTTGATTGACGGCGTCCCAGAAGGGCTTGCTCAAGGCGTCGGCGACGGGGATCAGCTTCGGCATCGTTTCCTCAGGGCCTGATGTTTAAAGGGTCCCTGCGAAGGCAGGGACCCATCGTGCAACCGCTCGAGCGGCGGCAAAATGGGTTCCTGCCTGCGCAGGAACCCCAAATTGCCGCGCATCGCACCGACCGGGATCAGCTTCGGCATGGTTTCCTCAGGGCCTCACTGGAAATGAGTTAGCGGGTTTCAGCAACTTACATCGGCTTGCGGGAACGGTAGATGCTCCTCCTTACAGGATCCCTGCGACGGCAGGGACCCATCTTGCAACTGTTGGGTCGCCGGCGAAATGGGTTCCTGCCTGCGCAGGAACCCCGATTTGCTTCCGCCCGCATCATGGCATCACGACGGGATCAGCTTCGGCATCGTGTCCTCCCAGCCTGACATTTATCGGGACCTGGCACTTGGCGAATTTTAGCAACTCCTGACGCTTTGCCGCAACGGCACTCCGCTTTATCGGGTCCCTGCCCACGGGTCCGGCCTGCGGCCGGCCCGAGGATAAACTCCGACAGGACCCATGTCGTCCGCCGCACTACGGCGAGAGGGATGGGAAAAGATCGGCCCATTGCGGGTTTTCGCGTTCAATCAGATTGATTTTCCAGTCACGCTTCCACTTTTTGATTTGCCGTTCCCGGACCAGTGCTGTCTCAAGGCTTTCATGGGTTTCGAACCACACGAGACGGTCCACGCCGTATTTGGCGGTAAAGCCGGGGATGGCGCGTGTTTTGTGCTGCCAAACGCGGCGCGCGAGTTCGAAGGTCGAACCGACGTAGAGAGTCCCATATGGTTTAGCGGCGAGCAGATAGACGAACGGCATCGTGCGGACCGGAACATGGGTCCCTGCCTGCGCAGGGACCCCAATTGCATCCCAAGTCACTCGCCCCGGCCGACCCATTGGCCGTAGACCGGGTACTGGCAGCAGATGAATTCGAGATAGGCCGGGCGACCCGAATTATTGATTTCGAATGCCCGCCGCAGCGCCGGGATGATTTCGGCCGGCTCGCTTACCCGCTCGGTGTGGAAGCCGAGGGCGCCGATCACCTTCGACATATCGACCTCGTCGGGCCCCAGCACCCGGTGGGTGAAGGGGTCGTGTCCCGGCCCCCAGAAGCCCGGTCCATAGCCGGCAAAGCCGCCATTGCTGATATGCACGATCGTGACCCCGAGTTTCTCGCGCAGCAGCACTTCGAGGTTGCCGAGCATGTAGCCGAGGCCGGCCTCGCCGGTCACCGCCACCGATGCCCTTCCCGGAAACGCCTTCTTGGCGGCAATCGCGGCAGCCAGGCTGAAACCGAGTGTGGAGACATTGCCCCAGCCGAGGAAGCCGCGCGGGATCAAGGTGTCGAAGACGGTCGACAGCTGGTCGCGGGTGTTGCCGCTTTCGTGCGTGACGAACGAATTCTTCAGATCCAATACCTGCATCAGATCGCCATACACCCGATAGGGGTTGATCGGCGTCTCGTCGGAGTTCATGACCTGCCGGTACCGGGCGAGTGCGGTGTCGCGCGCCGCCCTCACCTCCGCCGCCACATCGCCCGCATTCCGTCCGGCGCCGGCGCCGCGGCCAGACACTTCCCGGCATAGCGCCTGCAAGGTCAGGCGCGCATCGCCGATCACCGCATGCGCCGTCGGATACATCTTGTTGATGTGCAATTCGTCGACGTTGCAGTGGATGATGGTCTTCTTCGCCGGGTCGGGAATACCGTGGCTGAAGCGGCCCGGCGACAGGCTCGAGCCGATAGCGAGGATGGTGTCGCTTTGGTTCAGGTAGTGCGCCACCTGATCGCCGCGCACGCCGACAAACAGCGGATGGTCCTCCGGAAACGCCCCTTTCGCCTTGAGGGTCGTGATCACCGGAACATTCACCAGCTCGGCCAGCGCTTTCAGCTCTTCCGAGGCGCCGGCGTAGATGACCCCCTCGCCGGCGTAGATCAGCGGGTTATGGGCTCGCAGGAGCTGGTCGATGGCGGCGCGCACATCGGCCGGATCGGGTGCGGATTTCCAGCCCTTCACCGGATGGTAGGGGTCGGCGGTCTCGTCATATGTCGCCGTGGCGTTGGGAATGGCCAGGATCACCGGGCCCGGCCGGCCGCTGCGCAGCATGGTGAAGGCGCGGCGCATCAGCTCGGGCGTGCGCTCGGGCTTGTCGAGATAGCCGAACCATTTCGACACGGTCTTCATCGCCGACGCGACATCGTACTGGCTGTTGCCCGAGGCGCCGGCCGGCACGCCATCGGTGATGCACAGCACCGGCGAGCCATCCTCAAAGGCCTGCGCCATCCCGGCATAGGCGTATTGCATGCCGGCGGCATTGACGCCCCCTTGGAAGGTGCACACCCCGATCTTTGTGCCGGCGGTGATGCGCGAGAACGCGTCGGCGACCGCGACGGCATAGCGGTCGTCGCGCATCATCAGCATCGGCACCCCTTCGCGGCCGAGCGCGTTGTTGACCCGGCACACCGGGAAGGTCGAAACCCAACCCACCCCCTCTTGCTTGAGAATGCGGACTAATGCCGGTCGCGACATCGATCGTCATGGATGTGGTCTCCTGTGCATCGAGCTGAGCCGTCAGCCGCCGTGTGGCGCACTGAAGCATACAATGACCAGCCGCGCGCCGTTTTCCAACAGTCTGAGCGCCTGACCCAAAAGCCGGTGGTGAACGAGGGCCAAGGTCGGTAAATCAGATCGCCAATGGGCCTTCGCCGGAACGCGCGGCAACGCCGAGAATGCGCCGAATTCCGGAAATTCGCCGCGACGCCGCCGAACCAGAAGGCCGCTGAGGTGCTGGCTAACGCCGGGCTAGACCAGCCGTAACAAGCCCCCGATAAAATCGCTCACGCTGCGTCCGGAATGTGGGATTCTTTGTTCGCTCGCGCGCTCTCAAGGTCGCGACCGTATGGCCGGGAGTAAGTCGGTTGAATTCTGCGAGTTCGGCTCGGGCATCGGAAACGCTGTGCGCCAGCGCATAAATGGCTGCAAGCCAAGCGTGAGGTAAACCGTATCGAGAATCGGTGGCGATTGCCTTGAGGAACCATTCCGTGGCTTCGTCATCGCGTTCGAGATGAAAGGCAGCGATGCCGAGATACAGATGACAGAGGCTTGTCCGGAACTCGCGCGGGCTGAGCCGCAGGGCTTTCAGCACTGGTTCGAACGCAGCGATCGGTTCGCCGAGCTCCAGCTTGGCGAGGCCGATCCGCGAATAGGCGTGCGAGAAACTCGGATTGAGATCGATTGCTAATCTATATTCGTCGATTGCTGGCGCGTGCTCGCCATGCAACATCAGCAAGTTTCCCTTGGTGTACCGAACCTCGGCGCGTTGCGGGTCAATTTCCAGCGCGCGAGCGATCGCCGCATCGGCTGCGTGTATCTGCCCGGCCGGATCGTCGGCCCACAAGAGCATCAAGTCGAGTACATGGGTACCGGCGAAGCCAACCAATGCCTGGACGGATAATGGGTCGAGCCGCAGCGCACTCTCGAACAGAGCGCGGGCTTTGACGACATCGGTCCGCCCGGCAAATCGGTTGAACAGCACCAGTCCTCGCATAGTGAGGTCGATCGCATCTGGATCCTCCGGCCTTGCGAGGAACCCCTTGCGGCTGGCGAGCTCGACCAAACCGAGTTTCAGCGTCCCGGCAATGCGGCGCGTCACCCGATCCTGCCAACACCAGATGTCGGGTTCCTCACAATCAAAGCGCTCGGCCCAAAGATTTGCCCCGGTTTCCGCTTCAGCGAGTTGCACACTGACCCGAAACTGCGGCCTGGATCCCTGCAAGCTGCCCGTTAGGACATACTGCACGCCCAGATCGCCAGCGACCTGGGTCATCGGAACCGACTTGCCTTTGTAACCAAAGACCGAATTCGGGGTGATCACCATGCTGTCGCGGATGCGAGACAGATCGGTAATCAGATTCTCCGTCAGCGCGTCAGCCACATATTCATATTCTGCATCGCCCGTGAGATTGGCGAGCGGCAACACGGCAATCGCCAGCCGACGCGCGAATTCCTCATCGATGCGGGCGAGCAGCGGGTCAACGGAGCCGGCCGTGAGCGATCGGGGGTTTGCGGGTGTTGTATCGCTTTCGTGCGAAGCATTCACCTCGGCGGCTCCCCGCGGCTCTTGGCGCAAAATTGGGGCGTCGAACAGGTATCCGCGGCGCGGCACGGTCTTGATCAGCTGTTGGGTGTCATCGTGCAGCGCGCGACGGATGTCGCAGATGCATTGAACTAGGGCGTCGTCGGTTACAGCCGATCCAGGCCACAGAGTGGCAAAAAACTCGCTCTTGGGGATCAGCCGGCCAGGATTTCTCGCCAGAAGACAGAGGACGGTAAAACTTTTTGGCCTTAACGGTGCTTCCTCCGCCCCTCGACGTAGGCATTCGCGCCGCAGGTCGATCGTAAACTGTTCAAAGCAGATTGTTTCCGGAAACGTGCCGACCATCCCGCCCCCCGAGGTCAGCTGAGGCATTGGAATCCTCACGCCGATTTCGCCGCTTTTTCGTTCTTCGTTCGCGGTCCCTTCGTTACACGAAGGCTCAGCATAGGGAAACTAGCATGGTCGTCAATTCGGTGACCCGCAGCCGGTGGCCGGCCGTTAACGGCGCGCCAGCCGGCCTGTCGGACCGTGTAACGGAGGCTACGAAGATGCGTGCACTGGTCCTCTCTTGCCTCTTGGCCGTCGGCATCGTCCGTGTTGCAATCGCGGGTACCGAAGAAAATGCCGAATACTTTATGGAAATTCACAAGATAGAGATCGCGTTCCATGAAGCGGGAACCACAAAAAACTTGAACCTGATGTTGTCTCTCTTCAGCGACGACGCTACAATCACGGCTGGCGGTAAGACCTATACAGGTAAAGATCAGATCAGGGCGTTTTGGCAAGCAGCGGGGACTTTTCAACCGCAAAACCAATGGGTCGCTTACACCCCTGCGTTCCGAATCAAATACGATGTGCAGGGCGACACCGCTCACCTGTATTTCGAATGCCTTTACGTCGATAAAGTAGCACACAAGATTGCCGCGCATACGAATTCCAACGATACTTTGATCCTGGTCAAAGGTCACTGGCTTATCAAGGACATGAAGGCCGCTGTTGTGCCGGATCTCTAAATCGCGACGACCGCGCCAACTGAACCCTGTACAGCAGCCCACCAAGTTGCTTCATCGTCACCAGAAACGCGCAAGGTCCGAGAAGGGGTATCAAGAGCGGTTCCCGCCGCCAAGACCGAGCGGCCGTTGTGGCGTGCGAGGGCCGTCCTCCGCTGCGGGCGATCAGGCTGTGCAAATTTTTGGGGCAGGCACTGACCATTCACGCCGAATGTAAGGGCGCTTTCGCAACACCTGTTCCTCAAAATAGCGAGATGCCAGCATTTGTGGTATCCACTAAAAATGCCGTGGACGCCGGACGACGCCGAAAGGCATACGCACAAGGCGACAACGTGGGCGCTAAGGGAGCTTTGGGCGAAAGTCGCCAATGAATGCCTGGAGCGAACCGGCGATGAAGGCCGCGCGATCCGGGAAGCGAACTCCGTGGTCTCGCGGCAGGCAGCATCCTGCCAGTAGCCAAGATTCCTCGTCGGCGGTCACTCCGGCCGCCTTACGCATTTCCACCATCGATCCTACAGGGCCTTCCCCCGCGGTGCCGACATCGAACATCCCGCCGGTGCCACGCTTGATGTCGATGGATCGCTTATCTGTCGATTATATCAACCGCCAGTGCCCGTCAGGCTGCAGGCAGCTGCTGAGAGTATAGTGCTCCGGCCCGGTTGTCTCGCGCATCCCTGTCAACCGGTAGTCGAGGGTTTCGCATTGCTGGCCGGATTGCGTGAATTTCTTGACGAGTGTGATCTTGCCGGAATTCTGCAATTCTGGATTGTTCCACTTCGCGGTTGTGCCGACCGGCTTGCCGTGCACCTGTTCGTGCACCGTGTGACGGATGATGGCGAGATCCTGCTTTGTCAACTCGATGTTAGTCTCGAGCCCCAGCAAATACTGCGCCTGAGCCGGCAGGCAGGCGATGAGGGTGGCAAACAGGATGGCGGCTCTGATCGGCGTCGACATTGCAGTGCTCTGCAAAAGATTGACAGGAAGGTGATCCTGACCCGCGAGGCGGCCGCGCCACCTTGACCGAGATCAACAAAACCCAAAACCAAAGGTTGGAAACCCGGCGAGGCTCGGACAATGCGGCGGAACATCTTCTCCGATCTACGTGGATGTTGACGTCCCGTACTGCGAGGAGCATGTCGGATCCGCCCAAGTGCCGAGTGCGAAGACCATCCCGCATGTTCAACTCCGTCAGCGCCACAGCTCAGCCGGCAATCTCTGGTAGCCTGCCCGCGCTCGGCCTTTCGGCCTTGGTGTTGTCTTTGGCGACATTGGGCAAGCCCTCTCTACCCGCTCAAGACGGTATTGGGCCTGACAGCCGGCATGCCGTCGTCAATGGTGGCGAAGCAGCCCGGTTTCTCCGCGCAA